>NZ_CP108088.1:5106250-6325625 GCF_036192275.1 Streptomyces sp. NBC_00250 | reverse complement strand
TGCTGCGCGACGCCGAGGCCGTACGGGCCGAGGCCGAGCGACTGCCCGCGCGGGCCGCCGAGATCGACCGGCGCCTCGTCTCCCTCCGTACCCGCACCGAAGCGCTCACCACCCGCGCCGAGAAGGTCGAGCCGGTCCTCTCCGAGCTGCGGCGGCGTTTCACCGCGCCCTGCTGGCAGGACCTCCAGCACGTGCCCGAGCAGGCCGCCGCCACCCTCCGGCAGGCCGAGGAGCGGCTCGCCGAGGCCGGAAGGGCACGCGCCGAGCAGCGCTGGCCCGACGCGACCTCGCTGCTCTCCACCGTCCGCGCGCTGCTCGACTCCACCGACGAGGCGGTCTCCGCCGCCGGCGACCGGTTGCGTCGCCTCGACGCCGTCGCCAAGGACCCCAAGGCGGAGATCGACCGCGCCCGGTTCGCGGTACGGGACGCCCAGCGCCTCGCGATGGCCGGGCGGAACACCCCCGACCCGCGCCACGCCCGGCCCCTCGACGAGGCCGTCGCCCGGCTGGACCGCGCGGTCGACGGCCTGGAGGGCCGCCACCCGGACTACTGGCACTTCCTGACCGAGCTGGAGGGCGTACGGGCCACGGCCGCGCACGTCGTCGGGCAGATCCGGGAGGACCGGGGCTCCGGGCATTGAGCCGCGGCCGCCGACCCGAGCGCGGGGCCGGGACCGGAGGACCGGGGTACCCCGGGGTACCTGCCCGTGACCCCCGGGCGCGGAGCCGGGACCGGAGGACCGAGGCACCTGCCCGGCGCTCCCGGAGCGCGCGCCCCGGTGCGAGGCCGGGGCACCTGCCCCTGGCCGGGCGCAGGCTCTAGCCTGTTCCCATGCCTCGTTACGAATTCCGCTGCCGTACCTGCGGCGACACCTTCGAGCTCAGCCGTCCCATGGCCGAGTCCTCCGATCCGGCCTCCTGCCCCGCCGGGCACGACGACACCGTGAAGCTGCTCTCGGCCGTGGCCGTCGGCGGCTCGTCCTCCGCCCCCGCGCCGAGCGGCGGCGGGGGCGGAGGCGGGGGTGGCTGCTGCGGTGGGGGTTGCTGCGGCTGAGACGCCTCAGACGGCGGCCGCCGCCCTGAAGCGGCGCAGGATCTCCTCCCCCGCCGCGACCCCGCGTTCCGCGAGGACGTCGAGGTGGGGGGCGGTCCAGTCGCTGTCGGCCAGTTCGCCGTGGCCCGGGCGCCAGGCCCGGTCCGCGGCGAGCAGCAGGTCGGCGTCGAGGAGGGAGTCGCCCGCGGCCAGGGTGAGCGTGGCGCCGATGCGGCGGGCGACCTCGCGGACGGCCGCGCTCTTGGTGAGCGGCTTCGGTACGGCGTACACCTTGCGGCCCTGGAGCGAGACCGTCCAGCCGCGCTCCCCCGCCCAGTCGCCGAAGCGTCCCAGCCAGTCCTCGGGGAGCCGTTCCCGCTCGACGACGAGGTAGGCGAACAGGTCCTCGGCGACGCGGTGCTTGCGTACCCAGGACAGGTCCGTGGTGGCGGTGAGGTAGGCGCGGATCTCGGAGAGCGGCGCGCATTCCTCGGCGAGCCTGCGCAGTACGGAGGCGTGCCAGTCGGCGTCGGTGACGCCGTCGACGAGGATGTGGCCGCCGTTGGCGCAGATCGCGTACTTCGGTGCGGTGCCGGGGAGTTGGATGCGCTGGTACTGCTTGCGCGTCCGGGTGGTGGTGGGGACGAAGACGGTTTCGGCGGTCAGCCGCGCGAGCAGGTCGGCCGCGTCCTCGGTCATGTAGGAGAGCGGCTTGGACTCGTGGACCTCGACGCAGAGCAGCCGGGGCGCCTGGGCGTCGGGCATGCCGAGGGCGAGGGCCGCGGACGAGTAGATGAGGGTGCGGTCGAGGTCGCTCGCGACCAGTACGGGGACCTGAGCCGTCGTCGCACTCACCGAGTCCGTGCTCACTGGAGTCGTACTCACTGGGACACCACCGCCCTGCCGTCGGCGCCTGTCGCACCCCTGGTGTACTGAGGGTGTATCAGACCGACGCAGCTGTACGGGAGTTCGTCGACGATCTCGACCGGTACGCCGCGCTGCTCGGCGAGCAGCCGGACGTGCGCGAGGTCGGCGTCGGCGCCCCGCTTGGCGAGGATCTTCCAGGGGACGCGGCGGAGCAGGACGCGGGTGGTCTCGCCGACGCCCGGCTTGACCAGGTTGACGTCGTGGATGCCGTACTCCTCGCTGATCCGCTCCACGGCGGCCCAGCCCTCCCAGGTGGGAGTGCGGTCGGCGGCCAGGAGTTCCTTGGTGTCGGTGTCGACGGCTCCGCCGACCTCGTCGAAGCGGGCGGCGACGGCGTCGAGGAAGTCGTTGGAGACATCGGCGCCGGCCAGTTCGCGGTAGAACTTCCCGCCGTGGAAGTCGTCCGGTCCGACGAGGTCGGCACGGAGGACCGTACGGGATATCAGGCCGGAGACCGTGGAGTTGAGGCAGGCGGAGGGGATGAGGAAGTCCTCGCGCGTGCCGTACGTACGGACACAGGAACCGGGGTCGGCGAGGACCGCGATCTCCGGGTCGAAGCCCGTGACGCCCTCGGCCGCCTCGAACTCCTTGATGGCGTCGGCGAGTTCGCGGGTGATGGCGCCCTTGCCGGTCCAGCCGTCGACGAACACGACGTCCGCCGGGTCGTGGTGGGCGGCCAGCCAGCGCAGGGCGTTGGCGTCGATGCCGCGGCCGCGCACGATGGAGACGGCGTAGTGCGGGAGTTCGAGGCCGTGGCGGGCCTGCGCCCAGCGGCGCATGAGGACGCCGACGGGGGTACCGGCCCGCGCGAGCGAGACGAGCACGGGTCGGCGGCCCGGCCGTTCGGCGAGGACGGTCTCGGTGACGGTGCCGACGGCGCGGGCGATCCGGGCGGCGGACGTCTCCAGGGCCGTGTGGAACAGCTCCTGGTAGCGGTCGCTGGGCTGGTACTCGACGGGGAGCGACTCGGCGTAGTGCGCGCCGCCGCTCTGGATGGCTTCCTCGCGTTCCTCGGTGGGCGCCTCCAACTCGACGTCCGAGAGGTCCTGGAGCAGCCAGCCGACCTCCTCGGGTGCGTACGACGAGAAGGCGGGGCCGCGGAGGGGCTCGGGCAGCATGGAGCTCCTTTCGGGAGCTTCGGTGACCTGGGGCGGGTACGGAGAGGCGTTCGGCGTGGTCGCGTGCGCTTCGTGTGCCTCGTGTACTTCGTGTGCTTCGTGTGCCTCGTACGGGGGGTGCGGCGCGGGCGCCGGGGTGTACGAAGGAACGACGGCGAGCACGACGCGCGGGATGTGCGCGGCGAGCTGGGCGAGCAAGCCGTCCGGGGCGTGCAGGGCCGGGGTGTCGGCGGTGGAGTCGACGACGAGGACGACGGCGTCGAAGCCCGCGCCGGCCACGTTGTAGGCGTAGCGCTCGCCGGGGCCGTCGGCGGGGTCGTCGTGGGCGGGGAAGACGAGCCGGGTGCGTATCGCGTAGCCGGGGTCGTCCACGGCGAGGACGGGCGAGCGGGTGGTGGTGGAGTAGCGGACGTCGAGTCCGGCGTCCTCCAGGGCGGTACCGAGGCGCAGCGGCGCGTACATCAGCTCCTCGAAGCCGAGGACGAGGACGCGGGGTCCTGCGGTGCGGGGTCCTGCGGACGGCGTGGCCACGGGACCGGTCCGGTCCTCCGCGGCCGGACCGCCCAGCGCCTCGGCGATCCTGCGCGCCATGGCGGGCAGTGCCGTCTCCAGGCGATCGCGCTGGTCGGGCGTGAAGCCGTGCCGTCCGCCGTCGGGTACGTCCTCCGGCCAGTCCAGCGCCACGCGCACGGGCTCGTGCCGATGCGGGGCCGTGGCGGATTCGGCAGCGAGCCCGGACTCGGAGCCTGAAGCGGACGCCGCTCCGTGGGCGGGCCCGGAGCCGGATGCGGACGCCGATCCATGGGCGGGCCCGGAGCCGGATGCGGGGCCGGCGGCGGACGAACCTCCCGTGCTCGGCGGCTCGTACGCCCGCTCGTGTTCCGCCACCAGTGCCTGGCCCTTCTCCAGGACCCCTTCCGGGAGGCGTACGGTCCCGGCGGCGCCGGATATCAGGTCGACCCGGGCGCCTATCTCCGTGGCGAAGGCGTCCAGGCGGCCGAGGTCGGCGGCCGAGCGCATGTCGACCAGGGCGACGACGACGTACCGGTCGCGGGGGTAGCGCTCGTGCAGGGCACGCACGGTGTTGAGGACGGTGTTGCCGGTGGAGAACTCGTCGTCGACGAGAACCAGCGGCCCGTCGCCCGCGAGGAGCTTGGGGTCCTCGGGCAGCAGCAGGTGCGAGGTGGCGTGCGAGTGGGACTCCTCGAAGCCGCCCGCGCGGGCGACCCCGTCCACCGGCCGTCGGGTGGAGTGGAGGTACGGGGCGAGGCCGAGGCCGTCGGCGACGGCGTGACCCAGGGCCGTGGCGGTCTCGGCGTACCCGAGGACGACGGAGCGCGCGGCCTCCTCGTCACCGAGGAGCGCGCGGACGCGCCGGCCGAGGTCGAGGCCGGAGCCGTACACCACGGAGGGGCGCTGGGGCACGTGCTTGCCCAGCACACTGGAGACCAGCAGATGCGCGCGCTTGGGGTTGCGACGCAGTGCGAGGCCCAACAGGGCCGGTAGCGCCTCGTCGCCGATCAGTTCGACGCCCAGTCGCTCCGCGACCCACGTTCCGGTCCACACCACGTCGTCGACGTCCCTTCGTCAGCCGGCAAGTCCGGCGGTGAGCAGATCCACGAAGCCGACGTCCTCGTTGGCGACGCCGAAGACCTCGGCGCGCAGGAGGGTGCGCTCGGCCCACGCGCGATGCGGCTTCACTTCGTTCATCTTGTTCGTGTAGGCGGAGCGGAGGACTCCGCCGCCGCCCTGTTCGGGCCGCAGGATGTCCTGGGCGTCGCTCCACTCCTCGTGGCTGACCACGGAGAGGGCGTGCACCGGCACCACATGGGTGGGGTGGATGCAGGTCTTGCCGAGCAGTCCGTTGGCGCGGTCGAGTTCGATCTCGCGCAGCAGGCCGTCGAGGTCGTGCTCGATGAGGGCGGTGCGCAGGTCCTCGGCGCGGCCCTCCAGGAAGGGGCTGCGGCGCAGCTGGGGCTTGAACATGCGCTCGCCGAGCCGGAAGTACTCCCAGACGGGGCCGGTGACGGTGAAGCCGGTGCCGTCGGAGCGGCCGAGGACGTTGACGACGTCGGCGATGACGTTGGCGACGATCTTGACGTCGTAGGCGGTCATGTCGGGCGAGCGGCGGAGCCCGTACGCGGAGCAGAAGTCGGTGACGCCGAGGCGCAGGGCGAGGACGCGGTCGCGGTACTTGTCGGTGATCGAGGCGATGCCGGCGAGGGTCTCGGCCCGGGTCTCCAGGTGGAGGAGCTCGGGGGACTCCAGGACGGGCATGGCGAAGAGGCGCCGGCCGCTCGTCCGCTCGGCGTGGGTGAGCGCTTCGAGGAAGGCGTGGCCACGCGTCTCGGTGAACTTGGGGAGTACGAATCCGGACAGCAGGCGGACCGTTTCTCCGAGCCGGTCGACGAGGTCGGTGATCTGGCGCGGATCGCGGACCCGGATGAAGAGCAGGGGTACGTCGGTGGCGGTGTCCGTGGCGGTGTCGGCGTCCGTCACGGTCCCGGCGGCGAGGTCGGCGAACTGGCGGACGAGGTTGTCCTCGCCCTCCTCGACGTCGGCGTCGCTGATGGAGTCCTCCAGGCAGAGCACCATGGAGACCACTCCACGGGCCGCCTGCTTGCGCACGTCGTCGGCGAGCCGCGGCCGGGTGGCCGGGCTGTAGAGCGTGGCACCCAGGGCCACCGCGAGCGTGCGCGCGGGCGAATCTGCCGTGAACGTGGCCGGTTCCCGGTGGAAGAGACCGGCTCGTGTCGCGGACGGGATGTGCCCGAAATGACGCATATAAGTCCCCCGTCTACCTCTCTGGACCCTGTCGACATGTGGCCGGTAATAGTACGTAGGTGCGGGTGTCCGCAGTTCCCTTCGCGTATGAAATCCAGGTAACTCGTCAGCATCTGTCGTCTCGGCCCGGTATCGGTGACGCCCCCGCGTTGTCCGCGGGTCGACCGGGAGGGCAGGATTGCGGTCATGACGCACGCGATGCTGAAGGGCTCCAACGTCCCTCTCGACACCGCGGCCGTACGGGCCGTGCTCCGCTGGACCCCGGGCTCCGGGGTCCCTGACGTGGATGCCTCGGCCCTGTTGCTCGGGCCCTCCGGCCGGGTGCGGTCCGACGAGGACTTCGTCTTCTACAACCAGCCGCGCCACCCTTCGGGCCTGGTGCGACGGCTGCCGAAGAAGCGTGACTCCAAGGGTCTCACGGACACCGTGGAAGCCGACCTCGGCAGCCTCGACCCCTCCGTCGACCGGGTGGTGATCGCGGCCTCCTCCGACGGCGGCACCTTCCGCTCCGTGTCCGACCTGCGGATCCTGCTGTACGACGCGACGGCCGGGCCCGAGGCCGAGGCGCTGGCCCTGTTCTCCGTGACGGCGGAGACGGGCGAGGAGACGGCGGTCATCTGCGGCGAGCTGTACCGCCGCGGGGACGGCTGGAAGTTCCGCGCGGTGGGCCAGGGCTATCCGACCGGCCTGATCGGCCTCGCCACCGACTTCGGCATCTCCGTCGACGAGGACGCGCAGGACGCGGGGCGGGACGCTGCGGGACAGGACACGCCGGCGGGTGAGGCCCACGGCGCACAGGAGGCCCAGGACGGCCTCCAGGAGGCGCAGGGCGGCTTCCGCGAGGCCCCGGGCGGCCCGGGCGCCGGAGGAGCGGCCCAGGAGGCCACGGCGGCCGTCGTACGCGCCCCCGGCCCCGACCTCGACCTGACCGTCGCCCACAGCCCCGTACCGCCGCAGCCGACCATGCCCCCGCCCATGCCCGAGCGGGCGCCCGCGTACGGCTATCCGCAGCCGGTGACCGCCCCCGAGCAGAACCCGGCACCGGAGTTCCGGATGCCGCCCATGGGCCCCCAGTTCGTCCGGTCCTGAGGGTCCGCAGGGTCCTGAGTGTCCCGAGTGTCCTGAGGACGCGGGCAACGGCTACGCCTTGGTCTTGTAGCCGCGTCCCCACTGGAGGCCCCAGCCGTACAGCCGGTCCAGTTCGGCCTGGAAGCCGTAGACGAAGCGCACCTCGCGGCGGACCGTCAGCTCGCCCTTGGCGTTCTCCACGGAGAAGACCGCGCAGGAGCGGGCCTGCGGGGCGCGCTCGTCCAGCTCGATCTCGATCCGGGGGCCGTTGCTCGGGTAGAGCGTGATCTTGGCGTGCGTACGGTCGAAGGCCGGCGTCTGGTCGTAGATGTACACGAAGAACAGCAGGCGCTTGATCTCGTCCTTGTGGTCCAGGTTGACGAAGATCGTCTCCCCGGACGAGCCGCCGAAGCGGTCGTCGCCGCTGAGTTTCACGTACGGGGCGCCGTTCAGGTCCCCGAAGAAGCCGCCTAGCGGCTGCACGACGCCCTTGCTGCCGTCGGTGAGCTCGTAGAGGCAGCCCAGGTCCAGGTCGACGTTGACCATGCCCTGGGTGTGCGCCTGCACGACCTCGGGCTTGAAGAGCTGGGAGGGGTTGCGGAGCAGTCGGCCGCTCTGGCGGGAGCGTCCTTCGAGGTCGGAGGTCCGCATCCGCCAGGAGAGGTTCACCCGGAGGTTGCCGGTGGCGGCGCCCTGCTTGGTGAGCGAGACGGACGGACGCCGTTTCGTCAGGTCGATCGTGTTCGACGCGGCGCTGCCCGAGTCGAACTGCGTCGCCGCCCTCCCCGGAAACAGGTTGTCCCAGAAGGCCATGCCGCCTTCACCCCCCACTGATCGCAACCCCACTGATCGCCGGCGCCTGGTAGCCGGCCCCGCGCACATGCCTGCGGGGCGGCCGGGTGCACCGGCCGCCCCGCAGTGAAGCGTTCCTCATTGCCGGGGGTGTCACACCCCGGACGTCACCTCGGTCTTGTCTCCCGAGGAACCGGACCCGCCCTCGGCCTCCGCGATCGCCTTGTTCCGGCGGACGGAGGACCAGAAGGACCAGGCGATGAGGGTGACACCGATGAGACCGGTGACCACCTCGGGGATCTCGTACCGGATGGTGACCATGAGGAGCACGGCCAGCGCGCCGATCGCGTAGTGCGCGCCGTGCTCCAGGTAGACGTAGTCGTCGAGGGTGCCCTGGCGGACCAGGTAGACCGTGAGCGAACGGACGTACATGGCACCGACGCCGAGGCCGAGCGCCATCAGGACGATGTCGTTGGTGATGGCGAAGGCGCCGATGACACCGTCGAAGGAGAAGGAGGCGTCGAGGACCTCCAGGTAGAGGAACATGAAGAAGGCGGCCTTGCCGGCCAGCTGCACGACGCCGACCTTCTTGCCGCTGCGCTTGGCCTCTTCCTCGGCCTCCTGCTCGCGCTCCTCTTCCTCCTCCAGCTTGTTCTCGAAGTAACCCGAGAGACCGCCGACGATGAGGTACGTGATGAGACCGAAGACGCCCGAGAGGAGGACGGTCGCCGACTTGTCGACGTGCAGGCCGCCGTGCTGGTGGGCCTGGGTCGCGAAGGTCATGGCGCTGACCGCCAGGACGATCAGGGCGATGCAGACCGACAGCATGTCGACCTTGCCGAGCTTGGCCAGCGGGCGCTCCAGCCAGCCGAGCCACTTGATGTCACGGTCCTCGAAGATGAAGTCGAGGAAGATCATCAGGAGGAACATGCCGCCGAAGGCCGCGATCGACGGGTGGGCGTCGGTCACGAGCTGCTCGTAGCGCTCGGCGTCGTTGAGGGCGAGATCGACGGCCTCGATCGGGCCGATCTTGGCACTGATCGCCACGATCACGACGGGGAAGACCAGACGCATGCCGAAGACGGCGATGAGCACACCGACGGTGAGGAAGATCTTCTGCCAGAAGGCATTCATCTTCTTCAGGATTCCGGCGTTGACCACTGCGTTGTCGAAGGACAGCGAGATCTCGAGGATGCACAGGATCGCGACGATCCCGAACGCTTCCCACCCCCCGTAGAGCACCGCTGCGACCAGACCGAGCGCCGTGATGGCGAACGACCAGCCGAAGGTTTTCAGAACCACTGTCTACCCCATCGTGAAATTACATGGCTTTACGAAACGTTGACCCCGAAGTCTAGAGCGATGCCCCGCAGCCCCGACGCGTACCCCTGACCGACGGCGCGGAACTTCCATTCGCCGTTGTATCGGTAGAGCTCGCCGAAGATCATCGCCGTCTCTGTGGAGGCGTCCTCGGAGAGGTCGTAGCGCGCGAGTTCCTGGCCGTCCATCTGGTTCACCACGCGGATGAACGCATTGCTGACCTGGCCGAAGCTCTGACCCCGGTTGTCGGCGTCATGGATCGATACCGGGAAGACGATCTTGTCGCAGTGGGCGGGCACCTTGGAGAGGTCCACGATCAGGGACTCGTCGTCCCCGTCACCCTCGCCGGTGAGGTTGTCGCCGGTGTGCTCGACGGAGCCCTCGGGGCTGCGCAGCTGGTTGTAGAAGACGAAGTACTCGTCCCCGAGGACCCGTCCGGCCTGGCACAGCAGCGCGCTTGCGTCGAGGTCGAAGGGGGCTCCGGTGGTGGAGCGCGCGTCCCAGCCGAGCCCGACGAGGACCTGGGTGAGGTTGGGTGCGGCCTTGGAGAGGGAGACATTGCCTCCCTTGGCGAGCGTGACGCCCATGATTCGTTTCCTCCCCGGTGGTGATGAGGCACGTCCGGCGCCGCACGGGATGTGTGCGGCGCCGGACGGTTGGAACGGTTCGGCTCAGACGTTGACGCCGAAGTCCTGCGCGATGCCGCGCAGGCCCGAGGCGTAGCCCTGGCCGACGGCACGGAACTTCCACTCGTCGCCGTTGCGGTAGAGCTCGCCGAAGACCATGGCGGTCTCGGTCGAGGCGTCCTCCGAGAGGTCGTACCGCGCGATCTCGGCGCCGCCGGCCTGGTTCACCACGCGGATGAACGCGTTGCGCACCTGGCCGAAGGACTGCTGGCGGTTCTCGGCGTCGTAGATCGAGACCGGGAAGACGATCTTGGCCACGTCGGCCGGCACGGTGGCCAGGCTGACCTTGACCTGCTCGTCGTCGCCCTCGCCCTCGCCGGTGAGGTTGTCACCGGTGTGCTCGACGGAGCCGTCGGCGCTCTTCAGGTTGTTGAAGAAGACGAAGTCCTGGTCGTTGCGGACCTTGCCCTCCGCGCTCACCAGGATGGCGCTGGCGTCGAGGTCGAAGTCCGTACCGGTGGTGGTGCGGACGTCCCAGCCCAGACCGACGGTCACGGCGGTGAGGCCAGGGGCCTCCTTGGTCAGCGAGACGTTGCCGCCCTTGCTGAGGCTGACTCCCACGAGTCCCTCCATGTGGTTTCCAGGGGCAGCGCCCCCAGTCGTGCGTTGGCATCGGATCAACGAGTGGATCCTAGTGACGGGTTCCCGCTCGAAACAGTCGATTCGCCCGGTGAATCCGGGTGTCGGGTCAGATCGAGGCCTGGACCGCGGGTCGGACCGGGGATCGGATCGCGTCGAGGGCCTTGAGGTACTCGCCGAGGTCACGGGCGTCCGGCAGGGCGTTGACGACGGTCCAGCGGACGACACCCTCCTTGTCGATGATGAAGGTGCCGCGCACCGCGCAGCCCTTCTCCTCGTCGAAGACACCGTAGGCACGGGAGGCCTCGCCGTGCTTCCAGAAGTCGGAGAGCAGCGGGAATTCCAGGGACTCCTGCTCGGCGAAGACGCGCAGGGTGTGGATGGAGTCGTTGGAGACGGCGAGGAGCTGGGTGTCTTCGTCGACGAATTCCGGAAGGTTGTCGCGCAGCTCGCGGAGCTCACCCGTGCAGACGCCGGTGAAGGCGAAGGGGTAGAAGAGCAGCACCACGTTCTTCTCGCCGCGGAAGTCGGAGAGCCGCACGGTGCGCCCGTGGTTGTCCTTGAGCTCGAATTCCGGGGCCTCGGCGCCGACCTCGATCGCCATCGCGTACGCATCCCTTCGGCGGGGCCCTGACCTTGGGCCGAATCGGTGAACCCCACCCTACGGCCTGTGCGCACAGGCCCCCGCGAGGCCCGGCGGGCCGACGCGCACGAAAGCCCCCGCCGGCGGACCGGCGGGGGCTACTCGCAGCGTGGTGATCAGCGCTTGGGGGCGGTCAGGCGGGTGCCCGTCCAGTCCTTGGCGACGCTGATGCTCTTGGTCTGGGAGAGACCAGCTGTCTGCGCGGCATCGTTGATGTCGCTCGGCTCGATGTAGCCGTCGCGGCCGGTCTTCGGCGTCAGCAGCCAGATGGTGCCGCCGTCTTCCAGAAGACCGATGGCGTCCACCAGGGCGTCGGTGAGATCGCCGTCCTCGTCGCGGAACCACAGCACCACGGCGTCTGCGACGTCGTCGTACTCCTCGTCCACGAGCTCGGCCCCGATGATGGACTCGATGCCTTCACGGAGATCGTGGTCGACGTCGTCGTCGTAGCCGATCTCCTGGACCACCTGTCCGGGCTCGAACCCCAGCCTGACGGCCGGGTTGGTCCGCTCCTCCGCGTGGTCCGCGGTCGCGCTCACGGCTTGCCTCCTGCTCATTCGGTAAATGCTTGGGCCGCACGTGGGCGCGCGGCGCTGGCCGTAGTCCACACGTGCCGGGGTGGATCGCGCAAGTACCCGGCCGTGGAGACCGCCGAAACGGTGACGTTTGGGGCCGTCTCGCCGCAACTTCCGGCACCGCGAGGACCCCGTTCCGTGATCAGGCACACATGATTCATCCCGGTTTACGGACTTCTGAGGTTTCAGTCTGCCGAACGCCCGGACGAAACGCATGCGCGGGTTGAGCGTAAGGTTGCGATTTGACCCACCCGGACACGTGGAGGACACCGCTGGGGGTTACCCCTCGGTAAATGTGACGTCTGGCGCAGACGGGGTACACGATGGACATCCCGACCACTTCGTGTGGCCCCGTGGGCACCACCGAACAGCGAAGGAAGAGCGTGGCTCCCGGATCCGATCGCAACCCGATCATCATTGGCGGCCTTCCCAGCCAGGTCCCGGATTTCGACCCGGAAGAGACCCAGGAATGGCTCGACTCCCTCGACGCCGCCGTCGACGAGCGGGGCCGTGAGCGCGCCCGCTACCTCATGCTCCGGCTGATCGAGCGGGCCCGCGAGAAGCGCGTGGCCGTGCCCGAGATGCGCAGCTCGGACTACGTCAACACGATCGCGACCAGGGACGAGCCCTTCTTCCCCGGCAACGAGGAGATCGAGCGCAAGGTCCTGAACGCCACCCGGTGGAACGCGGCCGTGATGGTCTCGCGCGCCCAGCGTCCCGGGATCGGCGTCGGCGGTCACATCGCGACCTTCGCCTCCTCCGCCTCGCTGTACGACGTCGGCTTCAACCACTTCTTCCGCGGCAAGGACGAGGGCGACGGCGGCGACCAGATCTTCTTCCAGGGGCACGCCTCCCCCGGCATCTACGCCCGCGCGTACCTCCTGGACCGGCTGAACGACACGCAGCTCGACGGCTTCCGCCAGGAGAGGTCGAAGTTCCCGAACGGGCTCTCGTCGTACCCGCACCCGCGCCTGATGCCGGACTTCTGGGAGTTCCCGACCGTGTCGATGGGCCTCGGCCCGCTCGGCGCGATCTACCAGGCCCGGATGAACCGGTACATGGAGGCGCGCGGGATCGCCGACACCTCCAAGTCGCACGTCTGGGCGTTCCTCGGCGACGGCGAGATGGACGAGGTCGAGTCGCTCGGCCAGCTCTCCATCGCCGCCCGTGAGGGCCTCGACAACCTCACCTTCGTCGTCAACTGCAACCTCCAGCGGCTCGACGGCCCGGTGCGCGGCAACGGCAAGATCATCCAGGAGCTGGAGTCGATCTTCCGGGGCAACGGCTGGAACGTCATCAAGCTGATCTGGGACCGCTCCTGGGACCCGCTGCTGGCGCAGGACCGCGACGGCATCCTGGTCAACAAGCTGAACACCACCCCGGACGGCCAGTTCCAGACGTACGCCACGGAGACCGGCGGCTACATCCGCGACCACTTCTTCGGCGACGACCACCGACTGCGGGCGATGGTCGAGGGCATGACGGACCAGCAGGTCCTGCACCTGGGCCGCGGCGGTCACGACCACAAGAAGATCTACGCGGCCTACGCGGCGGCGAAGGCCCACGCCGGCCAGCCGACGGTGATCCTCGCCCAGACCGTCAAGGGCTGGACGCTGGGCCCGAACTTCGAGGGCCGCAACGCGACGCACCAGATGAAGAAGCTGACGGTCGACGACCTGAAGCGCTTCCGCGACCGGCTGCACATCCCGGTGACCGACCGGCAGTTGGAGGACGGCCTGCCGCCGTACTACCACCCGGGCCGGAACTCCGAGGAGATCCAGTACATGCACGACCGCCGCAAGGCGCTGGGCGGGTACGTCCCCACCCGGGTCGTGCGGGCGAAGCCGCTGATCCTCCCCGACGACAAGACCTACGCGGCCGCCAGGAAGGGCTCCGGGCAGCAGTCGATCGCCACCACCATGGCCTTCGTCCGCATCCTGAAGGACCTCATGCGGGACAAGGAGATCGGCAAGCGCTTCGTGCTGATCGCCCCCGACGAGTACCGCACCTTCGGCATGGACGCGTTCTTCCCGAGCGCCAAGATCTACAACCCGCTGGGCCAGCAGTACGAGGCGGTGGACCGTGAACTCCTCCTCGCCTACAAGGAGTCGCCGACCGGCCAGATGCTGCACGACGGCATCTCCGAGGCCGGCTGCACGGCCTCGCTGATCGCCGCCGGTTCGGCGTACGCCACGCACGGCGAGCCGCTGATCCCGGTGTACGTCTTCTACTCGATGTTCGGTTTCCAGCGGACCGGCGACCAGTTCTGGCAGATGGCCGACCAGCTGGCCCGCGGCTTCGTGCTCGGCGCCACCGCCGGCCGTACGACCCTGACCGGCGAGGGCCTCCAGCACGCGGACGGCCACTCCCACCTGCTCGCCTCGACCAACCCGGCCTGTATCGCCTACGACCCGGCGTACGGCTTCGAGATCGCGCACATCGTCAAGGACGGTCTGCGCCGGATGTACGGCTCCGAGGCCGAGGACGTCTTCTACTACCTGACCGTCTACAACGAGCCGATCCAGCACCCGGCCGAGCCGGCGGACGTGGACGTGGAGGGCATCCTCCAGGGCATCCACCGCTTCAAGCCGGCCGAGGCGGGCACCATCCCGGCGCAGATCATGGCCTCCGGTGTCGCCGTGCCGTGGGCGATCGAGGCGCAGCGGATCCTCGCCGAGGAGTGGAACGTACGGGCCGACGTCTGGTCCGCGACCTCCTGGACCGAGCTGCGCCGCGAGGCCGTGGCCGTCGAGGAGCACAATCTGCTCCACCCGGACGAGGAGCAGCGCGTCCCGTACGTGACGCGCAAGCTCCAGGGCTCCGAGGGCCCGTTCGTGGCGGTCTCGGACTGGATGCGGGCGGTGCCGGACCAGATCTCCCGCTGGGTGCCGGGCCCGTACGGCTCGCTGGGCGCGGACGGCTTCGGCTTCGCGGACACGCGGGGCGCGGCCCGTCGCTACTTCCACATCGACGCCCCGTCGATCGTGCTGGCCGTGCTGACCGAGCTGGCCCGCGAGGGCAAGATCGAGCGCTCGGCACTGAAGCAGGCGGTGGACCGCTACCAGCTGCTCGACGTGGCGGCCGCCGACCCGGGCCCCGCGGGCGGCGACGCCTGATCCGCTAGCCCTCGGGCGGTCGCCCGGTAGCACGGCGCACCTGGTGAGGGGCGGTGGGACCTCGGTCTCGCCGCCCTTCGGCGTTCTCTACGATTCCCCGCATGAAGGATCGCTGGGAAGAACGCACGCAGGCACCGCTGCTCGTGCTGGCCGTGGCGTTCGGCGTCGCCTACGCCGTGCCGATCGTGGCTCCCGGCGCCGCACCCTGGGTGCACCGGCTGTGCACCCATGTCGAGTGGGCGGTCTGGGCGGCCTTCGCCCTCGACTACGTGGTCCGGCTGGCGATCGCCCCGGCCCGCTGGGCCTTCGTCCGCTCCCACCCCCTCGATCTGCTCGCGGTCCTGCTGCCGATGGTGCAGCCGCTGCGGCTGCTGCGGGTCGTCTCCACGCTCCTCCTCGTCGGCCGGCGGGCCCGGATGGCCCCGCAGATAACGCTCACCACCTATGTGGCGGGGGCGGTCGTCGGGCTGATGATGTTCGGCTCGCTGGCCGTGCTGCACGTCGAGCGGGACGCCCCGAACGGCAACATCAAGACGCTGGGAGACGCCGTCTGGTGGTCGTTCACCACGATGACCACGGTCGGCTACGGCGACCACGCCCCCACCACGGGTCTGGGCCGGGTCCTCGCGGTGGGCCTGATGCTCTCGGGCATCGCCCTGCTCGGCGTCGTCACCGCCAACATCGCGGCCTGGTTCATCTCCCGCTTCGACCGCGACGACGCGGTGGAGCGCCGGCAGACCGAGCTTCTGGAGGCGCTGACCCACGAGGTCCGCGAACTGCGCGCCGAGGTCGCCCGGCTGTCGGGCCCGGCGGAGGCAGCCCCTTCGCCGGACGTGCCCGCTCCGACCGCCGCCCCGGCCGCCGCACCGACCGCCCCACCGGCCGCCCCTCCGGTCGGCGCCCCGACCGCGGCTCCGGCCACCGCCCCTACCGCTCCCACAGCTTGAACGCTCTGACCTCGTAGGGCGTCTGCGGCACCCAGGTCCCGCGCCCCGGGTAGGTCTCGAACTCCCCCGTCTCCGCGCACTCGGCGGACTGGTACGTGGTGACCGGTCGCCCCGTGCGGTTGGCGAGGGACTGGGCCGAGGTGCCCGGCGGCAGTGCGACACAGCTCTCGATGTCGGTCGTGGCCAGCTCGTGGCTCTGCGCCCTGCCCTTGAAATCGGGCTTGGACCACAGGCAGAGCCGCCCCGGACCGCAGGCCCCGAGAGCGGTCCCGGACGGCACGGCCGCCGCCGGGGCCGCCGGGAGCGCGGTCAGGAGGGCGGTCAGAACGGCCGCGACGGCGAGCGTGGTCTTCGTACACATGCTGACGTACATGCTGATCAACCCCCCGTTTGATTACTCTCTGTAATCAAAAGCATGGCGGAGGTCACCCGGTGACGGAAGAGGGGCCGCCCCCGTTCACGCGAACGGGTGACGGCCCCCTACGGGAACCCCGACGGACGTCAGATGTGACCGCCCATGCCGCCCGCCTCCGCGTTCTCGCCCCGCTTGGTGAGCGTGGCGACGAGGGCGGCGACGACGGCGACGGCACCGGCGACGGTGAAGGCCAGGCCCATGCCGTCGAGGAAGGTGTCGTGGATGACGCCGGTGATCTGCTGGAGGAGATCGGGGGTCATCCCCGGCGCCTGGGCCAGCCCCGGCGGGGCCATGCCGAACTCGGCGGCCTGTTCCAGCTGCGGGTTGACCGGGGCCGGGATCCCGGCCTCCTTCCAGTTGCCCTCGAAGGCGCCGGCGACCTTGGAGGACATGACGGCGCCGAGCACCGCCGTACCGAGCGCGCCGCCGACCTGCATCGCGGCCTGCTGCAGACCGCCGGCCACGCCGGACAGTTCGAGCGGCGCGTTGCCGACGATGACCTCGGTGGCGCCGACCATGACCGGGGCGAGCCCGAGGCCGAGCAGCGCGAACCAGAGCGACATCACGAAGGTGCCGGTGCCGGCGGAGAGCGTGATCATGCCGAACATGGCGACGGCCGTGCAGACCATGCCGCCGACCAGCGGCACCCGCGGGCCGAACTTGGTGATCAGCGCACCCGCCAGCGGCGAGGAGACGATCATCATCGCGGTCAGCGGCAGCAGGTGCAGACCGCTGTCGACCGGGCTGAGCCCCTTCACGCCCTGGAGGTAGAAGGTCACGAAGAACAGGCCGCCCATGAAGGCGAAGGCCATAAGGACCATGAGGACCACACCGGCCGAGAGCGGCACGGAGCGGAACATGGCCAGCGGGATCAGCGGCTCCTTGACCTTGGTCTCCCAGAAGGCGAAGACCGCGAAGAGCAGCACGGCGCCGAGCAGGCCGCCCCAGGTCTTGCCGCTCGACCAGCCCCAGGACTCGCCGGCCTTGATGAGGCTCCAGACGAGGGAGGCCATGGCGCCGGAGAGCAGCAGGATGCCGAGGATGTCGAAGGAGCGCGGCGCGTTCTCCGCGCGGTGGTCCTTGAGGATGACCAGGCCGAGGACGAGCGCGACGACGCCCACCGGCACGTTGATGAAGAAGACGGACTGCCAGCTGACGTGCTCGACGAGCAGGCCGCCGACGATCGGGCCGCCCGCGGTGGAGGCGCCGATGACCATGCCCCAGATGCCGATGGCCATGTTCAGCTTCTCGGCGGGGAAGGTGGCACGCAGCAGGCCGAGCGCGGCCGGCATGAGCAGGGCGCCGAAGAGGCCCTGCAGGATGCGGAAGACGATCACGGCCCCGATGGAGTCGGAGAGGCCGATGGCGCCGGAGGCGAGGGCGAAGCCGGCGATGCCGATGAGGAAGGTCTGCCGGTGGCCGAAGCGGTCACCGAGCTTGCCGGCGGTGATCAGGGCGACGGCCAGCGCGAGCAGATAGCCGTTGGTGATCCACTGGACCTGGGCGAGGGAGGCGCCGAGGTCGGTCTTGATGGCCGGGTTGGCGATGGCGACGATCGTGCCGTCGAGCGCGACCATCATCACGCCCACGGCCACGCCGAACAGGGTCAGCCAGGGGTGGCCGCGCAGTCCCTTCGCCGGGACCGGTACGGGTTCCCGGGCATCCCCCTGACCCTGCGGGGCCTTTTCCACGGTGGTCTGACTAGTCATGCGAAAGAGGCTAGTGACAGTCACTGACAATTGACAAAGCGATTCACACGTCGGTAACTGTCACGTAGCTCACAGGTACGCTGAGCTGGACGAAATGCGCGAAAAGAGGACCCCGACGTGACCCTGCCCGGCCTGCGTGAGCGGAAGAAGCAACGCACGCGCGACGCGCTGACCCGGGTGGCCCTGGAGCTCTTCACCACCCAGGGGTACGAGGGGACGACCGTCGACGAGATCGTCGACGCGGTCGAGGTCTCCCAGCGCACCTTCTTCCGGTACTTCTCCTCCAAGGAGGAGGTCGCCTTCGCCGTCCAGCAGATGGTGGAGGAGCGCTTCGTCGAGGCCCTCGGGCAGCGGCCGCCCGGCGAGGGCCCCCTCGACGCGATGCGCAACGCCGTGCTCTGCGCCTGGGACACCATCGGCGACGCCATCACCGAGGTCGTACCGGTCGAGCTGTACCTGCGCAGCTACCAGATGATCGAGTCGACGCCCGCGCTGCTCGCCGTCCATCTGCGCCGCTCCACCGAGATGGAGGAGACCATCTCCCGGATCATCGCCGAACGCGAGGGCCTCGACGTCGACCGGGACCCGCGCCCCCGGATCGCGGTGGCGGCGTTCAGCGGTGTGATGCGGGTCACCGGCCAGCTGTGGGGCCGGGGTACGGATCAGAGCCTGGAGGCCATCCGCGATCTCACCGAGGAGTACCTCGACCACCTCGGCCCGGCCCTCGCCCCGCACTGGCGCAACCGCCCGGACGAGCGGGAAACCGGGGCCCGGTAGAGCCGGATCCGCGAGGTCGCGGCGCTGCCCGCGAGCGTGGATCCGCGAGGTCACGGGGCCGCCCCGCGAAGGCCGATCCGCGGGGGTCACCGGGCCGGGCCGGCCAAACCTGATCCGCGAGAATTCACCCGCGCACCGTAGGGTGGCCGCCCGTGACCCCAGTCGAAGCCGCCTCCCCCACGCTGGTCGTCGTGCGCACCCTGCTCGCGCTCGCCGTCGTGTTCGTGCTGCTCGCGACCACCGGGTGGACGACGATCAAGCACCGTCCCGTGCCCGGCCCGTCCCGTGAGGCCGCGCTCGCGGCCTGGGCGCGCGACCGGCTCGACCAGCGTCCGCTGCCGGGCCCGGACACCCCCGCCCGGGGCATCGCCGCGTTCTTCGCCGGGCTCGGCCAGGCGCGCGCGGCCGGGCTCGCCGAGCGGCATCCGCTCGTCGTGGGCAATCTCGACGGCGCCCCCGTCGCCCTGCGCTACCGCGCCAACCGGATCACCCTCGACCGCGCGCTCTCCGCCGAACGGGGCAGGGTCCACGACACGAGGCTCTCCGCCGAGGGCCGGCACGAGGCGCAGCGCCGGCTCGACCGGTTCCGCTCGCTGCTGCGGCCCGGCCGGCAGATCCTCGCCTTCGACCCGACGGGTACGGGGCGGACGGCCGAGGTCCTCGGGGACCTGGAGCGGGCCCGGCGCGTCTCGGTGATCGTGCCCGGCGTCGACACCAACCTCCTCACCTTCCAGAAGACCCACGGCCGGTACGGGGCTCCCGCGGGCATGGCCGAGGCGCTCTACGGCGCCGAGCGGCGGGCCTCCCCCGGAGCCCGGGTCGCCGTGATCGCCTGGGCCGACTACACGACGCCCGTCGGGGTCGGTGTCGACGCGATGACCGGCCGCCTCGCCGAGGGTGGCGCCGAACGCCTCGTGCGGCTGACCGAGGCACTGCCCGGGGACGCGCGCGTGGCGCTGTTCTGCCACAGCTACGGCTCCGTGCTCTGCGGGGTCGCGGCGCCCCGGCTGCCCGCCCGGGTGACGGATCTGGCCGTGGCCGGAAGCCCCGGGATGCGGGTGGAACGGGCGGCGGAACTCCACACCCGCGCGCGCGTGTGGGCGATGCGGGACGCCGACGACTGGATCGCGGACGTGCCGCACCTGGAGCTGGGCGGTGTCGGGCACGGCGCCGATCCGGTGGCCCCGGAGTTCGGCGCCCGGCTGCTCTCGGCTCGGGGGGCAATCGGCCACAGCGGCTATTTCGAGCCGGGCACCGAGAGCCTCGGCAACTTCGCCGCGATAGGCCTCGGCTCCTACGGGAGCCTGGTGTGCGCACGTGCCGACAGCGCTTGCCACGACGGAATATCCGGCACGGAAGGGCGCCGACGCGCGTAGATCACGTAATTTCGGGACCTATCACGGGGGCGACGCGCGGGCACACGCCGCTTACGATGAGGCGTATGGGTGATGTGCTGGCCGGAATTCATGCCACCTGGGAGTTCGAGAGTGACGCCCTCGTCATCCGCTTCGACCGGGGGAACCGTGCGCCAAGGCTGTTCAACGCGCTGCGCGAACGACGAGTACCGCACGAGGCGCTGGCGTCGGTGACGCTCTCGCCCGGCAAGCGGGGCACCGTCGTGCTGCACGCCGTGCCGAGACCGGGCGCCGATCCGCTGATGGAGGCGGCCGCCGGGCAGCTCGCGGAGAACTGCGATCCGTACCGCCTGGTGCTCCCGGCGGACCGCGAGACGCTCGCCGAGTACTACCGGGACGAGCTGCGTGCGGGCGTCGCACGGCGGAGCCCGTACACCGAGGAGCCGTCGGGCGATCCCGACCTGCCGGGCGCCGCCGACGTGACGCCCGCCGACCGTTTCCTCGTGGCGCCGCCGCAGGGTCCGCAGTCCTTCAAGGCGTACGACGGGAAGGCGAGCTTCGACGGGCAGTCGGAGGTCGCGTTCCGCTGGTCCTGGACGGGGGCGTCCTCGGAGAAGTGGAAGGCGGGTGACCAGTTCTTCCACGTACGGGACCTGTGCGGGGTCGAGTGGCGCTCGCCGGACGTCCTCGACGGGCATCTGCGTCTGGTGCCGCGGGGCGGCGAACCCCGGGCGTCCCAGGCCGACCGGGACCCCTCCTCCGTCGTCTTCGGCCTCGGTTACGGGCCGGTGCACCTGTCGCTCCCCTTCGCGGCGGCGGTCCTCGCGGCGATCAGGACCTCGGACCGCGTGCCCGCTCGTGTCGCGGCTCCCGGGGCCGTCGCCGAAAGGATTCGGCACCTGGGTGAACTGCACCAGGCGGGACTGGTGACGGACGAGGAGTTCTCGGCGAAGAAAGCGGAACTCCTCGCGGAGCTGTAGCCGGACGGTGCGCGACCGCGCCCCGGCGTCATACCCCGGTATCAGGTGCGAGCCCGGTCCCCGGTATGACGTCGGGGGCCCGGCCCCCTGCCTACCCTGAGCTGGTCATGGCTACCGAACCGCGGCACGAGCTGCCGCCCACCCTCCGACAGCTCAGCACCCGGACACGCGAGATGCTCCAGGGGCTCGGGACCGCGCTCACCACCCCCACCACACCGGGGGCGCCCCTCTTCGCCGACGCCTCCTCACGGTGGGTGCGGCTGCTGCCGTACGTCGTCGCCCTCGCCTTCGTCGCCTCGCTCCTGCCCAGCACGATCCTGCTGCTCGCCGGGGACTACGGCGTCAACGGCGGCCTCGCGGGAGCCGTCGCCACCGCGCAGACCGCGCCGCTGCTGCTCGCTGTCGCCCGTCCCCTGCAGGCCTGGTGGGTCATCTTCGCCGCCGATGTGCTCGGCGCGGTCGTGCTGCTCGCCGCGGACGGCCCACGCGCCGAATTCTGGCCCTGGACCCCGCCGATCGTCATCGGCTACTGCGCGCTGATGATCGCGCTCGGGCTGCGCGAGTCCCGCCGGGCGCTGTTCGGCGTCTGGCTGGCGACCGGCGCCGCCGGGTACGTCCTGGAGGTCTTCAAGCCGTCCGGGTACACCAGCCTCCACACCCTGCTGCTGGTCCTCAGCGGGGTGCTGCTCCTCCTCACCTCGGCGGTACGCGCGCGTGGCGACGCCCAGCGGCGGCTCGTCGAGCAGGAGACCATCAGCGAGGCCGAACGCGCCCGCCGCACCCTCCTGGAGGAGCGGGCCAGGATCGCGCGCGAGCTGCACGACGTCGTGGCCCACCACATGTCCGTGATCACCGTGCAGGCCGACTCGGCCCCGTACCGCATCCCCGACCTCCCCGACGCGGCCCGCGAGGAGTTCACCTCGATCGCGGCGAGCGCGCGCGAGTCGCTCGCCGAGATGCGACGGCTGCTCTCGGTGCTGCGCAGTGACGGCAGCGAGGGCGAGCGGGCCCCGCAACCGGGCCTGGACCGGGTCCAGCAGCTGGTCGAGGCGACCGTACGGGCCGGAGTGCCGGCCGAGCTGCGGCTGGCCGCCGACCTCGGGGACGTACCGCAGGCGGTGGACCTGTCGGCGTACCGGATCGTGCAGGAGGCGCTCGCGAACATCGTCCGGCACGCGCCGGGGGCGTCGACCCGGGTGTCGATCCGGGCGGACGAGGGATGGCTGACGGTCCTCGTCGTCAACGGGCCCTCCACGGAGGCGGATTCCGCGGTCGAGCGCGGCGCGTCCGGCACCGGGCACGGGCTCGTCGGCATGCGGGAGCGCGTACGGTTGACGGGCGGCTCGCTCGACACCGGGCCGCTGCCCGACGGCGGCTTCCGGGTCGCCGCGCGGCTGCCGCTGACCCCGGACCCGATGCCCTCGGCGGCGACGCATCCGACCCCGACCGCCAAGGACTCCGAGTGACCATCCGCGTGATCATCGTCGACGACCAGGCCATGGTGCGGGCCGGTTTCGCCGCGCTGCTCGCCGCGCAACCCGACATCGACGTCGTGGGCGAGGCCCCGGACGGGCGGCAGGGCGTCGACGTGGCACGCTCGACGCACCCGGACGTGGTCCTCATGGACGTACGGATGCCGGAGCTGGACGGGCTCGCCGCCGCCCGGGAGATCCTCCACCCGCCGGCCGGGGTCACCCACCGGCCGAAGGTGCTGATGCTGACCACCTTCGACGTGGACGACTACGTGTACGAGGCGCTGCGCGCCGGCGCGTCCGGCTTCCTCCTGAAGGACGCGCCGCCGGCGGACCTGATCGCGGCGGTACGGGTGGTGGCGGCGGGCGAGGCGCTGCTCGCCCCGTCCGTGACCCGGCGGCTGATCGCCGACTTCGCCGCCTCCCGGCCGGCGCCGCGCAAGGACACCACGGCGCTGCGCCTGAACGGTCTCACCCCGCGCGAGACCGAGGTCCTGGAGCTCATCGCCCGCGGCCTGTCGAACCAGGAGATCGCGGACCATCTCGTCCTCGCCGAGCAGACGGTGAAGACCCACATCGGCCGCGTCCTCGCCAAGCTGGACCTGCGCGACCGGGCGCAGGCGGTGGTCTTCGCGTACGAGTCGGGCCTCGTGACCCCGGGCACGTCCTGACGACCGACACCTAGGTCGTGCCCGGAGAGTCCCGCCCGGCCCGCGGGCAGACGGCGCTGCTTCCCGGACACGACCTGGCCGTGCCCGCCCACGCGCGCGCGTGGGCCGCGCCCCACCTGCACGAACCGTCCCCCACACCTGCCGGCCCCCGGGGGAAAACCCCACCCCCCGCCTGGTGTTGCCTGCTCCTCCACCCCCTACCCCGGTATCGGAACGGAGTTGGCTCCCCGGTGTGACGTGCCGTCACCCGTCGTCTTCCTACCTTCCTCTCGCCAGCGAACGAGCGAATACCGGAGAGGGAGGGCGACCCCATGCGCCGCATTTCGAGGACCCTGATCACCGCGGCCCTGGTGACCACCGTGATCGGCGGGACGGCCGGCTGGGCGTCCGGTGACAGCCAGGAGGCCGTGACCGGGGCGCCGGCCGGGACGGCGGAGTGGCGGGCGGCGGGGCTGCCGGACCCCGAGCGGATGGACCCGGCCGGGGTGGCGAGGTTCTTCGCCGGGCTGAGCCCGGTACGACAGCGGGAGCTGGCCCGGACCCACCCGACGGTCGTCGGGAACCTCGACGGGGCGCCCCTGGAGCTGCGGTACGAGGCCAACGCCCGGGCCACGCAGGGGGCGTTCGGCGAGGCGCGGGTCCTCGCCCACGACGCCCGCGGCCGGGGTCAGGTGGCCCTGGTGTACGGGGACCTGGCGCGGGCCGAGCACGTGGCGGTGATCGTGCCCGGATCCGACATCGACGCGGGCCGCCTGCGGCCGCTCACGGACATGGCGGCCTCCCTGCGCCGGGCGACCGACGGCCGTACGGCGGTCGTCGCCTGGGCCGGGTACACGACCCCGGTCGGTGTCGGTCTGGACGCGGCCACCGGCCGGCTCGCCGAGGCGGGTGCGGACCGGCTCACCCGGTTCACGGACGGTCTCGCGGCCGTCGGGGCGGCCGAGCCGTCCGTGTTCTGTCACAGCTACGGCTCCGTGGTCTGCGGCCTCGCCGCCCACGATCTGAAGGCCAAGGACCTGGTGGTCTTCGGCTCCCCCGGGATGCGCGCCGAGAACGTCGACGAGCTCGGCACCTCCGCCCGCGTCTGGGCGGCGAAGGATCCGACCGACTGGATCGACCGGGTCCCGAACGTCGAGGTCGGGGACCTCGGACACGGCGCCGACCCCGCCGATCCGGCCTTCGGGGCCCGTCGGATCGCGGCCGACGACGCGGCCGGCCACGGCGGCTACTTCGCGCCCGGCACCGCCTCCCTGCGTGCCTTCGCCGCGATCGCCGAGGGGGACGTCCGATGAGCACCCTCACGACCATGGCCCGCCGCACGGCCCGGAAGATCGAGTCGGGCACCCCCGCCCACCGCGACCGGGCGATCGACGGGCTGCGCGCCCTGGCGCTGCTCGCCGTGCCCACCGGGCACTGGCTGCTCGGCGGCTTCACGCTCTCCTCCGACGGCGCGATCCACAACGCCAGCCCGCTGGGTACGTTCGCGGGTCTCGCACCGGTCAGCTGGGTCCTGCAGATGCTGGGGATCTTCTTCCTCGTCGGCGGCTACGCCTCGGTGCTCTCCTACCGGCGCAGGAAGGGCTCCACGGGTGAGTGGCTCAAGGGCCGCCTCGCCCGGCTCGGCCGCCCCGTCCTCGGTGTCACCGCCGTCTGGGCGGCGCTCCTCCCCGTGTTGCACTTCGGGGTCGGGGTGCCCGTCGACAGCCTGCGGACGGCGTCCACGCTCGTGATCCAGCCGCTCTGGTTCGTCGGGGTGTACACGGTGGTCACCGCGCTGACCCCGCTGTGCGTACGGGCGGCCCGCCGCCTCGGGGTGTGGGCCGCGGCCCCGCTGCTCGGCTCGGTCGCCGTCGTCGACTTCCTGCGGTACGGGCCGTACGCCGACGCCGTACCGTCCTGGCTGAGCCTCCTGAACATCCTGCCCGGTTGGCTCTTCGCCTATCAGCTCGGCGTCTCCTGGGGTGAGGGCCGGGTCACCAGGCGGCACGCCTGGGCACTGCTGCTCGGCGGGGCCGCGCTCTTCGCCGCCCTCCTGCTCGCCTTCGGCTACCCGGCGTCGATGGTCGGCGTCCCCGGCGAGGCCCGCACCAACTCGCACCCGCCGTCGCTGCTCGTGCTCGCCCTCGCCGCCGCGCAGAGCGGCGCGGCGATCCTGCTCAGGGACCGCCTCGGCAGGCTCCTGAAGCGGCCCGCGCTGTGGGCGCCCGTCGTGGTCGTCAACCTCTCGGCGATGACGATCCTGTGCTGGCACCAGACGGCGATGCTCACCGCGGCGATCCCCGCCTCGTACCTCGGGGAGATCCCGGGCCTGGTCGGGGCGCCCGACTCGGTCGGCTGGATCCTCGCCCGGCTGGCGTGGATGCCGGTCTTCGCGGGACTGCTCGTCCTGATCGGGCGGTACGCGCGCGGGTTCGAGTCCCCGTGGGCGAAGACCGGCCCGGGCCGCCGCACCCTGGCGGGGCTGCTCGCGGCGGGGTTCGCGGTCTTCGCCCTGGGCCTCGCGTGACCCGTGGGACCGGTGGCTCAGGCCTCGCGCGACGCCGACGTGAAGCGCATGTCCGGGTAGCGGTCGCCCGCCACCAGCCCGGCGATCGGCTCCAGCTCCGCCAGTTCGGCGGCGGTGAGGGTGATGCGGGTGGCGGCCGCGTTCTCCTCCAGGCGGGAGCGCTTGCGGGTGCCGGGGATCGGGACGACGGTCAGGCCGTGCACGGAGGCCCGCTGCTGCACCCAGGCGAGGGCGATCTGCGCCGGGGTCGCGCCGTGCGCGGCGGCGATCTTCCGGACCGGGTCGAGCAGGGCGGCGTTCCGCTCCGCGTTCTCGCCGGTGAACCGGGGCTGGTACTGGCGGAAGTCGCCGCCCGACAGGTCCTTGGCGGCGTCCGCGAACGCTCCGGTGAGGAAGCCGCGGCCGAGCGGCGAGTACGGCACGAAGGTCACGCCGAGTTCGGCGGCGGCGCCGACGGCGCTGCGCTCCACGTCCCGGGAGAAGAGCGACCACTCCGACTGGAGGGCGGCGATCGGGTGGACGGCGTGGGCCTCGCGGAGTTCGGGTCCGGTGACCTCGCTGAGGCCCAGGTGACGGACCTTGCCCTCCTGGACGAGTTCGGCCATGGCGCCGACGGACTCGGCGAAGGGGATCTCCGGGTCGCGGCGGTGCATGTAGTAGAGGTCGATGGTCTCGACGCCGAGCCGGCGCAGACTGTCCTCGGCGGCCTTCTTGATGTAGGCCGGGTCGTTGCGGACGGCCCGGTAGGTGGGGTCGTCGGCGCGCCGCTCTATGGCGAACTTGGTGGCGAGGGTGACCTCGTCGCGGTGGGCGGCGAGGAACGGGGCGAGGAACTCCTCGTTGGCGCCGCTGCCGTAGACGTCGGCGGTGTCGATCAGGGTGACGCCGGCCTCCAGGGCCGCGTCGAGGGTGTCGCGGGCGGCGGCCTCGTCGGTGTCGCCGTAGAACTCGCTGATGCCCATGGCGCCGAAGCCCTGGACGCCGATCTCGGGTCCGTCCTGGCCGCCGAGGCGTACGGTGTCGATCCTGCTCACGCTGGTCATGAAGGCGTTCCTCCGCTTGCGGTCCCGTAGTGGCTGATCTTGATGTCGAGCACGGCGAGCGTGTCCTGGAGTTCGGTGATCCGGGAGAGCACGTCCCGCCTGGTGGTCTCCAGGAGTTCCCGTCGTGCGTCGCGGGTGTGGTCGCCCTCGCGGACGAGTTCGGCGTACCGGACCATGTCGGCGACCGGCATTCCGGTCAGCCGCAGCTTGCCGACGAAGGCGAGCCAGCCCAGGTCCCGCTCGGTGAAGCGGCGCTGGCCGGTGTGCGAACGGTCGACGTGCGACATGAGGCCGATCCGCTCGTACCAGCGCAGGGTGTGGGCCGAAAGGCCGGTCAGGGCGGCGACCTCGCTGATCGTGTAGTGCGTCCGGGGGATCCGGGTGCCGCTCGTGCCTGTGCTCGTACTCGTGCTCGCCATCACGCTCATGCCCCCCACGCTAAAACGTTCGAGTGCACTCGAAGCAAGTAGGCTCGGCCCCATGCAGAGCAGCGTGCCGAGCCTGGCGTCGATCGAGAACTGGCCCGTCCCCACCGCGGCTGCCGCCGTGGTCCGCGCGGACGGCACCCTGGCCGGGTCCCACGGCCCCACCGGGCGGCGTTTCCCGCTCGCCTCGGTCACCAAGCCGCTCGCGGCGTACGCCGTCCTCGTCGCGTACGAGGAGGGGGCGATCGACCTCGACGAGCCGGCCGGGCCCGAGGGCTCGACCGTGCGCCACCTCCTCGCCCACACCTCGGGGCTCGCCTTCGACGAGAACCGGGTCATGGCCGCTCCGGGCACCCGCAGGATCTACTCCAACACCGGCTTCGAGGCACTCGGCGACCACCTCGCCAAGGCGACGGACATCCCCTTCGCCGAGTATCTGCACCAGGCGGTCCTGGAGCCGCTCGGCATGACGTCGACGACCCTGGAGGGTTCGCCCGCGAAGGACGGCGTGTCGACCGTGGACGATCTGGTGCGGTTCGCCGCCGAGGTGCAGGCGCCGCGGCTGCTCGACCCGCGCACCGTCCTGGAGGTGATGAGCGTCGCGTACCCCGGTCTGACCGGGATCCTGCCCGGTTACGGGCACCAGCGGCCCAACGACTGGGGCCTGGGCTTCGAGATCCGCGACGGCAAGTCCCCGCACTGGACGGGCGCCACGTCCTCGCCGCGCACCTTCGGACACTTCGGGCAGTCCGGCACGTTCCTGTGGGTCGACCCGGACGCGCGGGCCGCGTGCGTGGCGCTCACCGACCGGCCCTTCGGGCCGTGGGCGGTCGAGGCCTGGCCGCCGTTCACCGACGCGGTCCTCGCCGATCTGCGGACCGCCTGAGACGCGGCTACCCGTCGCAGCGGGCGGTGGGCAGGATGCCGTCCGGGCCGCTGAGCGACACCTCGACCAGGCCTGCCGGGTCCTCCGCGTAGGCGGTCGTGCAGACCAGCTGGTGGACGCCCGCCTCCGACAGCTTCTTGACGGGGAAGGGCGTCCGCACCCAGATCAGCCGACGCGCCGGGTTCCCCGCCGAGGCGCTCCCCTTCGAGGTCTGCAGCACGGTCGGAGTCTCTCCCTCCACCCCGGGCAGGGCGGTGGTGATGCCCGCCGCGGTCTCGTTCGCCTTGGGGCCGACGAGGAGCATGGCGAGGATCTTGTCCGTGACGATCTTGCCGTGGCGCAGCTCGTCGCGGGACACCTCGTAGTCCGGACCGAACACGTCCGACGGGACGGCGCCTCCCGAGCCCTCCGGCGGGGAGGTGATCACCGGGGCGGATTGCTCGACATCGCGGGCCACCGGCATCGACCGGCCGTCGGGGCCGACGAAGTAGAGCACGATCCGGTTGTCGAGTATCGGCTGGACATGGAGGGTGGCCGCCCCGCCCGCCTCCACGACGTCGCTCTTCTGTATGCCGCAGCCGGCCAGCGCGGGCGGCGTCAGCAGGGCGAGCAGGGCGGCGGCGACCTTGGTACGGCGCTTCGCGGCTCCCCCCGCCCGGCGGCGGGGTACGGCAGTGGCCCTCCCGCCGGTCACAGCGGCATCCGAACGGTGAAGACCGCTCCGCCCTCGGGGTCGTTGGCGGCCGTGACGGTGCCTCCGTGGAGCCGTACGTTCTCCTGGGTGATCGCGAGCCCGAGGCCGCTGCCCGCCGAGCGCGTACGTGCCTGGTCCGCCTTGTAGAAGCGGTCGAAGACGTGCGGCAGGACGTCCGGGTGGATGCCGGGCCCCCGGTCGGCGACCTCCGTCACCAGCTGCTCCCCCTCCGCCCACAGCCGGACCGTCACCGGCGCCCCGCCGTGCCGCAGGGCGTTCCCGACGAGATTGGCGACGACGACGTCGAAGCGGCGCGGGTCGAGCCGGGCCCTGATCCCCTCGGCGAGGTACGGGACGACCTGGGTCGGGTCCGTCCAGTGCCGGTGCTGGAGGGTCTTGCGGACGCAGTCGGCGGCGTCGACCTCGTCCGTGTGGAGCTCGGCGGCGCGCGCGTCGAATCGGGATATCTCCATGAGGTCTTCGACGAGCACGGCGAGCTTGCCGGTTTCGGCGCTGATCAGCCGGACGGCGCGGGCGGTGTCGCTGTCGAGGCCTTCGGCGTCCTCGTCGAGGACCTCGGTGACGGCGAGCATCCCGGCGAGCGGGGTGCGGAGTTCGTGCGAGACGTCGGAGGCGAAGCGGCGGGCGCGCGCCTCGGCGTTGCGGAGTTCCGCGACGGAACGTTCCAGCTCGGCGGCGGACTCGTTGAACGTGCGGGCGAGATCGGCGAGTTCGTCGCTGCCCTTGGCGTGGATACGGGTGTCGAGCCGGCCGCGCCCCATGCTGTGGGCCGCGTGGCGGAGCTCCCGTACGGGCCGGAGGACTCCGCGCGCGGCGATCAGCGCGGGGATCAGGGCGATGGCGAGCGCCGGCAGGGCGCCGTCGCGGGCGGCCGTGACCATCGCCTCCACGTTCGCCTCCTCCTCGGAGAGTTCCATGACGGCATAGAACACGAGACCGGTGCGCTGTGGCGGTCCCGCGGCCGAACGGGCCAGGAAGACGGCGGGAACGGCGATCGTGAGGTACGGGGTGCCGTTCTTGACCACCCGCTGGAAACTGCCGTGCGGGACGGCCTCGTCGTCCGCGGCGCGGGCCCGCAGCTCCGGGGTGATGACGGAGGAGGTGGGCCGGTCGGTGGAGGAGACGCGCAGGGTGCCGTACTCGGCGTAGACGCGCCAGGCGCGGGGCTTGCCCTGACGGGCGATCCGCATGAGCGAGTCCCGCAGCATCTCCGGTTCGACGGGCAGGCTGGTACCGAGGGCGTCGACCTGCTCGCGGAAGGCGGAGACGGCGGTGTCCTGGGTCTGCTCCAGGATGGCGTTGCGGGCGGCCCGGTAGGTGAGGGCGGCGGTGGTGCCGCAGCCGACGGCGGCGACGAGCAGGAAGGCGAGGACGAGACGGGTGCGCAGGCCGAAGGGGTGCGGACGCAGCCGCGGGCTCCGGGCCCCGCGCCGGGCCGCGCGGCCGCGCACGCCCGTGCCGTGGGACTCGTGCCCGGTGTCCTCGTCCGCCTCCGGGGTGACGCAGGCCTTCACATCGGGCCCAGCGGGCCGAAGCGGTAGCCGAAGCCGCGCAGGGTCTGGATGTAGCGGGGGTCGCCCGGGGTGTCCTCGATCTTGTTCCGCAGCCGTCGGACACAGGCGTCGACCAGCCGGGCGTCCCCGTGGTAGCTGTGCTCCCAGACGTGTTCGAGGAGCTGCTGGCGGCTGAAGACCTGCTCGGGCGCGGCCGTGAGATGGAGCAGCAGCTTCAGCTCGGAGGGGGCGAGGCCGATCCGCTCGCCCGACTTGGCGACCGTGAGCCCGGCCCGGTCGATGGCCAGCTCCCCGTGGAACTCGACGGCGGCCTTAGCTCCTCCCGGCTCCTCGATACGCCGGAGCACGGCTCGTATCCGGGCCTCGATGACCTCGGTACGGGCGGGCTTGACGATGTAGTCGTCGGCTCCGGCCTCCAGGCCTATGACGACGTCGAAGTCGTCGCCGCGGGCGGTCAGCATGATGATCGGCAGCTGGCTGGTCTCGCGCACCCGGCGGCAGACCTGGACGCCGTTCATGCCGGGCAGCATGAGGTCGAGCAGCAGCAGGTCCGGCCGGAACTCCCCGAGCGCGTCGAGCCCGGCCTCCCCGGTGGCGGCGGTGCGCACCTCGTGCCCGCGGCGCCGGAGCCCGAGCTCGACGCCTTCGCGGACGGAGGGGTCGTCTTCAATCAGGAGCACGCGGGGCATCTGTGGAGTATCCCAAGGTCGACGGGCCCCTCACGCGGAGGGGCGGCGGTTCAGGTACGGCGGGCCAGGCCGCGCAGCCGGCCGCTCCCGGCCGCGAGGAGGGTCTGGACCCCGGTGAGGCGGAGGGGCTGGGCGAGGACGGCGAAGACGGTGAGGACGGTCAGCGCGCCGGCGAGCCCGGACGGTACGGCTCCGGCGGGACCGGTGAGGTCGGTGACGAGGAGCCCGTAACCGGCGGCGGGCACGGCGGCGGCCATCAGCCGCACGAGCGCGGAGACGGAGCCGCCGGTGTCGGCGCCCTCGTCCTTCGCGCCGCCCCCCTCGAGCCGCCTCCCGAGCACGTACGCCGTGAGTCCCCAGCCCGCCCAGAGCGCGAGCGAGTACCCGGCGGCCATGCCGGCGACGGCCCAGCGCGTGGGCAGGTAGTGGTAGGCGGCGAAGGACAGCGCGGCGTTGAGCCCGGCGATCACCAGATTGAGCAGGAACGGGGTGCGGGTGTCCCGCAGCGCGTAGAACGCGCGCGTGCACACGTACTGTCCGGAGAGGGCGACGAGGCCCGGCGCGAAGGCCATCAGGATCCAGGACATGGCGCGGATGTCGCCGTCGCTGGTCGCCCCGTACCGGAAGACGACCGTCATCAGCGGGACGGCGAGCGCGAGGAGGGCGCAGGCCGCCGGCACGAGGGCGGCCTGGCTGGTCCGCAGGGCGTACGAGACGTCCCGCCGGACCCCCGCGAGGTCGCCGTCGGCGGCCGCGCCGCTCATCCGGGGCAGCAGCGCGGTGACGAGGGAGACCGTGATGATGCCGTGCGGGACGCTCCACAGCAGATAGGCGTTGTTGTACGCGGCGAGGCCGCCGCCGCTGACCGTGTCGCCGGCGGAGGTGGCGAGCAGGGTGGTCACCCAGTACGCGCCCTGGTTGGTGAGGACGAGGAGCACCAGCCAGCCGGCCGAGCGGAGCGGTTCGGCGAGGCCGCTGCCGCGCCAGTCGAAACGGGGCCGCCAGCGGAAGCGGGCGGCGCGCAGCGAGGGCACGAGGGCGAGGGCCTGGAGCACGATGCCGGCGGTGGTGCCCCAGCCGAGGAGGGCGGTCTCCCCGGGGGTGAGCGCGCCGCCGTCGCCGACCACGAGGAAGAGGGCGAAGACGGAGACGACGACCACGTTGTTGAGGACGGGGGTCCACATCATGGCGCCGAAGCGGCCCCGGGCGTTGAGGACCTGTCCGAGCAGGGTGAAGAGGCCGAGGAAGAAGATCTGCGGCAGGCACGCGCGCGCGAAGGCGATCGTCATCTCCCGCTGATCGCCGACGTAGTCGGTGTACGTGTCGACGATCAGGGGCGCCGCGAACACCGCGCCGGCCGTGAGGGCGACGAGGGCCAACGCGCACAGGGTGAGCAGTCGGTCGGTGTAGGCGACTCCGCCGTCCTCGTGCTCCTTGGCGGCCTTGACCAGCTCGGGGACGAAGACGGCGTTGAGGGCGCCGCCGAGGAGGAGCGTGTAGATGATGGTGGGGACGGTGTTGCCGACCGCGTAGCCGTCGGCGACGGACGCGGCGCCGAGCGCCGCGGCGACGACGGAGGCGCGGACGAAACCGGTGGCGCGCGAGACGAGCGACCCGGCGGCCATGAGCGCACCGCTGCGCAGCGCGGACGGCTTGGCCTTCGCCCGGCCCCTGCCGGGCCTTTCGGCGGTGAGCGTGGCCGTCATCGGCGGGCCAGATACGCCTGGAAGGCGCGGAACAGCGCGTGGTTGGTCGTGCCCTGCATCGGTGTCTCCCACTCCCCCAACGTCTCGACGACCTGTCCGCCCGTGCCGAGCTTCCAGCGGAGCAGCCCGTGGGCGCGGTCGCCCGGATCGAGGGTGGAGGGTACCCCGCGCAGGTCGTAGACGGCGGCGCCGAGGGCGTGGGCGTCGAGCAGCATGCGCCACTGGAGGGCGTTGGAGGGGCGGACCTCGCGGCGGTGATCGGCGGAGGCGCCGGTCTGGTACCAGACGCGTCCGCCGACGGTGACCATGGTGTGGGCGGCGAGGATCTCGCCCTCGTGGCGGGCGAGGTAGAGCTTCATGCGGCCGGGGTGCTCGGCGTTGAGGACGGCGTACTGCCGCTCGTAGTACGCGAGGGAGCGGCCGAGGCGGAAGCCGTCGCGCTCCTCGGTGATGCGGAGCAGCCGGTAGAACTCCGGCAGGTCGGCGGCGGATCCGACGGTGATCTCCACGCCGGACTTGCGGGCCTTGCGGACGTTGCGCCGCCACTCCTGGTTGAGGCCGTTCCACAGGTCGTCGGGGGTGCGCCCGGTGAGCGGCACCTGGAAGACGTGCCGGGGCTGGGCGTCGGCGCCGTCCTCCGACTCCCCGCCGCAGCGCCGCCAGCCCCGCGCCCGGAGGCGTTCGGCGACGGCGGTCCCCAGCGGGTCGACCTCGTCGGCGAGGACGTCGGAGAGCCGGCGGCCGGGCCCGGTGGCGGCCTTGACGGTGGCGGCGTTCCACCGCCGGTAGGCGGGCCCGGGGCCTATGCGTACGGCGAAGGCGCCGCAGGAGCGCAGATGCCCGAGCAGCGGGGCGAGCCAGCTGTCGACGTCGGGATCGGCCCAGTCGGCGACGGGCCCTTCGGGAAGGTAGGCGAAGTACTTGCGGGTGCCGGGAAAGGGCCGCATGAGGACGAGGGCGACTCCGGTCAGCTCGCCGGACTCGGGCCCCCAGCCGACCAGTTGGTGCTGCCAGCCGTCCTTCACCTGGGCCCAGGCCGGGACTTGGAGGAAGCTGGGCCCGTCCGCACCGGAGCGGGACGCGAGGAAGGCACGGTAGACCTCGGGGGTCACTTGGCCGAGCCGCAGGGAGCGGCGCTCAGTGGGTGCGGCCGTCACGAGCAGGGCTGACACAACGGGAGCCTCCTTGTTCCGCCCCTCGGTGGTGGGGCGCACAGCAGGCTCACAGCCGAATTCGACCGAGTCGCGCGGCGAATGTGACCGGACGATGACCATTTTGCCGCAGCCCTTGTCACATGGGGCTCCGGCCGACTCGGGGCGCCGGGAGCGACCTACAGTCCGAAACATCCCACTCGCCACTCCCTCACTCTGCGGAGGTCTTCCGTGCTGCGCATACGCACATCCCGTCCCGTTCTCGCGGCCGTAGCGCTGAGCGTCTCCCTCACGGCCTGCACGGCACAGGCCGCGAGCGGTCCCGGAGGGACCGAGGCCCCGGCGTCGAACGCGTCGAAGGGTCAGCCGGCGAAGGTGACGGTCGTGCACCCGGCGGCCGGTCTCCCGGTGACGGTGACCGCGACGGGCGGCACGATCGCCGAGGTGAAGGTCGTGGACGCGGACGGCGGTTCGCTCGCCGGGCGCGCGGGCGCGGGCGGCACCCGCTGGGTCTCCGACCGCAAGGCCGCGCCGGGGACCGCGTACACCGTGGAGGTCACCTCCCGGGGCGCCGACGGCAAGGAGTCGACGACCAAGTCCTCCTTCGAGACGGCCGAGGCGGACAAGGTCAACAAGCTCACCCTCGCCCCCGGCAAGAACACCACCGTCGGCATCGCCCACCCCCTCTCGATCGTCTTCGACCTCCCGGTCACGAAGAAGGCGGACGTGGAGAAGCAGCTCAAGGTGACCACCTCGAACGCGACCGAGGGTTCCTGGGGCTGGGTCAAGGACTACTCGGGCCGGGACAGGGCGGACTGGCGCCCCCGTACGTACTGGAAGCCCGGCACGAAGGTCACCCTGCAAGCCGACCTGAACGGCACGGACTCGGGCGGCGGCTGGTTCGTACGGGACTACCGCACAGGCTTCACCATCGGCTCGGCACAGATCGTCAAGGTCGACCTCGACCGGCACAAGCTCACCGTGAAGAAGGACGGCCGCACGGTCCGCACCATCCCGGTCTCCGGCGGCACCCCGGGCGGCGACAAGCGGTCCTGGCGGGGCACGGCCGTGCTGATGGCGAAGGAGGGCACCATCAACATGAACTCGGAGACCGTCGGACTCGGGGACGCGTACGACAAGGACGTCGACTACTCGATGCGGCTGACCTGGTCGGGCATGTACGCGCACGCGGCCCCGTGGAACGCGGCGTACTTCGGCCGCGCCAACATGAGTTCGGGCTGCATCGGCATGAGCGACGAGAACGCCGCGTCCTTCTACGCCGCGGTGAACGTCGGCGACCCCTTCGAGATCACCGGCAAGGACACCAAGGGCACCGTCGCCGAGGGCAACGGCTACGGGGCGTGGAACCTGAGCTGGGAGCAGTGGAAGGCGAAGAGCGCGCTCGCCTGAAGCGCCGGCCCGGGGCTGCTCAGACGAGCTCCGGCCCTTCGGCCGGGTCCTCTCGGCCCAGGGCCTTGCGCCAGTCCCGCATCTCCCAGATCAGGACCTCCGCATCGGTCGTGGCGACGAGCATGTGTCCCCCGGCGTCGGTGATCCGGGCCGCGTCGCCGGAGGACAGCGGCTCCCCGTCGAGCCCGACCGTGCCGCGTACGACATGGACGTACGCGAAATCGGCGTCCGGTACGGCGACCCTCTCGCCCCGAACCGGCCGACGGACGTGCAGCCGCGCGTCCGCCGCCGGGAGGTCGTAGGGCTCCGCGAGCCCGCGCACCACCTCGTACGAGGGCTCCCCGCCCGGCGACAGCGGTGCGAGCCACATCTGCACGAAGACGAGCGGCACCTCGGCGTCGTTGCGTTCGACGTGCCGGACTCCCCCGGCGGAGCTCAGCCGCTGGAGGTCGCCGGGGCGGACGACCGTGGTGTGGCCGGCGGTGTCGTGGTGGGTGAGTTCCCCCTCGACGACCCAGGTGACGATCTCGGTGTGGCTGTGCGGATGCTCGTCGAAGCCCGCGCCCGGCGCGAGCCGCTCCTCGTTGCAGGCGAGCAGGGCGCCGAAGCGGAGGTTGTCGGGGTCGAAGTGCGGCCCGAAGGACAGGGCGTGCCGGGTCTCGATCCCGGCGGCCGGGTCACCCCCGGGGTACCGCTCCGCCGCGCGCTGGATGCGTATCACGGGCCCTACGGTAGTGCGGCCTCCCCGCGCGCCGGGCGCCGACGCGAGGCGCGGCCGGACCACGGCGCGAGGGCCCGGCCGGGCCACAGCGCGAGGGCCCGGCCGGGCCACAGCGCGAGAGCCCGGCGGGACCACGGCGCGAGGGCGAACCCGGACCACGGCCCGAGGGCGAACCCGGAACCGGCCGGAGGCGAACCCGCCCCGACCCCGCACACTGCCGTCCCGATAAGGCAGTCTTGTCCACGTGCCAGAACCCACGAACGCCCCTCACCCGCACGCCGCGACCCTGAAGCGCCTCGAACAGTCCTCCGGGCGGCTCGCCGCCAACGCCATTGCCCGCATGGACGAGACGCTGCCCTGGTACCGGGCGATGCCGCCCGAGAACCGGTCGTGGATCGGTCTGGTCGCCCAGGCCGGTATCGCCGCGTTCACCGAGTGGTTCCGGCACCCGGAGACCCCGCAGGCCATCTCGACGGACGTCTTCGGCACCGCGCCCCGCGAGCTGACCCGCGCGATCACCCTGCGCCAGACCGTGGAGATGGTGCGCACCACCATCGAGGTCATGGAGACGGCGATCGAGGAGGTCGCCGCCCCCGGCGACGAGTCCATCCTCCGCGAGGCGCTCCTCGTCTACGCCCGGGAGATCGCCTTCGCGACGGCCCAGGTGTACGCGCAGGCCGCCGAGGCACGGGGCGCCTGGGACGCGCGCCTGGAGTCGCTCGTGGTGAACGCGGTCCTCTCCGGCGAGGCCGACGAGGGCGCGGTCTCGCGTGCGGCGGCGCTCGGCTGGAACTCCCCGGACCATGTGTGCGTGATCCTCGGTACGGCCCCCGACGGCGACAGCGAGCTCACCGTGGAGGCGATCCGCCGCGCGGCCCGCCACGCCAAGCTCCAGGTCCTCACCGGTGTCCTCGGCAACCGTCTGGTCGTCATCGCCGGCGGCAACGACAATCCGCTGGCCGTGGCCAAGGCCCTGATCGGCCCGTATGCCGCGGGCCCGGTCGTCGCGGGCCCCGTCGTCCCCGATCTGCTGGCCGCGACCCGCTCCGCGCAGGCCGCCGCGGCGGGTCTGAAGGCCTGCTCGGCCTGGCAGGACGCCCCCCGCCCGGTCCTCGCGGACGATCTCCTGCCGGAGCGCGCCATCGCCTCCGACCCTTCGGCGCGCGAGCAGCTGGTGGAGGAGATCTACAGACCGCTGGAGGAAGCGGGCTCGGCGCTCCTCGAAACTCTCAGTGTCTATCTGGAGCAGGCCAGCAGCCTGGAAGGCGCGGCCCGGATGTTGTTCGTGCACCCCAACACCGTGCGCTACCGGCTTCGACGTGTGACCGACGTCACCGGCTGGTCACCCTCCGATGTACGTTCCGCGTTCACGCTGCGGATCGCGCTGATTCTGGGGCGCTTGGCCGACGGAGATCAGCAGTCCTAGACTTTTGTCGAACACCAACAATTCCCCCGACGGTTCTTCGTCCCTGTCCCCACGGGCGCTCGGAGCCGTCCCCAAGAGAGAGTGTGAGGGTGCTCGTACTCGTCGCTCCCGGCCAAGGCGCTCAGACGCCCGGCTTCCTGACTCCCTGGCTCGAACTCCCCGGCGCCGCCGACCGCATCGCGGCCTGGTCGGACGCCATCGGGCTCGACCTCGCCCACTACGGCACGAAGGCGGACGCGGACGAGATCCGTGACACCGCCGTGGCCCAGCCGCTCCTCGTCGCCGCCGGCCTGCTGTCCGCCGCCGCGCTCGGCGACGGGTCCTCCGCCGCGAAGGCGGCGGGCGTCGCCGGCGTCGTCGCCGGTCACAGCGTCGGTGAGTTCACCGCCGCCGTGTTCGCGGGCGTCCTCGACGACACCGCCGCGCTGCGTCTCGTCCGGACCCGCGGTCTCGCGATGGCCGAGGCCGCCGCGATCACCGAGACCGGTATGTCGGCGCTGCTCGGCGGCGACCCCGAGGTGAGCGTCCCGCACCTCAAGAAGCTCGGCCTGACCCCGGCCAACGTGAACGGCGCGGGCCAGATCGTGGCCGCCGGCACCATGGAGCAGCTGGCCGCCCTGGAGGCGGACAAGCCCGAGGGTGTCCGCCGGGTCGTCGCGCTCAAGGTCGCCGGTGCCTTCCACACCCACCACATGGCCCCGGCCGTGGCGAAGCTGGAAGCGGCGGCGAAGGAGCTGTCCCCGGCCGCCCCGACCGTCCGCTACGTGTCCAACAAGGACGGGCAGGTCGTCGCCGACGGCGCCGAGGTCGTGGCCCGTCTCGTCGGCCAGGTCGCGAACCCGGTCCGCTGGGACCTGTGCATGGAGACCTTCCAGGCGCTCGGCGCGACCGCGCTGATCGAGGTGTGCCCCGGCGGCACCCTGACCGGCATCGCCAAGCGCGCCCTGCCGGGCGTGGCCACGGTCGCCCTCAAGACTCCCGACGACCTCGACGCGGCCCGTACGCTCATCGCTGAGCACGCGGCCGTCTGACAAGGAGTGTCGAGAAGCATGTCGAAGATCAAGCCCAGCAAGGGCGCCCCGTACGCACGGATCCTCGGTGTCGGCGGCTACCGCCCCACCCGGGTCGTGCCGAACGAGGTGATCCTCGAGACGATCGACTCGTCCGACGAGTGGATCCGCTCGCGCTCCGGCATCTCCACCCGCCACTGGGCCTCCCCGGAGGAGACCGTCACCGCCATGTCGGTGGAGGCCTCCGGCAAGGCCATCGCCGACGCCGGGATCACCCCGGAGCAGATCGGCGCCGTGGTCGTCTCCACGGTCTCGCACTTCAAGCAGACCCCGGCCGTCGCCACCGAGATCGCCGACAAGATCGGCGCCGGGAAGCCGGCCGCGTTCGACATCTCCGCCGGCTGCGCGGGCTTCGGCTACGGCCTGACGCTCGCCAAGGGCATGATCGTCGAGGGGTCCGCGGAGTACGTCCTCGTCATCGGTGTCGAGCGGCTCAGCGACCTGACGGATCTGGAGGACCGCGCGACGGCCTTCCTGTTCGGCGACGGCGCCGGCGCCGTGGTCGTCGGTCCCTCGGACGAGCCGCACATCGGCCCCACCGTCTGGGGTTCCGAGGGCGACAAGTCCGAGACGATCAAGCAGACCGTGCCGTGGAACGAGTTCCACGTCGGCGATGTCTCGAAGCTGCCGCTCAACGAAGCGGGCGAGATCAAGTTCCCCGCGATCACGCAGGAGGGTCAGGCGGTCTTCCGCTGGGCCGTCTTCGAGATGGCGAAGGTCGCCCAGCAGGCCCTGGACGCCGCCGGCATCTCGGCGGACGACCTGGACGTCTTCATCCCGCACCAGGCGAACATGCGGATCATCGATTCGATGGTGAAGACGCTGAAGCTGCCCGAGCACGTCACGGTCGCCCGTGACGTCGAGACCACCGGCAACACGTCGGCCGCCTCGATTCCGCTCGCCATGGAGCGACTCCTCGCCACCGGCAAGGCGAAGAGCGGCGACACGGCGCTCATCATCGGCTTCGGGGCGGGTCTCGTCTTCGCCGCGACGGTCGTTACCCTCCCCTAGGCACTCCGGTTCTTCCGGAAGCCTTTTCCCAAGTAATCACAAGAAGGAGCGCCACCATGGCCGCCACCCAGGACCAGATCGTCGAAGGCCTCGCCGAGATCGTCAACGAGATCGCCGGCATCCCGGTCGAGGACGTCGAGCTGGGCAAGTCGTTCACCGACGACCTGGACGTCGACTCGCTCTCCATGGTCGAGGTCGTCGTCGCCGCCGAAGAGCGCTTCGACGTCAAGATCCCGGACGAGGACGTCAAGAACCTCAAGACGGTTGGCGACGCTGCCGACTACATCCTGAAGCACCAGGCCTGATTCGGCCCTCGCTGACTCGGTCCGCCACCCGGCGGTGGCGCCGTATTCCGACCATCACACACATGGAGAACGAATTCCTGTGAGCTCGACCAATCGCACCGTGGTCGTCACCGGTATCGGCGCAACCACACCGCTGGGTGGCGACTCCGCGTCGACCTGGGAAGGTCTTCTCGCGGGGCGCTCCGGCGTCAAGCCCCTGGAGGGCGAGCGCTTCGCCGAACTGCCCGTGCAGATCGCCGCGACCGCCGCCGTCGACCCCGGTGACGTCCTGCCCCGCCCGCTCGCCCGCAAGCTGGACCGCTCGGCGCAGTTCGCGCTGATCGCGGCCCGTGAGGCCTGGGCCGACGCGGGCTACACCGCCCCTGCCGGCGAGGACGAGAAGATCGTGCCCGAGCGGCTCGGTTCCGTCATCGCCTCCGGCATCGGCGGCGTCACGACTCTGCTCGACCAGTACGACGTGCTGAAGGAGAAGGGCGTTCGCCGCGTCTCCCCGCACACCGTGCCCATGCTCATGCCGAACAGCCCCTCCGCCAACGTGGGCCTCGAGGTGAACGCCCGGGCGGGCGTCCACACCCCGGTCTCGGCGTGTGCGTCGGGTGCCGAGGCGATCGGCTACGCCGTCGAGATGATCCGTACCGGCCGTGCCGACGTGGTCGTCGCCGGCGGTACCGAGGCCGCGATCCACCCGCTGCCGATCGCCGCCTTCGCCAACATGATGGCGATGTCCAAGAACAACGACGAGCCGACGAAGGCCTCGCGTCCCTACGACACCGGCCGCGACGGCTTCGTGCTCGGCGAGGGCGCGGGAGTCGTGATCCTGGAGTCCGAGGAGCACGCGAAGGCGCGCGGCGCGCGTATCTACTGCGAGGTCCTCGGTCAGGGTCTGTCGGCCGACAGCCACCACATCGCGCAGCCCGAGCCGACCGGCCGTGGCATCGCCGCCGCGATGCAGAACCTGCTCGACGCGACCGACCTCAAGCCGTCCGAGGTCGTCCACCTCAACGCGCACGCCACGTCGACGCCGCAGGGTGACGTCGCCGAGATCAAGGCGCTGCGGAAGGTCCTGGGCGACGACCTGGACCACGTCGCGATCTCCGCGACGAAGTCGATGACCGGCCACCTCCTCGGCGGCGCGGGCGGCATCGAGACCGTCGCGACGGTCCTGGCGCTCCACCACCGCCTGGCCCCGCCGACGATCAACATCGACGAACTGGACGCGGACGTCGACGCGGACATCGTCCGCGACGTGCCCCGCGAACTCCCGCAGGGCACGATCGCCGCGATCAACAACAGCTTCGGCTTCGGCGGCCACAACGTGGTCCTGGCGTTCCGCACGATCTGACCTCGCACTGACGCATGCCGGAGGCCCACCCCCTCAGCGGGGGGTGGGCCTCCGGCGTGTCCTGGGGCCTCAGCGCAGGGCGAACGCCGAGGGTTCCGCGTCCATCAGGATGTGGTTGACGACGACGTACCGTCCGCCGGGGGCGGCGAGGAGTTCGGGCTCTATGGAGAGTTGCGTCTTCGGGCTCTCCGGGGCGATCACCGTGCCGGCCTTGCCCGTGGCGGGGTCGAGCAGCACGATCCTGGCCCGGCCGTAGCCCTCGAGGACCGCGATGACTCCGTCCGCCGCCGTCGCCAGCGCCGCCTTCTGCTCATCGGAGTGGTACACCCACGCCTTCCGGCCGTCCGCGAGGGAGTACGCGACGACGTGATGGGGCACGATGTCCTCCCGCTCCGCCAGGGTGATCAGGTGCCCGTCACGGACGAGTGGCCGGGTGACGTCGCCGCTGCCCGGGCCGCCCTGCCAGGAGAGTTCGCCTTCGGGCCCGGTGAACGGGATCGTCGCCGTCGGCGCGCCCTTGTCGTCGAAGCCCAGGAAGGCGTGGGTGCCGCGCGGGTCGTCCTCGTCGACGGCGACGACGACGGGTGAGACGGAGACCACCGAGGCGTCGGCCCTCGACTCGACGGGCAGCTCCCGGAGCCACCGCTGTGCGCCGGTACGGGTGTCCAGGGCGACGAGCCGCGCGCCCTTGCCGCACTGTTCGGCGACGAGGGTACGGGTGGCGTCCGAGTCCACGGCCAGGACCCGGCAGTCCTCGGCGAGCGCCCGCTGCCAGCGCTGTTCGCCCGTCTCACCGGAGCGGCCACGGACGGCGCCGTCCTCGGCGGTGACGGCGGTACCGCCGCCGACGGCGAGGCCGCGGGCGAGGAGGCCCTTGCCGGTGAGGCTCGTGCGCCACAGGACCTTGCCGTCGGAGGTTCGGACGGCGAGGAGGGTCGCGCACGGCCGGCCGTGGCGGGCGTGGGCGATCAGTCCGATGCCCTGATCGGTGTCGGGGGACATCCCGCAGAGGCCCTCGCGGGTCGGCGCGGGAACCTTCCAGCGCACGGTGCCGTCGGCGGAGTCGTACGCGGACAGTCCGTCGAGCCGGCCCTGCGCCACGGTCTCGCCGAGGGCCCAGGCGCCCACGCCTCGGTCGTGCTTCGCTCCGACGGCCGGGACGGTCCACGCGACCGTGGGCCTGCCCCGGGACGGCGGGGCCGAGGACGGGGCGGCGGGTTTGCCGGACGCCCGGCCCTGCTCGTCGCCGTCGTCGTCGCCCGCCGCCACCAGGCCCCAGGTACCGGCGGCCGCGAGCGCCAGCAGCCAGACGACTCCGACCACCAGAGCCGAGGACCGACCGGAAGGCCCGGCGGTGTCGGCCTTGGCCAGGGCCGGGGAGTCGTCCGGGACGGAAGCCGAATCCGGGACCGTACGGTTCTGCCGCCCGGTCACCAGACCCGTCACCCCTAGCGCCACCAGGACCAGCGCGCACGTGAGCGCCGCCCAGCCCCTCGGCCAGGAACCCGCGACGACCCCGGCCCCCAGGAAGGCCGCCGCGGCGCCGAACGCGGCGCCCGACAGCAGAACGGCGGCCTTGACCGGCGCCGTACCTTCTCGCGTCACTTCTCTCCCGCCCGGCGTGCCCCCTGCCCGCCCGGGCGGAATCTACCGCGCGTCGATGACGGCCCTTCAGACGACCTGGTGCAGCCAGCGCACCGGGGCTCCCTCGCCCGCGTACCGGAAGGGCTCCAGTTCGTCGTCCCAGGGCTTTCCGAGGAGCTTGGCGATCTCGGCCTCCAGCTGCGTCTCGCCCTGCGCGGAGCGCGCGAGGGCGGCCCGCAGCCGGTCCTCGGGGACCAGGATGTCCCCGTGCATGCCGGTGACGGCGTGAAAGATGCCCAGGTCGGGGGTGGCGCTGTAGCGCTCGCCCTCGGCGGTGGGGCAGGGCTCCGCGGTGACCTCGAAGCGGAGCATCTGCCAGCCGCGCAGTGCGGAGGCGAGTTCGGAGGCGGTGCCGGTACGGCCCTGCCAGGAGAACTCGGCTCTCCAGGTGCCGGGGGACGCCGGCTGGCGGATCCAGTCGAGCTGGACCCTCGCACCGAGGACACCCGCGACCGCCCATTCGACGTGCGGGCACAGCGCGCGCGGTGCGGAGTGAACGTACAGGACTCCACGTGTCGTCACCGGGACCTCCAGTGTGGGACGAGGTTCGCCTTTCCCAGCGGCCTCAGTAAACAGCATCAGGAGCAAAACGTCACAAACCATCAAAAAGGGGACAGGATGTGACGTGATGTAATTTACCGGAGCCGGTCGGCAAAGGTGCCTCTGGTTCGACGGGGGAAAAGCTACCGTGCCGCACCGTCATCGGTGTGACGTACGGTCGGTCCGGGGGCGGGTGAACACGAAGCTTTCACCCGCCAGGACGCCGAAGGAGGGGCCGGGGATGCGCGGCCGAAGCAGATTTCGTACCGCTGTCGCCGCCGCGACGGCGGCGCTGCTGTGCGCGGGGGCCCTGTCCGGCTGCACCGCCGGGGAGCCCACGGCGAACGGCACGACGGCGAGATCGACGTCGAAGCCGACTCCGAAACCGCCGTCGAAGCCGACCCCGAGGCCGTCCCCGCTGTGGGACGTCTCCCCCGCTTCCGTCGCGGCCGTCGGCGACTCCGTCACCCGCGCCTTCGACGCCTGTTCGGTCCTGACGGACTGCCCCGAGGTCTCCTGGGCGACCGGCACGGACACCACCGTGAACAGCCTCGCGCTGCGCCTCCTCGGCCCGGAGAAGGTGGCCACCCGCAGCTGGAACCTGGCGCGGACGGGCGCGCGGATGGCGGAGCTTCCGGAGCAGATGGCCGGCGCGGCGGCCGAACGGCCCGAGCTGGTCACGGTGATGATGGGCGCCAACGACGCCTGCCGTCCCACCCCGGACCTGATGACGCCGGTCGCCGACTTCCGGACCTCCTTCGAGACGGCCCTCGCGCGGCTGCGGAAGGGCGCTCCGAAGGCGCAGGTGTACGTGGCGAGCGTGCCGTCCCTGATGCATCTGTGGTCGACGGGGCGGGTCAGCCCGATGGGCCTCGAGGTGTGGAAGCTGGGGATCTGCGGCGCGATGCTGACGGACGCCGAGGACCTGAGTGCCGCGGCGGACCGGCGGCGCGCCGAGGTGCAGGACCGGGTGGTGGCGTACAACCGGGTGCTCTCGGAGGTGTGCGCCGAGGACGAGCGCTGCCGTTACGACGGCGGGGCGGTCTTCGGTTTCCGTTTCGACGAGGGCCAGTTGAGCCCCTGGGACTTCTTCCATCCGAGCAAGGACGGGCAGGCGCGGCTCGCGGAGCTCGCGTACCGGCGGATCACGAAGGAGTGAGGGACCCCGGGGCGGTTGTCAGGTGCCGCCCCGGGGCCGGTCATGAGGGTCGTCGGGGACCTCAGATCTCCAGGGTGGCCCTCAGGCGGACGTCGGCGAGGGAGTGGGCGGCCCGTACCTCGTAGCCGCCGGGGACGAGGGCCCAGTCTGCCTTCCGCTCGTCCCAGATCTCGAAGGCGCGGCGGGGCAGCGCGATCTCGGTCTCGACGGTCTCGCCGGGTCCGGCCCCGACGCTCGCGAACCCGGCCAGCCAGCGGTCGGGGCGGTCGGGGCCGCGCACGGGCCGCGGCGCCAGGTAGATCTGGACGACCTCGCGGCCGGGGCGGTCCCCGGTGTTGGTGAGCCGGACCTTCGCCGACGTCGGGGTGACGTCCAGCGAGTCGTACGACCAGGTCGTGTAGCCGAGGCCGTGGCCGAAGACGTACGCGGGGGCCTCCCCGACCCGGTCCCAGGCGCGGTAGCCGACGAAGATCCCCTCGCTGTAGGCGAGTTCGCCCTCGGCCGGGGTGACGTCGGTGACCGGGACGTCGGCGAGGGTGCCGGGCCAGGTGGTGGGGAGGCGGCCGCCGGGCTCCTCGGCGCCGGTGAGGACGTCGGCGAGCGCGTCGCCGCCCTCCTGGCCGGGGAACCAGCTGAGCAGGATCGCCGCGACGTCCTCGCGCCAGGGCAGCTCGACCGGGGAGCCGGCGTTGACCACCACGACGGTGTTCGGGTTGGCGGCGGCGACGGCCCGTACGAGGTCGTCCTGGTGGCCGGGGAGGGCGAGGTCCTTGCGGTCGAAGCCCTCGGACTCGACGCGTTCGGTGGTGGCGACGACCACGACGGCGGTGTCGGCGGCGCGGGCCGCCTCGACGGCCTCGGCGATCAGTTCGTCGGGGTGACGGCGCGGACCGAGGTGGACGAAGGAGAACATGACGGCCGGCAGCGGGGCCGCGAACTCCTTGTCGAGGGTGTGCAGCAGGGACACCTCGACGGTCTCGCCGGCGGTGAGCGCGACCTTGGCGCGCTCGACCGGGGAGCCGAAGAAGGCTTCGAAGGGGTCGCTCTCGGGGCCCATCGCCTGGACGCCCTCGAAGAGGGTCTCGCCGGCGACGGCGAGGGTGTAGGCGCCGAGGCCGCGGGTGCCGAAGGAGTGCTCGCCGGCCTCGCGCGGGGTGAAGGTGCCGACGACCTCGATGGAGGCGAGGGCCTCGTGGGTGACCCCGGCCGGGAGGTCGTCGCCGATCCACTGGACCTGCCCGTTGGGCAGGGAGCCCTCGCCGAGGAGGCGGCCCTCGGCGTCGCGGCAGCGGGCGCGGAGGGTGAATCCATGGTCGGCGGGGGCGAGTTCGTCGCTGGGGTCGGCTCCGACGGTGAAGGTGAGCGCACCCTCGGGAAGGGCTGCGGTGAGGCCGTCGAGCGGCGAGACGACGTGGTCGGGGAAGACCTGGGCGGAGCCGCCGCCGAGGACGCGGGCGTCGCGGGCGGCCGCGCCGGAGAGGGCGACGGTCCCGGGCCGCAGCGGGAGGGCCTCGTTCTCGTTGCGCACGAGGACGAAGCCGCGGCGGGCGATCTCGCGGGCGAGGGCGTCGCCGTCGAGGGCGGCCGGGGGTTCGGCGACGACCGGCGGGGCGCCTTCGAGGGCGCCGACGCGGGCGGCGAGCCGCAGGACGTTGCGTACGGCGGTGTCGACGGTGGACTCCTCGACCTCGCCTGCGCGGACGGCGGCGGCGAGGGCCTCGCCGTAGACGGTGGCCGGGCCGGGCATGGCGACGTCGAGGCCGCCCTCGATGTCGCCGGTGGTGGAGCGGGCTGCCATCCAGTCGGAGACGTTGTAGCCGTCGAAGCCCCACTCGCCGCGCAGGACCTCGTTGACCAGGTGGTGGTGCTCGGTCATGGTCATGCCGTTGACCTGGTTGTAGGCGGTCATGATGCCCCAGGGGTGGGCGTTCTTGACGATGGCTTCGAAGGGGGCGAGGTAGAGCTCGCGGAGGGGGCGCGGGGCGATCCTGTTGTCGACGGTGAAGCGGTCGGTCTCGGCGTCGTTGGCGACGAAGTGCTTGACGGTGGTGCCGACGCCGCCGTCCTGGACGCCCTGGACGTAGCCGGTGCCGATGGCGCCGGTGAGGTACGGGTCCTCGCTGTAGGCCTCGAAGTGGCGGCCGCCGAGCGGGGTGCGGTGCAGGTTGACGGTCGGCGCGAGCAGCACGTGGACGCCCTTGCGGCGGGCCTCCTGGGCGAGGAGGCGGCCGGCGCGGCGGGCGAGGTCGGGGTCCCAGGCGGCGGCGAGCGCGGTCGGGGACGGCAGGGCGACGGACGGGTCGTCGGCGGTCCAGCGGACACCTCGGACGCCGATGGGGCCGTCGGACATGACCAGGGACCGCAGGCCGATCTCCGGCAGGGCGGTCAGGGACCACATGTCCTGGCCGCCGAGCAGCCGGGTCTTGGAGTCCAGGTCGAGCTTGGCGAGCGCCGCCTCGACGACCTCCTCCCGTGCCGCGTCCGCCCCTGCCCGTGCCGTGTCCGCGCCGGTCTCCGTCATGGCCGTACCTCCTTGGTGACGTACTGCTGACCCCGATGACCCCATCGTGCACCCACTTACCTGTAGATCGGTAGGTGATGTTATCCGTTTGTTATTTTTACGGAGGGGGTACGGTCCTGTCGGAAGCGACGACCGGAGAGGGGGCCACGGCGATGGTGCGGGCCAGGAGCGAGGAACGGCGGGCGGAGATCCTCCGCGCCGCCCTCGAAGTGATCGCCGAGCGCGGCTACCGGGGCGCGACCCTCGGCTCCGTCGCCGAACGGGTCGGCCTCACCCAGCAGGGACTGCTGCACTACTTCCCGACCAAGGAGGCGCTGCTCGTCGCCGTCCTGGAGGAGCGCGACCGCTGGGACACGAGCGGCGGCCGGGACCGTGAGGGCTGGCGGCTCGACCTGCTCGAATCGCTCGTCGAGTACAACGCGATGCGGCCCGGGATCGTCCAGACCTTCTCCGCGCTGCTCGGCGAGAGCGTCACGGACGAGCACCCGGCGCGCGCCTTCTTCACCGAGCGCTACACGCAGGTGCGGGCGAACATGGCGCAGGTGCTGCGCCTGGAGTTCGGCGACCGGCTGCCGAGCGGGCTGAGCCCGGAGCGTGCGGCGCCGCTCCTGACCGCGGTGATGGACGGGCTGCAGTACCAGTGGCTCCTGGACCCCTCGGCGGTGGACATGCCGGCCGCCTTCCGGGACTTCCTGCGTCTGCTGCACGGGGGCGAGGAGCGGCCGTAGCCGCCGACTCGGGCGCCACGGGAGGGAGTTCGGGTGCGGGGCCGACGGGATTCGAACCCGCGGGGTCCGGCCGCCAGGTCCGGCGACCGGCCGCTCGCCCCGGGCACGGGGAACCTCCGCCGCCCGGATTCGCAATCGACCGTGCTCTGCCACGGCCCCGCACCCTGCGGCATCGCGCGCGACGCCGCTGGGCGGATTCTAGAAGGTGTCCGCCGGTGGGCCGCTAGCGAACAACGGCCGCCAGGTCCTCGCCGAGCAGGGACGGGTCCTCGGTGAGGGCGCGGTGGACGGATTCCAGGACGGGGAGCTTCGCCGCCGCCGTCGCCAGGGCCACGTCCTTGGCCGCGAGGGCGACCGGGAAGTACGAGCCGGTGGCGGTGGCGCGGGCCACGGCGCCGGAGAGGGGCCCCTGGGCGAGGGTCCGCAGGGCGAGTTCGCGGGGCAGGCCGAGCGCTCCGGCGAGCGCGAGGGCCTCCCCGATCAGCGCGACCCCACCGATGACGGCGTTGATGAGGACGAGTTTGAGGGCGGCCCCGCCACCGGGTCCGCCGCACGCCGTGACCGCGCCCAGACGGTCGAGGACGGCGGCGACGGGGGCGGTGTCACCACCCGCGAGGATCAGCAGCTCGCCCGTGGCGGCCCGGTCCACGCTGCCCATGACGGGCGCGTCGATCAGGGTGACCCCGTCGGGGAGCCGGGCGGCCAGGACGCCGACGGTGTCGGGGCCGACGGTCGAGGTGTCGATCCAGTGGGTGCCGGGGCGCAGTGCCGGAAGGATGGCGTCGGCGACGGCGAGGGCGGCGGCCGGATCCGCCAGCATGGTGATGACGACATCGGCCTCCCGGACCGCGTCGGCGGGGCTCCCGGCACGGACGGCGCCGCCCGCGACCAGCGCGTCGGCCTTGGCGGCCGTGCGGTTCCAGACGGTCAACGGGTGTCCGGCGTCCAGGAGTCGGCGGGCCATCGGGAGACCCATGGAACCGAGGCCGAGGAAGGCGATCCTCTGTCGCGAGCCGGCCGCGCTGTCCGTGGCGTCCGAGCCGGCCGTGCCGACCGTGCTGTCCGTGCTGTCCGTGCTGTCCGTGCTGTCCGTGCTGTCCGTGGTGTTCATGAGGACGACGCTAGGCATGACCGTCCCATGCGACAAGCGAATGTCTAGCATGGCATCCATGCCGAACGGTCATGTCCTGTACGAGGTCTTCCTCGCCGTCGCCCGCGAGGGGTCCTTCACCGCTGCCGCCCGCACCCTCGGGTACACCCAGTCCGCCGTCTCGCGCCAGGTCCAGGCCCTGGAGGACGAGACGGGCGCCGTGCTGTTCGAGCGGCTGCCGCGCGGGGTGCGGCCCACCGAGGCGGGCCGGGTGCTGCTGCCGCACGCCGAGGCCGTACGGGACCGGCTCCTCGCGGCCCGGGCCGACCTCGAGGCGCTGCGCACCCTGGAGGGCGGGCTGCTCCGGCTCGGCTCGTTCTCCAGCGCCAACGCGGCGCTCGTCCCCCGTACGCAGGCCGTGTTCCGCGCCCGGCATCCGGGGGTGACCGTCACCCGCACCGAGGGCCCGTCCGTGAAGCATCTGGCGCAGCTCGCCGCCGGGGATCAGGACCTCGCGGTGGTCGCCCCGGCCCTGGCCGCTCCCCCGCCGGAGGGCGTGACGCTCCACCACCTCCTGGACGAGCCGATGCTGGTGGCCCTGGAACGGGGCCATCCGCAGGCGGGCCGGCGGGCGGTTCGGCTGGCCGAGCTGGCCGACGAGGAGTGGATCGTGGGCGCCGAGCGGCTGGAGGACACCCTGTTCCGCCCGGCCGTCGCCGCCGGGTTCCGGCCTCGTACCGGGCTGCTCGCGCACGACTGGATCGCCAAGCTCGGGGCGGTCGCCGCCGGTCTCGGCATCACGCTCGTACCGGCGCTCGCCGCGGCGTCCGTCCCCCGGGAGGTCGTGCTCGTCACGATCCACCCGGACGACGTCCCGTACCGCCGGGTCTGCGCGGCGACCCCGCCGACGCCGAGCGCGGCGGCGACGGCCTTCCTGGGGCTGCTGCGGGAGACGGCGGAGGCGACGGTCTCGCGGCCGGACGGGATGATGGGCGCATGATCGTCGCAGCCACCCAGTTCGCCCCGGTCGCCGGGGACATCGCCGCCAACGTCCGAACCGTCGCCGGTCTGGTCAGGGCCGCCGGGGCGGAAGGCGCCCGCGTGGTCGTCTTCGCCGAGCTCTGCCTCAGCGGGTACGAGCCGTCCCTGATCCGGGACACCCCCGGTCTGGTCCTCACCGAGGACGACCCTCGCCTGGAACCCGTACGGGAGGCCTGCCGCGAGGTCTCTGCGGCGGCCGTCGTCAACGGCCCGGTGCGGACGTCGGACGGCCGCCCCGCGGTCACGTCCCTTGTCATCGGCCCGGACGGTGAACTCCTCGCCCGCTACGACAAGCAGCACCTGTACGGGATCGAGAAGGAGGTCTTCGCGCCGGGCACGACCGACGGCCGGTTCGCGCTCGACGGGGTCCGGTTCGCGACGGCCACCTGCTACGACAACCGTTTCCCCGAGCTGGCCGAGCGTGCCGCCGCCGACAACTGCGCGGCGTATCTGGCGAGTTCGGTGCTCGCCGCCGACAACGACTCGTTCGAGACGGTGTATCCGGTACGGGCCCGGGACTTCGGTCTGTACGTGGTGCTCGGCAATGTCCTCGGGGTCAACGAGGACGGCGTGGGCGGCGGCGCCGCCGGGGTCTGGGGCCCGGACGGCGGGCGGATCGCCGACGCGGGCCCGGAGAAGCAGGGGTTCGTGCTCGCCGAGATCGGCTGAGCCGGGGTACGGAGAAGAGCCGGGCGGCCGTGGGACGTTCGGCCGCCCGGCTCCGGGGCCGTCGCCACGGAACCCCCGGTCCGTGACGGCGTGCCCCGCCCCCGTTACGGGGCGCTCAGGCCCAGCGTGTACGCGCCGGAGCCGCTGTACGCGTGGACCAGGTACCGGTAGTAGCCCGCGGAGCCGTAGTAGCTGGTGTCCTCATCGGCCGCCTCGGTGCCGCCGACGGCCACGTCCACCCAGCCCGACCCGTTCCACTTCTGCAGGTAGAGGTCGAAGTCGGCGCCGGCCGGGCCGCGCAGGCAGCCCACGTGGGTACCGGAGGTCGCCGAGTAGTAGTACGAGCCGTCCGGCTGGGCCGCGGTCTGGCCGGAGGTCAGGCTGCCCTGGTAGCTGTACTCGGTGTTGTCACAGCCGGTGGGCGGAGTCGTGGTGCCGACCGACAGCTGGTAGGTGACGGTGTGGGTGGCCGAGCCCGTACCGGTGACGGTGATCGGGTAGGTGCCGTTGGCCGTGCCCGACGCGACCTGCACGGTCATCGTCGACGCGTTGCCGGAGGTCACCGACGCCGGGCTGAAGGAGACCGTGACGCCGCTCGGGGCGCCGCTCGCGGAGAGCTGGACGGTCTGCGCGCTGCCGCCGGTGGTGCTGGTGTTCACGGTGGAGGTGACGGAGGCACCGGCCTGGACCGAGCCCGAGGACGGGTTCAGGGCGAGCGAGAAGTCCGGGGTGGTGGTGCCGCCGCAGTCGGTCTCACCGGACTGGGCGGGGACGCCGATCGCGTTCCAGGCCGCCTTCACCGCGTTGCACTCGACGCTGCCGTAGGTGTTCTTGGCGCTGGTCAGGGTCGCCTTGCGGGCGGCGAGGTGGTTCCAGGAGGAGGTCTTCATCAGCAGGGCGCCCATGAAGACCTTGCCGGCCTTCTGGATGCCGATGCCGGTCACGGAGGACGGACCGCCGGAACATATGGGGCTGTTGGGCTTGCCGCCGCCCGGGTTGGAGCCCTCGGCGAGCAGGTAGAACCAGTGGTTCTGCGGTCCGGCCGCCGCGTGCACCTCGGTGCCCGAGCTCAACTGGGGGTAGCAGTTGGGGTCGTTGCCGACGAGCGAGGGGTTGTACATGTTCCGGATCGGCTTGCCGTCGCCGAAGAAGTTGACCTTCTCGCCGACCGTGTAGTCCGGAGTGTCGTTCGGGTTGTTGGCGTAGTGCTCGGTGAGCGCGCCGAAGATGTCGCCGGTGGACTCGTTGAGCCCGCCGTTCTCGTTGGAGGAGCCGGCGCTGCCCGGGGTCCGGTCGAAGATCTCGTGGCCGTACTCGTGCGCCACGACGTCGATGCCGGTGAGCTGGTTCGAGCCGGTCTGGGCCCGCCCGTAGGTCGTCTTCGTGCCGTCGTAGTACGCGTTGACCTCGGAGAGTCCGGCGCGGGCCGGGACCATGCCGCCCTGGCCGTTCTGGCCGTTGTAGCCGAACCACTCCTTGAGCATGGAGTGTTCCTTCTGCGCCGCGTACATGATGTCGACGCAGGCGGTCACCAGGTCGTTGGCGCCGTTGTTGCCCCAGGGCGAGGAGCCCGTGTACGCGCTGCCGTTCTGCCCGCCGCACTTGAAGCCGCCGCGGCTGGTGTCGGTCATGGAGCTCGCGGCGGTGTCGATGGTGACGTTGCCGTTGTGGTAGCCGCGGCCGTCGGCGTGCAGGATCTTGTCGGTGGCCCGGGCCACCGATCCGGTGCGTGCGTCGACGTAGGTGTCGAGGGAGCTCGGAGTGTCCTGCGCGGTCCGGCCGATGACCAGGGTGTGCCAGGTCAGGACGGCCTTGCCGCCCTTGAGGAGCACGGTCAGTTCGGGGGCGCTCGCGCTCTCCACCGAGGCCAGCTGCTTGCGGGCGGTGGCGAGCGCCGAGGCGGCGGCCACCTTGGCCTTGGTGGAGATCCTGATGGCGGGCGCCGGGGCGCCGGTGACCTCGCGGACCTTGCCGGAGCTGTCGGAGACGACGACGGCGTCGCCGCCGACGACCGGCAGGCCGCGGTAGGTGCGCTCGTACGAGGCGTAGTACAGGCCGTTCGTCCAGGGGGTGACGGACGTCCGGACGAGGTCCTCGTCGGCGCCGTGCCGCAGCTCGTCCAGGCCGCTGGCCGCGGCGCCGTCGGCGGCGGCGAGCGCGAGGGACTTGCCGTGGCCCGGGGGTACGGGCTGCGCCTGCGGGGCCGCGGTGGCGGTGGCGGTACCGGCGAGGGCGGTCGCGAGGCTCGCCGAGAGCGCCAGGGCGGCCACGGCCGCCGTGATTCTGCTGGGGTGCAACGTCTGCTCCGATCGGGGTGGGATCGTGGTGGGGGAGACGGATCGTCGCGCCGAGTATGGGCGTGGACATGACTGGTTCGGGACATCTCATCCGGCATAAGACGCGGGTTATGGTGCGGCCGCGCGGTGCTGCGTACGCTGCTGAAATGCAGCTGGAGTTGAGGCATCTCGAAGCCGTCTGCCGGATAGCGGAAGCGGGCAGTCTGGGACGCGCCGCCGGCCGGCTCGGGGTCTCCCAGCCGGCGCTCTCCGCGCAGCTCCGGCGCATCGAACGGGTCGCGGGCGGGGAGCTGTTCACCCGTGGCCGGCGGGGTGTGGAGCCCACTCCGCTGGGCGAGTTCGTGCTCTCCAAGGCGCGGCTCGTGCTCGGTGAGATGGACGCGCTCGCGGCCGGGGCGCGGGCCGTCGCCCCCGGCTCCCCGCTGCGTCTCGGCTGCATCCTGCTCGTCCTGGTCGACGGGCTGCTCGGGCAGCTGGAGCGGGTGCTGGCGGGTCAGGACATCTCGGTGACCGTGGAGCACTCGGCGACCACACTGACCCGGCGACTCGGCGCGGGACGGTACGACGCCGTGCTGTACGGGGAGGTCAACGAGCACGAGGTGGCCCTGCCGGAGGGCACCACCGCCAGGACCCTGGTCCCCAAGGAGCCCTTCTGCGTGCGCCTGTCCGCCGCGCACCCGCTCGCCGGGAAGGAGCGGATCGCCCTGGCCGAGCTGGCCGGCGAGTCCTGGATGACGCTGGTGGAGGACGACGACGGCGGGCCCGAGGCGCTGGTCGCCGCCTGCGCGAAGGCCGGGTTCACGCCCTCGCTGCGGCACCGGGTCGCCGACCGGAAGATGCACTACGACCTGATCGCCTCGGGCCGGGCGATCTCCATGAGCCAGCCGACGGCCCCGTACGCGGAGGGCACGGTCCTGCGCCCCCTGGAGGGCGACCCGGTCCTGGGGCGGATCCGGCTCGCCTGGAACAAGGCGGCGGTCCCCGCCCGACAGGCGGAGCTGCTGTACCGGGCGGCGGTCCACGCCTATCTGGCGAACGTCGACAACAACGCCTTCTACCGGGAGTGGTGGGACGCGCGGCCGGAGCTGCACCCGGTCCTCGACGCCTGAGACGACGCCGGGGACCGGGTGCGCACACCGGCCGCGAGGACACCGAGGTCCCGCCGGAGTCCTGCGGGGAGATGCCCCCGGTCGCGGTGGCGGGCGGCCCGAGACTCACCCGTGACCTGCGGAAAGATCCACGACGGGGGTTACAGCCGGTTTCGTCGCCACGCGCACAGGATCGTCACCGAACCGACATACCGAGCGGTCGGAAACCCCCTTACGCAAGGGCTATACCCATGAGTAACGTACGCGGACCACCAGCGCCACCCGCCCGGTCCCCGGGGCGGCAAGGAGCAAGATCGATGTCGTACCACCAGCCTTTCCCCGGCCCACCGCCCGTACCCCAGCACCGGAACGCCGGGCGACACCGCCAAGAGGCGGCGTCGCATTCCTGGGAGAGTGGATCGCCGTCCTGGGACACCGATCCACAGGCATCCTGGGACTCGTCCCCGCGAGCGTGGGACTCCTCGCCGCAGGGCTGGGACTCCGCGCAGCAGTCCTGGGACGCGTCCCCGCAGCCGCAACCGCCCGCCGCCACCGACGATCGTGATGATCTGCACCGGCTCGGATCGGCTTACCGCAGGCTCCGCCGTGTCGCCACCTTCACCGCGCTCGGCTACTTCGTCATCTTCCTTCTCCTGTCCGGCTTCGCCCCCTCGATGATGACCAGCAGCATCGCCGGTGGTCTCACCACCGGTCTGGTCCTGGGGCTCCTCCAGCTGCCCGTGGCGCTGGCTGCGATCGCGCTGTACGAGCGGATGGCGCGCAACCACGTCGACCCGCTCGCCGCGGCGATCCGCGAACGCGCCGAGCAGGCGGCAGCCGCGCCCCGGCCGGAACGGCCGAGCCGCTCCGGACGCCCCGTGTGGCAGCAGCCCACCGGAGGTGCGCGCGCATGACCAGCTTCAGCTCCGAGGCCCAGACCATGTCGCTGATGGCCTTCATCGCGGTCATCACCGTCACGCTGCTGCTGTGCGTGATGACCGGCCCCGATCGTGAAGACCTGGGCGATTTCTACACCGGCTACCGCTCGCTCTCCCCCGTGCAGAGCGGCCTCGCGATCGCCGGCGACTACATCTCCGCCGGCACCGTGCTCGGCACCATCGGCATCATCGCGCTCGTCGGCTACGACGGCGTCACGCTCGCCCTGAGCACCGCGCTCTCGCTGGTCCTGATGATGTTCCTGCTCGCCGAACCGCTGCGCAACGCCGGCCGGTTCACGATCGGTGACGTCTTCACCCGGCGCCTCCCCGGCCCCGCCGTGCGGATCACCACGGCCGCGGTCACCCTGATCGCACTGCTGCCGCTGGTGATCTTCCAGCTCGCGGGCGCCGGCGATCTCCTCTCCGTCGTCCTCGGCTTCGACTCCGACGGCTTCAAGACCGGGGCGATCGTGTTCCTGGGCCTGCTGATGATCGCGTACGCGGCGATCGGCGGCATGAAGGGCACCGCCTTCATCCAGATCGTCAAGACCGTCGCCCTGCTCGGCGCGTCCCTCGCGATCGCCGCGCTCATCCTCCACCGCTTCGACTTCAGCCTGCCCTCCCTGCTGGACGCCGCCAAGCGCGGCAGCGGGGCGGGAGACGCCTATCTCGCCTCCGGTCTGCAGTTCGGCGGCAACGAACTCGACATGATCAGCACTCAGTTGACGGTCGTGCTCGGCGCCGCGGTGCTGCCGCAGATCACCATGCGCATGTTCACCGCGCGCAGCGCGGCAGCCGTGCGGCGCTCGATGTCCTGGGCCGTGTCGACCGTCGTCGTGACCTGTGTGCTGATCGCCGTCATCGGCTTCGGCGCGGCGGCGATCGTCGGCCACCAGGGGATCGTCGCCGGCGACCCGCAGGGCAAGACAGCGTTCCTCATGGTCAGCCAGGCCGTCATGGGCACGGACCAGACGACCGTCGAGACACTGCTGTTCACGGCCGTGTCGACAGCCATCTTCCTCACCCTGCTGGCCTCGGTCGCCGGGATCACCCTCGCCTGCGCCAACACCCTGGCGCACGACCTCATCACGCACGGGTTGCGCCGCAAGGCGCAGCTGAAGGGCTCCACGGAGATGGCCATCGCCCGGACCGCCGCGGCGGGCGTCGGGTTCGTGGCGATCGCGGTCGCCGCCGGTGCACGGCATCTGAACCTTCAGGCACTGCTCACCCTGTCGTTCTGCATCGGCGCGTCCGCGGTCGCACCGGCCCTCATCTACAGCCTCTTCTGGCGCCGCTACTCCCGTACGGGACTGCTCTGCACCCTCATCGTGGGCAGTGCCTCCGCGTTCATCCTCATGACCGGCAGCAACCTGGTGTCCGGATCGCCCCAGGCGATCTTCCCGGACGAGGACTTCAACTGGTTCCCGTTCACCACCTCGGGCATCCTCTCGGCCCCGCTGGGCTTCCTCGCGGGCTGGCTCGGCACGGTGCTCCGCGAACGTGACCCGGCCGACCAGCGCATGCGGTACGAAGCGGTGGAGGAGACGATCCTGGCCGGCACACCCGCGGCGAACAGCGCCTCCGCGTCCTGACGCGCACGCCCGACGAAAGGGCGCCCGGCCCGAAGTTCCAGGCCGGGCGCCCTTCGGCTGTCCCGAGGTGCCCAGAGCCTCTCGTCCGGATCTCGCCCGGCTCGCGTGCGCTGGTGCCCGCCCACCGATCCGGCCTGATCCAAACGAAAGACCCTAGTCGTACGAGAGGTCCCCGGCGGAGTAGCGGCAGGTGGTGCCGTCCGCTCCGGTGCCGATCTCCTTGGGCTCCTTGCCGGTGTTGTTGCCGGTGAAGCGGGTGCACGGCTTGATCTTCTTCTTGGTGTCGCCGTGGACGCGGATGTTCCGGAGGGTGGCGGTGTCGCCGTAGTTGGCGTTGACGCCGACGATCGACTTGCCCGGGGTGGTGACGTCGACGTCGTTGATCAGGATCGTGCGCGTGTACTGCTTCTTGCAGTTGCCGCAGGAGCGGACGAGCTTGCCGAAGTCGGAGACCTGGAACCTGGTCACGACCAGCTTGCCCGCGCCGTTGAACTGGAAGACCTTGTCGGACGCGCTCTTCGCGCCGCCGCCGTGGACCGCGTACACCGAGGACGTCGAGGTGCCCTTGAAGGTGGCGGCGTCCTCGCCGACGTTCTCCCACCAGACGTTCTGCAGGGTGCAGCTGCCGAGGCAGTGGACGCCGTCGGCGGCCGGGGAGCCGATGATCACGTTCTTGAGCGTCGCGCCGTCCTTGAGGACGAAGACCGGCTTCTGGCTCTCGTCCTGGCCGTCCGAGCCGAGCTCACCGGTGCCGTAGAAGCGCTGGAGCCTGCCGTCGTAGGTGCCGGAGACCTCGATCGAGGCGGGGACCGGCTTGCTGCCCTTCGCCTGCGGCCAGGCGGGCAGGGCGCTCGCGGCGCCCGCCGGGGCGAGCAGGGTCGTGGTCACGATCGCCGCCCCGGTGACACCGAGGGCGCTCAGGCCGCCGATGATCGCCCGTCGACGGCCTGTCTTCCGCTTGTGTGACGCTGACGTCATGATTCTTCTTCCTTCAGTGGGGGAGGTGGTGCACCTCCTGGTCGCCACCGGAGGAAGGAAGGTTGCCGCGCGAGTGATCATTTTCCCGGGAGTCCTCGTCCCGGTCGCCGCCGCCGGTCTCGCCGCCCAGCTCGCGGGCCATCAGGGTCGCCCCGGCGACGGCTCCCGGCATCAGGAAGACGGCCACGAAGGGCACGATGAAGGCGAGCGTCAGCGGAACGCCGAAGCCGAGGACGGCCATCCGGCGCCCGCGAAGCAGCTGGAGCCGCTCCTTGAGCTCGACGCCCCGGCGCTGGAACGCGACCGCCGTCAGCTCCTCGGCGAGGAAGAAGCCGGAGACGCAGAAGCCGATGACGGGGACGACGGTCTGGCCGACCACCGGGATGAACCCGCAGGCGAAGAGGAGGATGCCGTAGAACGCGACCCGCAGCAGGACCCGCAGGCTGTCGCGGGCCGAGATCCACAGCTCGCGCCAGAGCGGAAGCCCGGACTCGGGCACCTCGCCGCCCTCGCTGCGGTCGACCTCCTCGGAGAGCGACTCGTAGAAGGGCTGGCCGACGAGCAGGGTCACGGCGGTGAAGGTGATGACCGCGAGGAACAGTCCGAGGGCGACGACCAGAGCGGTCAGGGTGCCGCGGAACATCCCGAGCCAGGGAGACGTCCAGTCGTCGGCGAAGGGGGTCGCCCAGGCGACCAGGTCGTCGGCGCCGTAGCCGAGACCGACGAGCGCGCCCACGTAGAGCACGAGGGTCACGAGGCCGGGAAGCAGCCCGAAACCGAACCACCGCCCGTGCTGTCCGACCCACTTCTGGCCCTGTACCAGGTACTTGAAACCCACCCCGAGATCGCGCATGGGGGTCACTTTATCGGTGGGGTCCCGGTCAGCCGCGGGGCGTCCCACCAGGCGTACCGCCGGACGTACGGAAGGAGTCGAGCGCCGCGTCGAGATGGGCGCGGGCCTCGGCCGCCCGGCCCACCGGGGCCGACGCCCACACGTCGTACAGCGTCCCGGCCTGCTCCCAGCAGAGGTCGACGGTGCGCCGGGGGCCCTCGGCGGCGGTGAAGCCGTTCCAGGTGAACTCCCAGCGGGCGGCGGGCAGCCCCTTGTGCCGGGTCTCCCCCACCTCGCTGTCCCGGTATCCCGGGTTGTTGCGCGGGCCGCTCGCGTCGGCGGTGCGCATCGCGCCGATGGCCCCGTCGGCGGGGATCGCCCGGATCCTGATCCCGACCCAGACGGCCCCGTCGGCCGTCGTGTAGAAGACCCGCTCGCCGTCGGTCGAGCGGGTCGCCCCGGTCGGCACGGCCAGGGTGAAGCCGCGCTCGTCGGCGACCGCCGTGTACCCGGCGGGCAGGGGCCCGGCGGCGGGAGCGGTCGTACGGGTGGGGTCGGCGGGCCCGGCCTCCGGCGTCCGGCCGTCGCGGACGGCGAGCAGCACGGCGACCGTCACGGCGGCGACACAGGCGGCGACGACCGCCGCGACGACGGGCAGCGCGAGGGCTCCCCGGCGGCCGGCGGCGGCCTCGCCCGGGGCCGGACCGGCGGCACCGGCCGGGTCCCGTACCGCCGGGGTGTCGAGGCGGGGGGTGTCGAGCCGGGGAACGTCGGGCCGAGGGGTGTCGACCCGGGCAGCGGCAAGCCGGGGGATGTCGACCCGGGGAGCGGCAAGCCGGGGGGTGTCGACCCGGGGAGTGTCGGGCTCGGAAGCGTCGACGGTTTCGCGGTCCAGGCAGGCGGTGAGCAGCCGGCGGGCCTCCGCGGCGTCCAGGCGCCGGTCCGGGTCGCGCTCCAGGAGTCCGTGGACGACCGGCAGGAGGGGGCCGAGGCGCTCGGACGGCCTGATCTCCCCGTACACGACCGCGTGCAGCACGGCCCCGATCGAGTCCCGGCGGAACGGCGAGGTGCCCGTCGCCGCCGCGCACAGCAGCGCGCCGAGCGACCACAGGTCGGCGGCCGGTCCCGCCTCCTCGCCCCGCATGCGTTCCGGCGCGGTGTACTCGGGGGTGCCGACGAAGACTCCGGTGCCGCTGAGGGTGGTGGCGCCGGGGAGGCTGGCGATGCCGAAGTCGGTGAGGACCGCCCGGCCGGTGCCCTTCTCCAGGAGGACGTTGGCGGGCTTCACGTCCCGGTGCAGTACGTCATGTGCGTGGGCCGCGGACAGCGCGTCGAGCAGGGCGAGGCCGAGACGGGCGGTCTCCCGTACGGACAGGACGCCGTCGGGCGCGGCGAGGCGGTCGGCGAGCGACCCTCCGTCGACCAGCTCCATGACCAGGGCGGGGCGGCCGTGGTGCTCGACGACGTCGTGGACGACGATCACATGGGGATGGCGGACACGGGCGACGACCCGGGCCTCCCGGAGGGCGCCCGCCGGGTCCGCGTCCGTGTCGAAGGTGAGGGTCTTGACCGCGACCGGGCGGCCGAGGAGCTCGTCGGTGGCCCGCCGGACGACTCCCGTCCCGCCCTGGCCGAGCCGCTCGCCCAGGCGGTAGCGACCGCCGATCAGCTCCTGGCCGGCCTGCCCCGACCCGTCGTACGCCACCATCGGCTCCCCCTGTCCCCCGGACACCGCCATGATGCCGCAAGCGGTCCCGTACACAGCGAGGACCGCACCCCCGGGAGGGGTGCGGTCCTCGTTCGGTGCTGTCGGTGCAGCGCGCCAGGGCTCAGACGGCGAGCTCGACCGTGATGTTGCCGCGGGTCGCCTTCGAGTACGGGCAGACCTGGTGGGCCTTCTCGATCAGGCTCTTGGCCGTCTCGACGTCCACGTTCGGGATGGTCGCCGAGATCTTGACGATGATGCCGAAGCCGTCGTCGTTCTTGCCGATGCCGACCTCGGCGGTGACCGTCGAGCCGGAGATGTCGGCGTTCTCGTTACGGGCGACGACGCCGAGCGCGCCCTGGAAGCAGGCGCTGTAGCCCGCCGCGAAGAGCTGCTCGGGGTTGGTGCCCGCGCCGGAGCCGCCCATGGCCTTGGGCGGGTTCACGACGACGTCGAGCTGGCCGTCGTCGGTGGCGACACGGCCGTCACGCCCGTTCTCGGCGGTGGCGACGGCGGTGTAGAGGACGTCGGAGTGCTGGATCGACATGCGAGGTACTTCCTTCATGGGTTCGCCGCGACTCGCGCCCACGATCGCGACGGCTGAGGGAAGACTAACGGGTCACCGAGACGATCATCTTTCCGGTGTTGTCGCCGCGGAGCAGTCCGAGGAAGGCGTCCACGCCCTTCTCGATGCCCTCGACGAAGGTCTCCCGGTGCTTGAGCTCGCCGGACGCGAGCCAGCCGCCGACCTCCTGGACGAACTGCTGCTGCAGCCCGTAGTGGTCGCCGACGAGGACGCCCTGGAGGCGCAGGCGCTTGCCGATGATCATCGCCATGTTGCGCGGGCCGGGCACCGGCTCGGTGTCGTTGTACTGGGCGATCATGCCGCAGATGGTGGCGCGGCCGTGCACGTTGAGCGAGGAGATCGCGGCTTCGAGGTGCTCGCCGCCGACGTTGTCGAAGTAGACGTCGATGCCGTCCGGGGCGGCCTCGCGGAGCTGGTCCTTGACGGGGCCGTTCTTGTAGTTGAAGGCGGCGTCGAAGCCGAGCTCCTCGACGAGGAACTTGACCTTCTCGTCGGAGCCGGCCGATCCGATCACTCGGGAGGCGCCCTTGAGGCGTGCCATCTGGCCGACCTGGCTGCCGACGGCCCCGGCGGCGCCGGAGACGAAGACCGCGTCGCCCTCCTTGAAGGAGGCGACGTCGAAGAGGCCGGCGTAGGCGGTGAGCCCGGTCATGCCGAGGACGCCGAGGTAGGCCGAGAGGGGGGCGAGCGCCGGGTCGACCTTGGTGGCGTGCTGGGCCGGGACCTCGGCGTACTCGCGCCAGCCGAGGCCGTGCAGGACGTGGTCGCCGACGGCGAAGCCCTCGGCGTTGGAGGCGATGACCTCGCCGACCGCGCCGCCGTCCATGGGGTGGTCGAGCTTGAACGGCGGGATGTAGGACTTCACGTCGTTCATGCGGCCGCGCATGTAGGGGTCTACGGAGAAGTGCTGGTTGCGCACCAGGATGCGGCCCTCGGCCGGCTCGGTGACCGGGGTCTCGCGCAGGGCGAAGTCCGCGGCGGTGGGCCAGCCGTGCGGCCGGGCGACGAGGTGCCACTCACGGCTGGACGCGGGAAGAACGGACATGAGCACGGCCTCCAGGCAAAATCGGAAAACTCAGGAGAAGCTTCAGATCACAAAAGGTTCACTGACTGAAACAACCATGCGCCTAGATATTTTATGTTGTCAAGTATCTGGGTAGGATGGAGGGCATGGCCACCTCACGCACGGACCCCCTGACCCTCGAAGTCGTCGAGCTGATCGGCACGGTCGTGGCGCGCTACTACGAGGAGTACGAGCAGGCGGCGGCGCAGCACGCGCTGACCGGCGCCCAGGCCCGCGTCCTCGGCCTTCTCTCGCTCGACCCGCTGCCGATGCGGCGCATCGCACAGAAGCTGAAGTGCGAGCCGTCCAACATCACCGGGATCGTGGACCGCCTGGAGGCCCGCGGCCTGGTGGAGCGCCACCCGGACCCGGCGGACCGCCGCGTCAAGCTGGCCGTCCCCACGGAAGCGGGCCGCACCACGGCCCGCGCCCTCCGCGAGTCCCTGGACTTCGCCCGCGAGCCCCTGGGAGAGCTGACCGAGGCCGAGCGCACGCTGCTGCGGGACCTGCTGAAGAGGATGCTGGGCGCCTAGGACCGGTCCGGCCCTGGTGGCCAGGCGGGCGGACCCGGGCAGGCGGATCAGGCGGCCGGGACGGACTCCCGGTCGTCGGAGCCGTCGAAGGGCGGATAGGTCTCCGCGCCCGTGCGCGCCGCCGCGTCGATGTAGACGGCGAGAGCGTCGCGGGAGCGGGCGAGCCGCTCCATCTGGTCGTCGAGGCGCCGCATCCGCGACCGCATCGCGGCCAGCAGCTCGGGGCACCCCGCCAGCTCCGGGACCTCGCCGACCGCACAGGGCAGCAGGTACGCGATGTCCTCGGACGACAGGCCGGCACCGAGCAGGTGCCGGATCTGCTTCACCCGCAGCACGGCGCTCTCGTCGTACTCGCGGTACCCGTTGGCACCGCGCTCCGCCTCAAGGAGGCCCTGGGCCTCGTAGTAACGCAACTGATGAGTGTGGACGCCCGTCCGGCGGCTCAACTCCCCGATCCGCATGGCAACCTCGCTTGACCTTCACACCGGTATCAACGTTCACGATGCTGCCATGACCGACAGAACAGCCGCACCCGTGACAGTCATCGGACTCGGCCTGATGGGCCGGGCCCTCGCCGCCGCCTTCCTCAAGGCCGGACACCCCACCACCGTGTGGAACCGCACCGGTTCCAAGGCCGCCGACCTGGTGGCCGACGGCGCGCACCTGGCGCCGACCATCGGCGACGCGCTCGCCGCGAGCCCCCTGACGATCGTCTGCCTCACCGACTACCGGGCCGTGCGCCAGCTGCTCGGCGCGAGCGACGTCACCCTCGACGGCACGACCCTGATCAACCTGACCTCGGGCGACTCCGCCCAGGCCAGGGAAGCCGCCCGCTGGGCCGAACAGCGCGGCGCCCGCTACCTGGACGGCGCGATCATGGCCGTCCCGCCGGTGATCGGCACCGCCGAGGCGATGATCCTGCACAGCGGGGCGCAGACGGACTTCGAGGCGCACCGGCCCACCCTCGAAGCGCTCGGCACGGTCACCCACCTCGGCGAGGACCACGGTCTCGCGTCCCTGTACGACGTGGCGGGCCTGGCCATGATGTGGAGCGTCCTGAACGCCTGGCTCCAGGGCACGGCCATGCTGAGGACGGCCGGTGTCGACGCGGCGACCTACGCGCCGTTCGCGCGGCAGATGGCCGCCGGAGTGGCCGAATGGCTGCCGGGCTACGCCGAGCAGATCGACAGCGGCTCGTTCCCGGCCGAGGTGGCGGCCCTGGAGACCGACGCGCGGGCGATGGCCCACCTCGTCGAGGAGAGCGAGGCACTGGGCGTCAACGCCGAACTCCCCAAGCTGTTCAAGGCGATGGCCGACCGCGCGATCGCCGCCGGCCACGGCGGGGAGCAGTACCCGGTACTGATCGAGGAGTTCGCCAGGCCCTAGATGCAGAACCAGAGGAACGGGGTGCACGGGCTCGGGGTCGGTGTCGGGGTCGGGGTGGCGCTGGGTGTGGGGGTGGTGGAGGAGGGAGTGGGGCCGGTGGGGCTCGTCGTGGCGGACGGGGACGTGTCGGCCCTCGTGGCGGACGGGGACGCCGTGGGAGTGGAGGGCCGGGTCACCGGGTCGGTGGGCGTCGGGGGGTCCTGAGGGGTGCCTCCGTCGCCGTTGCCCGTACCGGGGCCCGTTCCCGACCCCGTACCGGAGCCCGTGCCGGAACCCGTACCGGACCCTGAACCCGACCCCGAGCCCGAACCGGAACCCGAGCCCGTGCCCTTGCTCGTGTCCGCGCTCACCTGGCGGGCGCGCGTCGGGGTCGCCGAGACAGGGGACGGGGCCCCGCCGTCCGGAAGCGCGGTGGTCTCGACGGGCTCCGGGGGCAGGGGAGACTCCGTGACCTCCTGCTCCTCCACAGCCGTTGCGGCGCCCAGGTCCTCCGGCTCCTCCATGGCGAGCCGCGCCAGGCTCAGCGAACCGGCCGCGATCACCAGGCCGAGGGTGCCGACCAGGACCGTACGGCCCCGGCGGCTCCGCCCTCGTCTGCCCTTGCGGGCGACGACGCGGCCCCGGTCGGCGGACCGGCCCTGCGCGGCGACGCGGGCGGCGCGGCGACCGCCGGGGGCCGGACGGGACGGTTCGAGGACGTCGAGTTCGTAGACGTGCTCGGGCGCGGGCCCGGGCTCCGCCTCCGGCTCCGGTTCCGGCTCCTGCCCGTACTCGGACACGCGGTCGTAGGCGGGTGCCTGGCCGTACGCGGGCGCCTGCCCGTACCCGGGCGCCTGGCCGTACGCGGGTGCCTGGCCGTACCCGGGCGTCTGCCCGTACTCGGGGCCGAGCGCGGCGGGCTCGCCCGAGTGGACCGGCCGGGTCGGCTCGGTCGGCCGGGGTATATGGGGGGTCTCGTACCGCAGTTCCTCGACGGGAGTCCCGCACCCGGCACAGGCGAGGGCCCCGTTGAGATGCCTCCGGCACGCGTGGCAGTAGTCCATGGGGCCCGCAGGCTATGCGGCCCGGTACGGCCACAGGTAGACACGGAAGTGAGGATCCTGTGAGGAAACCGCAGGTGGGCGGCGGTGCGTCGTGATTCTCCCGCTTCGGTACGTCCTGCCGGGCCCGCGCGGCCGGGCCCCGGGCGGCTCATCTCAACGCGCGCCGGGCCCCGTACGGCCGGACGATGCCATCAGGACCGCGAAACGCGAACCGCCTCGCCCGTGCCAGCACCGCACTCCGGAGGATCCGCCGTGACCGTCAGCCTTGAGCAGCTGCGTCGTTGCCATGTCGCCGTCGACCTGGGTGCCGCCCGCACCCGGGTCTTCGTCAAGGGCGCCGGACTCGTCGTCGACGAGCCGAGCGTCGCCGCCGTCAACACCCGTACCGGAGCGCTGATCGCCGTCGGCGCGCTGGCCGAGAAGATGACCGGCCGCACCCCCGACTACATCCGGGTCGTCCGCCCCGTCTCGGGCGGCACGGTCGTGGACATCGAGATGGCGCAGCGCATGCTCCGTCATCTCCTCGGCGAGAAGCTGCGCCGTCAGCTCCGCCGCAAGCCCCGGCTGCGCGCCGCCGCCTGCACCCCGCACGACAGCGACCCGCTCGCCCAGCGCGCCGCCGTGGAGACCCTCGTCGGTCTCGGGGCCCGCCGCGTCGAGCTCGTCGACACGCTGATCGCGGCCGCCGTCGGCTGCGGTCTTCCGGTCGAACAGCCCACCGCCACCATGATCCTGGTGTGCGGGGCGGCGACCACGCAGGTCGCGGTGCTCTCGCTCGGCTCGATCGTCACGGCGGAGCGGATGCCGGTCGGCGGCGACGCCATCGACCACGCCGTCATCCAGCACCTGCGCCACCACCACGAGCTGATGCTGCCGAGCCAGTCGGTACGTCCGCTGCAACTGGCGCTCAGCGGCAACGGCCTGACGCCCCACGGCCCGGCCTGGACCGAGATCCACGGGCGTGACGTCGCCACGGGCCTGGCCCGTTCGGTGACCGTCGACACCGCCGCCGTACGGGAGGCGATCCACACCCCGCTGACGGCCGTCCTCGACGGCATCGGGAAGGTGCTGCGGGACTGCCCGCCGGACCTGGTGGCCGACCTCGCGGACCGCGGGATCATGATGGTCGGCGGCAGCGCCCTGCTGCCCGGGCTCGACCAGATGCTGCGCGAGGCGACCGGCATGCCGGTCCACATCGCCGAACGGCCGGACGTCTGCGCGGTCCTGGGTCTCGGCGCGATGCTGGAGGGCAAGGTCCAGCCGATGGTCCTCGACCCGCTGGCGGTGCGCGACCCGCTGGCCGACGAGGACTGAGTCCCGGCCGGACACAATCCCGCGAAAGCGAACGATTCGTACGACAATGAGACCATGACGATCATGGACGAGGACCGGGGCGAGGGTACGGACGAGGACGTACCCCGCCTGCCCATGCTGCTCGAAGCGGTCCTCAGCGTCGGGTCGGACCTCGAACTCCGCTCCACCCTCCAGCACATCGTGGACTCCGCGACCGAACTGACCGGCGCCCGCTACGGCGCGCTCGGGGTCGTCGACCCAGAGCGCGGCCGCATCACCGAGCTCTTCACCTCCGGCCTGACGGACGAGGAGCGGCTGCGCGTCGGCCGGCTCCCCGACGGCCACACCGGACTGCTCGGCGTCCTCGTCCAGGATCCGCAGCGGCTGCGGCTCGACGACCTGACGGCCGATCCGCGCTCGTCCGGCGTACCGGCGGGACACCCGGAGATGCACACCTTCCTCGGCGTCCCCATCCGGGTCCACGCCGAGGTCTTCGGCAATCTGTACCTCGCCGAGAAGCACCGCGGCACCTTCACCGAGGAGGATCTCTCCCTGCTCCGGGTACTCGCCTCGCAGGCCGGCATCGCCATCGGCAACGCCCGGCTGTACGAGACGGCCCGGCAGCGGGAGCGCTGGATCGAGGGCGCGGCGGCCGTGACCACGGCGCTGCTGACCGGCGCGTCCGCCGAGAACGCCCTGACGACCGTCGCCGAGCGGGCCCGCATCCTCGCCGGCGCCTCGGCGGGCGTGGTCCTCCAGCCCACCACGGAGGGCGGGATGGAGATCGTCGCCGCCTCGACCACGCACGACCCGGGCGATCTGGTCGGTACGACGATCGCGCCCGGCTCCCCCGTGCTCGTCCAGCTGCTCGGCGGGGAGCCGGTGTTCATCGAGGACTCGGCGACGGACCCCCGGATGACCACCCCTGTCCGGTCCCGTTTCGGCCCGTCGATGATGCTGCCGCTGCAGAGCGGCGGGAAGCTCATCGGCACCCTCGCCCTCCCCCGGCGGCGCGGCGACGCCCCGTACACGGCGGTCGACCGGCTCCTCGCCTCGCAGTTCGCCTCGCAGGCGGCGCTCGCGCTGGTCCTCGCGGACGCGCGGCACGACCGGGAGCGGCTCGCGGTGTACGAGGACCGGGACCGGATCGCCCGCGATCTGCACGACCTGGTCGTGCAGCGCCTGTTCGCCACGGAGATGATGCTGGAGTCGACCCGGCGGCGGGCGGTCGACTCCTCCGAGGACAACGCGCTGCTGGGGCGGGCGGTGGACGAGCTGGACTCCACGATCCAGGAGGTCCGTACGACCATCTTCGCGCTCCAGCAGCCCCCGGCGGACGCCCCGACGTCCTTCCGGGGGAAGGTGCTGCGGGAGACCGGCGGGGCGGCGGTCCTGCTCGGCTTCCAACCGTCCGTGCACTTCGCCGGAGCCGTCGACACCCTGATCGACGAGGAGACGGCGGGGAAGGTCCTGGCCGCCCTGCGCGGGGCGCTCGCCGCGGCGCACCGGCGGTCGGGGGTCGGCGCGATCACGGTCGAGGTGTCGGTCGGAGACGAGGGGGCCCGGCTCCGGGTCACGGACGACGGCACTCCGCCGACGACGGTGACCTGGCCGTAAGCGCCTTTACGGGGGCACCCGTACGGGACTTGGTCCGGGACACTCGTACGGAGCAGTCCCGCGCGCCGCGCACCCCGCCCCGATCTTGACTGGAGGCGTGGACACCGAGACCAAGCCCCCGAACGCGGCGGCCTACCGCAACCTGGTGACGGCCACCATCGGCTTCACGCTCACCTTCTGGGCGTGGGACCTGATCGCGCCGCTCGCCAGCTGGTACGGCGACCGGCTCGAACTCAGCTCCTTCGAGCAGTCGCTGCTCGTCGCGGTCCCCGTCCTCGTCGGCTCGCTCGGCCGCATCCCGGCCGGCGCGCTGACCGACCGGTACGGCGCGAAGCTGATGTTCCCGCTGGTCTCGGCGCTGACGATCATCCCCGTGCTGCTGCTCATCGTCGTCAAGGACAACTACGGCCTGCTGCTGGTCGTCGCGTTCCTCCTCGGCCTCGGCGGCACGACGTTCGCCATCGGCATCCCGCTGGTCAACTCCTGGTTCCCGCCCGAGAAGCGCGGTCTGGCGCTCGGCGTGTTCGGCATGGGCATGGGCGGTGTGGCGCTCTCCGGCTACTTCACCCCGCGCATCGCGAAGCACGGCGAGAACCTGCCGTTCATCGTGGTGGCCGTCGCACTCGCGGCGTACGCGGTGCTCGCCACGTTCCTCATCACCGACCGGCCCGACCGGCCCGTGCCCACCGCCTCCCTCGGGACCCGGCTCGCCGCGGCGGGGCGGCTGCGGGTGACGTGGGAGCTGTCGGCGCTGTACGCGATCGGCTTCGGCGGCATCGTCGCGTTCGGCGTCTACCTGCCGACGTATCTGAAGACCTGGTACGAGCTCGATCCGACGGACGCGGGAACCAAGGCGGCCGGTTTCGCCCTGGTGACCGTCGTCTTCCGGCCGATCGGCGGCTGGCTCTCGGACCGGATCCATCCGGCGCTCGTCACGGCCGCCGCGCTCGGCGTGGTGGCGCTCCTCGCGATCGTCCAGGCCTTCGACCCGCCGCTGAACCCGGGCGGCACGATCGCCCTGCTGATCATGGCGGCGGGGCTGGGCACGGCGAGCGGTTCGGTGTTCGCGCTGGTCTCGCAGGTGACCCCGCAGGCGAAGGTCGGCAGTGTGACGGGCATCGTCGGTGCGATGGGCGGGTTGGGCGGGTTCCTGCCGCCGCTGGTGATGGGCGCGATCTACAGCGCGAAGGGGTCGTACTCGATCGGCTTCATGCTGCTGTCGGATCTGGCGCTGGCGGGCTGTGTGTACGCGTGGGGCCGGATGCGCGGAATCCGCCCGGAGGGCGAGAACCCGACGCCGGAGGCGACGAAGGTCACGGCGGGCCGTCCCTGACGGACGGCAGAATGCCTCCCGGAACCCTCGATCTCGACATCGACCCGAGGAGTACGACCGGTGAGTGCGCTCTTCCCCGCCCTTGCGACCCCTTCCCACCGGACCGCGCTGCGCTGCGGCCCGGACACCCTGACGTACGAGGAACTGGCGCGGGCCGCCGGGGCCCTGGCGGCGCGGATCGGGGGCGCCGAGCGGGTCGTCGTCTGGGCCACGCCGACCGCGCAGACGGCCGTCGCCGTCGTCGGGGCCCTGCTCGCCGGCGTGCCCGCCGTACCGCTCAATCCGCGGACGGGCGAGCGCGAGCTGGCGCACATCCTCGACGACAGCAAGCCCACGGCGGTGCTCGCGGGTCCCGAGGACGTGCTGCCCGCCGGGCTCGCCGGACTCCCCCGGATCGACGTCGACACCACGGCGGCCGGCGTGCCGGTCGGGGAATCCGCCGACGCCGAGTCCCCCGCCCTGATCGTCTACACCTCCGGCACGACCGGACCCCCGAAGGGCGTCCTGCTCTCCCGGCGGGCGATCGCCGCCTCGCTCGACGCGCTCGCCGAGGCCTGGTCCTGGACGGCCGACGACGTCCTCGTGCACGCGCTGCCGCTGTTCCACGTGCACGGGCTGATCCTCGGCGTGCTGGGGCCGCTGCGCCGGGGCGGCGAGGTCCGGCACCTGGGCGCGTTCTCGGTGGAGGGCGTGGCGCGGGAGCTGGGCGGCGGCGGCACGATGCTGTTCGGCGTACCGACGATGTACCACCGGCTCGCGGACGCGCTCGCCGAGGACACCGAACTGGTCCGGGCGCTGGCCGGGGCGCGGCTCCTCGTCTCCGGGTCCGCTGCGCTCCCGGTCCACGACCACGAGCGGATCGCGGCGGCGACGGGCCGGACGGTCGTGGAGCGGTACGGGATGACGGAGACGCTCATGAACACCAGCGTCCTGCCGGGCGGGGAACCGCGCCCCGGGACCGTCGGCCCCCCGCTCGCGGGCGTGGACCTGCGGCTCGTCGACGAGGACGGCTCGGTGCTGAAGGAGCTCGACGGGGAGACGGTCGGTGAGGTGCAGGTGCGCGGCCCGAACCTCTTCTCCGGCTACCTCGACCGGCCCGACGCGACGGCGGCGGCCTTCGACGGCGACTGGTTCCGCACCGGCGACGTCGCGGTCCGGGAGGCGGACGGCGCGGTGCGGCTCGTCGGCCGCAAGGCGACCGACCTGATCAAGAGCGGCGGCTACAAGATCGGGGCGGGCGAGATCGAGAACGCGCTCCTCGACCACCCCGGGGTGCGCGAGGCGGCCGTCACCGGTGAGCCCGACCCGGACCTGGGCGAGCGGATCGTGGCCTGGGTGGTGCCGGAGGACAAGGAGAAGCCCCCGACGGCGGAGGAGCTGGCCGACCATGTCGCACGCCTGCTCGCCCCGCACAAGCGGCCCCGGGTGGTGCGCCCTCTCGACGCCCTCCCCCGCAACGACATGGGCAAGGTCCTCAAGAAGGCTTTGAAGGCCGGTGGTTGAACGGAACGGGCCGGGCCCCCTCCCGCGGTGAGCAGGAGGGGGCCCGGCCTTCGCACAGGACAGGTGGCTACTTCACGCCCACCGCGCGGATCAGTTCCTGCTTGACCGAGCCGCCCCGGTCGTCGCTCGCCCCGGCCCGCAGCGAGACGGAGCCCGCGTCGGACGGGACGCGCAGCTCGCCGTCCCAGGCGGCGCCGTGCCGCGACTTCTTGAGGGCGACCTTCGTCCAGGTCTTGCCCTCGTCGTAGGAGACCTCCAGGGTGCCGCCGGTGATGGTGCCGGTGCCGGCCGCGCCCTTCACGTACTCGGCGGAGATCCCGACGGACAGCTTGCGTCCGGCGCGGACGTCACCGTCGATGTCGGTGTCCACGTCGAAGCCGAGGTTGAGCATCGGCAGGTACGTGACCTTGTTGCCGGGGGTCTCGGCGGAGCGGAAGGTCCACTCGCTGTGGCCCTTGCCCGCGAGCCGCCAGCGCGCCGGGTCGAGCGTGGTGTCGGTGACGACCTTGTAGGTCGACTCCTCCGCCGGCGCGTCCCAGGCGTAGGCGCCGGAGCTCATCTTGCGGTCGACGCGGGTGCCGTTGACGTACACCTCGGTGAACTGGGTCATCGAGTCGTCGTTCCACACGTTGCCGAAGCCGGTGTGGTCGGTGCCGGAGTCGCCCCAGCCGGGGGTGTTGAAGCGCAGGTCGTTGCCGGTGCGCTGCTGGCCCCAGCCGAGGCCGGTGCCCAGCCAGGGGTGCCAGACGGGGCCGAACCAGTCGAGGTCCACCCGGCTGCCGCCCCGGTAGGACGGGGTGCCGCCGCGCTCCTCCAGGGAGTCGCCGATGTCGACGGACTCGTGCCAGCGCTGGCCGGTGCCGGTGGAGACGTACTCGGTGCGCTCGGTCGGGAAGGAGATCCACTCCTTGAAACCGAAGCCGATCGGGAAGGTGTCGGTGATCGAGTAGCGGAACTCGCCGCCCAGTTCCTTGCGCTTGGTGGGCGCGTAGAAGGTGGAGCTGATGGTGGCGAGCTCGTCCTCGTCGGGCCGGAAGACCAGGTCCTTGCCGATGGCACCGGGGTGGCCCTCGGAGAGGTCGTACGTGAACGGGGTGAAGCGGGTGCCGGTCAGGTCGACGCGCTTGCCGCGGGCCGCGGCGGCGGCGAGCCGCTGGGCGTCGGCGGTGTTGACGGTGGCGACGGCGAGCGGCCGGTCCTCGTAGTCGGCGGTGCCGAAGAACTTCATCAGGCGGCCGGGCTGGTCGTCGGTGACGAACAGGGCCTTGGCGCCCGCGTCCTGGGCGTTCTGGGCGAGCTGCTTCGGGTCGGCGCCCTCGGTCAGCCGGGCGAGGACGGCCTTGCCGGTGACGTTCTTGCCGGTGTACTCGGCGGGGGTTCCGGTGCCCGCGTCGACGAGGCCGAGACGGTGGCCGCCCTCCAGGAGACCGCCGCCGGCCTGCGGGGTGGCCTCGGAGAGACGGGTGCCGTCGACGCTCGCCTCCAGCATGGGCTTGCCGAGGCGCCAGACCGTCCGGTACTCGAAGGTGCCGGTGGCGGGCTTGGTGGTGGGCGCCGCGAAGATCGAGTCGTACATCGGCGGGACCTGGACGGCTCCGCCGTAGGAGGCGCCGTTGGCGTCGCGGTCGAACTCCATCAGGAGCTGCCGGGTCTCGGTGCGCTTCTCGACCTCGGCGCGGATCTCGCGGAGCTGCCGCCCGTCGAGGGTGATCTCGCGGTCGCGGTCGAGGGTGATCTCCGGGGCGGTGAGGAAGCCCAGGCCGAGGGAGTCCTTGCCGTGGGAGCCGCGGACGTCGAGGAAGGTGTCGACGGTGTACGTGCCGGGCTTCAGGCGGAGTTCGAGGGTGCCGGACTCGCCGACCGTGGCCGGGAAGGGGTCGGTGCCCTGGGTGAGCTGCTTCACGCCGAGGTAGGCGGGGGTGGGGGCGCCGTCGCGGTCCTTGACGTGGACGGTGAGGGTGTAGCGCTCCTCCTCCTTCACCAGGCCGAGCGCGGTGTGCGCGACGACGGTGCCGGCGGCGGTGGCGGTGACCCGGCCGGAGGACTGGCCGACGGGGGCCTTGGTGCCGTCACCGGTGACGGTGGTGCTCGCGGTCCCGTGGGCGGGGACGGTGAGGGTGGTGTCGGCGAGGGCGGCGACACCGGCCGGCATGCCCTCGACGGCCAGGTTCAGCTCGACGGGCGCGTCGGAGGAGTTGGAGTAGGTGACGGTCTTCGTGACCGGCTCGTTCGAGTCGTACGGCCAGGCGACGTAGCCGAGGTCGGCGGAGCCGGTCGCGGTGACGTTCGCGGCGATCGCGGCGGCCACGTCGACCCGGCCGGAGCCGAGGGCGTACGAGGAGGCGTCGAGCGTCTTCGAGGACGACATCAGCGCGCTCTTGAGCTGGGCGCCGGTCCAGTCGGGGTGCCGCTCGGCGAGCAGGGCGGCGACACCGGCGACGTGCGGGGTCGCCATCGACGTACCGCTCATGGAGGTGTAGAGGCCGCTGCCGGAGACGAGCTGGGAGCGGGCGGCGAGGATGTTCACACCGGGCGCCGACAGGTCGGGCTTGAGGGCCTGGTCGCCGTAGCGGGGGCCCTGGCTCGTGAAGTAGGCGGCCTCGTCGGCGGAGTCGACGGCGCCGATGGTGAGGGCGGAGTCGGCGGCGCCGGGCGAGCCGATGGAGCCGGGGTAGCCGGAGTTGCCGGCGGCGATGACGAAGAGGGCGCCGGTCTCGGCGGTGAGGGTGTTGACGGCCTGGGCCATCGGGTCGGTGCCGTCGCTCGGTTCACGGGAGCCGAGGCTCATCGAGACGATCTTGGCATCGATGTCCTTGGCGGCCCACTCCATGCCGGCGATGATCTCCGACTCGGAGCCGGAGCCCTCGTCGCTGAGGACCTTGCCGACGGCGAGGGTGGCGCCGGGGGCGACGCCCTTCTCCTTGCCTTCGGAGCCGGCGCCGCTGCCGCCGACGGTGGAGGCGACGTGGGTGCCGTGGCCGTTGCGGTCGGCGACCTCCTGGCCGGCGATGAACGACTTGGACTCGGTGACCCGGCCCGCGAGGTCGGGGTGGGCGAGGTCGGCGCCGGTGTCGAGCACGGCGACCTTGACGCCCTTGCCGGTGAGCCCGGCCTCCCAGGCCTTCGGGGTGCCGATCTGCTCGTTGGACTCGGCCATGGCGGCCTTGACGCGGCCGTCGAGCCACACCTTGGCGGGGGCGGCGGACCGCGCGTTCGGAGCGGCGGTGAAGCCCTGCCAGAAGGCGGCGGGGTCGGTGGCGGTGACGGCGGCGCCACCGACGCTGGGCAGCGGGCGGACGGTCTCGGCACCGCGCGGGGTCGCCGCGGCGGTACGGGCGCCCTTGCCGCCGTACGTGACGATCAGCGGCAGGTCGCCGGTGATGCCCTGCTCGACGAGGCCGGTGACGTCGAAGAGGCGCGGGTCGAGCGCGCCGGAGGCCAGGTAGGGGCGGGCCTCGTCGGGGACGACCGTGACCCGGCCGTCCGAGATCTGGCTGCGTATCGCGCCGGTGGCGCCCTTGGCCCGGTCGACGGTGACGGTCTGCCGGCCACCGCCGAGGTCGGTGAGGGTGACGCGGTCTCCGGTGACGAGGGTGACGGTGGTGCTCGCCGCCGCCCCCTTGAAGGTGTCCGGTACGGCGGCGGCGGTGTTCCCGGCGGCGGCGGTCTGCCCGGCCGAGAGCATCACGAGAGAGATGCCCGCGGCGATCAGCGCGGCCCTCCCTCTGTCGAAGGGTGTGGTCCTCGACGTCATCGTTCGAACTCCTCGCGGACCCGGGGTCGGGGGTGTTTCCGGGTGCCGCGAGGAGTCTTGGCCAGGTGGACGGGAGTTGACTCCGTTCGGTCCTGGCGGTTATGTGCCGTGGCGGCCAACCGCCAGAACAGGACGTGCCGTTCGGGGAGAATTGCTCACGGAGTCGGGTCGAGCGCGTCGTACCGGCGGAAACCGCGCCCGTACAGGGCGAGGACACCGATCGCGAGGACACAGGCGATTCCGCCGCCGGTGACGGCGACCGCGGGCGAGGTCAGATCGGCCACCGACCCGGCGAGGAAGTCCCCGAGCCGGGGCCCGCCCGCGACCACCACGATGAACACGCCCTGGAGCCTGCCGCGCATCTCATCCGGCGCCGCGACCTGCATCATCGTGTTGCGGAAGATCATCGAGACGGTGTCGGAGTACCCGGCGAGAGCGAGCAGGAGCAGCCCCAGCCAGAGGTTCCGGGTGAGCCCGAAGACGGCGATGGCGGTCCCCCAGCACGCGACGGCGATCAGGATCGCCTGCCCGTGATGCCGGATGCGGCCCTGCCAGCCGGAGAGCACCCCGCCGAGCAGCGCCCCGAACGCGGGCGCGGCGACGAGGAGTCCGGCGGTCTTCGCGTCGCCGCCGAACCAGAGCACGGCGATGGCGGGGAACAGGGCACGGGGGTGGGCGAGGATCATCGCGCAGAAGTCCGAGAAGAACGTCATGCGCAGGTTGGGCCGGGTGGCGAGGAACCGCAGCCCGTCGAGGACGGAGGCCCTCTTGCCGCCGGCCCGCTCCGGGAGCATGGAGGGCAGCCGCCACATGGCGTAGAGGCTCGCGGAGAAGGCGACGGCATCGACGAGGTACGCGGTCTGGTAACCGGCGAACCCGACGATCAGGCCGCCGAGGCTCGGCCCGACGAGCATGCCGAAGGTGGTGACCATCGAGTTCAGCGCGTTGGCGGCGCGCAGCTGCTCGGGCGGCAGCAGCCGGGGGATCATCGAGGACCGCGCGGGCGAGTTGAGCGCGGCGCACACGGCTTGCAGGGCGACGATCCCGTACAGGAACCAGACCCGGTGGAAACCGGCGAACGCGGCGGTGGCGAGCGCGATCGACAGCACGGCGGAACCACAGGCGCTGTAGAGCCCGAGCTTGCGGCGGTCGACGGTGTCGGCGATGGCCCCGCCGTACAGCCCGAAGGCGACGAGCGGTACGAGCGAGAACAGTCCGACGAGCCCGACGGAGAAGGGCGAGCGGGTGATGTCGTAGACCTGAAGGGAGACGGCGAGGGACGTCATGCCCTGCCCGACCCAGGAGACGGTGCTGCCGAACCAGAGACGGCGGTAGTGGGCGGAGGTCCGCAGCGGGGTGAGGTCGGCGAAGAGCCGGCGGCGCTCGGGGGCCGGGGGCTGTGCGTCGGGCTCGGGCCGGGGTCGCGACTGCGGCGACGGCTGGGTGGCGGTCACGCGAGGTCGTACCGGAGCTCGGGGCGGTCCCAGTGGATGTGTCCGGAGGGCGGGACGGTACCGGTCCGGACGGCGCCGGTCCGCAGATAGAACTCCTCGGCGGGCGGATGCGCGACGACCCGCACGGCCGTGAGCCCGGCGGCCCTGGCCTGCCCGGCCATGTGCTCCATGAGCAGCCGCCCGATGCCCAACCCCTGTGCGCTGTCGGCGACGAAGGCGAGGTCGAGTTCGGCGTCTTCGACGAGCAGCGCGTAGAACCCGAGCACACGGTCGCTCGCGTCGACGGCGACGAACACGGGATGGTGCTCGATGTACGCGCCGCCGACCTGGTACCCCGCGACCATGCCGGCGTAGTCCCCCCGATAGGCGCGGGAGGTGCGGACGAGCCGGGTGAGCCGCTTGGAATCGTCGGCGGTGGCACGCCGGATGGTGAACTCGGACATGGGGCGAGTATAGGAGCGTTCCCGGATATCGATCCTTACGTTTTGGCAAACGGCGAGGTCGGGGCCGGGCGGTGGGCATGAGTCGGGCGGCGGACCCGTCCGTGTCCGCCGCCCGGTCCGTTCCCCAGTGCCTACCGGCCCGCTTCCGTCACCGCCGACTCGTGGGGCAGGGTCGCCCCCCGGGTGAAGGCCGCCGTGAAGGCGGCCGGGCCAAGGGTCGTGCGGGCCGTCTCCTCCACCCGGTCGACGTCCAGCCGTTCCGCCGGGGGCAGGGGTGCGCCCGTCGAGGCGCGCAGGGCCGACGCCGTACCCAGGAGGAGTGCGGCCCCCCGGACCCGGCCCGCGCCCGCGTGCGCCGAGGCCAGGCCCTCCAGGGCGAGCGCCACCGCGCGGGGGTCGCCGGAGGTCAGGGCGGTGCCGTAGCCCTCCTCCTGGAGTTTCAGCGCCCCCGCCGCATCGCCGCGCGCCAGCGCCGAGAAGCCCAGCTCGGCCAGGATCAGCGCGTTGGCGGAGTCGAGACCGACCGCCCGGTGCCAGTCGAGGACCTCCCGCATGTGCCCCTCGGCCTCCTCGACCAGGCCCTCGCGCCGGGCCCCCAGGCCGAGCCCGAGGACCGCGTTGATCTCACCCGCGCGGAACCCGACCTCGACCGCCCGCTCCCGCGCCGCCCCGTGGTACGCCCGCGCCTCGGCGAGGTCGCCCCTCAGCAGGGCCGTACGCCCGATCCCGGCCAGCAGGTCCGGCACCTCGGTCGTCAGGCCGAGGCCCTCCGCCGTCGCGAGCCCGGCCCGCTTGAGCCGGTCGGCCCGCTCGTACTCCCCGTGGATCTCGGCGACCGTCGCCAGCGGATACACCGACCACAGCCGTGAGCACGCGTCGCCGACCTCTGCGAACAGCGCGTCCGACCGCCCCGCGTCCGCCTCCGCGCCCGTCACGTCGCCGCCCAGCAGCCGCTGCACCGAGCGGTCCGCGAGCGCCGCCGCCTCGACCCAGCGGTCCCCGTGCGCCCGGGCGCCGTCGAGCGCCTCCCCCGTCAGGTCACCGCCCTCGCTCCGGCTGCCGGTCCCGCAGAGCGCGTGGGAAAGGAACCAGCGCGCCCAGGACCGGTCCGAGGGGTGCGACGGCTCGGCCTCGTCGTACGCGGCGAGCGCCCGCGCGATCCGCCGCTGCCGGTCCGTACCGTCGCCGCCCATGACGGCGAGGCCGGTGCGCCAGACCTCCACGCGGGCGCGGAGCGCGGCCGGTTCGGTCCGCGCCGCGTTCTCCCCCGCCGGGCCCAGCGCCGCCGTCGCCGAGCGGAGCGCCTCACCGAGACGCCCCCGCATGACCCAGTACCAGGCGAGCGCGTCGACGAGCCTGAGTGCCGTCTCGGCGTTCCGGCCGGTTGCGGGTTCGGCGACCGCCCGGTCCAGGGCCGCCCGCAGGTTCGGCGTCTCGGCGTCGAGGTGGGCGAGACGGCGGCGCTGGTCCGGCCCGCGCAGCGCGGGCCCGGCGTCCTCGGCGAGCCGCAGGTAGTGGGTCAGATGCCGTTCCCGTACGGCCTCCGTCTCGCCCGCGTCCCGCAGCCGTTCCAGGCAGTACGCGGCGACGGACTCCAGGAGCCGGTACCGGGGCCCGTCCGGCCCGTCGACGGCCACGACGAGCGAACGGTCGACGAGGCGCGCGAGCAGGCCGAGGACGTCCTTGGCGGCGACGGCCCCGGAGGGCACGTCCTTGGCGGCGACCGCCACGGAAGGCACGTCCCCGGCGGCGACCGCCACGGAAGGCACGTCCCCGGCGGCGACCGCCACGGAAGGCACGTCCTTGGCGGCGACCGCCACGGAAGGCACGTCCCCGGCGGCGACCGCCACGGAAGGCACGTCCCCGGCGGCGACCGCCACGGAAGGCACTCCCCCGGCGGCCCCCTCTGCCGCTCCTCCGGGCGCCACCCCGCCCGAGCACACCTCCTCCGCCGCCGTCAGCGAGCAGCCCTCCGCGTGAACGGCGAGGCGTCGCAGCACCGTTCGTTCCTGCTCGCCCAGCAGTTCCCAGCTCCAGTCGATGACCGCCCGCAGGGTCTGCTGCCGGGCCGGCGCCCCGCGCAGCCCCGCGTCGAGGAGCCGGAAGCGGTCGTCGAGGCGCGCCAGGAGCCCGTGCACGCCGAGGGCCCGGACGCGGGTCGCGGCCAGTTCCAGGGCGAGCGGGATGCCGTCGAGGCGGCGGCAGATGGCCCGTACCGTCTCCTGGGTGGCGGGGTCGAGGGCGGCGCCCGTACCGAACCCGGGGGCGGAGGCGGCCGCCCGCGCCGTGAACAGTTCGACCGCGCCGTCCCCGTCCAGCGGCTCCACCGCCCAGAGCATCTCGCCCGCCAGGGCGAGGGGTTCCTGGCTGGTCGTCAGGACGACGAGGCCGGGCGCGGTGCGCAGCAGCAGCTCGGTGAGCGAGGCGGCCTCGTCGACGACGTGTTCGCAGTTGTCGAGGACGAGCAGCGTGCGTTTGCCGCGCAGGACCTCCGCGAGCCGCTCCGCCGTGGTGAGCGCCCGTTCGCCCTCGGGTCGCAGCCCCCACACCCCGTCGTCGCGGAGTTCGAGCGCGGCGGCGACGACCTCGGCGAGTTCCCCGCGCGCACCGGCGAACTCGACGAGCCACACCCCGTCGGTGAACTCCTCGCGCAGCTGCCCGGCCGCCTCGACGGCGAGCCGGGTCTTCCCGACCCCGCCGGGCCCGGTGAGCGTGACGAGCCGCCGTTCGGTGAGCAGTCCCCGTACCTCGGCGACGGCCGCGTCCCGTCCGACGATCCCGGCGAGCGGCGCGAACAGATTGCCCCGGACGGGGCTGTCGGTCACCACCGGGACGGAGGGAGGAGCGGTCGCCGGCGCGGGCGCGGGCGCCGAGAGCGACGCGTCCTGCCGGAGCATCGCCGCGTGGAGCGCGGTCAGTTCGGGGCTCGGGTCGAGCCCCAGTTCGTCGGCGAGGAGGGCGCGCAGCTCCTCGTACCCGGCGAGCGCCTCGCTCTGCCGACCCGCCCGGTAGAGGGCCCGCAGCTGCACCGCCCGCAAGCGTTCGCGCAGCGGATGAAGGGCTACGAGCTCCGCCAACTCCCCCGCCAGCACGTCCTGTTCGCCCGCTTCGAGTCGGGCCTCGGCCAGTGCCTCGCGGACGACGAGCCGCTCCTCCTCCAGTCGGTCCGCCGCGGCCCGCGCGAAGGACTCCCCCGCGAAGCCGGCGAAGGCCGGCCCCCGCCACAGGTCGAGCGCCTCCCCGAGCAGTACGGCTCGGGCGCGCGGATCGGCCGTCTCCCGGGCCCGGGCGGCGAGCCGGGTGAACTCATGGGTGTCCAGGGCCCCTTCGGGTACGGCGAGGAGGTAGCCGGGCGCCTGTGTGACGACGAGGTCGCGCCCGCCGGGCTCGGCCTCGTCCAGGGCGCGGCGCAGCTGGGAGACCTTGGCCTGGAGCGCCCTCAGCGGATTGCCGGGCGGTTCGTCGCCCCAGAGGTCGTCGACGAGCCGGAACGCCGCGACCGGCCGGCCCGCGTCGACAAGGAGCGCGGCGAGCAGGGCCCGCACCTTGAGCTCGGGGACCCGGACGGGCGTGCCGTCCTCGGTCCGTACGGCCGTCTCCCCCAGCACCGCGAATCGCATGCGGCCACCGTAACCCGCCCCGAACAAGCCCTGGTCCGAGCCCGAACCAGGCCCGAACAGAACCCGAGCCGTACCCGAACAGCCTCCCGGCAGAGTCATCCCCGTCAGCAGGAGACGACACGGAAGACCACCAAGGAGCAGGACATGAGCAGCAACAAGCCCCTCGCCGGCAAGACCGCCCTCGTCACCGGCGCCAGCCGCGGCATCGGCCGGGCGATCGCCCTCCGCCTCGCCGCCGACGGCGCCCGGGTCGGCGTCCACTACGCCGGCAACGAGACGGCCGCGAAGGAGACGGTCACCGCGATCGAGGCCGCCGGCGGCTCCGCCTTCGCCCTCCGCACCGAGCTGGGCGTCCCCGGCGACGCCGACGCCCTGTGGGCCGCCTTCGACGAGCGGACGGAGGGCGACCACGGTCTCGACATCCTGGTGAACAACGCCGGGATCGCCGGCCCCGGCCTGATCCACGAGGTCGAGGAGGCGGACTACGACCGGGTGTTCGCGGTCAACGCCAAGGCGCCGTTCTTCATCATCCAGAAGGGCCTCGACCGGCTCCGCGACGGCGGCAGGATCGTCAACATCTCCTCCGGGGTCACCAAGGTCGCCTTCCCGGGCATGACCTCGTACGCCGCCTCCAAGGGCGCCGTCGAGGTGCTGACCCTCACCCTCGCCCAGACCCTCGGCTCCCGGGGCATCACCGTCAACGCGGTCTCGCCGGGGACGATCGAGACCGACATCCACCCGTGGATGGCCGACCCGGCCGCCAAGGCGCACGCCGCCGGGTTCTCGGTCTTCAACCGGGTGGGGCAGCCGGGTGACGTGGCCGATGTCGTCGGCTTCCTCGCCTCCGACGACGCCCGCTGGATCACCGGCCAGAACATCGACGCGAGCGGCGGCTCCGGCCTCGGCCTCTGACCGCCCGGATGCCGGCCACCCAGGGGCGGGCCCGCGACCACCCCGGGCCCGCCCCCGCCCCCTCCCCCACGCCTCCCGAACCCACGCGAAGGACCCGAGCCCATGACCCGCCACACGCTTCTCGTCCACGCCCACCCCCGTACCGACTCCCTCACCGCCCAGGTCGCCGACCGGCTGCACGCCCGCCTCAAGGACGAGGGCGGCACGGTGGACGTACTCGACCTGTACGCCGAGGGGTTCGACCCGGCGCTCCGCCCGGAGGACGAGCCGGACTGGGAGAACCGCGAGAAGGTCTACTCACCCGAGGTCCGCGCCCATATGGACCGCGTCCTGGCCGCCGACGACATCGTGGTCGTCTTCCCGGTCTGGTGGTTCACCCCGCCGGCCGTCCTCAAGGGCTGGATCGACCGGGTCTGGAACTACGGCTTCGCGTACGGCCGGAGCCGCCCCCGGCTCGCGGGGAAGCGGCTGCTCTGGCTGGCTCTGATGGGCGGGACGCCCGAGGAGATCGAGCGGCTCGGCATGACGGACGCCCTCGGTCTGATGCTCGTCACCGGCATCTCCGCCTTCTGCGGGCTCCCGGACGCCTCCCTCCGCGTCCTGCACGGCACCGAACTCTCCGGTGTCCCGAAGGAGTTGCGCCCCGGCCGGGTCGCCGACCTGCTCACGGAGGCCGACCGGACCCTGACCGAGGAACTGCTCACCACGGCCACGGCCACGACGACCACCGCCGCCGCCGTCACCACCACCACCGCCACCGCCACCGCCACCGCCACCGAGAAGACCGTCGAGAACACCGTGAACGAGGAGCCGGCACGATGACCGCCACCCTCGCGGAGAACACCGCGACACCGCCCCGGGCCGGAGCCCGCCAGTGGCTCGGCCTCGCCGTCCTCCTCCTCCCCGTCACCCTGATGACCGCCGACCTCGGTGTGCTGTGGCTCGCCACCCCCTACCTCTCGGCCGATCTGCGGCCCAGCGGCGCCCAGTTGCTCTGGATCACCGACATCTACGGCTTCCTCACCGCCGCCACCCTCGTGATCATGGGCACGCTCGGTGACCGGCTCGGCCGCCGCAAGCTCCTGATGGCCGGTTCGGCCGGCTTCCTGCTCGCCTCCGCCCTCGCCGCGTACGCCCCGAACGCCGGGACGCTGATCGCGGCCCGCGCCCTCCTCGGCATCGCGGGGGCGGCGGTCCTGCCCTCCACGCTCGCCCTGATCAGCCATATGTTCACGGACGCCCGGCAGCGGGCCACCGCCATCGCGATGTGGGTGACCGCGCTGTCGGTGGGGCTCGCGATCGGACCGGTGATCGGCGGCGTCCTGCTCGCCTCCTGGTGGTGGGGCTCGGTCTTCCTGATGGGCCTGCCGGTCATGCTGATCGCCCTGGTCACGGCGCCGCTGCTGCTCCCCGAGTACCGCGACCCGAACCCCGGCCGGCTCGACCCGGCGAGCGTGCTGCTCTTCCTCCTCGCGGTCCTGCCGCTGGTGTACGGCGTGAAGTCGCTGGCCGCGCACGGTCCGACGGCCGAGGCGGCGATCGCCTTCGCCGTGGGCCCGACCTTCACCACCCTCTTCGTCCGACGCCAGAACCGGCTGGAGTCCCCGCTCCTGGACCTGCGGCTCTTCAAGAACCGGGCGTTCACCGGCGCCCTGCTCACCCTGCTCCTGGGGATGACCGCGCTCAACGGCGTCGAGTACCTGGTCCCGCAGTACCTCCAGGCGGTCGCCGGACTGCCGCCGCTCGAAGCGGGACTGTGGCTGCTGCCCGGAGCCGCCGGTCTGATCGCCGGTTCACAGGTGACACCCTTCGCGGCACGGAGGGTCCGCCCGGCGTACGTGCTGGCCGGCGGGCTCCTCGTCTCCCTCGCCGGGTACGCGGTGATCGCCCTGGGCGAAGGGGTGACCGTGGCCGCCCTCGCCCTCGCGGTCGTCATGTTCGGCGCGGCTCCGATCAGCGTCCTCGGAACGGCCCTCGCGGTCGGCTCCGCCCCGGCCGAGAAGGCGGGCGCGGCGGCCGCGACCGGTCAGACGGCCTACGACCTGGGGCTCGCCCTGGGCATCGCGGTCACCGGCAGTGTGGCGGTCGCCGTCTACCGGGGCGGCATCCCGGCCGACGCCCCGGCCGCGGCCCACGAGAGCGTGGGCGCGGCGCTCGCCCTCCAGGACGAGGGGCTGCGGGAGCAGGCCCGGGAGGCGTTCACGACGGCCCTGCACTCGGCCTCGGCACTGAGCGCGGTCTTCGCCCTGGTGACGGCGGCCGTGGTCCTGACCCTGCTCCGCAAGGTCCCCCGCACCTGACCCCCGGGAACAGCAGCTGCTCGCCGTGCCTACCGCGCGGCGAGCAGTATGCGTGGGGCCCCGCCCCGGGGCGTTCCGGCAGCCGGGCCCCGGTCAGCGGCAGACGTTCAGGTCGTCCGGGTCGACGCCGTCGAGCCGGACGGCCAGCGCGTCGAGGCGTTCCCGCAGGTCGCGGATGTCGGCGAGGTCGAGGCCCGTCGCGGCGGCGATCCGGCGCGGTACCCCGCGCGCCTTCTCCTTCAGCGCGGTCCCCTCGGCTGTGGGCCGTACCGTGACGGACCTCTCGTCCTCGGGGCTGCGGCGCCGTTCGACGTATCCGGCCGCTTCCAGCCGCTTGAGCAGCGGGGACAGGGTCCCGGAGTCGAGCCGGAGGCGCTCGCCGATGCCCTTCACGGGCAGCTCGCCGTGCTCCCAGAGCACCAGCATCACGAGGTACTGGGGGTAGGTGAGCCCCAGCTCCTTGAGCGCCTCGCGGTAGACGCCGTTGAAGGCGCGGGTCGCCGCGTGCAGCGAGAAGCAGATCTGGTGGTCGAGCCGGAGGAAGTCCTCGTCCGGGACGGTGTCGAGCGTCTCCATGGCTCCAGGATACGCGAGGACAGCTCACACGCGATTGAGTTGTGCACAACTGAATAGTGCGCTATCAATAGAGAGCCACCGCAGCACACCGCCTCCCGAGGACAGGAACGGAAACCATGGACGCGATCTACACCGCCGTCGCCACCGCCAACGGCCGCGAGGGCCGCGCCGTCAGCTCCGACGGCCACATCGACCTCCCCCTCGCCCACCCCCAGGCCCTCGGCGGCAACGGTCAGGGCACCAACCCCGAGCAGCTCTTCGCCGCCGGGTACGCGGCCTGCTTCGCCAGCGCGATGAACCTGGTCGCCCGCCAGGAGAAGATCGACATCTCCGACGCCTCGATCACCGCCGAGGTCTCCATCGGCAAGGACCCCGCGGACGGCGGCTTCGGCCTCGCGGTGATCATGCGCGCCGAGTTCCCGGACCACCTGCAGGGCGAGGCGGGCAAGTCCCTCCTGGAGAAGACCCACGCGTTCTGCCCGTACTCCAAGGCGACCCGCGGCAACATCAAGGTCGACCTCGTCGTCGAGTAGTTTTCTGTCGGTTCGCGTACGCCCCCGGTGGTCATCGACCCACCGGGGGCGTTCGCTTGTGGGTTTTTCCGTTCGGGCGCGGGGGATTCGCCTGCCGTACGACGGGCAGTCATGGAACGGCCGCCGGGCGGTGGTTCACGGGCGCTCTCCTTGGGGCGCCCGTCGGCCGTCCACCCGGCCGCCGCACGCGCACCCCCACCCGTGCCCGTACCGACCCGGAGGAGAACTCCCCCATGGCCGACCTCGACCGTCGCCGGTTCCTTCAACTCGCCGGCGGCACCGCCGCGTTCACCATGCTCTCGGAGAGCATCGCCCGCGCCGCCGCCATTCCGGCGCAAGGCTCAAGCGGCACCATCCAGGACATCGAGCACATCGTCGTCCTGATGCAGGAGAATCGTTCCTTCGACCACTATTTCGGGTCGATGAAGGGCGTACGAGGCTTCGGCGACCCCCGCCCCGTCACCCTGCCCAGCGGAAAGTCGGTCTGGAACCAGACCAGCGGCGGCAAGGTCACGCTGCCCTTCCGGCCGGAGAGCGCGAAGCTCGGCATGGAGTTCCTCCAGGGCCTCAACCACGACTGGGCGGGCGGCCAGAGCGCCTTCAACAAGGGCAAGTACGACAACTGGATCCCGGCCAAGACCCCGGCCACGATGGCGTACCTCACCCGTGAGGACATCCCCTTCCACTACGCGCTCGCCGACGCGTTCACGGTGTGCGACGCCTACCACTGTTCGTTCATCGGCTCGACCGACCCGAACCGCTACTACCTGTGGACCGGCCACACCGGCAACGACGGCACAGGCGGCGGCCCGGTGCTCAACAACGCCGAGGCGGGCTACGGCTGGAAGACGTACCCCGAGCGGCTGGAAGCGGCCGGGGTCTCCTGGAAGGTCTACCAGGACGTCGGCGACGGGCTGAACGCCGCCGGTTCCTGGGGCTGGATCAACGACGCCTACCGCGGCAACTACGGCGACAACTCCCTCCTCTACTTCAACACGTACCGCAACGCCCAGCCGGGCAACCCGCTGCACGACAAGGCCCGCACGGGCACGGACGCCAAGGCCGGCGAGGGCTTCTTCGACCGGCTCCGCGCCGACGTCCAGGGCGGCCGGCTGCCGCAGATCTCCTGGATAGCCGCCCCGGAGGCCTTCTCCGAGCACTCCAACTGGCCGGCGAACTACGGCGCCTGGTACATCTCGCAGGTCCTGGACGCGCTGACCTCGAACCCGGACGTGTGGGCCCGTACGGCCCTGTTCATCACCTACGACGAGAACGACGGCTTCTTCGACCACGTCGTCCCGCCGTACGTCCCCGGCTCCGCCGCACAGGGTCTGTCCACCGTCGCGACCGGACTCGACCACTTCCCGGGGAAGGCCGGCTACGTGGCCGGCCCGTACGGCCTCGGCCCGCGCGTCCCCATGATCGTCGTCTCGCCCTGGTCCACCGGCGGCTACACCTGCTCCGAGACCTTCGACCACACCTCGGTCATCCGCTTCATGGAGCAGCGCTTCGGCGTGCAGGAACCCCAGATCTCGCCCTGGCGGCGGGCCGTCTGCGGCGACCTGACCTCCGCCTTCGACTTCACGCGGACGGACACCTCGGCGGCCGCGCTGCCGCCGACCGGCGGCTACTTCCCGCCGGACAGGAACCGTCACCCCGACTTCCTCGCCACCGCCCCGGCCACCGGCACGATGCCCCGCCAGGAGCGCGGCGCCAAGCCCACCCGCCCGCTGAAGTACGCCCCGTTCGTGGACGGCGCCGCCGACACCGCGGCGGGCAAGTTCCGCCTCACCTTCGGCGGCGGACCCTCGGCGGGCGCGCAGTTCTACGTGACCTCGGCGAACCGCACGGACGCCCCGTGGACGTACACGACGGAGTCCGGCAAGTCGATCGCGGACACCTGGAACACCCAGTACTCCAAGGGCGTCACCGACCTCACGGTCCACGGCCCCAACGGCTTCGTCCGCCGCTTCCGCTCCCCCGGCAAGACGGCCGTCCCCGAGGTCACGGCCCGCCACAACGCCACCACGGGCCGGCTGGACCTCACCTTCACCAACGCGGGCACGACCGCGACGGTGACCCTGACCAACGCCTATGGCGGCACCCCGACGACGCTCTCGGTCCCGAAGGGCGCCACGGTCACCCACAGCGTCGACGTCGCCACCGCCCACCACTGGTACGACGTCACCGTCACGTCCTCCGCGAGCACGGACTACGTCCGCCGCCTCGCGGGCCACGTGGAAACGGGCACGGCGAGCGTCACGGACCCGGCCATCCTGACGTACTGACCCTTCCGCCGCCCCGCCCGCCCGTCGACGGGGAGGGCGGGGCGGGCACGGGCGGGACGGGACGGGACGGGTACAGGCGGGGGCTGCCGTGCCCGTGCCCGTGCCCGCCGCCGCCGAGCACGCCGCCCCGGTGACCGTGATACTCGAAGGTGGGCACCTTGGCCCGGCATCCCGAGGAGGCACCAGCAGACCGACGGCCCCAAGGGACGCCCCACAAGGGATCGCACACTGCGAGGTGACTGCCATGAGCCAGCACACACCCACCGGAGGGCAGGGGACCGCCGGCGCCGCGCCAGGCACGGCACACCGGTCAGAAGGCGGCGGCGTCGCCGGCGGAGGCACCGTGTTCGCCGCGGTACTGCTGTCGCTTTCCGGCGTCCTGGCCATCCTCCAGGGGATCGCCGCCATCGCCGAGGACGACGTGTACGCCCGCGTCGGCAGTTACGTCTTCGAGTTCGACCTGACGAGCTGGGGCTGGATCCATCTCGTCCTCGGGATCGTCGTCACACTGACCGGCGTGGGCCTCTTCATGCACGCCAACTGGGCGAGGGCGGCGGGCATCTGCCTGGCCGGACTCAGCATGATCGCCAACTTCCTCTGGCTGCCCTACCAGCCGTGGTGGGCGATCACCCTCCTGGCGATCAACGTGTTCATCATCTGGGCGCTGTGCACCAGCTGGTCGCACACCGCCGACTGACCCGCCGATCGACCGCCGATCGACCCGACGGTCCGATCGGCCCATCGACCCGGACCTCACACAGGCGTTCCGACGGCCGCTGCAAGGGCCAGACAGGAGGGCTCCCGATGCCCCGGAAGGCGACCACGGCGATGCGCGCGGCACGCCACGCCACCCCACAGGAACGCGCGGCGCTCGGCAAGAAGGCCCGGCGCCGCTCACCGCGGTCGGGCCACGCCGTGTACCGGCCGGCCGGCGACCGGCCGGACCCGCTGACGATCCTGGAGGCGCAGTCGTCGACACGGGTCCCCGAGCTCGTCCCGATCCGCTACGGCCGCATGACGGAGTCCCCGTTCCGCTTCTACCGCGGAGCCGCCGCGATCATGGCGTCCGACCTGGCCGGCACCCCCCGCTCGGGACTCACGGCCCAGCTGTGCGGGGACGCCCACATGCTGAACTTCCGCCTGCTCGCCTCACCGGAGCGACAGTTGATGTTCGACATCAACGACTTCGACGAGACGCTCCCGGGCCCTTGGGAGTGGGACGTCAAACGGCTGTCGGCGAGTCTCGTCATCGCCGCCCGGGCGAACGGCTTCGACGACGCCGAGCGCTCCCGCCTCGTCAGGCACACGGTCCGCGCGTACCGCGAGGCGATGATCCGCCTCGCGGACATGCGCACCATCGACGTCTGGTACGCGAAGATCGGCGTGGACCGCCTTGAGGCCCTCACCAAGGACGTGCTCCACAAGAGCGGGCGGAAGAAGCTCACCCGCGCCATGGCCAAGGCCCGCACCCGCGACAGCCTGCAGGCCTTCGACAAGCTCACCGAGATCGTGGACGGCCGGCCCGTGATCGCGGCCGATCCCCCGCTGCTCGTTCCGGCGGCCGACCTGATGCCGGACTTCGAGCGCAACGCCCTCGAAGAGCAGTTCCGCGGCCTGATCACGCAGTACGGCGCCACCCTGCCGTCCGACCGGCGCACCCTCCTGGCCGACTACCGTCTGACGGACGTCGCCCGCAAGGTGGTCGGCGTCGGCAGCGTCGGAACCCGCTGCTGGATCTTCCTGCTCCTCGGCCGGGACGACCAGGACCCGCTCTTCCTCCAGGCCAAGGAGGCGGACACCTCCGTGCTCGCCCCGCACGTCGGCGCGAGCGCGTACCGCAACCAGGGCGAGCGCGTCGTCTCCGGCCAACGGCTGATGCAGGCCACCAGCGACATCTTCCTCGGCTGGGAGCGCGTGGACGGGATCGACGGCAGGCGGCGCGACTTCTACGTACGCCAGCTGCGCGACTGGAAGGGCATCGCCATGCCGGAGCAGATGAGCCCCCAGGACATGGAGGCGTTCGGCGATCTGTGCGGGGTCACCCTGGCACGCGCGCACGCCCGGTCCGGCGACCGGATCGCGATCGCCGCGTACCTGGGCGGCGGCGACTCCTTCGACCGTGCGCTCGCGACCTTCGCGGAGCTGTACGCCGACCAGAACGAGCGCGACCACCAGGCCCTGGTCGACGCCGTACGCGCCGGCCGGCTGCCCGCGGAGGAGCTGCCGTCGGCCTGACCGGAGCCGCAGCCCGGGTCACGGCGCGAAGGGTGGACCGTCCTGCTCATCGTCCCCCGTCTCCAGGCTCCGCAGGCGCCGGCCCTCCTGGACGGCCCCCAGCAGGAATCGGGCCGCCACGCCGATCAGCAGGAAGTTGGCGGTCATCTGCCCCGTCGTCAGCAGCCGGGCGAGTTCGGTGCGCGGGCTGATGTCGCCGAAGCCGACCGTGCTGAACACGGTCATCGTGAAGTAGAGGGCGTCGGTCCGGGACAGTGTCTCGGTGAAACTCTCGGGTGCGCTGCGCTCCAGCAGGTAGTAGGTCGCGGCGAAGAGCAGCACGAAGAACGGCAGCGCCGTCGCCACCGCCGCGATGGCCCGGAGTCCCGGGCGTGCGGAGCGCATGACCGTGCGCACCTGCCAGGCGATGAGCAGTGCCACCAGCAGGACGCCGCCGGCGAGCACCGCCACGGTGCCCGCGGTGAAGGACGAGTCCAACGGCAACAGGTAGTAGGCGGCCAGAACGGCCGTCAGCGACAGAATCGCACGCGCCGCGGTGAGCAGGGCCGACCGGCGGCCCCCCGGATTCCCGTCCACGTTTCCCCTCTCGCTCGCACGGAGCGGCGTGACCGTGCCACGCCTCTGCCGGCGGGCGGTCACCGTCCCAGGCGGCCCCGGCACCGTGCGGCAGGCACACCCGGAGGACACCGGACCGGCGCAACCCGTACTCCGCCGAGCGGGTGACCCTCCCGATCCGGTTCCGCCCCGGAGTGCGGTGAGCGCTGGCGCGGCGCACGCTGGAGGCAATTCGTCTCGCCGGACCGCGGCCTTCCGAACGGCGGCCGCGGCCCGTCACGACCGGCAGGAGATCGGCGATGAAGGACTCCATGGTGACCCTGGCGGTGGACTACCCGCTGCTGAACATGTTCTGGACCATGCTGATGATCTTCCTGTGGATCCTCTGGTTCATGCTGTTGTTCCGCATCATCGGCGACATCTTCCGCGACGACGACCTGGGCGGCTGGGGCAAGGCGGGGTGGACCGCCTTCGTCATCCTGCTGCCGTTCCTGGGCGTGTTCGTCTACCTGATCGCCCGCGGGCGCTCCATGGGCGAGCGCGAGCTGAACCGGATCCGCCAGAACGAGGAGCAGTTCCGCACCTACGTGCGCGACACCGCCGGGAGCGGCGGCAGCCAGGCGGACGAACTGGCCCGGCTCGCCGAGCTCAAGAACAGCGGTGCGATCACGGAGGCCGAGTTCGCGCAGGCCAAGGCCAAGGTCCTCGCGAGCTGACCGGGTCCGGCCGGAGCACCGAAGCACGATACCGGCGCGGGGTGCGCGCCCATGATCCTCGACCTGCTCCTCATCGGCGTGGCGATCACGCTCTACCCCTTGCCGGTCATGGCCTTCGTGCTGGTCGTGTCCGCGCCCCGCGGGGTGTACAAGGGGCTGGCCTTCATCGTCGCCTGGCTCGCCTGCCTGGTGGCCGTGATCGCCATGGTCCTGGTCTTCACGGGCGGGAATCCCCCCGCGCCCCGCTCCGCGCCCTCGCTCGCGGCGCTCGTGGCCACGCTGGTCATCGGCGTGAGCCTGATCTTCTACAGCGAGCACAGGCGTCGCCGAAGCCGCGGTGATGCCGCCCCCCTCCCCTCTGCCTCGCCCTCCGCCTCCTCTCCCGCCCCCACCCCCTCTCCCGCGTCCTCGTCGGCCGAGGGTGAGGGGCGGTCCACCGGTTCCGGGCGGTCGCTGGCCTCCCGGATGGACCAGGCCACCGGATGGTCGGCGGCCGGGCTCGCCGTTCTCCTGCAGCCCTGGGGAATGGTCAGCGCCGCGGCCGCCACCGTCGTGAAGGCCGACCTCGCCCACACCCAGTCGTTCCTGGCCCTCCTCGGCTTCTGCGTCCTCGCCACCTCCAGCCTGCTGGCCATGGAGCTGTACATGGTGTTCGCGCCGGAGAAGGCACAGCGCGACCTGACGCGCCTGCGCGCGTGGCTGACCCGCCACAAGGACCAGGCGATCGTCCTCACCTGCCTCCTGCTCGGGCTGTGGCTCGTCGCCCGGAGCCTGTACCAGCTCACGGGATGAGCCCCCGGCCCAGGGGCAGTTCCCGTCCGCCATGGGATGTCGGATCCGCCACCCGGGATCAGAATGGGCGATACATCACATACCTCCCGGATCGGAGACGTCCCATGAAGGACCTCAAGTTCGAGCAGAAGCGCTCGATGTCGCGCCTCGAAGCGGCCGACCAGCTCACGGCGCTCGCGGCGGCACTGAGGGAAGGCGGGGAAGTCGACCTGGAATTCGGCCTCGGGACGCTGACCCTGAACATTCCCGAGGACCTCCGCACCGAGTTCGAGGTCGAGGTCGGCAGCGGGGAGATCGAGCTGGAGATCGAGTTCAAGTGGCCGACCGCACGGAGCCGGAAGGCCCGGGAGGCGGAACCGGAGACGAAGTCCGCACCGGCCGGGAAGGCTCCGGCCGCGGAACCGGCGAAGGCCGCGCCGAGGAGGAAGAGCGCGCCCGCGAGGGCCGGTCGTACCGGCGCCGGCACGAAGCGGAGCAGCGCCGGTACGAAGAAGAGCACGGCCGGTACGAAGAAGAGCACGAGCGCCGGGCCGCCCGCCGCGAAGAAGGCCTGAGCGAAGCCGAGGGAGGGCCGTCCATGGCGGAGACCGACGCCCGACCGGTGGAGTCCGACAGCGGGGAGCAGCCCCTGGAGGCGGACCGGCTGCGTGACCTGCTCCTCGCTCCCGGCTATCTCAAGATCCTCGCCTTCTCCGCCGTCGTCGGCGTCCCGGTCTCGCTCGTCGCGTTCTGGTTCCTCGCCGGGCTGCACCAGCTCGAACACCTCGTGTGGGCGGATCTGCCGCACGAACTGGGCTGGGACGCGCCGCCGTGGTGGTGGCCGCTCCCCCTGCTCCCGATCGCGGGAGTGGTCGTCGGGCTGGTCGCCGCCCGACTGCCCGGTGGCGGCGGGCAGGTACCCGCGTCCGGCCTGCACGCCGGCGGGGCCGCGCCGATCACTCTGCCGGGTGTCCTGATCGCCGCCACCGCGAGCCTGCCGCTGGGCGCCGTGCTGGGACCGGAGGCACCGCTGATCGCCCTGGGCGGCGGCCTGGCCCTGCTCTTCCGCAACCTCACACGGGGTCCGGCGACCCCGCGGACCACGGCGCTGCTGGGCGCGGCCGGAGCCGCGGCCGCCATCGCGGCGATCTTCGGCAACCCGCTGATCGCCGCGGTGCTCCTGATGGAGGTGGCCGGGGCCGGCGGGCCACAGCTGTTCGCGGTCATGCTTCCCGCCCTGCTGTCCAGCGGCGTCGGGGCCCTGGTCTTCACCGGCTTCGGACACTGGACCGGCCTGGAGACGGGCAGCCTCAGCCTCCAGCTGCCCATGCCCTTCCCCCGTTTGGACGCGGGGGACGTGCTCTGGACGATCCCGCTCGCCGTCGCCGTCGCCGTCTTCCTGCACCCGGTCCTGGCGGTCGCCCGGCGGGTCGCCGCCCTCGTCGCCAAGGGAGTGGTCGGCCGCACCACGCTGTGCGCCGCCGCGGCGGCGGCCTGCGCGGCCCTCTACGCCCTGATCACCGGCCGCACCCCGACCGACGTCGCCCTGTCGGGCCAGGCCACCCTGGGCGAGCTGGCCGCCGACCCGCACGCCTGGGGGGTGGGAGCGCTGGTCGCCGTCCTGCTCTTCAAGGGGGCCGCGTACGCCCTCTGCCTGGGCAGCCTGCGCGGCGGCCTGGTCTTCCCCGCCCTCTTCCTGGGAGCCGCCGCCGGGGTCCTGCTGGCCCCGCTGCCCGGCCTGGGCCTGATCCCGGGCCTGGCGGGCGGGATGGCGGCCGCCACGGCAGCCACCCTGCGACTGCCGGTCAGCAGCGTGGTCCTGGTAGCCCTCCTGCTGGGCGGCACGGCGATGATGCCCGTCGTGATCCTCGCGGCGGTGATCGCCTTCGTCACGACGGAACTGCTGCCGAGGCATGCTTCATCCGGGTGACCCGATCCGGGTGACCCGAGCCTTTCGGACCGTCCCCTGAACCCCTGCGCGCCGGGCGCCGGGCGCCGGGCGCTGGGCCCGTTCGGCTTGATTCAGGCCAACTCGGCTCCGTGTCTGGCATGTTCGAGTCTCACGGGGGCGCTCGTCAGCGGGCTAGGGTTCCGAGGCCGCGCGGCGCCGCTCGCGCGGCACGACTCACACCCGGCGCAGCCGACAAGGACGTAGAAATCCGGCGCGGTGTGCGGCGTGTCACACCCGGAAGCCGTGGGATCGCCGTGGGATCATCGTCGTGGTTTCACACCCACGTTCCACCTGAAACCCCAGGTCGAGAAGGTCGGGGACCGGCCCAGCAGGCCACGGGCGCCCGTTTCGCCACACGATGCGAGGCGATCACCCCGCGCGAAACCACCCCTCCGGGGCGTTTTCGCAGGTCAGAACGTTTTTCTTCGGTGGGGCGGGTGGGACTCGAACCCACGGCCGACGGATTATGAGTCCGCTGCTCTAACCGGCTGAGCTACCGCCCCGTACGTGAGGCGCGTACATGTGTGCGCGCCGTCTGCCGCAGCATAGCCGCTCATACGATCTCCTGCTCCGGAAGATCGGCTCTGCTCGACCATGAAGACCGCGTCGCGCGCCGCATGGTTCCCCGAGACGCGAAAAAGGACCCCGAAGGGTCCTCTTTCGTTCTGCTCCCCCGACTGGACTCGAACCAGTAACCCTCCGGTTAACAGCCGAATGCTCTGCCAATTGAGCTACAGGGGATCGCGCTCCCCCGACTGGACTCGAACCAGTAACCTGCCGGTTAACAGCCGGCTGCTCTGCCAATTGAGCTACAGGGGATTGCTGCGTTGCACCGAACGTACCCAGTCCGGCTGAACCGGGAGGGCGCTCGCTCGCTGCGAGACATACATTAGCGCAAGCAGGGGGGTGCTCCGCCAATCGGTATCGCCGCGGGCACCGCCTGGGCACCGCGGTGCATCAGGGAAGCTCTCCAGGGAAGGTGGTGGCCATGCGATACAAGCTGACGTTCGTCGTAGGACTCGCCCTCGGTTACGTGGTCGGCACGCGGGCCGGACGCGAGCGCTACGAGCAGATGAAGAAGTCCGCGAGGGAGTTCGCGCAGAACCCGGCCGTGCGCAACGCCGCCGAGTCCGCCGCCCAGACCGGGCGGCAGGTCGCGGGCAAGGCCGCGCACGCCGTGGGCGACAAGGTGGGCGACCGGCTGCCGTCCTCCGTGACCGACCGGTTCCAGGCGCTGCGCGGGCGCGGCGCGGCCAACGGGAAGGTCGAGGAAGACGAGTGGGGCACCAGCAACACCTGAACCGCCCCGCGTGCGGCAGAATCATGTGTCATGGGGATAGTCGCAGGACTCGACAGCTCAGCGGAGTTCACACGCATCGTCGTCTGTGACACGGACACGGGTGCCGTACTGCGGCAGGGATACGCCCCTCACCCGGGCGAACCCAAGGCCGTGGACGTCGACCCGCAGACCTGGCTGCTCTCGCTCGGGGAGGCCGCCACCGGCGGGCTCCTGGAGGGCGTGCAGGCCATCGGCGTGTCCGCGCAGCAGCACGGACTCGTACCGCTCGACGCGCAGGGCGGCCTGGTGCGGCCCGCGCTCGTCCGCAACGACAAGCGGGCCCAGGTCGCCGCCGCCGACCTCGTCGAATCCCTCGGCGGACGTCAGGCCTGGGCCGAGGCCGTCGGCTCCGTGCCCGGCGCCGGGCAGCCGGTCGCCAAGCTGCGCTGGCTGGCCCGCACCGAACCCGAGCACGCCCGGCGGATCGCGATGGTCCTCCAGCCGCACGACTGGCTGGTGTGGCAGCTCCTCGGCCGGCCCGCCCGGCGCACCACCGACCGCGGCGCCGCCTCCGGCACCGGCTACTGGTCGGCCCGCACCGGCACGTACCGCCCCGACCTCGTCGAGCTGGCCCTCGGCCACCAGGCCGTGCTGCCCGAGGTCCTCGGCCCGGCCGACGCGGCCGGCACCACGCCCGAGGGGCTCCTCATCTCCGCCGGTACGGGCGAGACGATGGCCGCCGCGCTGGGCCTCGGGCTCGGCCCCGGCGACGCGGTGGTCTCGCTCGGCGCCTCCGGCTCCGTGATGGCCGTCCACCACGAGGCCCTCGCCGACCCCGGCGGCATGATCACCTCCTTCGCCGACGCCACCGGCATGCACCTGCCCGTCGTCCACACCTCCAACGCGGTACGGGCGCTGCGCGGCACCGCCGAGATGCTGGGCGTGGACTCGCTCGAAGAGCTGTCCGCGCTGGCCCTGAAGTCGACGCCGGGCGCCTCCGGGCTCGTCCTGCTGCCCTATCTGGAGGGCGAGCGGACCCCGAACCTGCCGCACACCGCGGGCACGCTCAGCGGGCTGCGGCGCGAGTCGATGAAGCCCGAGCACCTGGCGCGGGCGGCGTTCGAGGGCATGCTCTGCGCGCTCACCGACGCCATGGACGTGCTGCGCGGGCGGGGCGTCGAGGTGCGCCGGGTCTTCCTGCTCGGCGCCGCGGCGGCCCTTCCGGCGGTGCAGGCGCTCGCGCCCGCGCTGTTCGGCGCGCAGGTCGTCGTTCCGCAGCCGGCCGATTACGCGGCGCTCGGTGCGGCCCGACAGGCCGCCTGGGCGCTCGGGGTGGCGCGGGGCACGCTGTCCCCTTCGACTCCCCCGGCCTGGCAGGGCGCGGCCGCACAGATCCTGGAGCCGGGCGAGGACCTGTCCGCGGGCCAGGCGGTCCGGCGGCAGTACGCGGCGACCCGGGACCAGCTCCACCCGGGTGCGTTCGGTTCGTGACCCCGCCCCGGGCCCGGCCACGGGCCCGGCGCCGTACCTCGGGCGTCCGTTCGTAAAGTCTTCCCCAGGCCTCGTCCCGCACCCCAAAACCGAGTCGTAACGTCCAGGGCGTGCGGGCGATAGTGGAGCCGTGCTCATAAGACTTCTCCGAACCCACCTCGCGCCCTATCGAAAACCCATCGCACTGCTCGTGCTGCTGCAGTTCCTGCAGACCTGCGCGAGCCTCTACCTGCCGACCCTGAACGCGGACATCATCGACAACGGTGTCGTCGACGGGGACACCGGATACATCCTGCGCTTCGGTGCCCTGATGGTCGGCGTCTCCGTCGTCCAGGTCGTCTGCAACATCGGGGCCGTGTTCTACGGCGCCCGCACCGCGTCCGCGCTGGGCCGGGACGTGCGTGCCGCCGTCTTCGACCGGGTGCAGTCGTTCTCCGCGCGGGAGCTGGGGCACTTCGGCGCGCCCTCGCTGATCACCCGTACGACCAATGACGTGCAGCAGGTCCAGATGCTGGTCCTGATGGCGTTCACCCTGATGGTCTCCGCGCCCATCATGTGTGTCGGCGGCATCGTGATGGCCCTCGGCCAGGACGTGCCGCTCTCGGGCGTGCTGCTCGCCGTGGTGCCGGTCCTCGCGATCTCGGTCTCCCTGATCGTCCGGAAGATGCGGCCGCTCTTCCGGACGATGCAGGAGCGGCTGGACACGGTGAACCGGGTGCTGCGCGAGCAGATCACCGGCAACCGGGTGATCCGGGCGTTCGTGAAGGACGAGTACGAGGAGGAGCGGTTCCGCGGCGCCAACGCGGAGCTGACCGACGTGTCGATGGCGACCGGCCGGCTGATGGCGCTGATGTTCCCGGTCGTGATGACCGTCGTGAACATCTCCAGCGTGGCGGTCGTCTGGTTCGGCGCGCACCGCATCGACAGCGGCGGGATGCAGATCGGCGCGCTGACCGCGTTCCTCGCCTATCTGATGCAGATCGTGATGGCGGTCATGATGGCCACCTTCATGTTCATGATGGTGCCGCGGGCCGAGGTCTGTGCCGAGCGCATCGAGGAGGTCCTCGCGACCGAGTCCAGCGTGGTGCCGCCGGTGAAGCCGGTGACCGAGCTCGACCGGCGGGGGCATCTGGAGGTCAGGAGCGCGGACTTCCGGTACCCGGGTGCGGAGGAGTCGGTCCTCAAGGACGTGGCGCTGGTCGCCCGGCCCGGTGAGACGACCGCGATCATCGGCTCGACCGGCAGCGGCAAGTCGACCCTGCTCGGCCTCGTGCCCCGGCTCTTCGACGCGACCGGCGGCGAGGTCCTCGTCGACGGCGTCGACGTGCGCGAGCTCGACCCGACGCTGATGGCGAAGACCGTGGGACTCGTGCCCCAGAAGCCGTACCTCTTCTCGGGGACGGTGGCGACGAACCTCCGGTACGGGAAGCCCGACGCGACCGATGAGGAGCTCTGGCACGCCCTGGAGGTCGCCCAGGCCGCCGACTTCGTACGGAACCTCGAAGCCGGCCTGAACGCGCCCATCGCGCAGGGCGGCACCAACGTCTCCGGCGGCCAGCGGCAGCGGATCGCCATCGCGCGGACCCTGGTGCAGCGCCCGGAGATCTATCTCTTCGACGACTCGTTCTCCGCGCTCGACTACGAGACGGACGCCCTGCTCCGGGCGGCACTCGCCCGGGAGACGGCCGACTCGACGGTCGTGATCGTCGCCCAGCGGGTCTCCACCATCCGGGAGGCCGACCGGATCGTCGTCCTCGACGAGGGCCGTGTCGTCGGCACCGGACGGCACCAGGAGCTGATGGCGGACAACGAGACGTACCGGGAGATCGTCCTCTCCCAGCTCACCGAGGCGGAGGCAGCCTGATGGCCGGTCCTGGCGGACGCATGATGGCCGGTGGCGGCCCCGACCAGCGGTCGATGGACTTCAAGGGCTCGGGCAAGCGGCTGCTGAAGCAGCTGGCGCCCGAGCGCGGTGCGCTCTGGGTGATGCTGATCGCCGGTGTGCTGTCGGTGGCGGCCTCCGTGGTCGGCCCGAAGATCCTCGGCAAGGCGACCGACCTCGTCTTCGCGGGCGTCATCGGGCACCAGTTCGAGGGCGGCACGAAGGCGGAGGCGATCGAGCGGGTGCGGGCCGGGGGTGACTCCGGCATGGCGGACATGCTGACCGGGGTCGACTTCACTCCGGGGCAGGGGATCGACTTCTCCGCCGTCGGCGACGTGCTGCTCGTGGTCCTCGGCGTGTACGTGGCGGCGGGCCTGCTGATGCTGGTCTCCACCCGGATGTCGATCAAGGTGATCAACCGGACGGTCTACCGGATGCGGGAGGACGTCCAGACCAAGCTGGCGCGGCTCCCCCTGTCGTACTTCGACAAGGCCAAGCGCGGCGAGGTGCTGTCGCGGGCGACCAACGACATCGACAACATCTCGCAGACCCTCCAGCAGTCGATGGGCCAGCTGATCAACTCGCTGCTCACCATCGTCGGCGTGCTCGCGATGATGTTCTGGATCTCGCCGCTGCTCGCGCTCGTGGCGCTGGTGACGGTGCCGGTCTCGGTCTTCGTCGCGGCGAAGATCGGCAAGCGCTCGCAGCCGCACTTCGTGCAGCAGTGGAAGTCCACGGGCACGCTCAACGCGCACGTGGAGGAGATGTACAGCGGGCACAACCTGGTGAAGGTCTTCGGCCGGCAGGAGGAGTCCGCGAAGGACTTCCGCGAGCAGAACGAGGCGCTGTACGAGGCCGGGTTCAAGGCGCAGTTCAACAGCGGCGTGATGCAGCCGGTGATGTTCTTCGTCTCGAACATCAATTACGTCCTGGTGGCCGTGGTCGGCGGTCTGCGGGTGGCGAGCGGCACGCTCTCCATCGGCGACGTGCAGGCCTTCATCCAGTACTCGCGCCAGTTCTCGATGCCGCTGACGCAGGTCGCGTCGATGGCGAACCTGGTGCAGTCGGGCGTCGCCTCGGCCGAGCGGATCTTCGAGCTGCTCGACGCCGAGGAGCAGGAGCCGGACGCACCGGCCGACGAGCTGGGGGCGTCCCCGGCCGACGGCTGGAGGACGGCCGACCTCAAGGGGAAGGTCGCCCTGGAGGGCGTCTCCTTCCGCTACGAGGCCGACAAGCCGCTCATCGAGGACCTGTCGCTCACGGTGGAGCCGGGCCAGACGGTCGCGATCGTCGGCCCGACGGGCGCCGGCAAGACGACCCTGGTGAACCTGCTCATGCGGTTCTACGAGGTGACGGGCGGCCGGATCACCCTCGACGGGGTGGACATCGCCACGATGTCCCGGGAGCAGCTGCGGACCGGGATCGGCATGGTCCTCCAGGACACCTGGCTGTTCGGCGGCACCATCGCCGACAACATCGCGTACGGCGCCACGCGCGCGGTGACCAGGGCGGAGATCGAGGAGGCGGCGCGGGCCGCCCACGCCGACCGGTTCGTCCGCACCCTGCCCGACGGCTACGACACGGTCATCGACGACGACGGGGCGGGGGTCAGCGCGGGTGAGAAGCAGCTGATCACCATCGCTCGGGCGTTCCTGTCCGACCCGGTGATCCTCGTCCTCGACGAGGCCACCAGCTCGGTCGACACCCGTACCGAGGTCCTCATCCAGAAGGCGATGGCCCGACTGGCCCACGGGCGTACGTCGTTCGTGATCGCGCACCGGCTCTCCACGATCCGGGACGCGGACGTGATCCTGGTGATGGAGAACGGCTCGATCGTCGAACAGGGCACGCACGAGGAGCTGTTGTCGTCCGGCGGGGCCTACGCCCGTTTGTACGCGGCGCAGTTCGCGCAGGCGGTCGCGGAGGTCGACTGACCGGGCATGTGACCCATGCCGCATGATGTGCGGCATGGGTCACATAGCCAATAATCCCTGGGTGCCCTCGGTCACCCTGCGCGTGGACGCCGAGGGCGTGGAGCTGGCGGCGCTGCTGCTCGGTACGGACGGCCGGGTCCGGGGGGACGCGGACATGGTCTTCGAGGGGCAGCCGGTCCATCCGTCGGGTTCGGTCCGGCACGAACCGGTGGCGCTGGTCCTCGAATTGAGCGAGGTGGAGGCGGCGGTCGAGCGGATCGTCGTCGCCGGGTCTGCGGGGGCCGGCGTCCTGTCGGTGGTCGCCCCGGACGGGAACGCCGTCGCCTCGTGCACGGTGACGGGTGCGCCGGACGCGGCGGCCGTCGCCTTCGCCGAGTTCTTCCGGGAGTCCGGCGGCTGGAAGTTCGCGCGGATCGGGCAGGGGTACGCCTCCGGGCTCGCCGGACTCGTCACGGAGTACGGCGTCGAGGTGGCGGAGGAGGAGCCGGCAGCCGCCGGGCCCGTACCGCTGACCGGGGTCGTGAAGGTGCCGGGCCAGGCGCCGCCCACGGGTGGCGGGCCCGCCGCCGGGGAGCCGGTCGGGGCGCCCGCCGCGGGAGCGCCGGCCGCGGGGACCGTCGCCGCGGGGCCGGTCGCGACGCCCGCCCCCGGGGGGACGTTCCCGCCGGCCGACCGGCCGTACGAGCTCGTCGAGGGCTGGGAGTTCGGCCCCGTCTTCGAACCCTTCGTCGCCGAGGGCTTCGGCAATGACGTGATCGCCCTCGACGACCGGGTCGGGGACGGCCCCGTCCTCGTCGAGGTCGCGCAGGAGGGCCGGGGGTACCTGGGCCTCTTCACGCTCGACCGGCGCAACAGGGACGAGAGCGACTTCCTCCTGAACGACCTCCTGCCCGAGTTCCGGGGCAGCACGTTCGCCCGGGTTCCCCAGGGCAGGCAGCTGCGCATGCGGCTCGACGCCGAGAACCGCTGGATCCTGCGGGTGATGCCCCTGGCCGCCGCCCGCCGCCTGGAGGGAACGCTGCACGGCTACGGCCCCGAGCTGCTGCTCTACCTCGGCAACGGGGCGGACCTCCGGGTGGACGTCCAGGGCAGTCCGGAGGACGGTCGCGGCTACGTCGGCATACAGAGCTACGGGGTCGAGGGGCGCACCGGTGGGCGCCTGCCCCACATGGACCTGCTCCTCAACGAGATCGGGCCGCTCCGGCAGACCGTTCCGGTCCCGCGGGGACCGCAGCTGCTGCACCTCCGTTCCGAAGGCGCGTGGACGTTCACGGTCCAGGAGCTCGACTAGTCGAGATACCCCCGCAGTTGGTCCGCGTACGCGTGGTCCCGGAGTTTGCTGAGGGTCTTGGACTCGATCTGGCGGATGCGTTCGCGGGTCACGCCGAAGAGGCGTCCTATCTCCTCCAGGGTGCGGGGCCTGCCGTCGTCGAGACCGTAGCGGAGCTGGACGACCTTGCGTTCGCGTTCGCCGAGGGTGGAGAGGACGTCCTCCAGGTGGCGGCGGAGCAGCAGGAAGGCGGCGGACTCGACGGGTGAGGCGGCGTCGCCGTCCTCGATGAGGTCGCCGAGGGCGACGTCGTCCTCCTCGCCGACGGGGGCGTGCAGGGAGACCGGTTCCTGGGCGAGGCGGAGCACCTCGCCGACCCGCTCGGGGGCCAGGTCCAGCTGGGCGGCGACTTCCTCGGCGGTGGGTTCGTAGCCGCGTTCCTGGAGCATGCGGCGCTGGACGCGGATGACCCGGTTGATGAGTTCGACGACGTGCACGGGGACGCGGATGGTCCGGGCCTGGTCGGCGAGGGCCCGGGACATCGCCTGGCGGATCCACCAGGTGGCGTACGTGGAGAACTTGTAGCCGCGCGCGTAGTCGAACTTCTCGACGGCCCTGATGAGGCCGAGGTTGCCCTCCTGGACGAGGTCCAGCATGGTCAGGCCGCGGCCCACGTACCGTTTGGCGACGGAGACGACGAGGCGGAGGTTGGCCTCGATCAGCTTGCGTTTGGCGATCCGTCCCAGGACGACGAGCCGGTCCAGGTCACCCGCCAGCCGGGAGTCCAGGTCGGGGGTGTTGGCGAGTTTCTCCTCGGCGAACAGACCCGCCTCGACGCGGCGGGCGAGTTCGACCTCCTCCTCGGCGGTGAGCAGCGGGATGCGGCCGATCTCGCGGAGGTACTGGCGGAAGAGGTCGGACGAGGGGCCGCTGCCGCCTGGATCGGGGCGCCGGCGCTGGGGCGGGACCACTGTCTCCTCCGCGGCCTCGGCGGGTTCTGCCTGGTCCTGCGACACGGTCTGGGTCTGCACGGCGGGCGACCTCCAGGGGGGTGATCGCTGCCGGTCCGGGGGCGTAGGGCAGCGGGACGACACCGTTACCCAGTGTGGGGTACGACACAGTGCACCCACGAGGGGCGTGCGGTGACTTTTTGAGACCGGGGCGTGACTGACCGTACGTCAGAGGGCGGCGGCGCCGTTGTTCCGCAGGGACTGGCCGTACTGGGTGAGGACCCAGAGTTCGTTCTGGACGGCGGCGAGCTGTTCGGGGTCGCCCTGGGCGCCGAGGCGGGCCAGGGTGCCCTGGACGTCGCGGATGCGGCGGTCGACGGCGCGGAGGCGGACGGTGACGAGCTGGTCGCCGGCGTAGGCCTCGTCGACGTTCTTGGCGAAGATCGTCTCGACGGCGAGTTCGGTGACGAGGGCGCGCACGGTGTCGTTGGGCGCGGCCTCGCGGACGGTGTCGAGGTAGTCGGAGGGGGCGCCGGTGGCGCCGCCGGCGTCGTGGACGCACTGGCGGACGGCCGCGTACGGCGGGGCGGTGAACTCGTCCGCGCCGTAGGCGTCGAAGGCCGGGGAGACGAGTTCGGGGCGCTGGAGGGCCAGCTTGAGGAGTTCGCGCTCGGTGCGGTGGGCGGGGCTGCGCAGGTTGAGCGCGGGCCCGGAGGACGCCGTGGCCGGGGCTCCGGTGTCGTAGCCGCGCTGCGGGGTCTGCTGCTGCGCGGGGCCCTTGCCGCCGCGGTCGCGGGCCCAGCGGGCGAGCTGGGCGACCCGCTTGACGACGAACTGGGTGTCGAGGATGCCGAGCATGCCGGCGAGCTGGACGGCGACCTCGTGCTGCGCGCCGATGTTCTTGATGCGGGCGACGACGGGGGCGGCCTCGTCGAGGGCGGCGGCGCGGCCGGCCGGGGTCTCCAGGTCGTAGCGCTTCACGATCTGGCGGAGGGCGAACTCGAAGAGCGGGGTGCGGGGCTCGGCCAGTTCCGCGACGGCCGCGTCGCCCTTGGCGAGCCGCAGGTCGCAGGGGTCCATGCCGTCGGGGGCGATGGCGATGTACGTCTCGGCGGCGAACTTCTGGTCGTCCTCGAAGGCGCGCAGGGCGGCCTTCTGGCCGGCGGCGTCACCGTCGAAGGTGAAGATGACCCGGGCCGAGCCGTTGTCCATGAGGAGCCGGCGGAGGATCTTGATGTGGTCGCCGCCGAAGGCGGTGCCGCAGGTGGCGATGGCGGTGGTGACCCCGGCGAGGTGGCAGGCCATGACGTCGGTGTAGCCCTCGACGACGACGGCCCGGCTGACCTTGGCGATGTCCTTCTTGGCCAGGTCGATGCCGTAGAGCACCTGGGACTTCTTGTAGATCGGGGTCTCGGGGGTGTTGAGGTACTTGGGCCCGTTGTCGTCGTCGCGGAGTTTGCGCGCGCCGAAGCCGACGATCTCACCGCCGACGTCCTTGATCGGCCACATGAGGCGGCCGCGGAAGCGGTCGATGGGGCCGCGGCGGCCGTCCTGGGAGAGCCCGGAGAGGATCAGTTCCTTGTCGGAGAAGCCCTTGCCGCGCAGGAAGCGGGTGAGGTGGTCCCAGCCGGCCGGGGAGTAGCCGACGCCGAAGTGCGCGGCGGCGGCCTGGTCGAAGCCGCGCTCGGCGAGGAACTTGCGGCCGATCTCTGCCTCGGGCGAGTCGAGTTGGTCGATGTAGAACTGGGCGGCGACCTTGTGGGCCTCGACCAGGCGGATGCGCTCCCCGCGCTGGTGGCCGGGGTTGTAGCCGCCTTCCTCGTACCGCAGGGTGATGCCCGCCTTGGCGGCGAGGCGCTCGACCGTCTCCGAGAAGGAGAGGTGGTCGATCTTCATCACGAAGGCGATGGTGTCGCCGCCCTCCTGGCAGCCGAAGCAGTGGAAGAGTCCCTTGCTCGGGCTGACCTGGAAGGAGGGCGACTTCTCGTCGTGGAAGGGGCAGAGACCCTTGAGGTTTCCGCCGCCCGCGTTGCGGAGCTGGAGGTACTCGGACACGACGGCGTCGATCGGGACCGCGTCCCGGACCGCCTTCACGTCGTCATCGTTGATCCTGCCTGCCACGCATGAAGTCTACGTGTGGGCGGGGGTGATCAGATCAGGCTCTCCAGGGGGACGGAGGCGTCGGCGAGGGCGTCCGGGTCCACGGCCGTACGGGCCCGGATGAGCTGCTGGATGGGCTCTGTGACGTCCCACACATTCACGTTCATCCCGGCGAGCACCCGGCCCTCCTTGAGCCAGAAGGCGATGAACTCGCGCTTGCCGGTGTCGCCGCGGACCACGACCTGGTCGTACGTGCCGGGGGGCGCCCAGCCGGAGTACTCCATGCCCAGGTCGTACTGGTCGGAGAAGAAGTAGGGGACGCGGTCGTAGGACACGTGCTGCCCGAGCATGGCGCGGGCGGCGGCCGGGCCCCCGTTGAGGGCGTTGGCCCAGTGCTCGACGCGGAGCCTGGTGCGCAGCAGCGGGTGGTGGGCGGCGGCCACGTCGCCCGCGGCGTAGACGTCGGGGTCGGAGGTGCGCAGGGACTCGTCGACGGCGATGCCGCCGCCGTCGGCCCGGTCGACGAGGGCGAGCCCGGAGTTCTCGGCGAGGGCGGTGCGGGGGGCGGCGCCGATCGCGGCGAGCACGGCGTGCGCCGGGTGCTCCTCGCCGTCGTCGGTGCGGACGGCGAGGACCATGCCGTCCTGGCCGACGATCTCGGTGAGCCGGGCGCCGAAGTGGAAGCGGACGCCGTGGTCGGTGTGGAGGTCGGCGAAGAGCTGGCCGAGCTCGGGGCCGAGGACCCGGTGGAGCGGGGTGGGGTCGGCCTCGACGATGGTGACCTCGGCGCCGTAGCCGCGGGCGGCGGCGGCGACCTCCAGGCCGATCCAGCCGCCGCCGGCGATCACCAGGTGGCCGTTGTCCCGGCCGAGGGAGGCGAGGACCTGGCGGAGCCGGTCGGCGTGGGCGAGCCGGCGCAGATGGTGGACGCCGGCCAGCTCGGTGCCGGGGACGTCGAGGCGGCGGGGCTCGGCGCCGGTGGCGAGGAGCAGCTTGTCGTAGCGGATGACGGTGCCGTCGCCGAGGCGCACGGTGCGGGCCTCGCGGTCGACGGCGGTGACGGACTGCCCGAGGTGCAGTTCGATGTCGTGGCCCGCGTACCAGGCGGCTTCGTGGACGAAGACGCTGTCGCGTTCCTTGGCGCCGGTGAGGTAGCCCTTGGAGAGGGGTGGGCGCTCGTAGGGGTGGTCGCGTTCGTCGCCGATGAGGATCACCCGGCCGTTGAACCCCTCTGCGCGCAGGGTCTCCGCCGCTTTGGCCCCTGCCAGGCCCCCGCCGACGATGACAAAGGTCTGATCTGCGTCGACCACGTCGTTTCCTCCTCTTTGCGACCGCTTCCAACCTACGCCCCCGGGCGTTCGTCGGACCGTTCCGCCTCGGGGCGTGCATGCGAGCGTCCCGCACGGACGGTGGTGACGGAAGAGGGCGACTCGGGAGCGGTCAGGAGCGGTGGGGGCGGAGGCGGGCGTGGAGGGCGCGGGCGGAGGCGTCGGTGAGGGAGGCGATCTGGTCGACGATGACGCGCTTGCGGGCCCGGTCGTCGCGGGCCTGGTCGAACAGGGAGCGGAACTGGGGTTCGAGTCCGTCGGGGGCGCGGGCGACGAGTGCCTCGGCGAGTTCGGCGACGACGATGCGCTGGTCGGCGCGGAGCGCCTCCTGTTCGGCGCGCTGCATCACGTACCGGTCGGCGACGGCCTTGAGGACCGCGCACTCGTTACGGGTCTCCCGGGGGACGACGAGTTCGGCGCCGTAGCGGGTGAGGCGGCCCGAGCCGTACGCCTGACGGGTGGCGCCCTCGGCGGCGAGGCAGAAGCGGCCGATGAGCTGGCTGGTGGCGTCCTTGAGGCGGGCCTGGGCGACGGCCGAGCCGTCGTAGCCGTGCGGCCACCACTCCTGGTCGACGAGCCGGTCGAGGGCTTCGGCGAGCTCCTGCGGGTCGGTGTCCTCGGGGACGTAGCGGCCGATGGCGACGGCCGCGATGTCGGCGCGCTCGGGCTCGGCGAGGAGGAGGTTGGGGTCGATGTGCCCGGCGTGCAGGCCGTCCTCGAAGTCGTGGACCGAGTAGGCCACGTCGTCGGACCAGTCCATGACCTGGGCTTCGAAGCACTTGCGGTCGGCGGGGGCACCGCGCCTGATCCATTCGAAGACGGGCAGGTCGTCCTCGTACACGCCGAACTTGGACGAGCCGGGGTCCTCGGGGTGTCCGCCGCGCGGCCACGGGTACTTGGTGGCGGCGTCGAGGGCGGCGCGGGTGAGGTTGAGCCCGACGCTGACGAGGTCGCCCTCGGCGTCCTTCACGAAGCGCTTGGGCTCGATGCGGGTGAGGAGGCGGAGCGACTGGGCGTTCCCCTCGAAGCCGCCGCAGTCCTTGGCGACGTCGTTGAGCGCCTGCTCGCCGTTGTGCCCGAAGGGCGGGTGGCCCATGTCGTGGGAGAGGCAGGCGGCCTCGACGAGGTCCGGGTCGCAGCCGAGTGCGGCACCGAGCTCCCGGCCGACCTGGGCGCACTCCAGGGAGTGGGTGAGCCGGGTGCGGGGGCTGGCGTCCCAGGCGTGGCCCCGGGTGCCGGGGGTGACGACCTGGGTCTTGCCGGCGAGTCTGCGGAGCGCGGCGGAGTGCAGCACGCGGGCGCGGTCGCGCTGGAAGGCGGTGCGTCCGGGGCGTTTGTCGGGCTCGGCGGCCCAGCGGTCGGTCGCGGCGGAGTCGTAGCCGGGGGTGGCGTCGGCGATATCGGCGATGTCGGTGATGTCCGGGCTGCCCTTGGTGTCTGCGCTGTCTGCGATGCCTTCCATGCACCGAAGGTAACCGGAGGGACCGACAGAAGCGCTCAGACGGCGGCGAGTTCCCGCGCGAGGGTGGTCGTACGGAGAGCCGTGTCGTAGCGGTGCAGGACCAGGCGGGCGAGGGCCGGGTGCGCGCCGAGGGGGGCGGCGGCGATCCAGGGGGCGTGGGCGGCGGCGCGGGTGGCGAAGAGGCCGGGGGCGGTGAAGCAGGAGGCGACGGCGACCCGGTGGCGCCCCCGGGCGGCGAGGGCGCGGACGGCCTCGGGCACGGTGGGGGCGGCGGCGGAGGCGTACGCGGGGACGACGGGGACTCCGCCGAGCCGCTCGCCGAGCAGGGCCGCGATACGGCGGAGCTCCGCGCCGGAGCGGGGGTCGCGGGACCCGGCGGAGGCGAGGACGACCCCGGCGGCGCCGGAGGTCCCGTCCTCGGGGGCCCAGCCGGCGTCCGCGAGCCGGTCGGCGAGGGCCTCGACGAGCAGCGGGTGGGCACCGAGCGGCTCGGCGACGCGGGCGCGGAGTCCGGGCACGGCGGCGAGGGCGGCGGGCAGGTCGTGGGTGACGTGGTGCCCCGGGGCGAAGAGCAGGGGGACGAGCAGGGCGTCGCGGCCCTCGGCGGCGAGCTCGGTGAGGGTGGTGTCGAGCAGCGGGGTGTTCAGCTCGATGTGCGCGAGCCGTACGTCGAGCCCGGGCCGCAGTTCGCGGACGCGTTCGAGGAGGCGGCCGAGGGTGGCGCGGGCGCGGGGGTTCCGGCTGCCGTGGCCGACGGCGACGAGGGTGGGTGCGGTCATGGGCGGTCTCGGCGGCGGGAGGTGGCCGAGCTGCTCGCCGAGCTGCTCGGTGATCCTGCCGAGCAGCCCGGCGGCGGTGGCGTACGTGCTGTCCGGCTCCGTCATGCACCGATCCTGCGGGTCGCAGGTTGCCTGCCCGTTGCGCGGGGGTCACGACTGTTTTCCGTGCTCTCACGCGGGTGTTTCCGTGACCTCACGCGCGTGCCCCGCCGGATGTCAGGCATCCGGCGGGGCACGCGCGGTGTCAGGCGTCGAGCCAGACGCGGAGCGGGCCGGCCTCCTGGAAGCCGGCGGCGAGGGCGGCGGTCAGGTCGTCTCCGGACTCGTAGCCGACGACCGGGCGGTCGTCGGGGACGGCGGCGAGGACGCCCGCCCACACGGAGGACTGGGGGGTGTCACCGGTGGTGAAGACGTTGGAGACGCCGGTGACGCGGGCGCTCGCGCTGAGGACGGCCCCGCCCAGGATCGTGCCGTCGGCCGCCCGGTACACGAGCACGGTGGTCGCGGGGTCGTCGAGGAGTTCGGGGCGGAAGAGGGCCGCTTCGTCGACGTCGCCGTCGCTCCAGGCGAGGGCCCAGGCGGCGAGCTCCTCCGGGGTGCGGACGGCGCTGTGTCCCGCGGTGACCGGGAGGCCCGGGAGGCCCGCCGGGCGGTGGATCCAACTGGCCTCGAAGAGGAGGCGGAAGCCTTCGGCCGTGAGGTCGAGGCGGGCGTAGCTGTCCTTCACCGAGGCACCGGGGGTGGTGCGGTCGATGCCGTTCAGGACGTCCTTGACGTCCGCGTCCTCGGTCAGCGTCACCGCGTCCGGGTAGTAGAGCGGGGTGCGGCGGGTGCTGGTCCAGGCGCGGGGGCCGAAGCTGCCGGGGTGGCCGTGGGCGGCACACATGGCCTGGCACCACTCGGCGTTGTTGCGGACGGCATCGATGATCATGCGCGGATCGTACGGTCGGTTCTTCTTTTCCTCTCCTTATTTCTTCCACTCTTCCGCTTCACGGAATATCTTTTCCACTATGAGAATGTCCCCGCCCGCGCTCCCCCGGCGCGTCGCCGCCGAGTTCATCGGAACCGGCTCCCTCGTCGCCGTCATCGTCGGCTCCGGCATCCGCGCCGACTCACTGAGCCAGGACATCGGCGTCCGACTGCTCGCCAACGCCGCCGCCTCCGCCATCGGTCTCGGGCTGCTCATCGCCCTCATCGGCCCGCTCTCCGGCGCCCACTTCAACCCCGTCGTGACCCTCTCCGAGTGGTGGTCCCGGCGCCCCGAGCGCGGGGGACGCGAGGCACTCGCCTACATCGGCGCCCAGCTCGCCGGAGCCGTCGCGGGCGCGCTGCTCGCCGAGGCGATGTTCGGGCGGACGCCCGGCGCCTGGGCCACGGAGCCGCGTTCGGCGCTCCATCTCCTGCTCGGCGAGGCCGTCGCCACCGCCGGACTCGTCCTCGTCGTCCAGGGCCTGCGCCACATCGGCCGTCCCGGCCTCGCCCCCGTCGCGGTCGCGGGCTACATCGGCGCGGCGATCTGGTTCACCTCCTCCGGCTCCTTCGCCAACCCGGCCGCCACCGTCGGCCGCTCCCTCTCCGACTCCTTCACCGGCATCGCCCCCGCCTCCGTGCCCGCCTTCGCCGCCGCCCAGCTGCTCGGCATGCTGCTCGGGATGGCCCTGGCCGGTGTGTTGTACGGAACACGCGGGGCGTCCGGTGAACCGAATCCCGCCGATGCGCGTCGGACGAGGTGACAGACCGACACCCGCCCGCACACCCCGGAGGTTCCCGCATGCCGGCACGGCTCACCCGGCTGATCCCCCGCACCACCCGGGCCCGCCGCCGTACCGTCCAGGCCGCGATGCTGGGCGCCGTCCTCGCGCTCACCCCCGTCACCTGGATGCACACCGCCGCCGCCGGGAAGCTCCGTACCACCGCCGACGTGCCCGCCCGGGACGTCGCCGTCGTCTTCGGCGCCGGGCTGTGGAAGGGGCGCCCCACCCCGTACCTCGCGCACCGGCTCGACACGGCCGCCGAGCTGTACCGGACGGGCAAGGTCCGGGTCCTGCTCGTCACCGGCGACAACAGCAGGACCGCATACGACGAACCCAGCGCCATGCGCGCGTACCTCGCCGCGCGCGGGGTGCCGGACGGGCGGATCGTCAGCGACTACGCGGGCTTCGACACCTGGGACTCCTGTGTCCGGGCCAAGAAGGTCTTCGGCGTCGACCGGGCCGTCCTCGTCACCCAGGACTTCCACATCAAGCGGGCCGTCGCACTGTGCGGGCGGGCGGGCGTCGACGCGTACGGCGTCGGGGTCCCCGAACCCCACGACCGCACCTGGTACTACGGCACCACCCGCGAACTGTTCGCCGCCGGCAAGGCCTCCCTCGACGCCGCCCTGCGGCCCGATCCGCAGTTCCTCGGCCCGGAGGAGAAGGGCGTCACCGAGGCTCTGGCCTCACCTCGGAGGCCGTAGCGAACGGAGGGCATGGCACCGCGCCCGTAATGAGCGGTGCCGCCCCGCGTAACACGGCCGACGCACGCTGACCGTATGTCCGAGGTCACCGCCGTACCCACCCACTGCCCCTACTGCGCCCTGCAGTGCGGCATGTCGCTCCGCCCCACCGGCGTCCCGGAGCTGCCCGCCGAGGTGGTCGACCGGACCGACTTCCCCGTCAACCGGGGCGCGCTGTGCGGCAAGGGCCGCACCGCCCCCTCCGTACTCTCCTCCCGGGTCCGGCTCACCGAGCCCCTGGTCCGATGCCCTGACACGGGGGTCCTGACGCCCGCGTCCTGGGAGGAGGCACTCGCCGCCGTCGCCGACGGGCTGCGCCGGACCCGCGCCGACCACGGTCCCGATGCCGTGGGGGTCTTCGGCGGCGGCGGCCTCACCAACGAGAAGGCGTACACGCTGGGGAAGTTCGCCCGGCTCGTCCTCGGCACCTCCCAGATCGACTACAACGGCCGCTTCTGCATGTCGTCGGCGGCCGCCGCGCACGGCAGGGCCTTCGGCCTCGACCGGGGACTCCCCTTCCCCCTGGAGGACATCCCGAAGACCGGCTGCGTGATCCTCGTCGGCTCCAACCTGGCCGAGACCATGCCCCCCGCGCTGCGCTACCTCACCGAGCTGAAGGAGAACGGCGGAAAGCTGATCGTCATCGATCCGCGCCGCACCCGGACCGCCGAACAGGCCGACCTCCACCTCGCGCCGCGCCCCGGCACCGACCTGGCGCTCGCCCTCGGCATGCTGCACCTCGTGGTGGCCGAAGGACGCGTCGACCAGGAGTTCGTGGCAACTCGCACCTCCGGCTGGGAGGCCGCGCGCGCCGGGGCCATGTCCCACTGGCCCGAGCAGGTCGAGCGCATCACCGGCGTGTCGGTGCCCCGGCTCCGGGAGGCCGTCGCCCTGTTCTCCGACGCCGACACCGGCATGGTGCTGACCGCGCGCGGCCCCGAGCAGCAGTCCAAGGGCACCGACACCGTCGGCGCCTGGATCAACCTCTGCCTGGCCACCGGCAAGGCGGGCCGGCCGCTCAGCGGCTACGGCTGCCTCACCGGCCAGGGCAACGGCCAGGGCGGCCGCGAGCACGGCCAGAAGGCCGACCAGCTCCCCGGCTACCGCAAGCTCGACGACCCGGCGGCACGCGCGCACGTGGCCGGGGTCTGGGGCGTGCCCCCCGAGTCGCTGCCCGGTCCCGGGCGGAGCGCGTACGAGCTCCTCGACGCACTCGGCGGCGACGTGAAGTCCCTGCTCCTCATGGGCTCCAACCCGGTGGTCTCCGCGCCCCGCGCCGCCCACATCGAGGGACGGCTGCGCTCGCTCGACTTCCTCGCCGTCGCGGACGTGGTGCTCTCCGAGACCGCCGCGCTCGCCGATGTCGTCCTGCCCGTCACCCAGTGGGCGGAGGAGACCGGCACCATGACCAACCTGGAGGGCCGGGTACTGCTCCGCCGACGCGCCCTCACCCCGCCCGCCGGGGTCCGCAGCGACCTGGAGGTGCTGCACGCGCTCGCCGGACTCCTCGGCTGGGAGAAGGGATTCCCCGCCGAGCCGGAGGAGGTCTTCGACGAGCTGCGCCGGGCCTCGGCCGGCGGTCCCGCCGACTACTCGGGCATCGACTACCGGCGGATCGAGGACGAGCAGGGAGTCTTCTGGCCCTGCCCCGAGACCCCGGAGGGCACCGAGTCCCACCCGGGGACGCCCCGGCTGTTCCTGGACCGGTTCGCGACCCCCGACGGGCGGGCCCGGTTCGTGCCGGTGGTGCACCGCGCGGCGGCCGAGGAGACGGACGCCGAGTACCCCGTCGTCCTCACCACCGGCCGGGTCGTGTCCCAGTACCAGTCGGGCGCCCAGACCCGGCGGGTCGACGAGCTGAACGCGGCGGCCCCCGGCCCCTTCGTGGAGCTCCACCCCCGGGTCGCCGAGCGGCTCGGGGTGGCGGAGGGCGAGCGGATCGCGGTGGTCTCGCGGCGCGGCCGGGCCGTCGCACCGGCCCGGATCACCACCGCCATCCGGCCGGACACCGTCTTCATGCCGTTCCACTGGGCGGGCGAGGGCCGGGCCAACACCCTGGTGAACCCGGCCCTCGACCCGATCTCCCGGATGCCCGAGTTCAAGGTGTGCGCGGTCCGTCTGGAGCGCGCGGGCAACGACACCTAGGGGGTGTCCGGAGGAGCCCTGCCGGCCCGCGGGCCGGGCGCGGCTCTCCGGGCGCGGTGTACGCGCCCGTACTCCCCCGGGAGTAACCGGCCCGGCGCACCGCCCCCGGCAGTACCCCCCACCTCGGCCGTCAGCGCGACGCATCGCCCTCCGCGCGGCGGGAATCTGGGATCGACCCGAAGAGGATCGATGAAGGGGGACCCGATGGAGGGCCGTAAGAGGTTCGTCGGCTGGGGGGTGCTGGCCCTGTGGGTGATCGTGCTCGCCCTGGCCGCACCGCTCGCCGGAAAGCTCGGCGACGTACAGCGCGACCGCGCCGTCGACTACCTGCCCGCGAGCGCCGACTCGACGCAGGTCGCGAACATCATGGAGCAGATGCCCGGTGGCGGCTCCACCGACCTCGTGCTCGTCTACCACCGTGACGGCGGACTGACCGCCGCGGACAAGGCCACCGCCGCCCGCGAAGTGCGGCAGGTCGCCGCCGACCACCCGCTCGCCTCGCCGCCGCGGCCCGTCCCCTCCGAGGACGGCACCACCCTCCTGTACGCCGTGTCGAGCACGGAGCCCGGTACGGACGAGGCGGCCAGAGACGCCTTCGTCCACGACGTCCGCGCGACCGTGAGCGGCGAGGTCGGCGGCCCGGGCGCGCTCGCCACCGACGCGAGCGAGGTCTACAACTCCCTCGACGGCCCGCTCCTCTACACGACCGTCGCCGTCGTCGCGATCCTCCTGATCGTCATCTACCGCAGCCCGTTCCTCTGGCTCGTCCCGCTGGCCGTCGCCGGTGTCGCCGACTTCCTCTCCATGGCCGTCACCTACGCCCTGCACCAGGGCTTCGACATCAGCGTCTCCGGCCAGAGCACGGGCGTCATGACGATCCTCGTCTTCGGCGCGGGCACCGACTACGCGCTGCTCCTCGTCTCCCGCTACCGCGAGGAACTGCGCCGCGTCCCCCGCCCGTACGACGCCATGGCCGCCGCGCTGCGCGGCTGCGGCCCCGCCGTCCTCGCGTCCTCGGGGACCGTCGCCCTCGGCATGCTCTGTCTGCTCGCCGCCGACATGAACAGCAGCCGGGGCATGGGGCCCACGGCCGCCGTCGGTGTCCTGTGCGCGCTCATCGCGATGATGACGCTGCTCCCCGCCCTGCTCGTCGTCCTCGGGCGCCGGGTGTTCTGGCCCCTGATCCCGGCGTACGGAAGCGAGCCGAAGGCCGCGCGCCGTTCGCTCTTCGCCGCCATGGGCTCCTCCGCCGGACGGCGCCCCCTCGCCGTCCTCCTCGCGGGCGCCGCCGCCCTGGCCGCTCTGGCGCTCGGTGCGCTGAACCTGCCCGGAGCCCTCAAGCAGGAGGACTCGTTCAGTTCCACCCCGGAGGCGGTCGCCGCGATGAAGACGCTGGCCGCCGCGTACCCGGAGCTGGGAACCCAGCCCGTCACCGTGGTCGCCCCGACGGACCTGGTCCCCCGGGCGCTGCGGACCGCGCTCGCGACCGACGGCGTCGCGAAGGCCGAACGCGGCCGCAGCGGCGGCGGCTGGACGGAGATCTCCGTCATCGCCGCGCACCCGCCGCAGTCCGCGGCCGAGACCGCGACCATCGAGGAACTGCGGACCGCGCTCGGCGACGGCGTGTACGTCGGCGGGCCCAGCACGGAACAGCTCGACATGAGCGACACCAGCGCGCGCGACCGGAACATCGTCGTCCCGCTCGTCATCGTCGTCGTCCTGATCGTGCTGGTCGTGCTGCTGCGCAGCCTCGTCGCACCCCTGGTCCTGGTCGCCGCCGTGGTCGCCGTCTGGGGCGCGGCCCTCGGTATCGGCGGTCTCGTCTTCGAGGGCCTCTTCGGCTTCGGGGGCACCGACCCCGGCCTCGCCCTGCTCTCCTTCGTCTTCCTCGTCGCCCTCGGCGTCGACTACGGCATCTTCCTGATGCACCGGATGCGTGAGGAGTGCCTGGACGGTGCCGAGCCGGGTGCCGCGGCCCTCACGGCCCTGCGGACGACCGGCGGGGTGATCGCCTCGGCGGGACTCGTCCTCGCCGCGACCTTCGCGGTGCTCGTCAACATGCCGATGGTGCAACTGGCCGAGCTCGGCTTCGTGATCGCGGTCGGTGTCCTGCTCGACACCTTCCTCGTCCGCACCTATCTCGTCACCAGCGCGAGCGTGCTGCTCGGCCGGAAGGTGTGGTGGCCCGGCCCGCTGGCCAGGACGCCTGCGCCGACGGCGGGTTCAGGATCCGGGCGGGAGCCCGTACGGGTCTGATCGAGGACGGCCGAGGGGCTCCACGCACTGTCAGGAGCCCCTTCCCGCAGGGAGGATGGACACCATGGACTTCGCAGCGGCCTTCACCCGCGACCCTCAGGCGGCGCCGTACCCGGTGCGGTGCGACGCGACGGCCGCCGCGGTGTTCGCGGTACTCGCCACGGTGCTCGCGCTGTGCGTCGACGACGGCCGCCGCCCGGACGCCCTCGGCTGGACGCTGCTGCTCGCCGCGCACGTCCCGCTGGCCTGGCGTCGCAAGGCGCCCCTGCCGGTGCTGCTCGCCGTGGTGGCCTGCGTCGCCCCGTACCACGGGCTCGACTACATGCATCTGGCGCCCATACCGGCCTCGATGACCGCGCTCTACACCGTCGCCTCCACCGGCCGGCCGGTGCGCACGGTGATCGTGGGGCTCTCGGTCACCTCCGTCACCCTCACCATCCAGCTCCTCGTCAACCCGCACGAGATCGTGGAACTGCTGCGGGTCTCCGGCTGGGTGATCGCGATGCTGGTCTTCGGCACGAGCATCCGGCTCTACCGGCAGCTGGTGGCGGGCGTGCTGGAGCGGGCGGAGCACGAGGCCGAGCGGAAGGTCTCCGAGGAACGGCTGCGCATCGCCCGGGACCTGCACGACCTCCTCGCCCACTCGATCACCCTCATCGGCGTGCAGACGTCGGTCGCCGCGCACGTCCTGGTCGCCGACCCCGACCGGCTCGACCGGGAGGCGCTCGTGCAGGCGCTCGACGGCATAGCCGAGACCTGCCGGGAGGCCCGGACCGAGGTGCGCACGACGCTGGACGTGCTGCGGGCCGCACCGGAGGGCCCGCTGCCCGACCTGGCCTCGCTGCCCGACCTCGTACGGTCCTCGGGCGCGGACCTGTCGGTACGGACGGCGGCGGCGAAGATCCCGGCGGCCGTGGGCGCGGCGGCGTACCGGATCGTGCAGGAGTCCTTGACCAACGCCGTACGGCACGGCGGTCCGGGCGCGGACGTGCGGGTCGATGTCGGTCTCGACGAGGAGGTGTTGACGGTACGGGTGACCAACGGCGGCGCCGCTCCCCGGGGGTCCTCCCACGCCCCGCAGGGCGTAGGGGGAGGAACGAGCGGCTCCGGCTACGGGATCCTGGGGATGCGGGAGCGGGCGAGGAGCGTGGGCGGCACACTGGTCGCGGGCCCGCGCGCCGGCGGGGGCTTCGAGGTCGAGGCGGCGCTGCCGCTCTCGGTGCGAAAGGTGACGGTGTGATCCGGGTGCTGCTCGCGGACGATCAGACGCTCGTCCGGGCGTCGTTCGCGATGCTGCTCGAATCGGCGCCGGACATGGAGGTCGTGGGCCAGGCGGCCAACGGCCGGGAGGCGGTCGAGCTGGCTCGCTCGTCGCGGGCCGACCTGGTGGTCATGGACGTCCGGATGCCCGAGCTCGACGGGATCGGCGCGACCCGGCTGATCGCCGCCGACGAGGACCTGGCCGGAGTCAAGGTGCTGGTCCTCACCACGTACGACACCGACGAGCACGTCATGGAGGCGCTGCGGGCGGGCGCGTCGGGCTTCGTCGTCAAGGACATCCACCCGGCGGAGCTCCTCACCGCGATCCGTACGGTCGCGGCGGGCGAGGCCCTGCTGTCGCCGGGCCCGACGTCCCGGTTGATCGCCCGGGCGCTGGCCGTGCCGGAACCCCTGGCGACGGCCGGCCCGGAGGGGCTCTCGGACCGTGAACGCCAGGTGCTGACGCTGACGGGCCGGGGCCTGAACAACACCGAGATCGCGGAGACGCTGGGACTCTCGCCCCTCACGGCGAAGACCCATGTCAGCCGGATCATGGGAAAGCTGTCCGCACGGGACCGGGCCCAGCTGGTCATCATCGCCTACGAGTCGGGCCTGGTGAGTCCGGGCCGCTGAGCAGCCGAAGCCACCGGCTCAGCCGATCCGCCGATCCGCCGGACGGGCCCTACGGCCGGCTGAACCAGTCGCCGCTCTCGATGACCGCGCCGAGCGGCGCGTCCGGGGCCGCCAGGAACACCCAGGCGGACACCCGCGCCCCGTCCCCCGTCCGGACGACGTCCATCGCCACCCGCTCGTACCCGACGGGCAGCTCAAGGCGGTCGAGCAGGCCGAACAGCTCGCCGTAGGAGCCGGACGCGGGTGTCAGCAGGGTGCCGACCACCCGGCCCTCCTCCGCCGGGACGACGTACGGATAGCCGGGCCCGTCGTGCAGGACCGCCCCGTGCAGCACGGCGTCCGCCTCGGTGCCGATCCGTCCGGCGAGGAACCGGTCGTGGTTGTACGCGCCCGGGCGCAGCGTCCCGTAGACGAAGAACGGCCGCTCGTCGTCCGCCGGGCCCTCGATCACCGGGGCGCCCGCGGTCTCCCCCTCCACCCAGCGGGCGTACCCCTCGCTGACCCGGGTCACCCGGGTGGCGAGGATCTCGGGCGTCTCGTAGTCGTGGGCGGCGAGGAGGTACGCCTCCAGGGCCCGGTAGCGGGCCTCGGTGGTCTTGAACACCACCTCCCACTCCTCGGTGGTCTCGATCGCGCCCTGCCAGTGGTAGACGGACGTGACGGGCCCCGAGATCTGCGCGCAGGCGACCAGCCGGGCCTCGACGGCGCCGCGCGCCAGGGCATCGGCCTTGGCGCGCGCGTCGGTGGTGGTGCGGACGGTGACGATCACGTCTCCACCGTACGGGCGAACTGGGCCGCGTGCAGCCGGGCGTACGCTCCCCCGGCGGCGAGGAGTTCCTCGTGGCTGCCCTGCTCGGCGATCGAACCGCCGTCCATCACCAGGATGGTGTCCGCGTCCCGGATCGTGGAGAGCCGGTGGGCGACGACGAAGCTGGTGCGGCCCGCCCGGAGGGAGGCCATCGCCTCCTGGACGAGGAGTTCGGTACGGGTGTCGACGGAGCTGGTGGCCTCGTCGAGGACGAGGATGACCGGGTCCGAGAGGAAGGCGCGGGCGAGGGTGACGAGCTGCTTCTCGCCGGCGCTGAGGCCGCCGCCGTCCTCGTCGAGGACGGTGTCGTACCCGGCGGGCAGGGTGCGGACGAACCGGTCTGCGTGCGCGGCCCTGGCCGCTTCGACGATCCGCTCGCGCGAGACCTCGCCGGGCACTCCGTACGCGATGTTGTCGGCGATGGTGCCGCCGAAGAGCCAGGTGTCCTGGAGGACCATGCCGATGCCGGAGCGCAGTTCCTCCCGGGTCATCGCCGCCGTGTCGACGCCGTCGAGGGTGATCCGGCCGCCGGTCACCTCGTGGAAGCGGAGGAGCAGGTTGACCAGGGTCGTCTTGCCCGCCCCGGTGGGGCCGACGATGGCGACGGTCCGGCCCGGCTCCACGGTGAGCGACAGGTCCTCGATGAGCGGCCTGCCCGGCTCGTAGCGGAAGGCGACCTTCTCGAAGGAGACCCGGCCGCGGAGCGCCTCCGGCCTCTTCGGCTCGGCCGGGTCCGGGTCCTCCTCCTCGGCGTCGAGGAGGTCGAAGACCCGCTCGGCGGAGGCCACTCCGGACTGGAGGAGGTTGGCCATGGCGGCGACCTGGGTGATCGGGCCGTTGAAGTCGTACGAGTACTGGATGAAGGCCTGGACGTCGCCGACGGACAGCGTGCCGCTCGCCACCCGCAGTCCGCCGACGACGGCGATCGCGACGTAGTTCAGATTGCCGACGAAGGTCAGCGCGGGCTGGATGAACCCGGACACGAACTGGGCGCGGAAGCTCGCCCGGTACAACTCCTCGCCCAGCTCGTCGAAGCGGCGCACGGCCTCCTCGCGGCGGCCGAAGACGACGACCTCGGTGTGTCCGGTGATCATCTCCTCGACGTGGCTGCCGAGCCGGCCGGTGACCGCCCACTGCTTCACGAACTGCGGCTGGGCGCGGCGGCCGACGAAGCCGGCGACGACGATCGAGACGGGCACGGTGGCGAGGGCGACGAGGGCGAGCACCGGGGAGACCCAGAACATCATCGCGAGGACGCCGACCAGGGTCAGCAGGGCGCGGACCATCTGGCTGAAGGCCTGCTGGAGGGTCTGGGTGATGTTGTCGATGTCGTTGGTGGTGCGGGAGAGGATCTCGCCGCGCGGCTGCCGGTCGACGTAGCCGAGGGGCAGCTTCGCCAGCTTGTGCTGGGCCTCCTCACGGAGCCGGTGGCCGGCCCGCTGGACGACGGTGGTGGCGATCCGTAACTGCGCCCAGGTGAAGAAGGAGGACCCGGCGACGACCAGCGCGGAGAGGGCGAGGAGCCGGCCGACGGCCCGGAAGTCGACCCCGGCGGGGCCGGTGGCGCCGGTGATGACGAGGTCGGTGGCGCGGCCGAGGAGGAGGGGGTTGAGGACGGTGAGGGCGACGCCCGTGGCACCGGCGGCGAGGAGGCCGAGGAGGCGGGCCCGGTCGGGGGCGAGGATGCGCAGCAGGCGGAGGCCGGAGGCGCGGAAGGCGAGGGAGCGTTCGAGACCGGGCGTGGCGGCGAGTCCGGGGCCGCGCTGCGGGGTGGAGGGGCCGGTGCGGGCGGGGACGGTTCCGGCGGGTGTGTCCTTCGTGGTGCGGCTCTCCGTGGCCGTACTCATGCGGCTTCCTCCTCGGTGAGCTGGGAGAGGACGATCTCCCGGTAGGTGGGGTTGTCCCGCATCAGGGACGTGTGGGTGCCGGTGCCGACGTTCCGGCCCCGGTCGAGGACGACGATCCGGTCGGCCTGCCGGATGGTGGAGACCCGCTGGGCGACGATGACGACGGCGGCGTCCGCCGTCTCCTCCTTCAGGGCGGCGCGGAGCCGGGCGTCGGTCCGGGGGCCGAGGGCGGAGAAGGAGTCGTCGAAGAGGTAGAGGCGGGGGCGGGCGACGAGGACCCGGGCGATGGCGAGCCGCTGCCGCTGGCCGCCGGAGAAGTTGGTGCCGCCCTGGGATACGGGCGCGTCGAGCCCCTCGTCGAGCCCGCGGACGAAGTCGGCGGCCTGGGCGACCTCCAGGGCGTGCCAGAGCTCTTCCTCGGTCGCGTCGGGCTTGCCGTAGCGGAGGTTGGTGGCGACGGTCCCGGAGAAGAGGTAGGGCTTCTGGGGGACGAGTCCCACGGTCCTCGCCATGAGGTCGGGGTCGAGTTCGCGGACGTCGACGCCGTCGACGAGGACCTCGCCGCCGGTGGCGTCGAAGAGCCGGGGCACGAGTCCGAGCAGGGTCGACTTGCCGCTGCCGGTGGAGCCGATGATCGCGGTCGTCTCGCCCGGCCGGGCTTCGAGCCCGACGTCCTTGAGGACGGACTCCTCCGCACCCGGGTACCGGAAGTCGGCGCTCCGGACCTCCAGATGCCCCCGCCGGTCCGAGGTCCGGACCGGGAAGGCCGGCGGGGCGACGGACGAGCGGGTGTCGAGCACCTCGCGGACGCGGACGGCGCCCGCCTCGGCCCGGGGCATGTGCATGAGGAGGAAGACGACCATCATCACGGACATCGAGGTCTGGAGCAGATAGCCGAGGAAGGCCACGAGTCCGCCGGGCTGGAGGGCGCCGGAGTCGATGCGGTGGGCGCCGACGTACACGAGGGCGACGGTCGTCAGCTCCCAGACGATGAGGACCGTCGGGAACATCAGGGCCTGGAGCCGGCCGGCCCGGAGGCCGACGGAGAGGAGTTCGTCGTTGGCGGCGGCGAACCGTTCCCGCTCGTGCCGGTCGCGGACGAAGGCGCGGACCACCCGGACCCCGGTGATCTGCTCGCGCAGCACCCGGTTGGCGCGGTCGACACGCTCCTGCATGCCCTTGAACAGCGGCCGCATCCGCAGGACGACGCTGCCGACGGCCCCGGTCATCACCGGCACGAAGAGCAGCAGCACCAGGGCGAGCGGCACGTCCTGGCGCAGGGCCATGGCGATGCCGCCGAAGCAGAGGAGCGGCGCGGCGACCAGCATGGTCAGGACGAGGACGGTGAACGTCTGGATCTGCTGGATGTCGTTGGTCGTACGGGTGATGAGGGAGGCGGCGCCGAGGCGTCCCCGCTCCCGCGCGGAGAACTCCTGGACGCGGCGGAAGACTTCGGAGCGCAGGTCGCGGGCGACGCCCATGGCGATCCGGGCGCCGGTGTAGGTGGCGGCGGCCGCGGCCGCCGCCTGGAGGAGGGTGACGGCGACCATCGCGGCGCCGCCGCTGAGGACCCGGTCGGTGTCGCCGCGCAGGACGCCCTGGTCGATCACGCCGGCGTTGAGGGCGGGCAGGGCGAGGGAGGCGAGGGACTGGGTGAGCTGGAGGGCGACGAGGAGGACGAGGAGGGTCCGGTACGGCCTGAGGCGGGGGGCGAGGAGTCGCAGCAGCATGGTGACGGTCCCTCACACGCCGTACGGGCGGACGGACTTGGCGTCCTTGAGGGCGCGCCCCCACCAGCCGAGCTGGTCGAGGAGGGCCTTGGCGGCGCCTTCCGCGGCGGCGGGGTCCTTGTGTCGTCCGTCCTCGTCGAACAGCCCGTGGGCGTTGTGGAAGGAGACGGTGTCGCGGACGGTGACCGCGTGCATCTCGGCGTACACCTGCCGGAGCTGCTCGACGGCCCGCAGACCGCCGGAGATGCCGCCGTAGGAGACGAAGCCGACGGGCTTGGCCTGCCATTCGGTGTAGTGCCGGTCGATCAGGTTCTTGAGGGCGGCGGGGAAGGAGTGGTTGTACTCGGGGGTGATGACGACGTACGCGTCGGCGGCCTCCAGCACCGGGGTGACCTTGGCGAGTTCGGCGCGGACGGCCGGGGACGGGTCGTACGAGAGGGAGGTGGGGAGGTCGATCTCGGCGAGGTCGACGACGGTGACGGTGAAGTCCTCGCGCTCGGCGAGACGGGAGCGGAACCAGTCGGTGACGACGGGGGCGAAGCGTCCTTCGCGGTCGCTGGCGACGACGAGGGCGAGGGTGAGGGGGGCGGAGGCGGTGGCCGTGGTGGCGTTCGTGATGTCCATGCCGAGGATCGTGGTACCTCAAGTTTGGTTGAGGTCAAGCGGCGTTCTGCGGCTCTTTCCCAAGGCCGTTTCCCCGGACGTACGGTGAGTGCATGACGACTCCGCCCCCGCACATCGAGATCGACGGCGACCCCGCGACCGACCCCGGGCTGCTCGCCGCCCTCATGACCGGCTTCGGCCACTTCACGGCGATGCAGGTACGGGACGGGCGCGTGAAGGGCCTCGACCTGCATCTCGCCCGTCTCGACCGCGCGACCCGCGAGCTCTTCGACCAGGAGCTGGACGGCAAGCGGGTCCGCGCCCTGATCACCGGCGCCCTGGAGACCTCCGGGCAGCGGAACGCCTCCGTGCGCGTGTACGTGTACCCGGACATCCGCATCGCGGTGACCGTCGCCGCACCCGCCCCGGACGGCCTGGGCGCCCCGCAGCGCCTGACGACCGCCGAGTACTGGCGGCCCGCGCCGCACATCAAGCACCTGGGCGGCTTCGGCCAGAGCTACCACCGCGAGGCGGCCCTGCGCGCCGGCTACGACGAGGCCGTGCTGACCTCCCCGTACGGCGAGATCGCCGAGGGAGCGGTCACCAACATCGCCTTCTGGGACGGGACTTCCCTGGTCTGGCCGTCGGCGCCCTGCCTCGAAGGCATCACCATGGCCCTCCTGGAGCCCCGCCTGCCCTCGGTCCGGCGCCCGGTCACCCTGGCCGATCTGTCGGGCTACCGGGCCGCGCTCGTCACCAACTCCCGTTCCATCGCCGCCGTGACGGCGATCGACGAGGTGACGTTCGCGGTGGACGAGGAACTGATGGAGCGGGTGTACTCGACATACGACTCGGTGGAGTGGGACGAGTTGTAGAGCGCCACAGGACCGACCCAGGGGGAGTCATCGGAATGGTCGCGAGATACGTCGTCTCGCCGCGCGGCGGTCGCCGCGCCCACCCCGACATCACGTCGGCGCTCCGGGCGGCGGCCGCACGGGGCCGGGCGGCGCTCATCGAGATCGCGCCCGGCCGGTACGAGGAGACGCTCGTCGTCCGGGGCGACGTGCAGCTGGTCGCGGCCGAGGGCCCCGGCTCCGTCGTGGTCGGCCGGCCCCGCAGCACCGTCCTCGACGCCTCCGGATCGGTCCGGGTCCACGGCCTCACCCTGGTCGGCCGCGAGGCGGACGTCGTCGCCTGCCACACGGGCACGCTCACCCTCGACCACACGGAGATCCGGGCACACAGCGGCGTCGCCCTGCACGCCCGGCCGCACACCACGGTCAACCTGCGGGACAGTGTGGTCACGCACGGCCGGGCGCTCTTCACCGGAGGCGCGGCACTCGTCGAGCGGTGCCGGTTCACCGACGCCGCCGACAACGCGATCGCCGTACTGGAAGGGGCCCGGGTCTCCGTCCGGGGCAGCCGGATCGAGGGCAGCCGCATCCACGGTCTCCGGGTCAGCGACGCGCACGCCGAGGTCGTCGGCTGCGAGCTGACCGGCACCGGGCAGGCGGCCCTCACGGCGGACGCCCGGGCGGGGCTCGTCGTCGCGGACTGCGTGATCAGCGCCGTGCACGGGGAGGGGATCATGTTCACCGAACAGTCCCGGGGGTCCGTCGACAACACCCGGGTCACCGGCGCCCGGCACGGCATCGGTGCGGCGAGCGGCGCGGACCCGGTGGTCCGCGGCTGCGTCCTCACCGACTGCCGCGACACCGGCATCAACGTCCAGACGGAGGCCCGAGGCCGGTTCGAGGACTGCCAGGTGCTGAACTCGGGGAACATCGCCGTGTTCTCGACCAGGGGCGGCGCGCCGGAGGTGCACGGCGGCCGCATCGCCGGCGGCAACGTCGGGATCGCGGTCAGCGAGGGCGGCGGAGGCCGCTTCGGGAACGTCCGGGTCGAGGACCTGACGAGTGTCGCGCTGCGGGTCTGGAGCGGATCCGCCGCCTCGTTCGATCATGTCCGGGTGGAACGGTGCCCCTCCGGCCTGGAGACACAGGGCGACAGCGGCACCACGGCCGACCTCACCGACACGCTGTTCCGTGACTTCACCCTGCCCGCCGTGACCGCGTCCGGCCAGTCCAGGGTCACCCTGCGGCGGGTCACGGCGGAGCGCGGGACCGTGGGCTTCGGCGTCACCGAGGACGCCCAACTGTTCCTGCACGACTGCGCGGTGAGCACCGTGAGCAGCGGCGGCGCCATCGGGATGGGCAACGGCAGACTCTTCGCCAGGAACCTGACCGTCAGCGACTCGGAAGGGATCGGGCTCTGCGGCAGGGACGCCTCCTACGTGGACGTCGCGCACAGCACCTTCGCGGATTGCGCCGTCGCGGGGGCGGTCTTCGACAACGGGTGCAGCGGCCGCCTGGTGGACTGCTCGGTGAGCGGCACGCAGGGCAGAGCGGTCCAGCACAACGGCCATGTCGAACTGGTCTCGCTCCGTACGTCGCTCCCCGTGGTCCGGAAGAGCGCTCCACCGGCCGAGCCCCCACCGACGATCATCAACCACGGCCTGGTCATCCACGGCGATGTCCATGATTCCCAGTTCGCCTGGAGCAACGACGTGGTCACCCAGAACCAGCAGCCATCCGAAGGAGACGGTTCCCCCTCATGAACGAGCAGCGGAGCACACCCGGCAACGACGGCCCGGTCTTCAACGGCGACGTCTCCCACTCCCAGTTCGCCTGGGGCAACGAGACCGTCACCCAGAACCAGCAGAACGACAACACGGTCGCGCCGGGGTACGAGGCACTCGCCGAGCGGGTGAACGAGCTCCTCCGGCAGCTCCCCCGGGCCGGCCTCGCCGAGCAGGACCGGCAGGACACCCAGGACGCGGCCGAGGGGGTCCTGGCCGAGATCACCCGTGTCGAGCCCGTCGAGGAGACCAGGCTGCGCCGCGCGCTCGCCACGCTCCGGGGCGCCCTCGCGCCCGTCGCGACGGGGGTCGTGGCCGGTACGACGGTGGGGGCGCAGGAGTGGGCCCTGGCGGCGATCACCGGCCTGACGGGCGTCTGACCGGCAGGTGACCCGGTCCGCCGGCTGCCGGCCCGCGGACTCCGGTCACCCGTTCGGCACGGGGCGTCAGCTGACACAACGACACCCTCTCTGACCTGCGTGAACGCGGGAAATCCAGGCGACACACCGTATCGGACGGCCCAATCCTGATGCCTCATCAGCAGGCGAGGGGCGCGCGGCGGCTCTTATCTCGGTCACAGAAGGCCGTTCCGGGAAGTCCCTCCCGGGAGGACCGCCCCGCTCGACCGCTCGCGCGCCCCGGAGGCCCCCCATGCGCACCACTGTCCGCCTGTTCACCGGTACCGCGCTGACGGTCGCCGCGATCGGAGTCCTCGCCGCCCCCTCGGCGTTCGCCAACGACTCCGAGTGGCTCGAACTCTTCCCCTCCGACGCCGAACCCGGCACCACCGTCACCGTCAACACGCTCGCCTGCGGCAAGCACGGTCACGGCGTAGGGGACGCGAACTCGCTCGGCGCGGGCGAGTTCCAGCTGAACCCGAGCACGCACAAGGAAGTCGTGGTCGGACAGTTCCGCGTACCGGAGCACGCCAAGGCCGGCACGTACGGCATCAGCGTGGCCTGCGACAACGGAAAGACGGCCCGGGGCGACCTGACCGTCAAGCACCGGCGTCCCAGCGGCCACGTCCAGACCGGTGTCGGGGGCAGTGTGGGCCCCGACACCGCCCAGATCACGGCAGGCGCGGCGGTGCTGGCCGCAGCTGCCGTGGGCGGGGTCTGGCTCCTGCGTCGCCGGGCGAGCGGCGCGCAGGGCCACTGAGACCGTCCGCCCGTCCTGCCCCCGCCGGAGCGCCCGAACACGGCCCGGCGGGGGCAGGGCCACACCTCCCGAGGGAACCCAGGTGAGCAACAGGAGCAAGGGCTGGGGCATAGCCGTGGCCGTCTGCGTCGGGCTCTGGCTCGTCCAGAACGGCTCGGAGCAGGTCACCCCGCCCGTACCGTCGGCCGCGCAGGCCTTCGCCGCCGGGCCGAGCGTGCACACCGACGCCGCCGCCGACCCGCTGCCTCCCTCGGCGCCGGTCCGGCTGCGCATCCCCGAGACCGATGTGGACACCCCGATGATGCGGCTGGGTCTGGCCCCGGACGGTTCGCTCGACGTACCGCCGGCCGGGAACCGGAACATGGCCGGCTGGTACGAGAACGGCACCCCGCCCGGCGCCAAGGGCACGGCGATCGTCGCGGGCCATGTCGACAACGCCGACGGACCCGCCGTCTTCTACACCCTCGGCGCGCTGAAGAAGGGCCACCGGATCGAGGTGGACCGGCAGGACGGGCGGACGGCCGTGTTCACGGTCGACGCGGTCGAGGTCTACGAGAACAAGGAATTCCCGGACCGGAAGGTGTACGGCGAGGCGGGCCGCGCGGAGATCCGGGTGATCACCTGCGGCGGCGGCTTCTCGAAGAAGAACGGCTACCAGGGGAACGTGGTCGCGTACGGCCACCTCATCGGGGTGCGGTAGCCGGTCCGTCGGCCGGTCCGGTGAAGGTCAGGCCCACTGGTCGAAGGCGAGCTTCGCGACCAGCGAGAGCACCACGACGAGCAGCACCCCGCGCACGAACTCGGCGCCCTTGCTCAGCGCCATCCGCGCCCCGACCGTCCCGCCGATCAGGTTGAAGACCGCCATGACGGCCGCCAGCTGCCAGTACACGCTGCCCTGGTACGCGAACATCGCGAGCGCGCCCGCGTTGGTGCAGACGTTGACGATCTTCGCGGTGGCGGAGGCCGTCACCAGGTCGAGGTGGAGAACGGCGGTCAGGGCGAGGACCAGGAAGGTGCCGGTGCCCGGCCCGAACAGACCGTCGTAGAAGCCGATCCCACCGCCGACCACGACGATCGCGGTCACGATCCGGGCCCGGGTCAGCGGCGCCCGCTCCTCCCCCTCGGCCTTCGCTCCGAACGAGGGCCGCAACATCACGAAGGCGGCCACGGCGAGCAGGACGACCATGATGACCGGACGCAGGACCTCGCTGCTGATGCCGGCCGCGAAGAACGCGCCGGCCATCGAGCCCGTGAGGGCGGCGAGCCCGATGCGCACCGCCGTCCAGACCTGCACCGGCGCCTTGCGGACATAGGTGATCGCGGCCCCGGTGGTGCCGACGATGGCGACGGCCTTGTTGGTGCCGAGGATGTGGGCGGCCTGGACGTTCGGCAGCCCGAGCAGCAGGGCGGGCAGCAGGAGCAGCCCGCCGCCGCCGACCACGGCGTCGATCCAGCCCGCCACGAGCGCGGCGAGGCACAGCAGGACAAGCGTGGTCAGCGAGATCTCGGGCATGCCCGTGAGCCTAGGGAGACGATCGTTGCCCCGTCCATCAATCTCTGGAGAGTTGAGCTACGTCTGAGCTTGCGGCGCCCGGTTCCCGGTCGGGGGCGGGTGGCGCGGCCGGGGAGACCGAGGCCGTGAGGAGGGTCGCGGCGAGCGCGCCGGCGCCGAGGAGGGCGGCGGCGAGCCGGCGGCGGGCCTGCTCGACGGCGGGGACGCGCGGGGCACCGTGTCTAGGCATGGTCGAAGTCCTCGCTGTGGATGCGGGAGGCCGGAACCCCGGCCCGGATCAGGTTGGCGGTGGCGGCGCGCGCCATCGCGGGCGGCCCGCACAGGTACACGTCGTGGACGGCGAGGTCCGGCACCAGGTGGCGCAGGGCGCGCGGGGCGAGGGGGTCGAAGGAGTCGTCCGAGCGGCCGAGGAGGAAGTGGAGGGCGGCCTGCCGTTCGCGGGCGATGGCCTCCAGCTCCTCGCGCAGGACGAGACCGGCCGCGTCCGAGGCCCGGTAGAGCAGGGTCACGTCGCCGGGCCCGCCGGGCAGCGTCTCGAAGAGGGCGCGCAGCGGGGTGATGCCGACGCCTCCGGCGAGCAGCAGGACCTTGCGGCGGGTGCGGCGGTGGGCGGTGAGCGCGCCGAAGGGGCCGGAGGCGAGGACCCGGACGCCGGGGCGGAGGCGCCGGATGCGGCGGGTGTGGTCGCCGAGGGCCTTGACGGTGATCCGCAGGGTGTCGTCGCGGACGGGCGCGGAGAGGGAGAAGGGCAGGGCGGTCGCCCAGAGCCCGCGCCGCAGGAAGCGCCAGCGGAAGAACTGGCCGGGTTCGGCCCGCAGCCGGGCCACTCCCCTGCCCCGGACGAGGACCGAGACGACCCCGGGCCCTTCGTCGCGGACCTCGACGACCCGCAGCTCGTGGCGGAGGGCGGCGCGGACGGGGACGACGAGCCGGTACCAGACGAGGAGGACGGCGACGGTGCCGTGGGCCATCGACCAGAGCCAGCGGACGAGGAGGCTGTCGGCGATGTCGGGTCCGGCGAGCTGGTGGACGAAGCCGAGGGCGGCGGCGAGGAGCCCGCCGAGGTGGATCGCCCGCCAGGTCTCGTGGCGGACCCGGTTCCGCACGGCCCGGGCGGAGGTGATGCCGACGGCGACGAAGAGGGCGGTGCCGGCGGTGGCGGCGGCGATCGCCCCGTACGCGAGGAGGTCCCCGGTGGCGGTGACCAGGTCGGTGCGGGTGTGCACGGCGTAACCGCAGAGCGCGAGGAGCGCGTGGGCGCCGATCAGACCGAGGACGTACCGGCCGCCGAGCGCGTGCCAGCGGGCGAGCCGGTCGGCGCCGACGCCGTGCTCGACGGCCGGGACGCGGGCCATGAGCAGCAGCAGGACGAGGACGCCGTAGCCGGCGAGGAGGCCGGTGAGGTGGGCGCCGGACGCGAAGAAGGCGTCCAGGCGGGCGGAGGGCCGGGCCTGGACACCCCACAGGAGGGCCACCGCCCCGGCGCCGGCGAGGATCGCGGTCCGCAGACGCTCGGGAGCGAGCCGCAGGGCGGGAGCGGGCGGGGCCGGTATCGGGGGTGCGGGGGCCGGGGCGTGGACCGGCTGACGGGGGAGGGGTACGTAAAGAGGGTGGCTGGCCTCGGTGGTCACATCCGGCACAGTAGGTCCGCCCGTATACGGGAATCCCCAGCTCAGCTCCGTCCCCGCGATCCTTAAGCCTGGCTTGAGCCGAGCCTGACCACGGGTTAATCCTGACGGCCGCCCCGCCCGGCCTCACAGCGGTCGGGGCCGGGGACGGAGATCAGCGTTCCGTACGGGAAACAGTCGGGATGCCGTCGGGTAACACCGGCCGCGCACGCTTCCCGGTATGAGTACACGGATCGTGGTGGTCGGGGGCGGAACGGCGGGCGCCCGGCTCGCCCAGCGCCTGCCCGTCACCCTCCTCGGCGAGGAGCCGCACGCCCCCTACAACAGGGTGCTGCTCGCCGACGTCCTCGCCGGGCGGTACGCCCCCGAGGTCATCGCACTGCCCGGAACCCGCGAGCCGGCACGGCTCGGGGTGCGGGCGGTGCGGATCGACCGGGCGGCGCGGACGGTGGAATGCGCGGACGGCTCGCTCGTCGGCTACGACCGACTGGTCCTGGCCACCGGCTCCAACCCGGTCCTTCCGCCGCTGCGCGGACTGCGCGGGGCGGAGCTGCCGGAGGGCGTCCACGCCTTCCGTACGCTCGACGACTGCCTGGCGCTGCGCGACCGGGTACGGCCCGGGACGCGGGCGGTGGTCATCGGCGGCGGACTCCTCGGGGTCTCGGCGGCGCGGGCCCTGGCGGCGCTCGGCGCCGAGGTGGTTCTGACCCAGCAGGGCGAACGCCTGATGGAACGCCAACTGGACGCGCACGCCTCGGCCTTGCTCCACGAGCACGTCGAGTCCCTCGGGGTCGAGGTGCACACCGAGTGCCGGGTGAGCGGCCTGCGGCAGCGGGACGGCGAGGTGACGGCGGTCGAACTGGCCGACGGCTTCGTCCTCGACGCGCAGATCGTGGTCCTGGCCTGCGGGGTACGCCCGAGGGTGGCCCTGGCGAGGGAGGCGGGCCTCGCGGTGTCCACGGGCATCGTGGTCGACGACGAGCTCCGCACCTCGGACCCGTACATCCACGCGGTGGGCGACTGCGCGGAACACGCGGGCCGCGTCTACGGCCTGGCGGGCCCGGCCCTGGAACAGGCCGACGCGCTGGTGGACCTGCTGGCGGCGGAATCGACGCCCCCCGCCCACCCTCGTGCGGGCACGCCCGAGGCCGGGCGATACACCGGGACCCGCGCCCTCACCCGCCTCACCCTCGGCGGCCCCACCCCCCTCGACCTCGCCTCGTTCGGCGAGGCCACCCCGCAACCCGGCGACGACGTCGTCCAGCTCACCGACGCCACCCGCCGCGCCTACCGCAAGGTCGTCGTCCGCGGAGACCGCCTCGTCGGTGGCGTCCTCCTCGGCGACCTGGCCGCCGTCGGCACGCTCGCCCGGGCCTGGGAGGGCGACGAAGCCCTGCCCGACGAGGCCCCCCTGCTGCACCTGCTCACCCACGACGGAGGCTCCTCATGACCACCCCCACCATCGTCCTGGTCGGCCACGGAATGGTCGGCCAGCGGTTCCTGGAGTCGCTCGCCGACCGCGGTGTCACCGAGCGGGCCAGGATCGTCGTCCTCTGCGAGGAGCCGCGCCCCGCCTACGACCGCGTCCAGCTGACCTCGTACTTCGCCGGCAAGACCCCGGACGACCTCTCGATGGTCGAGGCGGGCTTCATGGAGAAGCACGGCATCGAGCTGTACGTGGGCGATCCGGCGGAGTCGGTGGACCGGGAGGCCCGTACGGTCACCGCCCGCTCCGGGCGGGTCTTCGCGTACGACTCGCTCGTCCTCGCCACCGGCTCGTACCCCTTCGTCCCGCCGGTGCCCGGCAAGGACGCCCGCGGCTGTTTCGTCTACCGGACGATCGAGGACCTGCTCGCGATCGAGGAGTACGCGAAGACGGCGACGACCGGCGCGGTCGTCGGCGGCGGTCTGCTCGGCCTTGAGGCGGCCGGCGCGCTGAAGGGCCTCGGACTCGACACCCACGTCGTGGAGTTCGCGCCGCGGCTGATGCCGGTGCAGGTCGACGAGGGCGGCGGCGCCGCGCTGCTGCGCACGATCGAGCGGATGGGTCTGACCGTCCACACCGGGACGGGCACGCAGGAGGTCGTGACGGCGGACGGCGCCGTGACGGGCATGAAGCTGTCGGACGGCTCCGAAGTGGCCACGGACATGGTCGTGTTCTCGGCCGGTGTACGGCCCCGGGACCAGCTGGCCCGCGACTGCGGACTGACCGTCGGGGAGCGCGGCGGCATCGCGGTCGACGAGCAGTGCCGTACCTCCGACCCGGCGGTCTTCGCGATCGGCGAGTGCGCGCTGGCGACCGACGGGCGGGTGTACGGCCTGGTGGCGCCGGGCTACGAGATGGCGCAGACGGTGGCCGCGACCCTGGCGGACGAGGCCGGCGACGGCTTCACCGGCGCCGACATGTCGACGAAGCTGAAGCTGCTCGGCGTGGACGTGGCCTCGTTCGGCGACGCACACGGCACGGCCGAGGGCTGCCTCGACGTCGTGTACTCCGACTCCCGCTCGGGCGTCTACAAGAAGCTGGTCATCAGCGGCGAGGGCGTCCTCCTCGGTGGTGTCCTGGTCGGCGACGCCGAGCAGTACGGCCTGCTCCGCCCGCTCACCGGCACCGTGCCGCCGGTCTCCCCCGAGCAGCTGGTCCTTCCGGCGGGCGCGGGCGCGCCGGTGGCGCTCGGCCCTTCGGCACTGCCGGACGACGCGGTGATCTGCTCCTGCCACAACGTGACGAAGCACGCGATCGGCGAGTGCTCCTCGCTCGCCGAGGTGAAGAAGTGCACCAAGGCCGGTACGGGCTGCGGCAGTTGCGTGAAGGTCATCGAGAAGCTGCTGCCGGCGCCGGCCGACAAGGGGCTCTGCGGCTGCTTCTCGTACAACCGGAGCGAGCTGTACGAGATCGCCCGCACCCTGCGGATCGCATCCTTCGCCGCGCTGCTCGACTCGCACGGTCGGGAGGAGGCGCGGGGCGGTGAGGGCTGCGAGGTCTGCAAGCCGACCGTCGGCTCGATCCTGGCTTCCCTCAACAACGGCTACATCCTGGACGGCGAGCAGGCCTCCCTCCAGGACACCAACGACCACTTCCTCGCCAACATGCAGCGCAACGGCTCCTACTCGGTCGTACCGCGCATCCCCGGCGGCGAGATCACCCCGGACAAGCTGATCGTGATCGGCGAGGTGGCCCGCGACTTCGGCCTCTACACGAAGATCACCGGCGGCCAGCGGATCGACCTCTTCGGCGCCCGGGTGGACCATCTGCCGGCGATCTGGACTCGCCTGGTCGACGCGGGCTTCGAGTCGGGGCACGCGTACGGCAAGGCGCTCCGCACGATCAAGTCCTGCGTCGGGCAGACCTGGTGCCGGTACGGCGTCCAGGACTCGGTGAAGATGGCCATCCAGCTGGAGCTGCGCTACCGGGGCCTGCGCGCCCCGCACAAGCTCAAGTCGGCGGTCTCCGGCTGCGCCCGCGAGTGCGCCGAGGCGCAGTCGAAGGACTTCGGGATCATCGCGACGGCCAACGGCTGGAACCTGTATGTCGGCGGGAACGGCGGCGCGACCCCGCGCCACGCGGATCTGCTCGCGCAGGACCTGTCGGACGCCGAACTGGTGCGCCTGATCGACCGGTTCCTGATGTTCTACATCCGGACGGCGGACCGGCTTGAGCGGACGTCGACCTGGCTGGAGCGCCTGGACGGCGGGCTCGACCACCTCAAGGACGTGGTGGTGCACGACTCGCTCGGGCTCTGCGACGAGCTGGAGGCGCTGATGGCGGCGCACGTCGCCGACTACCAGGACGAGTGGGCGCAGACCCTGGACGACCCGGAGCGGCTGCGGCGCTTCGTCTCCTTCGTGAACGCGCCGGAGGCACCGGACCCCTCGGTCCGCTTCGTGCCGGAGCGCGACCAGATCAAGCCGGACCTGACGATCCTGACGCTCGGCAGGACGAACAGCACGCTGGAAGGGGCTTCCTCCCGATGACGACCCTCACGACCACGACTCTCACGACGACGCTCGAAATCTCCCCCTCCCCCGACTCCTGGGTGGCGGTCTGCGAGGAGGCCCGGCTGACCCCGGGCCGGGGCGTGGCGGCACTGCTGCCGGACGGCCGGCAGGTGGCGGTCTTCCGGGACCGGTCGGGCCGCGTGTACGCGATCGACAACCGCGACCCGTTCTCGGGGGCGCAGGTGCTCTCCCGGGGGCTGGTCGGATCGGCGGACGGGCGGCCGTTCGTGGCCTCGCCGCTCCTGAAGCAGCGCTTCGACCTGGAGACGGGCCGGTGCCTGGACGACGACGAGGTGACGGTGACGGTGTTCCCGGTACGCCTGAACTAACTTGACCGATCGTTCCAGACAGTCGTACGGTCTCTCTGTGGCCAGGACCAAGGAATTCGATCCCGACGCCGCGCTCCAGGCCGCGCTCGAACTGTTCTGGGCGCGCGGCTACGAGGCGACGACGATGTCGGACCTCGTGGAGCGCCTCGGCGTCGGCCGGGCCAGCATCTACGCGACCTTCGGGAACAAGCACGATCTGTACCTGAAGGCGATGGACCGCTACCTGGAGACCCGCGATCCGCGGCTCGTCGAGGAGCTGTCGGCGCCGGGCCCGGCCCTGCCGGCCGTCCGCACGCTCGTACGGCGGTTCGCCGCCGAGGCGTCGGCCGACGGGGAGCGCCTGAACGGCTGTTTCGTCACCAACTCGGCGGCGGAACTGGGTCCGCACGACACGGCGGTGGCCCGCCGGGTCGAGCTCAGCTGGGAGCAGGTCGAGACGCTCCTGTACGCGGCGCTCACCCGGGCCCGCGCCGGGGGCGAGCTCCCGGCCGACCGGGACCCGCGGGCCCTGGCGCGGATGCTCCTGGTCCTGCTCCAGGGGATCCGGGTGGTCGGCAAGGCGTCGAGCGACCCGGCCAGGGTCAGGGACGCGGCGGAACAGGCGCTGGGCCTGCTGGACTGAGGAATGGGCGCCCACGGGGGGCGCCCATTCCTCGGCGATAATTATGGAATGTACGGTCAAGTACAGGGGGATGGGTCGTGGGGACACTTCACGTGACAGAGGCGGTCGCCGAACGACCGGCGGAGACGGGGCCACCGTCCCGGCGCGGCTTCGCGCTCCTCGGGGCCGTACAGATGACGCTCATCTTCACGCTCGCCTCACTCGCCGTGCCCCTCCCCCGCATCGGCGCCGAATTCCGGCTCGACCGCCCCCAGTTGATCCTGCTGAGCGCCGCCTACGGGCTGACTTTCGCCGGACTGCTCCTCTTCGGCGGACGCCTCGCGGACCGCTTCGGCGGGCGCCGGATCCTCACCACCGGACTGCTGCTCTTCGGCGCCGCCTCCGCCCTCGCGCCGCTCACCACCGGGTACGAGACGCTGCTCGCCACCCGGTTCGGGCAGGGCGTGGGCGCGGCGCTCGTCGCCCCCGCGGCGATGGCGCTGCTCCGGTCCCTGTTCCCCGAACCGGCCGCGTACGGCAGGGCGATGGCCACCTGGGGCGGGCTCTCCGTGCTCGGCGCGACGGCGGGGAACCTGCTCTCGGGGGTGATCGCGGGGGCCACGTCCTGGCGCGGCACGTTCGCGGTCCCGGTGGCGGTGACCCTCGTGGCCCTGCTCCTCGCGCCGCGCGTGCTGCCCGGAGCCGAACCCGGCAGGCCGACCGGGAAGGCCACGAAGAGCCGGTCCCTCGACCTCCCCGGCGCTCTGCTCGCCACCGCCGGGATCACGCTCGCCAGTTACGGGCTCGTCCTCACCGACGCCCACCCCTGGGGCTCCGCCCCGGTCCTCGCACCCCTCCTCGCCGGGCTCGTCCTCCTGGCCGCGTTCGGGGCCGTGGAGCGACGCACCGCCGACCCGCTCCTGCCGCCGGACTTCCTGCGCGACGGCCGGCGGGCCCTGGGCCTGGCGGCGATCGGCCTCACGGCGGCCGGCACGGCGACCGTCTTCGTGCTGCTCTCGCTCTCCTTCCAGCAGCAGCGCGGCTGGAACGCACCGGCGGCCTCCGCCGCGTTCGCGCCCTTCGCCGTCGCCCTGCTCGGCTCGGGACGGCTCGCGGGCCCGCTGATCGGGCGATACGGCCCCCGGCGCGTGACCGCGGCCGGGCTCGCGACGGCGGCGGCCGGGCTCGGACTGCTCGCCGCGACCGGCTTCGACACCTCCGTCCCGTACGCGTACGGGCTGCTCCCCGGCCTGCTCCTGCTGCCGGCCGGCGGCGCGCTGTCCTTCGCGGCCGCCGCCGTCCTGGCCACCGAGGGCGTCCCGGCGCACCGGGCGGGTCTGGCGGGCGGCGTCCTGAACACGGCGATGGAGCTCGGCCCGACCGTGGTCTTCGCCGCGCTGCTCACCCTCGGCGGGGACGCGGTGTCACTCGCGGCGGCCGCCGTCCTGTTCGCGGCACTCGCCGCCACCACGATCCGCACCGAGCAAGCCCGGTGAGCACAGCAAGCACAGCAAGCACAGCAGGCACAGCAGGCACAGCAGGCACAGCAAGCCAAGTAAAAGCGAACACACGGGAGTTGACCGACATGACCGCACGCTTCACCGACCGCGTCGTCCTCGTCACCGGGGCCGGTTCCGGGCTCGGCCGGGCCATCGCGCTCGCCTTCGCCGCCGAGGGCGCGAAGGTCGTCGTCGCCGGCCGTACCGCCGAGCCCCTCGCGGGGACGGTCGGCCTGATCGAGGCCGCCGGGGGCACCGCCGCGGCCGTCACCGCCGACGTCGCCAGCGCCGGGTCCGTACGGGAGCTGGTCCGGCGTACGGTCGAGGTCTTCGGCGGTCTCGACGTGGCCGTGAACAACGCGGGGGTCTTCCGGGGCGGCCACAGCGCCGCCGACTTCCCCCTGGACGACTGGCAGACGCTGCTCGACATCAACGTCACGGGGGTGCTGCACGCCCTGCAGGCCGAGGTGGCGCACATGCGGGCGCACGGCGGCGGGGCGATCGTGAACATCGCGTCGAACCTGGGCCCGCACGTCCGGATCCCCGGAGTCTTCGGCTACCAGGTCTCGAAGGCGGCCGTCTCGGCGCTGACCAGGGCCGCGGCCCTCGACCACATCGCCGACGGGGTCCGGATCAACGCGGTCAGCCCCGGCGCCTCGGAGTCGTCGATGTCGCTGCGGCCCGGCGAGACGGAGGCCGAGCGGGAGGTCCGGATGAAGCAGGAGTCGCCGCTGGGCCGGATCTCCTCCGCCGCCGAGGTGGCGGCGGCCGTGCTGTACCTCGCGTCGGACGCGGCCGGCTCCGCCGTCGGCACGGACCTGGTGATCGACGGCGGCGTCTCCGCCTGACGCAGGGCGCCGGGCTCAGCCCTGGGCGGCCGCCGGGTCCATCCAGAAGACCTCCCACTGGTGGCCGTCCAGGTCGGCGAAGGAGCGGCCGTACATGAAGCCGAGGTTCATCGGCTCCTTGGCCGGGGTGCCGCCGGCGGCGAGGGCGGCGTCGGCCAGCTCGTCGCACTTCTCACGGCTCTCGGCGCTGAGGGTGACCAGGACCTCGGTGGTCTTGGTCGCGTCGGAGATCTCCTTGCCGGGCGCCATGAACGACGTGAACTTGGGCTCTTCGAGCAGCATCGCGAAGATCGTGTCGCTGAAGACCACACAGGCGGTGGTCTCGTCGCTGAACTGCGGATTGCTGGAGAACCCGAGCTTCTCGAAGAAGGCCTTGCTGGCGTCGACACTCTTGACGGGCAGGTTCACGAAGATCATCTGCGGGGCCATGATGCGCTCTCTTCCTTCGGCCGGCCGGCCCGCTGGGTGCGTTCCGGCGCTTTCGAGAGGTAAGACGGGCGTCCCGCCCGTAACTCATCGCTCTCCCGAAGATTTTTCGCGCTCAGGCCACCGACCGCAGCTCAAGGGCCGCCAAGGGTACGAACCCGCCGCCGGAGCCCGCCGTGTCCGCCCCGGGCCCGGCGAGCCGCCGCAGCAGGGCGAGCGCGATCCGCTCGCCCTGCGCCTTGGCCCGCTCGGCCCGGGGCCCGGTGTGGAGGCCGTCGACGCAGGCGTGCCAGAGCTGCACCCAGCGCCCGAAGTGGGCGGCGGTGAGGGGCCGGGCGGAGTGGAGCGCGGCGTGCGGGGCGAAGGCGTCGCGCCCGTAGTCGGCGGTACGGAGGAGGGCGCGCTCCCAGAAGTCGGTGATGCGCGGCAGATGGGCCTCCAGGTCGGTCCCGGCGATCTCGGTGAAGAAGGGCCCGATGAGCGGGTCGGCGAAGGCGGCGGAGTAGAAACGGCGCAGCAACACGTCGAGGTCGTCACGATCACGGATGTCCCGGCTGGCGCTCATGGGTCCATTGTCCCGTCCCGGCGGTCGACGCCCAAGTGCCGAAGGTCCCCGCCTCCGGCCTCCGGGCCGCCGGGCCGCCAGGCCGCCGGGCAGGCGGGCAGGCGGGCAGGCGGGCAGGCGAGCAGGCGAGCAGGCGTACCGGATCGAGCAGGTGTGCGGGGACCGCCATGGCCCGAAGTCCGCCCCCGGCACCGACCTCGACGCCCCGCCGGGTAGCCGCCGCTTCCCCTTCACCGCTTGTTGATGCACAGTCAATTCCGTACTCCTAGGTTCCGGAAGCGCGCGACCCCGTCGCCCGACCGGCGTGGCGGGGCGGTTCACCACCCTTCTCAGGAGTGAGACGTGGAGCGACGCAGTTTCCTGCGTGGAGCGGTCATCGGCACGTCGGCCGCCGCCTTCGGCGGCAGCCTGTGGCACGGCGCGGCCTTCGCCGCCCCCGCCCAGCCGGGCGCGGGCCCGTACGGAGCACTCGGCGCGGCGGACGCCAACGGCATCCTGCTGCCCGCCGGGTTCACCAGCCGGGTGATCGCCCGGTCCGGCCAGTCGGTCCCGGGCACCTCGTACACCTGGCACAACGCCCCCGACGGCGGCGCCTGCTTCGTCGACGGCACGGGCTGGATCTACGTGTCGAACTCGGAGATCAACCCGAGCGGCGGCGCGAGCGCGGTGAAGTTCGATGCGTCCGGCACGATCACCGGCGCGTACCGCATCCTCTCCGGCACCCGGCAGAACTGTGCCGGCGGCGCCACCCCGTGGAACACCTGGCTCTCCTGCGAGGAGGTGTCCCTCGGCTACGTCTACGAGTCGAACCCGTGGGGCGGCACCGCCTACCGCCGCGACGCCATGGGCCGCTTCAAGCACGAGGCCGCCGCCGCCGACCCGGTCCGCAAGGTGATCTACCTGACCGAGGACGAGACGGACGGCTGCTTCTACCGCTTCATCCCCACCACCTGGGGCAACCTCTCCTCCGGCACCCTCCAGGTCTTCAAGGCCTCCACCGCCACCTCCGGCACCTTCACCTGGCAGAACGTGCCGGACCCGGACGGCTCCCCGACCACCACCCGCAACCAGGTCTCCGGCGCCAAGCGCTTCACCGGCGGCGAGGGCTGCTACTACGCGAACGACACCGTCTGGTTCACCACCAAGGGCGACAACCGCGTCTGGCAGGTCAACCTGGCCTCCGGCACGTACGAGCTGGCCTACGACGACTCGCTCGTCGTCGGCGGCGGCGCCCCGCTCACGGGTGTCGACAACGTCACCGGCACCTCCTCCGGTGACCTGTTCGTCGCCGAGGACGGCGGCAACCTGGAGATCTGCGTGATCACCCCGGACGACGTCGTCGCCCCGTTCCTGCGGGTCAGCGGTCAGTCCTCCTCGGAGATCACCGGCCCCGCCTTCTCCCCCGACGGCACGCGGCTGTACTTCTCCAGCCAGCGGGGCACCAGCGGCAGTTCCTCCGGCGGCATCACCTACGAGGTGACGGGCCCGTTCCGCACCTGACGGCCGCCCGGCGACGGGCCCTTCCGCGACTGACGGCCACGACGCGACGGGCCCGTTCCGCGCGTGACACCCACGGCGCGGCGCGGGCCCGTTTCGCGCGGACCCGTGCCGCGCGGCCCCGTTTCGCGCCGGACCTACGACGCGGCGGGCCCGTTTCGCGCGTAGACCCGCAGATCCACCGTCCGTTGGGCGCCGCCGAGCAGGGCGGCGCCCAACGGCGTCAGTGTGTGCAGGACCGCGTTGCCGTGGCGCAGGGTCGCGATGAGCCCGGCCTCGCGCAGGACGCCCGCGTGCTGGCTCGCCGAGGCGAGCGACACCCCGGCCCGGCGGGCGAGTTCGCTCGTCGTACCGCCGTCGCCGATGGCGTGCAGGACGGCCGAGCGGGTCTGGCCGACCAGCTTGGCGAGCGAGGAGCCGCCGGGCGCGCGGACGGTCGGCGCCTCGCCGTGGGTGACCGGGTAGACGAGGACCGGCGGCAGCGCGGGATCGCGCAGCACGACGGGGGTCCCCCGGCAGAAGTACGAGGGCTGCAGCAGCAGTCCCCGCCCGTCGAGGTGGACGTCCCGGTCGACCGGGTAGTCGGCCTCCAGGACGGGCGCGCGCCAGCGCAGCATCGGCGGCAGCGAGGCGAGGAGCTCGTCGGCGCCGCCGTCCAGGAGCGCCCGGCCGCGGCGGGCCCGGTCGGCCTCGACGCGGGCCCGGATGTGCGGCCAGTACGGCTCCACGGCGGCCCGGTGATAGCTCCGCAGCGCCCCCACGAGCCGGTCGAAGGGCTCCGCGCCGCCGTCGGCGAGGGCACGCAGCGAATGGGGTACGGTCCGCCCGCCGGACCGGTCGGCGGCGAGCAGCGAGAGCTCGCCGCGCAGTCGGCCGGCGTCGGTGGCACGGATCGCCTGGAGGCCCTCGTCGAGCCCGTGGACGCCCTCCGGAGGCGTCAGGAAGTCGGGAAAATAGCCGCGGCTGGGGACGAGAGCCGCGAGGAGACGGGTCTCACCGCCGAGCCGCATCCGGGTTTCGGAGCGCCATTCTCCGAAGACGACGGGGCCGCGCCGGTCCCTTAAACGGTGAAAACTCAGAATCGTTTCCCACAGAACATCGGGCCGGGCGGCGGTCCGCACCCCCGCCAAGTCGTTTCCGGTGAAATGAATCCGCAGCATGACGTCCCCACCTGTGCACTCGCAACCACCCCCGACGACGAGTATGCACAGCATCACAGCACGTTACCAGGGTGTTTCAGCCACAGTTGAAAAGCATCGCGGCAATCGGGGCGGAACCGAAAAGCTGTACGGGTCGGGCAGGAAACCTTCAGGACCGAGGTGACGTGGTGAAGACCGTGGGGGGCTTTGCCCGTCCGGCGGCGGTCGGCGAGGTTGCGGCTCACCTGCCCGGCATCGGTAAAGGGCGCGGCCTCCGGGTGGGGATCCGGAGGTCGCGCCCGCACCATTCTTTGCGGTGAGGAAGCGAAGAAGTTCAATGGCCAATAATTCAATCAGGCGCAATTGAACAACTACTCACATCCGCTCAACAAACAAACGACGGGACGGACACCTCCGCACAAAGGTGTCCGTCCCGTCTCTGTGATTCCGGAGCCGCCGCCCGTCGGTGAGGGTGGAGAGATGACCGACGACGACCCCGGTGGTACCGGGGTGGTTCCGTGATTCCCGCTGCTGAACGGGGGTTCAGGAGGGCCCGACCGCCGCTCCTGACCCCCCGTTCAGCAGGACTCAGCGGCTGTCGCTGCCCTTGGACTCGGCCGCCGCGCGGCCGGCCTCCAGACGCGCCACCGGGATCCGGAAGGGCGAGCAGGAGACGTAGTCGAGACCGACCTCGTGGAAGAAGTGCACCGACTCCGGGTCGCCGCCGTGCTCGCCGCAGACACCGAGCTTGATGTCGGGGCGGGTGGCGCGGCCGGCCTGGACGGCGCTGCGCACGAGGGCGCCGACACCGTCCTTGTCGATGGTCTCGAAGGGGCTGACGCCGAAGATGCCCTTCTCCAGGTACGCGGTGAAGAACGAGGCCTCCACGTCGTCGCGGGAGAAGCCCCACACCGTCTGGGTCAGGTCGTTGGTGCCGAAGGAGAAGAACTCGGCGGCCTCGGCGATCTGACCGGCGGTCACGGCGGCGCGCGGCAGCTCGATCATGGTGCCGAGCGCGAGCTTCAGCTCGACGCCGGTCCGGGCCTGGACCTCGGCGATGACCGTCTCGGCCTCCTCGCGGACGATCTCCAGCTCCTGGACGGTGCCGACGAGCGGGATCATGATCTCGACGCGCGGGTCGCCCTTGGCGTCGATGCGCTGGGCCGCGGCCTCGGCGATCGCGCGGACCTGCATGGTGAACAGGCCGGGGATGACCAGGCCGAGGCGGACACCGCGCAGACCCAGCATCGGGTTCTGCTCGTGCAGCCGGTGCACGGCCTGCAGCAGGCGCAGGTCGTTCTCGTGCGGCTCCTTGCGGGACTCGGCGAGGGCGACGCGCACCGACAGCTCGGTGATGTCGGGCAGGAACTCGTGCAGCGGCGGGTCGAGCAGCCGGACCGTGACGGGCAGCCCGTCCATGGCCTCGAAGAGCTCGACGAAGTCGGTCTTCTGCAGCGGCAGGAGGGCTTCCAGGGCGTCGTCGCGCTCGACGTCGGTGTCGGCCAGGATCAGCCGCTCGACGAACTGGCGGCGCTCGCCGAGGAACATGTGCTCGGTGCGGCAGAGGCCGATGCCCTGGGCGCCGAAGCGGCGGGCGCGGTTGGCGTCCTCCGCGTTGTCGGCGTTGGCGCGGACGCGCAGCCGGCGGACGCGGTCGGCGTAGGCCATGATCCGGTGCACGGCGGCGACGAGCTCGTCGGCGTCGTCGGCGCCGGCGTGCATGCGGCCCTCGAAGTACTCGACGACCGGGGACGGTACGACGGGTACCTCACCGAGGTAGACCTTGCCGGTGGAGCCGTCGATGGAGACGACGTCGCCCTCCTCGACGACCTGGCCGTCGGAGGTGGTCATCCGGCGGCGCTTGGTGTCGACCTCGAGCTCTTCGGCGCCGCAGACACAGGTCTTGCCCATGCCGCGGGCGACGACGGCGGCGTGCGAGGTCTTGCCACCGCGGGAGGTGAGGATGCCCTCGGCGGCGATCATGCCGTCCAGGTCGTCCGGGTTGGTCTCGCGGCGGATCAGGATGACCTTCTCGCCCGAGCGGGACCACTTGACGGCGGTGTACGAGTCGAAGACGGCCTTGCCGACGGCCGCGCCCGGGGAGGCTGCGATGCCGCGCCCGATCTGCTCGACCTTCGCGTCCTCGTCGAACTTGGGGAACATCAGCTGGGCGAGCTGCGCGCCGGTGACGCGCTGGAGCGCCTCGGCCTCGTCGATCAGGCCCTGGTCCACGAGCTGCGTGGCGATGCGGAAGGCGGCACCGGCGGTGCGCTTGCCGACGCGGGTCTGGAGCATCCAGAGCTGGCCGCGCTCGATGGTGAACTCGATGTCGCAGAGATCCTTGTAGTGGGTCTCCAGCGTGTTCATGATGTGCATGAGCTGGTCGTACGACGTCTTGTCGATCGACTCGAGGTCGGCCAGCGGCACGGTGTTGCGGATACCGGCGACGACGTCCTCGCCCTGCGCGTTCTGCAGGTAGTCGCCGTAGACGCCGGCGTGACCGGAGGCGGGGTCGCGGGTGAAGGCGACGCCGGTGCCGGAGTCCGGGCCGAGGTTGCCGAAGACCATCGAGCAGACGTTGACGGCGGTGCCGAGGTCGCCCGGGATGCGCTCCTGGCGGCGGTACAGCTTCGCGCGGTCGGTGTTCCAGGAGTTGAAGACGGCCTCGATGGCGAGGTCCATCTGCTCACGCGGGTCCTGGGGGAAGTCGCGGCCGGTCTCGGCCTTCACGATCTTCTTGAAGTGCTCGACGACCTTCTTCAGGTCGGCGGCGTCGAGGTCGGTGTCGCTCGCGACCTTCTTCGAGGCCTTCGCCTCGTCCAGCGCGTCCTCGAAGAGCTCGCCCTCGACGCCGAGGACGGTCTTGCCGAACATCTGGATGAGACGGCGGTACGAGTCCCACGCGAAGCGCTCGTTGTCGGCCTGGCGGGCGAGGCCGACGACGGACTCGTCGGAGAGGCCGATGTTGAGGACCGTGTCCATCATGCCCGGCATGGAGAACTTCGCTCCGGAGCGGACGGAGACGAGCAGCGGGTCGTCCGCCTGCCCGAGCTTCTTGCCCATCTGCTGCTCAAGGGCGTCGAGGTGAGCACTCACCTCGTCGCGGAGCTCGACCGGCTCCGAGCCGCTCTCGAGGTAGACCTTGCACGCTTCGGTGGTGATCGTGAAGCCGGGAGGGACCGGGAGGCCGAGGTTGGTCATCTCGGCGAGGTTCGCGCCCTTGCCACCGAGCAGGTCCTTCAGGTCCCTGTTGCCCTCGGTGAAGTCGTACACGAACTTCTGATCATTGTTTTCCGACACGGGTCCCGACTCCTCGATGACTCGGTTGGCTGCCCTGACGGCGAGGAACATACCCAGATCGAAGGCTTCTGGGGAGGTACGCCTAGCGGTCACGTGGCCTTAACCACCCGTCCGCCAGCACTTCGAAAGTAACCGAGAAGTAGCTTCCGGTTTCAGACCCCGAAGACGACATGACCCAAACCAGAGGGAAGTCGCTCACATGAGCGCGCATACGAGCACTTGCGTTCAAGTCTTGAACGCAAAAAGGGTGGCACCCCGTGCCACCCTTCAGGCGATGCAGCCGTTTGTAACCTGCTCATCTGAGCACCACCCCCCTCAAGGGTGGCGAGGATCACTCCCCCGGAAAGGCCGAATCGAGGCCGAATCTCAGCCGCCGGACGTGTCCAGCTCGGCTTCCTCGCTCACGCCGGAGCAGTCGTACGGGTCCTTCAACCAGCCGTCCGGCAGGACAACTCGGTTGTTTCCGGACGTACGACCCCGAGGACCGTCCGCACCGACCGGCCACGACTGGTCCAGGTCCAGCTCGCTCAACTGAGCGCTCAGTTCGTCGAGGGAAGAGGTGATCGCCAGCTTCTTGCGCATCTCGGAGCCCACCGAGAAGCCCTTCAGGTACCAGGCCACATGCTTGCGGAAGTCGATGACACCGCGTGCCTCGTCGCCGAGCCACTCCCCGAGCAGCCGCGCGTGCCGCACCATCGCGTCCGCGACCACCCGCAGCCCGGGAGCCGCATAGGCCCCCGTGCCCTCGAAACCCGCCACCAGGTCCGCGAAGAGCCACGGCCGCCCCAGGCAGCCGCGCCCGACGACCACGCCGTCGCAGCCCGTCTCCCGCATCATCCGCAGGGCGTCGTCGGCGGACCAGATGTCGCCGTTGCCGAGGACCGGGATCTCCGGCACGTGCTCCTTGAGGCGCGCGATCGCGTCCCAGTCCGCCGTGCCGCCGTAGTGCTGGGCCGCCGTCCGCCCGTGCAGGGCGATCGCCGTGACGCCCTCCTCCACCGCGATCCGGCCCGCGTCCAGATACGTGATGTGGTCGTCGTCGATGCCCTTGCGCATCTTCATCGTGACCGGCAGGTCGCCCGCGTTGGTCACGGCCTCGTTCAGGATCGCGCGCAGCAGCGGCCGCTTGTAGGGCAGGGCCGAGCCGCCGCCCTTCCGGGTCACCTTGGGGACCGGGCAGCCGAAGTTCAGGTCGATGTGGTCGGCGAGGTCCTCGTCGACGATCATCCGCACGGCCTTGCCCACCGTCACGGGGTCCACCCCGTACAGCTGGATCGAGCGCGGCTGCTCGGTCGCGTCGAAGCGGATGAGCTGCATCGTCTTCTCGTTGCGCTCGACCAGGGCGCGTGTCGTGATCATCTCGCTCACGAACAGCCCCTTGCCGCCGCTGAACTCGCGGCAGAGGGTACGGAAGGGGGCGTTGGTGATGCCGGCCATCGGGGCGAGCACCACCGGCGGCTGCACGATGTGCGGCCCGATGGCGAGAGGGGAGAACGCGGTCATTGGGCCATTGTCGCGCACTGCGGCGGTCATTAGTTAGCCGTACTATCCGAACATGCCAGAGCTCACACGCCCGCAGCTCCCCCGGGGCCGGCAGCTCGTCGTCCTGGCGATCTGCTGCATGAGTCTGCTGATCGTCAGCCTGGACAACACCGCCCTGAACGTCGCCCTGCCCTCCCTGCGGCGCGACCTGGGCGCCTCCGTCTCCGGTCTGCAGTGGGTCATCGACGCGTACACCCTCGTCCTCGCCTCGCTGCTCATGCTCGCGGGCTCCACCGCCGACCGCATCGGCCGCCGCAAGGTCTTCGTCACCGGCCTCGTCGTCTTCGCACTCGGCTCGCTGCTCTGCTCCCTCGCCCCGAACCTGGAGGCGCTGATCGCCTTCCGCGCCGTGCAGGCGGTGGGCGGCTCGATGCTCAACCCGGTCGCCATGTCGATCATCACCAACACCTTCACCGAACCCGCCGCACGCGCGCGTGCCATCGGCGTCTGGGGCGCGGTCGTCGGCATCTCCCTGGCCCTGGGGCCGCTGGTGGGCGGTGCGCTCGTCGAGTCGGTCGGCTGGCGGGCGATCTTCTGGGTCAACCTGCCGGTCGCCCTCCTCGCCCTGCTCCTCACCCTGCGGTACGTCCCCGAGTCCCGCGCCCCCCGGCCCCGGCGCCCGGACCCCGTCGGACAGCTCCTGGTGGCGGCCCTCCTCGGCTCGCTGACGTACGCGATCATCGAGACCGACCCGCTCTTCGCGGGGATCGCGGCCGGGGCGCTCGTCGGACTGCTCGTGTACGAGCCGAGACGCCGCGAGCCCCTCATCGACCTGCGGTTCTTCCGCAGCGCGCCGTTCAGCGGGGCCACCGTCGTCGCGATCTGCGCCTTCGCGGGGTTCGGCGGCTTCCTGTTCCTGAACACCCTGTACCTCCAGGAGGTACGCGGCCTCTCCCCGATGGACGCCGGCCTGTACATGCTGCCGATGGCGGGCATGACCTTCGTCTTCGCGCCGCTGTCGGGGCGGCTCACGGGCGCGCGTGGGCCCCGTCTGCCGCTGCTCCTCGCGGGCACGGCGATGGCGGCGGGGGCGCTGCTCTTCGCCGCCTTCGGGGCTGAGACCCGTGATCCGCTGCTCTTCACCGGCTACGTGGCCTTCGGCATCGGCTTCGGGCTGGTGAACGCCCCCATCACCAACACCGCCGTCTCCGGGATGCCCCGCGCGCAGGCCGGGGTGGCGGCGGCGGTGGCCTCGACGAGCCGCCAGGTCGGCCAGACCCTCGGGGTGGCGGTCGTCGGCGCGGTGCTCGCGGCGGGCGTGGGCGCCGGGATGTCCCCGGACGACTACGTGGCGGCGGCGAGGCCGGCGTACTGGGTCGTGACGGCCTGCGGCCTCGCCGTCCTCGCGGTCGGCGCGTTGACCAGCGGAAAGTGGGCCCGGCGTACGGCGCAACGGACGGCACGGTGCCTGGAGACGGAGGACGGGCCTCAGGTGGGGGCGGGGGCGGGCACGGGCCTCAGGCGGCGGTGAGGGCCTCGTCGTCCCGACGGATCTCCTGTTCGCGTACGACGAAGTCCAGCAGCCGTTGGACTCCGGCGCGGGTCGCGTCGTCGACGGGGACGTAGGTGACGAGGTGCGGCCCGGCGGTCGGGCCGAGCCAGAGGTTGGTGTGCTCGAACTTGAGCACGCCCACGTGCGCGTTGTGGATGACCTTGGTGCGACCGCCCGGGGCGACCACATCGTGCCGCGCCCAGATCTCCCGGAACTCCGGCGAGGCCGCTTCGAGCCGCTGGACCAGCGCCTTCCAGGCGGGCTCGGCCAGGTGCTCGGCCATCGAGGCGCGCAGCTTCCCGGCGAGGATGGGCAGGAGGTCCGGAAGGTCGGTGGCCGCGGCCCGGAAGTCGTTGTCGGTGAAGGCGAGCCACAGGGAGTTGCGGTCCTCGCGGGGCAGCGCGTCCAGGTCGCAGAAGAGTCGCCCGAAGGTCCGGTTGTGGGCGAGGAAGTCGAAGCGGCTGTTCTGGACGGCGGCCGGGACGGGCTCCAGCTGCTCCAGGAGCGCGCGCAGCGCGGGCGTCACGGCCGGGCAGGGCGCGCCGGGGTGCGGGTCGGCCTGCCCGGCGAGGGCGAAGAGGTGGCTCCGCTCGGTCGGGTCGAGGAGCAGCGCGGCGGCGAGCGCGTCCAGGACCTGCGGGGAGACCTGGATGTCACGGGCCTGCTCCAGCCAGGTGTACCAGGTGACGCCGACGGCGGAGAGGTGGGCGACCTCCTCGCGGCGCAGGCCGGGGGTGCGGCGGCGGCGCCCCCGGGGCAGGCCGACCTGCTCGGGGGTGATGCGCTCGCGGCGGCTGCGCAGGAAGGCGGCGAGTTCGTGTCGTCGCGTACCGGGTCCGGCCGTCTTCATGGTCGTCACGCTCCCAGGGTGCCGGGGCGGTCAGCCCGTCGCCAGGTAGTGCTTGTACCAGGATAAAGACACTCTGGTACCAGGCTGAGAGGCGGCGGATCGTCGGATGCGTGACTTCGACCTCCGTTTCTCCCAGAGCCGGCACCCCGGCCGTCCCCGACAGCCGTCCGGCGCTCGGCGCCCTCGGCCTGTTCACCGTCCTCCTCGGGGCCGCGCTGCCCCTGATCGACTTCTTCATCGTCAACGTCGCCCTGCCGTCCATCGACCACGACCTGGCGGCGGGCCCGGCGCTCCTCGAACTGATCGTGGCCGGTTACGGACTGTCGTACGCCGTCCTGCTCGTCCTGGGCGGGCGGCTCGGCGACCTCTTCGGGCGCCGCCGGCTCTTCCTCGCGGGCATGGCGGCCTTCGGCCTCACCTCGCTCGCCTGCGGTGTCGCCCCGGACGCCTGGACGCTGGTCGGGGCGCGGGTGGCGCAGGGCGCGGCGGCGGCGCTGATGCTGCCGCAGGTCCTCGCGACCATCCACTCCTCGACGGAGGGCGCCCGGCGGGCCAAGGCGCTGAGCCTGTACGGGGCGACCGCGGGGCTCTCCATGGTGACCGGGCAGATCCTGGGCGGGGTGCTCGTGGCGGCCGACCTCGCGGGCTCCGGCTGGCGTGCGGTGTTCCTGGTGAACGTGCCGGTGGCGGTGGTGGGCCTCGTCCTGGCCGTCCGTACGGTCCCGGAGACCCGGTCGGACCGCCCGGCGCCGGTGGACGTGGCGGGAACGCTGCTGCTCGCCCTCGCGCTGATCACCCTGCTCGCACCGCTGACGGAGGGCCGGGCCGCGGGCTGGCCGCTGTGGACCTGGGTCTCCCTCGCGGTGTCACCGTTCGCCGCGGCGGCCTTCTGGTGGGTGGAGCGGCGGGCGGACCGCCGGGGCCGCACCCCGCTGGTCCCGCCGAGCCTGCTCGACCTGGTCTCGCTGCGGCGCGGGCTGCTCCTCGTCCTGCCGCTGTCGGGCGGTTTCGGCGGCTTCATGTTCGTGATCGCGGTGGCGCTCCAGCAGGGTCTGGGCCTGGGCGCGGTCGCCTCGGGCCTGGCGCTCGTCCCGATGGCGGTGGCCTTCTTCGGGACCTCGCTCGCGGGTCCCCGGCTGGTGCGGCGCTGGGGCACGCGCGTGGTGGTGGCGGGCGCCCTGCTCCAGGCCCTCGGCCTCGGGCTGATCGCCCTGACCGCCTGGCGCTCCTGGCCGGACATGTCGGTGCTCGGCCTGCTTCCGGGCATGGCGATCGCGGGCATCGGGCAGGGCCTCCAGCTCCCGGTGCTCTTCCGGGTGGTGCTCTCCGAGGTGCCGGCGGAACGGGCGGGCGTGGGCAGCGGCGTGATGGTGACCACCCAGCAGACGGCGCTGACCCTGGGCGTCGCCACCCTGGGCACCCTCTACCTGAGCCTCACCGCCTCCGCCCCGGCCGACTCGGGCACGCCCCTGACGGTGACGGTCCTCCTCCAGCTGGCGATGGCGCTGTTCACGGCCCTGCTGGCACTGCGTCTGCCGAGGACGGTGCGGTAGCGGACAGGGGGTCGAGACGGGCGAAGGGCCCGAGGCGGCGAACGCCTCGGGCCCTTCGTCACGCGGTGGCCGCGGCTACTCCTGGCCGGTGCCCGTGGTGTCGGCGCCGGCCGTGGTCCCGGTGGCGTCGGCTCCCTGGGTGCGCTCGCGCATCTTCTTCAGGAGGTCCTGCTTGCGGTCGTCGGCGGAACGCTGGGCCGCCGTGCGGGTCTGACCGCTGCCGTGCTGGTCGGCGCGGGACAGCTTCTTGCGCTGTCCTCCGACGCCCAGGAGGTTGTTGCGGCTCTTGGACATGGTGTTCTCCCGTCGCTGAGGTGGGCTGTGGTCGAGCTGGATCTCTGCCGGCGACGGCTCTCACTCGTAGATCTGGAAGAACGCATTCATGCCGGTGACGCTACCCCGGCCCCTTGGCGACGGCACTCGGTTTTCTCTGCCCCACCCGAACGAATGACAGATATTGAAATCTGTCATCGGTCATGTCATGGTTGTCGTGTCACACCGTCCGTCCCCTCCCGAACCCCAGGAGACAGCCATGACCACCACCAGGCAGCCCGTCCCCACCCGCCCGCTCGGCACCACCGGCCCGCGGGTCTCCGCCCTCGGCCTCGGCTGCATGGGCATGTCCGCGCTGTACGGCGAGAGCGACCGCGCCGAGTCGATCGCGACGATCCACGCCGCCCTGGACGCGGGGGTGACCCTGCTCGACACGGGCGACTTCTACGGGATGGGGCACAACGAACTGCTGATCGCCGAGGCGCTGCGGAGCGCGCCCGTCGCCGCCCGCGAGCAGGCGCTGACCAGCGTGAAGTTCGGCGCGCTCCGCACGGTCGAGGGCGGCTTCACCGGGTACGACGGGCGGCCGGCCGCCGTGAAGAACTTCGCGGCCTACTCGCTCCAGCGCCTGGGCACCGGCCACATCGACATCTACCGGATCGCCCGCGTCGACCCGGACGTGCCGATCGAGGAGACCGTCGGCGCCATCGCCGAGCTGGTCGAGGCGGGGCACGTGCGGCACATCGGGCTCTCCGAGGTCGGCGCGGACACCCTGCGCCGGGCGGCGGCCGTGGCCCCGATCGCGGACCTCCAGATCGAGTACTCGCTGATCTCCCGCTCCATCGAGGAGAAGATCCTGCCGACCGCGCGCGAGCTCGGCATAGGCATCACGGCGTACGGGGTGCTGTCGCGCGGACTGATCAGCGGCCACTTCAGCCGGGACCGGGAGCTGGCGGCGAACGACTTCCGGGGCATGAGTCCGCGCTTCCAGGGCGAGAACCTCCAGCGGAACCTGGACCTGGTGGACCGGCTGCGGGCGCTCGCCGAGGCCAAGGGCGTGACGGTCGCGCAGACCGCGATCGCCTGGGTCCTCGCCCAGGCCGGGCGACAGGGCGCGGACATCGTCCCGCTGGTGGGCGCCCGCCGCCGGGACCGGCTCGCGGAAGCCCTCGGCGCCCTGGACATCACGCTCGACGCCGCCGACCTGGCCGCGATCGAGAAGGCCGTCCCGGCGGGCGCGGCGGTCGGCGAGCGGTACCCGGCAGCACAGATGGCACACCTGGACAGCGAGCACTGACCGGCCCCGGGACGGCGACGACTGACGGGTACTGTCATTCCATGGCCGCCACCGAGACCCTGACCGCAGAGCGCATCCTCGAAGCCACCGAGGAGGTGCTGCGGCGCTACGGGCCGGCGAAGGCGACCGTCGTGGACGTGGCCCGGGTTCTCGGCGTGAGTCACGGCAGCGTCTACCGCCACTTCCGCACCAAGGCGGCACTGCGCGAGGCGGTGACCGAGCGGTGGCTCGAACGGACGATCGTCGCGCTCCGGCCGTACACCGAGGCGTCGGGGTCCGCCGACGAGCGGCTGACGGGCTGGCTGACCGAGCTCTTCACCCTGAAGCGCCGCAAGGCGGGCGGCGACCCGGAGCTGATGGCCACCTTCCAGGTGCTGATCGGCGAGAACAGCGCGGTGGTCCACCGGCACGAGGAGCACCTGGTGGAGCAGATCGCCCGCATCGTGGAGGACGGCCACCGCGAGGGGGTGTTCGCCGCACCGGAGCGGGACTACGCGACGACGGCGCGGGCGGTCTTCGACGCCACCGACCGTTTCCACGACCCCGCGCACGCCGCCGACTGGTCGACCACGGACATCGAGGACGCGTTCGCGGCGGTCATCTCCCTGACCCAGCGCGCGCTGCGAGCCTGACCCGCACCCTTTTGAAGATCATTTGGCTCGGACTTTTCCGTTCCCTGTCCGGATCCTGACTAGCGTCCTTCAGACCGCACCAGAAGACGCTCCCAGGGGGAACCATGTCCGCGCACGAGGGGCCACCGGCCGTACCGGCCACAGCGACCGACGAACGACCCGGGCCGCCGGCCCGCTCCGGGGCCGCCTCGGCGATCGGCTGGGTCCTGACCATCGGGCTCAACGTCGTCGCGCCGATCCTCACGTACAACACCCTGACCGAGGACCACGGTTGGTCCGAGTTCGCCGCCCTGCTCGCCGGCAGCGCCTGGCCGGTCCTGGACAGCGCGATCATGGTCGCCTGGCGGCGCAAGATCGACGAGTTCGCCGTCGTGACCCTGGTGTTCCTGGTGATCACGGCCCTCGTCTCCCTGATCGGCGCGCACACCGGCCGCGCGTTGCTGATCAAGGACTCGGGCATGACGGGCCTGTTCGGGCTGCTCTGCCTGGCCACCCTGCTGGCGCCGCGGCCGCTGATGTTCTACTTCGGCCGCAAGTTCGCCACCGACGGCACCCCGGCGAGCACCGCCTGGTGGAACGGCATGTGGCAGTACGAGGGCTTCCGCTCCACCATGCGCACGATGACGCTGGTGTGGGGCGTGGCGTACGTGGTCGAGGCGGCCGTTCGCGTCGCCCTCGCCTACGCGCTGCCGACGAAGACTATGGTCACCCTGAGCCCGGTCATGATCTACGGGGTGCTCGGCGCCCTGGGCGTGTGGACGGCCTGGTTCGGCAAGCGTCGCGCGGCCGAGGGCGCGCGGCGCCAGGCCGAGGCCGCGGCGGCGGCGGCGGCGGCGGCGGCCGCCTGACGGCAGGGGAAAGCCCCCGGTTCCGAGTCGGAACCGGGGGCTTTCCCGTGCGTACGAACAGACTCAGCAGCCGAGCAGGCGGCTGCCCAGGTAGCTCTGGATCTGGTCGAGGGAGACGCGCTCCTGCTTCATGGTGTCGCGCTCGCGCACGGTCACCGCGTTGTCGTCGAGGGTGTCGAAGTCGACGGTCACGCAGAACGGGGTGCCGATCTCGTCCTGGCGACGGTAGCGGCGGCCGATGGCGCCGGCGTCGTCGAACTCGATGTTCCAGTTCTGGCGCAGGTCGGCCGCAAGGCCCTTGGCCTTCGGCGAGAGCTGCGGGTTGCGGGAGAGCGGCAGGACGGCGACCTTGACCGGCGCCAGGCGCGGGTCGAGACGCAGGACGACGCGCTTCTCCATGACGCCCTTGGCGTTGGGGGCCTCGTCCTCGTTGTACGCGTCGAGGAGGAAGGCCAGCATCGCGCGGCCGACACCGGCGGCGGGCTCGATGACGTACGGCGTGTAGCGCTCGCCGGTCTCCTGGTCCAGGTAGGTCAGGTTGGCGCCGGAGGCCTTGGAGTGGGCGTTCAGGTCGTAGTCGGTGCGGTTGGCGACGCCCTCCAGCTCGCCCCACTCGCTGCCGCCGAACTGGAAGCGGTACTCGATGTCGGCGGTGCGCTTGGAGTAGTGGGAGAGCTTCTCCTGCGGGTGCTCGAACCAGCGCATGTTCTCCTCACGGAGACCCAGGCCCGTGTACCAGTTCCAGCGCTGCTCCATCCAGTACTCCTGCCACTGCTCGTCCTCGCCCGGCTTGACGAAGAACTCCATCTCCATCTGCTCGAACTCGCGAGTGCGGAAGATGAAGTTGCCCGGAGTGATCTCGTTCCGGAAGGACTTGCCCATCTGGCCGATGCCGAACGGGGGCTTCTTGCGCGAGGTCTGCTGCACCTGACCGAAGTTGGTGAAGATGCCCTGCGCGGTCTCGGGACGCAGGTACGCGACGGAGCCGGTGTCCTGGGTCGGGCCGAGGTGGGTGGAGAGGAGGCCGGAGAACTGCTTGGGCTCGGTGAAGGTGCCCTTGTTGCCACAGTTGGGGCAGTTGAGGTCGGCGAAGCCGTTCTCGGGGAGACGGCCGTGCTTCTCCTCGTACGCCTCCTCCAGGTGGTCCGCGCGGTAGCGCTTGTGGCAGGAGGTGCACTCGGTGAGCGGGTCGGTGAAGGTGGCGACGTGGCCGGAGGCCTCCCAGACCTCGGTGGCCAGGATGACCGACGAGTCGATGCCGACGACGTCCTCGCGCGAGGTGACCATGTAACGCCACCACTGGCGCTTCAGGTTCTCCTTGAGTTCGACACCCAGCGGTCCGTAGTCCCAGGCGGCCTTCTGGCCGCCGTAGATCTCACTGCACGGGTAGACGAAGCCACGGCGCTTGCTCAGGCTGACGATGGTGTCGATCTTGTCGGCGGCCACGGTGCTCTCTTCATTACGACGACGAAGTGCGAATGCCTCAGGTTACCGGCGCCCGCACCCCCCGTATCAAATCGGTTCGGTACGCGGATCCTCCGAGGGGGCTCGTGGGCGGAGCCACACGTACGACAATTGACAATCGTTTCCAGTTTTGTTGAAAATGAGTGTCATGAACGTACGCCGCCTGATACCCACCACCGCCGTCGCCGGAGCCGTCGCGCTCGGGCTCGTGACCCTCTCCGCCTGCGGCGGCACCTCCGACGCGGCCGACAAGGGCAGCGACGGCAAGCTGGACGTGGTGGCGTCGTTCTACCCCATGCAGTACCTGGCCGAGCAGATAGGCGGCGGCCACGTCGCCGTCGAGACGCTCACCAAGCCCGGCGTCGAACCCCACGACCTGGAGCTCAAGCCGAGGCAGATCGGCGAGCTCGGCGAGGCCGACGTCGTCCTCTACCTCAAGGGCGTCCAGCCCGCCGTCGACGACGCGATCGCCCAGGCCGGCGTCGAGAACACCGTCGACGCCGCCACCCTCACCAAGCTCGAGGCCCACGGCACCGAGGTCGGCCACGCGGGCCACGACCACGCCGAAGGCGAGCACGCGGAAGAGGAAGCCGGTCACGACCACGGCTCCGAGGCCGGCGCCGACCCGCACATCTGGCTCGACCCCGTGAAGTACGCCGAGGTCGCCAAGGGTGTCGGCACCGCACTGGAGAAAGCCGACCCGGCGAACGCCGCCGACTACAGGAAGAACACCGACGCGCTGGTCAAGAAGCTCGGCGACCTCGACACCGACTTCGCGACCGGTCTGAAGAACACCGCGACGAAGACCTTCATCACCACCCACTCCGCCTTCGGCTACCTCGCCGAGCGGTACGGGCTGGACCAGGAGGGCATCTCCGGCATCGACCCCGAGTCCGAGCCGAGCCCCGCCCGGATCAAGGAACTCCAGGACATCGCGAAGAAGGACAAGGTCACCACCGTCTTCTTCGAGACCCTCGCGAGCGACAAGACCGCCAAGACCCTCGCGGGCGACGCCGGCCTCAAGACCGACGTGCTCGACCCGCTGGAGGGAATCACGGAGACCTCCAAGGGCGATGACTACATCGAGGTCATGCGGTCCAACCTCGCCGCGCTGCAGAAGGCTCTCGGCGCCAAGTGATCACAGCACAGCAGGAGGTACGAGCCATGGCAGCCCCCGAAGCGGAACCCGTCATCTCCGTCCGCGGAGCCTCGGCGGCCCTCGGCGCCCGGCCCGTCCTCCGGGGCGTCGACCTCACCGTCCGGCGCGGTGAGGTCGTCGCGCTGCTGGGCGCCAACGGCTCCGGCAAGTCCACCGCGGTCCGCTCCGTCATCGGCCAGGTGCCGCTGACCGGCGGCACGATCGAGCTGTTCGGCACGGAGCGGAAGCGGTTCCGCGACTGGGCCCGGGTCGGTTACGTGCCCCAGCGCACCACCGCGGCGAGCGGCGTCCCCGCCACCATCCGCGAGGTCGTCGCCTCCGGCCGGCTCTCCCGCCGCAGGTTCGGCTGGCTGACCAAGGACGACAAGGCCGCCGTCGAGCGGGCCATCGGTCTCGTCGGCCTCGCCGACCGCGCCAAGGACTCCGTCTCCGCCCTCTCCGGCGGCCAGCACCAGCGGGTCCTGATCGCCCGCGCGCTCGCCTCCGAGCCCGAGCTCCTGATCATGGACGAGCCGATGGCCGGCGTCGACCTGGCCAGCCAGGAGATCCTCGCCTCGACCCTGCGCGAGCAGGTCGCCGGCGGCACCTCCGTCCTCCTCGTCCTGCACGAGCTGGGCCCGCTGGAGCCCCTGATCGACCGCGCGGTCGTGCTCCGCGACGGCTGTGTCGTCCATGACGGCCCGCCGCCCGAGGCGCTCGGCCAGCACGCGCTGCCGGGCCACGACCACGTCCATCCGCACGCGGCCGGGGAGCCGCTCCGTACGGGTCTGCTGACCTGAGGAAGCTGACCTGATCATGGAAATCCTCCAGCTCGCCTTCATGCAGCGCGCGCTCCTCGCGGCCGTGCTCGTCGGCATCACCGCGCCCGCCGTGGGCATCTACCTGGTCCAGCGCCGACAGGCGCTGATGGGCGACGGCATCGGCCATGTCGCCATGACCGGTGTCGGCCTCGGCTTCCTCCTGAACTCCAGCCCGGTCTGGATGGCGACCGCCGTCGCCGTCGTCGGCTCGGTCGCCATGGAGCTGATCCGGGCGTACGGGAAGACCCGCGGCGACCTCGCGCTCGCGCTGCTCTTCTACGGCGGCATGGCCGGCGGCGTCCTGCTGATCAACCTCTCGCCGACCGGTTCCAACGCCAACCTCAGCTCGTACCTCTTCGGCTCGCTCTCCACGGTCTCCACCGAGGACATCACCGCCATCGCGATCCTGGCCGCCTTCGTGGTCCTGGTCACGGTCGGTCTGCGCCGGCAGCTCTTCGCGGTCAGTCAGGACGAGGAGTTCGCCCGCGTCACCGGCCTCCCTGTGCGGGCCCTGAACCTGCTGATCGCGGTGACGGCCGCGGTGACCGTCACGGTCGCCATGCGGGTCGTCGGCCTGCTCCTGGTCAGCGCGCTCATGGTGGTGCCGGTCGCGGCGGCCCAGCAGCTGTCGAAGTCCTTCCGCGCGACCTTCGTCCTCGCGGTGGTGACGGGCATCACCGTCACCCTGGCGGGCACGGTCACCTCGTACTACCAGGACGTGCCGCCCGGCGCGACGATCGTTCTGTACGCGATCGGGGTGTTCGTCCTGCTCACCCTGCTCGCCACACCGCTCGCCAAACGGCGGGCGCGGGCGGCCGAGGCGGGCGCGGAGAGCTGTGACGCACCGGTTCCGGCCACCCGGCGGCCCTCGGACGACGTGAAGGTCTGATCCGGCCCGGACTCAGGTGCGTGGGGGGCTGGCAGAATGGCGGGGGCAGACAAGCATTCAAGGAGGCCCCCGTGGTGACGGCAGGACCCCCCGTACGAGGCCGCTCGACCAAGCAGCGTGCCGCCGTCTCCGCGGCACTGAACGAGGTGGACGAGTTCCGCAGCGCCCAGGAGCTGCACGACATGCTCAAGCACCGCGGCGACTCGGTCGGCCTCACCACCGTCTACCGCACGCTGCAGTCCCTCGCGGACGCGGGCGAGGTCGACGCGCTGCGCACCAGCGAGGGCGAGACGGTGTACCGCCGCTGCTCGACCGGCGACCACCACCACCACCTGGTGTGCCGTCTCTGCGGCAAGGCCGTGGAGGTGGAGGGCCCGATGGTGGAGCAGTGGGCCGAGACGATCGCCTCGGAGCACGGCTTCGTGAACGTGGCGCACACGGTGGAGATCTTCGGCACGTGCGCGGACTGCGCCGGCAAGTGACCTGACAGGCGACGAACGAGGCGGCCCGTACCGGATCTCCGGTACGGGCCGCCTCGTTCGGTCATCTCCTGGTGATGTGCCGGTCGAGGACCGCCCGCAGCCGGTCGGCGTCGGCCGGGTCGGCGAACCCGCTCTTGGGCAGGTACGCGAAGCCGGTGCCGGTCCGCCGCGCGGTGAGCAGGACGAAGAGCCGGGGGGTCTCGACGTACTGGGGCAGCATGGCCCAGCGGATCACGACGTCGGTGTCCCGGGTGATCCACCGTCCGCCGTCCGCGTCCACGAGGGCCCTCGCCTCGCCCTGCGACCGGATCATCAGGAAGAGGCTGCGGGCGGTCGCCCAGGGCAGCACCTCCGCGGCGGACACGGCCAGGAGGCCGAGCAGGGTCATCACCACCGCCGTCCCCGGATCCGGGTCGCGCACGACCAGCAGCTCCAGGGCCGCGACGGCGAGGGCGAGCACACAGGCGCCGCGGGCCGTCCACCGCAGGACCCGCCACCATCGGGTGGCCCGCAGACGGACCCGTACCGCCTCGCTCACGTCCGTGAAGACCGGGGGGTAGACGAGTTCGAGCCCGTCCCGGGTGCCGTTGTCCGTCGCTTCGTTCACGGCGGAGAGCGTAGCGGTACGAACAGCCGGGCACCGTACCGGTTTTCGATCATCCCCCTTAGCCTGACCCCCGTCGTCGGCCGCGGGAGGGGAAGCGCATGGAGAGCACGCCGAAGGACCTGCCTGCGGCCCCCGATTCCTCGCTGCTCTCGCTCCTGGGTCTCGACGCCGAGCAGGACGCCGTCTACCGGCTGCTCGTCGACCGGCCGGACAGCGTCCCGGCGTCGGTCACGGAGCCCGGCACGGACCCCGGGGCGGTCGTCCGCGCACTCCAGGGGCTGGTCGACCGGGGGCTCGCGAGTGCCGAGCGGGACGGGGACGGCGTACGGTACCGGGCCGCGTCGCCCGTCCTCGCGCTCGGCCCGCTCCTGGAGTCGCGCCGGTCCGCGCTGCACCGGGTCGAGCATTTCGTCTCCGAGCTGGCCGAGCGGCACCGGGCGGCGGCGTCGTCCCTGACCGGCGGCGTCCCGGTGGAGGTTCTGACGGGGGCGGCGGCGATCCGGCGGCGGCTGGTGGAGATGCAGCGGAAGGCGCGGCACGAGCTGCGGTCGCTGGTGCCGGCGATGGGCAGGACGGTCGCGATCAGCTTCGAGGACAACCTCGACGCGGTCGAGCGCGACGCGATGCGCCGGGGCGTGGTCGTGCGGGCGGTGGTGGCGCGCGCGTGGCTGGAGGAGCCCCGGGCGGCCCGGTGGCTCACCGCCCTGGCGTCGGAGGGTCAGCGGATCGCGGTGACGGAGTCGCTGCCGATCAAGCTGGTGCTGGTCGACGAGGACGTGGCCCTGCTGCCGCTGGATCCGGCGCGGGACGAGACGGTCGAGGAGCCGGTGGCCCTCGTGGTGCACCGCAGCGGTCTGCTCACGGCCCTGATCTCGCTGTTCGAGCAGTACTTCGCGCTCGGCCGGGAGTTGAGTCCGGCCGTCCGGGGGTCGGAGTCCGAGGGGCCGGGGCCGCTCGATCCGGTGGACCGGCAGATCGTGGCGCTGCTGCATGTGGGGCTCACGGACGCGGCGATCGCCCGGCAGTTGGGGATCGGGCACCGGACGGTGCAGCGGCGGCTGCACGAGCTGATGGAGTCGGTGGGGGCGGCGACCCGGTTCCAACTCGGCTGGCACGCCTCGGAGTCGGGCTGGCTGCCGGCACCGTGACGGCGGAGCGAGGCGGCTTTACGCCTGGGCGGTTTTGCGCCGTGTCTCACCCCTTGTAAGCGGAACCTCACCTACCGAACCATCGACCCCATCAGTCGCGAGGGTCCTTCCGGCCCTCGCGAACGTGTGTGATGGGGAGGGCTTCGTGAGGACTCAGAGAACCCGACGGATACGCCGGATGCTCGCGACCGGTGTGGTCATGGCGGCCACCGGTTCGGTGCTGCTGACCGCTCCGGCGCAGGCCGAGGAGGTGAACGAGCCCACCCCGGCCGCCACACAGGAGGCGCCGGAGGCGGTGGTCGCGCCCCGCATGACCCAGGGCCTCGACGGCGCCACCACCCGCCGGGGCACCCCGGCCGAGGCGGCCCGCGCCCATCTGAAGGCCCACCAGGACACGTACCGCGTGCCGGAGACCGACCTCGCGACGGTCAGGACGAGCGCCGACGGCGGTCAGGCCTCGGTCCGTTTCCGGCAGAAGCGGAACGGCGTGCCGGTCTTCGGCGCCGAGTACGCAGTGCAGACGGAGGCGGCCGACGGAGGTCAGCACGTGACCTCGGCGACCGGCACGCTCTACCCGGAGCTGACCGTCTCCACCACCCCGAAGGTCACCGAGGCCACCGCCGAGCGGCGGATGCTCACCCTCGACACCCGCCTCGCGGCCGCCGAGGGCACGGCGACCGAGCGCCACGGCCTGACCGTCCTGCCGGGCGCCGACGGCGGCCGTCTTGCCTGGCACTTCACGGTGACCGGTGCGACGGCGGCCGGTGAGCCGCTGCGCCAGGAGGTCTTCGTCGACGCCCACGCCGGCGGCATCGCCCTCTCGTACAACAACATCGACGCCGCGACGGCCGCCCCCGAGAAGGGCACGGGCGTCCGCGTCGACGGCACGGAGACCCCGCTCGACGTCAACAAGGAGACGGACGGCTCGTACACCCTGGTCGACTCGGCGCGGGCGATGTTCCCGGTGACCGGCGGCCAGGTCATCACGTACGACGCGAACCGCCAGAGCTATCTGGACGTCGCCAACGGCCCGGTGAGGGAGGGCACCACGATCGTCTCCTCCCCGACGAACCGTTTCGCCGGTACGGCGACGAGCTCGGGTGCGGTCGACGCCCACGTCAACGCGAGCAAGGTCTACGAGTACCTCAAGGACCAGCTCGGCCGGGACGGTGTCGACGGCAAGGGCGGCACGATCCACTCCGTCGTCAACGTCGCCAGGAGCGGCAAGGACTACGCGAACGCCTTCTGGGACGGCACCAAGATGGTGTACGGCCACATGAACGGCGTACCGCTGTCGGTCGGGCTCGACGTCGTCGGCCACGAGATGGCGCACGGCGTCACCGAGCACAGCGCGGGGCTGGTCTACCTCAATCAGTCCGGCGCGCTCAACGAGGCGATCTCGGACTACTTCGGCAACGCCATGGAGACCGCCGACAAGGGCGTCGCCATGACCGACCCGACCTCGGGCCTGATCGGCGAGTACCTCTGCAACGGCACCAAGCCGCTCGCCGAGTGCGCCCTGCGCGACATGAACGACGGCCGGGTCGCGGGCGAGGACTACCTCCCGGCCTCGCTCGACATCGACAACGGCGGGGTGCACCTCAACTCCACCGTCGTGTCCGGCGCGATGTGGGACATGCGCAAGAGCATGGACACGAAGCTCGCCGACCGGATCGTCTACCGGGCCGCGCAGAACTACCTCACCCCGCTCTCCGGTTTCAGCGACATGCGGAACGCGGTCACACTGGCCGCGAAGTCCCTCAAGGTCTCCAAGGCCGACCTGGCCGTGATCGACGCCGCCTTCGAGGCCCACGGCATCCGGGAGGGCTGGGAGAAGCGCGGCGGCACCCACGACGGCCGGACGGTCGCCGCCGACGTCCTGCCCGCGTACGAGGTGTACAGCGGCGTCGACGAGCAGGCCGCGCAGATCAGCGGCGACGTGTACGCGATCGGCCACGGCTCGGCGGAGGCCTGGGGCGCGAACAGCGCGGCCTTCGGCATCACCGTCGGCCGCTTCTCGAAGGAGCACGGGACGTCGGACCACGAACTGGCCGAGAAGGACGCCTACCTCCTCGACCCGTCGGTCGACGACGACCGGATCGTCTTCACCCGGATCACCGCCGACTCGGTCGGTGTCTGGACGGCGAAGGACAAGGGCCACGGCAAGATCCGGAAGCTGGTCGACGGCCCCGCGGACGAGCTGGAGCCCGCGACCGCCGACGGCCGCCTCGCCTACATCAGCCGCGAGGGCGCCGAGTCGGACGTCATGCTCCTGGACCGTGACGGCACGACGGTGAACCTGACCCCGGCGGTCGGTTCGGACGCCACCAACCTGACGATGAAGCACGGCACGGTCGCCTGGCGCGACGAGCGCGGCAAGTTCGTCAACGTGTACGACATCGCCACCGGCGAGACCAAGCGGCAGAAGATGACGAGCTTCGCGCTCGGCGAGATCACCGACGTGCAGCTGTCGAAGGACCGGGTCTTCTGGCGCGAGACCACGGCCTTCCTCTTCCGCCTCGACTCGTTCTACTCGGCGCCGCTCTCCGACCTCACGAAGCGCGCGTCGCTGAAGAAGCCGGGCACGACCTACGGCGGCCAGTTCTCCGTCAGCGACGAGTACTTCGCCTACTCGACGTACGACGCCTCGGGCGCGCTGGGCGGCTGGACCGGGAAGATCGGCAAGGTGTACGCGGCTCCGCTCGCGGACGTCGTCGACGGCACCCCGGAATTCCAGCGGATCTCCTGCTCCTCGGGCATGCAGCTGGCCCCGGCGCTCGGTGACGGGCAGCGCGCGGCCTGGCTGGACACGACGGCCGCCTCGACGGACGTGGTGACCCGGAAGACCTTCGCCGGCACCTGCTCCTGATCACATGACGAGGCGCCCACCGTCCGAGGACGGTGGGCGCCTCGTCGTCGGCTTCGGCTCAGCCCTTTTCGAGGACGGCCATGTCGGCCGGGTCGACGCCGCCGAAGCGGCGGTCGCGCTGGGCGTACTCGACACAGGCCCGCCACAGGTCGCGGCGGTCGAAGTCGGGCCACAGCACGTCCTGGAAGACCATCTCGGCGTACGCGCTCTGCCAGATCAGGTAGTTGGAGGTGCGCTGCTCGCCGCTGGGCCGCAGGAACAGGTCCACGTCCGGCATGTCCGGGTAGTAGAGGTACTTCTGGATGGTCTTCTCGGTGATCTTCGCCGGGTCGAGGCGGCCCGCCTTCACGTCCTCGCCCATCGCCTGCGCCGCGTCCGTGAGCTCCGCGCGGCCGCCGTAGTTCATGCAGAAGTACAGCGTGAGCTTGGTGTTGTCCTTGGTCTGCTCCTGCGCGATCTGGAGCTCCTTGGCCACCGACTTCCACAGCTTGGGCATCCGGCCGACCCAGCGCACCCGCACGCCGAGCGAGTCGAGCTGGTCGCGGGACTTGCGGATGAAGTCGCGGTTGAAGTTCATCAGGAAGCGCACCTCCTCGGGCGAGCGCTTCCAGTTCTCGGTGGAGAAGGCGTACAGCGAGATCGAGCCCACGCCCATCTCGATCGCGCCCTGGAGCACGTCGAGCACCTGCTCGGCGCCGACCTTGTGGCCCTCGGTGCGGGGCAGGCCGCGCTCCTTGGCCCAGCGGCCGTTGCCGTCCATGACGATCGCGACGTGCTCGGGGACCAGCTCGGACTGGAGCTTCGGCGGCCGGGCACCGGAGGGGTGCGGCTCGGGGGTGCTGTACTCCCGGCGCTGGCGACCGAGCAGTCGTGCGATGGCCATGACGTGGTCTCTCCTACCTAGCTTTTCTCTACGTACCGCAGCGAGCGCAGGCCGCGCTCCAGGTGCCAGTGCAGATAGGCGGACACGAGTCCGCTGCCCTCCCTGACGTGACGCGGCTCACACGCGTCCGCCGTCGCCCAGTCGCCGGTGAGCAGCGCGCTGAGCAGGCCGATGGCCTCCGCAGAGGGTACGACGCTTCCGGCCGGCCGGCAGTCGCCGCATATGACGCCACCTGCCGCGACCGAAAAGAACCGGTTGGGGCCGTGAAGTCCACATTTGGCACAGTCGTCGAAGCTGGGCGCGTAGCCGTTCACGGCGAGCGAGCGGAGGAGGAAGGCGTCCAGGATGAGGTGGGGTGCGTGCTCGCCCCGGGCGAGGGTCCGCAGACCGCCCACGAGCAGCAGGTACTGCTGCACGGCGGGCTCGCCCTCGTGGTCGGTGAACCGTTCCGCCGTTTCCAGCATGGCGGTGCCGGCGGTGTAGCGGGCGTAGTCGGTGACGATGCCGCTGCCGTAGGCGGCGATGGTCTCGCTCTGGGTGCAGAGCGGCAGGCCGCGCCCGATCAGCTCACTCCCCCGGGCGAAGAACTGCACGTCCACGTGCGAGAACGGTTCGAGTCGCGCGCCGAACTTCGACTTGGTCCGCCGGACCCCGCGCGCGACAGCGCGTACGCGCCCGTGACCGCGCGTGAGGATCGTGATGATGCGGTCCGCTTCACCCAGCTTCTGGGTGCGCAGCACGATGCCGTCGTCACGGAACAGACTCATGCGCCCATTCTCGCGTACGGGAGGGAGCCTCCGGACCGGTACGGGGTGACGGCGGCCCGGCGCCCGGGGAGCAGCCCTCGGCGGCGGCGGCGATCAGCGCCTGGAGCTGTTCGGTCCCGCGACCGGCCCGGCCCGGCTCCGCCGGAGGCCCTGCCGGAGAAGCACCTCAAGCCCGTGTTCGTACGCGACCTCCCGCCGCGCCGACCCGGGCACCCTCGGTACGACGGACGCCCGGCCGGGTTCCCTCCCGGCCGGGCGTCCCTGGTTCCGCACGATGCGGAGTCAGGGCACCTCGCCGCGACTCCGCGCGTTCACGTGCGCCGTGGCCGCGCTCAGCCGCTCGGCCGAGGTCGCCTCTCGTACCCCGTCGGGCTCCACGTCCCATTCCCGCCCGCCACCCAGCGGCCGGACCTGGACGTAGGGCCCCTCGTGCCCCATGACCCTCCCGACCCGCCCGGTGCGGATCTCGACGACGTACGACCCGATGGGCAGTGTCATGACCGGTCCTCCTCCCCCGGCAGGACGGCGGCGGCGAGGAGCCGGGCCGTTTCCACCGTGCAGCATCCCAATGCGACGAGCGGCCTCGGAGGATCGGCGGCGAGGGTGACGACGTCGAGCCCGAGCGAGGGAAGCCGGATTCCGGCCCTCGCGAGCGCCTCGCGCAATTCCGTCACTGCCTCTTGTGCGACGTCGATGGCCCCCGTGGTCGTCTTCATGATGTCTTCCTTCACCAACGTATGCCTTTCTGAATCCATTTCCTGCTTCGCCTCACCAGGGTGGGGGCGGATCCGTAGAATCGACAGATGCGCAGGTCGTACAACTACGGCGCAGGCTTGGGAAGTTAGCCCATGGCCAAAGGCAAGCAGCAAGACAGCGCATGGGTGTTCTTCGGGGAGGTACTGAAGGAGCGCAGAGAGGCTGCGGGCCTTACCCGGGAAGAACTGGGCGGACTGGTGTTCGTCTCGGGCGCCTACATCGGCCTGTTCGAGCAGGGAATTCGAAAGCCGCAGCTGGATGTGGCAATGCGAATCGACGAGGTCCTGCAAACCGGCGGCATTTTCGAACGGACGTGTCGCCGACTCATCGACAAGTCGCCGTACGCCTCTTATTTCCACGAGGTGGCGGAGCTGGAGTCGGTGGCGACGAAGATCTGCGAGTTCGCGCCGACGGTGGTGCCGGGCATTGGTGACCGTCCTGCCCCGATCGGTCGGCGCGCACGCCTACATGACCGGCTCGCTCAAGCTCATGGAGTTCCAGGACCAGCCGCCAACCGCCTATGCGGAGACGGGGTTTTCGGGCACGCTCCTCGACGATCCGGCAGTGGTGAAGCAGGCACAGCGCGCCTACGATCTGCTCAGGGTCGCCACACTGTCGCCGGAGGCGTCCCTCGCACTGATCGAGTCGGCGGCGGAGGACTGCAGACGATGCCCGAGTACGGCCTGACCGACAGCCACTGGTTCAAGAGCTCCTACAGCGACGGCGACGGCGGCGACTGCATCGAGGTCTCGCACGACGTCCCCGGTGTCGTCCCCGTCCGCGACAGCAAGAACCCCACCGGCCCCGCCCTCCTCGTCCCCGCCGCCGCGTGGACCGCGTTCGTCGCCGGCATCAAGAGATGACGACGCCGGTCGTGCTGCGCGGCGGCAGCGACGCCACCCTCCGGTTCGAGGGTGGGGCCGTGAACCTCCGCCAGGCGGACGGGGAGCACCACATACCCCTGGCAGCCGTCGCGCGCGTCCGCGCCGGAGGCGGGGTCGTCGAGATCGAGCTGACCGCGCTCGACGAGGACGAGGCGGTCACGTACCGCGTCGAGAGCGCGAGCGCGGCGGACGCCACCGCCTTCGCCGAGGCCGTCACCGCCGCCCTCCCCGAGCACGGAACGGTGAGCGACGGCTCCGAAATCGTCGTCAGCCGGCTCACACCCGTCCCGCTCCCGCGGCGGATCGCGGAGTGGGGCGGGGCCGCGCTCTGCGCTCTCGTGCTGCTGGGCATGCTCTACCGCGACGTGCGGCGGTCGGCCGACCATGGCGAGTACGGCTGGGCCCTCGTCTTCGCCGGTCCCGTCGCCTTCGTGGGGGCCGCCCTCGCCTTCAATGCCGGCCATGCGCTCCACCGGCGGTGGTCCTACCGGCGGGACGGCAGCACGGCGACGGCGGAGTTCTCCCACCGGACGGACGGCAGGAGGGCCCGTCGGGTGTACCGGTACACGGACGCGACCGGGCGGAGCCACACGTACACCTCGAAGAGCGGCGGCGGCGAGGTCCGGGTGAGTTACCTGCCGCACGCCCCGCACCGCGCCGTCACCGCCCTGACGCCCGGGCGACTGGTCGGCCTCGTGACACTGCTCCTGGCCGGAGCGGCCGTCTGCACGGGCGGGATCTTCGGTGTCGTCCTGTCGCTCGGCGACTGAGAAGGGCGGGCCCCCGGCGCCACCGCGGTGGGCGCCGGGCTCTGCGGTGGGCGCCGGGCTCCACGGCACCGGACAGGTCGTCCAGCGGGTGCAGTGAACCCCGGGGACCGGAGGGGTTCAGCCGTGCGTGATCACGCCCTACCCTCTCCGTCATGCCCATCACCCCGTCCACCCCCGTCATCCAGGGGGCCGGGAGGACCTGCCTCCAGCTCGACGGCGACGCACTGCTCCTGAGCCTGCCGCACGAGCAGGCGCTCATCCCGCTGGCGGCGATCGAGCAGATCACGGCCGCGGGGCGGACGGTCACCGTCGAGCTGACGGCTCCGGCGGGAGCCACGCGGTACGTGCACAGGATCAACGGGGTGAGCGAGGCGGCGGGCACCATGTTCGCCGCGACCGTGAACGCCTCGCTGCCCGGGACGACCGGGCGGGACACGACGGCCGACGGGACCGCCCTCGTCGAGACGCGCCCCCTCCCCCTGACCCGGCGGGCGAGGAAACTGCGCCGCATCCTGTGGGGGTCGGCCGGCGCCCTCGGACTGCTCGCCGCCCTGTGCGTACTCGTCGCCGTCGCCGGGGAGCCGATCCTCCTGCTGAGCCTCATACCCGGAGGCCTCGTCTCGACGGCGGTCCTCGCCATCGGCTCGAACGCGCTGGCCAACTGGTACCGCGAGTGGCGTCTGATCCGGCACGGCATCACGACCTTCGCGGCCGAGGTCCCGGAGAGGCCGGGGATGTACCTCTACACGGACCCGGCCGGGCTGATCCGCCACGTGTTCACCTGGGCGGGCGGCATGGCCGTCAAGGTCAGCTACGACCCCGTCGACCCGGGGAACGTCGCCCTCCCGAGGGCCGCCCTGTTCCGCCGCGGGGAACTCTGCCTCGGACTGTTCTTCGCCCTCTTCGGGCTCGCCGCGTTCGTCGGCATGATCGCACTGACCGTCATGGCGTTCGTCGACCCCGAGGCGATCTCCGGCACCACCTAGCACCGCTTATGGAAGTCATAAGTCCGCCTTATGAGGCCATAGACCGGGGGCGGGTACCACTCCGCTCCCGGGATTATTTAGGGTGACCTAAGTGTCGGCGGCTTCGCCGCCACGTCGCTTGCGAAGGGAACCCAGTCATGCCCCGCCCCCTCCGGGTCGCGATCGTCGGCGCCGGCCCCGCCGGAATCTACGCCGCCGATGCGCTGCTGAAGTCCGAGGCCGCCGCCGAGCCGGGTGTGTCCATCGACCTCTTCGAGCGGATGCCCGCCCCCTTCGGCCTCATCCGTTACGGCGTCGCCCCCGACCACCCGCGCATCAAGGGCATCGTCAACGCCCTCCACCAGGTCCTCGACAAGCCGCAGGTCCGCCTCTTCGGCAACATCGACTACGGCACCGACATACACCTCGACGACCTGCGCGCCTTCTACGACGCCGTGATCTTCTCGACCGGCGCCATGGCCGACCGCCCGCTGAGCATCCCCGGTGTCGAGCTGGACGGCTCGTACGGCGCCGCCGACTTCGCCTCCTGGTACGACGGCCACCCGGACGTCCCGCGCACCTGGCCGCTCGAAGCGGAGAAGGTCGCCGTCCTCGGCGTCGGCAACGTGGCCCTCGACATCGCCCGCATCCTCGCCAAGACCGGCGACGAGCTGCTGCCGACCGAGATCCCGGCGAACGTCTACGACGGCCTCAAGGCCAACAAGGCCGTCGAGATCCACGTCTTCGGACGCCGCGGCCCGGCCCAGGCCAAGTTCAGCCCCATGGAGCTGCGCGAGCTGGACCACTCGCCCACCATCGAGGTCATCGTCAACCCCGAGGACATCGACTACGACGACGGCTCGATCGCCGAGCGGCGCAAGAACAAGCAGACCGACATGGTCGCCAAGACTCTGGAGAACTGGGCGATCCGCGACGTCGGCGACCGCCCGCACAAGCTCTTCCTGCACTTCTTCGAGTCGCCCGTCGAGATCCTCGGCGAGGACGGCCAGGTCGTCGGCCTGCGCACCGAGCGCACCGAGCTGGACGGCACGGGCAACGTCAAGGGCACCGGCCAGACCACCGACTGGGACGTCCAGGCCGTCTACCGCGCCGTCGGCTACCTCTCCGACGAGCTGCCCAAGCTGCCCTGGGACGCCGTCAGCGGCACCGTCCCGGACGAGGGCGGCCGGGTCATCGAGGAGACCGGCGAGCACATGGCCTCCACGTACTGCACCGGCTGGATCCGCCGCGGCCCCGTCGGCCTCATCGGCCACACCAAGGGCGACGCCAACGAGACCGTGGCGAACCTCCTGGACGACTTCGCCAACGGGCGCCTGCTCACCCCCGACACCCCGGAGACGGACGCGGTCGTGTCCTTCCTGGAGGGCAAGGGCCTCACGTACACCACGTGGGAGGGCTGGTACGCCCTGGACGCCGCCGAGAAGGCGCTCGGCGAGCCGCAGGGCCGCGAGCGCATCAAGATCGTCGAGCGCGAGGACATGCTGCGCGCGAGCGGCGCCATCGAGTAAGGCCTGCGCCTTCGCGGGCCCTCGCCCCTTCCCGGTCCTACCCTGAAAGGACCGGGAAGGGGCGAGAGCCATGTCCGCACCCACCACGACCGACGCGGTCGAACGCGCCAGGGACGCCGCCGCCCGTGAGTCCTGGGCAGAGGCGTACGAACTGCTGCACGACCACGACCGGCACCCATCGCGCGGCCTGACCGCCGACGACCTCACCGTCCTCGCCGACTCCGCCTGGTGGTCCGGGCACGTCGACGAGTCCGTCACCGCCCGGCTCCGCGCGCACGCCGCCTATCTCGCGGCCGACGACCACCGGGGCGCCGGACTCACCTCCTGGTGGCTGCACTACGAGTACGCGAGCCTCGGGCGGCCCGCGGCGGCGGCCGGCTGGCTCCACCGCGCCCGGCACCACCTGGAGGACTTCCCGGACTGCCCGGAGCAGTGCTTCCTGGCCTGGACGACGTCCGAGGAGGCCGAGGCACACGGCGACCACGAGGCCGCCCTCGCCGCGACCCGCCGCATGACCGCCCTCGCCCTCGCCTCCGGCAGCCCCGACCTCCTCGCCCTCAGCCGCCAGGCCGAGTCCCATGTGCTCCTCGCGGCCGGCCGCAGGGCCGAGGGCCTCGCCCTCCTCGACGACGCCATGTGCGCGGTGGTCGCGGGCGAACTGAGCGGCATGGTCACGGGCTGGCTGTACTGCCTGGCCCTGACCCAGTGCATGGAGGCCGCCGACCTCTCCCGGGCCGTGGAGTGGACGAACGCGGCGATGGAGTGGTGCGCCCCGCCCTGGTCGGGCCACCCGCCGGCCGACGACACGACGGCAGCCGCCCGTACCCCCGGCCCGCTCCCCATGACCGTCCCCTCCGGCGAGAACCCCTTCCGGGGCGTCTGCCGGGCCCACCGCGTCGAGGTCCTCGACCTCCTCGGGGCCTGGGCACTCGCCGAGGCGGAGGCCCGGCAGGCCTGCCGCGAGGTGCCGGTGGACTGTCTGGAGTCGGCCGCCGCCGCGTACTACGCCGCCGGAGACGTCCAGCGGCGCCAGGGCCGCCTGGAAGCGGCCGCCGTCTCGTACGGGCACGCCCACGAACTGGGCCGGATCCCGCAGCCGGGCCTCGCCCTCCTCCGCCTCGCGCAGGGCCGGGCCGAGGCGGCGGTGGCGGGCGTCGACCTGGCCCTGGCCTGCCGGAACGACCCCGACCACGACGTCCTGGGCCGGGCCCGGCTGCTCGCCGCCCGTACGGAGGTGGCCCTCGCCGTCCGTGACGTGGCCGGAGCGGCGCGTGCCGCGAAGGAGCTCGACGCACTCGCCGGGGACGGAGACGTACCGCTGCTGCGTGCCCTGGCCGACACGGCCCTCGGCTCGGTGGCCCTCGCCGAGAAGGGACCCGACGCCCTGCTCCCGTTGCGCCGGGCGCTCGCCGGGTGGCTGGAACTGCGCGTGCCGTACGAGGCCGCGCAGGTGCGGATGCTGCTCGCGGCGGCCGACCGGGCCGCCGGCGACGAGGAGGCGGCCCGCCTGGAGCTGGGCACCGCGCGGGCGGTCTTCGAACGTCTCGGGGCCGTACCGGACGCCCGGCGCGCGGCGGCGCTGGTCAGCGGCGGGTCACGGCGGCGGCTGCCGGGCGGGCTCACCGCGCGGGAGGCCCAGGTGCTGCGGCTCGTCGCCTCCGGCGGGACGAACAAGGACATCGCCCGTGAGCTGGTGATCAGCGAGCACACGGTCGCCCGGCACCTGAACAACATCTTCGCCAAGCTGGGCGTCGGCTCCCGCGCCTCGGCCACGGCCTACGCGTACGCGCACTCCCTCCTGTGACGCGGCATGGTCCGAACGGCCCATGGGGGCCCGCCGCCGGTACATGGGTGGTTCCGGCGATGCGTCCCGGGCGGCCACCGGGCTAGACCGGAGACATGACCACCACGACCGGCCCCCAGACCACTCCCGACACGCTCCGCGGTGCCGTGCGCGGCACCGTCGTGACCCGCGACGACCCGTCGTACGACGAGTCCCGCCGGGTCTACAACGCCCTGCACGACCGCCGCCCGGCCGTCGTCGTCCACGCCGTGGACGCCGGCGACGTGATGGCGGCGGTGCGGTACGCCCGGGAGCACGAGCTCCCGCTGGCGGTGCGCGGCGGCTCCCACTCGGTCGCCGGATTCGGCACCGTGGACGACGGCCTCGTCGTCGACCTGTCCCGGATGCGGGGGGTCAGGGTCGACCCGGCGGCCCGTACCGCACGGGCCGAGGGCGGCGCCACCTGGGGCGACTTCAACCACGCCACCCACGCCTTCGGGCTCGCCACCACCGGCGGGGTGGTCTCCACGACCGGGATCGGCGGCCTCACGCTCGGCGGCGGCATGGGCCACCTGGCCCGCCGCTACGGTCTGAGCTGCGACAACCTGATCGCGGCGGACGTGGTGACCGCCGAGGGCGCGCTGGTCTCCTGTGACAACGAGCGGCACCCGGACCTGTTCTGGGCGCTGCGCGGCGGCGGCGGGAACTTCGGGGTCGCCGTCTCCCTCGCCTACCGGCTGCACCCGGTGACGGACGTCTTCGGCGGTCTGAGCTGCTACCCGCTCGACGGGGGCGTGGCCCGGGCCTGGCAGGAGATGATCACGGTGGCGCCCTGGGAGCTGAACTCGATCCTCGTCCTCGCGCTCGGCCCGGAGGAACCGTTCCTTCCCGAACGCTGGCACGGCCGCCCGATCTGCGCCGCGTTCACCTGCTTCAGCGGCCCGGAGGCGGAGGACGAGAAGGTCCTCGCCCGCCTGGACGGGCTGGGTCCGGTCATCGGCCGGTTCATGGAGCGGATGCCGTACCCGGTGATCAACACCCTCTTCGACGAGCAGCTGCCGCCGGGGCTCTACCACTACTGGAAGGGCAACTTCAGCCGCGGGCTCTCCGACGGCGCCATCGCGGCCCACATGGAGTACGGCGCCACGATGCCGTCCCTCGAATCGGACACGGCGATCTTCCCGATCGACGGCGCCTGCCACCGCATGGGCCCGGAGGACACCGCGTTCGCCTACCGCGACGCCGACTTCTCGCACTCCTTCGGCGGCACCTGGACCGACCCGGCGGACTCGGACGACAACATCGCCTGGACCCGCGCCTACGACACGGCGCTGCGCCCGCACACCCAGGAGGGCGGGTACGTCAACTTCATGGACACCGACGACCAGGACCGGGTGCGGGTCAACTACCGCCAGAACTACGACCGGCTGCGGACGGTGAAGCGCGCGTACGACCCCGACAACGTGTTCCGGCTGAACCAGAACATCGAGCCGTAGCGGATCGTCCTACGCCACGGTCCTGGCCGAGGCGAGCAGCCTGACGACATCGTCCGGAGCGAGCGCGAGCGCGTTCCCGACCGTCCCCAGGACCTCCCGCTCGGCCGGGCTGTAGGCCCCGTCGGCGAGGGCGATCCGGGCGGCCTGGAGCAGGATCGACTCCCGCCCGGAGGGTGCCAGGTGCGGGGTCAGCGGCTCCAGGGCCTCGTGCAGCTCGATCGCGAGGAGCGCCCCCTCGGGGTTCACCTCGGGCATGAAGCGCCCGGTGTCGGCCTCCAGGGCCTCGACGAGGTCGACGAGCTGGACGGCCGTGCACTCGGCGAAGCCGGCGGACCGCACCGCGCTCACGGCCCGGTCGAGGACCGCGCGCGAGTCGGTGCCGCCGGCCGCGAGCACGGCGAGCGCGACGGTGTGCACGGCGTCCCGCAGCATCGCCGAGAAACGGCTGGTCGTCGGGTGGTCGAGCACCTCCGTGCCGAAGTGCGTGTGACAGGCCGCGCATTCGACGACGGGGCCCGTACAGCCCCGGGGCAGGACCGGGACGCCCAGGACGGCGAACCTGCGGCGGCCGGTGCGGCGCCGGTAATTGCGGTCGCCTCCGCACTCCTCGCAGAAGAACTCGCCGTCTCCGACCGTGTTCCAGGAGGTGCGGATTCCGCAGACGCCCACTTTCCCACCACGTGAATTCCGGGCAGACCGCACACGCACCTCCTCAACGGCCCGGCTGCACTGCCGGCGTTGGCGTGATGTTAGCCACATCCTTGATGTGGCGTCAGCACCCCGTCAGGACTTCACCGTGGAGATGGCCGAGACACGTCACCGTTCAGGAGGCGCGGCGACGGCGCTTTGCGAAGGCCAGGAAGCCTCCGCCGACGAGGACGGCGGCCACGGCGGCGCCGATCGCACCGGGTCCGATGGCCGAACCGGTCGTCGCGAGATCACCCTCCGGGGTGGCGGACGGCGCCGGGGTCGGGGTGCCCGCCGGGGCGGTGGTGGCCTCCCCCGGGGTGGCGGGGGTGGACGGGGAGGCGGACCCGCCGGGGGTCGTCGCCGTCGCCGTGGGCGTCGAGCCGCCCTCGCTGGGGGTGGCCTCGGGGGTGTCGGGGGTGGCCGACGGGGTGGGGACGGTGGTCTCGGTCGGCGTCGGGGGCTCCGGGGTGACGACCGGGCCCGGCGTGGTCTCCTTCGGGAGGCAGCCGGTGAAGTTCATCTGGTGGGTCTCGGCGCCGGGGACCGTGTCGAGCGACTCGGCGATGACGGAGCCGTTGACGTGGCCGGGGCCGTAGGTCGCGCTGCCCATGGAGACGGCGGCGTTGGGGGCCAGGATGGTGCCGGGCCAGGAGGAGTAGTTCTTCTTGACCGTCTCGGCCTGCGGGAAGTTCCACAGCAGCCGGGAGCGGACCTGCTTGAAGGCGTCGCTGCCGGAGGCGTAGTCGTCCTGGACGAAGCCGTTGGCCTGCTCGTCCCAGATCCACACGCCGTAGGTCGGCTTCGCGTGCATGTCGTACGAGTCGCCGAGGACGTTCACGAGGGTGGAGGAGCCGGCCGGGACCTTGAGGGATATCGCGCCGGCCTTCTCCAGGTCGGAGGCGTTCACGGCGAAGACGTTCAGCTTCGCGTCGGTGCCGGTGAGGAAGACGCCCTGCCCGCTCGGGTCCGCGGAGACCGTGCCGTTGGGCTTGACGCCCGCCCAGCCGGTGGACAGCGCGCGCAGTTCGGCGAACTCCTTGCCGAAGTCGACCGGGGAGGCGCCCGTCGCGACCTTGTCGCCGTCGACGCCGAAGCCCGCGCCCGGGGTGGAGCGGTCGACGACCTTGCCGGCGATGCCCGTGCCGTTGTCGAGGACGACCTGGTTCGCGTAGAGCGTGCCGCCGACGACGAGGCTGTGGCCGCCGGGCAGCTTGGCGAGGTCGGCGCCGGTGAGCTTGTGACCGATGGAGAAGCCGGAGGGCTGCTTCGGGTCGCCGAAGGTGGCGTCACCGCCGACCGCGACCGCGCCCTCGGAGTCCGAGTGGCGGGTGGAGTTCTTCTCGACGAACTCGGCGTAGAGACCGGCCGTGCCGAGCGGCTGCGTCACGCACTCGGTGGTGGTGGCGGACTCGGCGGCGGAGGCGACGGGGGCCCAGCCGATGGCGGCACCGGTCACCGCGAGAACGGCGGCCACGGCAGCGGTCGTGCGCATGCGAAACTCCAGGTCAGGGAGGTGACGAAGGGGGCGCGTGGGGGGTGTGTCCGAGGGGACGAGTGGACCATCCGCCATTCCCCGATGTGCCGTCAACTCACCTGATATGCCACTGATTCCGACATGGCGTGATGATCTTCCTTAAGCGAACCTGAAACCGTGACGCAGCTCACATACGAGACCGCCCCGCCCCCTCGGAAGGGGGCGGGGCGGTCCGGTGCGGAGCGGGTCAGCGGGCGGAGCGGTTGACCGCCGAGATGACCGCCTTCAGGGAGGCGCGGGTCGTGTTGGCGTCGATGCCGATGCCCCACAGGACCTGGCCGTCGATGGCGCACTCGATGTACGAGGCGGCCTGCGCGGAGGCTCCCTCGCTCATCGTGTGCTCCTGGTAGTCCAGCAGGCGGGCGTCCACGCCGACGCCCTGCAGCGCGGCGAAGAAGGCGGAGATCGGGCCGTTGCCGGAGCCGGACAGGACGGTCTCGGCGCCGTCGACGATCGCCTCGACGGTCAGCGTGTCCGTGCCGTCGGTGTCGGAGGTCGTCTGACCGGAGCGCAGCTGGATGCGCCCCCAGGCGTTGTCCGGGTTGGGCAGGTACTCGTCCTGGAAGACCGACCAGATCGCGGCCGGCGTGACCTCGCCGCCCTCGGTGTCCGTCTTCTGCTGGATGATCTTCGAGAACTCGATCTGCATCCGGCGGGGCAGGTCCAGCTTGTGGTCGTTCTTCAGGACGTACGCGATGCCGCCCTTGCCGGACTGCGAGTTGACCCGGATGACGGCCTCGTAGGAGCGGCCGACGTCCTTCGGGTCGATCGGCAGGTACGGCACCGCCCACTCGATGTCATCGACGGTCTTGCCCTGGGCGGCCGCGTCGGCCTCCATGGCGTCGAAGCCCTTCTTGATGGCGTCCTGGTGGGAGCCGGAGAAGGCGGTGTAGACCAGGTCGCCCGCGTAGGGGTGGCGCGGGTGGACCTCCATCTGGTTGCAGTACTCGGAGGTGCGGCGGATCTCGTCGATCTGCGAGAAGTCGATCTGCGGGTCGACGCCCTGGCTGAACAGGTTCATGCCCAGGGTGACCAGGTCGACGTTGCCGGTGCGCTCGCCCTGCCCGAACAGGCAGCCCTCGATGCGGTCGGCGCCGGCCATGATCGCCAGCTCGGCCGCCGCCACGGCGGTGCCGCGGTCGTTGTGCGGGTGGACCGATACGCAGATGTGCTCGCGGCGGGTCAGGTTCCGGGACATCCACTCGAAGCGGTCCGCGTGCGTGGACGGCGTCGAGCGCTCCACGGTGGCGGGCAGGTTCAGGATGATCTCGCGGCCCGGGCCCGGCTGCCAGACGTCACAGACCGCCTCGCAGACCTCCAGGGCGAAGTCCAGCTCGGTGTCGGTGAAGATCTCGGGGCTGTACTGGTAGCCGAAGGTGGTGCGCTCGTCGAGCAGCTTCTCCGCGTACTCCATGACCAGGCGGGTGCCGTCCACGGCGATCTGCTTGATCTGCTCCTTCGAGCCGCGGAAGACGACCCGGCGGAAGGTGGGCGCGGTGGCGTTGTACAGGTGGACGGTGGCGCGCTTCGCGCCGACCAGGGACTCCACGGTCCGCTCGATCAGGTCCTCGCGGGCCTGGGTCAGTACGGAGATGGTGACGTCGTCCGGGATCGCGCCCTCTTCGATGATGGAGCGCACGAACGCGAAGTCGGTCTCGCCGGAGGACGGGAATCCGACCTCGATCTCCTTGTAGCCCATGCGCACCAGCAGGTCGAACATCTCGCGCTTGCGGGCCGGGGACATCGGGTCGATCAGGGCCTGGTTGCCGTCGCGCAGGTCGGTGGACAGCCAGCGCGGGGCCTTGGTGATCCGCTGCTCGGGCCAGGTGCGGTCGGGGATCCGTACCTGCTCGTACTGGCCGTACTTGTGGATCGGCATCCCGGACGGCTTCTGCAGCTGCGTCGCGTTGGTGACCGGCGTGGGGCGGCTGACGAACGGAGACTGGGACATGTGCGTTGGGCTCCTCGGGTCCTACGGGAGGGACGGCCGACTGTCGAACGCAACACCAGGTCCCGCGGGGAGGGGGTCGGCCTACGACTACAGGCCCTCGCCGCGGCAGCTAAGGAGAAGCAGCCCGAAACGCATGATGTGCCGCAGCCTAGCCCAGGGACGCCGGAGACGGACGCCCCGTATCAGTATGCGGGACGGCGTCCGCGTCAAGGCCGAACAGTGACGCATCACTCCATTTCGCCAATCCTCGTCTCATCCCGTGACAGTGGGCTCACGCAGTGCCACATTGCGAGGATGACTCCCCAGACGCCTGCCTTCTGCTCGATCGTCCCCCCGCACCTCCTGGAGCACCTGGCGCACTCCTCGAACCCGGCCGTCGCCGCCGCCGCGCGCCGCACCCTCGTCGCGGACGCCTCGGCCCGTACGTTCCGGATCCTGCCGCTGCCCGGCACCGCCCCCACGCTCGGTCCCGCCGAGGCCGGCAAGCCGCACCGCACGATCTACGACTGCGAGCGCGGCACCGACCTGCCCGGCGCCAAGGTCCGCGGCGAGGGCGACGCGGCGACCGGGGACGCCACCGTCAACCGGGCGTACGCCGGTCTGGGCGCCACCTTCGACCTCTTCCTGAACGCCTTCGGGCACAACTCGATCGACGGCGCCGGACTGCCGCTGCTCGCCTCCGTCCACTACGACGAGAACTACGGCAACGCCTTCTGGAACGGCGAGCAGATGGTGTTCGGCGACGGCGACGACGAGATCTTCCTCGACTTCACCCTCCCCGTCGACGTCATCGGCCACGAGCTGGCCCACGGATTCACCCAGTACTCGGCGAACCTGGAGTACTTCAGCCAGTCCGGCGCCCTCAACGAGTCCGTCTCCGACGTCTTCGGCTCCCTCGTGAAGCAGTACGCGCTCGGCCAGTCCGCCGACGCCGCCGACTGGCTCATCGGCGAGGGCCTCTTCCACCCGAACGTGGAGGGGACGGCCCTGCGCTCCATGAAGGCCCCGGGCACCGCGTACGACGACGACGTCCTCGGCAAGGACCCGCAGCCCGGCCACATGGACGACTACGTCCGCACCGGCCGCGACAACGGCGGCGTCCACATCAACTCCGGCATCCCCAACCACGCCTTCTACCTGGCCGCGACCGAACTCGGCGGGAACGCCTGGGATCGCGCCGGGCAGATCTGGTACGACGTGATGACCGGCGGGACGCTCACCCCCGAGGCCCGCTTCTCCGAGTTCGCGGCGGCCACGGTGGCGGCGGCGCGGTCGCGGTACGGCGACGGCGAGGAGATCCAGGCCGTCCTGAAGGCCTGGTCGGCGGTGGGCGTACCGACCGACTGATCCGGCTGGTACACAGGTCCCATGCGGATTCGAGTGCGGCGCACGGGCGGTTTCGCGGGCATCGAGCGGTCGGCGGAGGTGGTGGTCACGGACGCCGAGTGGGAGTCTCTGGCCGCCGTCGTCCTCGCCGACGGTGACGGCGACGTCCGGGGCGTCCCGGACGGCTTCTCCTACGAGATCACGATCGACGGCGTCACCGTCCGCTGCTGCGACCCCCGCCTCTCGGAGGCGCAGAGGACCCTCGTCACGAGGGTCCTCAAGGAGGGCGCGTAGGCCTCAGCGGGAGGCGCGCCGCCAGAACCTGCTCTCCTTCGGCGGCCGGACCTTCAGGGACCAGTCCCCGTCGGCGCTGACGAGCTGCACGAGCAGGGGCCCCTCGGGCAGGGGACGCGTCTCCCGGGGGAACCTGCTCGCCTCGTTGGCGAGCAGGTGATCGCGGCCGTCCGGCTCGTAGCCGTGCACGTTGAACCACTCGAAGCCGAGCCTCGTGCGGAGCCGGGAGGAGAGCAGGCCGGCCGGGCCCGTGTACAGCAGCACGTCGGAGCCCCGCCCCTCGGCAATGCCGTCGAGGACCTCCACGGTGCTCACCGGACGGACGGCGACCGTCCACGACTCGCCGTAGGCGCTCACGCGCAGGCGCAGCGGGGCCTTGCCGTCGTACCGCAGGACCCGACGGGCCCCCTGGTCCTTCAGCAGCGTGTTCGCGAGCAGGGCGTCGCTTTCGCCCTTCTCGCCGATGCTGTGCACGGCGAAGTAGCCGTCGCCCTTCCGGGTCGATTCGACGACGACGTAACCGGCCGGGATCGGCACGTCGACGGTGATGTCGGCCTTGCCCTCGCCGCTGCGGACGAAGTCCGGGAAGTCCCCGCCGAACAGCTCGGCGTCCGACCGCGGGCCGGTCCGCGGGAGACGCTGTGCGGGGACCTGCGGCGGTGTCCGTACGAGGGCGGCCTCGGCCTCGGCCTCCCGGACCTTGGCGAGGAGCTCCTCGGGGATGGCCTCCGGAGAGGCGCCGACGGAGACGGGCTCGTCGATCGGGTCGGGCCCGCCGTCGTGCACGGGCTCGTCGTCGGGGGCGGGCTCCGGGTCCCCGCCCACGATGCCGAAATCCTCGGCGAGGCCGACGAGGCCGGAGTCCCACCCCTGGCCCACGGCGCGGAACTTCCACGCCCCGTCGCGCCGGTAGAACTCGCCGAGGACGAACGCCGTCTCGGTGCTCGCGTCGTCGACCTCGTACAGCGCCAGCTGCTCGCCGGTGCCGGCGCTGATCGTCCGGATGTGGAGCCCTGGCACCTGGCCGAACGTCCCCTCGTCGGAGGAGGCGGTGATCACGATGCGCTGGACGGCGGGCTCCACGAGCGCGGTGTCGATCTCCAGCCAGTCGGCGACCCGCTGCTCCTCGTCCCGCGCCTGCCCGGTCAGGCGCACCGCGCCGGACGCGTGCGCGGGCTGGTTGTAGAAGACCAGGTCACCGTCGCCCCTGACCCTGCCCGAGGCGTCGAGCAGCAGGGCCGAGGCGTCGACCTCCGGCACCCCGTCGCCGCCGGCCCGCCGGACGACCGCGATCCGCCACACCTGCCCGGGGACCGGCAGGTTTCCCCCCTTGACGATCTTTGTCACCGCGCCATGCTGGCACGCGGTGACCGGGAAGTCGACGGGTGCGGATCGCTCTAGAAGCCCAGCTTGCGCAGCTGCTTCGGGTCGCGCTGCCAGTCCTTCGCGACCTTGACGTGGAGGTCGAGGAAGACCGGGGTGCCGAGCAGCGCCTCGATGTGCTTGCGGGACTTCATGCCGACCTCCTTGAGGCGGCTGCCCTTCGGGCCGATGATGATGCCCTTCTGGCTGGGGCGCTCGATGTACACGTTGGCGTGGATGTCGAGCAGCGGCCGGTCCGCCGGGCGGTTCTCGCGCGGGATCATCTCCTCGACGACCACGGCGATGGAGTGCGGCAGCTCGTCCCGTACGCCTTCGAGCGCGGCCTCGCGGATCAGCTCCGCGACCATGACCTGCTCCGGCTCGTCCGTGAGGTCGCCCTCCGGGTAGAGCGGCGGGGACTCCGGGAGCAGCGGGATCAGCAGGTCGGCGACGAGCTGGACCTGCTTGTTGCCGACGGCCGAGACCGGCACGATCTGCGCCCACTCGAAGCCCAGCTCCTTGCCGAGCTGGTCGACGGCGATCAGCTGCTCGGCGAGGGTCTTGGAGTCGACCAGGTCGGTCTTGGTGATGATCGCGACCTTGGGGGTCTTCTTGATCCCGGCGAGTTCCTTGGCGATGAACTTGTCACCGGGGCCGAGCTTCTGGTCGGCGGGCAGGCAGAAGCCGATCACGTCGACCTCGGCCCAGGTGGTGCGCACGACGTCGTTGAGCCGCTCGCCGAGGAGGGTGCGCGGCTTGTGGAGGCCGGGGGTGTCCACCAGGATCAGCTGCGCCTCGGGGCGGTGCACGATGCCGCGGACGGTGTGCCGGGTGGTCTGCGGCCGGTTCGAGGTGATGGCCACCTTCTGGCCGACCAGAGCGTTCGTAAGGGTGGACTTGCCCGCGTTGGGGCGGCCGACGAAGCAGGCGAAGCCGGCCCGGTGGACGGCTTCGGTTTCTTGGTTGCGAGCGCTCATGGGGGCCATTGTCCCCGATGAGCGCCCGCCTCACGTACTCACGTACGCACTCGGCTCCGTACGGACCGTCCGGCGCCTGCGGATCCGCAGGCCGAAAAGGCCCGCGGCACCCCCCACGACCAGGGTCGCGGCGGCGAGCCAGGGCAGGGCGAGGAAGGACACCGTGCCGGTCTCCCGCACGTCCTTCGCGGTGGCGGTGAGGGTCACGTCACCCCAGTCGAGCTGCGGGGAGCCGGTCCAGCGCTCGGTGAGCCGGATCTTCTGCCGGGGCAGCAGCTCGGAGGGCACCTTGGCCAGGTCGCGGTCGAGGAGGGTGCGGCCGAAGAGGCCCTCCGCGCGGAGGGCGACCTTGGGGTTGAGGGTCACGTTGCCCCGGTTGTGCAGCGTGTACGAGACGACCGCGCTGCTCGAACCGGCGCCGGGGACCAGCGGCCGGTCCTGGTCGAGCGTGACGTCCTCGACGGCGAGGGCGGGGACGGTCGGCCCGTTGACCCGCAGGTAGAGACGGGCGGCGACGGCGCGCTGGACGCCCATGGCGACGGAGCCCTTCCCGCCGGGGCTGATCCGCTCGTCGAGGGCGACGAGGGCCCCGGGGTGGTCGCCGGGATCGGCGTCGGCGGGGACGGCCAGCGTGTACCGGACGGTGACGGCGGAGCGGGCCGGGACGGTGATCCGGGTCCGCTCGGGCTTGATCCAGGCACCGGCGCCGGTCTGCTTCTCGCGCTGGGTGCGGACGGCGAAGCCGCCGTCCCGGTCGGTGTTGTAGGCGTCGGCGCCGTAGAGCCGGAAGGTCAGCGGGGCGGCCGTCTTGTTGGCGACGGTGACCCGGTCGGTGACCGTGGAGCCGGGGTCGGCGGTGAGGAAGAAGTAGGGGCGGCTGCCCAGCTGGGCGGCGGCCGGATAGACGGCCCACTCGCCGTTCTCGGCGGCCTGGGCGTGCGGGGCGAGGCCCAGGAGCAGGAGCAGGGCGCTCAGGAGAAGTACGTACAGCGTGCGCACGAGTCGGAAACCCCCGGGGTGCGGAGCGGGCCGGCCGGGTGCGCGCCCGGCCCGCACGGTGGTCAGGACAGGGTGAGCGTCAGCACGCCCGCGTACGAGCCCGGCGCCGTGAAGGCCGGGACGTCGAGGGAGAGCCCCGCGTCGATCGTGAACTCGCCGCCCGTGAGGGCGCCGTTCGGCGTGGACGCGAGGGTCGCGCCGCCGCTGCCGACCGGACCGGACGAGCCGGCCGCGCAGGCGCTGGGACTGCCGGCCTTGGCGGTGCAGGCCGGGCTCCAGCTGAGGTTCCCGGCGCCGATGGAGCCGCCGGTGCCGGTGAAGTCGGTGACCTTGCCGGTGAGGGACCAGCCCGCGGGGCCGCCGCGGAAGTCCTTGACCGTCACCGTCTTGAGGGCGCCGGTCGCCGCGCCGCCCTGACCGAAGTCGACGGACGACAGCTCGACGGCGTCCCCGGCCTGGGTCATGGACAGCTCGCCGGCGGTGACGGCCGCGGTGATCGTCTGGCTGTTCGGCGGGGCCGGTACGACGACCTTGTACGCGGCGGGTCCCGCTCCCTTGTCGGGGTCCCAGGCCGCACCCTCGTAGGCCACGATCCCGGTGGTCGCCACGTCGTTGACCTTCAGACGGGCGGCGAAGGAGCCCTCGCTGTCGGTCGTGACGGTCATCTTGTCGGCGGTCTCCGCCGCCCCGGCGCGGCCGACGACGGTGACGTCGGTGAGCGGGGTGAACTTGGAACCGTTGACGGTCACCCGGACGCCCGGGTCGCCGGACGCGGTGTCGAGCGACAGCGCGCGGGTGTTGGGGTTGGTCACGGGGCTCGCGACGACCGTCTCGGAGACCGGGGCGGGCGGGTCGAGCACCGTACAGGGGGTGTCCAGCTCCATGAGGTAGCTGGTGTGGATGTTGTAGTCGCCGGGCGAGAGGGTGATCGACCCGGCCTGGGTGACGGTGAAGGTGCCGGTCATCGAGAAGGCCGGGAAGGAGCCCTTGCCGGGGACCGGCGGGTTCTTCTTGGGGCCGTTGACGGTGACCGCGCCGCTCTGGGCGCCGCCGAGGGTGACCTTGCCGCTGGGCGTCATGATGTCGGCCGGGAGTGCGAGGTCGACCGGGTTGGACGCGGCGGGCTTGGTGATCGTGTACGTCACCGTGACCGTGTCGCCGACCTTGGGGCTGGCCTTGTCGACGGTGATCTCGGCGGTGGTGGTGCCCGTGATGGGCGGGATGCCGGCGATCGGCGGCGGGACGCAGCGGGTCTGGAATTCCACCGGCTGGGAGGTGGTCGTCGCGCCGGCCGGGGCCGCGAGCGCGCCTCCTGCGACCGCGAGGGCGGTGGCGCCGAGGACGGCGGTCCAGCGCCGTCTTCGGGCCGCCGCCCGGGATCGGGTGAGTGCCATGGGTGTGCCCCCTCCTGAGGGATGAGTGGGCGCCATTGACGGCTGCGGGCGGAGAGAAGTCAATGCAAGCGAAAGACATCGACTGATGACCCATCAGATACTGTCAAGATCCTCGAATCCAAGGCGTTTCCCCAGGTCAGCCACCCCTTCCAGGTGCCGGAACACGACGGAGACCGGTGCCGCCCAGGGCGACACCGGTCCGGTTGGTGCGGGGCTCAGCTGAAGACGAACGGGCCGGGCGACTGCGAGGTCAACGCGTCACAGTTCACCGTGACCCCGAAGATCACCATCTTGAGGGCGACACCCGCGAAGTACGAGTTGAGGCTGTCGCCGGAGGCCACGGTCCCGCTGAGGGGGCCGATGGTCACGGGACCCACGGGGAGCGCCGGGTTCTTCTTGCCGCTGAAGACCCGTGTGCCGCCACCGGCCTTGGCCAGCGTCAGCGTGGCGTTGATCTGGTCGGCGCCGACCGGGATCGGCGTCGTCACGGACGAGGTGAGGGTGATGGTCGCGGCCGTGCCGTTCTGCGTCGCGACGAGGGTGGCGCTGCCGCCGCCCCACGAACCGCAGTCGTACGTCGCCGTGGCCGACCCCGGCGAGACGGCGGCGGCCGTCGGCGCGAAGGCGAGCGAGGCGGCGGCGAGTCCTCCGGCGATGACCGCGACGGTCCCTAAGGTGCTTCTGCTTCTCATGGCGAGTTCGAACCCCTTCCGATGGCGAACGCAGGGGTGCGGACACTGCGTGGATGATGGAGATCTGACGGTCCGTCGGGCGAACCGCTGTTCATTGAGACGCAGACCGCATGGGAAGGCAAGAGAAGATGCGGTGATCCTTCACAAACACACAAACGCCGTGACGCGCAAGGGCCCGGCGCGTGTGCGCCGGGCCCTCGATGTCCCGTTCTCGCCGCTCGCGCGCGCGGCGGCCGAGTCGCTCAGCCCGCCGTGACCGCCACGCGCAGCTGTCCGTCCGGGCCGGCCAGCAGGACCGGGGTCTCCGGGCCGCCGAGGTCCCGTACCGCCGCGCGGTCCTCGTCCGACGCGGACTCGGCGCTCGACACGACGGCCGCCGCCTCCAGGGACCGGGCGCCGCTGGCCACGGCCATCGCGACCGCGGTCCGCAGCGCGCTCAGCTTGAGCGACTCCAGCTCCACGGTCCCCGCCACGTACGTACGACCGGTCTCGTCCCGTACGGCGGCCCCCTCGGGCACACCGTTACGGGCGCGGGCGCTGCGCGCCAGGGTGATGATCTTGAGGTCCTCGGCGCCGAGGTCGCCGTGCTCGCTGCTGAGTGTCATGCCCCTGAGCATAGGTCCGCCCCGGGACTCGGCCCGCGACCGGCCCCGGGTCGGCCCGCGACGTCCGAGGGCTCGGCCCGCGACCGGCCCCGGGCCGGGCCACCGCGTCCGAGCACTCAGCCCGCGACCGGGTACATCGCCCCCCGGCGGCCCTCCGGCGACACCAGCCACTCCAGCTTCTCCGCCGTGCCGGCCTCCGGAAGCGGGGTGTGGAGCACGATCACCAGGTCCGGGCGGGCCGGGACCCTGAGCTGGGTCGCCTCGACGTACAGCGTGCCGACCAGCGGGTGCTCCAGCTCCTTGCGGTTCTGGCCGCCGGGGATCACGTCCCGCCGCTCCCACAGCTCCGCGAACTCCGGGCTCAGCTCCTTGACCTCCTCGACGACCTGCCGGAAACCCTCGTCCTCGGGGCTCTCCGAGCACGCCGAACGGAACTGGGCGACGACCCGGGGCGCGATCTCCTCCCAATGGGTCATGCGGGTGCGGTACAGCGGGTCGGTGAAGAAGGTGACCAGGCAGTTCTGCGCGATGTCGGGGCCCATCCCGAGCACGATCGCCGCCGCGTCGTTGTACAGGACGGTGTTCCAGTACGCGTCCATGATGTGCGCGGGAAACGGCATCCACGCCTCGATGAGCCGCCGCAGCCCGTCGCACATGTCCCGGTCCTCCGGGGCCGTCTCCGGCGCCGGCGGGTTCAGCGCCGCCAGGACGTAGAGGTGACGCCGCTCCGCCGGGCTCAGCCGCAGCACCCGCGCCACCGAGTCGAGCACCTGCGGCGAGACCGTGATGTCCCGGCCCTGCTCCAGCCACTGGTACCAGGAGACGCCGACGCCCGCGAGGACCGCGACCTCCTCCCGGCGCAGCCCCGGTGTCCGGCGGCGCGCGCCACCGTCCGGAAGGCCCGCCTCCGCGGGGCTCACCCTGGCCCGACGGCTCATCAGGAACTCGCGCAGCTCGCCCAGTCGGTGCTGCTTCGTCGTGGTGCTCTCGAGAGCGGTGGCCACGTGTGCTTCCTCCCCCTGGATGCGTGGTGGTGCCTGGCGGTGGTGCCTGGTGGTGCGACCAACAGGATAAGTACCCGCTCCCCACCCTTGTTCCCGGACGCCGAAGGTGGGGACATGGCAACCCTGACCTCTCCGCCCACGGACGACCTCGCCCCCGCCGCTCCCCCGAAGCTCACCGGCCGCACCCGGCTCATCCTCTTCGTGCTGTGCGCCGCCCAGTTCATGGTCGCGCTCGACTTCTCCGTGCTGAACGTGGCGCTGCCCGTCCTCGGCGCCGACCTCGGCCTCGGCCAGTCCGCCCTCCAGTGGGCCGTCACCGCCTTCGCACTGCCCTCCGGCGGCTTCCTGCTCCTCTTCGGCCGCGTCGGCGACCTCTACGGACGCAAGAAGCTGTTCCTCGCCGGACTCGCCCTCTTCGGCCTGGCCTCGCTGCTCGCCACCTTCGCCTGGAACCCGGCCGCCTTCCTCACCGGGCGCGCCCTCCAGGGCATCGGCGCCGCCGCGATCGTGCCCACCGGCATGTCCCTGCTGACGACGACGTTCCCCGAGGGGCCGCTGCGCGACAAGGCGCTCGGCATCTCCGGCACCCTGCTCTCGCTCGGCTTCACCGTCGGCATGCTCCTCGGCGGTGTCATGACGGACACCCTCGGCTGGCGCTCCACCATGGGTCTGCTCACCCTGTTCGCCGTGATCGTGCTGCCGCTGGCCCCCGGCCTGCTCCCCGAGTCCCGCACCCCCGAGCGGCCCCGGCTCGACGTGCCCGGCGCGGTGACCGTCACCGGTGGTCTGCTCGCCCTGATCTACTCCCTGTCGACGGCGGCCGAGCGGGGCTTCGGCGGCACGGACGTGCTGTTCACCCTGGTCGCGGGCATCGTGCTGCTCGCGGTGTTCGTGCGGGTCGAGTCCCGGCACCCGGCCCCGCTGGTCTCGCTGCCGATGCTGCGCCGCCGCACGGTCGCCTTCGGCAACCTGGGCGGCCTGATCACCTTCTCGATGATGTCGACCGTCGTCTTCGTCCTCACCCTGTACCTGCAGGAGACGCTGGACCTGTCGGCCTTCGCGACCGGACTGATCTTCGGTGTACAGGGCGTGATGTCGGTCGTGGCCGGCCTGCTCGCGCCGAAGGTGATCGGCCGGATCGGCGCCCGTGCCACCCTGGTCGGCTCGCTGGCCGGGCAGGGCGTGCTGACGGCCGCGCTGCTCGGTCTGGGCGAGGAGTCGGGCGTGGTCCTGGCGACCGTCGCGGTCTCGCTGGCCTCGATGTGCCACCTCGGCGCGATCATCTCGTACGGACTGACCGTCACCTCCGGTGTCCCGGACGAGGAGCAGGGCCTGGCGACCGGCCTGGTCACCACCACCCAGCAGGTCGGCCTCACCATCGGCATCCCGCTGCTCGGCGTGCTCGCCACCACGGGCGGTGATCTGTTCGGGGGCGTCCGCACGGTCCTGGTCCTGGACGCGGCCATCGTCCTCGGCACGGCGGCCCTGGTCGCCCTCGGCCTGCGGCGCAAGTCCTGAACCCAGGCCGCGTGGAGAGCTACGGCCTGTCGAGGCGGAGCCGTACGGCCTTCGGCAGACCCGCGACCACCAGGTCGTACGAGTCCTCGACGAGCTCCCGGACCATCCGGTCCGGGAGCTCTCCCACGGTCACCGTGTTCCAGTGCCGCTTGTTCATGTGATAGCCGGGGGCGACCGCCGGATGCTCCTCGCGGAGCCGTACCGCCTCGTCCGGATCACACTTGAGGTTGACCCGCAGCGGCTCGGATTCGAGCCACGAGAGCGCGAACAGCTTCCCGGCGACCTTGAAGACGGAGACGTCGGGCCCGAACGGGAACTCCTCCGTCGCGTCGTTGAAGTCCAGGCAGAAGACGCGCAGCTCGTCGGGGGTCATTCCGTGCTCTCCTCCGGTTCCAGCGGTTCGACGAGAACGGTGACGATCTTGTTCCGCCGGCCGGCCGGGGACTCGGCCGTGAGCCGCAGCGAACGCCCGTCCGGCAGCTCCACGACCGCCTTCGCGCCCGCGATCGGAACCCTGCCGAGCGCCTTCGCGAGCAGACCGCCGACGGTCTCCACGTCCTCGTCGTCGTACTCGTCGGGCCCCAGACCGTACAGCTCGCCGAGGTCGCCGATGTCGAGGCGCGCGGTGACCCGGTGGATGCCCTCGCCGAGGTCCTGGACCGGCGGAAGCTCCCGGTCGTACTCGTCGGTGATCTCGCCGACGATCTCCTCCAGGATGTCCTCGATGGTGACGATGCCGGCCGTGCCGCCGTACTCGTCGATGACGACGGCGACGTGGTTGCGCTCCTGCTGCATCTCGCGCAGCAGGTCACCCGCGTTCTTGGTGTCGGGCACGAAGGCGGCGGCCCGCATCGCGGTCGACACGAGGTCCGACTCGGACTCGCGGTTGATGTGCGTCTTGCGGACGAGGTCCTTCAGATACACGATGCCGACGATGTCGTCCTCGTTCTCCCCGGTGACGGGGATCCGGGAGAAGCCGGAGCGCAGCGCGAGGGTGAGGGCCTGACGGATCGTCTTGTACCGCTCGATGCAGACGAGGTCGGTGCGGGGCACCATGACCTCCCGTACGAGCGTGTCGCCCAGCTCGAAGACGGAGTGCACCATCCGGCGCTCGTCGTCCTCGATCAGCGACTCCTGCTCGGCGAGGTCCACCATGGCCCGCAGCTCCGCCTCGGAGGCGAACGGGCCCTTGCGGAAGCCCTTGCCGGGCGTCAGCGCGTTGCCGATGAGGATGAGCAGCTGCGGGATCGGCCCCATGATGCGGGCCAGCGGCAGCAGTACGTACGCGGCGGCCGTCGCCGTGTTCAGCGGGTGCTGGCGGCCGATCGTGCGCGGTGAGACGCCGACGGCCACGTACGACACGAGGACCATCACGCCCATGGCGACGAGCAGCGCCTCCCAGGTCTCCGGGAAGGCTTCGAGGCAGGCGTACGTGACGAGGACGCCGGCCGCCATCTCGCAGGCGACACGGACGAGCAGCGCCACGTTGAGATAGCGGGTCGGGTCGGAGGCGACCTGGGCGAGCTTCTCGGCCCCGCGCCGGCCGGACCGTACGGCCTCGGCGGCGCGGAAGCTGGTGACGCGCGCGAGACCGGCCTCGGCGCAGGCGGCGAGCCAGGCCACGACGACCAGGGCCACCGCGCCGAGGATCAGCGAAACGTCCATCGGGGTCAGGAGACGGTCGGCGCCGGGGACGGGCCGGTGAGGCCCTTCTCCGCGCGCCAGCCGTCGACGATCGCCGCCTGGAGGCCGAACATCTCGGCCTTCTCGTCGGGCTCCTCGTGGTCGTACCCGAGGAGGTGGAGCACGCCGTGGACGGTGAGCAGCTGGAGCTCCTCGTCCATGGAGTGCTCCGTCGGCGCGTCCTTGCCCTGCTGGGTGGCGACCTCGGGGCAGAGCACGATGTCGCCGAGGAGCCCCTGCGGGGGCTCCTCGTCGTCCTTCGCCGGCGGGCGCAGCTCGTCCATCGGGAAGGACATGACGTCCGTCGGGCCCGGCAGGTCCATCCACTGGATGTGGAGCTGCTCCATCGCCTCCGCGTCCACGACGATCACCGAGAGCTCGGAAAGCGGGTGGATGCGCATGCGCGCGAGCGCGTAGCGGGCGATGTCGAGGATCGCCTGCTCGTCGACCTCGGTACCGGACTCGTTGTTGACGTCGATCGACATGGTGCTGGAACTACTTCCCGTTGCGGCCGTTGCGGCTGTCGTACAGCTCGTACGCGTCGACGATACGGCCGACGAGCTTGTGCCGGACGACATCCTGCGACGTGAGCGTCGAGAAGTGGACGTCCTGGACCCCGTCCAGGATGTCGCGGACCTGTCGCAGACCGCTCTTCGTCCCGTTCGGCAGGTCGACCTGGGTGACGTCACCGGTGATGACGATCTTCGAGTCGAAGCCGAGGCGGGTGAGGAACATCTTCATCTGCTCGGGGTTCGTGTTCTGTGCCTCGTCCAGGATGATGAACGCGTCGTTCAGCGTCCGGCCGCGCATGTACGCCAGGGGCGCGACCTCGATCGTCCCGCTCGCCATGAGCTTGGGGATCGAGTCGGGGTCGAGCATGTCGTGCAGCGCGTCGTAGAGCGGGCGCAGGTAGGGGTCGATCTTCTCGTAGAGGGTGCCGGGCAGGAAGCCGAGGCGCTCGCCGGCCTCGACGGCCGGGCGGGTCAGGATGATCCGGGTGACCTGCTTGGACTGCAGGGCCTGGACCGCCTTCGCCATGGCCAGATAGGTCTTTCCGGTGCCCGCGGGACCGATGCCGAAGACGATCGTGTGCTTGTCGATCGCGTCGACGTACCGCTTCTGGTTGAGGGTCTTGGGACGGATGGTGCGACCGCGGTTGGAGAGGATGTTCTGCGTGAGCACCTCGGCGGGAGTCTCCTCGCCGCCCTCCGAACCGTTCTCGCTCGCCCTGAGCATGGCGATCGAGCGTTCCACTGCGTCCTCCGTCATCGGCTGACCGGTGCGGAGCACCAGCATCATCTCGTCGAACAGGCGCTGGATCAGAGCGACTTCCGCCGCGTCACCGACCGCGCTGACCTGGTTGCCCCGGACATGGATGTCCGCCTGCGGGAACGACCGCTCGATCACACGGAGCAGCGCGTCACCGGAGCCGAGCAGGGTGACCATCGGGTGCTTGGCGGGGACGGTGAAGTGGGCGCGGGCCTGACCGGGCGTCCCGTCCTGGGGCGAACCGTTGTGGGCTGTGGGTGTCTGAGTCATGGGCCGGCACTGTGGCCTGCACATACCTCCCGTTGCAGGGTTCTCGCTGCTCGACAACCTCTGGGCTACCAAGCCTACGACTTGGCACCGACAAGCCCGTAGCGGTTTACGGAGGGGGCCGCGGCGGCTCAGGAGTGGGCGGCGCGGAAGCCGATCGTCGGCACCGCCCGGCGCAGCGGCCACGCGCGCGCGGGGGCCGGCAGGAGCCGCTCCAGGAAGGCGTAGCGGGCGCGCAGGGCCTCGGGGTCCTGGCAGGCGTGGCCCTGGACGTGCTGCCACCAGGCGGCGATCTCGCCCCAGGTGGGGGCGGACAGGGAGCCGCCGAACTCCTGGACGGAGAGGGCGGCGGTGAGCCCGGCGAAGGCGAGCCGGTCGGCGAGCGGCCAGTCGGCGAGGGTGCCGGTGACGAAACCGGCGACGAAGACGTCCCCGGCGCCGGTCGGGTCGAGGGCGGAGACCTGGATGGCGGGGACCTCGGCGGTCTCGCCGGTGGCGCCGTCGACGGCGTAGGCGCCCTCGGAACCGAGGGTGACGACGGCGTAGCGGACCTTGTCGGCGAGGGCGCGGGCGGCGGCCCGGGGGCAGTCGGTGCGGGTGTAGCGCATCGCCTCGGCGGCGTTGGGCAGGAAGGCCTCGCAGTGCGCGAGGTCGGTGAGGCCCGCCAGGTCCCAGCGGCCGGTGTCGTCCCAGCCGACGTCGGCGAAGACCTTGGCGCCGCCGCCGGCGGCCTGGGCGACCCAGTCCTCGCTGCGGCCGGGGACGAGGGAGGCGACGGCCGCCCGCGCGTGCGGCGGGTAGGCGGGCAGCGCGCCGTCGAGCGGCGGGGCCTCGTGGCCGTGGGAGACCATCGTGCGCTCGCCCTCGTAGGCCATGGAGACCGTGACCGGGGAGTGCCAGCCGGGGACGGTGCGGGAGAGCGACAGATCGATCCCCTCGCCCTGTTCGAGGGCGTCCCAGCAGTACTCGCCGTAGTGGTCGTCGCCGAAGGCGGCGGCGAGGGAGGTGCGGAGCCCCAGCCGGGCGAGGGCGGTGGCCATGTTGGCGACGCCGCCGGGGCTGGAGCCCATGCCGCGGGCCCAGGACTCGGTGCCCCGGACGGGGGCGCTGTCGAGGCCGGTGAAGATGATGTCGAGGAAGACCGTGCCGGTCAGGAAGACGTCGCAGGCGGGGTCGGTGGGCTCGCGCAGGCACACCAACGGGTCGACCCCGGCGTCCTGTTGCGACTGGTCTCCCCTTGCTGTGGTCACGGCGGACTCCCCGGTCGTGGTGCGGGTGGATCGGCACCGTGGTGCCGATCTGGACAGTGTGCCCGATGGGGCTCGGGAGACGGCGGTGACGCAACACGCACGTCGCGCGATACCCAGTCCACCCGACCCCAAACCGATTGTGACCCGTATCACGGACCGAATCGGGGGATACCGCCTTCTCCGCTCACTCGGATGCTTGATACACATGGTGCCGTGACCCGTGGATCACCGGGCGCCCATCTCATTTCCCTGTTCAGTCCCTGGAACGCCCATGTCGTCGCGCCCGCGCGTCCCGGGGGCCCTCGTCGCCCTCGTCGCCCTCTTCACGGCCGGTTACCTCGCCCCGTACCTGCTGCCGACCGTCGTCGGCCGACTCTCCGCAGGGCTCGGCCTCACCCCCGCGCAGGCGGGCCTCGTCGGCTCCGTCCTGCTGCTCGGCTCCTCCTCCGCGGGCTTCACGCTCGCCGCCCGCGGGGAGCGGATCGGTCCGCGCCGGGCGGCCCGCGCGGGACTGCTCGCGATGACGGTCGGATACGGCACCGCCGCCGCGACCGGCATCGTGCCCCTGGTCGTCGCGGGCGCGGTCCTCGGCGGAGTCGGCTCGGGCACGGCGACGGCGGTGGCCGCGGCGGGGATCGCCGGACAGCGCGACCCGCACCGGGCCTCCACCCTCGGCCTGCTCTCGGTCTCGGCCACCGCGGGCGCCCTCTATCTGACCCTCCCGCACCTGGCCGGCGGCCACGCCCCGCCGCTGCTCGCGATCGCCTGCGCGGCGGCCCTCGTGTGGCCGCTGACGGCCCGGCTGCCGGGCACGAACCGCGAGCCCCGCGAACCCGCTCCGACCGGCCCGCTCCCCCACCGCCGGGCAGGAGCCGTGCTCGCGGCCGGAATCCTCCTCTGGTCCCTCTCGCAGAACGCGCTGTGGGGCGTGAGCGGCCGCATCGGCCTCACGCAGGCCGGACTCTCCGAGGTCACCGTCGGCGCGGTCTTCGCGGCGGCGCTCGGCGCGGGACTCGCCGGGGTCACGGCGGCGGGCGCGCTCGGCTCCCGCCTGGGCCGGGCGGTACCGATCGGCGGAGGCACCGTCCTCATCGCGGGCTGCGTACTGCTCAGCTCGGCGGCTGAGGACCTCACCTCCTTCGCGACGGGCGAGATCCTGTGGAACGCCTGCTACCCGGTGGTCCTCTCCTACCTGCTGGGCCTGGCCGCCTCCCTCGACCCCCGCGGCCGCTGGGCGGTCCTGGTCGGCGCGGCGTCCTCCCTGGGCGTGGCCTGCGGCCCCCTCACGGGCAGCCTGCTGTCGGAGGGCGCCGGGTACCCGGGCATGGGCGTGGTCCTGTGCGCGCTGCTCGTCCTGGTCGCGATCCCGATGACGGCGGTGGCCCGCCACGTCTCGGGCCGCCCCCTGGTACCGGGCTCGGTGCGGCGCAGGGGCGGCGCGGCGGGCGCGGTCCTGGCGGGCACGGCGGCGGCGACACCGCCGACGGTCCCGCAGATGGGCGCTCCGGAGCAGGAGATCGCCCCGATCCGGGTCCCGGCGGGCCGCCGCCGCCTCGTGAAGTCGACCTTCCGCCTGGCGAGGCCGAGCGACCGGGGGTGAGGGGGCGCCTGCGGCGGGCTGAACTTCCGCCCAGGCGGAGATCTCAGCCTCGCCGGCGTCTGAGGCGCGGGGTTCCGGGGGGCAGAGCCCCCGGTCACGGGAAGGGGCGGGGTGGGGAAGAAGCCCGCCGCAGGCGCTACGCCGGGCCGCCGAACTCGTACGCCTCGACCTCGGCCAGGTAGCGCGCCCGACGCGCCTCGTCGTCCTCCAGGAACGACGCCTCGAACGAGTTCCGCGCCAACGCCCGAAGCTGCTCCGGCGTCAGCCCCAACGCATCCCGCACCCCGTCGAAGTTGTCCCCCACATACCCGCCGAAGTACGCCGGATCATCGGAGTTCACGGTGACGACCAGCCCCGCCGCCATCATCGCGGGCAGCGGATGATCACCCAGCACGTCGATCGCCCGCAGCCGCACGTTGGACAGCGGACACAGCGTGAGCGGCACCCGCTCCCGCACGAGCCGCTCGACCAGCTCCGGGTCCTCCATGCACCGCAGCCCGTGGTCGATCCGCTCCACACCGAGAACGTCCAGGGCCTCGCGGATGTACGCGGCCGGCCCCTCCTCCCCCGCGTGCGCGACCCGGCGCAGCCCGAGCGCCGCGGCGGCCTCGTACACCTCACGGAACTTGGCCGGCGGATGCCCGACCTCCGCCGAGTCGAGGCCGACGCCGGTGATCCGGTCCAGATGGGGCTTCGCGGCGTCCAGGGTGGCGAGTGCCGACTCCGCCGACTCGTCGCGCAGGAAGCACATGATGAGCCGGGTGGAGATCCCGTACCGCTCCTCGGAGCGTTCGAGGGAGGCGCTGAGGCCCTCGATGACGGTGCCGATCGGGACGCCGCGGGCGGTGTGCGCCTGCGGGTCGAAGAAGATCTCGGCGTGCCGGACGCCCTGGGCGGCGGCCCGTTCCAGATAGGCGTCGGTGAGTTCGGTGAAGTCCTCGGCGGTGCGCAGGACTGCCATCAGGCCGTAGTAGAGGTCCAGGAAGGACTGGAGGTCGCTGAACCGGTACGCCTCGCGCAGCGCGGCGGTGTCCGCGTACGGCAGGGTGACGCCGTTGCGCGCGGCGAGCGCGAAGGCCAGCTCGGGTTCGAGGGTGCCTTCGATGTGGAGGTGCAGTTCGGCCTTGGGAAGGGGCATGGTGTTTCCGGGTCTATCTCTTCGGTACGGGGACCCTCATGAGGTCCTGGGCAATGCTCAGTTCGCCGTCGAACCCCGCCGCCCGCGCCTGCCGCTCGAACTCGGCGGGGTCGGAGTAGCGCTGCGAGAAGTGGGTCAGGACGAGATGCCGTACGCCCGCGTCCCGGGCGACGCCGGCGGCCTGTCCGGCCGTCAGATGGCCGTGGTCGGTGGCGAGGCGGACGTCCTCGTCGAGGAAGGTCGATTCGATGACGAGCATGTCGGCGCCGTCGGCGAGCGCGTGCACGCCGTCGCAGAGCCGGGTGTCCATGACGAACGCGAACCGCTGCCCGCGCCGGACCTCGCTGACGTCCTCCACCGTCACCCCGTTCAGCACGCCCTCGCGCTGGATCCGGCCGACGTCGGGCCCCTTGATGCCGTGGGCGGCGAGCCGCTCGGGCAGGATGCGGCGCCCGTCGGGTTCGGTGAGCCGGTAGCCGTACGACTCGACGGGGTGCGAGAGCCTGCACGCGTCGAGGGTGTACGCGTCGGTGACGGCGAACGGCCCGTCGGCGGCCACCGGCGCCTCGGCCAGCTTCACCGTCTCGCGGTAGGCGGTGGCGTACCGCAGCCGCTCGAAGAAGTGCTGTCCGCTCGCCGGGTAGTGCGCGGTGACCGGATGCGGGACCTGGTCGAGGTTGATCCGCTGGATCACCCCGGCCAGGCCGAGCGAGTGGTCGCCGTGGAAGTGCGTGACGCAGATCCGGTCGATGTCGTGGGCGGCGACCCCGGCCCGCAGCATCTGCCGCTGGGTGCCCTCACCGGGATCGAAGAGGATGCCCTGTCCGTCCCAGCGCAGCAGATAGCCGTTGTGGTTGCGGTGCCGGGTCGGGACCTGGCTGGCGGTCCCGAGCACGACGAGTTCTCGTACGGACATGTCCGATCCGGTCCGATGCGGGTCTAGCCGGGGGGCCAGTTGAGGCCGCGGCCGCCCAGCACGTGCGCGTGGGCGTGGAAAACGGTCTGGCCCGCGCCCGCGCCGGTGTTGAGGACGATCCTGAAGCCGCTGCCGTCGACCTTCTCCTGGGCGGCGATCTCACCGGCCTCGCGCAGTATGTCGGCGGCGACGGTCGGCGCGGCGGTGGCCAGGGAGGCGGCGTCCGGGTAGTGGAGGCGCGGGATCACGAGGACGTGGGTGGGCGCCTGCGGGTTGATGTCGCGGAACGCGAGCGTCGTCTCCGTCTCGCGCACGATCGTCGCGGGTACTTCCCCCGCCACGATCTTGCAGAACAGGCAGTCGCTCTGCGGCTCTCCGGCCATGGCCCTGGGCCTCCTCGCCTCGTCGGTCGCTACACGCGCATGCTATCCGCCGCACCGGGCGTCGCCGCGTCCCCGGTCAGTCCTTGGGGGCGCGCCGGTTGAGGGCCGAGCGGCTCACCCAGTACGTGATGATCACGCCCCAGAAGAGGGGTGTGCCGAATCCGCTCACCACGCCCGAGTCGAAGGACCACAGGGCGAGCGAGGCGAGCGAGTAGAGGCCGAGGAGTCCGACGGCCCCGGCCATGAACAGCACGGGCCGGCAGTTGCGCGCCACGAGGAGCAGCGGGCGGCGCAGGCGGGGCGGCACCCGGCGGGCCATCCACACCGCCCATCCGGTCCAGGCGCCGAGGATCACGGCCCCGCCGACCAGGAGCGGGACGGCCGCGTCGGCCCAGGTCGCGCGCCCGGGGATCGCGACGACGGCGGCGGCGGAGGCCACGAAACCGACGAGTGCCACCCAGCGCGCACCCGCCACGGTGTTCCAGGCCATGGCCTCCAGGTTGTAGCGGGCCTTGCGGTCCTGGAGGTCGAGCGCTGCGGAGGCGACGAAGCCCTCGGCGGCCTGGGTCCAGGCCCCGCGCCGGAACCAGCGGCGCCGCAGCCGCAGCAGCGACAGGTTGTTGTGGGCCTCGCTGCTCTGCGGGTTGAGCCGCAGAGCCGTCTCGTACGCCCGCTGCGCGGTGGCGTGGTCGCCCCGGCGCTGGGCGGTGAGCCCCACCAGGAAGTGGGCGGCGTCCTCCTCGGGGGCGAGGCTGACGGCGGCCCGCGCCGCCTCGTACGCCTCGACGGTACGCGCGGGCGTACGCGCGTGCTCCGCGAACTGGGCGAGGGCGGTGCCGAGGGCGTAGTGGGTGCCCCAGTACTGCGGGGCGAGCTGCACGGCGTACCGGGCGGAGGTCTCCGCGTCCTGGAACCGCTGCAGGCCGAGCAGGATCTGGACGCGCATCAGCCAGGCCATGAGCAGCTCGGGTTCGGCGCGCAGCGCGCCGTCGACGGCGTCCAGGGCGGCCTGGTGGTCCTCGGCGCGGTGGTGGCAGCGGGCGAGCAGGACCAGCGCCTCGGCGTCCTCCGGCTCGCTCGCCAGGTGCTGGGCGACGAGCTGCCCGGCCTGCGCGTACCGCCCGGTGTCGTACAGGGCCTCGGCGCGCAGCAGCGCGGTCGGGGTGGTCACAGCTTGCGCTTCTTCTTGAGGTGGGCGAGGAGGTCGTCGTACAGGCCGCCCTCGTTGGCGAACATGGCGACGTTCCGGGCGGCGGCGAACCACGGCTCGGTGGACGGCTTGATCTGCTTGGCCGCGCCGAGCAGGTCCTTGGTGGTGATGAGGCGTACGGAGCCGCTGCGGGCGGAGTCGAGGAGCGCGGCCTCGGCGGCCGTCTCGCAGACGTGGGCGAGGTCGGCGCCGGAGAAGTCCTCGGTGGCCTTGACGAGCTTGCCGAGGTCGACGGCCTCGATGGGACGCTCGCGCAGGTGGTAGCGGAGGATCGACTCGCGCGCGGTGGCGTCCGGCGGCAGCACGAGGAGGGTGCGGTCGAGGCGGCCTGGGCGGCGCAGCGCGATGTCCACGTCCCAGGGCACGTTGGTGGCGGCGAGCACGAAGACGCCCTCGTTGCCGGCGCCGCTCGCGATGCCGTCGAGCTCGGTGAGGAGCTGGTTGACGACATTGCGCAGACCGCTGTGGTGGGTGCGGGAGCGCTTGGCGCCGAGGGCGTCCAGCTCGTCGAGGAAGACGACGCAGGGGGCCTGGCGGCGGGCGGTCTCGAAGATGTCGTGGATGTTCTTCTCGGACGCGCCGATCCACATGTCGAGGACGTCGGAGAGCGAGACGGTGAGGAAGTTCGCGCCGAGTTCACCGGCGACTGCCCTCGCGATGAAGGTCTTGCCGCAGCCGGGCGGGCCGTAGAGGAGCAGGCCGCCGCGCAGCGACTTGCCGTACAGCCTGCGCAGTTCGGGGTTGCGCATGGGGGCGAGGAAGGCGGCTTCGAGCCGGTCCTTGACCTCGTCCATGCCGCCGACGTCGGCGAGGCGTACGGAGCCCGGCGCGTCGACGTCCCAGGCGGCGGTGTCCCCGGTGGCGCCGCCGCCGTCGGCGGCCTGCGGGTCCTCCAGGAAACGAGGTCCGACGAGGTCCTGGACCTGCTGCTCGGCGGCGTCCCAGTCGAAGCCGGGGGCCTGGCCGGCGGGCACCTCGGGCGGCTCGGGCGCACTCGCGGCGGGAGCGGTGGCCGGGGCCGGGGCCGGCGGCATCCCCATGGCGCGCACCATCAGCGCGCGGGCGCCGGCGTCCCCCGGCGCGTGCTGGAGGGCCACGGCCGCCTCCGCGACGGCCTCGTCGTTCCGTCCCTCGGAGAGGAGGAGTTCGCCGAAGTGGAGACGGAGGGGCACGTCGTCGGGCGCGGCGGCGACCGCTGCGCGCAGACTGCGGATCAGGGGGGACTCGTCGGCCATGCGATCAGCCTAAGGAGCGCACGGGGGCCGGTGTCCACCGGGTTCGGTCCGGTGCCCGCTCCGTACACTTCGCCGGATGAGACGGGACCGGGTACCGCGCAGGCTGACGGTGGACGACACGGTGTGGCTGTGGACGGTCGGTCACCGGCACGACCCGGACTGTCTGACCTTCCTCACCCTGCGCCGCACCGAGAACCGCCACAGCGGGCTCCGTCTGGTCTTCCGGGACGCCCCGGGCCGCATCGTCTCCGGCTATCCCTTCGGCGCCGGGGACATCGCGTCGACGGGCGGCGACATCCTCAACCTGAACGAGCCGGGCGTCGTACGCCGCTTCCTCGACGAGGCCACGGCCCGCGATCTCCTCCCGACCGCACACGGCATCCGGGACGAGGACGGCTGGCCCCTCTACGACACCCTGACGAAGGCGGACACGACCTAAGGACTGCCCGGCCCCGGCCATGATCCGTCGGACAGGTTCTAGCTCCAGCGCCCGGTACGCCCCAGGACGAGCGCCGTCGCCGCCGTGCCCGCCGTCGAGGTGCGCAGCACGCTCCGGCCGAGCCGGTACGGCTTCGCCCCGGCCGCCTCGAACGCGGCGAGCTCCTCCGGGGAGACCCCGCCCTCGGGGCCGACGACCAGCACGATCGAGCCCTTCACCGGGAGTTCGGCGGTGGCGAGCGCCCCGCTCGGGTGGTCGCGGTCCTCGTGCAGGACGGCCGCGAAGTCGGCGCCGGCGAGCAGCGCGGCGACCTGCTTGGTCGTCATCAGGTCCGCGACCTCGGGGAACCGGGAGCGGCGCGACTGCTTGCCGGCCTCGCGCGCGGTGGACCGCCACTTGGCGAGCGCCTTGAGGCCCCGGTCGCCCTTCCACTGCGTGATGCAGCGGGAGGCGGCCCACGGGACGACGGCGTCCACCCCGGTCTCCGTCATGGTCTCGACGGCGAGTTCGCCCCGGTCGCCCTTGGGCAGTGCCTGGACGACGGTGATCCGGGGCTCCTCCTCGACGTCTTCGTGGACCTCGTCGACCCGCACGGTGAGCTGGTCCTTGCCCTCGGCGGCGAGCACCACACACGCGGCCCAGCGGCCCCGGCCGTCGGCGAGGACGAGTTCCTCGCCCTCCCGCAGCCGCTTCACGGAGACGGCGTGCCGGCCCTCGGGGCCGTCCAGGAGGAAGCTCCCGGGGCCGGGGACGGCGTCGACGACGAAGACGGGTGCGGTCATGAGTTGCTCCTGTGGGCCGGCTCGGAGAGCGCGGTGTCGAGTTCGGCGGCCAGCACCTCGACCAGCTGCCCGGCGGGGAGTTCACGGGCGAGCCGGTGGCCCTGACCGGCCCACAGGGCCATGCCCTGCGCGTCGCCCGCGGTGGCGGCCGCCTTGCGGATCGGGGCGGTGAGGTGATGGATCTCGGGGTACGCGGAGGGGGCGTACGGCCCGTGCTCGCGCATGAAACGGTTGACGAGGCCGCGCGCCGAGCGCCCGGAGAAGGCCCGGGTGAAGGCGGTCCGGGTGAACAGCGGATCGGTCAGGGCCCGCTTGTGCAGCGGGTGGGCGCCCGACTCGGGGCAGCAGAGGAAGGCCGTGCCGAGCTGGGCGGCCTCGGCGCCGGCGGCCAGGACGGCGGCGATCTGCGCGCCGCGCATGATGCCGCCCGCGGCGACGATCGGCAGGGCGACGCTCTCACGGACCTGGGTGAGGAGGGCGAGCAGTCCGGTGCCCGGGGCGTCGTCGGCGGGGTCGTCACGGAACGTGCCCTGGTGTCCGCCCGCCTCGACGCCCTGGACACAGACGGCGTCGGCTCCGGCCCGCTCCGCGGCGAGGGCCTCCTCGGCGGAGGTGACCGTCACGATCGTGAACGTACCCACGCGCGCGAAGGAGGCGAGGACCTCGGACGCGGGGCAGCCGAAGGTGAAGGAGACGACGCGGACCGGGTCCTCCAGGAGGATCGCCAGCTTGGCGTCGTAGGCGTCGTCACGGCAGTCGTCGGTATCGCCGAGCGGGGTCTCGTACCAGGTGGCCTCACCCGCGAGCTGATGCCGGTAGACCTCGACGGCGGCGGGGTCGGCGGGCCGTCCGGACTCCGGCAGGAAGAGGTTGACACCGAAGGGGCGTGCGGTGAGCCCGCGCACCTGCTTGATCTCCTGGTAGAGGCCTCCGGCCGTCTTGTACCCGCCGGCCAGGAAGCCGAGCGCCCCGGCCGCGCACACGGCTCCGACCAGCTCGGGACAGGAGGCGCCACCCGCCATGGGGGCCTGCACGATCGGAAACCGAGAGAGATCGTTCAGTGCGGTGGTGGACATACGGGCATCGTGCCATGCCGCCGCTTCCGGGCCGAATTCGTACGTCAGGTACGTAATACGTCACGTACGGAATGCGTCACGTACGGAAAGGGCGGCACCCGCCCGATCGCGTGTGCCGCCCTTCCGTACAACGGATACCGCCGCTGTCTACCGCCCGTTGAACGCGTCCTTGAGCCGCGAGAACAGCCCCTGCTGCCCCGGCTGGAACTGCCCCGTGGGCCGCTCCTCGCCGCGCAGCTTGGCCAGTTCGCGCAGGAGGCGCTCCTGCTCGGCGTCGAGCTTGCCCGGGGTCTGCACCTCGACGTGCACGATCAGGTCGCCCCGGCCGTTGCCACGCAGATGGGTGACGCCACGGCCGTGCAGCGGGATCGACTGGCCGGACTGGGTGCCCGGACGGATGTCGATCTCCTCGACGCCGTCGAGGGTCTGCAGCGGCACCTTGGTGCCGAGCGCGCCCGCGGTCATCGGGATGGTGACCGTGCAGTGCAGGTCGTCGCCGCGCCGCTGGAAGGTGTCGTGCGGCGTCTCGTGGATCTCGACGTACAGGTCGCCGGCGGGGCCGCCGCCCGGGCCGACCTCGCCCTCGCCCGCGAGCTGGATCCGGGTGCCGTTGTCGACACCGGCCGGGATCTTGACGGTGAGGGTGCGGCGGGAGCGGACCCGGCCGTCGCCCGCGCACTCGGGGCACGGGGTCGGGACCACGGTGCCGAAGCCCTGGCACTGCGGGCAGGGGCGCGAGGTCATGACCTGGCCCAGGAAGGACCGGGTGACCTGCGAGACCTCGCCACGGCCGCGGCACATGTCACAGGTCTGCGCGGAGGTGCCGGGAGCGGCGCCCTCGCCCGAGCAGGTCGTACAGACGACCGCCGTGTCGACCTGGATGTCCTTGGTGGTGCCGAAGGCCGCCTCGTTGAGGTCGATCTCCAGACGGATCATGGCGTCCTGGCCGCGGCGGGTCCGCGAGCGCGGGCCGCGCTGCGAGGCCGTGCCGAAGAAGGCGTCCATGATGTCGGAGAAGTTGCCGAAGCCACCGGCCCCGAAGCCGCCCGCGCCGCCTCCGCCGGAGGCCGAGAGCGGGTCGCCACCCAGGTCGTAGACCTGCTTCTTCTGCGGGTCCGAGAGGACCTCGTAGGCGGCGTTGATCTCCTTGAAGCGTTCCTGCGTCTTCGGATCGGGATTCACATCCGGGTGCAGCTCGCGCGCGAGCCTCCGGAAGGCCTTCTTGATCTCGTCCTGGGAGGCGTCGCGGCGCACGCCGAGTACGGCGTAGTAGTCCGTGGCCACTTACGACTCCGCCAGGATCTGTCCGACGTAACGTGCCACTGCGCGTACCGCTCCCATCGTTCCGGGGTAGTCCATGCGGGTCGGTCCGACCACGCCGAGTTTGGCGACTGCCTCGCCGCCCGAACCGTAGCCGACCGAGACGACGGACGTGGAGCTCAGCCCCTCGTGGGCGTTCTCGTGCCCGATGCGTACGGTCATGCCCGATTCCTTGGCCTCGCCCAGCAGCTTGAGGAGCACGACCTGCTCCTCAAGGGCTTCCAGGACGGGCCTGATCATCAGGGGGAAGTCGTGTCCGAAGCGGGTGAGATTGGCGGTTCCGCCGATCATCAGCCGCTCCTCGTGCTCCTCGACGAGGCTTTCGAGGAGGGTGGCGAGCACGGTCGAGACCGTGGCTCGGTCCTCGACCTCCTCGAAGGACTCGGGGAGGTCCTGCACCAGCTGCGGCACGTCGGCGAACCGGCGGCCGACGACCCGGCTGTTGAGCCGGGCCCGGAGATCGGCGAGCGAGGTCTCGCCGAAGGGTGCGGGGCAGTCGATGAGGCGCTGCTCGACGCGGCCGGTGTCCGTGATGAGCACCAGCATCAGGCGGGCGGGGGCCAGCGAGAGCAGCTCCACGTGCCGGACGGTCGAGCGGGTCAGCGAGGGGTACTGGACGACGGCGACCTGACGGGTCAGCTGGGCGAGCAGCCGGACCGTGCGGCCGACGACGTCGTCCAGGTCCACCGCGCCGTCGAGGAAGTTGTGGATGGCCCGGCGCTCGGGCGTCGACAGCGGCTTGACGCCGGCGAGCCGGTCGACGAAGAGGCGGTAGCCCTTGTCGGTCGGGATGCGGCCGGCGCTGGTGTGGGGCTGGGCGATGAAGCCCTCCTCCTCCAGCACGGCCATGTCGTTGCGCACGGTGGCGGGCGAGACGCCGAGCTTGTGGCGCTCGGTGAGTGCCTTGGAGCCGACGGGCTCCTCCGTCCCGACGTAGTCCTGGACGATGGCACGCAGGACCTCGAGTCTGCGTTCGCTGAGCATCGTGCGCACCTCCAGCTGTCGTCGTCGTTCCGGTTGCTCCGCTTTTGGCACTCGCCCTGTCCGAGTGCCAGCGATCCCCCGGCCAGTGTACGGCGGCGGGCGTCGCTCCTGGCAAGGAGGCGACGCCCCCACCGGTTAGCGTCGCGGCATGGACGTGGATTGGGAAGCGTACGGATGGGAGCGGCTCGCCGACGGAGTGGGCCGGCGACGGCTGCCCGGGTGGGACGCCACGGTCGGACTGGTACTGGGTGAACGGGCGGTGCTGCTGTACGACACGGGCTCCTCGCTCGCGGAGGGCGCCGAGCTGCGGAGCCAGATCGCGGGCCTCACGGGCGACCGGAGAGTGACGCACATCGCACTGAGCCATCCCCATTTCGACCACGTTCTCGGCACGGCGGCCTTCTCCGGCGCGGAGGTCTTCGGCGCGGTGGGCTCGGACGAGCTCCTCGGCCGGGTGCGGGACCGGGAGGCGCTGCGCGAGGACGCCGTACGGCACGGGCTCGACGAGACGGCCGCGACGGAGGCCGTGGACGTCCTGGTGGCCCCCCGGCACGTGGTCTCCGGCGAGTGGACGCTCGACCTGGGCGGCCGGCAGGTCCTCCTCGCGAACGTCGGCCCCGGCCACACGGGCCACGACCTGGTGCTCCTGGTGCCGGGCGAGCGGGAGGTGGTCTTCTGCGGCGATCTGGTCGAGGAGTCGGGCGAGCCGCAGGCGGGCCCGGACGCGATCCCCTCCCGCTGGCCGGACGCGCTGGACCGGCTCCTCGGGCTCGGCGGCGAGGAGGCGGTGTACGTGCCGGGGCACGGGTCGGTGGTGGACGCCACGTTCGTACGACTCCAGCGGGAGGAACTGGCACACCGCTTCCAGGTGGCCTAACGTCACCGAAATGCGCAGCTACAACCCGGATCTGACACCCCCTTGGAAGAAGTCGGCGCCCGTTCCGGAGGTCCCGGCCGACCGTGACCTCGTCGTCGAGGAGGTCACGACGGGCTTCTGCGGGGCGGTGATCCGCTGCGAGGCGGGCACGGTGACCCTGGAGGACCGCTTCGGCAAGCACCGCGTGTTCCCGCTCGACCCGCGCGGCTTCCTCCTGGAGGGCCGGGTGGTGACCCTGATCCGCCCGTCCGCCGCTCCCACCCGCCCGACCCGCACGGCCTCGGGCTCGGTGGCGGTCCCGGGAGCACGGGCAAGGGTGGCGCGAGCGGGCCGGATCTACGTGGAGGGCCGCCACGACGCGGAACTCGTCGAACGGGTCTGGGGCGACGACCTGCGCATCGAAGGCGTGGTCGTCGAGTACCTGGAAGGGGTCGACGACCTCCCGTCGATCGTCGCGGACTTCGCCCCGGCACCCGACGCCCGGCTGGGCGTCCTGGTCGACCACCTGGTCCCGGGTTCGAAGGAGTCGAGAATCGCCGCCCAGGTGACCTCCCCGGACGTCCTGGTCGTGGGCCACCCGTACATCGACGTCTGGGAGGCGGTGAAGCCGTCGTCGCTGGGCATCAGGGCCTGGCCCCAGGTCCCGAGGGGTCAGGACTGGAAGACGGGCGTGTGCCGGGCGCTGGGCTGGCCGGAGAACACGGGGGCGGCCTGGCAGCACATCCTGTCGAGGGTGACGTCGTACAAGGACCTGGAACCGGAGCTGCTGGGCCGGGTGGAGGAACTGATCGACTTCGTGACGTCCCCGTAGCTCGTGGCGTCGTCGTGGCTCGTGGCGTCGCCGTAGCTCGTGGCGTCGCCGTAGCTCGTGGCGTCGTCGTAGTCCTTGGGCCGTACGTCGATCGACGGGCGCACCCCGCGCCCGAGCCGCCTCGCGGCTCGGGACGCCCCCGTCCTAGTCCACCAGGTCCCGCACCACCGCGTCGGCGAGCAGCCGGCCCCGCAGGGTCAGGACCGCGCGCCCGGCCTCGTACGGCCCCGGGTCGAGGAGTCCGTCGGCCAGGGCCTTGGCGGCCGCCGCGAGCCCCGCGGGCTTCAGGAGGGACAGCTCGACGCCCTCCTTGAGCCGCAGCTCCAGGAGGACCCGCTCCACCCGCCGGTCCTCTTCGGACAGCAGCTCCCGCCCGGCGCCGGGCGACTTCCCGCCGGCCAGCGCCGCCGCGTACGCACCCGGATGCTTCACGTTCCACCAGCGCACCCCGCCCACGTGCGAGTGCGCACCGGGCCCGGCCCCCCACCAGTCGGCGCCTCGCCAGTACAGCTCGTTGTGGAGGCAGCGCCCGGCCTCGGAGGTGGCCCAGTTGGAGACCTCGTACCACTCGAATCCGGCCTGGGAGAGGACGTCCTCGGCGATCAGGTACCGGTCGGCGTGGACGTCGTCGTCGGTCATGGGGACCTCGCCGCGCCGGATGCGCCGCGCGAGCTGCGTACCCTCCTCGACGATCAGCGCGTAGGCACTGACGTGGTCGGGCCCGGCGCCGATGGCCGCGTCGAGCGAGGCCCGCCAGTCGTCGTCGGTCTCACCGGGGGTGCCGTAGATCAGGTCCAGGTTGACGTGCTCGAATCCGGCGGCCCGCGCCTCGGCGACGCACGCCTCGGGGCGTCCGGGCGTGTGGGTCCGGTCGAGGATCTTCAGGACGTGCTGCTTGGCGCTCTGCATGCCGAAGGAGATCCGGTTGAAACCCCCCTCCCGCAGCTCGGCCAGATAGGCCGGGTCGACGGACTCCGGATTCGCCTCGGTGGTCACCTCGGCGTCCTCGGCGAGCCCGAACTCCTCGCGGACGGCTCCCAGCATCCGTACGAGATCGCCGGCGGCGAGCAGCGTGGGCGTACCGCCGCCCACGAAAACGGTTCGCACCGGCCGGGGATCGTCGCCGAGCACCTTCCGGGCGAGCCGGATCTCCTCGGCGACCTGATCGGCGTAGTTGTCCCGGGAGGCGAGCACGCCTCCGGTCCCCCGCAGCTCACTGGCCGTGTAGGTGTTGAAGTCGCAGTAGCCGCAGCGCGTCGCGCAGTACGGCACGTGCAGATAGAACCCGAGCGGCCGCTCCCCCGCCCCTTCGAGGGCGTGCGGGGGCAGCGCCCCGTCGTCGGGAACGGTCTCACCATCGGGCAGTACGGAAGGCATGAGCCCCATTGTCCCGTACTGCCCGAGGTGAACGCCGTGCCTGTGGACAACGAGGTCCTCAGGGCGAGGTCAGGACTCCCGGGACCCCGCGTACATCTCCTCGATGAGCGCCTTGTACTCGCGCTCCACGACCGGTCGCTTCAGCTTCAGGGACGGGGTCAGCTCGCCGTGCTCGATGTCGAGGTCGCGCGGCAGCAGGCGGAACTTCTTGATCGTCTGCCAGCGCTGGAGGCCCTCGTTGAGGCGGTCGACGTAGCCCTGGACCATCGCGACGGTCTTCGGGTCGGCGACGACGTCGGCGTAGGACTTGCCCGCGAGGTCGTGCTCGGCGGCCCAGCCGAGGACGGTGGGCTCGTCGAGGGCGATCAGGGCGGTGCAGAAGTTCCGGTCGGCGCCGTGGACGAGGATGTTCGAGACGAACGGGCAGACGGCCTTGAACTGGCCCTCGACCTCGGCCGGCGCGATGTACTTGCCGCCGGACGTCTTGATCAGGTCCTTCTTGCGGTCGGTGATCCGCAGGTAGCCGTCGGCGGACAGCTCGCCGATGTCACCGGTGTGGAACCAGCCGTCGGACTCCAGGACCTCGGTGGTCTTCTCCGGCAGGCCGTGGTAGCCCTCCATGACGCCGGGGCCGCGCAGCAGGATCTCGCCGTCGTCGGCGATCCGGACCTCGGTGCCGGGGAGCGGCTTGCCGACGGTGCCGGTGCGGTAGGCCTCGCCCGGGTTGACGAAAGAGGCTGCGGAGGTCTCGGTGAGGCCGTAGCCCTCCAGGATGTGGATGCCGGCGCCGGCGAAGAAGTAGCCGATCTCGGGGGCGAGTGCGGCGGATCCGGAGACGCAGGCGCGCAGGTTGCCGCCGAAGGCCTCACGGATCTTGGCGTAGACGAGGGCGTCGGCGACCTTGTGCTTGGCGGTGAGGCCGAAGGGTGCGGAGGCGGTCCCGGTGCGGCGGAAGTTGTCCTGGGTGGCCTTGGCGTACTCGCGGGAGATGCCGGCCGCCCACTGGAAGATCTTGTACTTGGCTCCGCCTGCGGCGCGGGCCTTGGCGGCGACGCCGTTGTAGACCTTCTCGAAGATGCGGGGCACGGCCGCCATGTAGGTCGGCTGGACGACCGGCAGGTTCTCGATGATCTTGTCGACGCGGCCGTCGACGGCGGTGACGTGCCCGACCTCGATCTGGCCGGAGGTGAGGACCTTGCCGAAGACGTGGGCGAGCGGCAGCCAGAGGTACTGGACGTCGGCCTGGGTGACGAGGCCGGTGGCGGCGATGGCCTTGGCCATGTACGACCAGTTGTCGTGCGGCAGGCGGACGCCCTTGGGGCGGCCCGTGGTGCCCGAGGTGTAGATGAGGGTGGCGAGCTGCGTGGCGGTGATCGCCGCGACCCGCTCCTTGACGGCCTCGGGGTGCTTCTCCAGGTAGGCCTTGCCGCGCGCCTCCAGCTCGGCGAGCGTGAGGACGAACTCGCCGTCGCTCTCCACCCCGGTGGCGTCGATGACGACGACATGGCGGAGGTTCGGCAGGTCGCCGCGGCGCTCGACGGCCTTCGCGAGCTGGGCCGCGTCCTCGGCGATGAGGACCCGGGACTCGGAGTCGGCCAGGATGAACGCCGACTCCTCGGCGTTGGTCTGCGGGTAGACCGTGGTCGTCGCGGCGCCCGCGCACATCACGCCGAGGTCGGCGAGGATCCACTCGACCCGGGTGGCGGAGGCGAGGGCGACCCGCTCCTCGGACTGCACGCCGAGGTCGACGAGGCCGGCGGCGATCGCGTAGACCCGTTCGGCGGCCTGTCCCCAGCTGAGCGACTTCCAGTCGTCCGGGCCGGCACCGGAGGCGGCGGGCACAGGATAGCGGTAGGCCTCCGCATCCGGAGTCCGCTCGACGCGCTCAAGGAAGAGGGACGCCACGGAGGGCGGCCGATTCTCGATCTGGGTCTGTGTGTCGCTCACGACGTCCTCCGGGCGGCGGCGGTGCCTTCTGGTGGTTCGTAACTAACTGGCGAGTAACCTTCGATTCGGGATCAGAGTAAAGGCCTGAGGACCGGCGCGTAAGGGGCTACAGGGCGTCGCTTCATAACGAACGGGCCCACGCGCGCATGGCACGTGGACCCGTTGTTTGCACAGGACAGCTACTTGGGGCGGCCTGGGCTACTTCTTCTTGCCGGAGGACTCGTCGCTCGACAGAACGGCGATGAAGGCCTCCTGCGGCACCTCCACCGAGCCGACCATCTTCATGCGCTTCTTGCCTTCCTTCTGCTTCTCCAGCAGCTTCCGCTTACGGGAGATGTCACCGCCGTAGCACTTGGCGAGGACGTCCTTGCGGATGGCTCGAATCGTCTCGCGGGCGATCACCCGGGAGCCGATCGCGGCCTGGATCGGCACCTCGAAGGCCTGCCGCGGGATGAGCTCGCGCAGCTTGGCGACCAGCCGCACACCGTAGGCGTACGCGGCGTCCTTGTGGGTGACGGCGGAGAACGCGTCGACCTTGTCGCCGTGCAGCAGGATGTCGACCTTGACCAGGCTGGAGGCCTGCTCGCCGGTGGGCTCGTAGTCGAGGGAGGCGTAACCGCGCGTCTTGGACTTCAGCTGGTCGAAGAAGTCGAAGACGATCTCGGCGAGGGGCAGGGTGTAGCGGATCTCGACCCGGTCCTCGGAGAGGTAGTCCATGCCGATCAGGGTGCCGCGACGGGTCTGGCACAGCTCCATGATCGCGCCGATGAACTCGCTGGGGGCGAGGATCGTGGCGCGTACGACGGGCTCGTACACGTCGTCGATCTTGCCCTCGGGGAACTCGCTCGGGTTGGTGACCGTGTGCTCGCTGCCGTCCTCCATGACCACGCGGTAGACCACGTTGGGGGCGGTGGCGATCAGATCGAGCCCGAACTCGCGCTCCAGCCGCTCACGGATCACGTCGAGGTGGAGCAGGCCCAGGAAGCCGACGCGGAAGCCGAAGCCGAGGGCGGCGGAGGTCTCCGGCTCGTAGACCAGCGCGGCGTCGTTGAGCTGCAGCTTGTCGAGGGCCTCGCGGAGGTCCGGGTACTCCGAGCCGTCCAGCGGGTAGAGGCCCGAGAAGACCATCGGCTTCGGGTCCTTGTAACCGCCGAGGGCCTCGGTGGCGCCCTTGTGCAGGGAGGTGATCGTGTCACCGACCTTGGACTGGCGGACGTCCTTCACGCCGGTGATGAGGTAACCCACCTCGCCGACGCCGAGACCGTCGGACGGCGTCATCTCCGGGGAGGAGACGCCGATCTCCAGGAGCTCGTGGGTGGCGCCGGTCGACATCATCTTGATGCGCTCGCGCTTGTTGAGCTGCCCGTCGATCACTCGGACGTACGTCACCACGCCCCGGTACGAGTCGTACACGGAGTCGAAGATCATCGCGCGCGGGGGCGCGTCGGCGACACCGACCGGGGCGGGAACGTCCCGAACGACCCGGTCGAGCAGCGCGTCGACACCGACACCGGTCTTCGCGGAGACCTTGAGGACGTCCTCCGGCTGGCAGCCGATGAGGTTCGCCAGCTCCTCGGAGAACTTCTCCGGCTGGGCGGCCGGCAGGTCGATCTTGTTGAGCACCGGAACGATGGTGAGGTCGTTCTCCATCGCCAGGTAGAGGTTGGCGAGCGTCTGCGCCTCGATGCCCTGGGCCGCGTCGACCAGCAGGACCGTGCCCTCACAGGCGGCGAGCGACCGGGACACCTCATAGGTGAAGTCGACGTGCCCAGGAGTGTCGATCATGTTCAGGATGTGCGTGTCGCCCTGACCCGGACCCTCGGTCGGCGCCCACGGCAGCCGGACCGCCTGGGACTTGATCGTGATGCCGCGCTCCCGCTCGATGTCCATGCGGTCGAGGTACTGGGCACGCATCTGCCGCTGGTCGACCACACCGGTCAGCTGGAGCATCCGGTCGGCGAGCGTGGACTTGCCGTGGTCGATGTGCGCGATGATGCAGAAGTTGCGGATCAGAGCCGGGTCGGTACGGCTCGGCTCGGGCACGTTGGTAGGAGTCGCGGGCACGCAGGGTCTCGTCTCGGGGCGATGTCGGATCGATACGTAGGCTCCATGGTCCCATGCCCGTCGCCCTGCGCCCGGTTTGGGCGGGCACGAGAGTGGCTGATAGTGTGGACAGCTGTGTCTCGTGTGCCCTCTCAGCCTGCGAGACGCATCCAGAAGGAACATCGAACCTGTAAAGGCTCTTTTCGTGGCGAACATCAAGTCCCAGATCAAGCGGAACAAGACGAACGAGAAGGCGCGCCTGCGCAACAAGGCCGTCAAGTCCTCGCTCAAGACCGCGATCCGCAAGGCCCGCGAGGCCGTCGCCGCGGGTGACGTCGAGAAGGCCACCGTGGCTTCTCGCGCCGCCTCCCGCGCGCTCGACAAGGCTGTCTCGAAGGGCGTCATCCACAAGAACGCCGCCGCCAACAAGAAGTCGGCGCTGGCCACCAAGGTTGCCGCTCTCCAGGGCTGAGCTCTGATGTAACCGGCCGCAAGGGACCCAGCGGGCCCTCTCTCCCGCTCCCACCCGGCCACCCAGGACTCGCACGCGGACGCGTTCGCCACGCGGGTGCGAGCCCACCATCGTGAACACCGAAGGCCCCACCACCTCCTTCCCCAGGAGCGGTGGGGCCTTCGGCGTAGGGGACGACGGTCCGCCGCCACCCCCGACCGACTACCCGCCCCGCCGCATCCTCGCCGCCCGAGCCACCGCGACGACCGCCTTCTCCAGGGCGTACTCCGGGTCGTCCCCGCCGCCCTTCACCCCCGCGTCCGCCTCCGCGATCGCCCGCAGCGCCACCGACACCCCGTCCGGGGTCCAGCCCCGCATCTGCTGCCGCACGCGGTCGATCTTCCAGGGCGGCATACCCAGCTCCCGCGCGAGGTCCGCCGGACGGCCCCCCCGCGCGGACGACAGCTTGCCGATCGCCCGTACGCCCTGCGCGAGCGCGCTGGTGACGAGCACCGGCGCGACCCCTGTCGAGAGCGACCAGCGCAGCGCCTCAAGCGCCTCCGCCGCCCGCCCCTCGACCGCGCGGTCCGCGATGTTGAAGGAGGAGGCCTCGGCGCGGCCCGTGTAGTACCGCCCGACGACGGCCTCGTCGATCGTCCCGTCGACGTCGGACGTGAGCTGCGCGACCGCGGACGCGAGCTCCCGCAGATCGCTGCCGATCGAGTCGACGAGCGCCTGGCAGGCCTCGGGCGTGGCCGAACGCCCCAGCGTCCGGAACTCCTGCCGTACGAACGTCAGCCGCTCCGCCGGCTTCGTGGTCTTCGGGCAGGCCACCTCCCGCGCCCCCGCCTTGCGCGCCGCGTCGAGCAGGCCCTTGCCCTTGGCGCCGCCCGCGTGGAGCAGGACGAGCGAGATGTCCTCGATCGGGTCGTCGAGGTAGGCCTTGACGTCCTTGATCGTGTCGGCGGACAGATCGTGGGCGTTCCGCACGACCAGCACCTTGCGCTCGGCGAAGAGCGAGGGACTGGTCAGTTCCGCGAGTGAGCCGGGCTGGAGCTGGTCGGGCGTGAGGTCGCGCACGTCCGTGTCGGCGTCGGCGGCACGGGCGGCAGCGACGACCGCCTGGACGACGCGGTCGAGGAGCAGGTCCTCCTGCCCCACGGCGAGCGTCACGGGGCCGAGGAGGTCGTCGGGGGAAGTCTTTCTGGTGGCCATCGCGGTCCAGCATCCCACGGACCACTGACAGCACGGCGATGCCCGAGAATGACGGGGTGAGTGAACGACACGTACTGGTACTCCCCGACCGCGACGCCGCCGAGGAGGTCGCCGGAGAACTCCCCGACCGTTTCGGCGTCGCCGAGGAACCACAGCTCGTACGGGACTCCCTGGCCGGGGAGGACGACGCCGAGGACGCGCAGTGGCTGGTGGTGGTCGAGGACCCGGACGGCCGGCTCGACCCGGCGGCGCTGGACGACCTGGCCTCCGAGTACGAGGGCTGGCTGGAGGCCCCGTAACCGACAGCGCCGGCCGGCCCCATACGCCATCCGTCGGACCCAGGCAGCGTCCGCCGGCCCCACCCGCCCGGCATCCGTCATCGGCCCCACCCGGCATCCGCCGGCCCCGCACGCCAGGCCTCAGCCCCGCACGGCGGCCTTCGGCACGATCTGAATGTCGAGGTCGATGCTGATGCTCGACCCCACGGCGGCGATCCCCCGGGCGAGCAGCGTCTGCCAGGTGAGGGTGAAGTCCTCCCGGTGCAGCTCGGTGGAGGCCCGGCAGGCGCACCGGGTCTCGCCTTCCAGGCCGCTGCCGAGGCCCAGGTACTGGGTGTCGAGGGTCACCGTGCGGCTCACCCCGTGGAGGGTGAGCGCCCCGGTGACGGCCCACCGGCTGCCGCCCCTGTGCGTGAAGCGCTCGCTGAAGAACTCCAGCGTCGGATACGCCCCGACGTCGAGGAAGTCACCGGACCGCAGATGGTCGTCGCGCATCTGCACCCCGGTGTCGATGGAGGCCGCGTCGATGACGACGTGCATCGCCGAGTCCTCCATGCGGTCACCGATCCGCACCGCCCCGGCGAAGCCGTTGAACCGGCCGTGGATCCGGGCGAGCCCGATGTGCCGGGCCGTGAATCCGATCTGCGAATGCGTCGGGTCGATCTCCCAGTCGCCGGGTTCGGGGAGTTGGGGCTGCGGGGCGATCTGGAGCAGCACGTCGTCGAGGCCCGTGTGGCCGCCCTCGGCGACAACGACCCTGCCGTGGTGCGGTGTGTAGCCCTCGGCGGTGACCGCGAGCCGGTACTCCCCCGCCGGCACGGTCGCGAGCGCCGTGCCGTACGGGTCGGTCTCCCCGGCGAGCACCTTGCGCCCGGCGGCGTCGTTGAGGACGAACTCGGCCTGCCGGACCGGTTCGTGCACGGGGTCGAGCACCCGACAGGTCAGCACCCCCGCCGAGGCGGGGACGGTGAGACCGGCGAGCGGGCCGCCTCGCGCGGCGCCCGCCGCACGCTTCCCGAAGAGACCAACGAACATTCTTCACGCACCCCCGTGCGACTCGTTCACTGTGCAACGAAGTCGCATTCGATCACCGTTGGGGCGTTCGACGCAAACCGGGCAACCAGCAGCAAGCGTTACCGAGGGTTCGAATCGGAAATTCCGCCGCGTACGACCGGCAGCGTGTCGAGCTCGATCCCGAACAGGTCCCGGTAGGCACCCCGCACCTCGTCCTCGCTCCCCAGGGTCCGCTCGTCCCGCTCGCCGCGGGCCCGGGTGATCAGTTTCCGGTCGCTGAGGGTGATCCGGCCCTCCTCGGTGAGCAGGGAGCAGACGAGACTGCGCGGGAAGTGCGAGTCGGGCGAGGTCTGGTGGTACCAGGCGCCCGCCGTGAAGTCCGCGAGCCGGCGCGGCCGCACCTCCAGCCGGTACTGCGGCTTCCCGTCCCGCAGCACGTCCACGTCGCCCTCGGAGGTGTCCACGAGCAGGAAGACGCCGCCCGGGTCCTCCTGGTCCTCGCGGTCCTCGAAGGACAGCGGGAAGTGGCTGTGGTCACCGAAGCCGACGTCGACGAGCCGCCGCTCCCCGTCCGCCGTCTCCACGAGCAGCGCCAGGTGGTCGTACGGGATGCCCGGCTTGCCGTCCGGCCCGAAGACCCGCGCCTGGAGCAGCGATACCCGGTAGCCGAGCCCCCGCAGCAGTACGGCGAACGCGGTGTTGAGCTCGTAACAGAACCCGCCCCTGTGCGCCCCGACCACCTTGTCGAGCAGCGCCTTCTCGTCGAGGACGATGTCCTCGCCGAGATGGATGGAGAGGTTCTCGAAGGGCACGGTCAGCAGGTGTCGCAGCTGCAGGTCGCGCAGGGCTTCGGTGTCCGCGCGGTCCGGCCGCTCGGCGCCGATGCGCCGCAGATAGGCCCGAACGTCCCCCGGCGTGGGGGTGAAGGGCTCGGCGGGAAGGGGGGCGGTCGGTCGCGTAGTCATTCCGCCAGTCTGCCCGGTCGGCCTTCCCCTCCACCCGGCTATCCGACCGGTGCCGACTCCTCTTTCGGAGAGGGCAGTTCCCGCATCCGGGGCAGCGGCGAGGGCAACACCCACAGCACGGCGAAGACGGCCCCGACGGTGGCGATCCACAGCGTCGGGCGCAGCCCGATCACGGTGCCGAGGAAGCCGCCGGCAAGCGCGCCGAGCGGGCGGAACCCGTGGTTGAGCGTCCGGAAGGCGCCCATGACCCTGGCCCGTACGGCGTCGGGTATCAGCGCCATCTGGAGCGATCCCGCGGCGATGTCGACGATCATGACGCCGACGCAGGAGAGGAACTCCGCGACGAACAGCACGAACACCACGAGCGGAAGAGGACCGCCGGCCAGGGGTATCAGGACCAGAGGCAGGGTGAATCCGAGGAAGCCGGCGACGAGCGAGCCTCCGATGCCGATCCGCCGGACGACCGCCCCGCTGCAGACCGCCCCGAGGAGACCGCCCACGGCCCCCGCCCCGAGCACCAGGCCGAGCAGACCGGCGCCGATGCCGAGTTCGGTGGTCGCGTAGATCACGAAGAGGGTGTGGAACATGTAGTTGAAGAACTGCACGGTGCCGGAGGCGGCGAACAGCGCGCGCATCGAACGCTCCCGGACCACCCAGCGCAGCCCCTCGGTGAAGTGCCCCTTGGCCACCGGGGCCGGCGGGGGTTCGACCGGCTTGATCCGGGCCAGGTACCCGGCCGACACCAGATAGGTCAGGGCGTCCGCGACCAGCGCGAAGGGCGCGGTGAGGAACTGCACGAGGAGCCCGCCGACCCCGGGCCCCGCCAGCCAGGCCGTCGAACGGCTGCCGTTGACCAGGGAGTTCGCCTGCACATAGCGCTCGGTGGGTACGAGCGCCACGAAGAGCGTGGTGTTGCAGACCTCGAAGAGCACGGTGAGCGCGCCGAGCCCGAAGGCCACCACGTACAGCTGGGTGAGCGTCAGCATGTCGAGCAGATGGGCCACGGGAAGGGTCAGGACCAGCGCCGCCCGCCCGATGTCGGCCGCGATCATCGCGCGTCTGCGGCTGGTCTGCCGGTCGGCCCAGGCTCCGAAGGGCAGGTTGAGCAGGAGCGCGGGCAGGAGTTCGGCGGCCTTGAGCCAGCCCATCGCCGCGGCGTCGGCGCCCAGGACCAGGACGGCGGCGAGCGGGATCGCCATGAGCGATATCTGGTCCCCGGCGAGCGAGATGGTCTGCCCGGTCCAGTAGCGACGGAAGGTCCGCTCGCGCAGCAGTGCCGGTACGCGTTCCATCAGGGCCATCTCGGTCACTCCTCTTCGCTCTCGGGGATCTCCTGGTCGAGGTGGGCGATCAGGAGGACGCTGACGGGGCGTGCGCCCTCCGGCCGCAGGGACGGGTCGGACCCGCGTGCCTCGTAGGGCCGGAGCAGCTCGTCGAACCGCGCCCCGAGGCCGGCCAGCTCCTCGGGGGTGAGGTGGAGCAGGGAATCGCCGAACTGCTCCGCCTCCCGCCACTCCTTCGGCAACGTGTGCCGGTTCCCCATCGCCCGGGTGACCCGCTCGAAGTACCGCTCTGCGATCGCGATGCTCAGCGCGTCGGCCGCCTCCGCGACGGCCGCGTCCTCGCTGTGATCGGGCCACTCCGTGTACCGGGCCGTGGCTCGCCAGGGCTTCTCCCGCCCCCGGCCGCCCGGCGCCTCCTCCACGAGCCCGTACTTGGCCAGTATCCGCAGGTGGTAGGAGCAGCTGGCCACGGATTCACCGGTCAGCTCGGCGGCCCTGGTGGCGGTGAAGGGCCCGCTGCTGCGCAGCAGTCCCACCAGGGACATCCGCAGGGGGTGGGCGTAGGCCCGCAGGGCTCGCGGGTCGGTGAGTCGGATACTGCGGGGCTGCTCGCCCTCGGGCTGCGGATCACTCGTCTCCTCCGGCATGATGAAAAGGTATCTTTAGAAAGATTTCTTTACAAGGATTTCTCTACTTCGGCGGGTCACCTCCCCTCGGTACGGCCACGAGCCCGGGTCCCGCCCCCACGACCGCGATCGCCCCGTCCCGATCCGTCCGCAGCACTCGCGCCCCACCGGCCCGCAACGACTCCACCGTCCGGGGCGACGGATGCCCGTACGGGTTGTCGCGCCCCGTCGACACCAGCGCGAGCCTCGGCCGTACGGCCCGTAGCAGCCCCGGGTCCTGGTGCGCGGAGCCGTGGTGGGCCACCTTGAGCACGTCCACCGGCGCGAGAGTGGGATGGGCCCGCAGCAACGCCCGCTGGGCCGGCGGTTCAAGATCCCCGAGAAGCAGCAGAGTCAGCCCACCCGCGGCTCGGACGAGCAGCGTGACACTGGCATCGTTCGCCCCGCCCGAAGCCTCCCCGGAGCCGGCCGTCGGCCAGAGCACGCTCCACTCCAGCGCCCCGGCCCTCCGCCGCTCCCCCGGCCCCGCACGGATCAACGGCACACGCGCCGCCGCCGCCGTCCGCCGTACGAACGCCGCCTGGGCCGGCGGCTCCTCAAGCCCCGTCGTCTGGATCGCCCCCACCGACCGGCCCCGCAGCACCCCCGGCAAGCCGGCCACATGGTCCGCGTGGAAATGCGTCAGCACCAGCAACGGCACTCTCCGCACCCCGAGTTCACGCAGACAGCGATCGACCGGTACGGGGTCGGGACCGGCGTCCACCACGACGGCCGCATCCCCACCCGCCGCGAGGACCGTCGCGTCCCCCTGCCCCACCTGACACATCGCGAACACCCAGCCCGGCGGAGGCCACCCGGTGACCCACCGGGTCAACGGCACCGGCCGCACCACCACCAGCAGAAGCAGAACGGCGACGAGCAGGGTGGCCGGCCCCCGGTACGGCAGCTTGCGCGCCCCGAACACCACCAGAGCGGTCACCAGCGCGAGAGCGAGCCCGCCCCACCATCCGCCGGGCCAGGTCAGCTCCGCCCCCGGCAGGCCCGCGCCCGTCCGGGCCACCCGTGCGATCCACCCCGCCGGCCAACCCGCCACCCAGGCCAAACCCTCCGCCGCCGGAGTCCAGACCGCCGCCACGGCGAGGGCGGCGAAGCCGAACACCGTCGCGGGCGCCACCGCGAGCTCGGCGAACAGGTTCGCCGGGATCGCGACCAGGCTCACCCGGGCGGCGAAGACCACCACCACCGGAGCGCACACCGCCTGCGCGGCCAGGGACGCCGCCAACGCCTCCGCAAGGCGGCCCGGCACCCCGCGCCGCCGCAGCGCCTCGCTCCATCGCGGGGCCACCGTCAGCAGGGCCCCGGTGGCGAGCACCGAGAGCAGGAAGCCGTAACTGCGCGCGAGCCAGGGATCGTAGAGCACCAGGACGAGCACGGCGGCGGCCAGCGCGGGGATCAGCGACCTCCGCCGCCCGGTGCCGATGGCGAGCAGGACGACCAGTCCGCAGGCCGCGGCGCGCAGCACGCTGGGGTCGGGCCGGCAGACGACCACGAAGGCGAGCGTCAGCGCTCCCCCGGCCACCGAGGTGACCCGCAGCGACATCCCCAGCCGGGGAGCGAGCCCGCCGCGCTCCACCTGATGCGCCCGCCCGGGACGGCCGACCAGCAGAAGCAGGACGATGGACAAGTTGCTTCCCGAGACCGCCAGCAAGTGCGTGAGATCGGTCGCCTCGAAGGCGTCCCGCAGATCGGGCCCGACCCGCGAGGTGTCCCCGACGACCAGGCCGGGCAACAGGGCCCGCGCGTCCGGTTCGAGGCCGTCGGTCGCCCGCCGCAGACCGGCACGCAGCTCCCCCGCCGTCCGCTGCAACGCGCTCGGTGGGCCGATGATCCGAGGCGGTCCCGCCCCGCTCACCTTGAGCACCGCCGCGAAGGGATCACCGGGATGTGAGGGCGGCGCCACCCGGGCACCGACCTTCAGCCGGGTGGAGGGCAGGAGCCGCAGCCACTCCGTCCGCTCCTCCCCCGGCGCCACGATCACCAGCACCGGCGCCCGGGTCCGGTGGACCGTCCCGTCCGGCCCCTCGACCCGGGTCACCTCGCCGTCCAGGACCACGGAGACCGGCACCGACTCGCTGCCCCGCACATGGGGACGGGTGAGCCGAGGATCGGAGGTCACCGTCACCTCCAGCTGCGCCCGTGCGTACTCCCGTGCCAGGGCGGGTACGGGCCCGCGCCGCAGATCCGCCGTGTGCAGCCCCGCAGAGGCGGCCCCAGTGGCGGCACACAGCAGGACCCCGGCGTACGCGGTCGCCCGTAACCGCCACCCCGGCGTGCCCCGCGGCCCCCGCCCGTCGTCCGCGGCGAGCCGCTCACCCGGCCGGGCGGCCCCGCCGAGCCACCGAGCCGCCACCGGCGTCAACAGGAGAGCGGCTCCCAGCAGACAGACCACGACCCCGGCCACCGTCCACCACCCGGCGACCCCCACCGCACAGGCCGCCGCCACCCAGGCCGCCACCGCGAGCGGAACGAGCCGAAGATCGACGGGCCCCTCCTCCTGTGCGGCCTTCCGGCCCGCCGGCTCCTCGGCCACCGCACCGCCGCGGTTCACGGCCGCACCAGCCGTTCGAGTTCGGCGAACCTGCGCTCACCGATGCCGTTGACCTCCCGCAGCTCCCCGACCGACCGGAACCCTCCGCGCTCCGCGCGATGGTCGACGATGTGCCGGGCAAGGACAGGGCCGACACCCGGGAGCGTGTCGAGCTGCTCGACCGTGGCCGTGTTGAGGCTCAACGGCACCCCCTGCCCGCCACCACCCGGGCCGCTCCCGGAACCCGGCCCCGAGCCGGAACCCGAGCCGCCGGCCGGCGTCCCCGGCAGGCCGACGAGAACCTGCTCACCGTCGAACAGGACACGGGCCCGGTTGAGTCCGGTGAGATCGGCGTCCGGCTTCGCCCCACCCGCGGCGCGCAGGGCGTCCGCCACACGCGAGCCCGCGGGCAGGGTCAGCACCCCGGGCCTGCGCACCTTGCCCCCGACGTCGACGATCACCCGCGCCCCGCCCGCCGCGGGCCCCGGCCCTGATGGCGCCCCGGGCCCGGCCCGCGTGGCGGGTGCGACGGGTAAGGCCGCAGCAGGGGCCGCGCGAACGAGCTCCGGGGCACGCACCGGCTCCGGCCGCCCCGTCCAGAAGTAACCGCCCGCGAGACCCGCGGCCACGATCAGGATCACGGTCAGCGCGGCCAGCGTCCTCGGTTCGAGCCCGCACCGCGTCTGCACCCACATCGGGGTCCGCTCACGCAGCACCGCCCGCAGCCGCTCCCGCGCCGCCCCGGGCGGAGAGCCGCGTTCCTGTGCCCCGGCCGGTGATCCACGCTCCTCCGCTTCCGGGTCCGCGGCCGCCTCCGCCTCCGCCTGCGCCTGCGCGGCCGCCGGGAACAGGGCGTCCCCCCGCCGCCGTACGACGGCCTCGGGAGCCGCGCCGACCCGCCTCACCCGGGTCCGCCTCCTGGCCCGCCCCGGAACCGCGCCGCGCGCTCCGGGGCGGCCCCGCCCGTCGGAGCCCGGCGCCCTGCCGGGACCGCTGGTCGGAGCGCCCGCCGTGCTCGAAACGCCGGGGGTGGTCGATGCGATGCGTGTACGAAGAGTCATGCAAGTGACGGTAGGAATCACCGTCGTGCTGTGCGGAGATCACCCACGTTCCGTGGACAGCGCCCCCACTGTGGACAACTCCGTCACTCCCACGAGGGACGGCGCCGATGTGGAGGGCCCGGCGACGGAGGGCCCCGCGACCGAAGGCCCGGCGACGGAGGGCCCGGCGGCAGCCGGACTCAGCGTGGCGACACGACGACCGCGAGGAGCCCGGGCCCCGTGTGCGCGCCGATTACCGCTCCCACCTCGCTGACGTGCAGCTCCACCATGCCCGGCACCCGCTCCCTGAGCCGGTCCGCGAGGGCGGCTGCCCGCTCGGGCGCGGAGAGGTGGTGGACTGCGATGTCGACGGCGCCGGACCCGGCGCGCTCCACGGCGATCTCCTCCAGCCGGGCGATGGCCTTCGAAGCCGTCCGCACCTTCTCCCGCAGCTCGATCCGCCCGCCGTCGAGTTCGAGGAGAGGCTTGACCGCGAGCGCGGAGCCGAGCAGAGCCTGCGCCGCCCCGATACGCCCACCGCGGCGCAGATAGTCCAGGGTGTCGACGTAGAAGTAGGCGGAGGTCCCCGCGGCGCGCTTCTCGGCGGCCGCGACGGCTTCGTCGAGTGATCCGCCGGCCTCGGCGACCTGGGCCGCGGCGAGCGCGCAGAAGCCCACCGCCATGCCCATCATGCGGGTGTCCACCACGCGCACGGGAACGGGGGCGTCCTTCGCGGCCAGCACGGCCGCGTCGTAGGTCCCGGAGACCTCGGCGGACAGATGGAGGGAGACGATGCCCTGCGCCCCGGCCTCGGCGGCCTCGCGGTAGGCCTCGGCGAAGATCTCGGGGCTCGGCCGCGAGGTGGTGACAGCCCGCTTCTTCTGCAAGGCCTCGACGAGCGCCCTGGCTGAGACCTCGGTGCCCTCCTCAAGGGCGCGGTCGCCGATGACGACGGTCAGCGGGACCGTGGTGACGGCGTGCCGCTCCCTCGTCTGGCGTGACAGGTAGGCCGTGGAATCGGTGACGATCGCGACATGCCGGGACATGAGCGGGAGGTTACCCGCCGAGACCGGCACACGGCAGCCCGGCCCCCACCGTGAACGCGCGAACACCCCCGCGCGCCCGTCCGGGCTCGGCTCCCGGCAGGGCCTACCGGTCCGCCGTTCTGTCAGGTGGTGGTCTCCGGGCGAGCCGACTTCTCCCAGGGGTAGGCGGTCCGCCGGGGGTCGGGGGCCGTGATCGCGGACGGCTCACCGCCGGTACCCGGACCCGCGTGCCCGGCGCCCGCTCGCCGACCCGTGGTCCCGGAAACGGCACCCGGCGCCGTGGTCCCGGTCGTCGCCCCCGGCACGGTCCCGGACGCGGTCTCCGGATCCGTCCAGTGCCGCAGCGCACCCGCCTCGACGTCGATCTGGGCGCTGAGCGCCGACAGGTCGTCCTCGGCGAACTTCAGGGCCCGGTCCCGGGCGGCGTGGCGCAGGGCGTCGGCCGAGCCGGTGATCCGCTCGGTCCGCGCCGTGAGTTCGGGGAGCTGCCCGGCGACCCATGCCCGGTCGGGCTCCCGCTCGAGACGCTTGAGATCTCCGTCCAGTTCGAGCCCGTGCGCGCTGAGCCGGTGGAACAGGTCGAGCGACTCCTTCAGCGAGGCGTCCTCGCCGACCCCGGCCTGCAGCGCCTCCTGGGTGGCCCGCATCGAGGTGCGCAGCGAGAGCCGCAGTCGGGCCAGCTCGCCCGCGGCACCGGCCTGGCCGAAGCTCTTGGCCCGCAGCGTGGTGTCCTCGACCGTGCGCCGGGCCTGGTCCAGGGTGCGGTCCACCCCGCGCTTGGCGGCCTTGACCGCCTTCACCGTGACGAAGACTCCCAGCGCCACGAAAGACAAGAAGAGCAGCGCCATGATCGTGATAATCGCGGCTTCCATGTGCGCCCCTCCGGCGTCCGTCCGGTCCCCACGGATGTGGTTCCTCCACGGTAAACGGAACGGGCAGGCCAGGGGTTCCATCTGAACCCCCAACCTGCCCGTAGGGGAAACCCCCTATGTGTCCTTGGACGGGCATGTGCGCCGGTCGGCGCACATGCCCGTCCAAGGGCCGCGCCACCCGGCGCGCGTGCCGTCAGGCGACGATGTTGACCAGCTTCGGCGCCCGGACGATCACCTTGCGGATCTCCGCGCCGCCCAGCGCCGCGACCACGTGCGGGTCGGCCAGCGCCAGCGTCTCGAGGTCCGCGTCGGTGATCGACGGAGAGACCTCCAGGCGGGCCTTGACCTTGCCCTTGATCTGCACGACACACGTCACGGTCTCGTCGACGACGTACGCCGGGTCGGCGACCGGGAAGCCCTGGTGGACGACCGACTCGCGGTGGCCCAGCTTGCGCCACAGCTCCTCGGAGATGTGCGGGGCCAGCGGGGCGACCAGCAGCACCAGCTGCTCGGCGACCGGCCGGGAGAGCGCACCGCCGGACTTCGTCAGGTGGTTGTTCAGCTCGGTGATCTTGGCGATGGCGGTGTTGAAGCGCATCGCGACCATGTCCTGACCGACACCGTCGATCGCCTTGTGCAGGGCACGCAGCGTGTCCTCGTCGGGCGCGGTGTCGACGACGGTGACCTCACCGGTCGACTCGTCGACGATGTTGCGCCACAGTCGCTGCAGCAGCCGGTACTGGCCGATCACCGCGCGCGTGTCCCAGGGACGGGAGACGTCCAGCGGGCCCATCGCCATCTCGTACAGGCGCAGGGTGTCGGCACCGTACTCGGAGCAGATCTCGTCCGGCGTCACGGCGTTCTTGAGGGACTTGCCCATCTTGCCCAGGACGCGGCTGACCTTCTCGCCCTCGTACCAGAAGCCGCCGTCCCGCTCCTCGACCTCGGCCGCCGGCACGGCGATCCCGCGCGCGTCCCGGTAGACGAAGGCCTGGATCATGCCCTGGTTGTACAGCTTGTGGAACGGCTCGGCCGAGGAGATGTGGCCCAGGTCGAACAGCATCTTGGACCAGAAGCGCGCGTACAGCAGGTGCAGCACGGCGTGCTCGGCGCCGCCGACGTACAGGTCGACGCCACCGGTGGGCATGCCCTCGCGGGGGCCCATCCAGTACTGCTCGACGGCCGGGTCGACCAGCTTCTCGGAGTTGTGCGGGTCCAGGTAGCGCAGCTCGTACCAGCAGGAACCGGCCCAGTTGGGCATGGTGTTGGTCTCGCGGCGGTAGCGGCGCGGACCGGCGCCGTCACCCAGGTCCAGGGTGACGTGGACCCAGTCCTCGTTCCGGGACAGCGGGGTCTCCGGCTGGGTGTCCGCGTCGTTCGGGTCGAAGGTGCGCGGCGAGTAGTCCTCGACCTCCGGCAGCTCCAGCGGCAGCATCGACTCGGGCAGCGAGTGGGCGACACCGTCCTCGTCGTAGACGATCGGGAAGGGCTCGCCCCAGTACCGCTGGCGGCTGAACAGCCAGTCGCGCAGCCGGAAGTTGACGGTGCCCTCGCCGATGCCGTGGTCGGCCAGCCAGGCGGTGATCTTGGCCTTGGCGTCGACGACGCCCAGGCCGTCCAGGGCGATGTCCTCGTTCGAGGAGTTGACCAGCTTGGCCTCGTACGAGGAGAAGGCCTCGTCCCAGGTCGACGGGTCGGTGCCGCGGTCGTCGCTCGGCTCCACGACGCAGCGCATCGGCAGCTCGAAGGCGCGCGCGAAGGCGAAGTCGCGGCTGTCGTGCGCGGGGACGGCCATGATGGCGCCGGTGCCGTAGCCCATCAGGACGTAGTCGGCGATGAAGACCGGGACCTGCTCGCCGCTGACCGGGTTGGTCGCGTACGCGCCGGTGAAGACGCCGGTCTTCTCCTTGGCGTCGGCCTGCCGCTCGACGTCGGACTTGGAGGCGGCCTGCTTGCGGTAGGCGTCGACGGCCTCGGACGGGGTGGCGTGTCCGCCGGTCCACACGTCGTGGGTGCCCTCGGGCCAGGTGGCCGGAACGATCTTCTCGACCAGGTCGTGCTCGGGCGCCAGGACCATGTAGGTGGCGCCGAACAGGGTGTCCTGGCGGGTGGTGAAGACGGTGATCGCACCGGTGTCGCCGACCTGGAAGTCGACGCGGGCGCCCTCGGAGCGGCCGATCCAGTTCCGCTGCTGCAGCTTGATGGCCTCGGGCCAGTCCAGCGCGTCCAGGTCGTCCAGCAGGCGGTCCGCGTAGGCGGTGATCCGCATGTTCCACTGGCGCAGCTTGGACTTGAAGACGGGGAAGTTGCCGCGCTCGGAGCGGCCGTCGGCGGTGACCTCCTCGTTGGCCAGGACCGTGCCCAGGCCGGGGCACCAGTTGACGGGCGCGTCGGAGGCGTACGCCAGGCGGTACTCACCCAGGACGTCGGAGCGCTCGGCGGCGCTCAGCTCGCTCCACGCGCGCGTGGTGCCGGGAACCTCACGCGTGCCGTTCTCGAACTGCTCGATCAGCTCGGCGATCGGACGGGCCTTGGCGGCCTCGTCGTCGTACCAGGAGTTGAAGATCTGCAGGAAGATCCACTGGGTCCACTTGTAGTACTCGGGGTCGATCGTGGCGAACGACCGGCGCTTGTCGTGGCCCAGACCCAGCCGGCGCAGCTGGACCTTCATGTTCTCCATGTTGGCCTCGGTGGACACGCGCGGGTGCGTGCCCGTCTGCACGGCGTACTGCTCGGCCGGCAGGCCGAAGGCGTCGAAGCCCAGGGTGTGCAGCACGTTGTGGCCGGTCATGCGCGCGTGGCGGGCGAAGACGTCCGTGGCGATGTAGCCGAGCGGGTGGCCGACGTGCAGGCCCGCACCCGAGGGGTACGGGAACATGTCCATGATGAACTTCTTGGGCCGGGCGGCGACCGCGGGGTCGCCCGCCAGGTCACCGGTGGGGTTCGGGGCCTCGTACGTGCCCTCGGCGTCCCAGAAGTCCTGCCAGCGTGCCTCGATGTCGGCGGCCATGGCCGCCGTGTAGCGATGCGGGGCCGCCGTCTCGGCGGCCGTATTGATCTCGGTCATGGTCCTTGAAGCTCCATCGATCGTCTCTGCCCACTGCCACGGACTGCCGTGAAATGAAAAATCCCCTCGCACAGGAGGGGACGCCGCGCCGACTCCGACAGATGTCTGTCATCCGTCGGGACTGATCAGCGCGGCTCGGTAAGCAGAAGGCGTACGGCACGCATGGCGTCAGGGTACCGCAGGGCCCGAGCGGGCCGCACCGACGTTTCGCGGAGCGGAGCGGAACCGAGCGGAAGGGAAGGGAGGGAAGGGAGCAGGGTGAGGCCTCGGCGGCCGGGAGCCGAACACGAAGAAGCGGGCCACCCGATCCGGGTGGCCCGCTTCTTTTCTGTGGAGCTAAGGAGAATTGAACTCCTGACCTCCTGCATGCCATGCAGGCGCTCTACCAACTGAGCTATAGCCCCTTGCTTTCTTCCGTCTCCGTTTCGGTTTCCCTCGCGGCGACAGACAGAACATTAACCGGCTCCCCGGCAGATCTCCAAATCGATTCTCCGAGCCCCCCTGACCTGCCGGGTAGGGTCGCCGACTGTGTCCGTCTCCGTGCTCTCCAAGACCCGCGCCCGGCCCTGGCCCCTGGCCACCGCCGCGGCGATCTGCCTGCTCTCCTTCGCGGCCTTCTGGGTGGCGCAACGCCTCGCCCACGTGAACATGCTCGACGTGATGGTCTACCGGGCGGAGGGCGAGACGGTCCGGGCCGGCGGGGACCTGTACGCGATGCGCGCCACCTCCGCGAACCTCGGCATGACCTACCCGCCGTTCGCGGCGCTGCTGTTCGTCCCGCTGACCCTGGTGAGCGTGCCGCTGATGCGGACGCTCACCACCGCGGGGAACCTGCTCCTGGTGGTGGCACTGGTCCAGCTGTCGATCCAGCTGGTCCGCCCGTCGCTGTCCCGTACGGACCTGTGGCGTACGACACTGTGGGTCGCCGCGGTCGTGGTCTGGTGCGAACCGGTCTGGACGACCCTGCGGTACGGCCAGATCAACCTGCTCATAGCGGTGGCGGTGCTCTGGGACCTCACCCGGCGCCAGGGCAGCCGTTGGGCCGGTCTGGGCATCGGCCTGGCGACCGCGGTGAAGCTCACACCGGGGCTCTTCGTGGTCCTGCTGCTCGTCGTGGGCGTGCTGCTGTGGCGCCGTGACCGGACCTGGAACACCTGGCTGCGTACCGCGGTGACGGCGACCGGGGTGTTCCTCGGGACGACGCTGGCCGTCGCGCTCGTCCTGCCGGCGGACTCGAAGCGGTTCTGGACGGAGACGCTGTTCGAGACCGGCCGGGTGGGCTTCGCGGAGGAGACCGCCAACCAGTCGATCCGCGGGGTCCTGGCCCGGATGATGCACACCGACGACCCGGGGATGTGGTGGGCGGTGACCGCGGCCGTCCTGGGCGGAGTGGCGATGGTGCTCGCGGTGCGGGCCGCGCTGCGCGGCGACAAGGCGGTGGCGGTGGTCGTCTGCGCGTTCACGGCGCTGATGATCAGCCCGATCTCCTGGTCCCACCACTGGGTCTGGTGTGTGCCGCTGCTGATCCTGCTCGCGGACCGTGCCACGCACGTGTGGCCGGTGACGGGGGCGGTGGGCCTGGCGTTCGCGTCGTTCGCCCTGTGGTGGGTTCCGCACGACCCGGGCCGGCCCGAACTGGACCAGAACGTGGGTCAGATGGTGCTGTCCGCCGTCTATCCGCTGACGACGACGGCGCTGCTCGTGGGGTACGTGCTGACGCTGCGGCGTCAGGCCGTGGCGAAGGAGTAGAACCGCTTGAGGGTGCAGTGCTCGTCGAGGAGCCGGCCGTAGATCGGCTCCCCCTCCAGCTCGCGGTACGTCTCGATGGGGTCGCCTTTTATGATCAGCGCCCGTGCGCACTCCTCGCACCAGTACTGGAACCCTGAGTTGACGGGGTCCATGTCGCGCACGATGGGCGTGCCGCTGCCGCACCAGTCGCACTTCCGCCTGTGTGCACCCATCAGTCAGCTCCAGCTGTGGCCGCAGGCCGTGCACCCATAGGACACCCCGCCGTTGTCGCCGAGCACTTGGGCCACCCTCCCGTCCGGATCCTCGTCCCCCTCCGGCCGTCCGATTCTGCCATGGCCTCGCAAGAGGGTCAGCGTGCTCGGCGCCACGGTCCGGCCACCGCGCCGACAGCGGCGGCGACAGCCAGGGCGATCATGGTCGCCCACAGTGCGTCGGCGGAGTTCCGCGCCCCGGATCCGGCCGTCGCACCGAGGAAAAGGGTCCCGAACGCGGCGACCCCGATGAGCTGACCGAGCTGGGTGACGGTCGCGAGCAGTCCGCTCGCGTCGGCCGCGTCCTCCGGTCGTACGGTGGCCAGCGCGCCGGTCAGGGCCGGGCTGAAGGCCAGCGAGACACCCGCGCCGAACGCGCCCAGGGCCGGATAGAGGCCCCAGCCGCCCGTGCCGCCGTCCGCGAGCAGCCCGCCGACGGCGAGGGCTCCCGCGGCGGCCAGCAGGAAGCCGCCCGGGACCAGCGCGCGGTGCAGCCTGGCCGGCCAGCGCCGCCAGGTCAGCCCGATGGCGCCGAAGACGACGGCGGCGGGACCGAAGGTGAGTCCGGCGCGCAGGGCGCTGTGTCCCAGCCCGCCCTGCAGATGCAGGGTGAGGGTGAACAGGAAGCCGGCGTTGACTCCCATCGAGACGGTGATCCAGAGGACGGCCCGCCCCATGCCGGGGAGCCGCAGCACGCGCGGGGCGATGAGCGGGGCGCCGCCGCGCCGGGCGAGCCGCGACTCGTACGCGCCGAAGAGGGCGAGGAGGACCAGGGAGGCGCCGAGCGAGAGCCAGGACCACAGCGGCCAGTCCTGCTCCTGGCCGAGGACCAGGGGGACGGTCAGCAGGGACACGGCGGCGGCGAGCAGGACGAGACCCGGCAGATCGAGGGCACGCGCCCGCGTGGGTGCCGTCCGGGTGTCGCGGGGCAGGACCCGGGCGCCGAGGACGAGCAGCGCGATGCCGATCGGCACGTTGACGAGGAAGACGGGGCGCCAGCCGGTGCCGAAGAGGTCGGCGCTCACCAGGACACCGCCGACCACCTGTCCCGCGGCGGCGCCGGTGGCCAGGACCGCGGAGTAGGCACTGAGGGCCCGGACCCGGCGCTCGCCGGTGAAGTTGCGCTGGATGAGGCTCAGCACCTGAGGGATCATCAGGGCCGACCCCACGCCCTGCGCGAACCGGAAGGCGATCAACTGCCCCGTGTCGGCGGCGAGTCCGCAGGCGAGGGAGGCCACGGTGAAGAGGGCGAGGCCGCCGAGGTACATCCGGCGGTGCCCGACGAGGTCGCCGAGGCGCGCGCCGGTGATCAGCAACACCGCGTAGGCGATGGTGTATCCGGCGACGACGAGCTGGAGCGCGGCTCCGGAGGCGGAGAGCTCGGCACGGATCGTGGGGGCGGCGACGTTGACGATGAAGACGTCGAGGAGCGCCATGAACTGGGCGGCGAGAACCACTCCGAGCAGCAGTCCGGGGCGGTTGTCGGTGCCACCGTCTTTACTGAGTACGGGACGTGTTGCGGTCGAGGTCATGCGTCGAGCGTGACCTCGATCGGATACGGGTAACGAGAGCCCGCTGATGCTGGTACTGACACCACCTGGCAGCGGCGGCACGGGGACTCGACCATGGGGGTGTGACGATCGTGGCAGCAGTACCGACACAGCGACGCCGACGGCCGGAGCTGGCCGCGTTCCTGCGCAGCCGCCGGGCCAGGGTGACACCGGAGGACGTGGGGATGCCCCCGGGACTCCGCCGCCGCACGCCGGGGCTGCGCCGTGAGGAGGTCGCCCAGCTCTCCGGGGTCGGCGTCACCTGGTACACCTGGCTGGAGCAGGGGCGCCCGATCAACGCCTCGGCGCAGGTGCTCGACGCGGTCGCCAGGACGCTCCGGCTCGACCGACCCGAGCGCGAGCACCTCTACCACCTGGCCGAGGTGCCGTACGCGCCGGAGAGATCGGGTTCGGACGTGGCGGTGGTCAGCCCGGAGATCCAGGGCATCCTCGACGCCCTGGACCCGCACCCGGCGGTGCTCTACAACGCGCGGTACGACGTGCTCGCGACCAACGCCATGTACGAGCTGCTCTTCTTCCAGGAGGGCCGGAACGACCTGGACACCGGCCCGTTCGGCATACGCAACGTGCTGTGGGCGCTGTTCAGCGACACCGGACCCACCTGCCCGGTGGTCGACCGGAAGCGGGAGCTGCCGCTGATGGTGGCCCAGCTGCGGGGCGCGTACGGACGCCATGTCGGCGAGCCGGCCTGGGAGGAGTACGTACGGGCCCTCGCGGAGGCCAGCCCGGAGTTCGCCCGGCTCTGGCGCAGCGGCGACGTGGTCCCGCCGGGGACGCGGGTGAAGACCTTCCGTCACGCGCTGACCGGCGAGCTCCGGTTGTCCTCGGTCTCCCTCTCGGTGAACGGGATGCCGGAGTGCCGGATCGTGGCCTACACGCCGAACGACGAGGAGAGCCGCCACGGGCTCACGTCCCTGCGAAAGGTGACGGAACGACGAATCCCGCCCCCTGCTGGGGACGGGATCCGGTGATTGTGGAGCTAAGGAGAATTGAACTCCTGACCTCCTGCATGCCATGCAGGCGCTCTACCAACTGAGCTATAGCCCCTCGTGTTCTTCGCGCTCTGCGCTGCGAACAAGAAGAACTTTAGCCTGTGACCTGCCGGAAAGTGAAATCCGGGTCCGGCAGGCCGGTCGCGGGGCTCAGTCGTCGTCGCCGAGGACCGGCTCGGGCAGCGTGCCCGCGTTGTGCTCCATCAGACGCCAGCCTCGGGCACCCTCGCCGAGGACGGACCAGCAGCAGTTCGAGAGGCCGCCCAGGCTCTCCCAGTGCTGGGACTCCAGGCCGAGGAGCCGGCCGATCGTGGTGCGGATCGTGCCGCCGTGGCTGACCACGACGAGCGTGCCGTCCTCGGGCAGCTTGTCGGCGTGCTCCAGAACCACCGGGGCGGCCCGGTCGGCCACCTCGGTCTCCAGCTCGCCACCGCCCCGGCGCACGGGCTCGCCGCGCTTCCAGGCGGCGTACTGCTCGCCGTACCGCCCCACGATCTCGTCGTGGGTCAGCCCCTGCCACTCCCCCGCGTACGTCTCGCGCAGCGCGGAGTCGTGGTCGACGGTGTGACCGGTGAGCGCGGCCAGCTCGGCGGCGGTGGCCGCCGCCCGCTTCAGGTCCGAGGCGACGATGGCGTCCGGCTTGAGCGCGGCAAGCAGCCGGGCGGCCCGGCGCGCCTGGGCGACACCGGCCTCCGTCAGCTCGATGTCGGTCGAACCCTGGAAGCGGCGCTCCAGGTTCCATGAGGTCTGGCCGTGGCGCCAGAGGACGATGCGGCGGCCGATGCCGCCCTTGGTGGTGCTCAGCTCAGCTCACCGTCCGGTCCGTCGGGCAGCCCGGCGGCGTGCTCGGAGAGGTCGACACCGGTCAGCTCGGCGTGCTCGGCACCCTTGCCGCGGGTCTTCACCGCGTCTTCGGGGAGCGCGAGCTCGGGGCAGTCCTTCCACAGGCGCTCGAGCGCGTAGAAGACGCGCTCCTCGCTGTGCTGGACGTGGACGACGATGTCGACGTAGTCCAGGAGGATCCAGCGGGCGTCGCGGTCGCCCTCACGGCGGACCGGCTTGGCGCCGAGGTCCTTGTTGAGGCGCTCCTCGATCTCGTCGACGATCGACTTGACCTGGCGGTCGTTGGGCGCGGAGGCGAGCAGGAAGGCGTCGGTGATCGACAGCACATCGCTGACGTCGTACGCGATGATGTCGTGCGCGAGCCGGTCGGCGGCCGCCTGAGCGGCGGCGTTGACGAGTTCGATGGAGCGGTCCGTGGCGGTCACATGCAGGCTTTCGTCGGCGGTCCAGTACCCCTCCAGGGTCTCACGGACCGCCGACGGCCCCGCCAACGTTTTCCGGAGCGCCGTTACCGGGCCCTCGGCACCTTGTAGTCCTGGCCCAGGATCACGGTGACCGCGGCCGCTCCCGAGGTCTTGCCCTTGGTGACCGAGCCGGCCGGCAGACCCAGGGTCTCGGCCACCTCGGCCGCCGTCGCCTTCTGGGCGTCGTCACCGTAGACGACCTGCGACTTCTCCTGGGTGTCCGCCTCGGTGCCACCCACGAACGAGTAGCCGCCGTTGATCAGGACGACCCTGGCCGCCTCGGTCGCCTTCTTGCCGGAACCGTCCCGCAGCGAGACCCGGGTCACGTCGCCCGCCTCGGGCGCGGTGACCTTTCCGCCCAGGATGTCCTTCACCACACTGTCGCTCGCGCCCTCGGTCAGCGCGCCGTCCTGTCCCACCGGGAGCAGGGCCGTCTTGTAGTCGCCGACCTTGGCGTGCTCGGCGAGCTTGGCGAGGGAGGCACCGAGGTCCTTCTCGGAGAGCGAGGGGTCGAAGATCTGGGTGAGGCTCTCGACGGTCATCGTGGCGGACTCGGGGTTGTCCGAGATCTTCCGCAGTACGGCGTACATGACCTGGCCGAAGCGCTGGAGCTGCTTGGTCTCGGCCTCGCCGGGTGCCCGGTAGGTCGCGTAGGCGACGGCGGCGCGGCCGTTCAGGGACTGCTTCTCGCCCTTCCTGACCAGCGGATCGGCGCCCTTCTTCGTGTCGGGCACCTCCGTGTCGGTGTCCATCTCGATCCCGCTGACGAGGTCGACGAGGGTGTCCAGGTACGGAGTGTCCAGGCGCCAGGTGCCGGTGATCGGGGCGCCGAGGAGGTTGCCGATCGCCTCGCGGGTGCCGCTGGAGCCGTCGTCCTCGACCGACTTGCCGAGGGTGGTCGCGGCGCCCTCGCCGTCGGCGACGACGACGGAGTTGGGCAGCAGGACCGTCGTGCCCTGGCGGGTGGTGCTGTTGTTCACGAGCAGGGCGGTGGAGGTTCCGCCGCCCGTGGTGTTGTGGAGGTGTACGACGATCGTGTCGCGCTTCTGCGGACCGGTCGCGGTGTTCTCCTTCCGCTCCCCGTCCGACGACCCGGGGAGCATTCCCGCGGACCAGAGGTAGCCGACGCCGCCCACGGCGGCGAGGACGAGGACGACGACGAGCGCGATGATCCGGACGCGGCCCCGGCGCCTGGCCTCCTCGCGCCGCTCCGAGCGGCTCTCGGTGAACTTCAGCCAGTCGATGACGTCTTCGGAGTCCTCGTCCGGCTCCTCGATGAACGAGAACTGCTCGGTGCGGTACTCACGGTCGTCGTCGTCAGCTCCGGCCCGCCGGGCCGGAGCGGGCCGCTCGGGCGCGGGGCGCTGACCGGGAACGCCGGGCGGGGCCGCGACGGGCGCGGCCGACGGGGCCTGCACAGGGGTCTGCGCGGGGGCAGGGGCCTGCGCGGCGGACGGGTCCGCCTGGACGGACCACTGCTGTCCCGTGTCGTAGGAGGGGTAGGCGTAGCCCTGCTGCCCGTACGGGTCGTACTGCGGCTCCTGGGGCTGCTGAGGTGCCTGAGGCTGCTGGTGAGCCGGTGGCTGCTGCGCCTGGTACTGCTGCTGGGCGTAAGGGTCGTAGCCGTACCCCTGCTGCGGCTGCGACTGCTGGGACTGCTGCTGACCGCCGTACGGGTCGTAGTGCTGTCCCTGAGCCTGCTGGGACGCCTGTGGCTGCTGGTACACCGGCTGCCCGTACTCGTCGTAGCCGATGATCTGCGGCTGCGGATAGTACGGGTCGTACGGATGCTGCTGATCGTTCACCGGTGCCCCTCCCCGAAGCTCACTCGCCGCGGTACAACTGGCGCTTGTCGATGTAGCGCACCACGCCGTCCGGGACCAGGTACCAGACGGGATCGCCCTGTGCGACCCTCGCCCGGCAGTCGGTGGAGGAGATGGCGAGCGCGGGCACCTCGACGAGCGAGACGCCGCCCTTGGGCAGCCCGTCGTCGGTGAGGTCGTGGCCCGGCCGGGTGACGCCGATGAAGTGCGCGAGCGAGAAGAGTTCCTCGGCGTCGCGCCAGGTGAGGATCTGCGACAGCGCGTCGGCCCCGGTGATGAAGAAGAGGTCCGAGTCGCTGTTGAGGGAGCGCAGGTCCCGCAGGGTGTCGATGGTGTACGTCGCACCGCCGCGGTCGATGTCGATCCGGCTGACCGAGAACTGCGGGTTGGACGCCGTCGCGATGACCGTCATCAGATAACGGTCCTCGGCCGCCGACACGGTCGTGTCGCTCTTCTGCCACGGCTGCCCGGTCGGTACGAACACGACCTCGTCCAGGTGGAACAGGGCGGCGACCTCGCTGGCCGCCACCAGGTGTCCGTGGTGGATCGGGTCGAAGGTCCCGCCCATCACCCCGAGTCGGCGCTTCCCGCGCCCGCCAGTAGGCATTTCCTGCTCTCCCATGCGTGCAGAGCCTACTGGCACGGCAGCGGACGCCTGATCAGGGGCGGTGGTTCAGCGGTCGCGGTTGAAGCGGGTGGTGATCCACAGCAGCAGAAGCAGGGCGCCGAAGGCGCCGAAGCCGGTGAGGTAGGGGCTGAGGCTTTCGTGGTTGCCGCCGCCGTGCTCGGAGCCCTCGGCGAGGGAAACCAGGTTGGCGGCGGTGCTGTGGAGGCTCATCTTCGACAGACCTATCGATCGGGGATGGGAGCGGAGACTTCGCGCACATCGTATGCGGGCGGTCCGGGCAGGCTCACGCCGACTCAGGCGTTGGCGTCACGGTCCGTGGTGACGTCCGTGGTGACATCCGTGTCGGTGTCCGTGCCGGCGTCCGTGCCGCGGCGGGCCGCGTCGCCGGTGCCGCCGCCGGTGCTGTCGTCCCCGGTGTCGTCGGAGCGATAGCCGCGGAGCAGGAACCAGGCGAGCAGGGCGCCGCCCACCATCGAGACGAGCAGCACGATGCGGAGCGTGTCGCCCGGTCCCTCCTGCGCGGCGGCGGCGAGCAGGGCGGCAGCGGTGTCGACGGTGTCCGGCATGTCGGTCGTGCTCCTCGGTCGTCCTTGGTGCCCGAGTTATCCACAGGCCCCGGCACACCGTAGCGCCAACGCCTACGCTGGGGTTCGTCAGGGGGACGAGCACCGACTCGTACGAACAGGGGGCATCCATGACCGAGAACGACCAGGGGAACGTGCCGAGCAGGCAGCGGAAGCGGTTCCCCGGTATCTCCTCGCGGGCCTACGAGCATCCGGCCGACCGCTCGGCGCTGGTGGCGCTGCGCAAGCTCAGCGGCTTCGACACGGTCTTCAAGGCGCTCAGCGGACTTCTGCCGGAGCGCAGCCTGCGACTCCTCTTCCTCTCGGACTCCGTCCGGGTGAGCGACGCGCAGTTCAGCCATCTCAACGACATGCTGCGGGACGCCTGTTACATCCTGGACCTGGAGAAGGTCCCGCCGATGTACGTGACGCAGGACCCGAAGCCCAACGCGATGTGCATCGGCCTGGACGAGCCGATCATCGTCGTCACCACCGGCCTGGTGGAGCTCCTCGACGAGGAGGAGATGCGGGCGGTCGTCGGCCACGAGGTCGGACACGCCCTCTCCGGACACTCCGTGTACCGCACGGTCCTGCTCTTCCTCACCAGCCTCGCGCTCAAGATCGCCTGGATTCCGCTGGGGAACGTCGCGATCATGGCGATCGTCACGGCGCTGCGCGAGTGGTTCCGCAAGTCGGAGCTCTCCGCCGACCGGGCCGGGCTCCTCGTCGGCCAGGACGTGCAGGCCTCGATGCGCGGTCTGATGAAGGTCGCCGGCGGCAACCACCTCCACGAGATGAACGTGGACGCGTTCCTCGCCCAGGCCGACGAGTACGAGAAGGCCGGGGACCTGCGGGACTCGGTCCTCAAGATCCTCAACGTACTGCCGCGTACGCACCCCTTCACCACCGTCCGGGCGGCGGAGCTGAAGAAGTGGTCGGAGAACCGCGACTTCCAGCGGATCATGGACGGCCACTACCCGAAGCGCTCGGAGGACAAGGACGCCTCGGTCACGGACTCCTTCCGCGAGTCGGCGGGGCACTACGCCGACACCGTGCGGACCAGCAAGGATCCGCTGATGAAGCTGGTCGGCGACATAGCCGGGGGCGCCGGCGACCTGGCGGGCGACCTGGGCGGGAAGCTGCGCAACGCCTTCGGCGGCGGCCAGGCCCCGAGGAAGCCGGACGCCGAAGGGACCGCCGGGGACGGCGGGAGCGGCCCGGACGACGACACCGGCGGCGCTCGGAGCGAGGGCTGAGCGGAACCGGCCGGGCGGAACCGTCGGTGCGAGGGCTGAGCGGAACCGGCCGGGCGGAACCGGACCGGCGGAACCGTCAGAGCGAGGGCTGAGCGCTCGGCGCCAGCGCACCGCACAACGAGGGGGCGGCGGGCCGGCCCGTGGCGTACGGGTCGGTGACCACCGGTCCGCCGTCCGCTTCGGGGGCCCGCGCTCCGGCCAGGAGCGGCTTCAGGGAGCCCGTGGTGTCCGCGCCGCACGCCTGCGGGCCCGCCTCCACGGTGCTCGTCACCAGCTCGGCCCGGTGCATGCGCAGGTCCTCGCGGTCGAAGCGGAAGTGCACCTCGCGGTGGACGGTGAAGAGGGATGCCTGCCCGACCGGTCCCGCGCCTTGGGCGGCCGGGCGGAGGGCGTAGGTGTACGTGTGGTCCGCGGTGACGTCCAGTGTGTCGGGGCTGGTCTCCTCGTAGCGGAGGGTGCCCTGGACGCGGGCCGAGGGGTCCGCGAGGACGGCCTGCCGCGGGTCGAAGCGGACGAGCCAGCCGGCGAGGGCGTGCCGGCCGTCGTCGGCCGGTGCCTCCATGCTCCGGTCGAACTGTTCCAGCTGGTCGGGGTCGAGCAGCAGGCGCGCGGGCCGCACGGTCACCCCGGACAGGACGTCGGGCTCCAGGGAGGAGGCCACCAGATAGTCCTTGGCGATGCTGAGGGCGGTGACGACCTGGCTCTCGGCGAAGTGGGTGGTGCGTCCGGCGACGGGCAGATTGATGCCGGCGGCCCCGGTGCGGTACTCGGCGACCGGGCTGTGGTCGAAGAGCCGGTCGGGCACACCGCCGACGACGGGGCCCTGCGGGGCGAGCGGGACCACGGTGGTCCGCAGGGGTTCGGCCCGCTGGTCGACCGGGGGCTGGTACGGGTTGCGGACGCCGAGATAGATGGCGGTGCCGAAGGCCAGGAGGATCAGCAGGACGAGCAGGATGGCCTGGCGGGAGCCGCTGCGGCCCTCCCAGGAGGACGGGCGGCTGCGGACGGCCTGGGAGTGCTCGCCCATCCGTTCCTGGGCCGAGAACTCCTGGAGATGGGCAGCGCGGACGAACGCCTCGTCGAAGACGACGGATCGGTATTCGTCCTCACCGCCGGGGAGGCCCTCGGGCGTCCCCTCAGGCGGGTCGCCACGCCCTGCCATACCTTCAGGGTAGGTCCGCGAGGGCTTCGGTAAACGCCGAGGTCCACGACAAGTTCGGAAGAATTCCGCCGTCAGGGTGTGCGGGGGCGGCCAGGGAGCCGAACGGCTCGGCCACTCGGAGGACGCGGACCGCTTCCGACGCGGACGCGGACGGCTACTCGGGGGACGCGGAGCGTGCCGCGGGGGCGTGGGCGGCGGGCGGCGCCGGGTTCGGGTTGGGCGTGTCCACGCCGGTCGTGGCCGGCGGGGGGACCTGGTCCTGGCGGTTGGCGGCCGCGCCCCGGTAGACGGCGCTGAAGGCCAGGGCGACCATGCCGACCCCCATGACGAGGGCGAGGAGCCAGGCGACGGGCCGGTGCCAGCGGGCGCTGCCCCGGTAGGGGCGCAGGGCGCCGCCGTGGCGGCCGTAGGGGCTGGCGTCGTCGCCGACGTCGTCCGGCTCGTAGGTGAGGCCGGAGGGGTCGTGGAAGTCCTCGTAGAGGTCGTCGTCGGCCGATCCGCCCCCGGCTCGGGCGCGGGCCGCCTCGGCCTCGGCACGGGCCTGGGCGGCGGCGAGGAGCCGCTCGACCGCGGTCGGCTCGTGAATGGTCGCGGCCCGTACGAAGTCCTCGTCGAACACCACGTCGGCGTAGACCTCGTCGGCGCCTCCGCGGTCGACAGAGTCCTCAGGGTCCCCGCCGTTCTGGAACGGCGTGCCCCCCACGTCGTCCGGCACGGGTTCAGAGTAGACCCGGAAGGTGGTTTTGGGCAGGGAGAGTGCGAAGCCTCCCTGCCCGTCCCTCCCCGTACCTAAAGGAGCGGTTACCGCACGTGACCGTCACCGGTGACGATGTACTTGGTCGAGGTCAGCTCCGGAAGGCCCATGGGGCCCCGGGCGTGCAGCTTCTGGGTGGAGATGCCGATCTCGGCGCCGAAGCCGAACTGTCCGCCGTCCGTGAACCGGGTGGAGGCGTTCACGGCGACCGTGGTGGAGTCGACCAGCTGGGTGAAGCGGCGCGCCGCGGCCTGCGAGGTGGTGACGATCGCCTCGGTGTGGCCGGAGGACCAGGTCCGGATGTGCTCGACGGCCCGGTCGAGGGAGTCGACGACGGCGGCGGCGATGTCGTACGAGAGGTACTCGGTCTCCCAGTCCTCGGGGGTGGCCGGGACGACGGTGGCCTTGGAGCCCGCGGCGAACGCGAGGACCCGCTCGTCGGCGTGGACGGTGACGCCGGCCTCCGCGAGGGCGTCGAGGGCCCTGGGGAGGAAGGCCGCGGCGACGTCCTGGTGGACGAGGAGGGTCTCGGCCGCGTTGCAGACGCTGACCCGGTGGGCCTTGGAGTTGATCAGGATCTCGACGGCCATGTCGAGGTCGGTCTGCGCGTCGACGTAGACGTGGCAGTTGCCGGTGCCGGTCTCGATCACCGGGACGGTGGACTCCTCGACGACCGTCCGGATCAGGGAGGCGCCGCCGCGCGGGATGAGGACGTCGACGAGGCCGCGGGCGCGCATCAGCTCGCGGACCGATTCGCGGGACTCGCCGGGGACGAGCTGGATGGCGTCGGCGGGCAGTCCGGCGCCGCCGATGGCGTCGCGCAGGACCTTCACCAGGGCGGTGTTGGAGGCGTACGCGGAGGACGAGCCGCGGAGCAGGACGGCGTTGCCGGACTTCAGGCAGAGGGCGGCCGCGTCGACGGTGACGTTGGGGCGGGCCTCGTAGATGATGCCGACGACCCCGAGCGGGACGCGGACCTGGCGGATGTCGATGCCGTTGGGGAGGGTCGAGCCGCGGACGACCTCGCCGACGGGGTCGGGCAGCGCGGCGACGTCGCGGACGTCGGCGGCAATGGCCCGGACGCGCTCGGGAGTGAGGGTGAGGCGGTCGATGATCGCTTCGCTGGTCCCGGCTTCGCGGGCCTTGGCGATGTCCTCGGCGTTGGCCTCGACGATTTCGGCGGTGCGCACTTCGAGGGCGTCCGCGATCGCCAGCAGGGCGTCGTCCTTGGCCGCGCGCGGGAGTGGCGCGATTTCGGCGGCGGCGCCACGGGCCCGGTAGGCGGCCCGGGTGACCGGGGACAGGTTGTCGAGGGGCGTGAGCGAGGTCATGCCCGCAGGGTACTGGCACCCCTGCGGACATCCCTCACGTATCCCGCACTCCGAGACGTACCCCGGTCGTTCCGAGACGCCCCGCACGGGGAGGCGTCTCGAACGCCCCCGCTCAGTACGGGTGGACGCCGACCGGGGCCGCGGGTGGCGGGCCGTAGCCCTCCGCGATCCGCTGGTGGTAGGTCTCGCGGTCGATGACCTCGAGACCGACGATCTCCCACGGCGGCAGCTTGGCGGTCTGCCGGTGCTCGCCCCACAGGCGCAGGGCGACGGCCGCGGCGTCGTGCAGGTCGCGGGCCTCTTCCCAGTACCTGATCTCGGCGTGGTCGTTGGCGTAGCGGCTGGTCAGCAGGAAGGGGTGGTCGTGGGCCAGCTGTTCCAGCCCGCGTCGCACCTCCTTCAGCGGTGACTCCACACCCGACACGCTGAGGGTGATGTGCCAGAGTTTGGACACGGGCTGTTCCTTGGCGCGTGCCTCTCGTGGCTCACGAACCTCGCGTGTCTCGGTGGTGGTCTCGGTCTTGGTGTCCGTGGACCTGTCCCGTGCCTCGTCGAAGTCGGCTCCGGCCTCGACACTGGTCAGGGCGCGTTCGGCAGTCCCTCGGGGCGGTGCCCCTGGGCGCGCTCGTCTCACCGGCGGCCTCCTGTGTGATGCGTGTGGTGCTGTACCCCGCCCTGCTCTCTTACCCCCGAGACAAAGTTGACCAGCCCGAGGCGGCACTTGGGGCGGTTTTGGTAAACGTCCCTTCCGGATGGCCGCACTTTCAGCCGTTTCGGGAGGGACGTGAGGGTCAGCGGATGACGACCAGGTCGTCGCGGTGGACGACCTCGCGCTCGTACTCGGGCCCCAGCGCCTTGGCGAGTTCGTGCGTGGAGCGCCCGAGCATCCGGGGCATCTCCTTGGCGTCGAAGTTGACGAGACCGCGGGCGACGGCCCGGCCGGCGGTGTCGCGGAGTTCGACGGGGTCACCGGCCACGAAGTCGCCCTCGATGCCCGCGACACCGGCCGCGAGCAGGGACTTCTTGCCCTCGACGACGGCTCGTACGGCTCCGTCGTCCAGGGTGAGGGAGCCCTGCGGGGTGGAGGCGTGGGCGAGCCAGAGGAGCCGGTCGGCGGAGCGGCGGCCGGTGCGGTGGAAGTACGTGCCGGTGTCACGGCCGGCGAGGGCGTCGGCGGCGCGGCTCGCGGAGGTGAGGACCACGGGGATGCCGGCTGCGGCGGCGATCCGGGCGGCCTCGACCTTGGTGACCATGCCGCCGGTGCCGACGCCCGCCTTTCCGGCCGAGCCGATCTCCACATGGGCGATGTCGTCGGGGCCCGTGACCTGCGCGATCCTCGACGTACCGGGCTTGGCCGGGTCCCCGTCGTAGAGGCCGTCGACGTCGGAGAGCAGGACGAGGAGGTCGGCGCGGACGAGGTGGGCGACGAGGGCGGCGAGCCGGTCGTTGTCGCCGAAGCGGATCTCGTCCGTGGCGACGGTGTCGTTCTCGTTGACGACCGGCAGCGCGCCCATCGCGAGGAGCTGGTCGAGGGTCCGGTAGGCGTTGCGGTAGTGGGCGCGCCTGCTGGTGTCGTCGGTGGTGAGGAGGACCTGTCCGACGCGGACGCCGTAGCGGGCGAAGGAGGCGGTGTACCGGGCGACGAGGAGTCCCTGGCCGACGCTGGCGGCGGCCTGCTGCCGGGCGAGGTCCTTGGGGCGCCGGGTGAGTCCGAGCGGTGCGAGGCCCGCGGCGATGGCGCCGGAGGAGACGAGGACGATCTCCTTCTCGCCGCCGCTGCGGACCTTGGCGAGCACGTCGACGAGGGCGTCGACGCGGTCGGCGTCCAGGCCTCCCGAGGCCGTGGTGAGCGAGGAGGAGCCGACCTTGACGACGATCCTGCGGGCCTCCGTCACGTACTGCCTCGCCGCGTCCGTCTGTCCGGTCGTCCGTCCGTCCGCCGGTCCGTCCGCCGGTCCGGTCGGCTGTCCGGTCGTCTCTGTCGTCACCTGTGCCGCCACCTGCGTCGTCCTCACTCGGCTGTCCCGCGCGCCGTGTGTTCCCCGCCGCGACTGCCAGGCAATCTACGCGAGCCGGGAGGGCTGCCGCTCGTCCGTTTCGCTCCCTGGACCGGAGTCGTCGGCGTCCTGTCCGTTGCTCCGGGGGACGAGGATCCGCTGGGAGATGAGGTAGGTGAAGGGGATGGCGACGACGGCCGCGACGAGTGGCGCGATCCTGTCGTCCATTCCGGCCCAGGTGACGAGCGCGTACAGACCGACGCTCTGCACCAGGTAGTTGGTGACGTTGGTGAGCGGGAAGAGGGCGAACTTCTTCCAGGTCGGCCGGGTGCGGTAGGTGAAGTAGGTGTTGAGGAAGAAGGAGCCGATCATGCTGAGGACGAAGGCGAGGGAGTACGCGGCGAAGTACGGCATCCACGGGTGGAGCAGCAGGTAACAGCCGAAGAAGGTGGCCGTGTTGACGCCGCCGACGATGGCGAAGCGGAATATCTCGGCGAGCCGTCCGCGTCGCGCGGTGGGAGAACCGGTCGCCATCAGTGCTCTCCCTCGGTGGCCGCGACGCGGATCCGCTCGGCGGCGACGCGTTCGGACGCCCCGCGCCCGAAGGAGCGGTGGGTCTCCTTCACGAGGAAGTGCGGCCGGCGCTTGGTCTCGTAGTAGATGCGGCCGATGTACTCGCCGATCAGCCCCAGCATCACCATCTGCACGCCTCCGAGTCCCGCGATGATCGCGACCAGGGTGACGTATCCGGGGGCGGTGACGCCCTGGGTGAGGGCGGCGGCGACGACCCAGACCGCGTACAGGGCGGCGAGGCCGGTCAGCATCATCCCGAGCCAGAGGGCGATGCGCAGCGGACGGTTGTTGAAGGAGATCAGCCCGTCCATGCCGTAGTTGATCAGGGAGCTGAACTTCCACTTCGTCTCACCGCCCTCGCGTGCGGCGTTCTGGTAGTCGAAGGTGACGGTGTCGAAGCCGATCCAGGAGAAGAGCCCCTTGGAGAAGCGGTTGTACTCGGGCAGCGAGAGCAGCGCGTCGACGGCGGGGCGGGACAGGAGGCGGAAGTCGCCGACGCCGTCGGTGAGTTCCACGTCGACCCAGCGGTTGACGCCCCGGTAGTACATCCGGCTGAGGGCGGAGCGGAGCTTCTTGTCGCCTTCGCGGGTCCGGCGCGCCATGACCTGGTCGTGGCCCTGGTGGTGCAGGTCGAGCATGCGGGCGAGGAGCTCGGGCGGGTGCTGGAGGTCGGCGTCCATGATGACGACGGCGTCTCCGGTGGACTTGCGCAGGCCGGCGAGCATGGCGGCCTCCTTGCCGAAGTTGCGGCTGAAGGAGGCGTACTGGGTCCGGTGCGGGTGCCGGGCGGCGATCTCGCGCAGCTTGCCGAGCGTTCCGTCGGAACTGCCGTCGTCGACGTAACAGATCTCGTAACCGACCGGAAGGGTGTCGAGCACCTGGCGCATCCGCGCGTCGAAGCGTTCGACGACGTCCTCCTCGTTGAAGCAGGGGACGACGACGGAAAGCCTGGTCATGAACGGTCACTCCAGAGGGATGGGCAAGAGTACGTCCTGAGGGACCGCCACCGAACTCTCCTTCGAGCAGCGCGGCCAGGGTACGAAGTGGCGGTGACCGTCCGACGTCGTCCGGGTGGCCGCACCCGGTCGGCATGTCGTCCATGCGGCAAAGCATGTGGGGAAGATATTGATATACGCGGCATTTCTTGTCTTTTGTCACCCGTAGAGCCCCGCAGTTGGAGCGATGACCCGTGAGTAGAACGACCCTGACGGAGCGCGGTGACGCACGGATGACGGACGAGGGCGGACAGGACACCGACATGGCGGGCGGACTCCGGCAGGCACTCCCCTGGGTCGCGTTCGTCATCGCCGCGGGAGCCGGGGCGCTGCTCTCGGTCGGCGCGTTCCTCGGCGTGTACGTACGCCCCACGTCGGACGACTGGTGCGCCCTCTGGAAGGCCAGGGACATGGGCGTCCTCGGCATCACCGCGGACTTCTACAACACCCAGAACGGGCGCGTCACCAACGCCTTCCTGACCGGCCTGCTCTACTCCGACGGCATGTGGGGGCCGAAGCTGCTGCCCGCGTTCCTGGTGCTCGCGCTCGGCGCGGGGCTGTTCCTCCTCGCCCGCGTCACGCTGCGCGCGCTCCGCCTGCCGTTCCCCGCGGCAGCGGCCGCGGCGGCGGTCCTGGTCCTCGAAGCGCTGCTGTTCTTCGCGGGAACCCGCTCGTACCAGCTGCTGCTCTGGGCGCCCGCCACCATCTCCCACACCCTACCGAGCATCCTCGGCGTCTGGGCGGTCCTCTCCGGCGTGTGGGCGGCCCGCAGCCGTCGGCGCTGGGCACGGAGCACCGCCGTGGCCGCCGCGGCGCTGCTCGGCACGGCGGCCGGCATGCTCAGCGAACCCTTCGTCGCGATGTCCGGTCTGATGGCCGCGGCGGCGGGCCTGCTCTGCCTGCCCCGGCTCGGCCGGACGCGCGACCGCTTCGCGTCGACCTGGTGCGCGGCCTGGTGCCTGGGCCTCCTGATCGGCCTGGTGCTGCTCACCACGTCGCCCGGCGCCCGCTGGCGGCGCGCCCAGCAGCCGAAGGAGCCGCTGACCCTGTCGGGGCTCGGGGAGACGGTCCGCGACTGGTCCCGGATCTGGGAGACGATCGGCGGGCAGTGGGCGTACGCGGGCGCCCTCGCCGCCGGGGTGCTCCTCGGTCTGGCGGTGGCCCTCTCCGATCGCCGCCGCCCGCACGGGGAGGACACGCCGACCGACCGCGTCCCGGGAGGAACGTTTCGGGTCGCCGTCGTGCTGCTGCCCCTGCCCCTGATCGCGCTCGGCAGCCTCGTGGCCGCGTACGGGCTCCGCAGCGGATACGGGGCGGGCGGCTGGACCTACGCGCGCACGTGGACCAGCTTCCTCGTGCCCTTCCTGCTGGCGCTCTGCGGCTACGGGGCATGGCTCGGCCACCGACTCGGGCGCGGGATCGACGGCGTCCGCGGGCTCGCGGACAGGGGAGGACTCACGGACAGGGGAGGGCTCGACGACACGCGCGGGCAGGAAGACGATCGCGGGCCCGACGGCGCCGACGGACCCGGAGACGAGCCCGCAGCCCCAGCGGCACCCTCCGGCGTCCGTGCCGCCCGCCTCGCGGTCCTCGTCGCCACCGGTGCCGTCGCCGTGGCGAGCACGGCGGCCCTGGTGCCGGCGGTACAGACGCTGACGACGCAGACGGTGGCGCGCAGCCTGGCCTGGGACCGGCAGGACGCCCGGATCCGCGCCGAGGTGGCGGCCGGCCGGCGGGAGGTCACGTACCGCCCCCTGCACATCGGCGGGCTCGCCGAACCCTTCTTCACCACGGTGTACGAGAAGGACTGGGCCGCCCGGTGCACGGCCGAGTACTACGGCGTGGAGCGGATCAACCGGCCCTGACCGAACACCTCTGCGGTGGGTGACATTGCGTAACGGATGGTGAACACCAGGTAGTTTGAGGAGGAGTGGACGAACGACAAGTGAATCGAGGTGCACGTGCCTGACGTCTCCGTGGTCGTCATCGCCTACAACGACGCAGAGCGTCTGCCGACTGCCGTCCGGTCGGTGCTGGAGCAGACCCTGCACGGCGTCGAAGTCGTCATCGTCGACGACTGCAGCAAGGACGACACCTTCACGGTCGCCCAGGCTCTCGCCGCCGAGAACCCGGACCGGGTCCGGGCGTACCAGCTGCCGCGGAACAGCGGTGGCTGCGGGGCGCCTCGCAACCACGGCATCCAGCGCGCCACCGGCACGTACGTCATGTTCCTCGACAGCGACGACGTGCTGGAGCGCAACGCCTGCCGCAACATGCTCGACGCCGCCGAGAGCACCGGCTCCGACCTGGTCTCCGGCCTGTGCGTCCGCGTCCACCTCGACAGCCGCCACAAGAAGACCACCGAGTGGTATCCCTGGCTCTACTCGCGGACCCGGACGATCGAGTCGATCACCGAGCTCTCCGACCTGCTGGTCTTCGACACCCTGTCGACGAACAAGTGCTACCGGCGCGCGTTCCTCCTCGAACAGGGCCTGGAGTTCCCGGTCGGCATCCATTACGAGGACCTGCTCTTCTCGGCCCAGGCCTATGTCGCCGCGAGCCGGATCACGCTCATCCCGAACCACGTCTACTACTGGAACGTGCAGGAGAGCGCCTCCGCCAAGTCGATCAGCAACAGGCGCCACGAGATCGCCAACTTCGTGCACCGCATGGAGATCCACCGCCGGGTGGACGCCCTGCTGGAGAGCAGGGGCTACGACGAGCTGAAGTACCGCAAGGACATCAAGTTCCTCAAGCACGACCTCGTCCTCCACCTGCGCGACCTGCCGCTGCTCGGCGACGACTACCGGCGCGAGTTCGCCGAGGTGGCCAACGGCTACCTCGCCGAGATCGACCCGAAGGCGTACGAGGAAGTGCAGCGCATGCACGCCATCTGCGCCTATCTGCTGAGCAAGGAGGACTGGCCCAACCTCCTCCCCGCCACCGACGCGCTCACCAACCCCGGCCGGCTCACCACCCCGCTCGCCGAGCGGGACGGCCAGGTCTACTGGTGCGCCGAGCACCTGGACACCGAGCAGGGCCGCCAGATCCTGGACGTCACCTCCTCCCGCTACGACACCAGGCCGCTGACCTCGCTCGCCCTGGGCAACCGGCTGACCTCGTACGCCAGTCGTGACGGAGTCGTCAGCCTCGCCGGACGCGTCGTCAACCCGCTGGGCCGGATCGGCCCGGACGCGGAGCTCGGCGCGGTCCTGGAGTTCTCGGCCCGCCGCAGCGTCGGCGGGAAGACCGCCCGCATCCCGGTCACCACGATCCGGCACGCCGACGCCTGGATCGAATGGGAGGGCGAGGCGGACATCGCCCGCACGGTCCGCCCCCTCGGCATCATCGACGCGGTCTGGGACGTCCGGCTGATCCTCACCGTCGACGGCCAGGACCTCCGGACCCGGGTGTCCGTCGGCGGCGCGCCCATCGACGAGGCCGACAGTCTGCGGATCCGCCCCCGGCTGACCCAGCTGGTGTCCGACCGCTTCGTGCCCGAGGTCACCAGGAAGGGCAATCTGTCCTACGTCCTGGCCGCCGAGGGCAGGGCCGCCGTGCACACCACGGCGATGATCGAGGGCGCCATGCACGGGCGCACCGCCGAGCTGGCGAAGACGAGCCTGCGCCGCCTGCTCAGGGCGAAGAAGGACCTGAACTCGGGCGAGACCAAGCTGCGCGTCTACCACGAGTTCTACAGCAGGCTCCCGATCCGCAAGGGCCTCGTGGTCTTCGAGAGCCACCTCGGCAAGCAGTACAGCGACAGCCCCCGGGCCGTCTACGAGGAGATGCGCCGCCAGGGCGTCCCCTTCACGGCCGTCTGGTCGTACGCGGGCGCGCGACCGACCGGCTTCCCCGAGGACGTCACCCTGGTGAAGCGCTGGAGCTGGCAGTACCTGCGGGCGCTGGCCCAGGCCGAGTTCTGGATCGACAACCAGGGCTTCCCGCTGCGCCTCACCAAGCGCCCGGGGACCACGTACATCCAGACCTGGCACGGCACGGCCCTCAAGCGGATGGGCTTCGACGAGCCCCACACCAAGTCGCGCGGCCTCGCCTCCCAGGCCTCCTTCCAGAAGGCCCTGGACCGTTTCGACCACTTCCTGATCCGCGGCGAGCACGACCGGCGCACCCTCGCCAAGGCCTTCCGGCTCCGCGACGAGGTGCTGCTGCCCTACGGCTACCCGCGCAACGACAGCCTCGTCGAGGCGCGCCGCGAGGAGACCGGGACGGGCCACCGGGACCGCGGACCGCTCGCGGCCGAACTGGGCGTCGACCCGGAGAAGAAGATCCTGCTGTACGCGCCGACCTTCCGGGCCGCGCCCGGCGGCAAGGTGCGCGCCTTCCGGTGCCCCTTCGACATCGAGGAGTTCGCCGACCGCTTCGGCGACACCCACACGCTGCTGATCAGGACGCACTACCTGAACAGCGTGACGCTGCCGCCGTCGGTCCGCGGACGCGTCGTCGACGTCTCCCGCCTCCACGACGTCACCCCGCTGCTCGCCCTCGCGGACGGGCTGATCACCGACTACTCGTCCGTGATGTTCGACTACGGGCTGCTCGACCGTCCGATGATCTTCTTCGCGTACGACTACGACGAGTACGCCAAGGAGAACCGGGGCACCTACTTCGACCTGAAGGAACACGCCCCCGGTCCCGTCGTGGAGACGGAGGACGAGCTCTTCGGGGTGGTCGCCAACCTGCGGGACGAGGCCGACAGCAAGTACGCGGCGGCCCGGCAGCGGTTCAACGCCGACTTCAGCGAGTACGACCGGGGCGACGCGGCCCGCCGGATCGTCGACACGTTCTTCACCAGGAGCGGGAAGTGACCAACCAGACCACCGCGTCCGGCGGCCGTGACATCTTCATCGTCGCCAACAGCGTGGACGAGATGGGCGGTGTGACGACCTGGACGCACCAGATGGCCGGGGCGTTCACCGACCGGGGCCACCGGGTGCACGTCATCGGGATCCGCCCGGCCCCCGCCGGACGCGGGCACGAGTTCCCCGACCCGCTGCCGTACGCCACCACCACGCTGTACGACGCGCATCCGCCGCAGGTCCGCTCCCTGCGCGGACTCAAGGGCAGGCTGAACGCCGTCGAGCGCCGGCGTCACGCCGTCCGCGCCGCCGGGATGCGGGAGCGGGCCGACCTGATGACGGCCCTGTTCGCCGCCGCCCGGCCCGGCGCCGTCGTGATCGTGACGCAGGTGTGGGCGATGGAATGGGTGGCCCTCTCCGACACCAAGGGGCTCGTCGTCATCGGCATGAGCCACGAGTCGTACGCCGCGAGCGCGGCCGCCTCCCGGCTCGCCCGGGTGAAGCGGCACTACCGGGACGTCGACCGGCTGCTCGTCCTCACCCCCGGCGACGCGGACCGGTGGATCCGGGCCGGCATGGACAACGTCGGCCACATGCCCAACGCACTGCCCTTCATGCCCGCCGCCCCCGTGGCGCGCACCGAGAAGGCCGTCGTCTCCGTCGGGCGTCTCTCGCACGAGAAGGGCGTGGACATACTGCTCGACAGCTGGGCGGAGATCGCGCCCCGCCACCGCGACTGGAAGCTGCGGATCTACGGCACCGGGGACGAGGAGCAGTCGCTGCGGGCCCGCACGACCGAGCTCGGCCTCGACGGCTCGGTCGAGTGGATGGGCCGTACGAACGACGTCCTCGGGGCGCTCTCCGGGGCCTCGGTCTTCGCCCAGGCCTCGCGCGCCGAGGGCTTTCCGATCACCCTGCTGGAGGCGATGGCGGCCGGGGTGCCCTGTGCCGCGTTCGACTGCGCGCCGGGCGTGCGCGAGATCATCCGGGACGGCGAGGACGGCCTGCTGGCCCGGCTCGGCAACACCGTGGAGCTCGGCGGCCGCATCAGCACGCTGATCGCCGACAAGGAGCTGCGGGACCGCATGGGCGACGCGGCCTTCGAGAACGTGAAGCGGTACTCCGCCGACCGGATCACCGACCGCTGGGAGGCGCTCTTCGCCTTCCTGGAGCGCTGAGCGGCGCGAACTGTCGGGTGGGCAAGGACAAGGGCCGGGGAGTCGATCTCCCCGGCCCTTGTCCGTTGTCGTGGCGTTGCCGCGGTCAGACCGTCGCGCCGCGGCGCGCGACCCAGCCGGCCCAGGCCGAGGAGATCATGTCGCGCACGTCGTGACGGGCCTTCCAGCCCAGCTCCGACGCGATGCGGTCGGCTGCGGCGACGACCCGGGCGGGGTCGCCGGGGCGGCGCGGGGTGACCAGGGGCTCGGTGGTGTGGTCGGTGATCTCGTTGATCAGCTCGACCATCTCGGTGACGGAGACGCCCTCGCCACGGCCGATGTTGACCGTCAGGTCGCGCGGCTCGCCCGCCTCGGCCCACTCCGTGAGCTTGCGCGCGGCGACGAGGTGCGCGTCGGCCAGGTCCTCGACGTGGATGTAGTCACGGATGCAGGTGCCGTCGGGCGTGGCGTAGTCGTCGCCGAAGATCCGCGGGGCCTCCCCCGCGTCCAGGCGCTCGAAGACCATCGGGACCAGGTTGAAGACACCGGTGTCGGCGAGCTCGGGGGTCGCGGCGCCGGCCACGTTGAAGTAGCGCAGGCAGGCCGTGGAGATGCCGTGGGCCGCGCCCGCGGCGCGCACCAGCCACTCGCCGGCCAGCTTGGTCTCGCCGTACGGGCTCAGCGGCAGGCAGGGGGTCTCCTCGGTGACGAGGTCGACGTCCGGCATGCCGTAGACGGAGGCGGAGGAGGAGAAGAGGAAGGTGCGCACACCGGCGGCGGCCACGGCCTCCAGGAGGACGGTGGTGCCGAAGACGTTCTCGCGGTAGTAGTGCAGCGGCAGCTCGACGGACTGCCCGACCTGCTTCTTCCCGGCGAGGTGGACGACGCCCGTCACACCGTGCTCGGCGATCGTCCGGTCCAGGACCTCACGGTCGAGCGTGGAGCCGACCACCAGGGGGACGCCCTCCGGCACCCGCTCCACGTATCCCGTGGACAGGTCGTCGAGGACGACGACCCGCTCGCCGGCCTGCGTCATGGCACGGACGACGTGGGAGCCGATGTATCCGGCGCCACCGGTGATCAGATAAGTCATTGCCCCAAACCCCTTTCAATGAGAGCTGCGGGAGATCCTGCGGAGTTTTGCTCCGATCGCCCGGAGCCCGTCACGGACACCCGGTGCGAGCCGCAGCGCCAGCGAACCGTTCGCCGTCGTGTACTGCCGCACCAGCAGTACACCGTACCGGCTGCTCGGCACGAGCGACCGACGCTGCCGGTCCTGCGGCAATCGGAGCGCCGTCGTGAAGACCCCGCCGTCCGCGCACGTCACCGTCACCCGGACGTCCCAGAGCTGGACCCCCCGGTTCCCCCGGCGGCGGCCCTCGCGGGCCATCGCGGTGAGTCCCGCGGGGACACGGCCGGACCAGCCGGCGGCCCCTTCGACCAGCTCGGCCGACTCGGTACGGGCGGGCGTGTCGGCGCCCCGGGGCAGGAAGTCGATCAGCGCGGTACGGGGTACGGCGGCGCCCAGCCTTCCGTACAGGTCGCGGACCGTGAACCGCAGTTGGCCGCCGACGCCGGCACCCGCGCCGCCGGTCGCTCCGGCGCGCAGGTCCCCGTCGACGAGCAGCGGAAGTCCGTCGACGGGCAGGGCGTCCAGACCGTCCAGCTCCACGGGGAGGTCCTCGGACCATACGGCGACGCCGCCGCTCCGGGCATGGGGCGGGAGCAGCCGGGCCGGGTCGGCGGTGAGCCGGGAGAGCCGCTCCAGGTCCCGGGGCTCCTCGGCGGTCAGGACGAACCGGGCGGCCCAGCGGGCGGGCGCGGGCGCGGCGGCGATCTCGGCCTCCCCGAAGGTCCCGAGGTACTCCCGGGCGAGCGTCCACCACGCGGTGCGGTACTCGGCCTCGCGCAGCCGCAGGTCACGGGCGTACAGGCGCAGGTCGTGTTCGAGGAACTTGGTGCGGCAGGCGGTGGCGAGTTCTTTGCGGCCGGCGGCCTCGAAGGTCTCCACGGCGGTGCGGTGGGCGGCGATCCTCGACTGCCAGTTGGCGATGCCCTCCCGGTCGAGGGAGATCGACAGCCGGGCGGTGGCCCGGCGGACGTGCCAGATGTAGACGGTGTCGGGGACGACCGCGACGCGCGGTGCGGCGGCCAGGACGCGGGCGGTGAAGAGGAAGTCCTCGTAGACGCAGCGGCCTTCGGGGAAGCGGATGCCGTGCTCGGCAAGGAAGGCCCGGTCGTAGACCTTGTTGACGCAGAGGGTGTCGTGCACGAGCGGCACGAGGTCTTCCGTGGTCTCCAGGACGGCGGGCTCGCGGTAGAGCGCGGGCTGCCAGCGCACGTCACGTCCCTCGGGCAGCTCGCGCCGTACGCAGGCGCCGACGGCGACGGGGGTTCCGTGACGCTCGGCCGCCGCGACGAGGGTCGCGGCCGCGCCCTCGGGCAGGACGTCGTCGCTGTCGAGGAACATCACGTGGGGGGCGGTGACGGCCCGGAAGCCGTCGTTGCGGGGGGTGCCGCAGCCGCCGCTGTTCACCGTGCGGTGGACGACGCGCAACCGGGGGTGCAGTGCGGCCAGTTCGTCCAGGACCCGGGCCGTACCGTCGCTCGATCCGTCGTCGACGGCCACGACCTCGGCGACCACGGGGCCCTGTTCGAGCACGGACCGGATCGCGTCACCCACCAGCTCCTCGTCATTGTGTGCGATTACCACAACGCCGAGCTTTCCTGCCACCTCAGTGGACGTGATGCTGCTCACTTCGAGGATGCTACGGGTCCTCGGACACCCGAATGGCCTCCGCGCCACCCGTCCAGCATGACGGGTGAGACGAAGGCCATTCGGTTGACGAAAAAGCGGGGGCGACCCGGGGCCGCCCAGGCTCCGCTAGAACGGGTCGAACTCGTCGTACTCGCGCTGGGCGTCGTCGCGCTCCGCATCGCGGTCGCGGCGGCGCTGGGCCGCGGGACGCGGGGCCTCCAGGCGGTGGTCCTCGCCTCGGCGGCCGAGCATCTCGGCGCCGGCCATCATCGAGGGCTCCCAGTCGAAGACGACCGCGTTCTCCAGCGAGCCGATCGCGACGCCGTCGCCCGCGCGGGCGCCCGCCTTCATCAGCCTGTCCTCGACGCCGAGGCGGTTGAGGCGGTCGGCCAGGTAGCCCACGGCCTCGTCGTTGTTGAAGTCGGTCTGGCGGACCCAGCGCTCCGGCTTCTCGCCGCGCACCCGGTAGACCTCCTCGGCCTCGTCGTACACGACCGTGAAGCCCGCGTCGTCGACGGCCTTCGGGCGGATGACGATACGGGTCGCCTCCTCCTGCGGCTTGGCCGCGCGCGCCTCGCCGACGATGCCGGCGAGGGCGAAGGAGAGCTCCTTGAGGCCCATACGGGCGACGGCGGAGACCTCGAACACCTGGTAGCCGCGGTCCTCCAGGTCCGGGCGGATCATCTCCGCGAGGTCCTGGCCGTCCGGGATGTCGACCTTGTTGAGGACGACGATGCGGGGCCGGTCCTCAAGGCCGCCGTACTGCCGCAGCTCCTCCTCGATGATGTCGAGGTCGGTGACCGGGTCACGGTCCGACTCCAGGGTCGCGGTGTCGAGGACGTGCACCAGGACCGAGCAGCGCTCGACGTGACGCAGGAACTCCAGGCCCAGGCCACGGCCCTGGCTGGCGCCCGGGATCAGACCCGGCACGTCGGCGATCGTGTAGACGGTCGAGCCGGCCGTGACGACGCCCAGGTTGGGGACCAGGGTGGTGAAGGGGTAGTCCGCGATCTTCGGCTTGGCGGCCGACAGGACCGAGATGAGCGAGGACTTGCCGGCGCTCGGGTAGCCGACGAGGGCCACGTCGGCGACGGTCTTCAGCTCCAGGACGATGTCCCGGGCCTCACCGGGCTCGCCGAGGAGCGCGAAGCCGGGGGCCTTGCGGCGCGCGGAGGACAGCGCCGCGTTGCCGAGGCCGCCGCGGCCGCCCTGGCCCGCGACGAAGGTGGTGCCCTGGCCGACGAGGTCGGCGAGCACGTTGCCGTCCTTGTCGAGGACGACGGTGCCGTCGGGCACGGTCAGGACGAGGTCCTGGCCGTCCTTGCCGGAGCGGTTGTCGCCGGCGCCGGGCTGACCGTTGGTCGCCTTGCGGTGGGGCGAGTGGTGGTAGTCGAGGAGCGTGGTGATCGCCTGGTCGACGACCAGGATCACATCGCCGCCGCGGCCGCCGTTGCCGCCGTCGGGGCCGCCGAGCGGCTTGAACTTCTCCCGGTGAACGGAGGCGCAGCCGTGGCCTCCGTTACCCGCGGCGACATGCAGCTCGACGCGGTCCACGAAGGTGGTCATGGTTGTGCCTCCATTTACTTACGTACGGAATGTCTATCTAGTAACACGCGAAAGGCGGACCCGCTTCCCGATACGGGAAGTGAGGTCCGCCTCCGCAAAAGATCCGATCAGGCGACCGGAACGATGTTCACGACCTTGCGGCCACGGTGGGTGCCGAACTGCACCGAGCCGGGCAGCAGGGCGAACAGCGTGTCGTCGCCGCCACGGCCGACGCCGGCGCCCGGGTGGAAGTGGGTGCCGCGCTGGCGGACGAGGATCTCACCAGCGGAGACGACCTGACCGCCGAAGCGCTTCACGCCGAGCCGCTGAGCGTTGGAATCGCGCCCGTTCCGGGTGGACGATGCGCCCTTCTTGTGTGCCATGTCTCAGTCCCTCTTACTTCGCAGCCGCGGGGATACCGGTGACCTTGATCGCCGTGTACTGCTGGCGGTGACCCTGGCGACGGCGGTAGCCGGTCTTGTTCTTGTAGCGCAGGATGTCGATCTTGGCGCCCTTGTGGTGGTCCACGACCTCGGCCGTGACCTTGATGCCGGCCAGGACCCACGGGTCGCTGGTCACAGCGTCGCCGTCGACAACGAGCAGGGTCGAGAGCTCGACCGTGTCGCCAACCTTGGCAGTGGAAATCTTGTCAACCTCAACGATGTCGCCGACAGCAACCTTGTGCTGGCGACCACCGCTGCGCACGATGGCGTACACGCGGATCTCTCTCTCACTCGGGATCGAAACCTCTGAAGCCAGCCACTCACACGGACCCGAGGGCCCGCGGCGTTCCGGAATCGGACGAGCGGCCTCTCCCGACGAGCGGGAGGGAGTTGCTCAGAGGCGCGACGCGTCTACAGACACGCCGACGGTCTAGGTTACGGGCGGCTGCCTCGGAGGGTCAAATTCGCCCGTTCGGCACGGGCCGCCGCCCCGACACGCGGGGCGGCGGCCCGTGCCCACCGGTCAGTCCTGGGCCGGGGCGGCGGTCTTCTCCGCCGCCTTCTTGGCCGGGGCCTTCTTGGTGGTGGTCTTCTTCGCCGCGGTCTTCTTGGTCGCCGCCGTCTTCTTGGTGGCGGCCTTCTTGGCCGTGGTCTTCTTCGCCGCGGTCTTGCGCGCCGCCGTCTTCTTGACGGGGGCGGGCTCGGCCTCGGCCTCGGCGGACGCCTCGACGGGAGCCTCGGTGGCCTCGGCCGGAGCCGCGGTCACCACGACGACGGCCGCGTCCTCGGCGCCCGAGGGCGAACCGGCGGGAGCGGTGGCCTTACGGACCACCCGGCGGCGGGCACGCGGCGGGGCGGCCACGGGGGCCTCCTCGACGGCGGGCTCGACGACGGCCTCGGCGACCGGCGCCACGACGGGCTCCGGCTCGACGACCGGCTCGACGGCGGTCGGCGCGGCGGCCGGCTCCGTGGTCGAGACGACCGGGGAGGTCACACGACGGGTGGCACGACGACGGCCGCGCGGGGCCGGGGCGGCGGTCTCCTCGACCACCGGCTCGGCCACGGGCTCGACGACGGCCTCGGCGACCGGCGCCACGACGGGCTCCGGCTCGACGACCGGCTCCGGCGCCGCGACGGGCTCGGCGACGCGCTTCGGCTTCGACTCGAACTCGACGGCCTCGGTCTCCACGACCGGACGCGCGGCGACCGGCGCGGACACCCTGCGGGTGGCGCGACGACGGCCACGGCCGCGGGTGGCGGCGGCCTCCGCCTCGGCGATGGAGCCGTACAGCTCCTCGTCCGCGGCGATCGGCTCGGGCAGGGCCACCGGGGCGGCCAGCTCGGCCGCGACCTCGGCCTCGGTCTCGATCTCCGGGGCCTCCGAGATCTCCGCGGCCTCGCCGCCCTCGGCGTGCTCGTGCTCGTGGACGTGCTCGGCGCCGCCGCGGCCGCGCTTCTTCGAGCGCTTGCCGCCGCCACCGCCACCGGCGGTGGTCGGCTGCTCCATGTGCACGATGACACCGCGGCCGTTGCAGTGGACGCAGGTCTCGGAGAAGGACTCCAGGAGGCCCTGGCCGACCCGCTTACGGGTCATCTGGACCAGGCCCAGCGAGGTGACCTCGGCCACCTGGTGCTTGGTCCGGTCCCGGCCCAGGCACTCCAGGAGGCGACGGAGCACCAGGTCGCGGTTGGACTCCAGGACCATGTCGATGAAGTCGATGACGACGATGCCGCCGAGGTCGCGCAGCCGCAGCTGACGCACGATCTCCTCGGCCGCTTCGAGGTTGTTCCTCGTCACGGTCTCTTCGAGGTTGCCGCCCTGGCCGGTGAACTTGCCGGTGTTGACGTCGACGACGATCATCGCCTCGGTCTTGTCGATCACCAGCGAGCCGCCGCTCGGCAGCCAGACCTTGCGGTCGAGCGCCTTCATGAGCTGCTCGTCGATCCGGTACGTCGCGAAGACGTCGACCTCGCTCGTCCACCTGGACAGGCGGTCGGTCAGGTCCGGGGCGACGTGGTGCACGTAACCGTGGATGGTCTCCCACGCCTCGTCACCGCTGACGATGACCTTGGAGAAGTCCTCGTTGAAGATGTCGCGGACGACACGGACGGTCATGTCCGGCTCGCCGTAGAGCAGCGTCGGGGCGTTGCCGCTCTTCGCCTTCTTCTGGATGTCCTCCCACTGCGCCTGCAGTCGCTCGACGTCACGGCGCAGCTCGTCCTCGCTCGCGCCCTCGGCGGCGGTGCGCACGATGACGCCCGCGTCCTCGGGGACGATCTTCTTGAGGATGGTCTTGAGGCGGGCGCGCTCGGTGTCCGGGAGCTTGCGGCTGATGCCGGTCATCGAACCCTCGGGCACGTACACGAGGTAGCGGCCGGGCAGCGAGACCTGGCTGGTCAGACGGGCACCCTTGTGGCCGATCGGGTCCTTCGTCACCTGGACGAGGACCGACTGGCCGGACTTGAGCGCGGTCTCGATGCGACGCGGGCCGTTGCCCATGCCGAGCGCCTCGAAGTTGACCTCACCGGCGTACAGGACGGCGTTGCGGCCCTTGCCGATGTCGACGAAGGCGGCCTCCATCGACGGCAGGACGTTCTGGACCTTGCCCAGGTAGACGTTGCCGACGTACGAGGTGGCCTGCTCCTTGTTGACGTAGTGCTCCACGAGCACGTTGTCTTCCAGGACGCCGATCTGGGTGCGCTCGCCGCTCTGGCGGACGACCATGACGCGCTCGACGGCCTCACGGCGGGCCAGGAACTCGGCCTCCGTGATGATCGGGACGCGGCGGCGGCCCTGCTCGCGGCCCTCGCGGCGGCGCTGCTTCTTGGCCTCCAGGCGGGTCGAGCCCTTGATGGACTGGACCTCGTCGGCGCCGGTGCCGGGCTCGGCCTTCTCACGGGCCGGGCGGGGCTCGCGGACCTTGACGACCGTACGGACGCCTTCCTCGTCGGCGCCCTCGGCGTCGGCGGAGGCGTCCCCGCTGCGACGGCGACGGCGACGGCGACGGCGGGAGCTGCTGGAGCCGCCGGCGAAGCCCTCGGCCTCGTCCTGCTCCTCGTCGCTCTCCTCGGCCTCGTCGGACTCGTCCTCGGCGTGCGGCTGCTCCTCGCCCTCCTCGGCCTCCTCGGCCTCGGAGAGCTCACCGCGACGGCGACGGCGGCCGCCACGGCGGCGACGGCGGGACGGGCGGTCCTCGTACTCGTCCGTCTCCTCGGCCTCCTCGGCCTCGTCGATCTCGTCGGCGACGGCCTCGACCTCGGGCTCGTCGGCGACGGTGGCCGGTACGGGCTCGACGGCGACGGGCTCGCCACGGCGACGACGGCGACGGCGGGAGCCGGCCTCGGCGCGCTCGGCGGCGGGCTCCGGGGCCTCCACGGCCTCGGGCTCGACGGCCTCGACGGTCTCGACCGTCTCGTCCGCCTCGACGAGCTCGTCCTCCTCCGGCTCCACCGCGGCGGAGGCGGCGGCAGCGGCGGCGGTCTCCGGGGTCTGGAACATCGGCTCGGTGAAGACCGGCGCCTGGAAGACGGCGACGGAGGGACGCGCGGCACGGCGGGACTCACCGGCCGGGGCGGGCTCGGAGGTGAACTGCGGGGAGGTCGCGCGACGGCGGCCACGGCCACGGGTGGCCGCGGTCTCGGCGGCGGTGACCTCGGCCTCCTCGGCGGCGATCTGCGCGACGGTCGACGTCGGCAGCGACTCGCCGGCGACGGGGGCCTCGGCGGCCGTCTCGGGCGAGGTGACCTTGCGGGTGGCGCGGCGGCGGGCACGCGGGGCGGGCGCGGCGGCCTCCTCCGCGACCTCGGCGGCCGGGGCGCTCTCGACGACCGGCTCGGCGGCCGGAGCCACGACCACGGTCTCCTCGGCGGCGGCAGGCGCGCCGGCCGGGGCGGTGGCCTTACGGGTGGCACGGCGGCGGGCGCGGGCCGGCGGGGCGGCCTCGACGGCCTCCTCCGCGACGTCGGCGGCCGGGGCGGCCACGGGCTCGTCGGCGGGCTGCTCGGCGGCGGCCGTGGAGGTCACCGGCGAGGTGGCCTTACGAGTGGCGCGGCGGCGCGGGCGGGCCGGGGCGGCCTCGGGGGCCTCCTCGACGGCCTCGGCCACGGCGGCGGTCTCCGCGACCGGCTCCGGGGTCTCCACGGCGGGCGCCGTGGTCTCCTCAGCGGCCGGTGCGGTGGCCTTGCGGGTGGCCCGGCGGCGGGTACGCGGCGCGGGTGCGGCCTCGGCCTCGGCCGGGGCGGCCTCGACGGCCGCGGCCTCGGGGGCCGCCGTCGTCTCGGTGGTGTCGGCGGTCGCGCCCGTCACCGGCGGACCGGCGGGGCGGGAAGCGGCGCGGCGCCTGCGGCGCGGCGGCAGCTTGTCACCGGGGGCGTTGGTGTCTTCGTTGGACTCGAGCATGCGGGGTTCTCCCGTCACGCTCCCGGGCGCCGCGTCTGGTTCCGGTCCGGCGGCACGGTCGCGCCTGAGGCGCGGTGCCGCCGTCCGGGGCGCGGGCGCCGCACGGGAGCTCTATGTCTGGCTCGCCGGTTCCGTACGCCCTGTGCGGACGGCCTGGCGAAAGTCTCCTGGTCTGTGCGCTGCCCGACCCAGGTGGCTCCCGAGTACCAGGGCGGCGCTACAACGACCGCTCCTTACGCGGTGCCGGCACCCGGCGCCGTCGCAGAGGCGGTCGCGGCGGCCGTGGTAGATGCGGCCGTGACTGCCTCGCGGTCGGGCGCGAGCGGGTCGGTCACCGTGCCGGACTCCTCGTCGAAGAGCCCCTGCGCCAGCCTGGTCACCGCTGCGGGGACCGGCGGCGCCAGGTCGGCCACAGCTCGGAGACCGGACAGGACGTCGTCGGGTCGTACGGCAGGTGTCACGTGCCGAACAACCAGCCGCAGTATCGCACAGGCGCTGTCCAGCGACCTATCACCCTGGGGATCGCCCTGGGGAGCGGCTGCCGTCAGCTCGGTGACCGCGGAACGGGCGTCGAAGGTGCGGATGCCGTTCTTGGTCTTGCGCTGTACTTCCACGGTCTCGGCCGCGAGAAACGCCTCGGCGGCCTTCGCCACGTCCTCGACGGTGACGCCTTCGAGGCGCAGCTCCCAGATGGAGGCGGTGAGCCGGTCGGCGAGGCCCGAGGTCCGGGCCTCGACGGCGTCGGTGATGTCGAGGCCGGCCGGGAGGGACTCGTCGAGCAGGGCCCGCAGGGTCTCCGGGTCGCGTGCCTCGGTGAGGGCGATCTCCAGGTATTCGGCCTCGGAGCCCGTGCCCGTCGGGGCGGCGTTGGCGTACGACACCTTGGGGTGCGGGGTGAAGCCGGCCGAGTACGCCATGGGCACCTCGGCACGGCGCAGCGCACGCTCGAAAGCGCGCTGGAAGTCACGGTGACTGGTGAACCGGAGGCGGCCGCGCTTGGTGTAGCGCAGTCGGATGCGCTGCACCGCCGGTGCGGGCGGCGGGCCTTCGGGCTGTCGCTTGCCCAGTGGTTCTTCTCCTCGGTGCGGGGCGAGCGCGGGTGGCGCGCCGCCCGGAAGCTTCGGGACCACCCCCGGGGGGCCCGCCCGGCTCACCCCCGCGTCCTGCGGGGAGATCTCGGGGGCGGGCGCCGCGCCAGGGACGTTCGTTGCACTACCCAGAGTACGCGCCCCCGGCCGCCCCGGGCTCCCGGGAGGAGTGCCGGGGCCGGTGGCCGACGGGTCAGCGGGGGCCGCCGAAGAGGGCGGTCCGCACCTCCCGGGCGGCGGCGCGGACGGCCCGGCCGACGGTGGCGAGGGGTTCCCACACCCAGGTCCGGAGCCAGTGTCCGACCGGGGTGAGGATCGCCCGGTACACCCAGGCGAGGGGGCGGCCGACGGCGTTCCACAGCACCCAGCGGATCGCCCGGCCGATCGCCCGCGCGACCACTCCGGCGATCCGCCAGGCCCAGGCGAGGGCGGCGCCGACCGAGCGGCAGACGGGGCCGAGCAGGTGCCGCCAGAGCCAGGTGAGCGGGGTGACGAGGAGGAGGTCGACGACCCACCACAGGGCCTTGCCGACGGGGACGAGGACCCATTCCCACAGCCACTGCAGCGGGATGACCAGGATGTAGTGGAGGAGGCGGCCGAGGACGCGGCCGACCGGGACCAGGATCCATTCCCACAGCCACTGCAGCGGGATCACGAGGAGGTGGTGGATGAGCCATCCCAGGGCTCGGCCGACCGGGGCGAGGATCCAGCGCCAGAGCTGCCGGAGGCAGTAGGCCAGGGCGTCCCAGACCAGCCGGACGGGAAGGACGACGACGAGGGCGATGGCGCGCGCCACTCCCGTGAGACAGCCCGGGTTTTCCGTGTTCATGCCCAGAACGACGCCTCTGCCAGGCCGGGGGTTTCCCGTTCCACAGGCCGTCACCAAGGCGTTACGCGGTGGACGCGTCCGTGAAAAGGCGGTGCGGACGGACCGGCCCCGCTTCCCGGGCACGGCCCCGTAACCTAAGGTGCGTCACCTCCGTGCTCGCCCGCACGTCCCGCACGCCCCTCCCCCCAGGGGTCCCCAACTTACGCAGACATCGAGGCTCGGCGTGAAAATATCCTTCATCCTGGTAGACCGCTGTCACATCGGCGGCGTGGTGAGCGCGATCCATAACCTGGCCAAGGCGCTCGCGGACCACCACGAGGTCGAGCTGGTCTCCCTCCGCCGCAACCGTGACCAGGCGTTCTTCCCGCTCGACCCCCGGGTGAAGACCCTCGCCCTCTCCGACATGCGGAAGCACTCCCACACGTACGACGGTGACGACCCGATGATCGAGGTCTTCCCGCACATCTACCCGAACGAGCCCACGGACAAGAAGCCGTGGATCAGCCGTCTGGCAGAGAAGCGGCTCCTGGAGTACCTGGCCACGACCGACGCCGACGTCGTGGTCAGCAACAACCCCAAGATCACCATCATGCTGGCCTACGCGGACCGCGACTTCCTGAAGGTCGCGATGGAGCACTCGCGGCCCGCGCAGTACGGCCCGCACATCCGGGACGCCCTCTTCAAGGACGCGTACCCGAAGATGGACGCGATCACCGCGCCGACGCCGGACGAGTGCCGGACCATCGCCGGGGTCGTCCCCGCCGTGAGCCACCTGCTCTCCCCGATGCCCAACTGCATCCCGGCCCACGAGGGCCAGATGTCCACCGGCGACAACAAGATCGTCGTCACCGCCGGCCTGCTCAAGCCGCACAAGGGCTTCAACGACCTCATCGAGGCCTTCTCCAGCGTGGCGCCGCGCCACCCGGACTGGAGCCTGCGGATCTACGGCTCCGGCCCCGAGCACGGCAAGCTGCGCAAGCAGATCGACGACACGGACAGCAACAACCAGGTCTTCCTGATGGGCCCGGCCACCCCGGTCACCCCGGAGTTCGCCAAGGCGTCCGTGTTCGTCCTCCCCTCCCGCCTGGAGGCCTTCGGCAACGTCACCGTCGAGGCGATGGCGGCCGGCCTGCCGGTGGTCGCCTACGACGCGCCGCACGGCCCGCGCAACATCATCACGCAGGGCGAGGACGGCTACGTCGTGCCGCTCGGCGACAAGAAGGCGCTCGCCGCGCACATCGAGAAGCTGATCGCCGACGAGGACCTGCGCCGGAAGATGGCGGCCGCCGCGGTGGCCAACGTGGTCCGCTTCCAGGAGGCCGAGACGGTCAAGCGCTTCGAGCAGCTCGTGGAGACCATGCGGGCCCGCCGGGCCATCCCCCGCACGGCCACCGCCGTGGTCACCCCGCAGGGCGACGTCCGGGTGAAGGTCGAGGGGCTGCCCGCCGGCAGCGACGCCGAGCTGGTCTGCAAGGACATCCGCAAGAAGGCCGACGAGGTCGTCCTCCCCCTCATCGGCGGCGAGGCGCTCGTCCCCGCGCTCGGCATGCTCGTCGAGGGCGACTGGGAGCTGGCGATCCGCGCCGCCGGCTTCGACATGCCGCTGCGGTCGGCCGGCTGCGACACCCTCCAGATGCTGTCGCTGAAGCTGCCCCGCACCGAGGGCCCCGCCCTCTCCGTGCTGCTGCCGCACGACCACACGGACGGCACCCTGCGGGTGCAGAGCCGGGTGCGCGCCGAGCACGTCGAGGTCGCGGGCCTGAAGGCCGGCGCCACCTCGATCGTCATCGACGCCGCGGCCTGGGGCGCCGAGCCCGGCAAGAACAGCGTGATCGAGGCCGTCCACCGCAAGGAGGCCGACAAGAACTTCACCTTCCCGGTGAAGGTCGGCGCCGACGGGCGCTTCACGGCCTCCCTGGAGAACGCCGCCGCGGCCCGCCTCCACCAGCCCGGCACCGAGGACATCTGGGACTTCTGGCTGCTGCCGGACCGGAACTCCGCCCGGATCCGCGTCTGCAAGCTGGCCACCGACGTGCTCACCCCGATGAGCGTCTTCACCTACCCGTACCCGGTGGTGAAGGCGTCCGGCGCGCCGGCCGCGGCCGCGGCGGACACCAAGCCGAAGAGCGGCTGGCGCAACCGGCTGTCCGCCGTCCCCACCGCCGTCGCCGGCGTCCAGAAGTACGAGCTGCGTCCGTACTTCTCCAGCAACGGCCAGCTCTCGCTGAAGATCATCGACAAGAAGTGACCGGCGAGCGGTAGACGGGTCCCGGCCCGTACGACGGAGCCCCGGCCCGCAGGGAGACCTGCGGACCGGGGCTCTTCCGTACGCCCGGGGCACCGCCTACAGCGGCGCGCCCTCCTCGGCGATCTTGAACATCAGGTCGGCCAGCCGCGCCGACGCGTGACCGTCGTCGAGGTCGCAGAACTGGTGGTGGAACTCGTCGTACTTCTCCCGGTACTCGACCTCGACCTCGTCGATCTCCCGGATGGCCTGGAGCAGGTCGTTCGAGTTGTCGACCAGCGGGCCCGGGGCGTCGTTCTCGAAGTCGAAGTAGAACCCGCGCAGCTTGTCGCGGTAGTGCTCCAGGTCGTACGTGAAGAACAGCATCGGGCGACGCAGGTGGGCGTAGTCGAACATGACCGAGGAGTAGTCCGTGATCATGATGTCGGCGGCCACGTAGAGGTCCGCGATGTCGGGGTACTCGGAGACGTCGAAGACGAAGCCGTTACCGGCACCGGGGATGCTGTCCACGATGTTGGAGTGACGCCGGATCAGGAAGACGTGGTCGTCCCCCAGTCGGCGGCGGGCGTCCTCGAGGTCGACCCGGAGGTCGAACTTGAACTGGCCGCGGCTGTGCGAGAGGTCGTCACGCCAGGTCGGCGCGTACAGCACGACCTTCTTGCCCTCGGGCAGCCCCAGCTTCTCCCTCACCTCGCGGGCCCGCTCGTCGCGGTCCTCGGCGTACAGGTAGTCGTTGCGCGGGTAGCCCGTCTCGGCGATCAGCCCGTCGTAGCCCATGGCCCGCTTCAGGATCGGCGTGCTGAAGCGGTTGGACGAGACGAGGATGTTCCAGTTCGCCGCCTCCTGGACCAGCCGCTCGTGGTAGTTCGGGTCGAACTTCGGCGCGTCGATGTCGAGGCCGATCTTCTTCAGCATCGTGCCGTGCCAGGCCTGCACGATCACCTGGCCCGGCCGCCGCTTGATCCAGTGCGGAAGGTGGGCGTTGGTGACGATGTAGCGCGAGCGGGCCAGCGCCTCGTACCAGTCCTTGCCCTGGAACTTGACGGCCTTCACCGTGTCGGGGAGCTCGACCTGGCCGTCCCGGACCAGCCACAGGTGCTCGACGTCCGCACCGCGGCGCAGCAGCTCCTCGTGGACGGCGCGCGGGCTGTCCGAGAACTGCTTGCCGTTGTAGCTGATGTACAGCACCGAGTCGCGCAGCGGCAGCTCGCGGCCGGCCTCGTAGACCTCCTGGCGCAGCTGGTACTGGCGGTTGGCGCCCTTCTCCATGGCCGAGAGGTCGGTCTTGCAGTTGAGCTGCGGGTGGTCCTGCCAGTGGACTTCGAGCTGGTACTCGCGGCCGTTGTGCGTGCCCTCCAGCGGGAACTGCGTCGCGGCGAGGCGGTCCACGACGAGCGGGATCGACGGCTCGTCGCCGGAACCCTCCAGGCGGAACACCCAGCGGCCGGCCTTCAGCGGCAGCCTGCCGTCGGCACCCGACATGGTGGAGGGGCGGAAGGACGCCTCGAAGGTCCCGTCCTCGTGGGCGGTCAGCGGGACCGTCTTCTCGTCGAAGCGGTTCTTGGCGCTGACGACCAGGTGGTGGCCGTCCAGCTCCACCGGGGCCGTACCGCGGATCGTGAACACCCCGTCGGCCTCGGCGATGTCGGTGATCTTGGCGCGCAGCGGGCGGCCGGAGAACTTCAGATAGCCGTTGGCGCCGGAGAGGACGGCCACCTCGTTCAGCGGGGCCTCCTCGCCGAACGCCTCGGGCAGGCGGACCTGGAGGTCGGCGAGACCGTCCCGGACGACGACGCGGAACCGGCGCGGGTCCTTCGCCGGCTCGTCGACCTGTATCTGGGTGCTCCAGTTGCGGCGCATCAGCTTCGCCGGGTCGGCGCCACCGGCGGCGCGGGCCTCGGCGGTGTCCAGGTGCTCCGGCAGCAGGGCGATGTCACGCAGGGGAACCCGCATGCGCAGCGGCGTACGCCCGCCGACGGGCGAAAGGAGCTCCGCCGGGTAGAGGAGCACCTCGCCGCTGTTCTGGTTGGTGACGCGCAGGGATATCTCGCTGCCCGGGACGACGGGCTCGCGGAGGTCGCCCTCGATGAGGATGTCGTCGCCGGACGGCTCGAAGCCGGTGACCAGGACCGGCACCTTCTCGACACGCAGCTTGAGGGCCGCGCGGCGCATCTCCGGGACCATCCGGTAGTCGTCGTCGAGCCACTGGTAGGGCGGGTAGGTCAGGTGGTCCGAGCCGTACGAGTGCACGGAGCGGGAGCGCACCAGACCGCCGGACAGGACGCGCATGCCCACGTGCCAGAGGCCTTCCTGCCACTGGTCGCCCTTGCGGAACCGGGCCGGGTCGATGACCGTCTCCCAGCCGGCCCAGTCGAAGCTGTGGCCCCGCCCCTTGTGGCCGGAGCCGGTGGTGGCCTCGGGGTTGTAGAGGTTGCTCAGCGGAAGGAGCATGCGGCGCTGGGTGCCGTCCTTCTTCAGCTGGAGCAGCTTGACGAGGCTGCGCTTGCCCGTCTGGTCGACGCGGTCGATCCAGGCGTGGCCGGCCAGTCGCAGCTTGCCGTCCTCCCAGTACAGCTCCTTCAGCGGGGAGCGCAGCTGGAGGTCCTTGTCGACCCGCAGGACCTTCTTCGGCAGCAGGTTCCCGTGGGATTCCAGCGAGGGGTACTTGGCGTACTTGCGGATGACGCCGCCGAGCTCGACGGGCTCGCCGAGCCGCTCCGCCTCGATGAACTCGAGGATCTCGGTCATGGCGTGCTTGCGGACGAGCAGCCACTTGACGCGCAGCGCCGTGGGGAGCCGGTCGAGGGTCTTGAGGTCGACCTGGTCGAGGTACTTGTTGGCCACGCGCAGGAACTCGGTGCGGTACTCCTCGTCGCCGTCGGGCAGCACGTTGAGGAAGATGCGCAGGTCGCCGGTGAGCACGGTGTGGTCGTACTCACGCTTCAGCGAGTCGGCGAGGGGCTCCTTCTGCGCGGCGAAGAACCGGCTGACGGACTCCACGGCGGACGCGCGGTCGCGGGCGGCCTTGGGCTCGTTGCGGCGCTGGGTGATCGAGGGGCTCGCCTCGCCCTCGCGCAGACGCCAGTAGTACGTGGCCTGGCTGATGATGTCGACGGACTCGGCGAGGTACTGGGCCGGCACGATGACCGGGGTGTCCTCGTACAGCACGCCCTCGGGGAAGCGCAGCGCGTGCTGCTCCCAGAAGTCACGCCGGAACACCTTGTTGCAGGCGATCCGGTCCGTGAGGAGCTGGCGCTTCTTCCGGACGTGCGTGCGCTTGACCGCGCCACGGGAGAGGAAGCGGTGCATGGGGGACTGCCACACCTTGGTCGAGTTGATGTGCTCGACGTTGCCCGTGGCGAAGGAGGAGCCGGTCTCGTCCAGGCTGCTGATCATCATCCGGTAGGCGTCCGGCGGGATCATGTCGTCGCTGTCGACGAAGGCGAGGAACTCGCTCTCCGGCGCCAGGCTGTCCAGGCCGGTGTTACGGGCGGCACCCAGGCCGGCGTTCTCCTTGCGGATCAGCCGGAAGCGGGCGTCCTTGGCCGCGAACTCCGCCGCTATCCCGTTGGACTCGTCGGTGGACCCGTCGTCGATCATGAGCACTTCCAGGTCCTGGAAGGTCTGCACGGCCAACGAGTTGAGGCAGGCGGGTAGGTACTGCGCCACGTTGTAGATCGGGACGATGACGCTGAGCCGGGGTGCCATGTAGTTCTGCGTTCCTTTCCGTTTCAGACCCGCTCGACGAGCTCGAGCGCCTGAGGGATGACGGGGCGTGCTTTTCGGTTTTTCAGCGGACCGATGAGGGGCGTCTCCGCCCTCCGGGAAAAACCCGCCCAGCCCTCGGCAAGACCTGGTTCCGCTCGGCCTATACGACTCTGCGGCGACCTCCCCGGCCGCCGCAGCACTCCAGAATAGACGATCCGTACCACAGGCGTTTTCCTGCCGTTGTGTCCGACATCACCCATCCGTCGCCGGATCACCGAACGGACGGACCGCCCCTCGGGGGGCCAAAACGGCCGTGACGTGGGCGGGAGCCCCCGGCCCGTGGGCGCCCACGGCCTCCGGGGCGCGGAAGCGCTCCTGTCATACTTCATTTGAGCGGTTCGACTGAGGAGACAACAAGGCATGACGGCTGCAGCTACCCCCAGATTCAGCGTGATCATCCCTGTCTACGGGGTCGAGGGCTACATCCGTGAGTGCCTCGAGTCGGTGACGTCGCAGGGTTACGAGAACTTCGAGGTCATCGCGGTCGACGACTGCTCCCTCGACAGCAGCGGCGCCGTCATCGACGAGTTCGCCGCCCGCGACCCGCGGGTGCGCGCCGTCCACCGCGCCGAGAACGGCGGCATCGGCGCCGCCCGCAACACCGGCGTCGAGCACGCCCGCGGCGACTACCTGCTCTTCATCGACGGCGACGACTCGATCCGCCCCGGCTCCCTGCAGGCCATGGCCGACCGCCTCGACGAGGCCCAGGACCCCGAGATCCTGCTGTTCGACCACGTCCGCACCCATGTGGACGGCAGCGTCGAGGCCAGCAAGACCGGCCCGTACCTGGCCGACATCCGTGACCGGGTGGTCCGCCCCGTCGACCAGCTCGAACTGCTGCGGATCTTCGCCGTCGTCTGGAACCGCGTCTACCGCCGCGACTTCTTCACCGGCGAGGGCTACACCTTCACCGACGGCCTGTACGAGGACGCGCTCATGGTCTACACGACCATGGCCGCCGCCGAGCGCGTCGCGGGCCTGGAGTACGTGGTCGTCGAGTACCGCCAGCGCCGCCAGGGCAGCTCGATGCGCAGCAGCTCCCCGCGCAAGCACTTCGTGATCTTCGACCAGTACCAGCGGGTCTTCGACTACCTCGAAGGCCGGCCCGGCCTCGACGCGTACCGCGAGCTCGTCTTCGAGCGGATGGTCTCCCACTTCCTGTTCACCTTCGCCCGCGGCTTCCGAATACCCCGCAGCCACCGGCGCGCCTACCTCAAGCAGGCCGGCAAGACCTACCGCCGGAACGAGCCCGCGGGCTACACCCCGCCGCCCGGCATGGTCGGCCTGAAGTTCAAGGTGCTGCGGACCGGCTCGTACACCGCCTTCGAGGCCCTCAAGACGGTCAACGGCACCCGCGAGACGGCCTTCGGGGTCCTCGGCAAGTCCAAGCGCTGGGGCAGCCGCAAGGCCCTGCGCACCTACTACGCCGTGCAGCGCCGCCTCCCCGTGGACGACAACCTCGCCGTGTACTCGGCGTACTGGGGCCGCACGCCCAGCTGCAACCCGCTCGCCGTGCACGAGGCCGCCAGGAAGCTCGCGCCCGGCATCCGCGGGGTGTGGGTCGTGAACAAGGAGCACGCCGGCAGCACACCGCCCGGCCTGAAGCGGATCGCCCCGGCCACCTTCGGCTACTGGAAGGCGCTGGCCCGGGCCAAGTACCTGGTCAACAACGTGAACTTCCCGGACGCCGTGATCAAGCGCCCCGGCCAGATCCATCTGCAGACCCACCACGGCACCCCGCTCAAGCGGATGGGCCTGGACCAGCAGGGCTACCCGGCCGTCGCCCGCAGCATGGACTTCGACAAGCTCCTGGAGCGGGTGGACCGCTGGGACTGGAGCGTCTCGTCGAACCAGCACTCCACCGAGCACTGGGAGCGGGTCTACCCGGCCGCCTTCCGGACCCTGAACACCGGCTACCCGCGCAACGACGTCTACTACCGCGCCACCGCCGCGGACGTGCGCCGGATCCGCGGCGAACTCGGCATCGGGCACGGCAAGAAGGCGATCCTGTACGCGCCCACCGTGCGCGACCACCAGAAGGACGCCTTCGTCCCGCGCCTCGACTTCGCCCGCTTCGCGCGTGAACTCGGCCCGGACTACGTCCTGCTGGTCCGCGCCCACTACTTCTACGGCGGCGACCCGGAGCTGAACGTCCTCGCCGAGCGCGGCGCGCTCGTCGACGTGTCGCGGCACCCGTCGGTGGAGGAGCTCTGCCTGGCGGCGGACGCGCTGATCACCGACTACTCGTCGATCATGTTCGACTACGCCAACCTCGACCGGCCGATCGTGACGTACGCCGACGACTGGGAGATGTACCGGACCTGTCGCGGTGTGACCTTCGACCTGCTCTCCGGTGAGCCCGGTGACACCCCCGGTGTGATCACCACCACCGAGGACGAGCTGATCGAGGCCTTCCGCGGCGGCGCCTGGGAGGGCGAGCAGGCCGCCGCCCTGCGGCAGGCCTTCCGTGAGCGGTTCTGCTCGTGGGACGACGGCTTCGCCGCCGAGCGGGTCGTCCGCCGGGTCTTCCTCGGCGAGGAGCGGCCGCGGCCGCTCGTGGTCCCCGTGGCCGACCGCACCCCGGCCCCGTCGCCGCGTCTGGCCGAGGACCCCGCCCCGCTGCCGCAGCGGCAGGCGGACGAGGAAGAGGACGAGCTCGCCGTGGCGCGGGCCGACCGCTAGATCCACCGGATCCACGCACGAAGAGGCGCCCGGGGCGATTGCCCCGGGCGCCTCTTCGTGGTTTCGGCGACTACTTCACGACCGACAGCGGCAGCAGCTTCTTGCCGGTGGGGCCGATCTGGATGTGGGTGTCCATCTGCGGGCAGACACCGCAGTCGAAGCACGGGGTCCAGCGGCAGTCCTCGACCTCGGTCTCGTCGAGCGAGTCCTGCCAGTCCTCCCAGAGCCAGTCCTTGTCGAGACCGGAGTCCAGGTGGTCCCAGGGCAGGACCTCCTCGTAGGTGCGCTCACGAGTCGTGTACCAGGCGACGTCGACGCCCATCCCCGGCAGCGTCTTCTCGGCGCAGGCCATCCAGCGGTCGTACGAGAAGTGCTCGCGCCAGCCGTCGAAGCGGCCGCCGTCCTCGTACACCGCGCGGATGACGGCGCCGATGCGGCGGTCGCCGCGCGAGAGCAGGCCCTCGACGATGCCGGGCTTGCCGTCGTGGTAGCGGAAGCCGATCGACCGGCCGTACTTCTTGTCGCCGCGGATCTTGTCGCGGAGCTTGCGCAGCCGCTCGTCCGTCTCCTCGGCCGACAGCTGCGGGGCCCACTGGAACGGGGTGTGCGGCTTGGGGACGAAACCGCCGATGGAGACGGTGCAGCGGATGTCGTTCTGACCGGAGACCTTGCGGCCCTCGGCGATCACGTTCATCGCCATGTCGGCGATCTGGAGGACGTCCTCGTCGGTCTCCGTCGGCAGGCCGCACATGAAGTACAGCTTCACCTGGCGCCAGCCGTTGCCGTACGCGGTGGAGACGGTCCGGATCAGGTCCTCCTCCGAGACCATCTTGTTGATGACCTTGCGCATGCGCTCGGAGCCGCCCTCGGGGGCGAAGGTGAGGCCGGAGCGGCGCCCGTTCCTGGTCAGCTCGTTGGCCAGGTCCACGTTGAAGGCGTCGACACGGGTGGACGGGAGGGACAGACCCACCTTGTCCTCCGTGTACCGGTCGGCGAGGCCCTTGGCGATCTCACCGATCTCGGAGTGGTCGGCCGAGGACAGCGAGAGGAGACCGACCTCCTCGAAGCCCGTCGCCTTGAGACCCTTCTCGACCATCTCGCCGATGCCGGTGATGCTTCGCTCCCGCACGGGGCGCGTGATCATGCCGGCCTGGCAGAAGCGGCAGCCGCGGGTGCAGCCGCGGAAGATCTCGACGGACATGCGCTCGTGGACGGTCTCCGCGAGCGGCACGAGGGGCTGCTTGGGGTACGGCCACTCGTCGAGGTCCATGACGGTGTGCTTGGAGACGCGCCACGGCACGCCGGACCTGTTGGGCACGACCCGGCCGATGCGGCCGTCCGGCAGGTACTCCACGTCGTAGAACCGCGGGATGTACACCGAGCCGGTCTTCGCGAGGCGGAAGAGGACCTCCTCGCGGCCGCCCGGCCGGCCCTCGGCCTTCCAGGCGCGGATGATCTCGGTCATGTCGAGGACGGCCTGCTCGCCGTCGCCGATGATCGCCGCGTCGATGAAGTCCGCGATCGGCTCGGGGTTGAAGGCCGCGTGGCCGCCCGCGAGCACGATCGGGTGGTCGACGGTCCGGTCCTTCGACTCCAGCGGGATGCCCGCCAGGTCGAGGGCGGTGAGCATGTTCGTGTAGCCGAGCTCCGTGGAGAAGCTCAGGCCGAACACGTCGAACGCGCCGACGGGCCGGTGGCTGTCGACCGTGAACTGCGGGACCTTGTGCTCCCGCATCAGCTCTTCGAGGTCCGGCCAGACGCTGTAGGTGCGCTCGGCGAGGACGCCCTCGCGCTCGTTGAGCACCTCGTACAGGATCATGACGCCCTGGTTGGGCAGACCGACCTCGTACGCGTCCGGGTACATCAGCGCCCAGCGGACATCGGCGGACTCCCACGGCTTGACCGTGGAGTTCAGCTCTCCACCGACGTACTGAATCGGCTTCTGCACGTGCGGGAGCAGAGCTTCGAGCTGCGGGAAGACAGACTCGGCAGCAGACATCTCGAACCTTCGTGAGCTGGCAGGGGGGCGACTCTCAAGCGTACCCCGGTGCTCAGCGGGTCAGAGACGCAGTGAGTTCCGGGGCCGATGCCCGGGCCCAGACCTCGGGGAGTCCGCGCTCGGCGGCCTCGGCGGCGGCCTCCTCGCGTCCGTACAGAAGTCCCCAGGTGAAGGCCGATTCCCCGGCCCCGTGGGCGATGATCGCGAGCTCGCGCAGGGCCCCGCGGGCGACGACGGCGTCCTGGTGTTCGCCGAGCAGGGTCTGGACGTCCTTCACTCGTCCCGCCAGCCGCTTCGCGGGCTTCCCGAGGGTCGGCTCGGCGGCCTCGGCCGCGTAGCGGGCGCGCTTGGCGGCCTTGCGGGCCTCGTGGAGGGCGAGGTCGCGCTCGTCGCCGGGGGCGAGGGAGAGGGCGTGGTGGATCCGGCCGGCGAGGCGGTCGTGGTCCTTGCGGACGGCGCGGGCGAGGGCCTCCCGGGCGTCGAGTGCGGCGTCCTTGCGCAGCGGCGGGTCGGCGAGGAGCGCGTCGAGCCTGTCGAGGAGGGCGAGGTAGCGGGCGGAGTCGAGGGCGGCGAGGGCCTGGCGGCGGGCGCTCCTGCCGTGGGCGGCGTCCCGGCGGCGCAGCCTGGCCTTGACGGGGCCGAGGACGAGGGTGCGGGGCAGGTCGGTGAGGCGGGCGCGCAGCCGTTCGTCGAGGACCTCCTGGTCGCGGGCGACGCCCAGCTCTCCGGCGAGCCATTTCAGCTCCTCGCCGACGGGGTCGGTGACCTCCCGGTCGAGGACGCGGCGGTACGTCTTGAAGGCGCTGCGCAGCCGGCGGCAGGAGACGCGCAGCTGGTGGACGGCGTCGGGCAGGTCGCGTCGCACGGCGGGGTCGTGGGCGACGATCGCCTCGACGTGTTCGCGTACGTAGCCGAGGACAGCGGCCGCCGCGGTGCCGGGCGTCCCGGGGGTGACCGGGGCCGCGGCGGGCTCCACGCCCGTCTCGGCCAGGGCGCGCGACAGTTTGGAGGGCGAGTCCGAGGGCCGGATGCCGGCCTTCCTGAGGCGCTTCTCGACGGCGTCGAGGATCGCCGGGTCGGTGTCGTCGGCGAGCTCGACCTCGATCTCGGTCCAGGCTGCCTCGCCGCCGCTCGTGAGGCCCTCGGCGTGGACGGTGTCCACGGACAGTTCCGCGAGGAGGGTGCCGTCGCCGTCGCGGAGGTGGCGGACGTCCCGGGAGGAGCGGAGGCGGACCACGGGGACGACCTCGCCGTCCCGGACCCGGGAACGCAGGAGCCCCGCCAGGGAACGCGGGAGCGTGTCCGAGAGCGGGGCTCTGATCTCGTCGCGGATGCCGGAGGCGACGGGGAACTTCAGGTGCCAGCCGGCGTCCTCGCCGCCGGTGCGGCGCCGCAGGGTGAGGGCGTCCGCGGCGAGCCGGAGGCCGGGGGTGTCGTAGTAGACGGCGTCGAGTTCGGTGACGCCCTCGTCGGTGACCGAGGCCACCCCGGCCGCCCGGGTCAGGTCCGGGAGGCCGGTCCGGGGGGTGGCTTCGTACTTCCGCTCGATCTCGCGCTTCGTGTCCGCCATGAATCGAATCTAGACGGGAAGTGAACGCCGCGGGAGTGCGCCTCGGTTCCGGCCGGAAACCGCCTACGCGGTCATGGGCCGCTGCACCCTGATCGACTGGAGCAGCCCGATCGCCACCCACACCGCGAACATCGACGAGCCGCCGTACGAGACGAACGGCAGCGGCAGGCCCGCGACCGGCATGATGCCGAGGGTCATGCCGATGTTCTCGAAGGACTGGAAGGCGAACCAGGCGATGATCCCGGCCGCGACGACCGTGCCGTAGAGCTCGGTGGTCTCGCGGGCGATCCGGCAGGCGCGCCAGAGGACGACGCCGAGGAGCACGAGGATCAGGCCGGCGCCGACGAAGCCCAGCTCCTCCCCCGCGACCGTGAAGACGAAGTCGGTCTGCTGCTCGGGCACGAACTGGCCGGTGGTCTGGGAGCCCTTGAAGAGTCCCGCGCCGAGGAGGCCGCCGGAACCGATCGCGATACGGGCCTGGTTGGTGTTGTAGCCGACGCCGGCCGGGTCGAGGTCGGGGTTGGCGAAGGCCGCGAAGCGGTTGATCTGGTACTCGTCGAGCATGCCGAGCGCGGTGACGAGGACCGCGCCTCCGACGCCCGCGCCGATCAGTCCGAGGACCCAGCGGTTGGAGGCGCCGGAGGCGAGCAGCACACCGAGCACGATGACCGCCATGACCATGACCGAGCCGAGGTCGGGCATCAGCATGACGATGCCCATCGGGAGCGCGGCCAGGGTGAGGGCCTTGGCGACGGTGCGGTGGTCGGGGTGGAGCTGGTCGCCGGCGTCGACCTTCGCGGCCAGCAGCATCGCCATCACCAGGATGATCGTGATCTTCACGAACTCGCTGGGCTGGAGCGAGAAGCCGCCGCCGACGACGATCCACGCGTGGGCGCCGTTGATGGTGGCGCCGAGCGGGGTGAGGACGGCAAGGATCAGCACGATCGAGAGGCCGTAGAGGACCGGGACCGCGCCGCGCAGGGTGCGGTGGCCGAGCCAGATCGTGCCGATCATCAGGGCGACGCCGATTCCGGTGTTGAGCAGGTGCCGGAAGAGGAAGTAGTACGGGTCGCCGTTGTTGAGTTCGGTGCGGCCGCGGGTGGCGGACCAGACGAGCAGCGCGCCGATGAAGGAGAGCGCGAGCGCGGAGAGCAGGATCGGCCAGTCGAGCCGGCGGACCACCGAGTCGCGGGCGGCGAGCTTGGCGAGCGTGCCGCGCTCGGGGGCGTAACGGGAGACGGAGAAGCCGTGGGGTGTGGTCACGGGTCAGTCCCCCACTCGGCGCGCGGGCGGGCCCGCGAGTTCCTGGTCGTCGTCGTCCGGCTGCTTGGTGGCGTCCGGTGCCTTCGGGGGCGCGTTCGGGTCGATCTTCCCGACCTCGGGGTCGTACGGCTTGATCTTCGGGGCGTCGATGGAGCCGTCGGCCTCGATCCTCGGCAGAGCCTTCTGCGGCTTCGGCAGCAGGGCCCGCTTGAGGTCCTGGTTGCCGGCGTCGTCGAGTCCGTAGAGCGCGTCGTAGATGTTGCGCACGGCGGGGCCGGAGGCGCCGGAGCCGGTACCACCCTGGGCGATCGTCATGATGATCGCGTAGTCCTTGGTGTACGTGGCGAACCAGGAGGTCGTCTGCTTGCCGTAGACCTCGGCGGTACCCGTCTTGGCGTGCATCGGGATCTTGTCCTGCGGCCAGCCGCCGAATCGCCAGGCGGCCGTACCGCGGGTGGCGACTCCCGCGAGGGCTTCCTCTATCAACGCCTGCGTCTTGGCGTCCATGGGGAGCTTGCCGTGGGACTTGGGCTTGATCTCGGTGACCTTCTTGCCGTCGGGGCTGACGACGGCCTTGCCGACGGTGGGGTTCCAGAGGGTGCCGCCGTTGGCGATGGCGGCGTAGATGGTGGCCATCTGGATGGGGGTGACGAGGGTGTCGCCCTGGCCGATGGAGTAGTTGACGGAGTCACCGGCGCGCATGAGGTTGCCTTCGAGGCAGTTCTCGTAGGAGAGCTGCTGCACGTAGGTGCCGCCGCGCTTGCCGATCTTGCACCAGTAGTCCTTGTTGGCCGCCCAGAAGTTCTGCTTCCACTTCCGGTCGGGGACGCGGCCGGTGACCTCGTTGGGGAGGTCGATGCCGGTCTCGGCGCCGAGGCCGAACTGATGGGCCGTCTTGTAGAACCAGTCCTTGGCGTCCTTCTTCGGCTTCATGCCGCCGTCGTTCAGCCACTGCTGGTGGGAGAGGGCGTAGAAGACGGTGTCGCAGGAGACTTCGAGGGCCTGGCCGAGGGTGATGGAGCCGTGGCCCTGGGACTCGAAGTTCTTGAAGACCTGGCCGCCGATGGAGTACGAGGACGGGCACGGGTAGCGGCCGTTGAAGTCGTATCCGGCGTTGACGGCGGCGGTGGTCGGGACGACCTTGAAGATCGAGCCGGGGGCGGCCTGGCCCTGGATGGCCCGATTGAGGAGCGGGAAGTTGGAGTCCTTGCCGGTGAGGGCCGCGTAGTCCTTGCCGGAGATCCCGCCGACCCAGGCGTTGGGGTCGTAGTCGGGCTGGGAGGCCATGGCGACGATCCGGCCGGTCTTGGTCTCCATGACGACGACGGCGCCGGAGTCGGCCTTGTAGTTCTCGCTGGTGTTCTTGTCGTGCACCTTGCGGGCTTCCACCATCGCGTTGTGGAGCTCCCACTCGGCGACCGCCTGCACGCGGGCGTCGATGGAGGTGACGACGTTGGAGCCGGGGACCGCGGGGTCGTTCTTGGCCTGGCCGATGACCCGGCCGAGGTTGTCGACCTCGTAGCGGGTGACGCCGGCCTTGCCGCGCAGTTCCTTGTCGTAGGTGCGCTCGAGTCCGGACCGGCCGATCTGGTCGGAGCGGAGGAACGGCGAGTCGGTGTCCTTGGCCTTCTCGATCTCGCTGTCGGTGACGGGCGAGAGGTAGCCGAGGACCTGCGAGGTGCGGGCCTTGCCGGGGGCCGGGTAGCGGCGTACGGCGGTGGGTTCGGCGGTGATGCCGGGGAAGTCCTCGGCGCGCTCGCGGATCTGGAGGGCCTGCTGGGTGGTGGCCTCGTCCGTGACCGGGATCGGCTGGTACGGCGAACCGTTCCAGCAGGGCTTCGGGGTCTTGGAGTCGCAGAGCCGGATCTTGTTGATGACCTCGTCGGGCTTCATGTCGAGGACGTCGGCGAGCCGGGTCAGGACGGCCTTGCCGTCGTCCTTCATCTTCATCAGCTCGGTGCGGGACGCGGAGACCACGAGCCGGGTCTCGTTGTCGGCGAGCGGGACGCCGCGGGCGTCGAGGACGGAGCCGCGCACGGCGGGCTGCACGACCTGCTGGACGTGGTTGTTCTTCGCCTCGTCCGTGTACTCCTTGCCGTTGCGGATCTGGAGGTACCAGAGCCGGCCCCCCAGGGTCAGCAGCAGTGAGAAGACGAGGATCTGGATGACGACGAGCCGGATCTGGACCCGGGGGGTCCGCCCTGTCTCGGGGATGTTGCTCATACCGCCGGTGCCCCCTCGGTCACAGTCGCTTGACTCCCTTGATGCGTCCGGCCCGTGAGGCGCGGCTCCGGGCGGCCTTCACCCGCAGGCCGCCGCGCTGGTTCCCGATCCTCAGTCCGGTGCCGGAGGACAGCCAGCCGGAGGCGACGTCGGCGCCGTTGCCCCCGCCGGCGTCGGCGAGCGGGTCGTTCTCCGCGCGGCGGGCCAGCGCCATGATGAGCGGCACCGTGAAGGGCGCGAGGAGCAGGTCGTACACGGCCGCGGTGAAGAGCAGGGACCCCAGGCCGACATGGCGCGCGGCGGTGTCGCCGACGAGGGCGCCCACCCCCGCGTACAGCAGGGTGGAGCCGACGGCGGCCGCGACGACGACGGCCATGGGGCCGGTCGCCGAGGTCAGCCGGCCGTTCTCCGGGCGGGCCAGGCCGACCAGGTAGCCGATGACGCAGAGCACGAGCGCGTAGCGGCCGGCGGCGTGGTCGGCGGGCGGGGCCAGGTCGGCGAGGAGGCCGGCGGTGAAGCCGATGAGCGAGCCGCTGACGGGTCCGTAGACCAGGGCGAGGCCGACGACGGTGAGCAGCACCAGGTCGGGCACGGCGCCGGGGAGCTGGAGGCGGGCGAGGACGGAGACCTGCACGACCAGGGCCACCACGATCAGGGTGGCGGAGAGGAGGATCCGGTTGAACTTCACGGTGTCGCGTCCCCCTGGTCCTGGCCCTGCTGGTTCTGCCGGTCGGCGTTCGGCTGCTGTCCGTCTGCGGCCTGTTGTCCGTCCGGTGGCGGCGGCGTGACCGTGACGGTGACGGTCGGAGCGGGCTTGGGCTTCTGCGGCAGGACCGTGTCGCGCGGGTCTGAGCGGGGGGCCTGGACGACGACGCCGACGATGTCGAGCTTGGTGAAGCCGACGTACGGGCGGACGTAGATGTTGCGGGTCAGGCCGCCGCCCGCGGGGTCGACGCGGACGACCTCGCCGACCGGGACGCCGGGCACGAAGGGCTTGTCGGCGCGCGAGCCGAAGGTGACGAGCCGGTCGCCCGGCTTCACCTTGGCCTTGCCGTTGAGGAGCTGCACGAGCAGCGGGCGGTCGCCCTGGCCGGTGGCGAAGCCGAGTTCGTCGGACTTCTCCATGCGCGTACCGACGGTGAAGTCGGGGTCGTTGGCGAGGAGGACCGTGGAGGTCGACGGGCCGACGGTGGTGACGCGGCCGACGAGCCCGGAGCCGTTGAGCACGGTCATGTCCCGCTGGATGCCGTCGCGGGCGCCGACGTCGATCGTGACGGTCCAGGAGAAGCCCTGGGCCGCTCCTATGGCGATGACCTGCGCGCCCTTGATGCCGTACTGCCCGGCGCCGGCGGTCTTCAGCATGGAGTCGAGCTCGCGCAGCCGGTTGCGGTTGCGGTCGTCGCTGCCGAGCTCCGCCTTGAGCTCGGCGTTCTCCTTCTCCAGGGCGGCGATCCGGGTGTGCCGCTCGCCGGAGTCCCGGACCGCGCCTATGGCGTTGCCGATGGGATCGACGGCGGCCGCCACACCGTTCTCGACCGGCCCGAAGACCGCCGCTGCGGCCTGTCGGGCACCGTCGACGGGTGACTCCTGGCCGCCTCGGATGTCCACCGTGATCAGTGCGAACGCGATGGCGATCAGCAGCACCAGGAGCAGCCGGCTCTCTCGTGTGTCCCTCACGTGCGGCGGCCGTGCCTTTCCTCGTGGTTCGGTTGTTCGGCTGTGCGGGTGAAGCGGCTGTGCGGTTGTGCGGTGGGGCCGTACGGGTGGTGCTAGCGGCGCGGTTGGGCGTCCAGCACCTGCTGGAGGGCCTCGAACTCCTCCACGCACTTGCCGGAGCCGAGCACCACCGAGTCCAGCGGGTCCTCGGCGATGTGGATCGGCATGCCGGTCTCGCGGCGGAGGCGCTCGTCGAGGCCACGGAGCAGGGCGCCACCACCCGTGAGAACGATGCCGCGGTCCATGACGTCACCGGAGAGTTCCGGCGGGCACTTGTCGAGGGTGGTCTTCACCGCGTCGACGATCGCGTTGACCGGCTCCTCGATGGCCTTGCGGACCTCGGCGGCCGAGATGACCACGGTCTTGGGCAGACCGGAGACGAGGTCGCGGCCGCGGATCTCGGTGTGCTCGTCCTTGTCGAGGTCGTACGCGGAGCCGATGGTGATCTTGATCTGCTCGGCGGTCCGCTCACCGAGGAGGAGCGAGTACTCCTTCTTGATGTGCTGGATGATCGCGCTGTCCAGCTCGTCGCCGGCCACCCGGATCGACTGTGCCGTGACGATTCCGCCGAGGGAGATCACGGCGACCTCGGTGGTGCCGCCGCCGATGTCCACGACCATGTTGCCGGTGGCCTCGTGGACCGGGAGGCCCGAGCCGATGGCCGCCGCCATGGGCTCCTCGATGATGTGCACCTGGCGGGCGCCGGCCTGCGTCGAGGCCTCGATGACGGCGCGGCGCTCCACCCCGGTGATGCCGGAGGGCACGCAGACGACGACCCGGGGGCGGGCCAGGTAGCGGCGCTTGTGGATCTTGAGGATGAAGTAGCGGAGCATCCGCTCGGTGATCTCGAAGTCGGCGATCACGCCGTCCTTCAGGGGCCGGACGGCGACGATGTTGCCGGGGGTCCGGCCGATCATCTTCTTCGCCTCGGCGCCCACCGCGAGGATGCCGCCGGTGTTGGTGTTGATCGCGACGACGGACGGCTCGTTGAGGACGATGCCACGCCCCCTGACGTACACCAGCGTGTTGGCAGTCCCGAGGTCGATAGCCATGTCACGGCCGATGAACGACATTGAGTTCCCCTTGTTTCCCATGAGGATGCTTCGGGCCTTCCCCAGCGAGCGTTGACGGCTTCTCAGGCAGGCGAAACGGTGGCTGAAATGGGTGGCTGAAGGTGGTGCGGCGTGGAGTTTTCCATCGTAGTGCCGCCCGCCCGGATACCGCGCGGTGGTCCACCTCTGTACAGGTGACGGTAGGACGCGGCGATCCGTTCCCGGGATCGGCGTTCATATGCCTGGGGGCGACCGAATTCCTTCGGTCGCCCCACAGGCTGCTGCGTTCGGCTGACGCCGAGTCAGCGAAGTCGGGTCCGCTCAGACCAGACCGGGGAAGAAGATCTTCAGCTCACGCAGCGCCGACTCCTCCGAGTCGGAGGCGTGGATCAGGTTCTCCCGGACGATGGTGCCGAAGTCGCCGCGGATCGAACCGGGCGCGGCGGCGATCGGGTCGGTCGGACCCGCCAGCTGGCGGACGCCCTCGATGACCCGCTCACCCTCGACGACGAGCGCGACGACCGGACCGGAGGACATGAAGCCCATCAGCGGCTCGTAGAAGGGCTTGCCCTTGTGCTCGCCGTAGTGCTGCTCCAGGGTCTCCTGGTCCAGCTCGCGCAGCTCCAGGGCCGCCAGGGTCCAGCCGGCCTTGCGCTCGATACGGCCGATGATCTCGCCGATCAGGCCACGGCGGACGGCGTCGGGCTTGAGCAGGACGAGCGTGCGCTGGCTCACGGGGGAACTCCTTCGGAAAAGCGGTGTGCGGGACCTCCGAGGCTACAGGTCCCGCACGCCCCTCGATTACGCAGCGTCAGGCCCTGCCGAGGCCCCTGCGGCCTGGGCCTCGGCCCACCGTGCCTTGATGTCGTCGATCCGTCGCCCATAGTGAACGGAGGCCCACCACAGACCGGCGAAAACCGCCCCGAGGAAGAACATCGTCGGCACGACGAAGCCACCGAGGATCAGGCCGATCTGCAGGGCCCAGCCGAGCTGCACGCCGCCGGGGCGGGTGACCATCCCACAGAGCAGCACCGAGATGACCATCGCGACGCCGCAGACCCACCAGACGGTGGACATCGCGAGGCTGTCGTCCTTCATGGCGACGAGACCGGCGAAGCCGATCACGAAGAACTCGCCGATGAGCGTCGAGGAACAGAGCGTACGCATCGGGTTCAGCCCCTTCGCAGCAGCAGCCGGGCGTCGCCGACCGTGAAGATCGAACCGGTCACGAGGACGCCCGCGCCGCCGTACTCGGCCTCTTCCTCGGCGAGGGTGATGGCCGCCTCGATGGCGTCGGGCAGCCGCGGCTCGACGACGACCCGGTCGTCGCCGAAGACCTCGACCGCGATCGCGGCGAGCGCGTCCACGTCGGTGGCACGGGGGTTGGAGTTCGCCGTGACGACGACCTCCGCGAAGATCGGCTCGAAGGCCTCCAGGAGACCCCGGGCGTCCTTGTCGCCGCTCGTGGAGACCACGCCGATGAGCCGCGAGAAGCCGAAGGCCTCACTGACTCCCTCCGCCGTCGCCCGCGCGCCGTGCGGGTTGTGCGCGGCGTCCAGGATGACCGTCGGGGACGAACGGACGATCTCGAGCCGACCGGGCGAGGCCACCTGCGCGAAGGCCTGCCGGACCGTGTCGAGGTCGAGGGTCCGCGCGTGCTCCGCGCCGATCCCGAAGAAGGCCTCGACCGCCGCCAGCGCCACCACCGCGTTGTGCGCCTGGTAGGCGCCGTGCAGCGGCAGGAAGACGTTGTCGTACTCGCCGCCCAGGCCGCGCAGGGTGAGCAGCTGGCCGCCGACCGCGACCTCGCGGGAGACGATGCCGAACTCCATGCCCTCGCGGGCGACGGTGGCGTCCGCCTCGACGGCCTTCTTCAGCAGGACCTGCGCCGCGTCCACCGGCTGCTGGGCCAGGATCACGGTCGCGCCCTGCTTGATGATCCCGGACTTCTCGGTGGCGATCTCGGCGGTCGTGCCGCCGAGCCGGTCGGTGTGGTCCAGGTCGATCGGGGTGACGACGGCGACCGAGGCGTCGATGACGTTCGTCGCGTCCCAGGTGCCGCCCATGCCGACCTCGACGACGGCCGCGTCGACCGGGGCGTCGGCGAAGGCCGCGTACGCCATTCCGGTGAGGACCTCGAAGAAGGAGAGCCGGTACTCCTCGCGGGCGTCGACCAGTTCCACGTACGGCTTGACGTCCTCGTACGTCTCGACGAAGCGCTCGGCGGAGATCGGCGCGCCGTCCAGGCTGATCCGCTCGGTGATGGTCTGCACGTGCGGCGACGTGTACCGCCCGGTGCGCAGCTCGAAGGCGCCGAGCAGGGCCTCGATCATGCGGGCCGTCGACGTCTTGCCGTTGGTTCCGGTGATGTGGATCGAGGGGTACGCGCGCTGCGGGTCGCCGAGGACGTCCATCAGGGCCGCGATCCGGGTGACCGAGGGCTCCAGCTTGGTCTCGCCCCAGCGGGTGGACAGCTCGGTCTCGACCTCGCGCAGCGCCTTGTCGACCTCCGGGTCCTCGGGGCGGCCGGGCACGGGGTCACCCTGGGGCACGCCGCCCTGCGTGCGCAGGGTGCGGCTGCCGGCCTCGATCACCGCCAGGTCGGGGTCTCGGTCGGTCTCGGTGTCGACGATGTCGTCGAACTGGTCATTCGGGTCGCTCGGCTCGCTCACGGGCCCCAGTCTACGGAGCGGTACCGACAGGACATTGGACCCACCCCATTCGGGACTTTCGGTCCACCGTCCGCCGGGCCGGCCGGGCAAACTTGGCGATCATGGACATAGGGATCGACCTCGGCACGGCGAACACGCTCCTCTACGCACGGGGCCAGGGCATCGTCCTGAACGAACCGTCGGTGGTGGCGGTTCAGGACGGCTCGCGGCAGGCGCTCGCGGTCGGCACGGAGGCGAAGGAGACCATCGGGCGTACGCCGGGCTCGATCACCGCGATCCGCCCGCTCAGGGGCGGCGTGATCAGCGACTACGAGGCGGCCGAGGAGATGATCCGGCACTTCGTGCGCAAGGCCGTCCCGGGCCGCCGCCGGCCCCGTACCCGCATGGTGGTGTGCGTGCCGAGCGGGGTCACCCAGGTCGAACGGCGGGCGATCGTGCACGCCTCGCTCTCGGCGGGCGCGCGGGCGGTCCATCTGATCGAGGAGCCGATGGCGGCGGCGATAGGCGCCGGGCTGCCCGTCTCCTCCCCGCGCGGCTCGATGGTCGTCGACATCGGCGGCGGTACGACCGAGGTGGCGGTGATCTCGCTCGGAGGGATCGTCACGGCCCAGTCGCTGCGGGTGGGCGGCGACCGCCTCGACGCGGCCGTCACCGACTACGTCCGCAAGGAGCACTCGCTGCTCATCGGCGAGCGGACCGCCGAGGACGTGAAGGTCGCGATCGGCACGGCCTGGCCGGTGCCGGGCGAGGAGGAGCGGGAGGCGCGGACCTTCACCGTGCGCGGCCGGGAGAAGGTCAGCGGACTGCCCCGGACGGTGGAACTGACGGTGCCGGAGGTGCGGACGGCGCTCGACGAGCCGGTGGAGGCGATCATCTCGGCGGTACGGGTGACGTTGGAGGAGTGCCCGCCGGAGCTGTCCGGCGACGTCATGGAGCACGGCATCGTGCTGACCGGCGGCGGGGCGCTGCTGCCGGGCCTCGATCTGCGGATGGCCTCGGCGACCGGCATCCCGGTCTTCGTCGCGGACCGGCCGCTGGACTGTGTGGCGCTGGGGTCGGGGCGGTGCGTGGAGGACTTCGACGGGCTGCAGCGGGTGATGGGGAAGGCGGAGACGGTGCGCTGACCGCGTCTCAGCGGGTGGCGGGGGCCGTCGGCGCCTGTCGGCACCGGGGCCTGTCGGCACCGGGCGGCACGGCACGCCGTCGGCGCCGGCCGGTACCGGGCCGCACCTAGCGCTGCAGGCCCGTCGGGAGCAGCGCCGTCACCTGGTAGCCGTCGTCCTCCCGGCGGGCCCTCAGCGTGCCGCCCATGCTGGTGACCCGCTCCTCCATCGAGAGCAGGCCGGTGCCGGTCGAGACGGGGGCCGGGTCCGGCGGGGTCTTCGGCAGCGGGTTGCGCACCTCGATGCGCAGGTCGGGGCCCTCCAGCGTGATCACGACGGTCACGGGCAGCCCGGGCGCGTGCTTGGCGGCGTTCGTCAGGCACTCCTGGACGACCCGGTGGACGGCCGCCTGCCGCAGCGGCGACAGCGCCTTCGCCTCCTCGGCGACCGTCAGCTCGACGGCGCCGCCCATCCGCTCGCTCTCCCCGGCGAGCGCGGAGAGCCCTTCGAGGCCGGGGGTGGCCGCGTCCCGGTCGGCGCGGCGCACGATCGTCTCGTTGAGCATGAGGTGGGCGCGCCGGGCGGTGTCCGCGAGCTCCTCGAAGTCCTTCTGGTGGGCCTCTCCCCTGGCCCGTACGGCGAGGACCTCGGCCCGCACCGCGAGGACCGTCAGCTCGCGGCCGACCAGGTCGTGGACGTCCCGGCCGACGGAGATCCGCTCCTCCTGGACGGCCTCCCGGGCGACGGCCTCGCGCCGCTGGACCTCCAGGGCGCGGACGAGGTCCTGCCGGTACGCGGCGATGCCGACGCCCGCCGCGAGGACACCGATCGGGACGACCAGGCTCAGGAAGTCGCTCAGGGTGTCGCCGTGTCTGGCCGGCCAGCCGGGCGTCTGGAAGAGGGCGTAGGCGACACCGACGTACAGCAGGGTGGCGACGACGGCGGCGCGCCGCCCCCGGTACCGGCCGATCGAGTACAGCGCGAACTGGATCATGGTCAGTTCGTGCAGCCAGCCCATCAGGCCGAGCGCCACCACGTACGGCACCCAGGGCAGCCGGCGCCGGAGCGCCAGGGTGGCGGCCCCGGCCGCGAGGACCAGGGTCGCGGTGACCCCGGTCAGGGAGTTGTCGGCGCGGGCGAGCCCCGGCACGTCCAGCACCATGAGGCCGAAGGCGCTGAGCGCGGCGACGACGTCGAGGGCGCGGGGCGAGACCGCCCACCGGTCCACGCAACGGCGCAGCGCGGGGACGGTGGGGAGGCGGAGCATGCCTTCCATCATCCAAGGTCTTTCGTCCCGACGTCGTGGACCTGAAGTCCCGTCTGATGTGACATCGGGCACTTCGTCCCTATTCCTACTTGAAAAGCGAGTACGCGAAGGGGCCCGGAACCGTGACACGGTTCCGGGCCCCTTCGTCATGCCGTACTAGGCCTGCGGCAGGCTCGCCAGCTGGGCCTCGATGCGGGCGATGTCCTCGTCCGCCTTGGCGAGGCGACCGCGGATCTTGTCGACCACGTTGTCCGGGGCCTTGGCCAGGAACGCCTCGTTGCCGAGCTTCCCGTTCGCCTGGGCCTTCTCCTTCTCCGCGGCCGCGAGGTCCTTCGCGAGGCGCTTGCGCTCCGCGACCACGTCGATCGTGCCCGACAGGTCGAGCGCGACCGTGGCACCGGCGACCGGCAGGGAGGCGGTGGCGGAGAAGCCCTCGCCCTCCGGCTGGAGGCGCAGGACCTGGCGGATGGCGGCCTCGTGGGCGACGAGCGGGGTGCCGTCGACGGTGAGGCGGGCCGGGACCTTCTGGGCGTCCTGCAGGCCCTGCTCCTTGCGGAAGCGGCGGACCTCGGTGACGACCCGCTGGACCAGCTCGATCTCCTGCTCCGCGGCCTTGTCGCGGAAGCCGCTGTCCTTCGGCCAGTCGGCGATCACCAGGGACTCACCGCCGGTGAGGGTGGTCCACAGGGTGTCGGTGACGAACGGGACGATCGGGTGCAGCAGCCGGAGCATGACGTCGAGGACCTCGCCGAGGACCCGGCCGGAGACCTTGGCGCCCTCGCCGCCCGCGAAGAACGTGGTCTTCGACAGCTCGACGTACCAGGCGAAGACCTCGTCCCACGCGAAGTGGTAGAGCGACTCGCTGAGCTTGGCGAACTGGAAGTCCTCGTAGTACGCGTCGACCTGCGCGACCGTCTCGTTGAGGCGGGACAGGATCCAGCGGTCCGTGGCGGACATCTCGGAGGCGTCCGGCAGCGGGCCCTCGATCGTGGCGCCGTTCATCATCGCGAAACGGGTCGCGTTCCAGATCTTGTTGGCGAAGTTCCGGGACGCCTGGACCCAGTCCTCGCCGATCGGGACGTCGGCGCCCGGGTTGGCGCCCTTGGCCAGGGTGAAGCGGACGGCGTCGGAGCCGTACGCGTCCATCCAGTCCAGCGGGTCGACCGCGTTCGGGTTGGACTTCGACATCTTCTTGCCGAACTCGTCGCGGACGAGGCCGGTGAGGGCGACGGTCTTGAAGGGGACCTCGCCGTCCATCGCGTACAGACCGAACATCATCATCCGGGCGACCCAGAAGAAGATGATGTCGTGGCCGGTGAGCAGGACGTCGGTCGAGTAGAACTTCGCCAGGTCCGGGGTCTTCTCCGGCCAGCCGAGCGTGGAGAACGGCCACAGACCGGAGGAGAACCAGGTGTCCAGGACGTCGGGGTCCTGGGTCCAGCCCTCGGCCTCGGTGCCGGGCGCCTCCTCGTCGGGTCCGACGCAGACGACCTGGCCCTCGGGGCCGTACCAGATCGGGATGCGGTGGCCCCACCACAGCTGGCGCGAGATGCACCAGTCGTGCATGTTGTCGACCCAGTCGAAGTAGCGCCTGGAGAGCTCCTTCGGGTGGATCTCGACGGAGCCGTCGCGGACGGCGTCGCCGGCCGCCTGCGCCAGCGGGCCGACCTTGACCCACCACTGCATCGAGAGCCGCGGCTCGACGGTCGTCTTGCAGCGCGAGCAGTGGCCGACGGAGTGCATGTACGGGCGCTTCTCGGCGACGATCCGGCCCTGCTCCTTCAGCGCGCCGACGATCGTCGAACGGGCCTCGAAGCGGTCCAGGCCGAGGAACGGGCCGTGGACGGTGATGACGCCGTGCTCGTCCATGACGGTGAGCGAGGGCAGGTCGTGGCGGCGGCCGATCTCGAAGTCGTTCGGGTCGTGCGCCGGGGTCACCTTGACGGCGCCGGTGCCGAACTCCGGGTCGACGTGCTCGTCGGCGACGACGGGGATCGTACGGTCGGTCAGCGGCAGCTTGATCTGCTTGCCGACCAGGTGCTTGTACCGCTCGTCCTCGGGGTGGACGGCGACGGCCGTGTCACCGAGCATCGTCTCGGCGCGGGTCGTGGCGACGACCAGCGAGTCCTCGCCCTCGCCGTACCGGATGGAGACCAGCTCGCCGGCGTCGTCCTGGTACTCGACCTCGATGTCGGAGATGGCGGTCAGACAGCGCGGGCACCAGTTGATGATGCGCTCGGCGCGGTAGATCAGCTCGTCCTCGTAGAGGTCCTTGAAGATCTTCTGGACGGCCTTGGAGAGGCCCTCGTCCATGGTGAAGCGCTCGCGCGACCAGTCGAGACCGGCACCGAGGCGGCGCAGCTGGCCGAGGATCCGGCCGCCGTACTCGTCCTTCCACTGCCAGACGCGCTCGACGAACTCGTCACGGCCCAGGTCGTGGCGGGACTTGCCCTCCTCGGCGAGCTGCTGCTCGACCTTGTTCTGGGTCGCGATGCCCGCGTGGTCCATGCCCGGCAGCCAAAGCGTCTCGAAGCCCTGCATGCGCTTGCGGCGGGTCAGTGCGTCCATGAGCGTCACCTGGAAGGCGTGGCCCAGGTGGAGGGCGCCCGTGACGTTCGGCGGCGGGATGACGATGGTGTACGGCGGCTTGTCGCTGTTCGCGTCAGCGGTGAAGTACCCCCGGTCTACCCAGCGCTCGTACAGCTCCCCCTCTACCTCGGCCGGCGCATAGGTGGTCGGCAGTTCGGTGGTGGGCGCTGTCTGCTGCTGAGTGTTCTCGGTCACGGGGCCAGTTTAGGGGTGTCCTCGCCCTGTCCTGAAACGCTTTGGTTCGGTAACGGTGTGGCCCCCGCCGCACTTCCGCGCCGACGGTTCCGCCAGGATGTTCGGTAGGCATAAACATCCTGTGAGGGGAACCTGTCGATGAGCTACAACCAGCCGGGCCCGTACGGCCAGCAGCCGCAGCAGCCCGGGCCCTACGGCCAGCAGCCGGGCCCGTACGGCCAGCAGCCGCAGCAGCCGGGCCCGTACGGCCAGCCGCAGGCCCCCCAGCCCGGTTACGGTTACCCCCAGCAGGCCCCGCAGGGCGTCCCGCCGCAGCAGCAGCCGTACGGCTACCCGCAGCAGGGCCAGCAGCCCGGCCCCTACGGCCAGCAGCCCCAGTACGGCGCCCCCCAGGGCCCCGGCGGCTACGTACCGCACCCGCCGGCCCCGAAGAAGTCCAAGACCGGCCTCATCATCGGCGCGGTCGCGGTGGTCGCGGCGCTCGGCGTGGGCGCGTACTTCGTTCTGGGCGGGGGCGGCGCGTCGGTCGCGGACGACGGTCCGCACAAGCTGACCACCCCGGACACGGTACTCACCGAGTACAAGAAGGACGCCAAGGAGAAGGACTCCGACGGGAAGAAGTTCCTGGAGCAGGCGGAGAAGAGCGGCGTCAAGAACGCCACTCAGGTCGACGCCAGTTACAAGGTGGAGGACAAGAGCAACCCCCTGGCGGGCAAGGCTCTCTCCTTCAGCGGGCTCTACGGCGAGATCGACGACCCGGAAAAGGTCGTCGACACCATCTTCGCCAGCATCAAGGCCGAGGCCGACAAGGACGCGGGCAAGAAGGACGAGCCGCAGCTCGTCGGCAGCCCCGAGGCGTACACGCCCGCGGAGGCCGACGGCGCGGTCCTCAAGTGCCAGCAGAGCAAGGCCGAGGCCGACGCCACCGAGGGAACCCCCGCGATGAGCATCACCATGTGCATCTGGGCCGACCACAGCACGGTGGGCTTCGTCGTCCCGATCGACGTGGCCTCGCTGCTCGCCGGCAAGGCCGGTACCGGCGAGGAGGCGGCCGCCATCACCGCCAAGCTCCGCAAGGAGATCCGCGTCAAGCTCTGATCCACGGCACGCACACGGAGAAGGGGCGCCCCGCCGACCGGCGGGGCGCCCCTTCCATGTCCGTACGGCTCAGGCCGACTTCTCGTGCCTGCCGTCGTTCTTCACGATCCGCGGGACCAGCGTCGGGTTGACGTTGTTGCGGACGACGTCCGCCGTGATGACGACGCGGGCCACGTCCTTGCGGGACGGGACCTCGTACATCACCGACTGGAGGACCTCCTCCATGATGGCCCGCAGGCCACGCGCGCCGGTGCCGCGCAGGATCGCCTGGTCGGCGATGGCCTCCAGGGCCGGGCGGTCGAAGTCCAGTTCCACACCGTCGAGTTCGAAGAGGCGCTGGTACTGCTTCACCAGTGCGTTCCGCGGCTCGACCAGGATCTGGAGGAGCGCCTCGCGGTCCAGGTTGTGGACGGAGGTGAGGACGGGGAGACGGCCGATGAACTCGGGGATCATCCCGAACTTCACCAGGTCCTCCGGCATGACCTCCTGGAACTGGTCGCTCGCCTCGATCTCGCGCTTGGAGCGGATGGTCGCCCCGAAGCCGATGCCCTTGGCGCCCGCCCGCGACTCGATGATCTTCTCCAGGCCGGCGAAGGCGCCGCCCACGATGAAGAGCACGTTCGTCGTGTCGATCTGGATGAACTCCTGGTGCGGGTGCTTCCGGCCGCCCTGCGGCGGCACGGAGGCGGTGGTGCCCTCCAGGATCTTCAGGAGGGCCTGCTGCACGCCCTCGCCGGAGACATCGCGGGTGATCGACGGGTTTTCGCTCTTACGGGCGACCTTGTCGATCTCGTCGATGTAGATGATCCCGGTCTCGGCCTTCTTGACGTCGTAGTCGGCCGCCTGGATCAGCTTCAGCAGGATGTTCTCGACGTCCTCGCCGACATAGCCGGCCTCCGTCAGCGCCGTCGCGTCGGCGATGGCGAACGGAACGTTGAGCATGCGCGCCAGCGTCTGGGCCAGGAGCGTCTTGCCGGAGCCCGTGGGGCCCAGCAGCAGAATGTTGGACTTCGCCAGCTCGATGGCGTCGTCACGCCCCGCCCCGCCGCCGTTCTCGCCGGCCTGGACGCGCTTGTAGTGGTTGTACACCGCGACCGAGAGGGCCTTCTTCGCGGGCTCCTGACCTACGACGTATCCCTCGAGGAACTCGTAGATCTCGCGGGGCTTGGGGAGTTCCTCCCAGCGCACCTCGCTCGTCTCCGCGAGTTCTTCCTCGATGATCTCGTTGCAGAGGTCGATGCACTCGTCGCAGATGTACACACCGGGTCCTGCGATGAGCTTCTTCACCTGCTTCTGGCTCTTTCCGCAGAACGAGCACTTGAGCAGGTCGCCGCCATCACCGATGCGTGCCACGAGGTGCTTCCCCTTCGCCTGGGAGCGCTTGGTTCAGCGACTCCTGGTGCCTCATATTCGACGGTACCTTGCCGGGCCCCCCGTTCGGGCCCCCCTTGGCACGGTTCACATGGTCGGGATTCGGCCATGCGTACCGTGCCACGGGAAGGTCGGGCGTCAGCGCTCCGCGGAGGCCGTGCTCTTACGGGTCGAGACGATCTGATCGACCAGGCCGTACGCCAGGGCGTCCTCGGCCGTGAGGATCTTGTCACGCTCGATGTCGTCGCGGATCTTCTCGATCGGCGTCGAGGAGTGCTTGGCCAGCATCTCCTCGAGCTGGCTGCGCATACGCAGGATCTCGCGGGCCGCGATCTCCAGGTCGGAGAGCTGCTCACGGCCGGTGCCGCCGGACGGCTGGTGGATCAGCACGCGGGCGTTCGGCAGGGCCATCCGCTTGCCGGGCGTACCGGCGGCGAGCAGCACGGCCGCGGCGGAGGCCGCCTGGCCCATGCAGACCGTCTGGATGTCCGGCTTCACGAACTGCATGGTGTCGTAGATCGCCGTCAGCGCGGTGAAGGAGCCACCGGGGCTGTTGATGTAGATGGAGATGTCACGGTCCGGGTCCATCGACTCCAGGCACAGCAGCTGCGCCATGACGTCGTTGGCCGAGGCGTCGTCGATCTGCACGCCGAGGAAGATCACGCGCTCCTCGAAGAGCTTCGCGTACGGGTCGTACTCGCGGATGCCCTGCGAGGTGCGCTCGACGAAGCGCGGCACGACGTAGCGGTTGTCCATCGGCGCGCCGGTGTAGAGGCCGCTCGCGGAGAGGTTGTTCTGCATCTGGGTGTTCACCGTCCTGGTGGCGTTCGGCGGGGGCTGGGGATCTTCAGCGGTCTGCCGGGCTCAGGCGCCCGTGCCGCCGCCGCCGGGAACGCCCGCGGCGTGGGTGATGATGTCGTCGATGAGGCCGTAGTCCTTGGCCTCGTCCGCGGTGAACCAGCGGTCGCGGTCGCCGTCGCGGATGATCGTCTCGACGGTCTGGCCGGAGTGGTGCGAGGTGATTTCGGCCATGCGCTTCTTCGTGCGAAGAAGGTACTCGGCCTGGATCTTGATGTCGGAGGCGGTGCCGCCGATGCCGGCGGAGCCCTGGTGCATCAGGATGTCGGTGTTCGGCAGCGCGAAGCGCTTGCCGGGGGTGCCGGCGGTGAGCAGGAACTGGCCCATCGAGGCCGCCATGCCCATACCGATGGTGACGACGTCGTTCGGGATGAACTGCATGGTGTCGTAGACCGCCATGCCCGCCGTCACCGAGCCGCCGGGGCTGTTGATGTACAGGAAGATGTCCTTCTCCGGCTCGGCGGCCAGGAGGAGCATCTGGGCGGTGATCTTGTTGGCGATCTCGTCGTCGACCTGCTGGCCGAGGAAGATGATCCGCTCGCCGAGCAGCCGGTTGTAGACATGGTCGCCGAGGCCGCCACCGATGGACGGCTCACCCGCGGCGTAAGGCTTCAGATTCGTCACGTATCCACCTGCTCGTCTCCGACGGCCAGGGCCGTCTCAGCGTCTCGTTCCGAGGGCACTGCCCTCTCTTCATGGACCCTAACGCGCAGGTAGGACAACGCCATCCCGGTTCCCGAACTGTTCGCTGGGAGCGCAAGGTAGTTGGGGGCGCGTAACCGGGTCCTCGTACGTCCACGGGCCCGTACGCACTGGAGTGCGTACGGGCCCGTGGAGCGGGGTCCGCGCGGGGCGGAGGGCCCCTTACTTGTCCTCGGAGACCTCGGCCTCGCCGGTGACGGCCTCGACGGCCTCGGCGGCGGTCTCGACCTCGTCCTCGTCGTCGGAGAGGTCGACGACCTCACCGTTGGTGTCGAGGACCTTGGCGGCCTCGACGACGACCGCGAGGGCCTTGCCGCGGGCGACCTCGCCGACGAGCATCGGAACCTGGCCACCCTCGGCCACGGCCTGGGCGAACTGGTCGGGGCTCATGCCGGAGGAGGCGGCACGGCGGAACAGGTGCTCGGTGAGCTCCTCGCGGGAGACGTCGAGCTTCTCCTTGTTGACGAGCTCATCGAGGATGAACTGCGTCTTGATGCCCTTCTCGGCCTGCTCCTTGGTCTCGGCCAGGAACTCTTCCTCGGTCTTGCCCTGGATCTCCAGGTACTTCGCGAGGTCGAGGCCCATCTGGCCGAGCTGGTGGTGCTCCAGGTTGTGCTTGCGGGTGTTGATCTCGTCCTCGAGAAGCTTCTCGGGCATCGGGACCTCGACCAGCTTGAGGAGCTCGTCGAGGACGCGCTCCTGGGCCTGGGTGGCCTGGTCGAACTGCTTCATGTTCTCGAGGCGCTTGCGGCTGTCGGCCTTGAGCTCGTCGAGGGTGTCGAACTCCGACGCCATCTGCGCGAACTCGTCGTCGAGCTCGGGGAGCTCACGGGCGGAGACGGTGGTGACCTTGACGGCGACCTCCGCGTCCTTGCCCTCGGCGGAGCCGCCCTTCAGCTGCGAGGTGAAGGTGGCCTCGCCACCGGCCTCCAGGCCCTTGACGGCCTCGTCGATGCCGTCGAGCAGCTCGCCCGAACCGATGGTGTACGAGACGTCGCTCGCGACACCGTCGGGCAGGACCTCGCCGTCGACCTTGGCCTCGAGGTCGATGGTGACGACGTCGCCGTCCTGGGCGGCACGCTCGACCGCGGAGGTCGAGGCGAAGCGCTCGCGGAGCTGCTCCACGGACTTCTCGACGTCCTCGTCGGTGACCTCGACCGCGTCGACGGTGACCTCGATGCCGGAGTAGTCCGGGATCTCGAGCGTCGGGCGGATGTCGACCTCGGCGGTGAAGGCCAGCAGCTCGCCGTCCTTCAGCTCGGTGATGTCGACCTCGGGCTGGCCGAGCGGGTTCACGTCGGCCTCGTTGACGGCCGCGGTGTAGAACTTCGGGAGCGCGTCGTTGACGGCCTCTTCCAGCACGGCGCCGCGGCCGAACCGCTGGTCGATCACGCGAGCAGGGATCTTGCCCTTACGGAAGCCCTTGACCGTGACCTGCTGGTTGATCTTCTTGTACGCCGCGTCGAGGCTGTCCTTGAGCTCCTCGAAGGGCACCTCGACAGTGAGCCGAACCCGGGTCGGGTTCAGGGTCTCCACGGCGCTCTTCACGGTTCGGTCTCCTTGTGGCTGATTCCTGGAATCCACCGTCGCCGCTGTGTGGCGGTTCCGGCGGGTCGGCCCGGTCAGAAAGACACACGGGCACGCAGCTTGCATAGTAACCGCTAGCGGGATGACGCCCACAACGTGATCAAGAGCGCGCGACGTGGCCGCGTGATCGTCATGGTCGGGGTGGCGGGATTTGAACCCACGGCCTTCCGCTCCCAAAGCGGACGCGCTACCAAGCTGCGCCACACCCCGTCGGTGCGACACGTAGGGTACATGGACGGGGACTGTCCGGCGCCCCCTGATTTCGGGGTGTGCGCGAACGGCCCCGGAACCGCTACCATGCTCTTCGTGCCGCGGTCCTCGTGACCTGCGGCGCGATGCTGTGCGGGTGTAGCTCAATGGTAGAGCACTAGTCTTCCAAACTAGCTACGCGGGTTCGATTCCCGTCACCCGCTCCAACAGGCCCACGGCCCGGTCCGCTTCTCGCGGACCGGGCCGTGGTCGTTTCCCGGCCATGTCTGGCGCGGACCCCTCTGTTTCGCCGGAATTTCCTCGCGCGCCCGCCCTGCCTGCGGTTACGTTCCCGCCGTTGATCAACGGATCCGGGGAGGGGAACACATGGAGAAGAAGAGAAGACCTGCCGTGGTGGCCGCGCTGGCGCTGGCCTGTGCGGCCGGGCTGCTCGGCGGGGGAACCGCGCACGCCGCCGAGTACCCGTACACGGCGACCGAGCCCACGGCGTGGCCGGGCGGGTGCGTGACGGGCGGCGAGCTGCCCTGGGTGGGGAACACCGACGTCAGCCTGTCCGTGCGGGTCGAGGGCGAGAACCCCAGCAGTTCCCTGGACGCCCGGTTCCGGGTGTGGAAGGAGGGCGCCTCGGAGACTCCCGTCGCCGACATCGCCGTCTCCGCATCGCCCGGATCGGTGGCCACACTGGTGGTTCCCAAGGGGCACATTCCGGCGGAGGGCCCGTACTGGTGGCAGGCCCGGATCGAGAGCACGGACGGCGCCTCCGCGTGGACCGCGCCCTGCGGCTTCGGTACCGACCAGACCCGGCCCGCCACTCCCACGGTCGAGTTCCTGGACGCCGCGTCGTACCCGAACGGGGCGCCTTCCGGCACCGTGCGGACGGTGCGCATCAGCCTGCCGGCCGGGACGGAGGCCGCGTACTTCTGCCTCGACCCGCTGGCCGACACGGGCACGTTCTCCTGCGAGGGCGACCGCCGCGTCCCGGTCGGCGCGGACGGTGCCGCCGTCACGACGACCTTCGTCACTCCGGAGCGGGCCGGGCCGGCCAGCGTCTGGGTGCGGGCCTTCGACCGGGCGGGCAACCTCTCGGACACCGCCAACGCCGACTACTGGGTCACCCGCCCGTTCATCGAGCCGTTCGGCGACTACGACAGTGACGGCCGCCCCGATCTGCTCGGCGTCGACGCGGCGGGCCGGCTGACGCTGCTCGCGGGCCGGGAGGGCGGCGGTTTCGCGGCTCCGGCCGTGGCCGACACCCGGGACTGGGCGAACACCCGGGTGGCGCGGGCCGGTTGGCTGGTCAACCGGTACGGGCCGCAGGAGGCGAACGACGTCCGCAACGACCTCGTGGCGCTGCGGGACGGGAAGCTGTTCGCGTACCCGGGTGACGGCGAGGGCCGTTTCGGGGAGCCGGTGGAGATCACCGGCTTCGACTGGTCCGGTGTCACCCGGTTCGCGATCAGCCGCCAGGACTACGGCTCTCCGGGCCTGGTCGCCGTGAAGAACGGCCAGTTGCTCTACTTCACCGTGTACTCCAGCTGGCAGGGCATCCACGTCGCCGAGCCGACGGTCCTCGCCGCGAGCGGCTGGGGCACGAAGGAGCTCGTCGCCTCGGACACCACCCCGAACGCCCTCCTGGGGGCGTTCTGGGCGCGTGACACCCGTAGCGGCACGCTGGAGTACTTCGGCGTCGACTACGGCACGGACGCTCCGCAGCAGCTGGTCGCACCGGTGACGGTCGCCGCCTCGGGCTTCGGCGTCCGGCAGGCGCCGTCGCTGGTCGCCGTCGGGGATCTGACCGCGGACGAGCGGATCGACCTGGTCACCGCTGACCGGCAGGGCGCGCTCGCGCTGCGTCCGGTGGGCGAGGACAGGGCTCCGGGCGCCGCCCAGGCCGTCCAGGGCGCGGTGCCGGCCGGGACGCGGCTGTTCTGAGTCGACCGGTCTCGCGCGAAGGGCCCCCGCCGGTCTCGGCGGGGGCCCTTCGTCGTACGCGCGGCACGCCCGCTCAGAACTTTATGGAGGCGACCGTCTGCGTTATCGAGTCGAGGAAGCGCTGGATGTCGTCGGCCATGCCGGTCGAGGCGAGGAAGAAGCCGAAGAGCACCGCGACCACGGCCGGGCCGCCCTTGAGGCTCCCCCCACGGATCAGCACCACCAGGATGATTGCCAACAGCAACACCACAGACAGTGAAATGGCCACAACTGATCACACCCTCGGTCGGTCCCACCTTGCCCACCAGGGAGTCCGTGTCCCGGAACACCCCCCGCTGTCTCCATCGTGCCACCAACCCCCCTGCCCCCGCTGCCTGGTGACGAATCGTCCCGGCGACGCTTGATGCGCGGGTTCAGGCGCGGCGGGAGATGAGCAGCAGGGCCCGGTCGTCGTTGACGTCCTTGGCGACGGCCTCGATCAGGTGCCAGGCGACGCCGTCGAAGCCCTCGGCGACGCAGCGGTCGGCCTCGCCGGTGAGGCGGTCGATGCCCTCGGCGATGTCCCGGTCGGCGGCCTCGACGAGGCCGTCGGTGAAGAGCATGAGGACGTCGCCGGGGCGCAGCGAGCCCTTGACCGGGTGGAACTCGGCGCCGTCGTAGACGCCGAGCAGGGGTCCGTCGGCGGCCTTCTCCTCCCAGCGTCCGTTGCCCGCGTGGAGCTGCAGGGCGGGCAGGTGGCCGGCGGAGAAGAGTTCGTAGTCGCCGGACTCCAGGTCGAGGACGAGGTGGATGGAGGTGGCGAAGCCCTCGTCCCAGTTCTGGCGCAGCAGATAGCCGTTGGCGGCGGGCAGGAAGCCGTCCGGCGGGAGCGAGCCGAGGAGGCCGCCGAAGGCGCCGGAGAGCAGCAGGGAGCGGGAGGCCGCGTCCATGCCCTTGCCGGAGACGTCGGTGAGGACGACCTCCAGGGTGCGGCCGCCGTGGGTGCGGGCGGCGACGACGAAGTCGCCGGAGAAGGACTGGCCGCCGGCCGGGCGCAGTGCCATCTCGCGGTGCCAGCCCTGCGGGAGCCGGGGCAGGGCGCTCTGGACGCGGATGCGTTCGCGCAGGTCGAAGAGCATGGTGCCGCCGCGCCGCCAGGGCACCCCGACGCGGGCCCGGAACTGGGCGATGAGCAGCCCGAAGAGGCCGCAGGCGGCGACGACCAGGACGGTGCCGGGGGTCACCCGTGCGGGGCCCTGGGTGTACGGGCCGAGGACGACGGACTCGACGATGAGGGCGCCCGCGGCGGCCGCGTACAGGCCGAGCAGGCTCGCGGGGCGCAGCAGCAGGCCGCCGGCCACGATGGGCAGGACCAGTGCGGCGGGTGCGCACCAGACCGGGTCGAGGAGGGTTCCGACGGCGATGGCCGGAATCATCAGCAGGAGTCCGGCGAAGGCGAGCCAGTCGGAGCCGTCCCCGCGGAAGTAGTCGACGCCGGACTTGCGCAGCGCGATGCGGGCCCGGCGGGCGCGTCTGCGCATGCGGGCCGCGTACGTGTTCACTCCTGCGCGGTGTCCCATTGGCCTGGACCCTATCCATCCCGTCCGACATCGCGCAGGGGTACCCCGGTGACAATGTGCGCGAAATCGGGTCGCCCCGGGCGGGCGCCGCTGATATCGATGGCATATGACTACTGAACTGCGGGTTCTCGACCCGACGGAGTGGGACCGCTGGTACGAGGTCCTGGAGCTGGCCTTCGGGGGTGTGGCGGAGGCCCCGGAGGAGCGGACGCTGTGGCGTGATCTGACCGAGTTCGACCGTTCTCTGGGGGTTTGGGACGGTGACCTGTGCGTCGGCACGGCGGGGGCGTTCACGTTCCGGCTCACGGTGCCGGGCGGGGCGTCGGTCCCGGCCGCCGGCGTGACGATGGTGAGCGTGGCCGGTACGCACCGGCGGCGCGGGATCCTGACGTCGATGATGCGACGGCAGCTGGACGACCTGCGGGCCGCCGGCGAGTCGATCGCGGTGCTCACGGCCTCGGAGCCGGAGATCTACGGGCGGTTCGGGTACGGCGTCACCGCGTACACGGCGCGGACGACGATCGACACCACGCGGGTGCGGCTCACGGTGCCGGAGGGCACGGACGAGGTGCGGCTCCGGCTGGCCGATCCCACCGAGTCCTCGGCGGCGTGCGAGGCCGTGTACGCGCGCCTCGTGCCCACGCGTCCGGGCATGCTCGCCTCGATGCCCGGCTGGGAGCGCCTCGCGCTGCTCGATCCGGCGGGCGACCGGGAGGGCGCGTCGCCGCGGCTCTGTGTGCTCGCCGAGCGGGACGGGGAGGTCGTGGGCTACGCCCATTACGCGATCAAGCCCGACTGGTCGTTCGAGGGGGCGACGGGGGCGGTGATCGTGCACCGGCTGTTCGGTCTCGACCCGGCGGCGGAGGCGGCGCTGTGGCGGTTCCTCTGCTCGGTGGACCTGACCTCGGAGGTGCGGATCCTCAGCCGGCCGGTGGACGACGGCTGGCAGCACCTGGTGAGCGACATCCGGCGCTGCGCGCCGCGTCTGCGGGACGCCCTGCATCTGCGCCTCGTGGAGGTCGGGGCGGCGCTGGAGGCGCGGACGTACCAGGCGCCGGTGGATGTGGTGTTGGAGGTCGAGGACGCGTTCTGTCCGTGGAACGAGGGGCGGTGGCGGCTGGTCGGGGACCAGAAGGGCGCGACGTGCGTCCGGACGGCCGATGCGGCTGATCTCTCCCTTTCCGTACGGGAGTTGGGCGCGGCGTACCTGGGCGGGATCTCGCTGGCGTCGCTGGCGGGGGCCGGGCGGGTGCGGGAGCTGCGCGAGGGGGCGCTGACCGAGGCGTCCGTCGCGTTCGGGTCGCCGGTCGCGCCGTGGCTGCCGCACGGGTTCTAGCGGGGCGCGCCCCCTAGCGCGTCTGGCAGCCCGGGCACCAGAAGAGGTTTCGGGCTGCCAGGTCCGCCGTGCGGATCTCCGTCGCGCAGAGGTGGCAGGGCAGGTGGGCGCGGCGGTAGACGTAGACCTCGCCGCCGTGGTCGTCCACGCGCGGCGGGCGGCCCATCGCCTCGGGGGTGTGCTCGGGGCGGACCGTGTCGATGCGGTTCAGACGGACGCCCTCGCGCATGAGCGCCACCAGGTCCGTCCAGATCGCGTCCCATTCGCGGCGCGTCAGGTCCTTGCCCGCGCGGTAGGGGTCGATGCCGTGCCGGAAGAGGACCTCGGCGCGGTAGACGTTGCCGACGCCCGCGATGACCTTCTGGTCCATGAGCAGGGCGGCGATGGTGGTGCGGGACTTCGAGACGCGGTGCCAGGCCTTGTCGGGGTCGTCGTCCGCGCGGAGCGGGTCCGGGCCCAGGCGGTCGTGTATCGCCCGCTTCTCGGCGTCCGTGATCAGGGCGCACGTGGTGGGGCCGCGCAGGTCGACGTACGACTCCTGGTTCGCGAGGCGCAGCCGGACCGTGTCGGTGGGCGGCGGGGCGGGCGCGTCGCCGAAGTTCACCTTGCCGAAGAGGCCCAGGTGGATGTGGACCCAGCCCATGCCGGCGAAGCCGAGGAAGAGGTGCTTGCCGTGGGCCTCGGTGGTGTCGAGCACCGCGCCGTCGAGCAGCGCCGCCGAGTCCGTGAACTTGCCCTGCGGGCTGGTCACCCGCGCGGACCGGCCGCCGAACCGTTCCCGGTGGTCGGCGGCCAGTCGGTGGATCGTGTGCCCCTCGGGCATCAGGCGGTCGGCTCCTGCGGGTGGTGGGCCGGGATCGGGGGGAGCTCGCCGGTGGTCTCGTACGCGGTGAGCATGTCGATCCGGCGGGTGTGACGCTCGTCACCGGAGTACGGGGTGTTCAGGAAGATCTCGACGAACTTGGTCGCCTCTTCCCGGGTGTGCATCCGGCCGCCGACGGAGACCACGTTGGCGTTGTTGTGCTCGCGGCCGAGGGCGGCGGTCTGCTCGCTCCAGGCGAGGGCGGCGCGCACCCCCTTCACCTTGTTCGCGGCGATCTGCTCGCCGTTGCCCGATCCGCCGATGACGATGCCCAGGCTGTCCGCGTCCGCGGCCGTCTTCTCGGCGGCACGCAGGCAGAACGGCGGGTAGTCGTCCAGGGCGTCGTAGATGTGGGGACCGCAGTCGACGGGCTCGTGGCCGTGAGCCGTGAGCCACTCGACGAGGTGGTTCTTGAGTTCAAAGCCGGCGTGGTCGGAACCGATGTAGACGCGCATGAAGCCGAGTGTGGCATGTCGGGAGCCGGGTAGCAGGCAGCGGGGTCGGGACCTTCACCCGACCTGGTACGGACCTTCGCCTCTCGCACCGTGGCCCGCACAACAATCCGGAATGAGGTCTTCCGATCATCCCTGTTCACAGGGTTCAATGCTCGGGCTCGCGATCCGAGCGCCCCCCACACGCAAGGAAGCGTTCATGAACTCGCAACCGACCCTGACGAAGGACGGCGAGGAGACCGGAGCCCTCGGGGCCCCCGACTCCTCCGACGGCCTCAAGGCCGGTCTCAAGAACCGCCACCTGTCGATGATCGCCATCGGTGGCGTCATCGGTGCCGGTCTCTTCGTCGGCTCCGGCTCCGGCATCGCCGCAGCCGGTCCCGCGATCCTGCTGTCCTACGCGCTCGTCGGCGCCATGGTCGTCTTCGTCATGCGGATGCTCGGCGAGATGGCCGCCGCCCGGCCGTCCTCCGGCTCCTTCTCCGCCTACGCCGACCGGGCCCTCGGCCGCTGGGCCGGCTTCAGCATCGGCTGGCTCTACTGGTTCTTCTGGGTCGTCGTCCTCGCCGTCGAGGCGACCGCAGGCGCCAAGATCCTGGAGAGCTGGATCCCGGCCGTCCCGCAGTGGGGCTGGGCGCTCATCGTGATGGTGGTGCTGACCGCCACCAACCTCGGCTCGGTCGCCTCCTACGGCGAGTTCGAGTTCTGGTTCGCCGGCATCAAGGTCGTCGCCATCGGCGCCTTCGTCGTCATCGGCATGCTCGCCGTCTTCGGCGTGCTGCCCGGCTCGGACAACCCGGGCGCCGGATTCGCGCATCTCACCGACAGCGGGGGCTTCTTCCCGATGGGTGCGGGAGCGATCCTCACCGGTGTGCTGATGGTCGTCTTCTCCTTCATGGGCAGCGAGATCGTCACGCTGGCCGCCGGTGAGTCCGAGGACCCGCAGAAGGCGGTCACCAAGGCCACCAACAGCGTGATCTGGCGGATCGGCGTCTTCTACCTGGGCTCGATCTTCGTCGTCCTGACGCTGCTGCCGTGGAACGACAAGTCGATCGTCGAGAAGGGCTCGTACGTCGCCGCCCTCGACTCCATCGGCATCGCGCACGCCGGTCAGATCATGAACGTGATCGTCCTCACCGCCGTGCTCTCCTGCCTGAACTCGGGTCTCTACACCGCCTCCCGCATGGCCTTCTCGCTCGGCCGGCGCGGTGACGCGCCCAAGGCCTTCGCCAAGGTCAACAAGCGGGGCGTGCCGACGGCGGCGATCCTCGGCTCGGTCGTCTTCGGCTTCGTCGCGGTCTTCTTCAACTACAAGTGGCCGGACACCGTCTTCGCGTTCCTGCTGAACTCCTCCGGCGCGGTGGCGCTCTTCGTCTGGCTGGTCATCTGCGTGACCCAGCTGCGGATGCGCGGCATCATCCTGCGCGAGACGCCGGAGAAGCTCGTCGTGAAGATGTGGCTCTTCCCGTACCTGACCTGGGCGACGATCGGCATGATCGTCTTCGTCCTCGGCTACATGCTCTACGACGGCGGCAGCGCCCGTGAGCAGGTCGTGCTCTCGCTGCTCGTGGCCGCGCTGGTGATCGCGATCGCGCTGGTCAAGGAGCGCGTGACGAAGGCCTCGGCGAAGGAGCCGGCCGAGATCTCCGAGCGCGTCTAGCGCCCGGGGCACCCACGCGAGAGGGCCCGCCGTTCCTCGGGGAACGACGGGCCCTCTTCGTACGCGCGGACGGCTCAGCCCTTGCGGCCGCCGACCAGCTTCCAGGCGGCCGGCAGGGCGCCCATGGCGAGGGCCGCCTTGAGGGCGTCGCCGATGAGGAACGGGGTGAGGCCGGCCGCGACGGCCTGGCCGAGGCTCATGCCGGTCGCGAGCGCCAGGTAGGGCACGCCGACCGCGTAGATGATCGCGGAGCCCAGGACCATCACGCCGGCGGTGCGGAGCACCGAGCGGTCCGCGCCGCGGCGGGCGAGGGCGCCGACGACGGTCGAGGCGAGCAGCATGCCGAGGACGTAGCCGAAGGACGGCATCGCGTAACCGGAGGAGGCCTGCGCGAACCACGGCACGCCCGCCATGCCCGCCACTGCGTACAGGGCCAGGGCGAGGAAGCCGCGGCGGGCGCCGAGCGCGGTGCCGACGAGCAGGGCGGCGAAGGTCTGACCGGAGACCGGGACCGGGGAGCCGGGGACCGGGACGGAGAGCTGCGCGGCGAGGCCGGTGAGGGCGGCGCCGCCGACGACCAGCGCGATGTCGCGGGTGCGGCTCGCCGGGAGCAGGTCGGCGAGGACGGTGCCCGCACGGAGGGAACGGACGGGGGCTGCGGCGGTGCTCATCGGTACTCCGCGGGGGGGTGAGGGTGGGTGGGACGCCTTGACGGTATGCCAGGAGTGAACGCTCGATCACCGTCAGCCGCCGACAAAGCGACGGTCGACTGCTTCGTGGAGATCGAACAAACCCCGCCGATCACACCTCTCGCCACGTGACGCTTGTCACTAGGAACTCGTGCGCGGAGGTCCCTTTTGCGCCAGGGGTCGTTCACTGGAGAGACTGTGGGGTCTCCATAAACCGTCAGAGAGCACGAGCCCCCACATGCACGACTCCTTCGCCTCCGAACCGGAGCCCCTCTCCCACGGTCTGAAGCAGCGTCATCTGACGATGCTGGGGCTCGGCGGCGTGATCGGCGCCGGACTCTTCGTCGGCTCGGGCGCGGGCATCGCCGTCGCCGGGCCCGGCATCGTGGTCTCGTATCTGATCGCCGGGGCGCTCGCGATGCTGGTGATGCGGATGCTCGGCGAGATGTCGGCGGCGATGCCCGCCTCGGGGGCCTTCTCGGTGCACGCCGAGCGCGCGCTCGGCCGGTGGGCCGGATTCTCGGTGGGCTGGCTGTACTGGTTCCTGCTCGTCGTCGTCCTCGCCGTGGAGGCGACGGGCGCGGCGCGCATCGCGAACGGCTGGGTGCCGGGGGTCCCGCAGTGGGGCTGGGTGCTGATCTTCATGATCGTGTTCACCCTCGCCAACCTCGCGGCGGTGAAGAACTTCGGAGAGTTCGAGTTCTGGTTCGCGGCGCTGAAGGTCGGCGCGATCGTCCTCTTCCTGGCGCTCGGCACACTGGCGATCACGGGCCGGCTGCCCGACACGGATCCGGTGGGGCTCGCGAACCTGACCGGGCAGGGCGGTTTCCTGCCCAACGGCTGGTCGGGAGTGATCTCCGGAGTCCTCGCGGTCGTCTTCGCCTTCGGCGGTCTGGAGGTCGTCACCATCGCGGCGGCCGAGTCCGACGACCCGGCGCGGAACGTGGCGCGGGCGGTGCGCAGCGCGGTCTGGCGGATCCTCCTCTTCTACGTGGGTTCGATGCTGGTCATCGTGACGCTGCTGCCCTGGACCTCGATGAAGCCGGGCGAGTCGCCGTACGTCGCGGTCCTGGACTCCATAGGGGTGCCGGCGGCGGGCCAGATCATGAACGTGGTGGTGTTCGTGGCGCTGCTCTCGGCGCTCAACGCGAACCTGTACGGCTCCTCGCGGATGGTGTTCTCGCTCGCGGAGCGCGGGGAGGCGCCGAAGGGGCTGCTCCGGGTCTCCGGCGGAGGGGTGCCGCGCCGGGCGGTGCTCGCCTCGGTGGCCTTCGGCTTCGTCTCCGTACTGCTCAATCTGAAGTGGCCGGATTCCGTCTTCCTGTACATGCTCAACGCGGTCGGCGCGGTGCTGCTCTTCGTCTGGGCGCTGATCGCGGTGTCGCAGCTGCGGCTGCGGCGCCGGATCGAGCGGGAGGCGCCGGAGACGCTGACGCTGAGGATGTGGGGCTTCCCGTGGCTGACCTGGGTGGCGCTCGCCGCGATGGGCGCGGTGCTGGTCCTGATGCTGACCGATGACGCGGCCCGGCCGCAGGTGCTGTGGTCGGGGGCGGCGACCGGGGCGGTGCTGCTCGTGGCGTGGGCCCGGGAGCTCCGTACGAAACGCAGCTGAATCTTCACCTTGTGTGAAGGTCGTGCCCGTATAGCGGACATGCGTTCCCTGTGAGCGGTGGTGCCCCACAGACTGTGGGCTCCCTCCCCGTCTCAGCTAGTGAACAGGGCTCGCCCATGTCTCGGACCACCGCGCCCGCGCCGGCCGACCGCAAGGACGGCGCGACCGCACCTGCCGAGGGCCTCACCCACGGCCTCAAGCAGCGCCATCTCTCGATGATCGCCCTCGGCGGCGTCATCGGTGCCGGGCTCTTCGTCGGCTCCGGCGCCGGCATCGCCGCCGCCGGGCCCTCGATCGTGATCGCCTACGCGATCTCCGGCATCCTCGTGATGCTGGTGATGCGGATGCTCGGCGAGATGTCCGCGGCGAACCCGGCCTCCGGCTCGTTCTCCGTGCACGCCGAGCGGGCCTTCGGCCCCTGGGCCGGCTTCACCGCCGGCTGGGCGTTCTGGTTCCTGCTCTGTGTCGCCGTCGGCCTTGAGGGCATCGGCGCCGCGAAGATCATGACCGGCTGGTTCCCGGACAGCCCCGAGTGGGCCTGGGTCGCGCTCTTCATGCTGGTCTTCTGCGTCACCAACCTGGCGGCCGTGAAGAACTTCGGCGAGTTCGAGTTCTGGTTCGCCGCGCTCAAGGTCGGCGCGATCGTCCTCTTCCTCGGCATCGGCGTCCTCGCGATCGTCGGCGTCCTGCCCGGCACGGACGCCCCCGGCACCGCGAACCTCACCGGCGACGGCGGCTTCTTCCCGCACGGCTCCGAGGGCCTGATCGTGGGTCTGCTCGCCTCGGTCTTCGCGTACGGCGGTCTGGAGACGGTCACCATCGCGGCGGCCGAGTCGGAGCACCCGGTGCAGGGCGTCGCCAAGGCGGTCCGTACGGCGATGTGGCGGATCGCGCTCTTCTACATCGGCTCGATGGCGGTCATCGTCACCCTCGTCCCGTGGGGCGACAAGGCGGTCGTCGAGAAGGGCCCGTACGTCGCGACCCTCGACCACCTGGGCATCCCGGCGGCCGGCCAGATCATGAACGTGGTCGTGCTCGTCGCGCTGCTGTCGGCGATGAACGCCAACATCTACGGCGCCTCCCGCATGGCCGGTTCGCTCGTCTCGCGCGGCCAGGGCCCGAAGGCGCTCGGCCGCACCTTCGGCGGGGTCCCGCGTCCGGCGGTGCTCGTCTCCTCCGTCTTCGGCTTCGCCTGTGTGCTGCTCAGCTACTGGCGTCCGGACGACATCTTCGTCTGGCTGCTCAACACGATCGGCGCGATCATCCTGGTCGTCTGGTTCTTCATCGCCGCCTCCCAGCTGGTGCTGCGCCGCCGCACCGAGCGCGAGGCGCCCGAGAAGCTGGTCGTGCGGATGTGGGCCTTCCCGGTGCTGACCTGGGTGGCGCTCGCCGGCATGGCGGCGATCTTCGTCCTGATGGCCCGTGAGGAGGGCACGCGGGTGCAGCTCTACTGGACGGGCGGTCTGACGCTCCTGCTCGCCGCCGTCGGCTTCGCCCGCCAGAAGCTGCGGGGGCCGGTGGCCGAGGAGGTCTGAGCCTCCCTTCCCCTTCCCGACACACATCGCGCCCCGTCGAGCAGCTCGTGCTCGGCGGGGCGCGGTGCCGTGTTCGGAGGGGGTGGGGTCGGTACGGGGTCAGACTCCGCAGTACGGGGCTGTCCGGACGTACCCGCCGGTGTTCTCGTCGTCCGTGCCGAGCAGGGCGTCGCCCGTATCCGGCAGGCACTCCACGGCCTCGATCTTGTAGCCGGGGAAGGTGCCGAGGACCTTCGGTGCCGCGTCGAGCGAGATCCGTACCCGGCCGGCGGACGAGAGGGTCACCCGGCCCGCGTCGCTCACGGCCGAGTCGAACGGGCCGTCGTCCCCGGCGTCCGACGCCGAACCGACCAGGATCCGGCCGGAGTCGGTCACCGTGATGTCGGAGATGTGGCGCGTCCCGGCGTCGGTCGGATACGTCGACCGGTAGTCCCGTCGGCTGACGGCGCCGAAGAGCACCTGGCCCCAGGACGCGAACGACAGCGGCGCCGCGTACAGGGTGGCGGGCCGGTCCGTACCGGCACCGCGGTCCGCCCAGAGCGCGGCGAACCTCCCGTCCCTGGACACGAGGGCGAAGCTCTCGAAGTCGTCGCCCTCGCCGATCCCCGGGAGCGGGGAGTGGTCGAGGACGGTGGCGGTGCCGCCGTCGACCTTGATGCGGTAGACCATGCCGCGGGAGGCGAGGGCCAGGTAGTCGCCGGGTGCGCCGGGGACGGCCTCGACGGCCTCCAGGTCGATGGGCTCGGCCCCGGTCCAGGTGAGCGGGGTGACGGTGGCGGGACCCTCCGCGTAGGCGAGGCGGGAGAGGCGCTGCTGTCCGGTCCGCTTGTTGTCGTGGACGACCAGCGCGCCCGCTCCCTCGTGGGCGACGCCGCTGATGCCGCTGCGGGTGTCGGTGCCGACCCGCTGCCAGTCCTCGGGGGCGGCGACGGCGGGGGTGGCGCCGAGCACGGCGAGGAGCGCGGTCGCCGCGAGAAGTCTCAGGGGGAGTCTCATGCCGGCACGTTATGGATCTTGATGGTCCCGGCTCCAGCATCGATGGGCCCGTTCGGCGGAGCGCGCGGAAGCACTCCGCGATCGGGCGATCGGCCTAGGACCAAGGGCTGATCAACTTCTCTTACAGCTGCTGCTAGCCTGCACTTGCATATAGGTTGCAATAAGAGGTCAGGCGAAGGGCTCGGCAATGGCGATCTACACACTTCCGGAGCTGCCGTACGACTACGCGGCGCTGGAACCGGTGATCAATCCGCAGATCATCGAGCTGCACCACGACAAGCACCACGCCGCGTACGTCAAGGGAGCGAACGACACCCTGGAGCAGCTGGAGGAGGCGCGCGACAAGGACCAGTGGGGCGCGATCAACGGCCTGGAGAAGAACCTGGCCTTCCACCTCTCCGGCCACATCCTCCACTCCATCTACTGGAACAACATGAACAGCCCGAAGGACGGGGGCGGCGGCGAACCGCTGGCCGCCGACGGCGTCGGTGACCTCGCGGACGCGATCACCGAGTCCTTCGGCTCCTTCGCCAAGTTCAAGGCCCAGCTGACCAAGGCCTCCGCGACCACCCAGGGCTCCGGCTGGGGCGTCCTCGCGTACGAGCCGATCAGCGGCCGGCTCATCGTCGAGCAGGTCTACGACCACCAGGGCAACGTCGGCCAGGGCTCGGTCCCGGTCCTGGTCTTCGACGCCTGGGAGCACGCCTTCTACCTGCAGTACAAGAACCAGAAGGTCGACTTCATCGAGGCCATGTGGCAGGTCGTCGACTGGCAGGACGTGAGCAAGCGCTACCACGCCGCCAAGGCCTCCGTACCGCTGATCTCCTTCTGATCAGGGCCTGAGAGGGCTCCCCCGTCGTCCTGCTCGTGATCGTCTTCTCAACCTTCACTCGCAGGCGGATGAAAGAAGAACCCCCGTGATGACGTGAATCACGGGGGTTCTTCCATGCCTCGGAGGAGGCCTCACGGACTACTTGAAGCTGGGCTCCGCCGTCCGGGTGCGCTTGATCTCGTAGAAGCCCGGCGTCGACGCCACGAGCAGCGTGCCGTCCCACAGCCGGGCCGCCGCCTCGCCGCGCGGGGTCGGGGTGACCACGGGACCGAAGAAGGCGACCTCGTCGCCGTCCGGGCCCGGGACCGCGATGACCGGGGTGCCGACGTCCTGGCCGACCTTCTCGATGCCCTCCGTGTGGGAGGCGCGCAGCTCGGCGTCGTAGGTGTCCTTGTCGGCGTACGCGGCCAGGTCCTGCGGCAGACCGACATCGGCCAGGGCGCCTTCGATCGCCTCGCGGGTCGCACCCTCGCCGTTGTTGTGGAAGCGGGTGCCGAGCGCCGTGTAGAGCTTGCCGACGACCTCGTCGCCGTGCAGCTGCTGGGCGGCGATGACGACCCGGACGGGGCCCCAGGCCTGGGTCTCCAGCATCTCCCGGTACTCGGCAGGGACCTCGTCGAGCCGGTCCTCGTTGAGCACGGCCAGGCTCATCACCTTCCAGCGCACGTCGACCGGGCGGACCTGCTCCACCTCCAGCATCCAGCGGGAGGTCATCCAGGCCCAGGGGCACAGCGGGTCGAAGTAGAAGTCGGCGATGGTCCTGCTCTCGGACATGTCACTCCTCGGTGCGGCCGTGGGGAAAGACGGCGGAAAAGATGGCGCGAAGTAGAAGGCGGTACGCCGAAAGGAAGGAACCCGCGAACGCACGACGGCATTCCCGTGTCCCGGCCGACAGCCGCACATGGGAAGATCGGTGCTGTTTCGAACGTGCCACGAAGGAGTGACCGTGCCCGGTGAGAATCTGTCCCGCGACGAGGCCCACGAGCGGGCGGCCCTGCTGTCCGTCGACGGGTACGAGGTCGTCCTCGACCTGCGCTCGGCGGTCGGCGACTCGGCCGAGGCGGTGCGCACCTTCCGCTCGGAGACGACGATCCGCTTCCGCCGCACCGGCGAGGGCACGAGCACGTTCGTGGACCTGATCGCCCCGTCGGTGACCGCGGTCACCCTCAACGGGCGGTCCCTCGACCCGGCGGTCGTCTTCGACGGCTCCCGGATCGCCCTCGACGGCCTCGCCGACGAGAACGTCCTCGTGGTGGACGCGCAGTGCGCCTACAGCCGGACCGGCGAGGGCATGCACCGCTTCGTCGACCCGGAGGACGGCGAGGTCTACCTCTACACGCAGTACGAGCCGGCCGACGCCCGACGGGTGTACGCCGACTTCGAGCAGCCCGACCTCAAGGCCCCGTACCGCTTCTCGGTGACCGCCCCCGAGGGCTGGACGGTCTGGTCGAACGGCGTGGGCGAGCAGGACGCCGAGGGCGTCTGGCGGTTCGCGGAGACGGCGCCGATCTCCTCGTACATCACCTGTGTCGTGGCGGGGCCGTACCACTACGTCACGGACACGTACACGCGGACGCTGGACGACGGGACCGAGCTGGAGATCCCGCTCGGCGCGATGTGCCGCAAGGGGCTCGCGAAGCACTTCGACGCGGACGACGTCTTCCTGATCACCAAGCAGGGCTTCGACTTCTTCCACGACAACTTCGACTACCCGTACCCCTTCGGGAAGTACGACCAGGCCTTCGTCCCCGAGTACAACCTCGGCGCGATGGAGAACCCGGGCATGGTGACCTTCCGCGAGGAGTACATCTACCGGGGCAAGGTGACGCAGGCGGCGTACGAGCGCCGGGCGAACGTCATCCTGCACGAGATGGCCCACATGTGGTTCGGCGACCTGGTGACCATGGTGTGGTGGGACGACCTGTGGCTGAAGGAGTCCTTCGCCGACTTCATGGGCTCCTTCTCGCTCGCCGAGGCGACCCGCTTCACCAACAGCTGGGTGACCTTCGCCAACAACCGCAAGGCCTGGGCGTACCGCGCCGACCAGCTGCCGTCCACCCACCCGATCACGGCCGACATCCGTGACCTGGAGGACGCCAAGCTCAACTTCGACGGCATCACGTACGCCAAGGGCGCGTCGGTGCTCAAGCAGCTCGTCGCGTACGCGGGCCGGGACGCCTTCCTCGAAGGTGCGCGCCGCTACTTCAAGCGCCACGCCTTCGGGAACACCCGCCTCGCCGACCTCCTCGCGATCCTGGAGGAGACCTCGGGCCGCGACATGAAGTCCTGGGCGAAGTCCTGGCTCCAGACCTCCGGCGTGAACACCATGACGCCGGCCGTCACCTACGACGCCGAGGGCCGGATCACCGAACTCGCCGTCCTCCAGGAGGGCGACGAGCTGCGCCCCCACCGCGCCGCCGTCGGCCTCTACCGGCTCTCCGGCGGGGAGCTCGTCCGGTACGCGCGCGCCGAGGCCGACATCACCGGGGCCCGGACCGTCGTCGCCGACCTGGCGGGCGAGGAGAAGCCCGACCTGGTCCTCGTCAACGACGACGACCTCACCTACTGCAAGGTCCGCTTCGACGAGGGCTCGCTGGCCACCCTGCGCACGCACCTCGGCGACATCACGGACCCCCTCGCGCGGGCCCTGTGCTGGTCGGCGCTGTGGAACCTGACCCGCGACGGGCTGATGCCCGCCCGGGACTTCGTCTCCGTCGTCCTCGCCTTCGCGGGCCGCGAGACCGACATCGGCGTCCTCCAGATGGTGCACGCCTGGGCCGATTCGGCGGTCACCCACTACGCGGCCCCCGAGTGGCGCGAGGAGGGCGGGCGGCTGCTCGCCGAGGGCGCCCTGCGCGAGCTGCGGGTGGCCGAGCCGGGCAGCGAACACCAGCTGACCTGGGCGCGGTTCTTCGCCGCGACGGCCTCCTCCGACGCCGACTTCCAGCTCCTGGAAGGGCTGCTCGACGGTACGGCGAAGATCGACGGGCTGGACGTCGATCAGGAGCTGCGCTGGTCGCTGCTCTCGCCGCTCGCCGTGCACGGTCGCGCGGACGAGACCCGGATCGGCGAGGAGCTGGCCCGGGACGACACGGCCACGGGCAAGCGCCACCAGGTCCGCCTGCTGGCCTCGCGGCCCTCGGCCGCCGTCAAGGCACAGGCCTGGGCGCAGGTCGTCGAGTCGGACACCCTGTCGAACGCGCTGGTCGAGGCGACCATCGCGGGCTTCGTCCAGCCCTCGCAGCGTGAACTGATCGCGCCGTACGCCGAGAAGTACTTCGCGGTGATCGAGCGGCTGTGGGCCGAGCGGTCGATCCAGATCGGCATGGACATCGTCCGGGGCCTGTTCCCGGGCCTCCAGGACGACCCGTCGACGCTGGCCGCGACGGACGCCTGGCTGTCGGCGCACGAGTCGGCCGCGCCGGCGCTGCGCCGTCTGGTCCTGGAGTCGCGGGACGACCTGGCGCGGGCACTGCGGGCGCAGGACTGCGACCGCCTGGCGGCCTGACGCTTTTCGCGAAGGGGGTCGCGGGCTTCGGCCCGCGGCCCCCTTCGGGCTTTCCGGAGCATCCGGGCGCGCCCCTCATCGGCATTCGAACGCGCGTACTTTAGGGCAGGCTTGTCCCCAATTGTCGACGAACGTGTAACAGGGGTTAGGGGAGCCTTCCGGAGCGGAAGACCCCCGGCATGAACCACAACACCCCCATCACCCCCCGCCCCCTCCCCCTCGCCTCCCCCACCGAGCGGGTACAACGCCTGGCGTCCGCCGACCAGTTGAGGACCCAGGGCATGCCCGCCGGCGAGGTCGCCGCACGCTGCCGGCCCGGCGGCTGGCAGCAGCTCCTTCCCGGCGTCTTCCTGCTCCAGCCGGGACCGCCCACCAGCGAGGACCGGCTCCACGCGGCGCTCCTCTACGCCCGCAGGACCGGGGCCGTACCCCCGCAGGGCCCCGACGCGATGATCACCGGACTCGCCGCGCTGACCCTGCACCGCTTCTCCTCCGCTCCCCCGCTCACCGCCCTGGACCGGATCGACCTGCTCGTCCCGCGCACCCGGCGGCTGCGCTCCACCGGCTGGGTGCGGGTGGTGCGCGCCCCCGACTCCCCCGAGCCGGTGGAGCTGACGGGCGTGCCCGTCGCCCCGGTCGCCCGGGCCGTCGCCGACGCGGTGGCGGGGCTCTCGGACGCGGAGACCGTACGTCGGCTGCTCACCGAGGCGGTGCGCGGGGGCCACTGCGAACCGGGCGCGGTGGTACGCGAGTTGAGCCGGGCCCGGCTGCTCACCCGGCCGCACGTGGTCGACGCGGTGGACGCGCTGCTCGCCGAGGGGCGGTCGCTCTCCGAGCAGCGGCTGTACGAGATGGTGCGGGAGTTCGCCCTGCCGGACCCGCTGTGGAACGTGGACCTGCGGCTGCCGGGCGGCCCGCACCTGGGCGGGGTGGACGCCTACTGGCCGGACCAGGCGGTCGCCGTCGAGCTGGACACCCGGGCGCCGCGGCAGGACAAGGACGCGCTCTGGTCCGAGTACACCCGCAAGCGGGAGCACCTGGAGCGGCTCGGCATCACGGTCGTCCACCTCACCCCGCGCAAGCTGCGCGAGGCGATGGACCAGCAGGCCACCGTGGTGCGTACGGCCCTGATGGCCTCGCCCGACCGGCAGCCCGCCGCGTATGTCGTCGTCCTGCCGCGGTGACGGGTCAGCGCTTCGGGGTGACGCCGCAGAACTCGGCCTCCAGGACGCTGTTGCCGTCGCCCGTCCAGTCGGCGTTGAAGTTCATCGCGAGGGAGTGCCCGCCGTCGCGGGTGGCCTGGGCCTCGGAGGAGGAACCGTGGATGCCACCGCCGTGACCCCAGATCTCCTTGCCGCAGCTGAGCTTCTGCTTCATGAGCCCGAGTCCGTACCCCGCGCCGGGGAGTTCGGGGGACACCGGGACGGTGGTGGTCATCTCCCTCATCTCGGCCTTCGGGAGCAGCCGGCCCTTGAGCAGGGCGCGGTAGAAGGTCTGCAGGTCGTTGGAGTCGGAGATCATCTCGCCGGCCGCGTAGGCGATGGTGGGGCTCAGCTCGCTGACGTCGTGGACCTGCGCGCCCGGGTCGACGGAGAGCGTGGACCAGGCGGGGGAGCTCGGCTTCGGCATCCGCACGTCGGTGCCGGGGACGCTCGTGGCGCGGAGCTTGAGCGGCTTGATGATGCGGTTCTCGACCGCCTTGCCGTAGGGACGCCCGGTGACCTTCTCGACGACCATCCCGGCGAGGACGTAGTTGGTGTTGGAGTAGTTCCAGTCGGTGCCGGGGGCGAAGTCCGGCGCGTGGGTCATGGCGATGTCGACGAGCTGACGCGGGGTCCAGCGGTCGTAGCGGTGCTCCAGGAAGCCGGGGCCGAAGATCTTCTCCTGGAAGCCGGGGTCGGAGGTGACGCTGTAGACGCCGCTGGTGTGGTTGAGCAGCTGACGGACCGTGATCTTCCGGCCGTCGTGGCCGTTGCCCCGGACGACACCGGGCAGCCACTTCTCGACCGGGTCGTCGAGGTCGAGCCGGCCCTCCGCCTGGAGCTGGAGGAGGACGGTGGCGACGAAGGTCTTGGTGATGGAGCCGACCCGGAAGCGGTCGTTCCCCCGGCGTTCGCCGGCGGTGCCGGTCCAAGCGCCCCGCCCGTCCCGCGCCTGGGCGACGACCCCGGGCACGCCGGCGTCGACCGCGGCCTGGAGCGCCTGCTGAGTGGCCGAGTGGTCCCGCTCCACCGGTGCGGCGGCGAGGGCGGGGGTGGCGAGCGCCGTCGCGGTGAGCCCCGCGACCAGGGCGGCGGCGAGGACGGTGCGGGTCGTGCGTACGGCTGACATGCGGGCTCCCCTGTGTGTCTGCTGTGCGTGTACTGCGGTCGGCGGGGAGGACCGCGGGCCCTGCGGGACGGTTGAGCGGGGTTGCGCCGGTTGAGCCCTTTCCGGCCGATCTTCAGTCGTTCGACGGATCGGCCAGCCGGGAGCGGCCGACCGGGGGCCGCTCGCGCCACAGATCGAGGCCGATGTCGACGAGCCGCACGCGGGCCAGATCGGGGACGGAGTCGAGCGGGTGCCAGGCGGCGAGATCCGTGGAACCGCCGGTCTCGTTGCGCAGCTCACCCCCGGTGACCTGCGCCTCGTAGATGATCCGCAGGCCCTGGAAGTCGCCGGGGGCCGCGAGGCGGCGCAGCCAGGAGCGGCGGATGGAGTCGATGCCGAGGAGGACGGTGGGCTCGGTGAGATAGCCCGTCTCCTCCTCCACCTCCCGGACGACGGCCTGGACGGGTTCCTCGCCGTGGTCCATGCCGCCGCCGGGCAGCGTCCACCGCTTGGTGCCGTCGCTCGCCACCCAGCGGGCGAGGAGCAGCTCGCCGTCCCGTACGCACACGGCGTAGGCCGCCACCCTCAACTCCTGCTTCATGAGCCGAGGTTAGAACCAGTACGCGGGGTACGTCCGGCCGGTGGCGCGGGCGGCCCCGAGACCGACGGCGACGAGGAGGGCGGAGGCGAGGGCGAGAAGGCCGAGAAACAACCAGAACGGCGGGGACTGGAGGGCGACGATCACGGCGGTGGCCGCGGCGGGCGAGTGCGGGGTGCGGGCCGTCATCATCACGCCCAGGGCCAGGCCGCCCGCGACGGCGGCGCCCCAGAGGCCGGGGCCGGCCACGGCCAGGACGGCGAAGCCGGTGAGGGCGGAGAGCAGCTGGCCGCCGACGACCGAACGCGGCTGGGACAGCGGCAGATCGGGGGCGCCGGCGACCAGGGCCATGCTCGCGGCAAGCGGCGGGATGAGCAGGGGCTGGTCGAGCGCGGTGCCGACGGCGACCAGGAGGAGAAGCGCGGCGACGCTCCCGGCGGTGGAGAGGAGAAGGATCCGGGGGCGGGGGCGCGGGGGCGGGCCGGGCCTGGTTCCGGTCGCGGCCGGGGCCGGGTTCGGGGCGGAGGCGGGTGCGGCTCCGGTGGTGGGCAGCGTGGCGTCGGGGGCCGGGGTGGTGGTCACGGGCGGTCCTCGGGGTGTCGGCGTCCCGGCGCGGGCCGCGTCCGGGTGGGTTCGGGGTCGGGCCGTGGTCAGGCCGCGGTCGGGTTGGCCGGGGAGTATTCCGGGGGTGACCAGCGCAGGGGGCTGGCGGCCGGGATCTCGGCCGTCCGCTCGACGCGGAAGCGGGTGACCCGCCCCTCGGGGCCGTACTCGGTGTGGGCGAGGCCGCTGAGCTGCAGGGTCGTCCCGGTCTCCCAGTCGAGGAAGAGCAGGCCCGCGCGGCCGTCCTCCTCCAGGTTCCCCAGGGTCAGGAACATCGCGTTGCCCGGGTAGTCGCGCCAGCTGAGCTCCCTGGGCGCGTCGACCCGGACGAAGCCGGGGTTGCCGCCGCGGTGACTGGTGTCGACACCGTCGGGGGCGACGGTGGCCACGAAGAAGGTGTCCGCCGCCCGGACGCGGCGCACCTGGTCGGGGGTGAGCTCCTCGCCGTGCCGGACGGTGCCGGTCCCGGGGCGGGTGTCCTCGGAGCCGTACCACTCCCTCTTCTGGAGGTATTTCGGGCAGTTGGAGAAGACCTGTTCGGCCTCGATCGTGAAGCCGCGAGCGCTGGGCCGGGCGATGCCGTTGAGGCGCATGCGGCGGCGGGTGCGGGGGTCGAGGGCGAGGGTGCCGACGGGCGTGCCGGCGGCGGTGATCGCGTCGGCGAGCGGGTCGGCGGCGGGGATGCCGCCGGCGACGGAGACGGTGTGCGGGCCGGTGGCACGGGTGAAGCCGGGCGCGCCCGTGAGGAGACTGCCCCAGACGCGGCCCGCGGGGTCCGCCGCGCCGATCATCAGCATCGGCTGGGCCTCCAGGAAGGCGGCGGCGACGGGGCGGATGCCGGGGGTGATGGAGCGGGCCACGTGTTCTGCCAGCTCCTGTACGCCTACGCGAGCCTGGACTGCTCGGGAGCCTCGGTGGTAGGCGGCCGGTACGGGGTGCGGGGTTTGGGTGCCCATTGTGGGTCCTCCTAGAAGAAGCCGCAGGTGGGAGCGGTTTCGCTGGGGGCTTCAGCCACCTCCGCGCCCTTGGGGACCGAGATTTCCAGGCGGGTGCCGTCGGGGTCGTGGAAGAAGATGCCGCCCGAGGCCGCGCCCTCGCGGTGGGCCACGACGCCCTCGTACGCGAAGGTCGCGCCGCGGGCGAGCAGCGCGGCCTCGGCGGCGCGGACGTGGTCGAGGGATTCGGCCTCGAAGGCCAGGTGGTGGAGGCCCGCGCGGCCGGGGGCGTAGTTCTCGTCGGCCTGCTGCCAGAGGGTGAGGACCAGGCGGCCGTCCCGGCCGAGGAACGCGAAGCGGCTGTCGCCCTCCTTGCCCTCGCCGAGGGTCTCGAAGCCGAGGACCTCTCCGTAGAAGGTGAGCGAGCGGTCCAGGTCGGTGACGTTGAGGCCGACGTGGTGGGTGTTGAGTGTGCCGATCGCAGTCATGACGGGTCCGTTCCCGGTGCGGCCAGCCCCCTCCGAGCTAACCTCTTAATTCGACTTTAGAGGTTAGGCACGACGGGCGTCAACCGCTCACGTACTCTTGAGGGGTTAGTTCATCGAGGAGGGTTCCCGCCATGACCGCCATCGACCCACGGCCGCTCGTCGGCGAGCCCGTCTCCCTTGATCTGCTCAACACCCGCTGGAACGACGAGGGCGCCCGACAGGACCTGCTCACCGGGGTCGAGGGGCTCGCCGTCTGGCTCGCCGCCAACCGTCTCGACGGGCGGTTCACCGCCGACGCCACCACCCTGCGCCACACCCTCACCGCCCGGGACGCCCTCGCCGCGCTCGTCGACCACCCCGGCGACCCCACGGCCACCGCCCGCGTCGACACCGTCCTCGGCCACGGCCGCATCCGGGCCACGCTCACCGCCGACGGCCCCGGCGAGCGGCCCGAGTTCACGGACCCGGCCTGGGGTCCCGGCTGGACCGCCGCCCGCGACTACCTCGACCTGCTGCGCACCGCCCCCGACCGCATCCGGGCCTGCGCGCACGAGGCGTGCATCCTGCACTTCTTCGACACCTCGCGGAACGGCACCCGCCGCTGGTGCTCGATGGCGATCTGCGGCAACCGCGCCAAGGCCTCCCGGCACTACGCCCGCACCAAGGAGAGCTGACCCTCTTTCGTCCCGTCCCTTGGACAATGGATTGGACAAGGCGACCCGGGACATACGCATCATGGACCGGCAGCAACCTGCACATACGTACGGAGGAGTCCCCGTGAAGGTCGGAATCGTCGGAGCCACCGGTCAGGTCGGCACAGTCATGCGCAGCATCCTGGCCGAGCGGAGCTTCCCCCTCGACGAGCTGCGGCTCTTCGCCTCCGCCCGCTCCGCCGGCACCGTCGTGGACGGCGTCACGGTCGAGGACGCCTCCACCGCCGACTACACCGGCCTGGACATCGTCCTGTTCTCCGCCGGCGGCGCCACCTCCCGCGCCCTCGCCGAGAAGGTCGCCTCCCAGGGCGCCGTCGTGATCGACAACTCCTCCGCCTGGCGCGGCGACCCCGAGGTCCCGCTGGTGGTCTCCGAGGTCAACGCGCACGCGATCAAGGACCGCCCCAAGGGCATCATCGCCAACCCGAACTGCACCACGATGGCCGCCATGCCGGTCCTCAAGCCGCTCCACCAGGAGGCCGGCCTCACCGCGCTGATCGCCACCACCTACCAGGCCGTCTCCGGCTCGGGCGTGGCCGGTGTCGCCGAGCTGCGCAACCAGGCGTGCGCCGTGGCCGAGACCGCCGACCAGCTGGCCTTCGACGGCGAGGCCGTCGAGTTCCCCGAGCCGACCGTCTACAAGCGCCCGATCGCGTTCAACGTGGTCCCGCTGGCCGGTTCCCTCGTCGACGACGGCTCCTTCGAGACCGACGAGGAGCAGAAGCTCCGCAACGAGTCCCGCAAGATCCTGGAGATCCCCGGCCTCAAGGTCTCCGGCACCTGCGTGCGCGTCCCGGTCTTCTCCGGCCACTCCCTCCAGGTGAACGTCCGCTTCGAGCGCCCGATCAGCGTCGAGCGCGCCTACGAGCTGCTCAAGGACGCCGAGGGCGTCGTGCTCTCCGAGATCCCGACCCCGCTCCAGGCGGCCGGCAAGGACGCCTCGTACGTGGGCCGCATCCGCGTCGACGAGACCGTCGACAACGGTCTCGCGCTGTTCCTCTCCAACGACAACCTGCGCAAGGGCGCGGCGCTGAACGCCGTGCAGATCGCGGAGCTCGTCGCGGCGGAGCTCAAGGGCGCCTGACGCCCCCAGCGGTACGAGGGCGGCCATCCGGGGACGGGTGGCCGCCCTCTCGCGTTCGCCCCGGAAAACGTCCGGCGTTCGTCCTGGGAAATGTCTCGCGTTCGCCCTGGGAAATGTCTCGTGCGTTGCCGACGCGCCCCGTGGAAGGATGGGCCAAACATCACAAAACCGAGGAGTTGACCGGGTGCCTGGCACAAACCTGACCCGTGAAGAGGCGCAGCAGCGGGCGAAGCTGCTGACCGTGGACGCGTACGAGGTCGAACTCGACCTCTCCGGTGCGCAGGAGGGCGGCACCTACCGGTCCGTCACCACCGTCCGCTTCGATTCCGCCGAGGCCGGTGCCTCGACCTTCATCGACCTCGTCGCGCCCGCCGTCCACGAGGTCGTGCTGAACGGCCACGCGCTCGACGTCGCCGCCGTCTTCCGCGACTCGCGGATCGCGCTGGCCCACCTGGTCGCGGGCCGCAACGAGCTGAAGGTCGTCGCCGACTGCGCGTACACCAACACCGGTGAGGGCCTGCACCGCTTCGTCGACCCGGTCGACGACCAGGCCTATCTGTACACGCAGTTCGAGGTGCCGGACGCGCGTCGCGTCTTCGCCTCGTTCGAGCAGCCCGACCTCAAGGCGACCTTCCAGTTCACCGTGAAGGCGCCGACGGGCTGGAAGGTCATCTCCAACTCGCCGACCCCGGCGCCCAAGGACGACCTCTGGGTCTTCGAGCCGACCCCGCGGATCTCCACGTACATCACCGCGCTGATCGTCGGCCCGTACTACTCGGTGCACTCCTCGTACGAGAAGGACGGGCAGAACGTCCCGCTGGGCATCTACTGCCGTCCGTCGCTCGCCGAGTTCCTCGACGCGGACCACATCTTCGACGTGACCCGTCAGGGCTTCGACTGGTTCCAGGAGAAGTTCGCGTACGACTACCCGTTCGCGAAGTACGACCAGCTCTTCGTGCCGGAGTTCAACGCGGGCGCGATGGAGAACGCGGGCGCGGTCACCATCCGCGACCAGTACGTCTTCCGCTCTAAGGTGACGGACGCGGCGTACGAGCGGCGCGCCGAGACCATCCTGCACGAGCTCGCCCACATGTGGTTCGGCGACCTCGTCACCATGGAGTGGTGGAACGACCTCTGGCTGAACGAGTCGTTCGCCACCTACACCTCCGTCGCCTGCCAGGCCTCGGTGGCGGGCACCCGCTGGCCCAACGCCTGGACGACCTTCGCCAACGCGGAGAAGACCTGGGCCTACCGCCAGGACCAGCTGCCGTCGACGCACCCGATCATGGCCGAGATCAACGACCTGGAGGACGTGCTCGTCAACTTCGACGGGATCACGTACGCCAAGGGCGCGAGCGTCCTGAAGCAGCTCGTGGCCTACGTCGGCCAGGACGAGTTCTTCAAGGGCGTCCAGGCCTACTTCCAGGCCCACGCCTTCGGCAACACGCGCCTGTCCGACCTCCTCGGCGCCCTGGAGGAGACCTCCGGCCGCGACCTGAAGACCTGGTCGAAGGCATGGCTGGAGACGGCCGGCATCAACATCCTCCGTCCGGAGATCGAGACCGACGAGAACGGCGCCATCACCGCCTTCGCCGTCAAGCAGGAGGCCCCCGCGCTGCCCGCCGGCGCCAAGGGCGAGGCCGTCCTGCGCCCGCACCGGATCGCGATCGGCTTCTACGACCTCGACGCGGCCGGCAAGCTGGTCCGCACCGAGCGCCTCGAACTCGACATCGAGGCCGCCGAGCTGACCGCCGTACCGCAGCTCGTGGGCAAGTCCCGCCCGGCGGTCGTCCTCCTCAACGACGACGACCTGTCGTACGCCAAGGTCCGCCTCGACGAGGTGTCCCTGCAGAACGTCACCGCGCACCTCGGCGACTTCGCCGAGTCGCTGCCGCGCGCCCTGTGCTGGGCCTCGGCCTGGGACATGACCCGCGACGGCGAACTGGCCACCCGCGACTACCTGGAGCTCGTGCTCTCTGGTGTCGCCAAGGAGTCGGACATCGGCGTGGTCCAGTCGCTGCAGGGCCAGGTCAGGGCCGCCCTCGAGCTGTACGCGGCGCCGGAGTGGCGGGCCACCGGGCTCGCGCGCTGGGGCACCTTCTCCCAGGAGCAGCTGCGCGCCGCCGACGGCGGCAGCGACCACCAGCTGGCGTGGGCGCGTGCCTTCGCGGCGACCGCCCGTACGGACGCGGAGCTCGACGTGCTCGCGGGGCTGCTCGACGGCTCCGAGGTCATCGAGGGTCTGGCCGTCGACACCGAGCTGCGCTGGGCGTTCGTGCAGCGCCTCGCCGCCACCGGCCGCTTCGACGAGGCGGAGATCGCCGCCGAGCTGGAGCGCGACCGTACGGCGGCGGGCGAGCGGCACGCGGCCACCGCGCGCGCGGCCCGTCCGACGGAGGCGGCGAAGGCGGAGGCCTGGGCCTCGGTCGTCGAGGACGACAAGCTGGCGAACGCCGTGCAGGAGGCCGTCATCGGCGGCTTCGTCCAGTACGACCAGCGCGAGCTGCTCGCCCCGTTCACGGCGAAGTACTTCGCGTCGATCAAGGGCATCTCGGAGACCCGCAGCCACGAGATCGTCCAGCAGATCGTGGTCGGTCTCTACCCGTCGCTCCAGGTCTCGCAGGAGACCCTGGACGCGACGGACGCGTGGATCGCCGAGCACAACCCGGCGCCGGCGCTGCGGCGTCTGGTGACCGAGAGCCGCGCGGGCGTCGAGCGTGCGCTCAAGGCGCGGGCGGCGGACGCGGCCGCGGCGAAGTAGCCACCTGTCGGAGGGGCCCCGGACCGACGCGGTCCGGGGCCCCTTCGGCGTACCGGCGTTCCGGTGGATCAGCCCAGGGCCTTCATCCACTGCCAGCCGCCGGTGCCGATGGTCGTCGGGCTGCCGAGTCCGGTGGGCGTGCCCGGGAGGAACTCCAGGTTCTCGGCGGTGCCGGAGGTACGGGTGGTCCACAGGTCCGGGAGGCCGTCGCCGGTCACGTCGCCGGCCGAGACGGAGAGACGGCGGTCGGCCGCGGTCCACGGGCCGCCGGTGAGGTCCACCGGGTCGGCCAGGTGCAGGCCGCCCCGGCTCGCGTACAGCTTGAGCTCGCCGGTGGCCCGGTCGCGGCCCCATACGTCGGCCTTGGCGTCGCCGGTCACGTCGCCGGGCAGGAGCACGTCGTAGCCGGCCCACTCGGAGTCGCCGATCTGCAGCGCGGCCTTGGCGGCGAAGGTCGGCCGGCCGTCGACGGCGGGGCCGCCGCGGTGCAGCCACAGGCCGGTCACGCTGCGGACGAGGACGTCGGGCAGGCCGTCGCCGTCCACGTCACCGGCCGCGAACGGGGTGATGTTCGTCCAGCCGGTGGGGCGGCCGCCCATGGCGATCCGGGTGCCGAGCTCGCCGCTGCCGGTGTTGGGGTAGACCCACAGGTCGTCGCCGATCCGGGCGACGACGTCCTCGCGGCCGTCGCCGGTCCAGTCGCCGCGGTGGCTGATCACCGCGGTGGCCCAGCCGCCGGTGCCGATCTGGCGCTGGACGCCGACACCGCCGCCGCCGGTGCCGGAGTAGAGGCGCAGGTTGCCGTCGTCCTTGGCGGCCAGGAAGTCCGGTCGGCCGTCGCCGGTGAGGTCGCCGCCGGTGCCGGAGCCCGCGCGGGTCTCGGGGTGGGCGGCGGCGCGCAGCAGCTTGTGGTCGGAGAGCGGCTTGGTGCCGGGCGACTCGGGTTCGAGCGCGTCGGCCCGTACGGTGTGGAAGTCGCCCGCGGTGAGGAAGACGTGGTCGAACTTCCTGCCGCTGGCCACCGTGGCCTCGCCGGAACGGCAGGAGGTGGCGCCGCTCGTGACGCACTCCTCGGTGAAGAATTCCCGGTCGTTCTCGTCGGCCTCGGCGAACGGTCCGGTGCCGGGGCCGCCGCGCCGTATCGGGTCCAGGGCGGGGTCGTAGACCGGTTCCGTGCCCGCGTTGAGGTCGGTGCCCAGGATCACCGGGACTCCCGCGGCCCAGGTGTCGATCTTCGCGATCGCCTGCGCGGAGCCGTTGTCCGGCTTGATGTACTGGGCGAGGTGGGTGGTGCAGGCCAGGGTCGTACGGCCGTCGACCGGGCCGCGCGCGCAGAGCACCGCGCGGGCCTCCGTGTTCGCCGGGACGGTCAGGTTCGCCGCGTACCGCTCCACGGCCGGGGCCTTGACGAAGACGCCGAGGCCGAACCGGGTGTCGGTGGGCGACCACTTGGCGCAGTCGGGGTCGGTCGTGGTGGAGGTCCACACGCCGCTGTAGCCGGGGAGGGCGTCGCGCAGGGCGGCCCACTGCCCGAAGCACAACTCCTGGAGCATGAGGGCGTCCGTGTCCCAGGCAAGCGTCTGGTCACGGAGTCGGGCCGTCCAGGTCGCCGGGTCGAGGTCGCTCTGGCAGACGTGCGCGCCGCAGACGTTGTACGTGATGGTGCGCACCGGCGGCGCGGTGGCCGGGTCCACGGTGTCGGCCGCGGCCACGGTCACCGTGCCGGCGAGCAGCGCCAGGACGGCGGTGAGCCGAACTCCCCAGCGCAGGGCGGTTCTTCGAAGGCGTGTCATTCGGATCACCCTACTGATCATCATGACGCGTACCGATCATCGAGAACCTGCCGTGAGGTCCGCCCGGCGGGCGGGCGTCGGCGCGCGGCCGCGCCGCCGGGCGGAAGTCCTGTGGCTCTCGGCCTCGCTCAGCCGCCGAGTGCGGTGAACCGGGCGCGCAGATCGGCCGCGCCCTGCTCCGTCAGCGCCCCGTGCAGCCGCATCCGGGCGACGCCGCCGTCGGGGAAGGCGTCCAGGCGGACATGGGTGACGACGGCCTGGGCGGGCAGCTTGAAGCGGTGGAGGGTGTCGGGCTGGAGCTTGGTCCGGGGGATGATCTCGAACCACTCCCCCGTCTCACCGTTGCGCCCCTGGAGGGCGATCCAGCCCGCCGAGTTGCCCTTGAGGTAGGCGGTGTCGATCTCGACGGCGCGGACGGCGCTCTGCGCGGCGAGCCGGAAGCGCACCCAGTCGTTGGTGCCGCGCACCCGGCGGCGGCGGTTCTCCCAGCCGTCGTCCATCTTGCGGGAGGTGCCGGGCAGGATGATCTGGGTCGGCGAGGAGTAGAACTTGTCCGAGGCGTCCTCGTACGAACCGCCGTTGAGTACGGAGATGAGGTCGAGGGTGCCGAGCAGCTCCAGCCACTCGGGGTCGGGCACGACCTCGCCGTGGACGCGGAGGCGGGCGATGCCGCCGTCGGGGTGCTGGCAGACCCGGAGGTGGGTCCAGCGGCGCTCGGCGGTGATGGTGAAGCCGTTGGCGGCGTGGCCCCGGACGGGGGTCGGCGGGACGAGCTCCTCCCACTTGGCGTCGAGCAGTTCCTCGGGGCTGGGCGAGCCTTCCACCGAGGTGGCCTGGATGCTCACGCGCTGCGGGTAGTTGCCGCGGAAGTGGGCGGTGTCGACGATGATGCCGCGGATCACGCCGGGGGCGCCGAGCCGGACGATCGCCCAGTCGTGGTCCTCGGGGGCGGGGAAGACGTTCTCGGCGTCGGCGCCACGGCGGCGGCGGGTCTCCCAGCCGTCCATGATCTTGCCCTTGTGGCCGAAGTGCTCCGGGTCGAAGACGGCCCGCTCGCGGACGAGGAGGTTCTCGCGCTCGGCGAAGAACTCGTCGTTCGCGGCGACGACCCCGGCGCCGAGGCGCCGGTCCGCGAGGTCGACGAGCTCGGTGAAGGGGAAGTCACCGGTCCGGTAGTCGGCGTACGGGTCGCCGCCGGAGTAGGGGGCGGCGTCGTTGGCGTGCGGGTCCTGGCTCGTCTCGAAGGTCATGCGTCGACTGTGCGCTCGGAGCACCTGGTCGGTCCATCGAATGTTTTCGACAGACATCTTCAGTTCTGCTGAACGGTTTCCCGTTGGGCGGCCGCCTGCCGGAGCGCGGCGAGCACCCTGGCCACCGCCGGGCCCTCCTCCGCCCCGCGCCGTACCGCCGCGACGACATGGCGGCGCGGCTGGTCGGCCGCGAGGACGCGCATGACGACCCCGGCGCCGCCCCGGCGTTCCGCCGAGGCCATCCGGGGCACCAGGGCGACGCCCATCCCGGCCTCGACCATGGCGAGGATCGCGGTCCAGCCGGAGGCGCTGTGCGCCTGCTCGGGCACGAAGCCGGCGGCCTCGCAGGCGGCGGTGGTGATCTCCGACCACGGGCCGGAGCCGCCGAAGATCCACGGCTCGGCGGCGAGGTCGGCGAGCCGCAGTCCCGGCGCGTCGGCCTGCGGGTGCCCGGCGGGCAGGGCCACGTCGAGGGGGTCGGCGAGCAGCGGGACCCGGCTGAACTTGGGGTCGCGCACGGAGGGGGCGTGCGCGGCGAGCGAGAGTGCCAGATCGACCTCGCCGGCCGAGAGCAGTTCGTACGCCTCCGCCGCCTCGGCCTCCCGGATCCGGACGTCGAGCCCCGGGTGCGCGCTCCGCAACTGCCGTACGGCGGGCACCAGGAGGGCGGGCACGGACGTCGAGAACGCCGCCACCCGCACCTGTCCGGCCTCGCCCCGCAGATAGCCGTCGAGTTCGGCGTCGGCGCGCTCCAGCTGGGCGAAGACCACCTCCGCGTGCCGCAGCACCAGATGGGCGGCGTCGGTGAGGCGAACCCGGCGGCCCTGGGCTTCCAGGAGCCGTACGCCGAGCTGTTTGGCGAGGTTGGTGAGCTGCTGCGACACGGCCGAGGGGGTCATGAGCAGCGCCTCCGCGGTCGCGGTGACGGTGCCGCGGTCACGGAGGGTGCGGAGGATCTGGAGCTTCTTGATGTCCCACTCGGTCATGGGGCGCAACCTATCGGGCGGAGCTCAGCGCCACTCCGCCGAGGATGAGGGCCATGCTCGCGCCGCCGAGGAGGCCGAGCCGCTCACCGAGGAGGGCGTACGAGAGGAGGGCGACGCAGACGGGCTGGAGGTAGTAGACGATCCCGGCGCGGGCGGCGCCGATGAGGCCGATGGCCTTGTTCCAGGCGAAGAAGGCGACGGCGGAGGAGAACACGCCGACGTAGACGAGCGGGCCGACGGTGCCGGTCGTGGGCGCGAAACCGCCCTGGGTCGCGAGGCTGACCGCGTACACCGGAAGCAGCATCAGGGCGCCGAGGAGGAAGGTCGCGTAGAGGAAGACGACCCCGCCGAGTCCGTCGGGACGGCGCTTGAGCAGGGCGCTGTACGAGGCGAAGCTGAGGGCCGCGGCGAACATCCACAGGTCTCCGGCGCCGAGCCGGACCGGAAGCGCGCCCTTGCCGACCAGGAGCAGCACTCCGGCACAGGCGATCGCCATGCCCGTCACGCGCCGGGCGCCGAGCCGGGCGCCGCCGAACCGCTCGTACAGCGCCATGATCACCGGCGAGGCGGCCATGATCATGCCCATGTTGCCGGCGGAGGTGGTGAGTCCGGCCTGGTTGACGAGGGTGTTGTAGACGGTGATGCCGAGCAGCGAGGCGAGGGCGACGAAGCCGAGGTGGCGACGGACCAGGTGCCGTTGCCGCCAGGTGGCGCGGGCGGCGAGGGGGGTGACGACGAGGATCGCCACGATCCAGCGCCAGAAGGCGGCCTGGACGGGCGGGACGGTGTCGTGCAGGGCGCGGGCGGCGACGAAGCTGCCGGACCAGACGACGGTGGCGAGCAGGGCGAGGAGCACGCCGAAGCCGGCGCCTCGGACGGGCGCCGGCTTCCGGGTGGCGGTCGTGGTCGGGTGACGTGCGGCGGTGATCAGGCTCATGCCGCCTACCGTCGCACCCCCGAAACCTCCAGGTCCATCGAAACTTCCTGACCGTTCTTTTCAGTTTCACTGAACGATTCGGGTCCCTTCGGAGTGCGGGGGCTCAGCTGGCCCGCCAGGGTGGCGACGAAGGCGATCACCATGCCGAGCAGCTGCACCGGACCGAGCGCCTGGCCGAGCGCCGCCCAGCCGATGATCGCGGCGGTGATCGGGGAGAGCGGGCCGAGGAGGGTGACCGAGGAGGCGCTGAGCCGCTCGATGCCGCGGAACCAGAGGAAGTACGAGATCGCGGTGTTGCCGAGGGCGAGGTAGGCGTAGCCGGCCAGGTTGGTGCCGGTCAGGGCCGGCGGGGCGCCTTCGATCAGGAAGGCGATCGGCAGGATGACCAGGCCGCCGGCGGTGAGCTGCCAGCCGGTGAGCGCGAGGGCGCCGACACCCTCGGGGCGGCCCCAGCGCTTGGTGAAGACGACACCCGCCGACATGGACAGGGAGGAGAGCAGTCCGGCGAGCACACCGATCGTGTCGAACGCCGCCCCGGCCTTGAGGACCACCAGGCTGACGCCGAAGGCGGCGGCGATGGCGGTGAGCAGGGTCTTCGCCGTGGGCTTCTCGCCGAGGAAGAGGGCGGCCAGGCCGACGACGAAGAGCGGGCCGACCGAGCCGACGACGGCGGCGATGCCGCCGGGGAGCCGGTAGGCGGCGAGGAAGAGCAGCGGGAAGAAGGCGCCGATGTTGAGGGCTCCGAGGACCGCGGACTTCCACCACCAGGCACCCTGCGGGAGCTTGCGGGTGAGCGCCAGGAGCATCAGTCCGGCGGGCAGGGCACGCATCAGGCCGGTGAAGAGCGGCCGGTCGGGCGGCAGGAACTCCGTGGTGACGAAGTAGGTGGAACCCCAGGAGATCGGGGCCAGGGCGGTCAGCGCGACGACGGCGGCCTTGCGGGACATGACGGTTTCCCCCTTGATGCGGATGCCGGTGCGGTGGGCCCCGGACTGGCTTGGCGGTGATTAACTTACCACTAAGCTACTCACTTGCAAGTGGCTTAGTTGCCATCGAGGAGGAAAGGAGGGAAGACTGGAACCATGGACACGCAGACCCCCGCCCACGACGCCGTCGACGCGATCGCCGACCAGTGGGCGGCCGTCCGCCCGGACCTGGACACCGTCCCCATGGCGGTCTTCGGGCGGATCTACCGACTGGCCAACGCCATGCGCGGCAAGGTGGACAAGGCGTACGCGCCCTACGGCATGGCGCTCGGGGAGTTCGACGTGCTCGCGACCCTGCGCCGCTCCGGGGAGCCGTACACGCTCTCACCCCGCGAACTGACCGCCACGCTGATGATCACCACCGGCGGGATGACCGGCCGGCTCGACAAGCTGGAGAAGGCCGGACTGCTGACCCGCAGCCCCGACCCGAACGACCGCCGCGGGTTGCGGGTCACCCTCAGCGAGCGCGGCAAGGAGCTGGTGGACCAGGCGGTCGGGGCCGGTCTCGGGGAGCAGCGGGCGGCCCTGGAGGGCGCGCTCACCGCCGAGGAGGCGGAGCAGCTGGCCGGGCTGCTGCGCAAACTGCTCGCGACCACGGCGTGAGGCCCTCCGGGGCCCGAACGGGCCCCGGAGGCCGCTGGGCACGCCCTGGAACGGGCTCAACGCACGCAAGGGCGCCGCACGGTACGAGTACCGCTCAACGCACGCAAGGGCGCCGCACGGTACGAGTACCGTGCGGCGCCCTCGGCGAAGCGGAGGAGAAGGCGGTCAGACCTTCTTGGACTTGTCGAGCACCATCACCAGGCCGATGATCACCAGGAACAGCGCCAGCGGTGCGGCCACGAAGAGGCCGAGGGTCTCGATGACCGACAGCTTGGGGGCCGGGTCGTCGCCGTCGTCGCGGGTGAGCGCGAGCGCGGGGGACGACATGAGCAGCATCATCAGCGTCGTACCGGCCGCGAGCGAGCCGGCGCGCAGTGCGTTCTTCTTGTCCACGGTGCAAACGTAGCGAACACCTAATCGGACCGCGCGCCCGGGGGTGCCGTACGGGCGTCGGGGCCGCTCGTACGCGCGTGCAGTTCGCGCAGCAGGGCGTGCGCCCGGGGCGAGGCCGCGAGCCGCTCCAGGGTGATCGGCTGTCCGTCCGCGTCCGCGAGCGGCAGGCGCCAGTTGGGGTACTCGTCCCAGGTGCCGGGCAGGTTCTGCGGTCTGCGGTCCCCCACCGTGTCCGGCAGCCACACCCCGACCATCCGGGCGGGGGTGTCGAGCAGGAACCGGTGGACGGCCCTGATCTCGGCCTCCTCGCCCCCCGGGCCCTCCGGGAGCAGTCCGCGCCGCTGGAACAGGCCCAGCCACTCCGCGGTGTCGGCCGCGTCCGCCGCCCGCTCGCGCTCCAGGTCTCCGGAGAGCAGGCCGAGGCGGTGCCGCAGGGTGACGTGGTCGCCGGAGAGCCGGGCCGCGGTCGGGGGCAGGTCGTGGGTGGTGGCGGTGGCCACGCACGCGGCGCGCCACTCGTCCGGGTCCAGCGGGCGGCCGGTACCCGCCCAGTCCCGCTCGAACCAGAGCACGGAGGTGCCGAACACCCCGCGCGCGGCCAGCTTCTCCCGTACGCCCGGCTCGACCGTCCCGAGGTCCTCGCCGATGACGAGGGCGCCCGCGCGGTGGGCCTCCAGGACCAGGACGGCGAGCATCGCCTCCGCGTCGTACCGGACGTACGTGCCCTCGGTGGGCTCGCTGCCCTCCGGCACCCACCAGAGCCGGAACAGGCCCATCACGTGGTCGATGCGCAGCGCGCCCGCGTGGCGCAGGAGTTCGCGCAGGAGTCCCCGGTACGGGGCGTAGCCCGCGGCGGCGAGGGCGTCGGGCCGCCAGGGCGGCAGGCCCCAGTCCTGGCCCCGGGAGTTGAAGGCGTCGGGCGGGGCGCCGACCGACATGCCGGCCGCGAAGGCGTCCTGCTGGGCCCACGTGTCGGAGCCCTCCGGGTGGACGCCGACCGCCAGGTCGTGGACGATCCCGACCGCCATCCCGGCCTCGCGGGCGGCGGCCGCGGCGTCGGCGAGCTGCCGGTCCGTCAGCCAGGCGAGCCTGCAGTGGAAGTCGACCCGGGCGGCGAGGGCGGGGTCGTCGCGCACGACGGCCTCGGCGGCGCGCGGTGTGCGCAGCTCCCGGGGCCAGCTGCGCCAGTGGTGGCCGTGGCGCTCGGCGAGGGCCTGGTAGGTGGCGTGGTCCTCCAGGGCGCGGCCGCGGGCGGCGAGGAAGTCGTGGAAGTCGGCGCGCCGCCCGGGGCCGGGTTCCACGCCGCCGACGACGAGTTCGAGGGCGCGCCGCTTGACCTCCCACACGGCGTCCCGGTCGATCGCCGCGCCCTTGCCGAGGACCCGCTCGCGCAGGTCGGCGGCCTCGGCGAGGATCCGGTCGAGCTCCTCGCGGCGCTCGGGGCCGATCAGTGCGTACTCGGGGATCTCCTCGATCCGCAGATGGACCGGGTCGGGGAAGCGACGCGAGGAGGGGCGGTACGGGGAGGGGTCGCTCGGAGACCCGGGCACGCCCGCGTGGAGCGGGTTGACCTGGATGAAACCGGCGCCGTGCGTGCGGCCCGCCCAGCCGGCGAGTTCGCGCAGGTCGCCGAGGTCGCCCATGCCCCAGGAGCGGGTGGAGAGCAGCGAGTAGAGCTGGACGAGCAGCCCGTACGCGCGCCGCTCGGGGGCGGGCACGCGCGCGGGGCTGACGATCAGGGTGGCGGTGGCGGCGCGCCCGTCGGGGGCCTGCGCCCGGACCGTGTGGACGCCGAGGGGAAGGCATCCCCAGTCCTGGCCGGTGAAGGCGTCGCCGTCCTCGGTGGTGACCCGGAGCCGGGTGCCGGGCGGCAGGTCCGCCGGCGGGCGGGCGGGTTCCTCGCCGCGCCATCGGACCAGGGTCGGGGGCAACAGGCGCTCCCGGTCGGCCCGTTCGGCCGCGCCGAGGGCGGCGGCGACCGCTTCCGGCGTCGCCGCGTCCACTCCGAGGGCGCCGAGGACGGCCACCACGGTCGCGTCCGGCACGGGCACGGTGACGCCCACGGAGGGGCTGTGGGCGGTGGCGACGCCGTGACGGGCGGCGAGACGGGCCAGGGTCACTTCACACTCCGGGGGACTCCGTGCCCGCACTTCCTGGGGCGGTGGGTTCGCTGGTGAGGGGGGCCGCCACGGTCAGGGGCGGTTCGCTGGTGAGGGGCGCGGCGTCGGGGAGCGGCGGTTCGCTGGTCAGCGGTTCGCCGGCCGGGGCGGGCTGCTGCGGAATCCGTATCCGTCCGAGGTGGTGGGCGGTCGTGGTCACGGGGGTCTCCCGATTCGTCTCGACAGGTGGGACCTGGGTAACGACTGAGCCCTACCCACCGCACCTCGTTTTACCGGCGGAAAGTGGCGAAGTGACGTCACCTCGCCGACGGCTCGCCGGGCAAAGCCGACACATCGGCCACGTGCATTGACACCTCAGTGCGACGGGTGGTGGGCTCGTGACCCACTCGTGACCAAACAGGCGAGCGGCCGGCGGCCCCGGCCGAAGGGAGACTCCGTGCACCTCGGGCACCTCGGGCGCAGGAAGCGCACCGCGACGGCCGTCGCCGCCGCCGTCATCGGCGGCCTCCTCGGCGGCGCGGTGCCGGGCTCGGCGCAGGCGGTCCCGAAGGCGGTCCCGTTCGCCCCGACGGCGCCGCGGGCACCGCTCGCTCCGGCGGACCCGGCCACACCGACGACCCCGACGCCCACGGCCCCCTCCCCCACCACCGCGGACGCCGCCATCACCGCGGACGCCGCCACCCCGCGCGTGCCCGCCGTCTGGCCGCGCCCTCAGTCCCTGACCGGCTCCGGGCCCGCCGTACACCTCGGGGACGAGGTGACGCTGCTCGCGGACGCCGACGCCGATCCGTACGCCCTCGCCGCCCTGCGCGAGCTGCTGCGGGCCGCCGGGGTGCGGACCGTCCACACCGGGCTCCCGGGCCGGGGGCCGCTCTTCCGGGTCGCCGGGCCCTCCGGCGAGGCCGCCGAGGACGCACTGAGCGCCCTGCGGGTGCCCGACCGGATCGATCTGCCGCGCGGCGGCTACCGGCTCGCCACGGGCCGCCTCCAGGGCCGGGACACGGTCGTCCTGGACGGGGTGGGCGAGGACGGCCTGTTCCACGCCGTGCAGACCCTGCGTCAGCTCCTCGGCACCGGCCGGGAGATCCCCGGGGTCGTCGTGCGCGACTGGCCGGGCACGGTCGAGCGCGGGATCACCGAGGGGTTCTACGGGACCCCTTGGACCGCCGAACAGCGGCTCGACCAGATCGACTTCCTGGGCCGGACCAAGCAGAACCGCTATCTGTACGCGCCCGGCGACGACCCGTACCGCGGGGCGCAGTGGCGCGAGCCCTACCCGGCCGCCCAGCAGGCCGAGTTCCGCGCCCTCGCGGAGCGGGCCCGCGCCAACCACGTGACGCTCGGCTGGGCCGTGGCGCCCGCCCAGTCCATGTGCCTGTCCTCGGCGGGTGACATGGCGGCGCTGACGCGGAAGCTGGACGGGATGTGGGAGCTCGGGGTGCGCTCCTTCCAGCTCCAGTTCCAGGACGCCTCGTACGACGAGTGGCACTGCGACCGGGACGCCGACACCTTCGGGCGCGGTCCCGAGGCCGCGGCCGCCGCCCACGCGCGCGTGGCGAACACCGTCGCCCGGCACCTGGCCGAACGGCACCCGGACGCCGAGCCGCTGACGGTGATGCCGACGGAGTACTACCAGGACGGCACCACCGCGTACCGCACGGAGCTCGCCCGGGCGCTCGACACGGACGTGCGGGTGGCGTGGACCGGCGTCGGCGTCGTGCCCCGCACGATCACCGGCGGCGAACTGGCCACGGCCCGGGGCGCCCTGCGCCATCCGCTGGTCACCATGGACAACTACCCGGTCAACGACTACGCGCAGGACCGGCTGTTCCTCGGTCCCGCCACGGGCCGGGAGCCGGCCGTGGCCGCCGGCTCCGTCGCCTTCCTCGCGCTCGCGATGGAGCAGCCCGCGGCCTCCCGCGTCCCGCTCTTCACCACCGCCGACTACGCCTGGAACCCGCGCGGCTACCGGCCGCTGGAGTCCTGGCAGGCGGCCGTCGACGACCTCGCGGGCCCGGAGCCCGCGGCCCGCGAGGCGCTGCGTGCGCTCGCCGGGAACGGCGCCTCCTCGATCCTCGACCCGGCGGCCGAATCGGCGTACCTGAAGCCGCTCCTGGCGGCCTTCTGGGCCTCCCGCACGGGCGCGGGCACCGGCACGGACGCCCGGCGGGACGAGGCGGCACGGGAGCTGCGGGCCGCGTTCACGGTGATGCGCGAGGCACCCGGCCGGCTCTCCGGCACCGCCGGCGGCACCCTCGACGACGAGACCGGCCCCTGGCTGGAGCAGCTCTCCCGGTACGGCCGGGCGGGCGAGGCGGCGGTCGACATGCTGGTCGCCCAGGCGGCCGGTGACGGTGCGGCGGCCTGGCGGGCGCAGCTGCGCCTCGAAGAGCTGCGCAAGGAGCTGAAGGGGAGCCTGGTGACGGTCGGCGCCGGGGTGCTCGACCCGTTCCTCACGCGCGCGGTGGAGCGGGCGAAGGCCTGGACCGGCGCCGACCGGACCCCGGCGGCCCGTCCCGACCGCGCCACCGACTCGTACACCGTGCGGCTCGACCGGGCGCGGCCCGTGGAGGCCCTGACGGTGATGACGGAGCCGGGTACCGGGGCCGTGGGCGACGCGCGCGTGGAGGCGTACGTCCCGGGCGAGGGCTGGCGGGCGCTCGGCCCGCTGTCGGCGTCCGGCTGGACGCAGGCCGAACTCGACGGGCTGCGGGCCGAGGCGCTGCGGGTGGTGTGGAGCGGCGGAGGTCCGGCGCCCGAGGTGCGTTCGCTGGTGCCGTGGTTCGCGGACGGGCCTCGCGCGGGGCTCGACCTGGCGCGTACGGAGACGGACGCGGAGATCGGCGGCCCGGCCCAGCGGGTGGACGTGGAACTGTCGGGTCTGCGCGCGGGCGAGGTGCGCGGGCCGCTGACGGCGAAGGCCCCCAAGGGGATCGCGGTCGCGCTGCCGAAGCAGGCGGTGGTCGAACGCGGCGCGCGGACGACCGTTCCCCTGGAGGTGTCGGTGGCGCCGGACGCGCCCGCGGGCACGTACCGGGTGCCGGTGTCCTTCGCGGGCGAGGAGCGGGTGCTGACCGTGCGGGCCTTCCCCCGTACGGCGGGCCCCGATCTGGCTCGGACGGCGACGGCCTCCTCCTCGGGCGACGAGACGGCGGACTTCCCGGCCTCCTCGGCGGCGGACGGCGATCCGGCCACCCGCTGGTCCTCCCCGGCGGAGGACGGCGCCTGGTGGCAGCTGGAGCTTCCCGAGCCGGCCCGGATAGGGCAGGTGGTGCTGCACTGGCAGGACGCGTACGCCTCCCGCTACCGGGTCCAGGTCTCGGCCGACGGGCGCGTGTGGCGCACGGCGGCGACGGTCGCGGACGGCAAGGGCGGCCGGGAGTCGGTCCGGATGGACGCGGCGGACACCCGCTTCCTGCGGGTGCAGGGGGAGACGCGGGCGACGCGGTACGGCTATTCGCTCTGGTCGGTGGAGACCTACGCGGTGGCCCCGAAGGACCCGCCGAAGGACGCGCCGAAGAAGCCCGCGGACGAGCCCACCGGCGAGCCGGCCGCGGATCCGGCGGAACCGGAGACGGGCACGCCGGGAACGGGCACGCCGGGAACGGGCACGCCGGGAACGGGCACGCCGGAAGAGCGGCCCGCCCCCTGAGGGGCCCGCCGCTCCCGTGCCGGTGCCCGCCCCGCGTACGCGCGCCAGTCCCGCGCGCGTACGCGAAAGGCCCGGCTCAACCCGTCGTCAGCGCCCTCACTGGGGCGTCGGCGACGGAGTCGATCCGGGCCATCACATCCTCGGCTCCGTACGGCTGGAGGTACGGCAGCCAGCGGGGGTCCCGGTGTCCGGTCCCGATGATCCGCCAGGCCAGGCCGGTCGGCGGGGCCGGTTGGTGGCGCAGCCGCCAGCCGATCTCGCGCAGGTGCCGGTCGGCCTTGACGTGGTTGCAGCGGCGGCAGGCCGCCACCACGTTCTCCCAGGCGTGCGTACCCCCGCGGCTGCGCGGGATGACGTGGTCGACGCTGGTCGCGACACCCCCGCAGTACATGCAGCGCCCGCCGTCACGGGCGAAGAGGGCTCTGCGGGTCAAGGGAACGGGCCCCCGGTAGGGGACCCGCACGAAGCGCTTCAGTCGCACCACGCTGGGCGCGGGGACGACTTGGGTCTCGCTGTGCAGGAAGGCGCCGGATTCCTCGAGGCAGAGAGCCTTGTTCTCCAGGACGAGGACGAGTGCGCGGCGGAGCGGTACGACGCCGAGCGGCTCGTACGACGCGTTGAGGACCAGGACATGCGGCACGGATGCCTCCTATGACGCCGGCGGCGCGTGGCTCGCGCCGGGACGAACTGCTCTCAGTCTCTCCTCATGCCTGGTCGGAACGCCACCACGTACCGGGATCGGGGTGACGGGCCCGGCGTGTTCTCGACCACATCGGCATGTCTCCTTCTCTTTGCCCGGGTGAGGTCGGTCTCTCCCTCGAACAGGGCTACGGGACCACGTCCGACGCCCCGTTACTGTGGATGGTCTGCGTACGCGATGCCTGGAGGTTCTCCCGTGTTTTGGTCCGCCCGAGCGGCTGCCACCGAACCCGAGCCCATTCCGGTGACCCTCGACGAGGCGGCGGAGAAGGCCACGAACGCGGCGAGCTGGGTGGAGCAGAACTGGTCCACCTGGCTGAACACCGGCCTGCGCATCCTGCTGATCCTGATCGTCGCGCTGCTCCTGCGGATGGCGGTCCGGCGCGCCCTGACGAAGCTGATCGAGCGGATGAACCGCTCGGCCCAGGCGGTGGAGGGGACGGCCCTCGGCGGTCTCCTCGTCAACACCGAGCGGCGGCGGCAGCGCTCGGAGGCGATCGGCTCGGTCCTGCGTTCGGTGGCGTCGTTCCTGATCCTGGGCACGGCCGGGCTGATGATCCTGGGCGCCTTCAAGATCGACCTGGCGCCGCTGCTCGCCTCGGCCGGTGTGGCCGGTGTGGCGATCGGTTTCGGCGCCCGGAACCTGGTGACGGACTTCCTGTCGGGCGTCTTCATGATCCTGGAGGACCAGTACGGCGTCGGTGACTCGGTCGACGCGGGCGTGGCCTCCGGCGAGGTCGTGGAGGTCGGCCTGCGGGTGACGAAGCTGCGGGGCGTGGACGGCGAGATCTGGTACGTGCGCAACGGCGAGATCAAGCGGATAGGGAACCTCAGCCAGGGCTGGGCGACGGCGGGCGTGGACGTGACCGTCCGGCCGACGGAGGACCTGGATCGGGTGAAGTCCGTGATCGTCGAGGCGGCGGAGTCCATGGCGAAGGAGGAGCCGTGGAACGAGCGCCTGTGGGGTCCGGTGGAGGTGCTCGGTCTGAGCGAGGTGCTCCTCGACTCGATGACCGTCCGCGTCTCGGCGAAGACGATGCCGGGCAAGGCGCTGGGCGTGGAGCGCGAGCTGCGCTGGCGGATCAAGCGGGGCCTGGACGAGGCCGGCATCCGGATCGTGGGCGGGGTCCCGGCGCAGGCCGAGGAGTCGGCCGCCGATCCGACCGCGGGCATGGCCGCGCCTTCGGCCTTCGCCTCGACGACCTCGCCGCAGTCGGCTGCGGCGACCCCGCTGCCGAGGACGGACCTCACCAAGTAGCGGCACGCGTACGGGAACGACAAGCGGAAGCACGCGAGCGTACGGGGACGACGCGTACGAGGACGAGGACGAGCAGAAGCACGCGCGCGTGGAGACGCCCCCGCAGGTAACGCTTTGGTTGCCTTCGGGGGCGTCTCGCGTGCCCGGGTATTGACGCTTACGTGACGGCCGCCTTATTTTCCTTCCCACCGAATAGGAAACTTTCCTAACAGTGCTTCACCGTACGAGGGCAGGTGCGACCTCATGGCCGGTACGACTCCGGGAACCCCCGGCACGCCTCGCGTGCTGCGCGCCATGAACGACCGCGCCGCCCTCGACCTGCTGCTTGAGCACGGCCCGCTCTCGCGGACCCGGATCGGCAAGCTCACCGGCCTGTCCAAGCCGACCGCCTCCCAGCTGCTCGCCCGCCTCGAAGCGGCCGGGCTCGTCGTCGCCACCGGCACCACCGCGGGCAGGCCCGGACCGAACGCCCAGCTCTACTCGGTCAACGCGCGGGCCGCGTACGCCGCCGGACTCGACGTCGACCAGCACCGCATCCACGCCGCCGTCGCCGACATCACGGGCGAGATCGTCGGCGAGTACGAGCTCCGCACCCCCGGCCGCGCCGCCTCCGGCGTCGTCCGCCAGGTCACCGACGCCCTCGACGGGGCCGTCAAGGCGGCCGGGATCGACCGCGAGGACGTCCGGCGCCTGGTCATCGGCACCCCCGGCGCCTTCGACCCGGCCACCGGGCGCCTGCGGTACGCCTCCCACCTGCCCGGCTGGCACTCCCCCACCCTGCTGGAGGAGCTGGCCGCCGTCCTGCCGATGCCGTTCGAGTACGAGAACGACGTCAACCTCGTCGCCGTCGCCGAGCAGCGCCTGGGCGCCGCCCGGGGCCACGACGACTTCGCCCTGCTGTGGAACGAGGGGGGCCTCGGCGCCGCCCTCGTCCTCGGCGGGCGGCTGCACCGCGGCTTCACCGGGGGCGCCGGCGAACTCGGCTTCCTGCCCGTGCCCGGCACCCCGCTCGTACGGCAGGTCACCAAGGCCAACTCCGGCGGCTTCCAGGAGCTCGCGGGCATCCAGTCCGTGCCCCGGATCGCCCGCGCCGCCGGGATCGAGACCCCCGACCACCCGTACGTACCGGTGGTGACCGGGCTGCTCACGCACGCCGCCGAGGCGCACGGCGACGACCCCCGGTACGCGGAGCTGCTCGACCGGTACGCCGAGCGCCTCGCCACCGGGCTCGCCTCCCTCGTGGCCGTCCTCGACCCCGAACTGATCGTGCTGTCCGGAGACGCCCTCGTCACCGGCGGCGAACCCCTGCGCGCGCGGGTGCAGTCCGAACTCGCCGACCTCGCACCTTCCCGACCCCGGCTCGTCCTCTCCGCCGTGCGCCGGAGCCCCGTGCTGCGCGGCGCCCTCGAAAGCGCCCTCGCCACCACGCGCGACGAGGTCTTCGACACCTCGCGCTGACCCACCGACCTTCACCCCGCCTGCCCCATCGTCCTTCGCCCCATCGCCCCTTCGCCACCGGGAGACACCGTCATGCCCGTACGTACGCGCAGAGCCGCCGCCGCGCTCGCCGCCACCGCCTCGATCGCCCTCTTCGCCTCCGCCTGTACGGGCTCCGCGAACAACGCGGCCTCCGACGACCCCAAGGCCGAGACCACCATCACCTTCTGGCACGGCTGGCAGGACCCCGCCGAGGTGAAGGCCATCACGGACAACGTCGCCCGCTTCGAGAAGGCCCACCCGAACATCAAGGTGAAGGTCGTCGGCGGCATCAACGACGACAAGCTGGGCCAGGCGCTGCGCGCGGGCGGTTCGAAGGGCCCGGACGTCGTCTCCTCCTTCACGACGGCCAATGTCGGCAAGTTCTGTGCCTCGGGCGCGCTCGCCGACCTCAAGCCCTTCATAGAGAAGGACAAGCTGGACCTGGACAAGATCTTCCCGAAGGTCCTCCAGTCGTACACGCAGTTCGAGGGCAAGCGCTGCTCCCTGCCGCTGCTCTCCGACGCCTACGGCCTCTTCTACAACAAGGACGCCTTCAAGGCGGCCGGTCTCGACCCCGAGGCCCCGCCGAAGACCTGGTCCCAGTTCACCCAGGTCGCCAAGGCGCTCACCAAGGCCAAGGGCGACTCCTACGAGCAGCTCGGCGTCATGCCGAACTACCTCGGCTACGAGACCGTCGTCTCCCACTACATGTCGCAGTGGAAGCACAGCGGGTACTTCGACGCGGACGGCAAGTCGAACATCGCCAAGGACCCGGCGTTCGCCGAGATGATGACGTACCAGAAGTCCCTGGTCGACGCCCTGGGCGGGTTCCAGAAGCTGGACAAGTACCGCACCACCTTCGGTGACGAGTGGGGCTCCAAGCACCCCTTCCAGACCGGTCAGGTCGCCATGCAGCTGGACGGCGAGTGGCGGCTGAACTTCGTCAAGAACGCCAAGGTCGACTTCGAGGTCGGCGTCGCGCCGCTGCCCGTCGCCGACGACGAGATCGCCGAGTACGGCAAGGGCTACCTCTCCGGCACGATCATGGGCATCGCCCCGCAGAGCCAGAAGCAGAACGCGGCCTGGGAGCTGGTCAAGTACATGACCACGGACACCGAGGCCGTGGTGCAGTTCGCCAACAGCATCGGCAACGTCCCCTCCACCCTGGAGGCGCTGAAGTCCCCGAACCTGAAGTTCGACGCGCGCTTCAAGACCTTCCTGGACATCGCCGGGCACCCCGCCTCCACCACCTCGGACGGCGCCGTCAACGGCTCCGCCTACCAGGACACCCTCCAGAAGTTCGCCCAGCAGTACGAGAAGGGCCAGGTCACGGACCTGAAGAAGGGGCTCGCCGACACCGCGGCCCAGATCGACCGCGACATCGCCGCGGCGAAGTGACGGCCGGAACCCACTCATGAGCACGGACACCCTGCCCGCGAAGGAGGCGGTCGCACCGGCCGCCCCCTCTCCCGGAGGACGGAACACGCTGCGGCGCAAGCGCAGGCGCAACGCGCTCCGCACCCTGGCGTTCATGTCGCCCTGGCTGATCGGATTCGGCGTCTTCTTCGCCTATCCGCTCGTCTCCACGCTGTACTTCTCGTTCATGCGCTACGACGGGCTCAACCCGCCGACCTGGCGGGGCATCGAGAACTGGACATACGTCTTCTCCGACCTGCCCCAGTTCTGGCCCGCCCTCCAGAACACCCTCTGGCTGGCCGTCGTGATGGTCTCCTGCCGGGTGGTCTTCGGCCTCGGCATCGGCATGCTCATCACCAAGATCAAGACGGGTGCCGGTGTCTTCCGCACCCTCTTCTACCTGCCCTACCTGGCCCCGCCGGTGGCCGCCACGCTCGCCTTCGTCTTCCTGCTCAACCCCGGTACCGGACCGGTCAACTCGCTCCTGGAGGCGGTCGGCATCCCCGCCCCCTCCTGGTTCAACGACGCCGACTGGGCCAAGCCGGCCCTGACGGTCCTCGCCGTGTGGGGCGTCGGGGACCTCATGGTCATCTTCATGGCCGCCCTCCTCGACGTACCGAAGGAGCAGTACGAGGCCGCCGAACTCGACGGAGCGTCCCCCTGGCAGCGGTTCCGCTTCATCACGCTGCCGAACATCTCGCCGATCGTGCTCTTCGCGGTCGTCACCGGGGTCATCGGCGCCATGCAGTACTACACCCAGCCGATCGTGGCCGCGAAGGTCGCCTCGGGCAAGATGGGCGGCTCCGGCGAGGTCTTCGTCCCCGGCTACCCGGACGACTCCACGCTGACCCTCCCGCAGCTGGTCTACAGCCTCGGCTTCAGCCAGTTCAACTACGGCGCGGCCTGCGTGGTGGCGCTCGTGCTCTTCGCCTTCTCCATGGCCTTCACCGCGCTGCTCATGCGGCGGCGCGGCGGCCTGATCGGCTCGGGTGACTGACCATGACCACCGCAACCGCTCCCACCCGTCCCGCCGCGAGCCCCGCGGAGAAGCAGGCCCGCCGCAAGGCCCTGCTGCACTGGATCGCCGTGCACTCGCTCGGCATCGCCGCCGCCCTGTTCTTCGTGCTCCCGTTCGTCTTCGTCCTCCTGACCTCCCTGATGAGCGACCAGCAGGCGCTCACCCGGGACCTGACGCCGAACTCCTGGCACTGGGAGAACTACGTCAAGGTCTTCCAGACCGACGGCTTCCTCGCCTGGTGGCGGAACTCGCTGCTGTACGCGGGCCTCGGCACCGTCCTCGTCGTGGTGTCGTCGATACCCGTGGCGTACGCGCTCGCCAAGTTCCGCTTCCGCGGCCGGCATCTGTCGCTGCTGCTGGTCATCTCGATGATGATGCTGCCGCCGCAGGTCGTGATCATCCCGATGTACCTGTTCTGGGCCAAGCAGATGGACCTCTCCGGCACCCTGTGGCCGCTCATCATCCCGATGGCCTTCGGCGACGCCTTCGCCATCTTCCTGCTGCGCCAGTTCCTGCTGACCATCCCGAACGAGTACGTCGAGGCCGCGAGGATCGACGGATGCGGCGAGTTCCGCACCCTCGTCCGGATCGTGCTCCCGATGGCGAAGCCCGGCATCGCCGCCGTCGCCCTGTTCCAGTTCTTCTACTGCTGGAACGACTACTTCGGGCCGCAGATCTACGCCTCGGAGAACCCGGGTGCCTGGACTCTCAGTTACGGCCTGGAGTCCTTCAAGGGCGCGCACCACACCGACTGGAATCTGACCATGGCCGCGACCGTCCTGGTCATGGCCCCTGTGATCCTCGTCTTCTTCTTCGCCCAGAAGGCGTTCGTCGAGGGAGTCACACTGACCGGAGTGAAGGGCTGAACACACGATGAAGCTCACTGTCGTGGGGGGCGGTTCCACCTACACCCCCGAACTGATCGACGGATTCGCGCGGCTGCGCGACACCCTGCCCATCACCGAACTCGTCCTCGTCGACCCGGCCGCCGAGCGGCTCGACCTGGTCGGCGGCCTCGCCAGGCGCATCTTCGCCAAGCAGGACCACGCGGGCAAGATCGTCACCACCTCCGACCTCGACGCCGGGGTCGAGGGCGCCGACGCCGTCCTGCTCCAGCTGCGGGTCGGCGGGCAGGCCGCCCGTCAGCAGGACGAGACCTGGCCGCTGGAGTGCGGCTGCGTCGGCCAGGAGACCACCGGCGCCGGCGGTCTCGCCAAGGCGCTGCGCACGGTCCCGGTCGTCCTGGACATCGCCGAGCGGGTCCGGCGCGCCAACCCGGACGCCTGGATCATCGACTTCACCAACCCGGTCGGCATCGTCACGCGCGCGCTGCTCCAGGCCGGCCACAAGGCCGTCGGCCTGTGCAACGTGGCCATCGGCTTCCAGCGGAAGTTCGCCGGGCTCCTCGGCGTCGCCCCGTCCGAGGTCCACCTCGACCACGTCGGACTCAACCACCTGACCTGGGAGCGGGCCGTACGCCTCGGCGGCCCCGAGGGCGAGAACGTACTGCCCCGGCTGCTCGCCGGGCACGGCGACGCGATCGCCGACGACCTGCGGCTGCCGCGCCCGGTCCTGGACCGGCTCGGCGTCGTCCCCTCGTACTACCTGCGCTACTTCTACGCGCACGACGAGGTCGTCCGGGAGCTCGGCAGCAAGCCCTCGCGGGCCGCCGAGGTCGCCGCGATGGAGAAGGAACTCCTGGAGATGTACGGGGACCCGGCGCTCGACGAGAAGCCGGCCCTGCTCGCCAAGCGCGGCGGCGCCTTCTACTCGGAGGCGGCCGTGGACCTGGCGGCCTCACTGCTAGGCGGCGGAGGTTCGCCGTACCAGGTGGTCAACACGTACAACAACGGCACGCTGCCGTTCCTGCCGGACGACGCCGTCATCGAGACGCAGGCCGCCGTCGGCGCCCACGGGGCCGCGCCGCTGCCGGTCGCCCCGCTGGACCCGCTGTACGCCGGTCTGATCGCGAACATCACGGCCTACGAGGACCTGGCGCTCGAAGCGGCGCTGCGCGGCGGCCGCGACCGCGTGTTCAAGGCCCTGCTCGCGCACCCGCTGGTGGGGCAGTACGCGTACGCCGACGGGCTCACCGACCGGCTGATCGCGCACAACCAGGAGCACCTCGCGTGGGCGTGAACCCGAACGACGTCCTCCTCGCGGTCGACGCGGGGAACAGCAAGACCGACGTCGCGGTCCTCGGCCGGGACGGCACCGTCCTGGGCGCGGCCCGCGGCGGCGGGTTCCAGCCGCCGGTGGTGGGCGTGGAGACGGCCGTCGACTCCCTGGCGGAGATCGTCGGGCGGGCGTGGGCGGAGGCCGGCGGCACCGGCACCTCCCCCGCGTTCGCCCATGTCTCGGCCTGTCTCGCCAACGCCGATCTGCCCGTCGAGGAGACCGCCCTCCAGGCCGAACTCCTCCGCAGGGGCTGGAGCCGGTCGGTGCGGGTGCACAACGACACCTTCGCGATACTGCGGGCCGGGCTCGACGAGCCGCGCGGTGTCGCGGTGGTGTGCGGGGCGGGGATCAACTGCGTCGGGATGACCCCGGACGGGCGGACCGCGCGCTTCCCCGCGATCGGGAAGATCTCCGGGGACTGGGGCGGCGGCAGCGGCATGGCCGAGGAGGCGCTCTGGTTCGGGGCGCGCGCCGAGGACGGGCGCGGCGAGCCGTCCGAGCTGGCGCGCGCGCTGCCCGCGCACTTCGGTCTGGAGACGATGTACGCGCTGATCGAGGCGCTGCACCTGGGTCTTGTGCCCTTCGAGCGGCGGCACGAGCTGACGCCCGTGCTGTTCCGGGTGAGCGCGGACGGCGACCCGGTCGCGCTCTCGCTGGTGCACCGGCTCGCCGAGGAGGTCGTCGCGCTGTCGGCGGTCGCGCTCGGGCGGCTCGGTCTGCTCGACGAGGAGGCGCCGGTGATGCTGGGCGGCAGCGTGCTCGCCGCCCGCCATCCGCAGCTGGAGGAGAAGATCCGTGAACTCCTCGCCGAGCGGGCGCCGAAGGCCGTCGTCGGCTTCGTGACGGCCCCGCCGGTCCTCGGGGCGGGGCTGCTCGCCCTGGACGAGGTGGCGGCCGGCCCGGAGGCGTCGGCCCGGCTGCGGGAGCACTACGGGGCCTGAGGGCAGGGGCAGTTCGCGGGGCGTCTCTTCGCTGTGGAGAGACGCCCCGCGACCATGTTCACCTGTTCGAGCGATGCCCCGAACGGAACCGATCGCGGCCCGGCGACGTATTCAGAGTGAGGGGTTCGCCCGCGGATGTGCCGGGGGCATGCGGCACGATAAGAACAAGATCCAGTCAATCCCGGTGTGCGGACGGCCCCCTGAGGCCATACTGCAGGCCGGACCGGCCGAAGTCGGCGACCACAGGGGGAGGTCAAGTGACACACCCGCCGAACGCGCCCGCCGCACCGGCGGCGCGGAGCGCGGCGCACGCGCCCGCACGCCCGGCAGGCGTGCCCGCGCAGCCGTCGCCCGCACCCGGCGCCGCCCCGCCCGCGGCGCGCGGCGCCTGGGCCGTGGGCCGGGAGCGGCTGCGGGTCGCCACCACGACCGAGCCGGGCCGGCTCCAGATCCTCGGGGCCGTCCTCGCGCTGCTCGTCGTCGCGTTCGGCGCCGTCACCGCCCTCCAGGTCGACGACCGGGCCACCGCCGCCGACGACGTCGTCAGCCGCAGCCAGCCGCTGTCCGCCGACGCCGCCGCGATCTACCGCTCCCTCGCCGACGCGGACACCACCGCCGCCGGCGGCTTCCTCGCGGGCACCCTGGAGCCCGCGGAGTCCCGCGCGCGGTACGACCGGGACATCGCCACCGCCGCCCGGCTGCTCGTCAAGGCCGCCGCGAGCACGGAGAGTTCGGGCGAGTCGGCCCGGGAGATCGCCACCCTCAACGAACAGCTCCCGCGCTACACGGGCCTGATAGAGCGCGCGCGGGCCGCCAACCGGCAGGGCCTTCCGCTGGGCGGGGCCTATCTGCGGTACGCCAACCAGCAGATGACCAGCACGCTGCTGCCCGCCGCCGAGCGGCTGTACGCGGCCGAGACGGTACGGCTCCACAAGGACGACGAGTCGGCCCGCACCTGGCCGTTCCTCTCCCTCGGCCTCGGACTGCTCACCCTCGCCGTCCTCGTCTGGGCCCAGCGCCGCAACTACGTCAGGACGAACCGGGTCTTCAACCACGGACTGCTCGCCGCCACCGCCGCCACGGTGGTCGTCGTCCTCTGGCTCCTCGCCGCGCACACCGTCGCCCGCACCGAGCTCGACAACGCGCGCAAGCACGGGCAGGAGTCCCTCCAGGTCCTCAACACGGCCCGGATCGGCTCGCTCACGGCCCGCGCCAACGAACTCCTGACCCTGGTCGCCCGGGGCGCCGTCCTCACCGAGGACGGCAAGAACGACAAGTACGAGGCCGAGTACACGTCGAGCACCGGCGCCCTGACGGACGCGCTCGCCACGGCACGGGAGCTGGCCGACGACGACGCCGGCCGTTCCCCCGTCGACGAGGCCGCCTCCCGTACGGGCGAGTGGAAGCAGCGCCACAAGGACGCCCGCGCCAAGGACGACGCCGGCGACTTCGAGGGCGCACTCGGCGGGATCGTCGGCTCCGAGGAGACGACCGGCCAGTCCTTCGACCAGGTCGACGCGGCCCTGGAGCGCGCCCTCGCGCACGAGCAGGCCGAGTTCACCCGCTCCGCCGGGGACGCCAGGGACGCGCTGACGGCGCTGCCCCTGGGCGCGGCGGCCCTCGGGATCCTGGGCGCGGCCGGCGCCGTGCTCGGCATCAACCGCAGACTGTCGGAGTACCGGTGAGAGGGGGCGGGATGCCGAACGGCACGTACCCGCTGGTGCGGCGGACGGCGCAGCGGTTCCGGGGCTGGGGCGGGGTGGCCGCCATGGCCGTGGCCTGCGGGCTCACCGCCTCGCTCACCCTGCTCCCGCTGGCTCACGACGGCGGCGACGCGGCGGCCGTTCCCGGCACGTACGGTCCCGGCGTCGGCACCGGCGTCCAGATCAAGGCGGACACCTGCGAGAAGCCCTGGGCCTCCCTCACGCCCTCGTCGGCGGACGGCCCGTCGATCGAGGCGATCAAGAAGCGCGGGAAGCTCGTCGTCGGCGTCGACCAGTCCAGCTACCGCTGGGGCTACCGGAACCCGGAGACCCGCGCCCTCGAAGGCTTCGACATCGATCTGGCGCGGGAGATCGCCAGGAACATCCTGGGCAGCGAGGACGCCGTCATCTTCCGGGCGATCCCCACGAACCAGCGGATCGCCGCGCTCGACAGCGGCAAGGTCGACCTCGTCGTGCGCACCATGACGATCAACTGCAAGCGGATCCAGCAGGTCGCCTTCTCCACCGCCTACTTCCAGGCCGGGCAGCAGGTCCTCGCGCCCAAGCTGGCCAAGGACATCACCGGCTACGACACCTCGCTGAAGGGCAAGCGGGTCTGCACCGCCGAGGGCTCCACGGCCTACGAGGCCCTGGAGGAGAACTCCTTCGGCGCGCTCTTCAAGGACGAGGCCGACGGCACCAAGGACGACAAGGACCTGCTGACCGTCCCCAACCAGCTGGACTGCCTGGCCAGGCTCCAGATGGGCGAGGTCGACGCCGTCGTCACCGACAACGCCCTGGCGGCCGGCCAGGCCGCCCAGGACCCCGCGGTCGAGCTGAAGGGCCGCCCGTTCACCACCGAGTACTACGGAGTGGCCGCCAAGCTCGGCAACGACGACCTGGTCCGCCGGGTCAACCAGGTCCTCGTCGGCTACCGGCAGGGCCCCTGGCAGCAGGCGTACAAGGACTGGCTGGAGAAGGACCTGCCCGGGATAACCGGCCCGCCCCCTCCGCTGTACAAGTAGCGCTCCCCGTACGACCGAAGCCTGGACGACCGAGCCGAGACCACCGGCCCCGCACGACGAGCCCTGTACGACGACCAACCCGGTACACGGAGAGGAAGAGGTGATCGATGGGCGTCACGGGACCCCCCGGGCCGGTGATGGACCGGGACGAGGTGGACCGTGCGCTGGCGCGGCTCGGCGCCGAGCACAAGGCGGTCGAGGACTCGCTCCTCGCGCTCCAGGACCACGCGGGCCGCAGGCTGCTCGAAGGGGCCGAGCTGACCGGCACGACCCGGGACCGCTGGGCGGCGGCCGAGCGGACCATCACCCTGCTCTGGACCTGCTTCGACGTGTACACCGGCGCCCTGCGGGACGCCCGGGAGGTGCGCGCCCGGCGCCGTTGGCCCGGCCGTGAGGAGCTGGTGGACCTGACCGACCGGCTGCGCGGCGAGAGCGTGCACGTCGCGGGCGGGGCGGGCGAGCAGGGGCTGCTCGCCGAGCGGTTCACCCTTGAGGGTCTCGTCCGGCGGATGAACGAGCTGTACGCGTCCTCGCTCGACCTGGTGGTCACCGCCGACGCCGTCTGGTCGGCGCTGCCCGCCCGGATAGACCTCCTCGCCGCCGAGCTGGGCCGGACGCGCTCGCTCGCGCACTCGGTCGGCGTACGGCCCGGGGAGCACCCGGCAGGCGACGAGCTGGAGGACATCACCGCCGAGCTGACCGCGCTGCGCTCCCAGGTCGTGACCGATCCGCTGGCGTTCTGGCGGCCGGCGGCGGGGAGTTCGGCGCCCGGCGGGGGCCGGCCCGACACCGTGCGGTACGACCGGGCGGCGCTCGCCCTGGAGGACATCCGGCGGGAGATCGAGGCGGTGCTCGCGGTCCGGCAGGACTCCGAGGACCGGCTGCTCCGGCTGCGGGACGTGCTCTCGCGGGCGGACCGTACGCTCGCCGAGGCGCGGGCCGCGCGCGGCGAGGTCCTCGCGAAGATCGCCGCCTCCGAGGTGCCGGCCGTCAGCGGGCCGCCGATCGTGCTCCAGGAGCGGCTCGTGGCCGCCGCCGAGTACCGCAGGCACGCCCAGTGGCACCGGCTCTCCCCGCTCCTGGAGTCCCTGGAGCGGGACGCGGAGGACGAACTGCTGCGGGCCCGGGAGTCGCTGACCGCGGTCACGGCCCCGCTCGCGGTGCGGGCGGAGCTGCGCGGCCGGCTCGACGCGTACAAGGCGAAGGTGGCGCGGCTCGGCGCGGCGGAGGATCCGCTGCTCGTGGAGCGGTACGACGCGGCCCGCCGGATGCTGTGGAGCGCGCCGTGCGACCTGCGGGTCGCGGAACAGGCCGTGCTGCGCTACCAGCAGGCGGCGGCGGACATACTGTCCGGCCCGAGGGACGCGGGAGGACGACAGTGGTGAGCGGGGAACAGTGGTGAGCGGGGAGACGGGCGTGGGGAGCTGTCAGCGGCCTTCGTGCGAGGGTTCGTACGAGGACATGGGAGGCGGCGAGCTGTACTGCGACACCTGCGGGCTCGCCCCGGTGGTCGCACCCGGCGGGCTCATCGGCTCGACGCCGACGGGGATGGCCGTGCCCGGCAGAGGGACGGGTACGAGCAGCGGCGTCGGGGGGCCGGACTCCAGCTCCTCGCGGAGCAGTTCGCGGGCGTCCTCGCGGGCCTCGTCGCGCTCGTCGACCTCCCGCCGTTCGGTCTCGGGGCGGCTCTCGCGCTCGCTCTCCGGGGCCTCCACGTCCCGCTCGGTGTCGGTGCGCAGCTCGGGGACGTCGACCGGTCAGTCCGCCCGCAACCGGCTGGGCGCCGGCCTGGTGTCGATCCCGGAGGTGCCGCGCCCCGATCCGCGGGCGGCGGTCATGGAGAACCCCGAGGTTCCCGAGCGGAAGCGTTTCTGCTCCCGCTCGGACTGCGGGGCCCCGGTGGGCCGTTCGCGGGGTGACCGGCCGGGCCGCACGGAGGGCTTCTGCACCAAGTGCGGACACCCGTACTCCTTCGTGCCGAAGCTGCGCGGCGGGGACATCGTCCACGGCCAGTACGAGGTCGCGGGATGTCTCGCGCACGGCGGTCTCGGCTGGATCTATCTCGCCGTCGACCGGGCCGTCTCCGACCGGTGGGTCGTCCTCAAGGGCCTCCTCGACACCGGCGACCAGGACGCCATGGCCGCCGCGATCTCCGAGCGCCGCTTCCTCGCCGAGATCGAGCACTCCAACATCGTCCGCATCTACAACTTCGTCGAGCACCTCGACCAGCGCACCGGCTCCATGGACGGCTACATCGTCATGGAGTACGTCGGCGGCAAGTCCCTCAAGGAGATCGCCAACGACCGGCGCACCCCGGACGGCCGCCGCGATCCGCTGCCGGTCGAGCAGGCCTGCGCGTACGGGATCGAGGCCCTTGAGGCGCTCGGGCACCTGCACAGCCGGAACCTGCTCTACTGCGACTTCAAGGTCGACAACGCCATCCAGTCCGAGGACCAGCTGAAGCTCATCGACATGGGCGCCGTCCGGCGGATGGACGACGACGAGTCCGCGATCTACGGCACCGTCGGCTACCAGGCGCCGGAGGTGGCCGAGGTCGGGCCGTCGGTGGCGAGCGACCTGTACACGGTGGCGCGCACCCTCGCGGTGATGACCTTCGACTTCCAGGGCTACACGAACGTCTTCGTGGACTCGCTGCCCGACCCGGACAACATCGCGGTCTTCCGGACGTACGAGTCGTTCTACCGCTTCCTCGTCCGCGCCACCGACCCGGACCCGGCCCGCCGGTTCGCCTCCGCGCAGGAGATGGCCGAGCAGCTGACGGGTGTGCTGCGGGAGGTCGTGGCGCTCCAGTCGGGGCGGCCGCGCCCGGCGCTCTCGACGCTGTTCGGCACGGAGGTACGGGTCACGGACACGGCCCTGTTCGCCGAACTGACGGAGGACGTGTCGCTGCTCGGGGCGCGGCGGGGGCGGAAGCGGCCCGCGCTGCCAGGTGCTGTGCCGGGCGGCGTGCCCGATGCTGCGCTGCCCGCCGGGCCGGGGGCCCCGGCGCCCGCCGCCGGGCCGGGGCTCGGGGCGCTGCTCGCGCCGCTCGACACGCCCGCCACCGCGCTCGCGCTGCCCGTGCCGCGCGTCGACACGGGCGACCCCAACGCCGGCTTCCTCGCCGGTCTCGCCGCCGCCGCGCCCGGCGAGCTGCTCGCCGCGCTCCAGGCCGCGCCCGCGCCCTCCGCCGAGCTGCGGCTGCGCACCCTGCGGGCCCAGCTGGAGCTGCGCGACCTGCCGTCGGCCGTCCGGACCCTGGCCGGCCTTGAGGAGCGGGACCCGGACGACTGGCGGGTCGTCTGGTACCGGGGCGTCGCCTCCCTGGTCACCGGCGACCACGAGCACGCGGCGCTCGCCTTCGACGCGGTGTACGACGCCTTCCCCGGCGAGCCCTCGCCGAAGCTGGCCCTCGGGATCTGCGCCGAGGTGCTCGGCCAGCTGGACAACGCCGCCGAGTACTACCGCCTGGTGTGGGCCACCGACCCCAGCTTCGTCAGCGCGGCCTTCGGGCTCGCCCGGGTGCAGCTCGCGGCCGGGGACCGGATCGGAGCCGTACAGACGCTGGAATCCGTACCGGAGGCCTCGATCCACTACACGGCGGCCCGGGTGGCGACCGTACGGGCGCGGCTGCGGCGGCGCCCGGCGCGGGAGCCGCTCGGCGCCGATCTGACGGCGGCCGCGGCGCAGGTCTCGGCGCTCCAGGGCTTCGGTCTGGACGCCGTGCGGCGGGAGCAGTTGTCGACGGAGGTCCTCGGGACGGCCCTCGACTGGGTACTCTCCGGGAGTCCCGGTGCGGAACCGGGCGGCGGCGCGCTGCTGCTCGGAAGTGAACTGGACGAGCGCGGACTGCGCTTCGGCCTCGAACGCTCGTACCGGGTGCTGGCCCGGCTCGCCCAGCAGGGCGAGGAGAGGATCGAACTGGTGGAGCGGGCCAACCGCTTCCGCCCCCGGACGTGGGTGTGAGGATGTCCCAGAAGCCGAAGCCGTCGCACGGTCTCACCGCCTGCCCGGACTGCGCGGAGCCCCTTGAGTCGGGTGACCGGTTCTGCGGGGCGTGCGGTCACGACCTGTTGGCCGTGCCCGCCGCCGGGACCGAGCCGGACCGCCCGACCGTGGTCATCGGCACCCCCGTGGCCTGGCCGGACGCCCCTCCCCGGGACCCCGGTTCGCTGTCGACCGCGACCCAGCACCCGGGCGACCTGCCGGGCACCGACTCCGGTGGCCACGACCTGCCCACGATGGCGGTCCGCACGGACGGGCCGGTGCCGCCCGGCGCGTCCGGGGAGACCACGACGGGCAGCGGTGACTTCGAGCTGGCCGCGCCGGACCCCCGTGCGGCGGTACGGGTGGACCCGACGCCGCCCCCCACCCCGGCCCCCGCCGCTGCTCCGGCCCCCGCACCGGCCCCCGCCGCTGCTCCGGCCCCCGCCCCTGCCGCTGCCGCTGTGCCGACCGCTGCCGCCCTGTGCGTGGCGTGCCGGGCCGGACGGGTGGACACCGACGGCTACTGCGAGAACTGCGGGCACGCGCAGCCCCGCGAGCGCGACCACATGGAGCGGGAGCTCGGCAGCGTCGCCGCCGTCTCCGACCGGGGGCTGCGCCACCACCGCAACGAGGACGCGTTCGCCGTCTCCGCGACGACGCTCCCCGACGGTTCCCCCGCCACCCTCGCGATCGTCTGCGACGGCGTGTCCTCGGCGACCCGGCCCGACGAGGCCTCCGCCGCCGCCGCGGAGGCGGCCGGCGCCTCGCTGCTCGCCGCGCTCCCCCGGGGAACGCACCCGCAGCAGGCGATGCACGAGGCGATCGTGGCCGCCGCCGAGGCCGTCAACTCCCTCGCGGAGGAGCCCGGTCAGGACGGCGCCGAGCACGACTCGCACCGCCACCGCAACGCCCCGGCCTGCACCATCGTGGGCTCCGTCGTCGCCGACGGCCTGCTCGTCGTGGGCTGGGTCGGCGACAGCCGCGTCTACTGGGTGCCGGACGACCGGGCCACCCCGGCCGCCCGGCTCACCGAGGACGACTCGTGGGCCGCGCAGATGGTCGCGACGGGCCTGATGAACGAGGCGGAGGCGTACGCGGACGAGCGCGCCCACGCGATCACCGGCTGGCTGGGCGCCGACGCCTACGAACTGGAGCCGCACACGGCCGCGTTCAAGCCGGACCGGTCCGGTGTGGTCGTGGTCTGCACGGACGGCCTGTGGAACTACGCCGAGGGCGCCGAGGACATGGCCAGGGTCGTCCCGGCCGACGCGTCCGACCGCCCGCTGCACAGCGCCCAGGTGCTGGTCGGTCACGCCCTGGACGGCGGAGGCCACGACAACATCACGGTCGCACTCGTCCCGTTCACCGTCACTCACCAAGGGGCAGGATCCGCCTGAGCGGTCGCCGATCCCCTGTCCCTTCACCGTTTGACCGTTGTTGCCCGAGGAGCCGTAACAAATGGCGAACTTCTCCAAGTCGACCGTGCCGCAGTTCTCGGTGGACGTCTACCAGAACGAGTTCCTGCCCGAGGGCGGCCGGGACGTCAGCGCGATCGTCACGGTCACCTCGACCGGGGGCGGCACCAGCGGCCGGCATCCACTCGCCCCGATGGGCGGCGGCACGGCCGGTGTCGTGATCATGGTCGACTGCTCCGGTTCGATGGACTACCCCGCCACCAAGATGCGCGGCGCGCGCGAGGCGACCGCCGCCGCCGTCGACACCCTGCGCGACGGCACGTCCTTCGCCGTGGTCGCCGGTACGCACGTGGCGAAGGAGGTCTACCCGGGGAACGGCCGCCTTGCCGTCGCCGACGCCAGGACCCGGGCCGATGCCAAGGAGTCGCTGCGGCGGCTGAGCGCGGGCGGCGGGACGGCGATCGGCACCTGGCTGCGGCTCGCGGACCGGCTGCTGTCCTCCGCCGACCTCACCATCCGGCACGGCATCCTGCTCACCGACGGCCGCAACGAGCACGAGACGCCCGAGGAGCTGCGGGCCGCGCTCGACGCCTGCGCGGGCCGCTTCACCTGCGACGCGCGCGGCGTGGGCACCGACTGGGAGGTCAAGGAGGTCACCGGGATCGCCTCGGCTCTCCTCGGCACCGCCGACATCGTCGCCGACCCGTCCGCCCTCGCCGACGACTTCACGTCGATGATGGGGAACGCGATGGGCAAGGGCGTGGCCGACGTCGCGCTGCGCCTGTGGACCCCGGTCGGGGTGGAGATCAGCTTCGTGAAGCAGGTGGCGCCGACGGTCGAGGACCTGACCGGGCGGCGTACCGAGGCCGGGCCGCGCGCCGGGGACTACCCGACGGGCTCGTGGGGCGACGAGTCCCGCGACTACCACGTGAGCGTGCGGGTCCCGCAGGCCGCCGTGGGCCAGGAGATGCTGGCCGCCCGGGTCTCCCTGATCGCGCCGGACCCGCTGGGCGGCGACCCCAAGCCGCTGTCCCAAGGACTGGTACGGGCGGTGTGGACGGACGACCTGGCGATGTCGACGTCGATCAACCCGCAGGTCGCGCACTACACGGGCCAGGCCGAGCTGGCGGACGTCATCCAGCAGGGGTTGGATGCCCGCAAATCGGGCGATCACGACGGCGCGACGGCGAAATTGGGCCGCGCCGTGCAGCTCGCGGCGGCCTCCGGCAACGCGGATACGGCGAAACTGCTTTCGAAGGTGGTCGACGTCGTCGATGCGGCGACCGGTACTGTGCGTTTGAAGGCGAAGGTCGCGGAAGCGGACGAGATGACACTCGAAACCCGCTCCACCAAGACCGTTCGCGTCAAGAGGTAGCCCGGCCAGCGGGCCGGACGACGAGAGGGGGAAGCACCGACATGCCTACCTGCCCGAACGGACACCAGTCGGTCTCCGACGACTGGTGCGAGGTCTGCGGCCATCGCATGGCCGGGGCGGGTGCGCCGACGGGTGCCGTACCGCCGCCTCCCCCGCCGCCGCCCCCCGCGTACGGATATCCCGGCCCCGGCGGCCCCGGCCAGCCCCCGGCGGGCCCGCCGACCGGCGCCCCCGGTGGCCCCGGCGCGTACGGCGGCCCTGACGGCCCCGGTGGCTACGGCGGTCCCGACGGTCCCGGTACTCCCGGTGGCTACGGCGGTCCCGGTGGCCCGGGTGGCTATGGTGCTCCCTCCGCCCCCGGTGGCTTCGGCCCCGGTGGCGACCCGAACGCGACGGCCCAGGCGGAGCTCTGCCCGCAGTGCCGTACCCCGCGCGAGCACATGGCACCGTTCTGCGAGGAGTGCCGCTGGAACTTCCTCACGAACACGGCGACCTCGTACACACCGGTGGCCCCGCAGAACATCCCGTCGCCGCAGCGCCAGCAGGGCCCGCCGCCCGGCCTGAACCTGCCGCCGGGCTTCCAGTCCACGCCGCCGCCCCCGCAGGGACAGCAGCCGGGACCTCAGGGGCAGCCGGGGCAGCAGCAGCCGCAGGACCCGTTCGGTTACCAGGGCTCGCGGCCCTCGCAGGTGAACCGTCCCGCCGAGCCGCTGGGCGGCGACGCCACGCACCACCAGGCCCCGCCGCAGCGCCCGCCGGCGCAGCAGCCGCCGGGTCCGGCCGGTCAGGGTGACCCCTTCGGTCCTCCCGGTCAGCAGCCGCCCGCGCCTCCGGCGTACCTCCAGACCCCGTCCGCACCGCCGGCCGCTCCGGTCCAGGCCCCGGCGCCGCCCGCGCCGCCGCAGCCGCGCGCGGACGACGACTGGGTGCTTTCGCCGCCGTCGCAGCACCAGGCGCCGCCGCAGCCCCCGCAGCACCAGGGGCCCCCGCCGCACATGGCGCCCCCGCCGCCGCACCAGGGGCAGTACGAGGCGCCCCAGCACCAGGCCCCGCCGCCCCCGCCCCAGCATCAGGCACCCCCGCAGCAGCAGTTCCAGCCGCCGCGGCAGCCGCTGTCCTGGACCGCGGTGATCGGCCCGGACCGCGAGTACTTCATGGCGATGATGCAGCGCAGCGGTCCGGAGGCCGGGGGCCTGAACCTGCCCGCGTACTCCCCGGACAAGCACCTGCCGCTCCAGGGCAACCAGATCTCCATCGGCCGCCGCCGGCACTCCACCGGCGAGTCCCCGGACATCGACCTGTCGGTGCCGCCGGAGGACCCGGGCGTCTCCCACCAGCACGCCGTGCTGGTGCAGCAGCCGGACGGTTCGTGGGCGGTGGTGGACCAGAACTCCACCAACGGCACCACGATCAACGGCGGCGAGGAGCCGATCCAGCCCTACGTCCCCATCCAGCTCCAGGACGGCGACCGGGTGCACGTCGGCGCCTGGACGACGATCACGATCCGCGTGGGCTGATCAGGGCCCTTCCGAGGACCGGTGCCGGCCCGGCCCGGGTCCTCGTGCGGCCTCGGGCAGGGGCCAGGCGTACGGCCCTCCGGGGTCGTCCAGCCAGGCCCACTGCCGGTCGCCGCTGACCGTCACACCGAAGCGCTCCCGCTCCGGCCGCCCCTCGCGCAGCCAGAGCGAGAGCGCTTCGCGCCTGTCCAGGGCCTGGTCGACCAGGCCCCAGAAGAAGCGGAAGCGTTCGTCCCCGGCGGGGCCGTGGCGCGGGACGCGGCCGGCGACGCCCCGGAGCGCCACGAAGTACGCCGAGGTCGCGAGGAACCGTCCCTCCGCGTGGGAGACGTCGTGCACCCGCAGCAGGACGAGCCCGGTGGAGAGCGGGGCGAGCACGAGGGCGCCGGTCCTGCACTGGGCGAGCCAGGCGTACGGGACCGAGGGCATCGCGCAGGTCGCCACGATCCGGTCGAAGGGGGCGCGCTCGGGACAGCCGCGGGCCCCGTCGGCGGCGACGACGGTGGGCCGGTATCCGGCGGCGGCCAGATGGGTCCGGGCGGACTCGGCGATCTCCTCGTCCAGGTCGACGGTGGTGACGTGCTCCGCGCCGAGACGGTGGCAGAGCAGGGCGGCGTGATAGCCGGTCCCGGCGCCGATCTCCAGGACGTCGTCCCCGTCGCGTACGTCCAGGGCGTGCAGCATCAGCGCCATCAGGGAGGGCTGGCTGGCGGAGGAGACCAGCTCCCCGTCCCTGACCCGGGTGGCGATCGCGGTGTCCGCGTAGGCCCCACGCAGCCAGCGGTCCCGCCGCTCGGGCTCGGGGTCGCCGGACCAGAGCCGCTCGTAGCCGCCGGTGCCGGGGACGTAGTAGTAGGGCACGAAGAGATGGCGCGGGACCTGACAGAAGGCGTCCCGCCAGACGGCATCGGTGAGCTCGCCCTCCGCCTCGATCTCCCGCACGAGCGCCCGTCGCGCCCGCGCGCCGGCCTCGGCGAACTCGTCCCGCCGCTCACCCATGCCTCCACTCTCCCGCCGCCCGGGGGCCCCGGCGAGCGGTCCTGGGCCTCACGTCCTAGGACCGGTCATCTGAGACGATGGAACGGTGAACGAGATTCCCGGGGAAACAGTGCAGGAGCAGACCTTCTACGAGCAGGTCGGTGGCGAGGCGACCTTCCGCCGTCTGGTCCGCCGTTTCTACGAGGGCGTCGCGGAGGACCCGCTGCTCCGCCCGATGTACCCCGAGGAGGACCTCGGCCCGGCGGAGGAGCGCCTCGCGCTCTTCCTGATGCAGTACTGGGGCGGCCCCCGCACCTACAGCGACCACCGCGGCCACCCCCGCCTCCGCATGCGCCACGCCCCGTTCACCGTGGACCAGGCGGCCCACGACGCCTGGCTCCGCCACATGCGCGCCGCCCTGGACGACCTCAAGCTCGCGCCCGAGCACGAGGCGGAGCTGTGGCGTTACCTCACCTACGCCGCGGCCTCGATGGTGAACACCGCCGGCTGACCGCACCCGGACCACACCATGCCGAGGCTCGATTCGCGTCGGCAATCGCACGATTCGGTCAACGGCCGCGCATCACGGCGCAGTTCGCCTCACCGGCCCCATAGGTTCACGGACGCAACACATCGAACGGGCATCCGCATCCGGCGGATGCCCCTCGTCCTGCGGAGGTTCGTTCGTGCGACGGAGAACCACGCGTCTGGGCGCCGTGACCTGCGGATCCGCCCCGACGGCGGCAGTCGGCCGCGGCGGCACGACGACCGGCCGCCCGCCTGGCCCGGGGTGCTGTGCGGGCTCGGCACCCCGGCCGCGCTGTGGGGCGCGATGACCGGAGACGCCCCCGGCGTCCGGGTCTTCACGCTCGGCACCCTTCTCGCCCTCGCCGGGCTGCCGCCCGAGGCGTACGGAGAGCGCACCGCCCGCACGGAGGCCCTGCGCCGGATGAGCTTCGGCGGTGGCCGGCGGGTGGCTCGCCGCCCGGTTCACGCACCGCGGGGCGCCGCACGGGGACTGACGAAGCACGGCCCGGATCACTCCCACCACCCACGGACGGACACATTCCGGAGTCGGAACCCCGAATAACGGTCACGATCGCATCAAGGTGCGCCCGTAAGCGGTTTCCAGCGGCACACGCACTCTGAAAGCATCCGAGAGAAGTTTCGGGAGCGTTCGGACGTGTTCGACGTGCGCACCGTGATCAGGGTGGCCAGGGGGATGGGTGACGGGGTTCGTATTTCTGCGCGTCAGGGCACACCGGCTGCTGCTCTCCGCGGCGCTGCTCGCCGTGCTCCTGACGACCTCGGTGCTCGCCACCCTCGCCTCGTTCTCCGGGGCGATCGGGGACGCCGCGCTCCAGGCGGGGCTGCGGGGGCGGTCCGCGGCCGCGGCTTCGCTGCTGGTGAGCGGGCAGGTGCCGGCCGCCAAGCGGGAGGGCGCCGAGAAGGCCGTCCGGGAGGGGATGCGGAAGACCTTCGACGGGCTGCCCGTGACCGTACGGCGGCTCGAACGCTCGGGGCCGTACGCGCTGCCCCGGAGTCTCCAGCCGCCCGCCGCCCGTAAGGGCGACCCCGACCTCACCCACTTCGCCGCGCTCGACCGCTCGCGGCTCTCCCTCGTCAAGGGCGCCTGGCCCTCGGCCGCACGGACGGCCGGAGTGGTCGAGACCGCGGTGCCCGAGGAGGCCGCGCGACGGCTGAAGATCGGCCCCGGGAGCGTGCTCGACCTGACCGACCGGCTCGACAACCGGAGACTGAAGGCCCGGATCACCGGCGTCTACCGGCCCGTCGACACCGGGGACCTCTACTGGCAACTGGATCCGGCCGGTGGCCGGGGAGTGCGGACGGTCGCGTTCACGACGTACGGGCCCCTGCTCGCCGACCCGGCCGTCATCGCCTCCGGGACGCTGAGCCCCGGCGAGACGTCCTGGCTCGGCTCCGCCGACTTCACCGGCTTCACCACCGACCGCATCGACGCCCTGCGCGCCACCGCGACCCAGGGCCCGAAGGAACTGGCCGACGCCCCCGACCGCTTCGGCACGACGATCTCCGCGTCCACCGCGCTCCCGACCGTCCTGGAGCAGACCCAGCGGGCCCTGCTCGTCTCCCGCTCCACCCTGCTGATCGTCGCCGTACAGCTGGTGATGCTCGCCGCGTACGCGCTGCTGCTCGTCGCCCGGCTGCTCAGCACCGAGCGCTCCGGTGAGACCGCGCTGCTGCGGGCCCGCGGCGGTTCGCGGCGCCGGATCGCCGGTCTCGCCGCCGCCGAGGCGCTGCTGCTCGCCCTGCCCGCCGCGATCGCCGCCCCGCTCCTCTCGGGGCCCCTGACCCGGCTCTTCGCCGAACGGTCCGCGCTCTCCTCGCTCGGCGTACGGCTCGACACCACCCCCTCGCTCCAGGTGTGGCTGGTCGCCGCCGCCGTCGCCCTGTGCTGCGCCGCGGCCGTCGTCGCGCCCGCGCTGGCCGCCGGGGACGGCTCCACGGTCTCGCTGCGCAAGGCCCGCTCGGCCTCCCTGCCCGGCCCCGTACGGGCAGGGGCCGACCTCGGACTCCTCGCCATCGCCGCCGTCGCGTACTGGCAGTTGCAGCGGCCCGCCGCCGCGGGCGGCACCCTCGGCGCCGACGCGGACGGCGGCGGCTCCATCGACCCGGTGCTCGTCGCCGCGCCCGCCCTCGCCCTGCTCGCCGGCACCGTCCTGACGCTGCGTCTGCTGCCGCCCGCCGCCAAGCTGGCGGAACGGCGCGCGGCCGGCGGGCGCGGTCTCTCCGCCGCCCTCGCCGGCTGGCAGTTCAGCCGCCGTCCGCTGCGCGGCGCCGGCCCGGTCCTGCTCCTCGTCCTCGCCGTGGCGATGGGCATGCTGGCCATCGGACAGAGCGGCTCGTGGGAGCGTTCGCAGCGGGACCAGGCCGACTTCCGCGTCGGCTCGGCCGTCCGCGTCCTCAGCGCCGGCCCCGGCGAGCCCACCGAGACCGAACAGCTGGGCAAGGTGCCCGGCGTCCGCGCGGTGGCTCCGGTGCACCGCACCACCATGGACGTGGCCGGGAAGAGCGCGACCGTCCTGGCCGTGGACACCCGCAACGCCGCCGATGGAGTACTGCTCCGCTCCGACCTCGCCGACGTCCCCGTCCGCTCCCTGCTCTCCCCGCTGGCCCCCGAGGCCACCACCCGCCCCGGCCTCCCGCTGCCCGCCGGCACCCGCGCACTCGACGCCGACCTTCGGCTCGCCGGGCCGAAGGGCGCCGCCCAGGTCACGGCGGTCCTTGAGGACCCGAACGGCGTCCCGTACCGGCAGACCCTGGGGCCGCTGCCCGACGACGGCCGGACGCACCGACTGACCCTCGACCTCGGCGCCATGACCGCGGGATCCGGCGGCAACGACGGAACCCTCGGCTCGACCGGCCTGCTCACCCTCATCGGCCTGGAGTTCACCGGTACGGTCGCCGACGGCGCGAAGGGCACCCAGACCCTGCACGTCGAGCGGTTCGGCGTCGTCGGCGCGGACGGCGCGGAGAAGGTCCACGCCCCTGGACAGGTCCTCGCCTCCTGGACGCACTCCTTCAAGCAGTCCAAGGGCGACACCCTGGCCGAGCCCCCCACGTCCGGTGTCCCCGGCGCCGCGAAGCCGGGCGGCGGCCCCGCCCCGTTCGCCCTCACGTTCACCGTCGCCGGCGCGCCCCTCGACGTCCCCTACTGGGCCACCGAGGAGTTCGTCCTGCGGATGAACGCCCCCGGCCCGAAGGCACCCCGCAAGCTGTCCGCCGTGGCCACCGGGACCTTCATGACAGCCGCCGGCGCCAAGCCCGGCGACCTGATCGAGGTCGTCCTCGGCGGCCGCCGCGTCGCCGCCGCCGTCGACCGGGTCGTCGAGGAACTGCCCACCACCGGCCCGGGCGCCCAGGCCGCCTCCTCGACCGGCCCCGCGGCCACCCCCGAGGACGGCGGCGCGATCCTCCTCGACCTGGCCTCCGTCAACCAGTACCTGTCCACCGACGAAGGACTGAGCGTCTCGGCCACCGAGTGGTGGCTGACCGTCGAACCCGGCCGGGCCGACGACGTCGCCACGGCCCTGCGCGCCCGGCCCAACGCCGACCCCGCCCAGGTCCTCGTACGCGACGAGATCGCCGCCGACCTGCTCGGCGACCCGCTCGGGGCCGGCCCCAACGCCGCCCTCATGGCCGTCGCTGCCGCCGCCGCCGCGCTCGCCGCCGTCGGCTTCGCCGTCGGCTCGGCCGGCGCGATGCGGGAACGGTCCGCCGAGTTCGGCGTCCTGCGGGCGCTCGGCGCACCACGCCGCCGCCTCGCCCGGCTGATCGCCGCCGAACAGGGCCTGCTCATCGGGATCGGCCTGCTCATCGGGATCGGGCTCGGCACCGTCCTGGCCCGGACGGTCGTCCCGCTGATCGTCCTCACCGGGCAGGCCGCCCGGCCGGTACCCCCGGTCCTGGTCGAACTGCCCGTCGGCCAGGTGGCCCTGCTGCTCGCCGGCGTCGCCGCGCTGCCGCTCGCGATGGTGGTCGCGATCGCCCTGCGGCGCACCGACCCGGCCGTGACGCTGCGACACCAGGGGGAGAACTGATGTCCGGCACGGCCGGGGAGAACCCGGACCCGAACAGGGAGAACCCCGACCCGACTAGGGAGAACTCCGACACACCCGCCGTACGCAGGAAGGCCCCCGACATGCCCCGGCCCCGGTCGTCCCGGTCCGACAAGCCCGCCCGCGCCGTGGCACCCTGGGTGCGGACCCGGCTGCGGACCGCGCCCTGGGCCGCGGCCTCCCTCGCACTCCTCGTCCTCGTCACCGCCTATCTCGCGGCCGCGCTTCCCCGCGCCGTGGACGCGTACGAGACCGACGGCCTGCGGCACGACATCTCGACGGCCGCGCCCCGGAACCGCGTCCTCGAAGTGACCGCCGCGCTACCGGTGTCGGCACGCGCCGCGGACGTCTCCACCGCGGTCCTCCGGAAACAGCGCGACGAGCTGCGGGCCCTGCTGCCCGAACCGCTGCGGACCGACCCGAAGGAGACCGTCCACGGCGTCCGTACGGTCAAGCGGGTCGAGGGGCTCGACCCCTGGCTGCCCCGACCGGACGGCATCTCCCCCGAGCTCGTGCTCTCCTCCCCCTCCGACCTGACCGGTCACACCACGCTGCGGAAGGGCCGGCTCCCCACGGGCACGGCCGACCGGCCGGAGGCGGTCGTGACCGCGAAGACCGCCGAGTCGCTGCGCCTGAAGCCCGGTTCCGTCGTCCACGTGCCCGGCCGGCTCAGCGCGGAGCCCATCGCCGTCACGATCACCGGGATCGTGGAGCCGCGCGGCCCCGAGAGCCCGTACTGGGCCGTGGAGCCGCTGCTCCGCACCCCGGTGCTCGCCCCGCTGGTCGGCCAGGAGATCAAGTACTACTGGCAGGGGGCCCTGCTCCTCTCCCCCGCCTCGGCGCCCGCCGTGCTCAACACCCTCGGCGATCCGGAGACCTTCTTCCGCTTCCTGCCGACCTCCGGGCATCTCACCGGACGCGACACCGACCGGATCACCGCCGCGCTCGACTCGGCGACCGGCGGGCCCGACCTCGTCAGGATGCGCACGGTCCTGGGGGACGCCGGCGCGCTGACCACCGACCTCGACTCGATCGTCGACGCGTACGGCTCGATGCGCGAGGCGATCAAGCCGGTCGTCGCCGTCGCCGTCTTCGGGATCGGCGCGGTCGCCGCGGTCGTCCTCGCCATGACCGGCGGCCTCTTCGTCGCCCGCCGCGACAGCGAACTCGCCCTGATCCGCTCCCGAGGAGCCTCGCTCACCGGCATCGGCCTGCGACTGCTCGGCGAGACCTCGGCGGTCGCCGTACCGGCCGCGGCGCTCGCGCTGGGACTGGCCGTGGCGACGGTACGGGGGCCGGACGGCGGGTCCGGCGGGATCCCCCTGCTCCCCTCGGTCCTCGCCGCCTCCGCCGTCGCCCTGCTCGCGATGCTGGTCCTGCCGCTGCGGGCCGTCGTCGTGCACCGGCGGCCGCGGCTGCACGGCGGGCGCGACGACCTGCTCACCGCCCGCCCCTCCCGGCGCCGTACGGTCCTCGAACTCACCCTGCTCGTCCTGGCCGTGGGCGCGGTCGCCTCGCTGCGGCTCCGTGGCACCGGCGACTCCTCGGACCCGCTGGTGAGCGCCGCTCCGGTGCTCGTCGGCCTGATCGCCGCCATGGTCCTCGTACGGATCTATCCGCTGCCGCTGCGGTGGGCCGCCCGACCGGCCCGCCGACTGCGCGGGGCCGTCGGCCCGCTGGCCCTGGCCCGCGCCGGACGCACCTCCTCGGCGGGCACGCTGCCCCTGCTCGCACTCGTCCTCGCCCTGACCACGGCGGCCTTCGGCGGCTCGGTCCTGGCCGGCGTCGCCGACGCACGCGACCGGGCCGCGCTCCTCGCGACCGGCGCGGACGCCCGGATCGACGGCTCGGTCGAGTGGACCCCGCTGCCGGCCGACCTCACCGAGGCGGTACGCGGCACGGCAGGGGTACGGGACACGGCGCCGCTGCAGATCGAGTACGGGGTGTCCCTGCCGTCCTCCCAGGGCGCCTCCGCCCCGCCGATGAGCTCGGCGCTCGTCGGTGTCGAGCCGGACTCGTACACCCGGCTCGCGCGGCGGACCGGTTTCGGCCCGTTCCCGGCGGCGCTCCTCGCGTCCACGGGGAAGGGCGGCAAGGAGGTCGCCGCGGACACGGAGCGGGTGCTGCCCGCGATCGCCTCGCCGTCGGTCGCCGAACGGCTCGGCGGCTCGCCGCAGGAGATCGTGACGGCGGCCGGAGTGTTCCGGGTGAAGGTCGTCGCGGTCCGGTCGAACACCCCCGCCCTGCAGGGCGCCGACTTCCTCCTCGTCAACGCCGCCGACCTCACCCACCGGACGAACACGGCGCTGCTCGTCACGGGCCCGAAGGACGGCGCCGCGCTGCGGGCCCTGGTGAAGGCGAAGTCCGACGCCCTCCTGGTGACGATGCGGACCGAGGAGCGGGCCACCTATGTGGACTCGCCGCTCCAGTCGGGCGCCGAGCGGATGTACCTCGGCGCGATCGGCGCGGGCGCCGGATTCGCCGTGGTGGCCGTGCTGCTCTCCCTGATGCAGAGCGCGCCGGAGCGGACCACGCTCCTCGCACGGCTGCGGACGATGGGTCTGACCCGCCGGCAGGGCCGGCGGCTGCTCGGTCTGGAAGCGCTGCCGCAGGCGGTCCTCGCGGCGATCGGCGGCACGCTCGTCGGCTGGGCGACGGTGCCGCTGCTCGCCCCGGGCATCGACCTGTTCCGGCTCGCGCTGGCGACGACGCCCGGGTTCGCCCCACTGGACAGCGCGCCGCTGCGGGCCGACCCGTGGTCGCTGGTGGTGCCGGCGGTCGCGGTCGTCCTGATCACGGCGTTGGCGGCGGCCGGACAGGCATGGTGGGCGGGACGCAGGGGCTCGATCAAGGAACTCAGGGCAGGAGACGCACGATGACGAAGACCGACACGTCGAGCCGGGCCGACTCGGCGGGGTCCGCCGCGACCGGGTCCGCCGCGGACACCACCACCCTGGAGGAGCTGGAGCGGAAGGCGACCGCGCACCGCGACCGGCCCACGTTCGGTCATGACGCGCTCATCGCCTGCGACCGCCTCGTCCGCATCTTCACCACGGACGGAGTGGAGGTGCAGGCCCTCCAGGGGCTCGACCTCCTCGTGAAGGAGGGCGAGTTGATGGCCCTGGTCGGCGCCTCGGGTTCCGGCAAGTCGACGCTCATGAACATCCTCGCGGGCCTGGACGTACCGACCGCGGGTGCGGCCCGGGTCGCCGGGGCCGACCTCCTCGCGATGGACGGCAAGGCGCGGCTGCGCTACCGCCGCGAGGTCGTCGGCTTCGTCTGGCAGCAGACCGCCCGCAACCTCCTGCCGTATCTGACGGCAGCCCAGAACGTGGCGCTGCCCATGCAGTTGAAGGGCCGCTCCAAGCAGAAGGCAGAGCGGGCCGAGGAACTCCTGGCGATGCTGGGCATCGCGGACGCCCGCGACCGCCGGCCGCACCAGCTCTCCGGCGGCCAGCAGCAGCGGGTGGCCATCGCGGTCGCCCTGGCCAACAACCCGGCCGTGCTCCTCGCCGACGAGCCGACGGGCGAGCTGGACTCGGCCACCGGCGAGCAGGTCTTCGCGGCCTTCCGCCGCGCCAACGAGGAACTGGGCACGACGATCGTGATCGTCACCCACGACCAGGCGGTCGCCTCCGAGGTGCGCCGCACGGTCGCCATCCGCGACGGCCGCACCTCCTCGGAGGTCCTGCGCCGCACGGAGGTCGACGAGCAGGGCAAGGAGTCCCTGGTGGCACGGGAGTACGCGATGCTCGACCGCGCGGGCCGGCTCCAGCTCCCGGCGGACTACACGCAGGCGCTCGGCATGGAGCACCGGGTGGCCCTGGAGCTGGAGCAGGACCACATCGGGGTGTGGCCGGACGACGCGGAGGGCTGAGCAACCGGGCGGCGCGTCCGGACGTCCCACTCCGGGGAGGTGATGTCCATGTCATCTACGCGTACGGGGAGTTCGGCGGGCGCGGGGGGTTCGGCGGGCGCAGGGGGTTCGACAGGCACGGGCGGTTCGGCGGGCACGGGCGGTCACGCCGGCGGAGGCGCGGGGACCTGGGCCGCCACGCTTCTGCCCGCGTTCTGCGCGGTGGCCGTCTACTCCTGGTCGGCCTGGTCCTTCGGGTCCGCGTCGGCGCCGTCCACCACGGTCGCGGTCTCGGTCGGCGGGGCGGCGATCCTCGTCGCGGCGGTGGCCTACTACCTGCTCGTCGACGGGGTCATGGGCCTCTGGGGCGCACTGGCGCTGGTCGGCGCGCTGCTGCTCACGGTGGCCACCGCCGATCAGTGGGCCTCGCGCGGGGCGGTCGCGGACTGTGTCGTCGTGAAGGTCCACGAGGAGAAGCACGTATCGGTCGGTGAGGGCGGCGGCGAGCGGACCGTGTACCGCCACACCCTGCGCTGCCCGGGCGGCTATCCGTCGGCCCTGTCGGAGAACCGCCGGGTCGCCCCGGACGGCGGTGAGGTCCGGGTCGCCTACGACCCGCGGCGGCGGGTGGCACCGGCGGTGGAGGGCTCCTCCCCGCCGTGGGGCCAGGCGTTCCTCGCCGTCGTGCTGCTCGCGGCCGCGACGGCGGGCGCGCGGAGGTTCAGCCGAGCGGGCCGACGGGAGCGAGAGGCTCGTTCAGGTTCATCAGGCCGGCCGCCGTCGGCCGGAAGCCGCACCGCTCGTGGAAGGCGGTGAGGTGGGGTTCGAAATCCACGTGCAGCCAGTGCGCGCCCCGCTGCCGGGCGGCTCCGGCGGCAGCCCGTACGAGGGTGACGCCGAGCCCTTGCCGGCGCTCGTCCGGGTGGACGGTGGTGTCGAGGAGGAAGGCGTGCACGCCACCGTCGCCGACGACGTTCACGTACCCGACGAGCCTCCCCCCACGGCGGGCGGTGACACGGAGGAGGCTGCGGGCGAGGACGGGACCGAAGTCGGTGTCCCGGTGACCGGGCCAGGCGGCGTGGAAGAGGGCGTTGAGCTCGTCCCCGGTGAGTGCGGCGTCGACCTCGACGACGACGTCCGTCATGCGGGACGCCCGGGGGTGACGGTCAGCGACATGGGCACCGTACGGAGCACGATCGAGCCGTAAGGGGTACGCAGCCGCAGCCACGGCCCGGAGGCGAACAGCGCCACGGACGCTTCCGTGTCCGCGGGCGGCAGGAAACCGAGGGACTGCGCGGCGTGCACGGCCCGCAAGGGGAGCCCGGTGGCACCCAGGGTCCTGGACCAGATGTCGCGGCCGATCCGGTCGCGCTCGGCCCTGGTACGCCGCTCCTCGGGCAACTCCTCGTCCCGCGCCCGGAATTCGGCGACGGCCGCGGCGACCGCGCCCCGCATCTCGGCGGCGCCCGGCAGTCCGGCGACCGGCTGCCAGCCGGCCCGCGGCGGGAGGACACCGGCCCACGGGGGCCCGGTGACGGAGTCCGGGACGACGGCCTTGCCCGCCGACTCCTCGATGCCTTCGAGGAGTTCACCGGCGGAGACGGTGACATCGAGGTCGACGGCGTCGACGAGTCGCGCCGTACGGATCGCGAGCACCTCGAAGGACGGCGGCCGTCCGAAGACGGCCAGCGCCCCGCCGCCCGCCTGGAGGCGGACGGCGGCGGCCCGGTCGTAGTGGACCAACCGGGTCAGGAAGGCGGCGAGGGCCGCCGCCTCCCTGGCGTCGGCGAAGTGCAGCGGCGCGAGCACGGTCATGCTGCGGACGTCATCCCGTCGTCGACGTACTCCTGGAGGAACTCGCGCTCCTCGGAGGTGATCCGGCGCGGACGCTGGGCCTCCAGGTCGAAGGGCACGACGACCGTGGACGCCCGGACGTACGTGACGTCCGCGTCCTTGACCTCGTACGCGATCGTCAGCGACGCCGCGCCTATCTTCGTGACCCAGGACTCGATGGTCACCGGCTCGTGCCGGTGGACCAGCGGCCGCTTGTAGTCGATCTCGTGCCGGGCCACGACGGACCCGCCGGAGAACGAGGGGGAACCGTCCCCCGGCGCCAGCCGGAACATGAAGTCGATCCGCGCCTCTTCCAGGTACCGAAGGAAGACGACGTTGTTGACGTGCCCGAAGGCGTCCATGTCCGACCAGCGCAGGGGACAGCTGTAGATGTGGCGCACGCTCAGCCTCGGGTCAGCTTCTTGTACGTGGCGCGGTGCGGACGGGCCGCGTCCGGGCCGAGACGCTCGATCTTGTTCTTCTCGTACGACTCGAAGTTGCCCTCGAACCAGTACCACTTGGACTCGCCCTCGTAGGCGAGGATGTGGGTGGCCACCCGGTCCAGGAACCACCGGTCGTGGGAGATCACGACCGCGGCGCCGGGGAACTCCAGGAGGGCGTTCTCCAGCGACGACAGGGTCTCGACGTCGAGGTCGTTGGTGGGCTCGTCGAGGAGCAGCAGGTTGCCGCCCTGCTTGAGGGTGAGCGCCAGGTTCAGGCGGTTGCGCTCACCACCGGAGAGGACACCGGCCGGCTTCTGCTGGTCCGGACCCTTGAAGCCGAACGCGGAGACGTACGCCCGCGAGGGCATCTCGACATGACCCACGTTGATGTAGTCGAGCTCGTCGGAGACGACGGCCCACAGCGTCTTCTTCGGGTCGATGTTGGCGCGGGTCTGGTCGACGTACGAGATCTTGACGGTCTCGCCGACCCGGACGGAGCCGGAGTCCGGGGTCTCCAGACCCTGGAGCATCTTGAAGAGCGTGGTCTTGCCGGCGCCGTTCGGGCCGATGACACCGACGATGCCGTTACGCGGGAGCGTGAAGGACAGGTCGTCGATGAGGACCTTGTCGCCGAAGGCCTTGGAGAGGTTCTGGACCTCGACGACGATGGAGCCCAGACGCGGGCCCGGCGGGATCTGGATCTCGTCGAAGTCCAGCTTCCGCATCTTGTCGGCCTCGGCCGCCATCTCCTCGTAGCGGGCGAGACGGGCCTTGGACTTGGTCTGACGCCCCTTGGCGTTGGACCGCACCCACTCCAGCTCCTCCTTGAGGCGCTTGGCGCGCTTCTCGTCCTTCTTGCCCTCGACCTTGAGGCGGGTGGCCTTCTTGTCGAGGTAGGTGGAGTAGTTGCCCTCGTAGGGGATCGCGCGACCGCGGTCGAGCTCCAGGATCCACTCGGCGACGTTGTTCAGGAAGTAGCGGTCGTGGGTGACCGCGACGACGGCGCCGGAGTACTTCGAGAGGTGCTGCTCCAGCCAGTTCACCGACTCGGCGTCGAGGTGGTTGGTGGGCTCGTCGAGGAGGAGCAGGTCCGGGGCCTCGATGAGCAGCTTGCAGAGCGCGACACGTCGCTTCTCGCCACCGGAGAGGTTGACGACCGGCCAGTCGCCGGGCGGGCAGCCCAGGGCGTCCATGGCCTGCTCCAGCTGGGCGTCGAGGTCCCAGGCGTTGGAGTGGTCCAGGTCCTCCTGGAGCTTGCCCATCTCTTCCATCAGGGCGTCGCTGTAGTCGGTGGCCATGAGCTCGGCCACCTCGTTGAAGCGCTTGAGCTTGCCCATCTGCTCGGCGGCGCCGTCCTGCACGTTCTCCAGGACGGTCTTCGACTCGTCGAGCTTCGGCTCCTGCATGAGGATGCCGACGGTGAAGCCGGGCGTCAGGAACGCGTCACCGTTGGACGGCTGCTCAAGGCCAGCCATGATCTTGAGAACGGTGGACTTACCGGCACCGTTCGGGCCGACCACACCGATCTTCGCACCCGGCAGGAAGCTCAGCGTCACGTCATCGAGGATGACCTTGTCGCCGTGCGCCTTGCGCGTCTTGCGCATCGTGTAGATGTACTCAGCCAAGAGAAACCGTCCGGCAAGGAGTGAGTGGGCAGATACACCCCATCTTGCCTGACCGCCACCCTCAGGCGGAAACCGGTAAAGCGGGAGCGGGGGCTCGGACGGGGCCGTCGCGGGGCCGTGCCCGGGTCGTTTCGGGGCCGTACCGGGCGGTAGGGGGCGGAAACGGGGCCCGGACGTGCGACGACCCCGGACGCTGACGCGTTCCGGGGTCGTACGGTGATCACGAGGCGATCATGATGTGACGTGGATCACTCCACGGGATCGGATCACTCCACGGGATCGAGTGGCTTCCCGGTGCCGGCGGGGCCGGCACCGGGGGCCTGGGATCAGGCGCCGGCGGTCTTCTTCTTGCGGAGGAAGAACACCGCGCCGCCGCCGATCACGACGAGCGCGGCGGCGATGCCGGCGATCATCGGGGTGGCGTTGGAGCTGCCGGTCTCGGCGAGGTCGCCGCCACCGGTCGTGGTGGTGCCGGTCGTGCCCGTGGTGCCGGTCGTGCCGCCCGTGGTGTCACCGGTCGTGGGAGCGGTGGTCGACGGGGAGGGCTCGGTCGAGGGCTCCGTGGTGGGGGTCTCGGTCGGCGTCGGGCCGGGGGTGGCCGTCTTGCAGTCCAGGACGCCCTCGAAGGTCTCCTCGAAGCCGTTCGGGCCGGTGATGGTGAACTTGTACGCCTCGTCCTCGGCGAGCGGGACCAGGATGGTCTTCGTCTCACCGGCGGCGATGGAGTACGAGGTGCCCTTCAGGTCGAAGGTCCAGGCCTCGTCGCCCTTGTTGGAGGCGATGACCTCAAGGCCACCCTTGGCGCAGTCCTTGGCGACCGTGACGGCCGGGACGGCACCCTTCTTGGCCCACGTGGCCGAAGCCTTGGCGGTCACGGTGGACTCGCTGGAGCCGGCCAGGATCAGGGTCTGCGACGGGCCGTCGATGGAGACGAACGCGCGACCGAGGGAGACCTTGGTGGCGGCCTCGGCGGTCAGCTCGGCGACGCCGTCGGCGGTGCCGGCCGGAACGTCGAAGAAGACCTGGTCGCCGTTCTTGGCCTCGGTGACGGGCTTGCCGTCCTTGTCCACGATCTTGACGCCGTCCGGGGTGCCCGGGGCGGTCGCCAGCTTGGCGATCGAGGCGTTGGTGGAGACGGTGATCGGGCCGAGCCGGTCACCGGCCTTGCCCGCGACCGAGGACGGGGACAGGGACAGGGAGGCCTTCGGCTCCTCGAGCTTGACCGCGTCCTTCAGGAGCGACTCGGTCAGCTTCTGGGCGTCGGGGCTCTTCGGCGTCGCCGTCACGTCGTCGGACAGGGTCCAGATGGCGGCCTGCGTGGCCGCCGCGGCCTCGTCCTTCGACAGGTCGACGTCGAGCTTCTTGCCGAGCTCCTCGGCAGACAGCTTCGGGTAGCCGTTCTCCAGGATCCAGAGGATCTTTCCGGCGTTGTCGTTGTTGTGCAGGGAGGACTCGTCCCAGCCGACTTCCTTGTAGTCGAAGTCGTGCTTGGCCGGCGTACGAAGGTCGATGCAGTAGGTCTGGAGAGTTCCCCCGCCCTCGACCTGCATCTTGAAGAGGCCGCCCTTGACGCCCCACTTCGAACCGTTCTTCTCGGCGATCTCGACGTCGTCACGGTCGGTCATGCCGCCGAGCTTCGCCGTCACGCCACCGGTGCCCGGGGCACCGTCGTCGGCCAGCGCCGGGCCGGCCGTCGCTATCGCTCCGGCGATCACAAGGCCGGAGACGAGGGTCGCGGCGGCAAGGCGGGCAGCGCCTCGCCCACGAACTGAATACATTGCTTTCCCCTCCGAGGCGAGCCGCTCCGCGAACATGGTTGATTCGCGTGGGGGGAGCGCACGCCAGCAGATCACAGACCCGATGGGCTCACGTGCCACATGAGTACCCGGGAATCCTAGGGATGCGGAACCCCCCGGTGCCCGGCCATACGGTCAGATAACCATTCCGACTCGGAATCGTTATCACGCAGGGCGAGTTGGTCGACAAATCGCCACAACTCAAGGTCAGGGGACGGTCACCAACCGAGTTGCCGACTCCGTCACGGCGTCCGCCGCCGCCACCTCCCACGGATCCCGCTCCGGTGCGGGCCCGAGCGCCGGGCCCGGTTCGAGATCCGGCCCCTCCCCCGACTCCCGCTCCGCCGTCCTGAACTCCGGCCTCGGCTCCGGCCGGGCCGCCCGCCGGAAGGCCGCCGTCCCCCGGCTCAGGTCGTGGCCCACCGCCAGCGCGGCCACGTCCACGAAGGTCTTGCGCTGTCCGTCCCGCTCGTCCTCACGCACCCTCAACCGGCCGTGCACCACGAGCGGTTCCCCCACCGACACCGAGGCCGCCAGGTTCGCCCCCAACGAGCGCCAGGCCGACACCGTGTAGAAGCTGGTGGGCCCGTCGGACCATAGCCCCTTCTCGCGGTCCCAACGGCGGGCGGTCACCGCGAATCGGAACCTGGCCACCCCACCCGTGGCCGTGTCCCGGTACTCCACCGCCGTCGCCACGTTGCCGACGAGCGTCACGGTCGTGTCGTTCATGGTCCCGTCCCCCACCCTGCGTTCCCGCTGCTGGCTCTTCTCCGGTACTTCTCCGGTCGGGCACCATCGTGGCGCCGCGGAGCGGATCCCGCCGGGGGCTGGGGACAGCCGCAGGAATGTGGACAACTCCCCCACCCGAAAGGGCGGATCCGAGGAGCGAAAGTGCTGCTACCTCCCCCGTACCCCCGTCCGCGTCGCACCCAGCCGGCCCGTACCGCCGCGGCCTCCGCCGACGATCCGGGCCGACGGGCGCGTCCCCACCACCGTCGCGTACTGCTCGCGCACCTCCCGGTAGCGCATCAGCTCCGCCGCCACCGGGTCGAGCACCCGGGCCCGGCCGCAGGCCGCGGCCGCTTCGCGCAGGCGGCGTTCGGCCTCCTGTCCGTACCGTCGGGCCGGTCCCTTCACGGCCCCCTCGCAGGCCCATTCGACGAGCGGTCCGCCGACGATGCCGCCGAGCATCACGAGCACCGGCGGGAGCAGTCCCGGTTCCACGGCGCCGACGATCTGCCCCACCAGCCACAGCGCGCCGAAGATCTGCAGGAGCGTCATCACGGCCTGGGCGAGGACGGCGGCGGGCCACCACGCGGGGCGGGGCGGCCGGGCCGCCGCGTCGCCGATGGTGACCGTCAGTTCGTCCAGGGCCTCGGGCAGGCCCGCCGCGCCGCGCGCGGCCGCCTCGCGTACCGCCTGCGCCCAGGGGGTCGGGAGCCCGCGCGAGGCCTCGTCGGCGACGATCCGTACCGCCTGCTCCACGCGCTGGCGTGCCGTCAGTTCGTCCTCGACCGGGGTGGCGAGGTGCGGGTGGGCGGGGCCGTGCTCGCGGATCCGCTCGTACCAGCGGTAGAGCCGCAGCCAGGGCGTACCGCAGGCGCGGATGGCGCCTCGGCGCCAGACCCGTTCGGCGGCCTCGCCCGCGGCCTGGGCGCCGACGGCGACGGCGAGCCGGTCCGTGAAGGCGTCGCGGGCCCGCTCGTCGAGGCCGGGCCGTCCGTCGGCGAGATAGGCGGGACGCAAGCGGGCGGCGGCCGCGTCGACGTCGGCGGCGAGCCGGCGTTCGGGGGCGGAGCGTTCCTGGACGAACCCGGCGATCATCTCCCGTAGTTCGGGTACTCCCTCGCCGGTCAGCGCGGAGACGGACAGGACGGTGGCGCCGGGTTCGCCGTGCTCGCCGAGCGCGACACCGTCCTCGTCGAGGAGACGGCGCAGGTCGTCGAGGACGAGGTCGGCGGCCTCCGTCCCGAGCCGGTCGATCTGGTTGAGGACGACGAAGGTGACCTCGGCGTGCCCGGCGAGCGGCCGGAGGTAACGCTCGTGGAGGGCGGCGTCGGCGTACTTCTCGGGGTCGACGACCCAGATGACGGCGTCGACGAGGCCGAGGACCCGGTCGACCTGGTCGCGGTGGGCGGTGACCGCCGAGTCGTGGTCGGGGAGGTCGATGAGGACGAGCCCCTGGAGCCCGGTGTCGGCGGCGCCGCCCGCGAGGGGGCGGCGGCGCAGCCGGCTGGGGACGGCGAGCCGGTCGAGGAGTCCGGCGGCGCCCTCGGACCACGAGAGCGCGATGGGCGCGGAGGTGGTGGGGCGGCGCAGTCCGGTCTCGGATACGGGAACGCCGGCGAGGGCGTTGAAGAGCGTGGACTTGCCGCTGCCGGTGGCGCCGGCGATCGCGATCACGGTGTGCCGGGAGGAGAGCCGCTGCCGGGCGGCGGCCTCGTCGAGCACCCGCCCGGCCTCGGCGAGGGCCTCGCTCTCGACCCGCGTACGGGAGAGCCCGACGAGTTCGTGGAGGGCGTCGAGGCGGGTACGGAGGGGCCCGCCGTAGTTCCCGCCGAGGGGCGGCATGGTGTCCGGCTCCTCCGGGTCGTCTCCGGCGGTCGGCACGTCGGCGGCGACGGCGGCGCCCCGCTCGCTCGCGCGGCGCGCGATCAGCCCGTCGTCCCAGCGGACGGCACGGCCGGGCGCGTCCTCGCCCTGCCGCCCCCGCTCACCGTCCTGGCCCGCCCGGCCCGACTCACCTTCCCGGCCCGCGCGACCCCGCGCACCCTCCCCGCCCCGCGCGCCGTCCCGGCCCGCCCGCCCCCGCGCACCCTCGTCGCCTCGGCCCTCGGCATCCACGTCCACATCCACCACGTCACTTCTCCTTCTGCAGTACGGAGAGCGCGGCGATCAGCTCCGCCTGCGGCTCAGGGGTCACGTCGAGCGCTTCGAGGGGCGCGAGGCGCCGGTCGCGTTCGGCGTGCAGGACACGGTCGACGTACGAGAGGACGAGTTCGCCGCCCTTGTCGCGCAGCCGCAGGGCGGCCTGGGCGCCGAGGAGTTCGGCGAGGCGCTCGCCCGCGGCCCGGGTGCGCCGGCCGCCGAGGAGGGAGGCGGCGAGGAGGGCGGCGACGGTGTCGGCCTCGGGGACGGCCGTACGGGAGGTGGAGGGGCGTTCCACGGTCCGCACCTCCTCCTCGGCGAGTTCTTCGAGGACGCGGCGCCAGCGCCGTACCTCCACGCCGATCCGCTCGGCCGTGTCGCGGTCGCCACCGGTGCGGGCGGGGCCGAGGGCCTCGGCGGCGGGTTCGCGGCGCCAGGCGTCGCGGACGCGTTCCTCGGCGGCGGAGACGGCGCAGTGGAGGAGGGCGGCGAGGGATTCGGCGAGGGCGTCGAGCAGTTCGTCGGCGGTGCTGTCGCGGGGGTAGGCGCGCCAGCGGGTGCGGGCGTCCCCGGCGAGGACGGCGCCGCGGCCCAGCTGTTCGCGTACCCGCTTGGCCTGTTCGCCGTACGCGGCCTCGACGACGCCGCCGAGGCGGACGGCGGCGGCGTACTGGGCGGCGACCGCGCCGGCCAGTTCGGGGAGCCGGGCGTCGAGGGAGTCGATGACGCCGCCGGCGGTGCGGTCGGCGGCCTGCTGGCGGGCGGCGGGGTCCTCGGCCCGGTGGGCGAGCCAGCCGCGGAGGGCGGCGACGGCGGAGTCGGGGAGCAGCCCGCTGCCGCCGTCGGCGGATTCGGGGAGCTCGGGGATGGTGAAGCGGGGCACGTCGCCGAGGCCGGCCTTGTCGAGCAGGGCCTCGTACTGGCGGGAGACCTCGCCGATGACCGTGTGGGGGACGCGGTCGAGGACGGTGACGAGGGTGGCGTCGTACTCCTTGGCGGTACGGAGCAGATGCCAGGGGACGGCGTCGGCGTACCGCGAGGCGGTGGTGACCATCACCCAGATGTCGGCGGCGCAGATCAACTCGGAGGCGAGGAGCCGGTTCTCGACGACGAGGGAGTCGATGTCGGGCGCGTCGAGGAGGGCGAGGCCGCGGGGCATGGAGGCGGCCGTCTCGACGCGCAGGGAGTTCTCCTCGGGGGGCGCCTCGTCGGCGGGGTGGTCCTCGTCGGCCTGGGGCAGCCAGACGCGGGTGAGCTGGGGGAGGACGCGCATCCCGGCGAACCAGTGGTGGTCCTCGGGGTGGCAGACGAGCACGGGGGTGCGGGTGGTGGGCCGGAGCACGCCCGACTCGCTGACGCGCCGCCCGACAAGGGAGTTGACGAGGGTGGACTTGCCGGCGCCGGTGGAACCTCCGACGACGGCGAGGAGCGGGGCATCGGGATCTTTGAGCCGGGGCACCAGATAGTCGTCGAGTTGGGCGAGCAACTCGGCCCGGGTCTGCCGGGCGCGTGGTGTGTCGGGGAGAGGGAGGGGGAGACGCACGGCGGCGACACGGTCGCGCAGGGCGGAGAGTGCGTCGATCAGCTGAGGCCGTTCGTCCAAGGTCACCACATGCGAAGAATGCCCAATTTATGAGTGTTTTTGAAGCCTATTGCGGCCCTGCGCGCCGAAGAGAGGGGTGGTGACCGGAACCTCAGGCATAACGAGTGCACAACACCCGCCCCGAGCGATGCGAAAAGCGCTGCGCGAATCGCACCTGCCTGCGATTATCGTTCCGCTTCACCGAACCTCCACATCGTGCCACGCAGGTGAAGCAACCGGGCCAAGGCGATCGGAGCCCTATCCTTGTCCCGGCGGGCCACACCCCACCCCACAAGGGGCTCCTGGCCACACGGCCACCACCCGGCCCCCGTAGCTCAGTGGATAGAGCAGGTGCCTTCTAAGCACTTGGCCGCAGGTTCGAGTCCTGCCGGGGGCGCACGGAACGAGACCCTCCTTCGGGAGGGTCTTTTTGCTGGTCGCCGAAATCCGCGGGTCCGGTCCTCCCCCGTGGGTGCCGGGCCGTGCGGAGTGGGTCATTCTTGGGGTATGGGTGCCAAGCGTGGTGGGTCCCTCCGGAAGGGCGCGCGTGGCGGCCGGGGTTCCCGCTGGGCACTGGCCGCCGTTGTCGCCGCGGTCCTCGCCTTCGTCGCCGCGGTGGCCGGCTACTCCGGCCGTGGGGAGAGCGGTAGCGGTAGCCGTACGTCCGCGGGAGTGCACGGTCCGGCGTCGGCAGTGGTCCCCTCGGTCTCGGCGCCGGGCCCCTCGGCCTCCCCATCGGTCCCTTCCGCCGGGGCTCCTTCCCCCGCTTCCTCGGTCGCTCCGGTCGCCGCGCCCGTTCCCTCGCCCGGGGAGCCCGTCGTCGCCGAGATGTCCATACCGTCGATCGGGGTCGAGGACCTGGATGTCATGCCGTACGAGGGGACGACCGACGACCGCGCGGGTACCCGCATCCAGGATCGTGGCGTGGCGGCGAGTCCCTACGGCGAGCGCGGTGGCGTCGGGCCGGGCGGGATCGGCAACTATCTGGTGACCGCGCACCGGCTCTCGGCCGGCGGGCCGCTGCGTGAGCTGCCCTCGGTCGCGGTGGGGGATCTGGTGCACGTCACCGCCCGGGGCACCGTCTACACCTACGAGATCGTCGAGACCCGGACCACGTCCTTCCGCTCGGCCCGCTCGCTCGCCGAGCAGCGGGCCGCGGTGCCGGGTGAGCCTGGCGAGAAGCCCACCCGGGCCATGATCACGCTCTCCACCTGCGCGACGCCGGAGGACAACGCGGCGGGTAACTTCTGGCGGGACGCCCAGCACAATCCCGAGCACCGGATAGACAAGATCGGCGTCCTGACCTCGACGCGGCCCGCATAGGAGGACCTCCCGCCCCTGGCGCCGTCCCTCGCGTACGGCTGCGGTCAGCGGAGGCGGCGGGGCAGGTGGACGCGGACCAGGGTGGTGTCCACGTCGCTGTCGACCAGGCGGCCGTTCGCGTCGAAGGCCTCGGGGCCGTCCGTCATGCCGAAGTCGTTGTCGTTGAGGAGGACCAGGGTCGACGGGCCTTCGACGGCGATGCCCTCGATCTTTCCGGGGACGCCCTCGACCGTGTTCAGGTCGACCACCAGACGCTTGGCGAGGAACGGGCCGTCGGCGGCCGTCTCGTCGTCGAGCTGCTCCAGGGTCGGGGCGGCCGTGGTGTCCCAGGTGGTGCCGAGGATGTTCGAGCCGCGGCGGAGGCGTACCTCGTAGACGCGGGAGGACTTGTCCGTGCGCTCCTGGACGAGGAGGCGGTCGCCGCCCGACGCCACGACGGAGGAGATCTTCAGCTCGGACGTCTTCGTCTGGCCCGGCTCGACGACGCCGACCTGGTCGAAGCGGTACGCGTACTCCGCCGTGACCCTGTTCTCGCGGGTCGAGAAGCGCAGCAGGCGGGTGCTACGGGAGTCCTCGCCGGACGCCTTGTCGGGGTTGAGCAGCGGGCTCTGGAGGGCCATGACCAGGTCGCCGCCGGGGAGCAGCGCGAGGCCCTCGAAGCCGCGGTTGATCTTGCGCTTGAGGAAGACGGCCGGGAGGGACTCGATCACCGGGTAGTCGGCGCCGGTCAGACCGAGGCCCTTGGGGACGTGCCGGGCGAGCACCCGGCCCTTGGCGGAGACGTGCACCAGCGACGGGCCGTACTCGTCGACCAGCCAGAAGCTGCCGTCCCGGTCGCGCACGAGGCCCTCCGTGTCGAGGCCGTTCGCGTTGTACGGGAGCGGGGTCGTGGCCCTGTAGTCGTACGGGGCCTCGTCGCGGCCCGGCTGGTTGGGCAGGCCCGTGACGGGGGCGCCGGAGGTCGTGGTGAGCGGGATCGCCTTCAGCACCTGGATCCGGTCGCCGACCGCGCGGACCTTCACGATCGCCGGGTCGAAGCCGGGGACCGGGAACGTCCGCCGCTTGTCCTTGCCGACGGCTATCTGGCCGTTGGGGCCCCGGTCGGTGACCGTCCAGTACTCGCCGCGCCGCTCGGCCGGGTAGAGGTCGCTGCCGATGCCGCCCAGGTCGACGTCCCGGTCGTCGTCGACGCTGCCGGGCAGCAGGCCGTTGCTGAAGGCGGCCAGCGGGATGTCCGGCAGGGTCGAGGTCGAGACGACCCGGGCGGCGGAGCCGTGCCGTGCGGGCTCCGCCTCGGCCGTACCCATGACCACCGAGAGCGCGAGCGCGGTGGACAGGGGCAGGACCACGGTGGCGGGCCGGCGCAGGAGGCGCGGAATCATCTGAACTCCCTTGAACACGTGGAATGTCGCCCGTGGAGGCGCCTCATGGTCCAATTCCGGCCACAACGGCGGGCATCGTGTTCGCGACGGCGAGGGGAGTCCTGGGTGAACGCGTGGCTCCACTCCGGAGGAATCGGGGCTCAGTAGCGGTCGAGGATCAGCTGCGTCTTGAGGATGTCCCCGTGGTACAGCCAGCCGTTGGCCTCGGCGACGGCGATGGCGTCGTCGTGCAGGTCGGCCGCGTCGGCGTGGGAGTCGGTCTTGAACGACAGCTCGACCACGTACTCCGTGCCCGTCCCGCCCGCCCCGACGACCGGCAGCACCTCGATGCTCGCGTCGTCCGAGGCGCCCCACGCTCCGCCGTACACCTTCGCCGTCACGGGACCGTGGGCGCGGGAGGCCTGGAGGGTGGTCTTGCCCCAGGCCGCGCTGCGCCAGTCCTCCAGCTTGCCCGGGATGTCGTCGACCAGCCAGGTGCGGCCGGTCGTACTCGTCGGCATCGCCGTGCCCGAGTAGCCCGTGGCGCTGTGGCTCTTCTCGGTGCTGAAGCTGAGCGTCTGCTTCGCGTAGCCCCAGTCCACCTCGGCGTCGTAGTTGGTGTCGCCGCTGTCGAAGCCGGCGGCGTTGGCCGTGGTGAGCGCGGCGTCGATGTTCCCGTCGGTGACCGGGAAGCGCTTCTTGTACGTCTCCTCGAACGAGGACCCGGACTTGTGACGGAGCCGGACGCTCCAGCCCTCGGCATCGAGTGCCAGGGCGTCGGTGTCGTAGTAGCTGTAGGAGCGGGACTTGGCCGAACCGGTGATCCCGAAGGCCGACTTGACCGCCGAGGTCGGGGCGTGGGACGCGTCGAGCGCCACCGCGGTGAGGTTGATCTTCACCTCGTACGTCGGGACGGCGTTGCTCGCGGCGTACGCCGGGGAGGTCGGGGCGAGGAGCGCGACGGCGACGGCGAGGGCGACGGCGGAACCGACCGCGGCCGGGCGCGCGGCCCGCGCGGTGGACGCGCCGGTGGACGTACCGGTGGACGTACGGGCGAACGTACGGGTGAAGGTCATGCGGCGATGGTCACGAGGGAGGGTGAGAACCGTGTGTCTCCCGGAGGTGGGTTCGGTGAACCGGCGGCGTCGGGCCACCTCTCCTCTCGGTCCCTCCCCCGGGCGTCTCCCGGTCCTCTCTTCCGTGCGGCTACCGCAGCAGGAGGCTCGTGCCCACGTCCCCGGGTACGGCCTCGCGGATCGGGGTGCTGTCCGGGCCCGGGAGGCGCATACCGGGGATCGGGGTCCGGGTGGTGCGGTGGAGGAGGACCGTGCCGTCCTCCTGCCAGACCCGCGTGTAGCCGTGGGCGAGGAGGAGTTCGACCTGTCGGCGCTGGTCCTCGGTGGAGGCGAAGGGGAAGGTGCGGTCCTTCACCCGGAGGAGGAACCAGTCGGCGCCGCGCGGGGTCCCGTCGGCGATCACCACGTGCGTACGGGCGGTCAGGCGGGGCGCGATGGTGTTGTCCGCCTCCACCGTGGCGCCGTCCGGGATGAGTTCGGCCGCCGTGGCTAGGGGGCGTTTGTCCGGGGAGGGCTGCCAGAAGTCCGGGCGGACGAGGAGGCCGAGACCGAGGCCGACGGCGGCCGCCGAGGAGAGGGCGATCCCCGTGATCGCCCACCGACGGGACAGGATTCCCCCCTTCCGGTGCAGCCGCCCCAGCGTTTCGAGCGCCGCCGTCAGGAGGATCGGCCACAGGAAGGCGTCGTAGTGGTTGATCACGGGCCAGTGGTTCGGGTTGTCCGAGAGGACCCGTTCCGCGAGGAGCGGTAAGGCGAGCAGGAACGTCGGGGAGCCCAGCGGGAGCAGGGCCAGGGTGCCCAGGATCCAGGCCACCATGGCGACCTTCACCGCCGGGGCGACGGCGACCTGGAGCAGCACCCACGGCTCGGTGAGGACACGGGCCAGGGCGGCGCCCGGGTCGGCGCCGAGGCTGCCGTACGACCAGTAGTAGCCCTCGGGGCCGCCCATCGCAGGCAGGAACCAGCTGATCACCACGGCGGACACCAGCGGTCCGGCCAGGGCCAGCCCGACCCCCGTGATCCTGCCCGTGCGGTGGCCCGCGCGATGGGCCCGTACCGCCAGGACCAGGCCGAAGGCGCCGACGACGAGGCCCATGTCCTCCTTGGCCGTGCACAGCAGCGCCGCCCAGCAGGCCGCCGCGCCGTACCGGTGGGCGAGGCCCCGTTCCAGCATGAGGAGGGTGAACGGGACGGCGAAGGCCACCTCGTGGAAGCCGTTGTACGAGGCGTTCAGGAGCGGCCATCCCAGGGCGTACACCAGGCCGCCGAGGTCCGCCGCCCTCCGTACCGTGCGCGGGTCCGCGCCCGCGAAGCAGTGGCGGGCGATGCGGCGGACCACCGGCACGCCCACCGCGAACAGCGCGGCCTGCGCGAGGACCAGGACCCGCGGGTCGTCCCACACCCAGTACAGCGGCGCGAGCAGGGCCAGCGCCGGGGTGAAGTGGTCACCGAGGAGGGAGAAACCGGGCGGGAACTCGTGGTGCACGTTCTTGATCGGCGACCTCGGCAGCTCGAAGTGCGCGTACGCGCGGACCGCCTGGTCGAAGATGCCGAGGTCGAAGCCGGTGAGCCGCATGGCCGTCCAGGACTGCAGCCCGAGGCCGCAGCAGACGAGGAAGCAGAGGACGGTGAGGGCGATCCCCCTGCTCGCCGCCCCGCGCCCGCGTGACGCGGCCTCGCCGCTCCCCTGCGCCCGTGTCCCCGGTGTGCGTGGCGCGGCATCCGGACCGGCTTGAGGGACGACCGGCGTACGCGCACGTGGCACGCGGGCCGTTTCCTCCGGCTGCGGTCGTACGGGTGTGCGCGTCGATATCTCCCCCATGGCCAAGACCCTACGGTGTGTGTTCGACGCCCCGGGGAGGGAGAATCGCGCCATGGTGATCAGCGCGCGCGCCCTCAACCGTTCCACCCTGGCCCGGCAGTTGCTGCTCGACCGGGTGCCGATCGGCGTCGAGGACGCCGTACGGCGGGTGGTGGCGCTGCAGGCGCAGCAACCCGGTTCGCCCTACGTGGCGTTGTGGAACCGGGTGGCGGACTTCGATCCGGCGCGGCTCGACAAGGCCGTGGCGGGCTTCGAGTTGGTCCGGTCGACCCTGATGCGGCTCACGCTGCATCTGGTGCACGCCGAGGACTACCGGGCCTTCCGGGAGGGCATGGAGCCGACGCTGCGCGGTTCACGGCTCCACGACCCCCGGTTCAAGGCGGCGGGGTTCACGGCCGGCGACGCCGACGCGCTGCTGCCCGAACTCCTGGCGTACGCCGGGGAGGCGACGCGGACCGGGGCCCAGATGCGGGAGCGCCTCGAAGCGGCGCGGGGCGGGCCGGTGGACGCCGTGGTGTGGCGGATGATCCGGCAGTACGCGCCGCTGTGGCACGCGCCGACGGGGCCGCCGTGGTCGTTCGGGGCGGCGCAGGCGTTCGTGACGGCGAGCACGCCGCTGCCGGTGCTGGGCGACCCTGAGGCGGCGACGGCGGGACTCGCCGTGCTGATCCGGCGCTATCTGGAGGGCTTCGGGCCCGCGTCCGTACCCGACATGGCGCAGTTCACCCTGGCGCCGCGAGGGAAGGTGCGCGAGGCGCTACGGCTGCTCGACGGCCACCTGGAGCAGCTGGAGGGGTCCGACGGGACCGTGCTCCACGACGTGCCCGGGGCGGTCCTGCCCGACGAGGACGTCCCGGCACCGCCCCGGCTGATGGCGATGTGGGACAGCATCCTGCTGGCCTACGCGGACCGCAGCCGCGTGATCCCGGCCGAGTACCGCAAGCACGTGATCCGCGTGAACGGCGACACGCTCCCGACGCTGCTCGTCGACGGGTACGTGGCCGGCGTCTGGCGTCCCGTCGAGGGAGGCATCGAGGCCTCGGCCTTCCACCCGCTGCCCGCCCGGGTCTGGGCGGAACTCGCGAGCGAGGCCGAGGCACTCGACGGCTTCCTCGCCGCCCGGGACCCCCGCGTCTACAGCCGCTACGACCACTGGTGGGTCAAGGGGCTCCCGGCGGCCGAGACCCGGATGCTCCCGGGCGCCTGACCGGCGCGGTTCAGCCACCGGGGCTCCCGGAGGGGCTGTTCCAGCCACCGGGGCTCCGGGCGGGGACTGTTCAGCCACCGGGGCTCCCGGCAGGGCCTGTTCAGCCCTTCGCCGTCGCCAGCTGCTTGAGGGCGATGTTGAGCTGGAGGACGTTGACGCGGGGTTCGCCGATGAAGCCGAGGATGCGGCCGTCGGTGTGGTCGGCGACCAGCTTGTCGACCGCCGCGACGGTGAGGTGGTTCTCCTCGGCGATGCGGTGGACCTGGAGCTTCGCGTACTCCGGGGAGATGTGCGGGTCCAGGCCGGAACCCGAGGACGTGACGGCCTCGGCGGGGACGTCCGACGGCTTCACCTTGTAGTCGGCCGTCGAGTTGTCCTTGATGACGGCCGCCTTGGCGTCCTTCACCCACTGGACCAGGTCCGCGTTGTCGCCCGAGCGGTTCGTGGCGCCGGACAGGATGATCGAGTACTGGGTGTTGACGCTGTTGGAGCCCAGGCCGTTCGACGGGCGCGGCTGGAACCACTTCAGGTCCGGGGCCGCCGTCTCCTCGCCGTCCTTCAGCGGGAGGTTGTAGGTCTGGCCGATCAGTTCCGAGCCGACGACCTTCCCACCCGCGTCCTTGATCTCGGAGCCGTCGGCCTTGTCGGGGAAGGCCACTTGGGCGATCCCTGTGACGGCCAGCGGGTAGAGGACACCGCACACGACGGTCAGGACGAGCAGGGCGCGGAGGCCGGCCCAGAGCAGACGTCCGGTGCTTCCTACGGAGTTGTTCATGATCGTCAGCCGATTCCGGGAATGAAGGAGATGAGGAAGTCGATGATCTTGATGCCGATGAACGGGGCGCCCAGGCCGCCCAGGCCGTAGATCCCGAGGTTCCGGCGGAGCATCGAGTCCGCGCTGCTCGGGCGGTAGCGCACGCCCTTCAGGGCGAGCGGGACGAGGGCCACGATGATCAGGGCGTTGAAGATGACCGCGGAGAGGATCGCCGACTCGGGCGAGGACAGGCCCATGATGTTGAGCTTGTCGAGCGACGGGTAGGCGACGGCGAACATCGCGGGGATGATCGCGAAGTACTTCGCCACGTCGTTGGCGATGGAGAACGTCGTCAACGCACCCCGGGTGATCAGGAGTTGCTTGCCGATCTCGACGATCTCGATGAGCTTGGTCGGGTTGGAGTCGAGGTCGACCATGTTGCCGGCCTCCTTCGCGGCCGACGTGCCCGTGTTCATCGCCACGCCGACGTCCGCCTGCGCGAGCGCGGGCGCGTCGTTCGTACCGTCGCCGGTCATCGCGACCAGCTTCCCGCCCGCCTGCTCCCGCTTGATGAGGGCCATCTTGTCCTCGGGCGTCGCCTCCGCGAGGAAGTCGTCGACGCCCGCCTCCTCGGCGATCGCCTTCGCGGTCAGCGGGTTGTCACCCGTGATCATGACCGTCCTGATGCCCATGCGGCGCAGCTCGTCGAACCGCTCCCGCATGCCCTCCTTGACGACGTCCTTCAGGTGGATGACACCCAGGACCCGCGCGCCCTCGCCGTCCTCCAGAGCCACCAGCAGCGGCGTGCCACCAGCCTGGGAAATCCGGTCCGTGAGCGCCTGCGCGTCCTCGGAGACACTGCCGCCCCGCTCCTTCACCCACGCCACGACCGAACCGGTCGCGCCCTTGCGGACCTTCCTGCCGTCCACGTCCACGCCCGACATCCGGGTCTGCGCCGTGAACTCGACCCACTCGGCGCCGACCAGCTCGCCCTGGTGGCGCTCGCGAAGGCCGTACTTCTCCTTCGCCAGGACCACGATCGAGCGGCCCTCGGGCGTCTCGTCCGCGAGCGACGACAGCTGGGCGGCGTCGGCCAGTTCGGCCTCCGTCGTCCCGGCGACCGGCGCGAACTCCGAGGCCTGCCGGTTGCCGAGCGTGATCGTGCCCGTCTTGTCCAGGAGCAACGTCGACACGTCACCGGCCGCTTCGACCGCGCGCCCCGACATGGCCAGGACGTTGCGCTGGACCAGGCGGTCCATGCCCGCGATGCCGATCGCGGAGAGCAGCGCACCGATGGTGGTCGGGATCAGGCAGACCAGGAGCGCCGTGAGGACGATGAGGGAGGTCTGCTCGTCGGCGCCCGCGTAGATCGCGAACGGCTTCAGGGTGACGACGGCGAGCAGGAAGACGATCGTCAGCGACGCGAGCAGGATGTTGAGCGCGATCTCGTTCGGCGTCTTCTGCCGGGCCGCGCCCTCGACCAGGCTGATCATCCGGTCGATGAAGGTCTCACCCGGCTTCGTCGTGATCCTCACGACGATCCGGTCGGAGAGGACCTTCGTGCCGCCCGTCACCGCGCACCGGTCGCCACCCGACTCGCGGATGACCGGGGCCGATTCGCCCGTGATCGCGGACTCGTCGACCGACGCGACGCCCTCGACGACGTCACCGTCGCCGGGGATGATGTCGCCGGCCTCGCAGACCACCAGGTCGCCGATCTTGAGCTCGGTGCCGGGCACCCGCTCCTCGTGCGTGCCGATGATCCGGCGCGCCACGGTGTCGGTCTTGGCCTTGCGCAGGGTGTCGGCCTGCGCCTTGCCCCGGCCTTCCGCAACGGCCTCCGCCAGGTTGGCGAAGATCGTGGTCAGCCACAGCCAGGCGGTGATCGCCCAGCCGAACCAGTCCCCCGGGTTCATGACGGCGAGGACGGTGGTGACGATCGAGCCGATGAGCACCACGAACATGACCGGCGACTTGATCATCACGCGCGGGTCGAGCTTCCTGATCGCGTCCGGGAAGGACGTGACCAGCTGCTTGGGGTCGAACAGTCCGCCGCCGACGCGTCCGGCCTCGGCCGGTCGGCCGCTGGGTGCCTCCGGCTGCGGAGGCCGGGTGGGAGTGATGGTGCTCATGCTGCGAGCCCTTCGGCGAGCGGTCCCAGCGCGAGCGCCGGGAAGTAGGTGAGACCGGTGATGATGAGGATCGTGCCGACCAACAGGCCCGTGAACAGCGGCTTCTCCGTGCGCAGGGTGCCCGCCGTCTCCGGCACCGGCGTCTGCTCGGCCAGCGAACCCGCCAGCGCGAGCACGAACACCATCGGGAGGAACCGGCCGAGCAGCATCGCGATGCCGATCGTCGAGTTGAACCACTGCGTGTCCGCGTTCAACCCCGCGAACGCCGAACCGTTGTTGTTGGCACCCGAGGTGTAGGCGTAGAGGATCTCCGAGAAGCCGTGCGCGCCGGAGTTCGTCATCGAGTCCGCCGGCGTGTCCAGCGCCATCGCCACCGCCGTGAAGCCGAGGACGAGAGCGGGGGTGACCAGGATGTAGCAGGCCGCGAACTTGATCTCGCGGGTGCCGATCTTCTTGCCCAGGTACTCCGGGGTGCGGCCGACCATCAGACCGGCGATGAACACCGCGATGACCGCCATGATCAGCATGCCGTAGAGGCCGGAGCCGACACCGCCGGGCGCGATCTCGCCCAGCTGCATGCCCAGCATCGTGATCCCGCCGCCGAAACCGGTGTACGAGGAGTGGAAGGAGTTCACCGCTCCGGTCGAGGTCAGGGTGGTGGCGACCGCGAAGATCGACGAGCCGCCGATCCCGAACCGGGTCTCCTTGCCCTCCATCGCCCCACCGGCGATGTCGAACGCCGGGCCGTGGTGCGCGAACTCCGTCCACATCATCAGCGCGGTGAAGCCGAGCCAGATCGTGGCCATCGTGCCGAGGATCGCGTACCCCTGCTTGATCGAGCCGACCATCCGGCCGAACGTCCGCGTCAGCGCGAACGGGATCACCAGGATCAGATAGATCTCGAAGAGGTTCGAGAGCCCGTTGGGGTTCTCGAAGGGGTGGGCCGAGTTGGCGTTGAAGTATCCGCCGCCGTTCGTGCCCAGCTCCTTGATGACCTCCTGCGAGGCCACCGCCCCGCCGTTCCACTGCTGCGTCCCGCCCATGAACTGACCGACCTCGTGAATGCCGGCGAAGTTCTGGATGGCGCCACACGCGACCAGCACCAGAGCGCCGATCACCGAGATCGGGAGCAGGATGCGGACCGTGCCCCGGACCAGATCGGTCCAGAAGTTGCCCAGCTCACCCGTACGGGACCGGGCGAAGCCGCGGACCAGGGCGACCGCGACCGCGATGCCCACGGCCGCCGACACGAAGTTCTGCACCGCCAGGCCGCCGGTCTGCACGACGTGGCCCATGGCCTGTTCGCCGTAGTACGACTGCCAGTTGGTGTTGGCGACGAACGAGGCGGCCGTGTTGAAGGCCTGGTCCGGGTCGATCGACACGAAGCCGAGCGAGCCGGGCAGCGAGCCCTGCACCCGCTGCAGGAGATACAGGAACAGCACACTCACCGCGGAGAAGGCGAGGACACCGCGCAGATAGGCGGGCCAGCGCATCTCCACCGACGGATTCGCGCCGATGCCCTTGTAGATCCACTTCTCGACGCGCAGGTGCCTGTCGGAGGAGTACACCCTCGCCATGTAGTCACCCAGCGGCCGGTACGACAGACCCAGCGCGACCAGGAGAGCAAGGAGCTGGAGCACTCCAGCAAGAACGGGACTCATATCCGTGCTCAGAACCTCTCCGGCTTGACGAGGGCGAGGACGAGATAGACCAGCAGGGCGGCGGCCACGAGCAGACCGACGATGTTCTCGGCACTCACAGCTTGGCCACCCCCTTGGCGATGAAGGCCACCAGCGCGAAGACCGCGATCGTGGTGACGACGAAGGCCACGTCGGCCATCGTGAGCTCCCGGATGCAGGAAGAAGGAAGAACGGATTCTCGGACGAGACGAGGAAACCTCTCCCCGGCTGCTTCGCCGCCTCCGTTGACGTGCCCCTAACGCCGTCAATGCCCGTCTTGACGCGTCCCGTACGTACGGGTGACCCGGCCCACGGGTTTCGGGCTCCCCCTGGTTCGGCGCTCACCCATTGCCAGTGGCCGGAAGGGGACATATCTTCGAGCGAAACCTACGGACCGGGATGCTCGTCAGTCCCGGGGCGGCCCGCCGTTCACGGGTCGGACGGCGGGGAGCGGACCCTCAGGGACGACGGGGGCGCTGGACGCCGGGCGTACGGGATATCCGTATCCACGTACCCGCAGGAGCTGAGCAGCATGAGCAAGCACGTCCTGGCGCAGAACCAGTACGGCAAGGCCGAGAACCGCATCGTCGCCGTGACCCGCAAGGGCGACGACGGCGCATGGCACGAGATCCGCGACCTGAACGTGTCGGTGGCGCTGCGCGGTGAGTACCGCGACGTCCATCTGACCGGCGACAACGGCAACTGCCTGCCGACCGACACCACCAAGAACACGGTCTACGCCTTCGCCAAGGAGCACGGCGTGGCCTCCCCCGAGGCCTTCGGCATCCTCCTGGCCAAGCACTTCGTGACCTCGCAGCCGGTGATCCACGAGGCGCAGATCCGGGTGGAGGAGTACGCCTGGGAGCGGATCTCGGTACCCACCCGCAAGGAGCAGCACTCCTTCGCCCGCAAGGGCCAGGAGGTCCGCACCGCGCAGATCACCTACTCGGAGAACACCGGTCTCCAGGTCCTCTCGGGCCTCAAGGACCTCACCGTCATGAACTCGACGAACTCCGAGTTCCACGGCTTCATCAAGGACAGGTACACGACGCTCCAGGAGGCGTACGACCGGATCCTCGCCACCAAGGTCACCGCCCGCTGGGCGAACTCGGCCCCGGCGGCGGCGGACGAGGAGCACGACTGGGACCGCTCGTACCAGAAGGTGCGCCGGCACATGCTGGAGGCGTTCGCGGAGACGTACAGCTACTCGCTCCAGCAGACGCTGCACGCGATGGCCGACCGCGTCCTGGACAACGTCTCCACGGTCAACGAGGTCCGGCTCAACCTGCCGAACAAGCACCACTTCCTGGTGGACCTGGAGCCCTTCGGCCTCAAGAACGACAACGAGGTCTACTTCGCGGCGGACCGGATGTACGGCCTCATCGAGGGCACCATCCACCGTGACGGCGTGCAGCCGGTGATCGCGACCAGCGACTGGATCACCGCCTGAGGAACCGGATCACCACAGCCTGGCCGTCTCCACTCCCAGCCATACGGCTCCGAGTCCGGCGGCCAGGCTCGCGGCGACGTTGAGCGCCGCGTACCCCTTCGCCCCGCCCTCGTACAGCTTCAACGTCTCGTACGAGAAGGTCGAGTACGTCGTGAGCGCCCCGCACAGGCCCGTGCCGAGCAGCAGATGGAGCTGGGCCGACGTCACCCCGGTGAGCAGTCCCAGGACGAACGAGCCCACGACGTTCACCGTGAACGTGCCCCAGGGGAAGCCGGGGCCGAAGCGGGCACGCGCCGCACGGTCCGTGAGGTAGCGCAGGGGCGCGCCGACGGCGGCGCCCGCGACGACCAGCAGCCAGTTCACGCGCGCCCCACCCGGCCCCGTCCCACCCTGGCGTGCGCGGCCCTGGCGCCGGCGACGCCGGCCCAGACGGCGGCGAGCGCGGTGACGAGGGTGCCGCCCAGGTAGAGCAGACCGCGCGTCGGGTCCCCGGCGCTCAGCAGCCGCTCCGTTTCGAGGCTGTACGTCGAGAAGGTGGTGAACCCGCCGCAGAATCCGGTGCCCAGGAAGGGGCGGAGGAGCGGGTGCGGGGGCGCCGTCGACCATTCGGTCGGCCGCTCCGTCAGCAGGACCATCAGGGTGCCGAGGAGCGCGCACCCGATCACGTTCACCGTGAACGTGGTCCACGGGAAGGCGCTTTCGGGGGTCGGCCAGACGAGTCCCGCGCCGTAGCGGGCGGAAGCGCCGAGCGCGCCGCCGGCGGCCACCACCGCGACGACCGGCAGTTCCGCGCGCAGCCCCATGGCCGCAAGCCTAAGCGGGACGGTTCAAGGCGAGGCGCACAGGCGCGGCCCCCGGCCTGGGGCATTAACCGGGGTCCGGCCTGTGCAGCCTCGCTCTGCGATGGTCCGGCCACGCCCTGCGACGGGTCAAAGCGGGGCCGCCGAGTGTGTCAGATCCCCTGCGGGGTATTCCGGAGGGCCCTGGCGGGGCTCCGTGCGGGGTGGGTGGAGACGGCTGTGACCTGCGACGACACGGCGGGAGGTGGTCCGGCCACCATCCGGCGGCCGATTCGGGTGCCGGGTACACCTCGTCCCCGGGGGTGGTGTCGGGCGACGGTGGTGGAGCAGCGGGAGGGAGCTGCGCAACCTTCGGGCAGGAGTGTCGTGAGTACATCCGTCGCAATCAAGCGCAGGGCCGTCACCGGGGCTGTTCCTCCGGCTGTCCCCCTGGGCGTCGTCAGGTCCGTCGGCGCGGCCGGCTCGCGCGAGGACGTCTACGCCGAGCTGTGTGCCGCGCTGTTCTCCGGCTTCCCGCGCCGTGACCAGCGTCTGAAGGCCGAGCAGTACCTGCACGGCCTGCTCACCGCGCAGGGCCGCAAGTCCATCCGTAACATCGCCGCGCAGATAGGCGGTCCCGCCGCCGAGCAGAGCCTGCACCACTTCGTGTCCAGCTCCACCTGGGACTGGCAGCCGATGCGGGCGTCGCTGGCCCGGTACCTGGAGCGGAACAGCTGCCCGCAGGCCTGGGTGGTGCGGCCGATGCCGATCCCGAAGGCCGGGGAGCACTCGGTGGGCGTGGACCGGCGCTTCGACCCGGAGCGCGGGCAGGTCTTCCACGGCCAGCAGGCGTTCGGCGTGTGGTTCGCGAGCGACGAGCTGAGCGTCCCCGTCAACTGGCGGCTGTTCCTGCCGGACCCCTGGGTGAACGACCGCACGCGGCGCGACCGCGCGGAGGTTCCCCAGGAGGCCGGCGAGGAGACCCTGGAGGAGTGCGCGGTGGCGGCGGCGCTCGACACCGCCCGCTGGCCCGACGTGACCCGCAAGCCGGTGCTGCTCGACATCCGGGGCGGCGCGGGGCGGGCGGCCCTCACCCGGCTCGCCGGGGCCGGGGTGCCGGTCGTGGCCCGGATCGGTCCGGGCTCCCGGCTCGCGATCGCCGACCGTTCACTGCCCGGTTTCGGGGCGGGCCCGCTGTCCGCGCTGCAGATCCTGGAGTCCCTCAAGGGCCTGCGCAGGCCGGTGAGCTGGGTGGACACGGTGGCCGGTGCGCGGACCTCGCGGACCTCGCTCGCCACGGCCGTCCGGGTGGCACTGCCCACGCCGGGCGGGGAGCGGATGCGGCCGCTGGTGCTGCTCGGCGAGTGGGACGACCCGCGGCGGCCCCCGGCCCGGGTGTGGATCAGCGATCTGACCGGTTCGCCGGTCGGTTCCCTGCTGCGGCTCACCAAGCTGGCCCGCCGGGTGGAGCGGGACTTCGTGGAGGTCGGCGAGGGGGCGGGGCTCCGGGACTTCGTGGGCCGTTCGTTCCGCGGCTGGCACCGGCACATCACGCTTGCCTCGGCGGCCCACGCGGCGACGGCCATGTCGTCCACCGACTGGGAGGCGTCCTACGGCTCCGGTTACGGATCGGGGCGTACGGCGAGCTGACCCGGCCGGGCGATCGGGTGCCGCGCTCCGGCGTCAGACACCGCGCTCCGGCGGACCCGGCAGCGGTCGGACCGGGTCCGTCGTGGCGCGGCCCCTGGCCAGGACCTCCCGGGTTCGCTGGAGGCGCAGTGCCAGCTGGACCTCCAGGACCTGGCCCGGTTTCTGCCACTCGGGGCCGAGGAGTTCACCGATGCGTTCCAGGCGGCGCGAGACCGTGTTGGGGTGGACGTGGAGCGCCTCGGCCGCGTTCGTGGGGCTGCCGCCGGAGGCGAAGTACGCCTCCAGGGTGTGGGTGAGGTCGGTGAACCTCTCGGCGTCGTAGTCGAGTACGGGTCCGATCGCCGCCTCGACGAAGCCGTCGACGTCGTTGTCGTCGGAGAGCAGCAGCCCGAGGAAGCCCAGGTCCTGCACGGAGGCCGCCGAGCCGGTGCCGCCTAGCGCGCTCATCGCGTCGAGGCAGCGTCCGGCCTCCTGGTGCATCCGGGCGACGCCGTCCGGGCTCCAGCCGGGGCCGGCGGCGGCGACGGAGACGGGGTGTCCGAGCAGCGGGGACAGTTCCGCGGCGACGGCCTTGGCGGCGGCCGAGGCGTCGATGCCCGGGAGGAGCAGCACGATGCAGCCTCCCTGCACGGTCTTCAGACCGCTGAGCCGGTACGCGTACGAGGACGCCCACACCACGGCCCTGCCCTGTTCGCCGCCCTCCGGTCGTGCGAGCACGAGGACGTGCGGTTTGCGCAGGTCGACGCCGAGGCGGCGGGCGCGCTGGGCGATCTGCTGGGGTGCGTGCGGCGGGTCGGCGATGAGGTCGTCGAGGAGTTCGTCGCGGACGGGGCCTTCGGCGACGGCGGTGGAGCGGCGCATGAGGAGGAGGAAGGCGACGGACTGGGCGGCGAGTTCGAGGAGTCGCTCGTCCTCGCCGGTGAGGCCGCCGGCGGCGCGGATGACGAGGCCGCCGAGGTCCTCGGAGCCGGCGATGACGGGGGCGACCCAGGTGTCGTCGTCGGCGAGGACCGGGCGGCGGCGGGCGTGCGCGTCGAGCGAGGCCTTGGCGACGGCCTCCTCGTCGAGGCCGGGTATGTCACCGGCCGTGGCGAGGGACTGGCCGCCCTGGTCGCGGATCGTCACGGTCGCGTCGAGGGCGTCGGCGGCGGCCTTGGCGACGCTGCCCAGGTCGCCGCCCGCGAGGACGAGGTTCATGATGCGGCCGTGGGCCTCGCTGACGTGTCGCATCCGGGTGAGGCTGGTGCGGACCCGGGAGCTGTCCCGTTCGAGTTCGGAGACTTCGGCCCGGGTGCGGTCGAGGAGTCCGGCCTTCTCGACGGCGAGTGCGGCGAGGTCGGCGAGGGCGGAGAGGAGTCCGATCTCCTCGGCGGTGTGGTCGCGGACGCGCCGGTCGGCGCCGTGGAGTACGCCGATCACGGTGTCGCCGCTGCGCAGCGGCGCGGCCATGATCGCGTGCAGGTCCTCGGTGCGCAGGGCCGCTTCGGCGGCCTCGTCGAAGGCCGGTGCGTGGACGCCCGCGTCGAGGGAGCCGGAGGGGGCGAAGCGTTCGTCGGCGAGGTAGTCGGCTGTCCAGACGGCTTCGCCGTGCAGCTGGACGGCGCCGGCCAGCCCGTACCCCTCGGCGATCCTGAGTCCGGGGGTGAGCCGCGGGCCCTCGGCGCGGCCGGGGCGGGAGCCCTCGGTGGTGTGGACGTAGCAGGCTCCGTGCGGGCCGCGCAGGGTCACGTACGCGAGGTCGAGGCCGAGGAGCCGGCGGGCGCGGCGGGTGATGACGCGCAGCAGGCTGTCGAGGTCGTACGAGAAGGTCAGGTCGCGGGCGGTGTCGGTGAGGGTGGCGAGCCCGGCCTCGCGGCGCGCGTCCTGCTCGCGTCCGGCGTTCACCTCGGCGGCGAGGGCGACGGCCCGTTCGAGGCGGTCGAGTTCCCCGTCGGCGAGTCCGGAGAGCCGGGCCTCGTCGAGGAGGCCGTCGAAGTCGGTGGCCGGGGCCCGTCGGGCGAGCAGTTCGAGGACCGTGAGCAGCGCGTCGGCACCACCGGCTCCGTCCGCGCCGTGCAACGTCATGGCCCCAACCCCCGTAGTCGAGCGAAATCGGGCACCTAGGAGGAAACCCGCACTGCTCGCCGAAACTAATTCGGCTTCGGGAGTCGGTCAACGGTGAGTTGCCGCACTTCATTCCCCACCGGTAACTACCGGGGTCGGATCGTGGTTCCCTCCGCCGGTCCGCCCGGCCGTCGGCGGCCCCGCCGGACCGTCAGCCGACGGAACCCGCCGGTACCAGCCGGGCCCGGGCCGGGTTGTACTGGGCGGGGATGCGGGGCGCGTACACGGGACGGACCGTGGTGTGGCGTACGGCGAGGACCGAGCGCTGGAGGCGGCGGAGCCGCGCCGAGGGCTCCATGCCGCTCTCCCCCTTGAGTGCCACGCGCAGCCGCTCGTACACGGTGAGGGCCTCGTCGTGCTGTCCGCAGCGCAGCAGGGCCACCATGTAGTGGGCGTGGAGGGGCTCGTTGGTGCGGTAGCGGGCGACGAGTCCGGAGAGCTCGGAGACGAGTTCGGCGTGTCGGCCGAGGCCCAGCTGCGCTTCCATCCACTGGTCGAGGACGCTCAGCCGGGAGGTTTCGAGTCGCTCGATCTCCCTGCGGAGGCGGGGTCCGGCGGCGACGCCCGCATAGGGTTCGCCGCGCCAGAGGGCGAGTGCCTCACCGAGGCGGAGCGCGGCGCGCGAGAGGTCGCCGGCCTCCATGGCGCGGTAACCGGCGCCGGCGGCGCGCTCGAACTGCCGGACGTCGTTGGTGCCGCCGCCGGTGTCGAGCCGGTAGCCGCCGGGCTGGGAGACGAGGATCGCGTCGGCGGTGCGCCGGTCGGACCAGCCGGGACCGGGTTCCGCCGGAGCGGCGACACCGCGCAGCGCACCGGCGATCAGGGTGCGCAACTCGATTATGTGGGCCTGGAGTTCGACGCGGGCGCCGCGCGGCGCGCCGGACGGCCACAGTTCCTCGGTGAGCACGGTCACCGGGACGACCTGGTCGGCGCTGGCCGTGAGCAGGGCGAGGAGTTGCCGGGGCGCGGCGGCTGTCGGCGTGATCGACACCCCGTGCTCACGTACCGACAGTCCCCCCAGAATCCGGACGTCCACCTTGCCCCCTCAGTGCCTGTGCGGTGTCAGCGCGTGGGATGACTCTCGATGATTAGAAAAGACCCCCGTAGGCATGTCAATAAGAAACCGGAGGGTATGGAAACCCAACCCGGGATATCGGGGTGATTCACCCCCTTTGGGTAGGTATAGCGGCGTAAGATTTTCGTCACTGGCGCAGACCAATACATGCCGGAAGACGGTTTCCGGACTCAGGGGTACGCTTTCGCAGGGCTCTTGCGGATGCGGAGGAGGCCGACACGCACGAGTTCACGCCAGAAACCGGCCGCGGGGTACGGTTCTACAGAACCGCCGCTGCGGTCAGCAGCCCGAACGCGACGACGATCAGGGGCGTACGGACACGGTGGAAACCGTTCCAGCGCTTCTCGAAGGCGGCCCGGACGGCCGACGGGTCGTCACCCGTGGCCTCCGAGGCGGCCAGCGCGCTGTTCAGCGGGATGTTGCCGCCGAGGGTGACCGCGTGATTGAGGGCCGCGCACACCAGCCCCGCGAGGACCAGCCACTTCTGGGTGTCCGTCCGCCCGTCGACGGGGACGAAGAACGCGGCGGCGGGGAAGGCGATCACCCCGAGGAAGACGATCAGGAACACACCCCTCGGCACGGCTTCGTTGATCCGGCGCATCGCCGTGACGAACTCGGCGTCCGTCAGGCGCGCGAGGGCGGGCATGATCCCGGTCTGGAAAATCAGCATGAAACCGGCGTACAGGCCGGTGGTTCCAACAGCGAGGGCGAGCAGTAGGGAGGCCATGCGGCCATTCTGGCCCGCGAGCGGCCGTCGTGACCCGCAAGCGGCCGATCCGACCCACTGCCCGCCGCGCGCCTCAGCTGTACGGGTCGCCCGACCGCAACTCGCCCTCACGGGTGGCGCCTTCGCCGGAAGCGCCGCCCGGCTGACCGCCCGAGCCTCCGTCCTGACCCCCGTCCCGACCTCCGTCCTGGCCTTCGGTCTGCCTGATCAGCCCGTCCGCCTGCCGTACGGCCTCGGCCAGCTCGCGCACCACCGCGGAACCCGACCGGCCCGAGATCGACTCGGCGCGCTCCGCGAGCGCCGGGAGACCCGGGGCGCCCGGCAGCGCGCCGCCCCGCAGCGCGTCGGCGAAGTAGGCGGTGATCGCGGTCAGTTGCAGGCTGTCGTGGCCGTCGCCCCAGATGTCGGCGGTGAGGCCGGCCGTCCCGACCGTGCCGGAACGCTCGTGGGGCGCGCGCGTGGCCGGGTCGAGCCAGCGGACGGTGGCGGTGGCGACCGGGCCGGTCGCCCCGGCCCTGGTCCGCACCGCGTACAGCGCGGTGACGGTGTGACCCGCACCGACCTCGCCGCCGTCGACCCGGTCGTTCCGGAAGTCCTCGTCGGCGACCTCCCGGTTCTCGTAGCCGATCAGCCGGAACTTCTCGACGGTCCGCCGGTCGAAGGACACCTGCGCCTTGGCGTCACGCGCGCGCAGTTCGACATGGGCGGGCAGCTGGTCGACGAAGACCTTGCGGGCCTGCGCGGAGTTGGAGACGTACGTGGTCTGGCCGTCGCCCCGGTCGGCGAGCTGCTCCATGAACGCGTCGCCGTAGTCGCTGCCCACGCCGACGCCGAACAGGGTGATCCCGTACTCCTTCCGCTCCTCCTCGATGCGTTCGAGGATCGTCCCCGCCTCGGTGGAGCCGGTGTTGGCGAGCGCGTCGGAGAGCAGCACGACCCGATTGGTGGCGCCCTTGCGGTGACCGTCGACGGCCACGTCGTAGCCGGTGCGGACGCCCGCCTCGACGTTGGTGGAGGAACTCGTCGCGAGGGAGTCCACCACCTCGCGGATCCGGCCGCGGGCGTCACCCACCCGCGTCAGCGGCAGCCGGGTCTCGGCCTGGTCGCTGAAGGTGACGAGGCCGATCGAGTCGTCGTCGCGGAGCTCGTCGGCGAGCAGCCCGAGCGACTCCTTGACCAGGTCGAGCCGTCCCGGCTCGGCCATCGAGCCGGAGACGTCGACGACGAAGGTGAGGGCGGCAGGCGGGCGTTCGGCGCCCCGGTCCGCCGCGCGCGTGGCCAGTCCGACCCGGACCAGGGACCAGCCGTCCCGCCCGGCGCGGGCCCCGTCGAGGGTCACGCTGAAGCCGTTGTCCTCCGGTCGCGGGTAATCGGGCCGGAAGCTGTTGACGAACTCCTCAGGCCGTACGGTCGCCGGGTCGGGCAGCCGCCCCTCGGAGAGGGTGCGGCGGGCGTAGCCGTACGAGGCGGTGTCCACGTCCAGCGCGAACGTGGACAGGTAGTCGGGGGCGGGCGGCCGGGAAGGCCTGCCGTCCTCCTGGACGCCCTCGGGGTTCGCGTTCCCCCCTCCGTCCGGGGCCGCCGGAGCGGTCCGGCCGGTCTCGCGTCTGCCGTGGTCGGCGCTGCTTCCGTCACCTCCCGCCCCGCATCCTCCGACGGCGAGTCCGGTCGCGAGCAGACCCGCGACCGTGGCCGCGAACCGTGCCCGGCGGCGTCCGGCCGCCACGGTGTCCTGTCGCCCCATGTCATCTCCCCCTCCTGGTAGGTCACTTGTGAATGTGACGAACGAGAGGCCCGCCGGGAGCAGTCGAAGGAGTTGCGGATGCATCTCGATGCGGCAACGGCGACGGGGGTGACAGCGGGTGGCATGGATTCGCCATCCTTTTCAACAGGGGTTGTCACCGTGTGCAGTCGCATGCGTACATGGAGTGGACATCGATCGGGCGGGGGTGGTCAGCGGTGGCAGAGAGCGCGGGCTCCGTGATGCTCGCCCGTTCGGCGATGAACCGGGCCGCGACCGAGGGACAGCGGCCCGCGGGGCGCCCGGTCCGGGGTGCGCGGCGCATCAGCGCGGCGCTCGCCGGGCTGGCCGCCTCCACGCGGTACGAGTTGCTGACCTTCGACGACCCGGTCGCGTCGGCGGGCTGCGCGATCCCCGAGCCGTTCCTGGAGCTGGCGGGAGCGTGCATGCGGGCCGCGGCCGAGCGGGCCGGCGAGGTCAGACGGATCGTGCCGCGGCACGCCCTGCCCCGGCTGGAGGGCGGGCTCGGGCTTCCCGGCCGGGCCCGTCTCGCGGAGGCCATCCCGTTCAAGATGATCGTCGTCGACCGGACGGTGGCCGCGGTCCCCCTCGACCTGGAACTGCTCTACAACGGACTGTTGCTGATCCGCGACCCGGTGGTGGTGCAGGCCCTCGCCCGGGCCCATCACGCCTGCTGGGCGACGGCCGAGGAACTGACGTACAGACCGCCTCCCCCACGGCCGCCGTGCGATCTGCCGCCCCAGCTGCGCCCGGTGCTCGACGCCCTCCTGTCGGGGCTCACGGACGAGACGGCGGCGGCCCGGCTCGGCATGTCCGCGCGGACGTACAGCCGGCGGGTGGGCGAGCTGATGGCGGCCCTCGGCTCGAAGGGGGTGGGTATGAGAAGACCCTGAGTCCCTCTGGGGCAGGTGGCCCTAGGACACGATGTCCTTGCGGGCGAAGCCGCGGAAGGCGAGCGCGAAGAGGACGAGGGCGTACGTCAGCGAGATCGCCGTGCCCTTCACCATGCCGCCCCACTCCAGCTGCGGCTGGAGCGCGTCGATCCAGGCGAACTGCCAGTGCGCCGGCAGGTATTCGCGCCAGTCGCCGAGGGCGGTGACGGCGTCCAGGACGTTGCCGACGATGGTCAGACCGACGGCGCCGCCCACCGCGCCGAGCGGGGCGTCGGTGCGGGTGGACAGCCAGAAGGCGAGTCCCGCGGTGACCAGTTGGGAGGCGAAGACGAAGGCGACGGCGACACCGATGCGGAGCACCGCGTCCCCGGCGGGCACCGCGCCGCCGGTCGGCAGCTGCAGCGGCCCCCAGCCGTAGGCGACCGTGCCCACGGCCAGGGCCACGAGCGGCAGGAGGACCATGGCCGCCGCGCTGTAGGCGAGGGCGACCGTCAGTTTGGAGGCGAGGAGCCGCGACCGGGGCACCGGCGCGGCCAGGAGGTAGCGCAGGGAGGACCAGCTCGCCTCGGACGCGATGGTGTCCCCGCAGAACAGCGCCACCGGGATGACGAGGAGGAATCCGGCGGAGACGAAGAGGCAGGTCGCCGCGAAGTTGGCGCCGGAGGCGGTCGCCGTGTCCATCAGGGTGATGCGGCCGTCGCGGCCGCCGTCCGAGTCGCCGCCGATCGCGAAGGCGATCAGCAGGACGAACGGCAGGGCGACCAGGATGCCGCCCATGATCAGGGTGCGGCGGCGCTTCCACTGGCGCAGGGCCTCGACGCGCAGCGGCAGGGTGCGCCCGGCGCGGTAGCCGGGGGCGGACTCCGCGGGGGCCGTGGGAGCCGTGGGGGTGTCGAGCAGCGGGCTCATGCGGCTCCTCCTCCGATCAGGGTCAGGAACGCGTCTTCGAGGCGCCGGTGCGGTCCGACGCCGGTCAGCGGTACGTCGAGGCCGACGAGTTCGCCGATGAGGGCGGTCGGGTCGAGGCCGTCGAGGCGGACGAGGATCCCGCCCTCGGTCCGGGCCGCCGTGGAGACGCCGGAGAGGGCGCCGATCTTCTCCACGAGGGCGTCGGGGACGGGGGCCCCGAGCGTGACGAGCAGGGTGTCGCCGGAGCCGGTGATCTCGGCGACCGGTCCTGCCTGCACGAGCTGTCCCCGGTCCATGACGACGAGGTGGGTGCAGGACTGCTCCACCTCGGCGAGGAGGTGGCTGGAGACGATGACGGTACGGCCGCCCGCCGCGTACCGGATCATCACCTCGCGCATCTCGCGGATCTGCGGCGGGTCGAGTCCGTTGGTGGGCTCGTCCAGGATCAGCAGGTCCGGCAGGCCGAGCATGGCCTGGGCGAGGGCGAGGCGCTGCCGCATGCCCTGCGAGTAGGTGCGGACGGCCCGGTCGAGGGCGCTGCCCAGGTTCGCGATGCGCAGGGCCTCGTCGACATGGGCGTCCTCGGCGGGTCGGCCGGTGGCCTTCCAGTACAGGTCCAGGTTCTCCCGGCCGTTGAGGTGCGGCAGGAATCCGGCGCCCTCGACGAAGGAGCCGACCCGGGAGAGCACGGGGGCTCCGGGCCGGATGGCCTGGCCGAAGACCCGGATCTCACCCTCGTCGGGGGTGATCAGGCCCATCAGCATGCGCAGGGTGGTGGTCTTCCCGGCGCCGTTGGGTCCGAGGAGGCCGAGGACCTGGCCCTGCTCGACGCGGAAGGACAGGTCCTTGACGCTGTACCGGTCGCCGCCCTTGTACTTCTTGGAGAGCCCGGTGATCTGGAGCGGTACGACGGCCAGTGCGGGGTCGGGCGCGGGGGCGGCGGTGCGGCGGCGGGCGGTGAGGAGCAGTGCGGCGGCGACGGCGACGCCGAGGAGCGGCAGCCCCCAGACCCACCAGGGCAGGGCGGCGGCCTGGGTGTCGAGGCCGGGCGCGGTGGGGACGGTGAGCGGGCTCTCGACGGCGACGGTGTAGCCGGCGGGGGCGGTCGGGGAGGCGTAGCCGAGGTCGGTGGCGGCGACGACGAGCCGGAGCCGGTGTCCGGCCTCCACCTCGTGGTCGATCGCGGGGAGGGTGAGCGTGACGCTCTTCCCGGTCCCGGCGCCGTCGACGCGGACGGGGGCGACGAGTTGGGCGGGCAGCACCTGCTGCCGGCCGTCGGGCCCGACGTCGTACACCTTGGCGAAGAGGACGGCGGAACCGTCGGCGGCGGTGGAGGTGACCTTGACGCGGACGGTCGGGCTGCCGGTGATCCGGAGCGGCTCGGTCTGCGGCTTCGCGTCGAACCGGGCGTGCTGGCCGGGGAAGTCGAGGGAGAGGCCGACGCCGAGGGAGGAGAGTCCGGCGACTCCGCCGCCGAGGCCGGGGACGGCCGAGACGGCGGGCGGTGCGGCGCCGGCGGGGTTGGCGAAGGTCTGCGCCGGTCCGGCGAGCGGGACGCTCGTGGCCCCGGCGGTGAGCCCCGGGTAGCGGTCGGCGGTCGCGGCGCGCAGGGTGGCCCGGCCGTCGGTGGAGTCGACGCCGCCGGTGCGGCTGACGCGGAACGCGGGGCCGGTGTCGACGGAGGTGTCCTTCTTCAGCCAGCGGTCGAACCAGGTGCTGATCCGCCGCTCGACGCGCTCGGTCTCGCGGTCGCCGCCGTCGTGGCCGCCGGCGATCCAGTCGACGGCGACGGGAGCGCCGTTGGCGGCGAGGGTACGGGCCATGGCGTCGGACTGGGCCAGGGTGAAGAGCGAGTCGGACTGGCCCTGGACGAGCAGCGCGGGCACCTTGACCTCGGCCCCGACGGCGGACGGGCTGCGGGCTTCGAGGAGCGCGCGGGCGGCGGCGTCGGGCTTTCCGGCGACGGCGACGCGCTCGTAGAGGGAGCACAGTTCGGGGGTGAAGCGGCCACAGGCGGCCGCGTTGCCCGGGGAGGCCTTACCCGTGGCCGCCTTCCCCGTGGGGGCCTCACCCGTGGGCTTCTCCGTGGGGGTCTTCTCCGTCGTCGCCGGGGCTCCCGGCTGGTTGCCCGCCGAGAAGAAGATCCCGGCCCAGAGCTTCTTGAACACGCCGTCCGGGAAGAGCGCGTCCGCGAGGTTCCAGTAGGTGATCTGCGGGGCGATGGCGTCGACGCGTGCGTCGTACCCGGCGGCGAGCAGGGAGATCGCCCCGCCGTAGGAGGCGCCGGTGACGCCGACGCGCGGGTCGCCGGGCTTGTCGAGGAGGACCTCGGGCCGGGCGGCGAGCCAGTCGATCAGCTTCCGGGCGTCCTTGACCTCGTGGTCGGGGTCGTTGAGCCCGATCTCGCCGGTGGAGGCGCCGAAGCCGCGCGCGGACCAGGTGAGGACGGCGTATCCGTCCCGGGCCAGTTGCTCGGCCTGGGCGCGGACGTCGCCCTTGGAGCCGCCGAAGCCGTGGCCGAGGAGGACGGCCGGCCGTCGTCCGTCACCGTCCCCGGTGAAGTACGAGGTGTCGATACGGGCGCCGTCGAGGTCGAGCATCCGGTCCGCCCGGTGCACGGGCGGCGGATCGTCCGAGGCGACGGCGGTCCAGGTGCCGGCACCCGCGAGAACGGCGAGGACGGCGGTGACCGCGGCCCACCGGGGAAGTCGGAGTCGCATGGTGTCGAGCCTAAGCGGGGACGCTGTGCACCACGGCTGCCGCGAGACGGAGGTGCCGCACCTCCTCCGGTCGTACGCAGTACGGTCCGCGTACAGCAGGCGCGGTACGCGGAGACAGGGAGACGGCATGGAGATCCGGCGGGCGACGACGGTGTCCGAACTGCTCGCGGCGGAGCATCTCTACGACGGTCCGGCGCGCGAGGACTGGGCGACCCGCTTCCTGGCGGCACCCGGGCACCTGATGCTCATCGCCTATGCGGAGGACGGCTTCCCGGCCGGGTTCGTCTCCGGGATCGAGATGCTGCACCCGGACAAGGGGGCGGAGATGTGCCTCTACGAGCTGTCGGTGGACGAGGGCCACCGGCGGCGTGGGGTGGGGCGTGCGCTGACGGAGGCGCTGCTCGCGGCGGCCCGGGAGCGGGGCTGCCGGGGTGCGTGGGTGGGCGTGGACACGGACAACGATCCCGCGCTGGCGACGTACCGGGCGGCGGGCGCGGCGGACGAGGGCGTGTTCTCGATGCGCGGCTGGACCTTCACCGAGGACCACTGAGGCCGGAGACGGCCGACGGTGCCGAAGACGGCCGACGGCCCCCGGGGTGTGCTGTCAGCACCCCGGGGGCCGTCGCCGTGAACCGCCCGCGTCAGTGGTTGCGCGGGAAGCCCAGGTCCACGCCCGCCGGGGCGTCCGACGGGTCCGGCCAGCGGGTGGTGACGACCTTGCCGCGGGTGTAGAAGTGCACGCCGTCGTTGCCGTAGATGTGGTGGTCGCCGAAGAGCGAGTCCTTCCAGCCACCGAAGGAGTGGTAGCCGACCGGCACGGGGATCGGCACGTTCACGCCGACCATGCCGGCCTCGACCTCCAGCTGGAAGCGGCGGGCGGCGCCGCCGTCGCGGGTGAAGATCGCGGTGCCGTTGCCGAACGGCGAGGCGTTGATGAGGGCGAGGCCCTCCTCGTACGTCTCGGTGCGCAGCACGCAGAGCACCGGGCCGAAGATCTCATCCTGGTAGGCCTTGGCCGTGGTCGGCACGTGGTCCAGGAGGGAGAGGCCGATCCAGTGGCCGTCCTCGTGGCCCTCGACCGTGTAGCCGGTGCCGTCGAGGACGACCTCGCAGCCCTCGTCCGCCGCGCCGTGGACGTACGAGGCGACCTTGTCGCGGTGGACGGCCGTGATGAGCGGGCCCATCTCGGAGGTGGGGTCGGTGCCGGGGCCGATCTTGATCTTCTCGGCGCGCTCGCGGATCTTCTGGACCAGCTCGTCGCCGATGGAGCCGACGGCCACGACGGCCGAGATGGCCATGCAGCGCTCGCCGGCGGAGCCGTACGCCGCCGAGACGGCCGCGTCGGCCGCCGCGTCGAGGTCGGCGTCCGGGAGGACCAGCATGTGGTTCTTCGCGCCGCCGAGCGCCTGGACGCGCTTGCCGTTGGCGGAGGCGGTGGTGTGGATGTAGCGGGCGATCGGGGTCGAGCCGACGAAGGAGATCGCGGAGACGTCCGGGTGCTCCAGGAGGCGGTCCACGGCCACCTTGTCGCCGTGCAGGACGTTGAAGACACCGTCCGGGAGGCCCGCCTCGGCGAGCAGCTCGGCGATCTTCAGGGACGGCGACGGGTCCTTCTCGCTCGGCTTGAGGATGAAGGTGTTGCCGGTCGCGATGGCGATCGGGAACATCCACATCGGCACCATGGCCGGGAAGTTGAAGGGCGTGATGCCGGCGACGACGCCGACGGGCTGGCGGATGGACGCCACGTCGACCCGGTTCGACACCTGGGTGGACAGCTCGCCCTTGAGCTGGGTGGTGATGCCGCAGGCCAGGTCGACGATCTCCAGTCCGCGGGCGACCTCGCCGAGCGCGTCGGAGTGGACCTTGCCGTGCTCGGCGACGATCAGCTCGGCGATGGCGTCGCGGTTGGCGTCGAGCAGCGCGCGGAACTTGAAGAGGATGGTGGTGCGCTGGGCGAGCGAGGAGGTGCCCCAGGTGGCCCAGGCGTCCTTGGCGGCGGCGACGGCGGCGTCGACCTCGTCGACGGAGGCGAGCGCGACCTGCGTGGTGACGGCACCGGTGGCCGGGTCGGTGACCGGGCCCCAGTTGCCCGACGTGCCCTCGACGGTCTTGCCACCGATCCAGTGGTGGACGGTCTTCGTCATGACGAGTTACTCCTTCAGAGATGGCGGCGTCGGGCGGTGACGTGCCGGTCGTACTCCTCGCGTGCCTTGACCGCCGACGGGCGGGTCGAGGTCTCGGCCACGGGCACATCCCACCACGCCTGGGCCGGGGGCGGGCCCGACACAGTGTCTGGCGTTTCGGTCTCGACGTAGACACATGTGGGAACCGTTGCGGTCCGCGCGTCCGCGAGGGCTTCCCGCAGGTCACGCACGGTGCGGGGGCGTAGCACCCGCATACCGAGGGAGGCGGCGTTGGCACCGAGGTCGACGGGGAGCGGCGGGCCGGTGAAGCCGCCGAAGGCGTCCCGGTGGCGGTAGTCGGTGCCGTACCGCTCGGCGCCGACCACCTCCGAGAGGCCGCCGATCGAGGCGTAGCCGTGGTTCTGGAGGACGATCAGCCTCAGGGGGAGGCGTTCCTGCACGGCGGTGACGATTTCGGTGGGGTTCATCAGATATGTACCGTCGCCGACGAGTGCCCAGACGGGCCGGTCGGGCGCGGCGAGCAGGACGCCGAGGGCGGCGGGGATCTCGTAGCCCATGCAGGAGTAGCCGTACTCGACGTGGTACTGGTCGGGCGAGCGGGTCCGCCACAGCTTGTGGAGGTCGCCGGGGAGCGATCCGGCGGCGTTGATCAGGATGTCGCTGCCGTCGACCAGAGTGTCGAGTACGCCGAGGACCTGGGCCTGGGTGGGGCGGGCGTCCTCGTCGGGGACGGCGTAGGCGGCGTCGATCCGCTCCTGCCAGTCCTGCTTGGAGGTCGTCCACCGGGTCGTGTCCTGCCGGTGTCCGCCGAGCGCCTGAGTAAGGGCGGTGAGGCCCTCGCGGGCGTCGGCGACGAGCGGCAGTGCGCCCAGTTTGTGGGCGTCGAAGCCGGCGATGTTGAGGTTGACGAAGCGGACGCCGTCGGGGAAGAGGGTGCCGGAGGCGGTGGTGAAGTCGGTGTAGCGGGTGCCGACGCCGAGGATCAGGTCGCTGGTGGCGGCGAGGGCGTTCGCGGTGGAGCTGCCGGTGTGGCCGATGCCGCCGGTCTCGCTGGGGTGGTCGTACGGCAGGGCACCCTTGCCGGCCTGGGTGGTGGCGACGGGCATGCCGGTCCGCTCGGCGAAGGTCCGCAGGGCGTCCTCGGCACCGCTGTGCCCGACCCCGCCGCCCACCACGATCAGCGGGCGCTCCGCCGCGCGGATCGCCCGTACGGCGGCATCGAGTTCGACGGTGTCGGGGCGGGGGCGGCGGACCCGCCAGATCCGCTCGGCGAAGAACTCCTCCGGCCAGTCGTACGCCTCCGCCTGCACGTCCTGCGGCAGGGCGAGGGTCACCGCGCCGGTCTCCACGGGGTCGGCGAGGACCCGCATCGCGGCGAGCGCGGCCGGGATCAGGGCCTCGGGGCGCCCGACCCGGTCGAAGTACTTCGAGACGGGACGCAGACAGTCGTTGACCGACACGTCGCCCGCGTACGGGACTTCGAGCTGCTGGAGTACGGGGTCGGCGGGGCGGCCCGCGAAGGTGTCGCCGGGCAGGAGCAGGACCGGGAGGTGGTTGACGGTGGCGAGGGCGGCGCCGGTGACGAGGTTGGTGGCGCCGGGGCCGATGGAGGTGGTGACGGCGTGCGCGGAGAGCCGGCGGGACTGCCGGGCGTAGCCCACGGCCGCGTGCACCATGGCCTGTTCGTTGCGGCCCTGGTGGAAGGGCATGAGGGCGGGGTCCTCGACGAGGGCCTGCCCGATTCCGGCGACGTTCCCGTGGCCGAAGATGCCCCAGGTGGCGGCGATCAGGCGCTGCCGGGCGCCGTCGCGCTCGGTGTACTGGGCGGCGAGGAAGCGGACGAGCGCCTGAGCGACGGTCAGCCGGAGAGTCGTGCCGCGCGCGCTGCTCGCGCCACTCATGCGTATCCCTCCGTGTGGTCCGGGTGGAAACAGATCTTCCACTCCCGCTCGGGTCCGGGGCCCGCCATGACGTTGAGATAGAAGAGAGCGTGACCCGGCTGGGCGATCGAGGGGCCGTGCCAGCCGTCGGGCACGAGGACGGCGTCGCCGTCCCGGACCTCGGCGAGGAGGTCGGCGCCGCCGGGCCGGGAGGGTGAGATCCGCTGGTAGGCGAAGGCGCCCGGGCCCTCGATCTCGTAGTAGTAGATCTCTTCCAGGACGGACTCGGCGCCCGGGCGGTGCTCGTCGTGCTTGTGCGGCGGGTAGGAGGACCAGTTGCCGCCGGGCGTGACGACCTCGACGGCGATGAGCCGGTCGCAGGCGAAGGCGTCGGCCGAGGCGAAGTTCCGCACCTGGCGGGCGCGGTTGCCGCTGCCCCGGGTCTCGACGGGAACCTCCGGCGCGGGGCCGTAGCGGGCGGGGAGTCGTCGCTCGCACTTCGCTCCTGCCAAAGCGAAGCGGCCTCCCGCACCGGAGGCGATCTGGGCGTGGGCGTCGCGCGGTACATAGGCGAAGTCGGTCACTCCGTCGAACACGCTCGCGCGGCCCTGGAGTTCGAGGATCTCGCCGTCGACGCGCACGCTACAGGCACCGGAGAGGGGAAGCACGACCCATTCGGAATCCCCGCTCTCGAAGGAGTGGATCCCGCCGGGCCCGAGGGTGAGGACGCGGAGGGCGGAGTACGTCCAGCCGGCCCGCCCGGGGTCGATGTCGAGCCCGTACGGGCCCCGGGCGGCGGTCCCGGCGGGGAGGTGGAGGGACGGGGGGTGATCGGTACGCATGACTGCCCCCTACCCCTTTTCCGCGAGGGTGCCGCTTCCGCTCGCGAGTGCCCGGGTGATCTGCGTCAGGTCGGGCATGGCGGACGAGCAGGCGAGACGGCCCGCGACGATCGCGCCGGCGGCGTTGGCGTGGCGCAGGGTGGTCTCCAGGTCCCAGCCGGCGAGCAGTCCGTGGACGAGCGCCCCGCCGAACGCGTCGCCCGCGCCGAGGCCGTTGACCACCTCGACCGGCAGCGGCGGCACCTCGGCGCTCGTCCCGTCGGCGGCGAGCGCGAGGACGCCCTTGGGGCCCTGTTTGACGACGGCGAGCCGGAGGCCGCGACCGCTGTCCGAGGTGAGCAGCGCGCGGGCCGCCGCGTACGGCTCGCGCTCTCCCGTCGCGATCTCGCACTCGTCGAGGTTGCCGACGGCGACGGTCGCGTGCCGCAGCGCCTCGGCGTAGTACGGGCGGGCCGCCGCCGGGTCGGCCCAGAACATCGGCCGCCAGTCCAGGTCGAGGACGGTCACCTCCCGCCCGGAGCGGGCCCGCAGCGCCGCCAGGGTGGCCGAGCGGCTCGGCTCGGCGCAGAGTCCGGTGCCGGTCGCCCAGAAGACCCGTGCGGCGGAGATCGCGTCGAGGTCCAGCTCGTGCGGGTGGATCTCCAGGTCGGGGGCCTTGGGGCGGCGGTAGAAGGTGAGCGGGAAGTCGTCGGGCGGGAAGAGCGCGCAGAACGTGACGGGGGTGGGGTACTCCTCGACCTCGGTCACCCAGCGGTCGTCGACTCCGAAGCCCTTCAGCTCGCGGCGCAGATACGTCCCGAAGGGGTCGGCGCCGGTGCGGGAGACGAGCGCGGTGCGGCGGCCGAGCCGGGCGGCGGCGACGGCCACGTTGGCCGGGGAGCCGCCGAGGAACTTGGCGAAGGTGTCGACCCGGTCGAGGCCGACCCCGGCCTGGAGCGGGTACAGGTCCACGCCGAGGCGCCCCATGGTGATCAGGTCGTACGGCTCCGACTCCACCCGCGCCACCTCTCGCGTCCGGCTTCCCGCACCCAGGTCTAGCCGTCCGCCCGGAGGCGTGTCAACGATATGTCCGGACATTCTGACGACCAGGCCGCCAGCGCGGAACAGCCCGTGCGGGCCGGGGCGGCGTCCTTGACGCTGCTCTCACGCCCCGGTCAAGGTGGCAGGCATGACGAAGCCGTCACCGCAGCCGTCCTCGCCCTCCGCCCCGTCGCCGTCCCGGATCCGGATCGGCTCCGCCCCGGACTCCTGGGGGGTGTGGTTCCCCGACGATCCCCGGCAGGTGCCCTGGCAGCGCTTCCTCGACGAGGTGTCCGGCGCGGGCTACGAGTGGATCGAGCTCGGCCCGTACGGCTACCTGCCCACCGATCCGTCCGTCCTGACGGAGGAGACCGCGCGGCGCGGCCTCAGGGTCTCGGCGGGGACGGTCTTCACCGGGCTCCACCACGGGCCGGACGTCTGGGAGCGGACCTGGGCGCACGTCGCCGAGAACGCGGCCCTGGCGCAGGCCGTGGGCGCGGGCCATCTCGTCGTCATCCCGTCGTTCTGGCGGGACGACCGCACGGGCGAGGTCCTGGAGGACCGGACGCTCACCGCCGGCCAGTGGCGGGACCTGACGGGGCTCACGGAGCGGCTGGGCCGGGAGGTGCGGGAGCGGTACGGGCTGCGGATCGTCGTCCATCCGCACGCGGACACCCATCTCGACGACGAGGAGAGCGTGACGCGGTTCCTCGACGCCACCGATCCGGAGGCGGTCTCGCTCTGTCTGGACACCGGGCACTACGCGTACGCCGGCGGGGACAGCGTCAAGCTGATCGAGACGTACGGCGAGCGGATCGGCTATCTGCATCTCAAGCAGGTCGACCCGGAGATCCTGGCCGGGGTGGTGGCCGAGGGGGTGCCCTTCGGTCCCGCCGTGGGGCGCGGCGTGATGTGCGAGCCGCCGTCCGGGGTGCCGGCCCTGGAACCGGTGCTCGCCGCCGCGTCGGCACTGGACGTGGACCTGTTCGCGATCGTCGAGCAGGACATGTACCCGTGCGAGCCGGATGTTCCGTACCCGATCGCGCTGCGCACCCGGCGCTTCCTCCGCTCCTGCGGCGTGTGACCGGCGCATACCTCTCTGGCCAGGGGTGACGCACCTGGACACACCGATGTCCCGATGCCCCGGTTTCGTCACGTGCGTCCCATCGGTGTCACACATATCCGCGTCACGCGGGTTTTCCGTCACAGGCGCTCGACAGGCGCTCTCCTCCGGTCTGGAGGGGTCGTTGCAGGGGGCAATGGCTCAGTGATCGCCATCGCACGCCCGCAGCGCCCCCGAACGGCACCCCCGCCGCCGCTGCGCGGCGCGCAGGGAGGTACCAGGCATGACGGACAGAAGGCTCTGGTCGTACAAGGACATCGCCGCACACATCCGGGTGCAGCCCGACACGGTCCGCTCCTACCGGAAGCACGGACTGCTGCCGACCCCGGACCACGTGGAGTCGGGCAAGCCCTTCTGGTACGCGGACACGATCCGCGCCTGGGTCGCCAGCCGCCCCGGCAACCGGGGCCGCCGCGACTGACCTGACGTACCGCCCCACCCCCACAGCCCCAGGGCCGGACCCGGTGATCCCGGGTCCGGCCCTGTGCGTGCGGTGTCACGGGTGGAGCGGGCTCATCTCACGGCGCTCCTCGGGTGTCTTCCCGGACGGCTCCCGAAGGTCCGGCTCGGGTGCGGGGGCCGGCGTGTCCGACTCGCTGATGCCGAAGCGGTCGTGGAAGCGCCGCAGCGGGCCGGGGGCCCACCAGGTGAGGCGGCCGGTCAGCTTCATCACGGAGGGGACGAGGAGGCTGCGGACCACCATGGCGTCCATGAGGACGGCGAGGGCGATGCCGAGGCCGAGCATCTTGGTGTTGGTGACACGGGAGGTGCCGATGGCGACCATGACGACGGCGAGGATCACGGCGGCCGCGGTGATGAGCCCGCCGGTGTGGCGCAGGCCGAAGCGGACGGAGTGCTCGTGGTCGCCGGTGCGGTCGTACTCCTCCTTGATGCGGGAGAGCAGGAACACCCCGTAGTCCATGGAGAGTCCGAAGGCCACGCAGAACATCAGCACGGGCAGGGTGGTCTCGATGTCGCCGGTGGGGGTGAAGCCGAGGAGTCCGGCGAGGTGCCCGTCCTGGAAGACCCAGACCACCGCGCCGAACATGGCCGTGAGGCTGAGGGCGTTGAGGACGACGGCCTGGACGGGGATGAGGACGCTGCCGGTGAGCAGGAAGACCAGGAGCAGGGTGACGAGGACGATGACGGCCGCCGCCCAGGGCAGCCGTTCGGCGAGGGCGTCCTTGGAGTCGACGAGGACGGCGGCCTGCCCGGTGACGGAGGTCTCGAACGGGGCGGGCGCGGCGCGCAGTTCGGTCACGGCGCGCTGGGCGTCGGCGCCGACGGTCTCGCCCTCGGGCACGACGGTGAAGTAGGCGTGGCCGCCGGGGGCGGTCACGGGTCCGTCGACCCGGACCACGCCGTCGAGGGTGCCGATCCGCTCGCGGTAGGCCGCGTACTGCGCGGGGGTGGCCTCGCCCTCGGCGAGGACGGTGAGGGTGCCGCCGGGGTCGCCGGGGAAGCCGTGCCGCAGCTCGTCCTGGACGACCCGGGAGGAGGCGGTGACGGGGAGCTGGCGGTCGTCGGCGGTGCCGAGCTTCACACCGAGGAAGGGCAGTCCGAGGAGGACGAGTCCGGCGGTGGTGAGGACGGCGAAGACCGGCGCCCTGCGCATCACGAGCGCGGCGGCCCGCGCCCAGCCCGCCCCGGCGCCGTCCTGACCGGAGGCCCGGCCGCGCCGGAGGAGGCGCCGCAGGTCGAGTGCGTTGATCCGGTCGCCGAGCAGCACGAGGGCCGCCGGGAGCAGGGTGAGTGCGGCGGCCGCGGCGAGCAGGACCACGGCGATCCCGGCGTACGCGAAGGAGCGCAGGAAGTACTGCGGGAAGAGCAGCATCGCGGCGAGCGAGACGGCGACGGTCAGGGCGGAGAAGAGCACGGTCCGCCCGGCGGTGCGCAGGGTGGTGCGGACGGCGGTGTACGTGTCGGCCCCGGCGGCGAGTTCCTCGCGGTAGCGGCGGACGACGAACAGGGCGTAGTCGATGGCGAGTCCGAGGCCGAGTGCCGTCGTCAGGTTCTGCGCGAAGACGGAGACGTCGGTGAACTCGGTCAGGCCGCGCAGGACGGCGTTGGTGCCGAGGATGGCGACGATGCCGACGCCGAGCGGCAGCAGGGCGGCGACGGCGCTGCCGAAGACCATGACGAGCAGGACGAGGGTGAGGGGCAGGGCGATGAGCTCGGCCCGCAGCAGGTCCTCCTGGATGACCGTCTGCATCTCGTGGCGCACGGCGAGTCCGCCGCCGAGGGAGACCTCGACGGGGCCGTGCGTGCCCCGGTACTCGGGGGCGATGCGGTCGAGGACGGCGGCGGCGTCCTTCTCCTCGCCGGCGATACGGGCGGCGATCACCGCCTTGCGGCCGTCCTCGGAGCGGAGGGCGGGCGAGCCGGTGGACCAGTAGGAGCCGACGCCGTCGACGCCGGGCTCGGCGTCGAGCCGCTCGGCGAGCCGGCGGGCCTCGGCGGCGACGGCCGGCGCGTCGGTGCCGGCGGCTCCGGCGTCGACGAGCAGGAGCAGGTTGGGCTGGGAGCCGGGGAACTGGCGCCCGAGGGCCTCGGTGGCGTACGTGGACTCGGCGGCCGGGTCCTCCCAGCCGCCGCTGCCCATCCGGTCGGCGACCCCGCCGCCGGCCAGGACGGCGAGGGCGGTGAGGACGAGGGCCACGAGAAGGGTGAGGCGCGGCCGGGCGGTGACGAAACGCGTCCAGCCGCCCGCCTTCTCCCCGCTCGGAGGCCTGCCCCCTGCGGGTGCGGTCTTCTTGACTTCGGCCATGACGAGGTGTCCCCTTCACCTGACCCATGTGCTCGCTTCCCGGCAGGTCACATGGGTCGCCCGTTGCCATAGACTGGCAAACACGAGTGATCACTCGCGTTTCTCAAGAATGCGAGCGACCTCTCGTGTTTGTCAAACGCGTAGAGGAAAGCTGGAGACAGCCATGTCCGAGGACAGGACCGAAGAGCCGAAGGCGCCCCGCCGCCAGGCGCGCGGCGAGCGCCGTATCGCACAGCTGCTCCAGGCCGCCGCGAACGTCTTCTGCGCGAACGGCTACACCGCGTCCAGCACCAACGCGATCGCCCGCGAGGCCCATGTCTCGCCGGGCACGCTCTACCAGTACTTCCCGAACAAGGAAGCCATCGCGATAGAGCTCGGCGAGCGCCTGCTGCAGGAGATGCGGGAGGCCCACGGCCAGGCGTTCACCCCGGAGAACCTCGCCCTGCCGCTGCCCGCACTGCTCGACGTCGTCGTCGACCCGATGATCGAGTTCAACTGCGAGAACCCGGTCTTCCTCGCCCTGATGCACGGCTCCGAGGTCCCCGGCCGGATCGCGGAGGAGCACGACGCCCTGCACGCCTCGCTCCTCGCGCGCGTGCAGGAGGTGATCGCCCACTACGCCCCCGACCTCTCCGAACGGGAGCGCGCCCGCGTGGCCGACATGACCTTCGTGACCTTCAAGGGCGGCCTGGAACTCATCCTCGCCGCACCGGAGGGGGCCGAGCGGAACGCGACGATCGCCGAGCTGAAGACCCTCCTCCTCCGCTACCTCGGCCCGCTGACCGACGGGCCGAGCCCGCAACCGTCGGTCACCACGACTCCGAGCCGCTGACCTGCTCGGACGGGAGCGCCTTCGCCCCCGACCGCGACTTCAGCGCGAGCAGCGGGAAGACGAGCACGGACACCATGCCGGCCCCGACGAGCGCCGCCGCCTCGCCGGCCGTCATCGCCTTGTCGTCCACGCCGATGGTCGTGATGGCGACGACGAGCGGCAGCGCGGTCGAGCCGTAGAGGACGAGCCCGCCCCGGTCCTTGCGGTCCAGGTCGCGCGGGGCGAGGAACCAGATCGGTCCGCCCCGCACGACGAGGAAGAGCAGCAGGAAGACCGGCAGCAGGAGCAGGGTGCGGCCGCCGTCGAGCAGCGAGGCCAGGTCGAACTCGATCCCGGTGACGACGAAGAAGAGCGGCACGAGGAAGCCGAAGCCGACGCCCTCGATCTTCTCCAGGATCTGCGGCCCCGACTCGGGCGCGGCCCCGGTCAGCACGAGCCGGGTGATGAGTCCGGCCGCGAAGGCGCCGAGCAGGACGTCGAGCCCGAGGGCCTGCGAGGCACCCAGCATCAGGGCGAGCAACAGGAAGACGAACCGGACCGCGAACTGACCACTGCTGTGCAGGGTCTTGGCGATGATCCGGGAGAACCACGGCGGACGCGGCCGCAGCGCCCAGAACACGGCCCCGGCGGTGAGCGCCGCGAAGACCGCGAGCAGCACGGTCGACTCGGCCGCGCCGCGCCCGCTGAGCAGCAGGGCCATCGCGATGATCGGGCCGAACTCGCCGACCGCGCCGAAGGCCATGACCACCGAGCCGAACCGCCCGTGGAGGTCGCCCGCGTCGCGGAGCACGGGCAGGACGGTGCCGAGCGCGGTGCTGGTGAGCGCGACGCCGATGAAGACGCCCTTGGCGTATCCGCCGCCGAGGAGGACTCCGGTGGCGAGTCCGAGCCCGAGGGTGATCAGCCAGGCCCGGACGGAGCGCCGGAGGGTGTCGCCACGGACCTTGCCGAACTCGATCTCGTACCCCGCGAGGAAGATCAGCATGGTGAGGCCGAGCTCCGAGAGTCCGTCGATCAGGGCGTCGGGGTGGGCCCAGTCCAGGACGTCGGGGCCGATCAGGATGCCGAGCAGGATCTCGAAGATGACGAGGGGGACGGGGAGCTTGCGCCCGACTCCGTAGGCGAGCAGCGGCGCCAGGACGGCGATCGCCATGATCAGGATGAGCGTGGCCCCCGAATGCGACATATCGGGTATTTACCATAAGCTCCAGTCAGACGGCCCGCCGCTGGAGGGACTTGGAGGTCTTCGCGTGCTCGCCCCGGTGACCGCCGCCGGAATCCTCCGACCGGGGCCGCCGGCACGGCGCGCGCGGACCTGACTGGGAATTTATACCCCCTAGGGGTATAATCCGTGGCGTAGGCCCTGAACCCACGAGGAGAACGCCATGACCGCAGAGACGAAGACCGACCTCACCACCGTCTACCAGGTCAAGGGCATGACCTGTGGCCACTGCGAGGGCGCGGTGTCGAGCGAGATCTCCGAACTGCCCGGCGTCTCCTCGGTCACGGCGGTCGCCGCCACCGGACAGGTGACCGTCGTCTCCGCCGCCCCGCTCGACGAGGAGGCCGTCCGCGCCGCCGTCGACGAGGCCGGCTACGAACTGGTCTGACCGCTCCCCCTCGGCACCTCGCAGGGTCGTACCGTTACCTGGTACGGCCCTGCTCCCGTTTGGAACCGCACATGACCTCCAGCACCACCGCACCCCTCGTCGATGTCGCGGTCACCGAGCTGACGATCGGCGGGATGACCTGCGCCTCCTGCGCGGCCCGCGTCGAGAAGAAGCTCAACCGCATGGACGGGGTCACCGCGACCGTCAACTACGCCACGGAGAAGGCGCGCGTCGAACACCCCCCGGAGGTCGGGGTCGAGGCGCTGATCGCCACCGTGGTCAAGACCGGCTACACCGCCGAGGAACCCCCGCCGCCGGAGCCCCCGGTCGAGGCTCCGGAGCAGGGACCCGAGCGGGACCCCGAGCTCGCCCCGCTGCGGCAGCGGCTCACCGTCTCCGCGCTCCTCGCCGCGCCGGTCGTCCTCCTCGCCATGGTCCCGAGCCTCCAGTTCGACAACTGGCAGTGGCTCTCGCTCACCCTCGCCGCCCCCGTCGTCGTCTGGGGCGGGCTGCCCTTCCACCGGGCCACCTGGACCAACCTCCGGCACGGCGCCGCCACCATGGACACCCTCGTCTCCGTCGGCACCCTCGCCGCCTTCGGCTGGTCGCTCTGGGCCCTCTTCCTCGGCGACGCCGGCATGCCCGGCATGCGGCACGGCTTCGACCTCACCGTGGACCGCTCCGAGGCCTCCTCCGCGATCTATCTGGAGGTCGCGGCGGGAGTCGTCACCTTCATCCTCCTCGGCCGCTACCTGGAGGCCCGCGCCAAGCGGAAGGCGGGCGCGGCACTCCGAGCCCTGATGGAACTCGGCGCCAAGGACGTGGCCGTCCTGCGCGGGGGAACGGAGGTACGGGTGCCGGTCGCCGCGCTGCGGGCCGGCGACCTCTTCGTCGTACGCCCCGGGGAGAAGATCGCCACCGACGGCACCGTCACCGAGGGCGCCTCCGCCGTCGACGCCTCCCTGCTCACCGGCGAGTCGCTGCCGCTGGACGTCGCCGCGGGCAGCGACGTCACCGGCGGCTGCGTCAACGTCTCCGGCCGGCTCGTCGTCCGGGCCACCCGGGTCGGCGCCGACACCCAGCTCGCGCGGATGGCGAAGCTCGTCGAGGACGCCCAGAACGGCAAGGCCGAGGTACAGCGGCTCGCCGACCGGATCTCCGCCGTCTTCGTCCCGGTGGTCCTGCTCATCGCACTCGGCACCCTCGTCACCTGGCTGCTGGCGACCGACGACCCGACGGCCTCCTTCACCGCCGCCGTCGCCGTCCTGATCATCGCCTGCCCCTGCGCCCTGGGCCTCGCCACCCCCACCGCCCTCATGGTCGGCACCGGGCGGGGCGCGCAGCTCGGCATCCTGATCAAGGGCCCCGAGGTCCTGGAGTCCACCCGCCGCGTCGACACGATCGTCCTCGACAAGACCGGGACGGTCACCACGGGCCGCATGCGACTGACCGGGGTGCGCGTGTACGGCGGGAAGTACGGCACCGACGCCACCGACGAGACCGAGCTGCTCCGGCTGGCCGGGGCCCTTGAGCACTCCTCCGAGCACCCGGTGGCCCGCGCGGTCGCGGCCGGCGCCGTCGAGCGCTGCGGGGAGCTCCCCGTACCGAAGACCTTCGAGAACGTCCCCGGGCTCGGCGTACGCGGCTCGGTCGACGGCCACCTGGTCCTCGTCGGCCGCGCCGCGCTGCTGACGGCGGAGGGCGTCGACGTGCCGACGAGGGCGGAGCCCGGCGCCGTCCACGTCGCCTGGGACGGGGTCGCCCGGGGCACCCTGACCGTCGCGGACACCGTCAAGGACACCAGCGCGGAGGCGGTGGCCCGGCTGCGCGGCCTCGGGCTGCGGCCGGTCCTCCTCACCGGGGACCACCGGGCGGTGGCGGAGGCCGTGGCGGCGCAGGTGGGCATCGACGAGGTGATCGCCGAGGTGCTGCCGGAGGAGAAGGCCGAGGCGGTCCGGCGGCTCCAGGCGGAGGGCCGGACGGTCGCGATGGTCGGCGACGGGGTGAACGACGCGGCGGCCCTCGCCACGGCGGATCTGGGCCTGGCGATGGGGACGGGCACGGACGCGGCGATCGAGGCGAGCGATCTGACCCTGGTCCGGGGCGACCTGCGGGTCGCGGCCGACGCGATCCGGCTCGCCCGCCGCACCCTGGCGACGATCAAGGGCAACCTCGGCTGGGCCTTCGGCTACAACGTGGCGGCACTCCCGCTCGCGGCGGCCGGACTGCTCAACCCGATGATCGCGGGTCTGGCGATGGCCTTTTCGTCCGTCTTCGTCGTATCCAACAGCCTTCGGCTACGGCGCTTCGTCTGAATTCACCTACACGTGACGCACAGGACCTTCACAAGGAGACCTAGATCACAGATATTGGGGGGTAACCATCTGGGCTGTTCGCGAGTCTAAGTGGGCGATGCCGAGAACGTCTTGGGGGACGTTCATGGAATGTCTTGGGGGATGTTCCAGGCAAGCGTTGGCCGGGGCACGTGCACCGGGGAGCTTTGAGCGGCCCTCCCGTACGTACCCCGGCAGACCGCGTCGCGCCGACCCGCGCAGCTTCTGCTGACACCCGCAGACGCCCGGCCCGGATCCCGTGGGGGGAATCCGCACCGGGACATGGGAAGCGCCCCGCTCGTCGACCCGTGGGGGGATCGACGGCGCGGGGCGCTTCCTCTTTTTCGGGGCTCGGTACTCCCCCTGGCTTCGCCGGGGGACACCCGCCGGGGCGCTACAGCCGGTGCCGGCGCGCCCCTTCGGCTCACTCGCCCTCGGGCGCACCCCGCGGCCGTCGTGGACCGACCAGGGGTACGCCCTCAGTCATGGCGAGGGGTTCAGCGGCCTTCGACCGGGACGAAGTCGCGGAGGACCTCGCCCGTGTAGATCTGGCGCGGGCGGCCGATGCGGGAGCCGGGCTCCTTGATCATCTCGTGCCACTGGGCGATCCAGCCGGGAAGGCGGCCGAGCGCGAAGAGCACGGTGAACATCTCGGTCGGGAAGCCCATCGCGCGGTAGATGAGGCCCGTGTAGAAGTCCACGTTCGGGTAGAGGTTGCGCGAGACGAAGTACTCGTCGGAGAGCGCGTGCTCCTCCAGCTTGAGCGCGATGTCCAGCAGCTCGTCGGACTTGCCGAGGGCCGAGAGGACGTCGTGCGCCGCCGCCTTGATGATCTTGGCGCGCGGGTCGAAGGACTTGTACACCCGGTGGCCGAAGCCCATCAGGCGGACGCCGTCCTCCTTGTTCTTCACCTTGCGGATGAAGGAGTCGACATCGCCACCGTTGGCCTTGATGCCTTCGAGCATCTCCAGGACCGACTGGTTGGCGCCACCGTGCAGGGGGCCCCACAGGGCCGAGATGCCGGCGGAGATCGAGGCGAACATGTTCGCCTGCGAGGAGCCGACCAGACGCACGGTGGAGGTCGAACAGTTCTGCTCGTGGTCCGCGTGCAGGATCAGCAGCTTGTCGAGCGCGGAGACGACGACCGGGTCCAGGTCGTACTCCTGCGCCGGGACCGAGAAGGTCATGCGCAGGAAGTTCTCGACGTACCCGAGGTCGTTACGCGGGTAGACGAACGGGTGACCGATCGACTTCTTGTACGCGTACGCCGCGATCGTCGGCAGCTTGGCGAGCAGCCGGATCGTGGAGAGGTGGCGCTGCTCCTCGTCGAACGGGTTGTGGCTGTCCTGGTAGAAGGTGGACAGCGCGGAGACCACCGAGGAGAGCATCGCCATCGGGTGGGCGTCCCGCGGGAAACCGCGGAAGAAGTTCTTGACGTCCTCATGGACGAGCGTGTGCTGCGTGATCTCGTTCTTGAAGGTCGCCAGCTCGTCGACCTTGGGCAGCTCACCGTTGATCAGCAGGTACGCCACCTCAAGGAAGGTGGAGCGCTCGGCCAGCTGCTCGATGGGGTAACCGCGGTACCGCAGAATCCCCTGCTCACCGTCGAGGTAGGTGATCGCGGATTTATAGGCGGCGGTGTTGCCGTATCCGCTGTCGAGGGTGACCAGACCGGTCTGGGCTCGGAGTTTCCCGATGTCGAAGCCCTTGTCGCCGACGGTGCTCTCGACCACCGGGTAGGTGTATTCACCGTCCGCGTACCGCAGTACTACAGAGTTGTCGCTCACGTCATCCCTCACCGACGTAGTGCCTCTTCTTCGAGGTGCCCTGACTGTCTCTACCATCCCCCATTTGGCTCAGGAGAGTGCACTCGGGGTCGACCATTGGGCCAATCGGCGGCACTCAGTGCCGCCAACCTTCATATCCTGCCCCCTTCGCCCCGGTTCCGGTAGTCCTCCGTGATCTTTCACACGGGGGCGCCGCCTGTGAGCCGAAACGCGAGTGCGGTAAAGCGTCTGCCTGCGGAAACCGTTCGGACCGCCTGGGCGATCGCCCGGCGGGAGCCGACCAGGACGACGAGCTTCTTGGCCCGGGTCACGGCCGTGTAGAGAAGGTTCCGCTGAAGCATCATCCAGGCACTCATGGTGACCGGAATCACCACGGCCGGATACTCGCTGCCCTGCGAACGGTGGATGGTGACCGCGTACGCGTGGGCCAGTTCGTCCAGTTCGTCGAAGTCGTACGGCACCTCCTCGTCCTCGTCCGTCCGCACGACCAGGCGCTGCTCGACCGCGTCCAGCTGGGTGACGACGCCGACCGTGCCGTTGAAGACTCCGTTGGCCCCCTTGTCGTAATTGTTCCTGATCTGGGTCACCTTGTCGCCGACACGGAAGACCCGGCCGCCGAAGCGCTTCTCCGGCAGATCGGGGCGGGCCGGGGTGATGGCCTGCTGCAGGAGTCCGTTGAGCGAGCCCGCACCGGCCGGGCCCCGGTGCATGGGGGCGAGGACCTGCACGTCACGGCGCGGGTCGAGCCCGAACTTGGCCGGAATCCGGCGGGCCGCGACCTCCACCGCGACCCGGGCGGCGTCCTCGGTCTCCTCCTCGACGAAGAGGAAGAAGTCCGGGAGGCCTTCGGTCTTCGGCGGGGTGCCGGAGTTGATCCGGTGCGCGTTGGTGACGACGCCGGACTCCTGGGCCTGCCGGAAGATCCGGGTCAGCCGCACCGACGGTACGGGGCTTCCCGGGGCGAGCAGATCGCCGAGGACCTCGCCCGCGCCCACCGACGGAAGCTGGTCCACATCGCCCACGAGCAGCAGATGGGCCCCCGGTGCGACGGCCTTGACCAGCTTGTTCGCCAGGAGCAGGTCGAGCATGGAGGCCTCGTCGACGACGACGAGGTCGGCATCGAGGGGCCGGTCCCGGTCGTAGGCCGCGTCGCCGCCCGGCTTGAGCTCCAGGAGCCGGTGGACGGTGGAGGCCTCGGCGCCGGTCAGCTCGGCGAGCCGCTTGGCGGCCCGGCCGGTGGGGGCGGCGAGGACGACCTTGGCCTTCTTGGCGCGGGCCAGCTCCACGATCGAGCGGACCGTGAACGACTTGCCGCAGCCGGGGCCGCCGGTGAGCACGGCGACCTTACGGGTGAGGGCGAGCCGGACGGCCTCCTCCTGCTCGGGCGCCAGGGAGGCCCCGGTCCGGTCCGCGAGCCAGGCGAGGGCCTTGTCCCAGGCCACGTCCCGGAAGGCGGGCATCCGGTCCTCGTCGGTCCGCAGAAGGCGCCGGAGCTGGCCGGCCAGCGACAGCTCGGCCCGGTGGAAGGGGATCAGGTACACGGCGGTGACGGGTGCCCCCTCGGGCCCCGGGACCGTCTCCCGCACGACCCCCTCGGGGTCCTCGGCCAGCTCGGCGAGGCATTCGATGACAAGCCCGGTGTCGACCTGGAGGAGCTTCACCGCGTCGGCGATCAGCCGCTCCTCGGGGAGGAAGCAGTGCCCCTGGTCGCTCGACTGCGACAGCGCGTACTGCAGGCCGGCCTTCACCCGGTCGGGGCTGTCGTGCGGTATGCCCACGGACTGGGCGATCTTGTCCGCGGTGAGGAAGCCGATGCCCCAGACATCGGCGGCGAGCCGGTAGGGCTGGTTGCGGACGACGGAGATCGAGGCGTCCCCGTACTTCTTGTAGATCCGCACCGCGATGGAGGTGGAGACGCCGACGCCCTGGAGGAAGACCATGACCTCCTTGATCGCCTTCTGCTCCTCCCAGGCCGCGCTGATCTTCTTCGTCCGCTTGGGGCCGAGGCCCGGAACCTCGATCAGGCGCGCGGGGGCCTCTTCGAGGATGTCGAGCGTGTCCAGACCGAAGTGCTGCGTGATGCGGTCGGCGAAGACGGGGCCGATGCCCTTGACGAGACCCGAGCCGAGATAACGGCGAATGCCCTGGATCGTGGCGGGCAGCAGGGTCGTGTAGTTCTCGACGGTGAACTGCTTGCCGTACTGCGGATGCGAGCCCCAACGGCCCTCCATCCGCAGCGACTCCCCCGGCTGCGCCCCGAGCAGCGCCCCCACCACGGTGAGCAGGTCCCCGGCCCCGCGCCCGGTGTCGACGCGGGCGACCGTGTACCCGCTCTCCTCGTTGGCGTAGGTGATCCGCTCCAGGACCCCTTCGAGCACGGCCGACCCCGGCCCCCGACCCTCGTTGGACATGCCCCGACGGTAGCGAACCGGTCGGACAGTGCGGGCGGCACTGTGGACAACCGCCCCTCCGGGGCGCCCGGGTCGGATGGAAGGGCTTTCGCAGCAGGCGGCGCGCTCGCGATGCCCGGGACGCGACACAAGCGCTACGATGTATAGAAGGTGCGTGTTCTTCCCACATGACCCACATGGAGGGTGATCATGGGTGTGACCAACGTGGATGTGGACGACGACGTTCTCGCCGAGGCCGCGAAACTGCTCGGTACGACCACGAAGAAGGACACGATCAACACGGCCCTGGAAGAGGTCATAAGGCGGCATCACCGCCGGGAGGCGTTCCAGCGGCTCGCAGAGCGCGGCGCGCGCGGCCAGTTGGAGCGCACACGCCGGGACTGGGAAGCACGCAAGGCCGTCCAGCACGCCGGGGACGGCGAGTGATCACGTACCTCATCGACACCAGCGCGTACGTCCACCTCGGCACCGATCCCGCCGCGCAGCGGCGCTGGGACGCCGAGATCGAGACAGGCGCCATCGGAATGTGCGAGGCCACCCGGACGGAGATCCTTTTCAGTGCCGTGAGCGCGGAAGACCGCGATGAGATCGATGAGGACCTCGTTGCCATGTTCGCGCCGGTACGCGTCCCGAAGGACGCGTGGCGATGGGTGGAAACCGCCCAGTACAAGCTGACGCAGAAGGGGCAGCACCGCGCGGCGGGTGTCGTGGATCTGCTTCTCTGCGCCACGGCGGTCCATCACGGTCTGACCCTCCTGCACCGTGACAACGACTTCGCCACGGTCACTCGCGTCCTCAAAGAGGTCGAGCAGCAGGACGTGCGGCGCCCGGGCGAGTGACAAGCTCGCGCGCGGCGCCGCCGGGCCCGGTCGGTCAGACCTCCAGGAACCTTTCCAGCGTCTCCTCCAGGACCTCCACGCCGTCCCTCGCCCACAGGGCGTCGTTGAAGATCTCCACCTCCACCGGGCCCGTCCAGCCCGCCTTCTCCACCAGGTCGGCCCACGCCCGGAGGTCGATCGCGCCGTCGCCCAGCTGGCCCCGGCCGGTCAGGACGCCGGCCGGGAGCGGGGTGGTCCAGTCGGCGAGCTGGAAGGAGTGGATGCGGCCCGCCGCGCCCGCGCGTTCCACCGCCGCCGGGGCCCGGTCGTCCCACCAGAGGTGGTACGTGTCGACCACCACGCCCACGTGGTCGGCGGGGAAGCGCTCCGCGACGGCCAGCGCCTGGTCGAGGGTGGAGACGGCGCAGCGGTCGGCGGCGTACATGGGGTGGAGGGGCTCGACGGCCAGGCGGATTCCGCGTTCGGCCGCGTAGGGGGCCAGGGCGCCGATGGCCTTGGTGATCTGGGCGCGGGCCGAGGGCAGGTCCGGGAAGGCGGGGGTGAGGCCGCCGGAGACCAGGACGACGGTGTCCGTGCCGAGCGTGACCGCCTCGTCGATCGCCGCCCGGTTCTCCGCCTCCCAGCCGTCCGAGGTGAAGAAGCCGCCGCGGCAGAGGGTGGTGACGGTGAGGCCCGCGTCCCGTACGAGATCGGCCGCCGCCTCGACCCCGTACTCCTGGACCGGTTCGCGCCACAGGCCCACGCCCCGGATGCCGAGGCGGACGCAGTGGGTGACCAGGTCCGGCAGGGCGAGCTGCTTGACCGTCATCTGGTTGACGCTGAAGCGGTCGAGGTTCATCGCAGGCCTCCCTGGACGGTCAGGAGGGAGCGCATGCGCTCCTCGGCCAGTGCCGGGTCCGGGAACAGGCCCAGTCCGTCCGCCAGTTCGTAGGCGCGCGCGAGGTGCGGGAGCGAGCGGGCGGACTGCAGGCCGCCGACCATCGTGAAGTGGTCCTGGTGGCCGGCCAGCCAGGCCAGGAGGACGACTCCCGTCTTGTAGAAGCGGGTCGGGGCCTGGAAGAGGTGGCGGGAGAGCGCGACCGTCGGGTCGAGGGTGGCACGGAAAGCGTTTACATCACCCGTGTCGAGAGCCCGTACCGCCTCCGCCGCCAGCGGCGCCAGGGGGTCGAAGATGCCCAGCAGGGCGTGGCTGAAGCCCTGTTCGTCGCCCGCGATCAGCTCCGGGTAGTGGAAGTCGTCGCCCGTGTAGCAGCGGACGCCCTCCGGGAGGCGGCGGCGGAGTTCGACCTCGCGGCGGGCGTCGAGGAGGGAGACCTTGATGCCGTCGACCTTGTCGGGGTGCGCGGCGATGACCTCCAGGAAGGTCTCGGTCGCGGTGTCGAGATCTGCCGAGCCCCAGTACCCGTCGAGCGCCGGGTCGAACATCGGGCCGAGCCAGTGCAGGATCACCGGCTCGCTCGCCTGGCGGAGGAGGTGGCCGTACAGGTCGAGGTAGTCGTCCGGGCCCGCCGCGGCGGCGGCGAGGGCGCGGGAGGCCATCAGGATGGCCTGGGAGCCGGTCTCCTCGACGAGCGCGAGCTGCTCCTCGTACGCCTTGCGCACCGCCACCAGGTCGGCGGGGCCGGAGAGTTGGTCCGTTCCGACGCCGCAGGCGATCTGCCCGCCGACGGCCTTCGCCTCCGCCGCGCTGCGGCGGATCAGCTCCGCCGCTCCCGCCCAGTCGAGGCCCATCCCGCGCTGGGCGGTGTCCATGGCCTCGGCGACCCCGAGGCCCTGGGACCAGAGGTGGCGACGGAAGGCGAGGGTGGTGTCCCAGTCGACGGCGGCGGCCGAGTCGGGGGTGGTGTCGGCGTACGGGTCGGCGACGACATGGGCGGCGGAGAAGACCGTTCGGGAGGCCAGGGGGCCGCCCCCGCTCAGGGAGAGGGGCTCGGTGCGGCGCGTGTACTCCCGTACGCCGCCGCCGATCTCGGGCAGGCGGATCACAGGCTCACCTCCGGGACGTCGAGGCGGCGGCCCTCGGCGGCGGACTTCAGGCCGAGTTCGGCGAGCTGGACGCCGCGGGCGCCCGCGAGGAGGTCCCAGTGGTACGGCTCGCCGAGGGTGACGTGCCGCAGGAACAGCTCCCACTGGGCCTTGAAGCCGTTGTCGAACTCGGCGTTGTCGGGGATCTCCTGCCACTGGTCGCGGAAGGGCTCGGTCGCCGGGATGTCCGGGTTCCAGACCGGCTTGGGGGTGGCCGAGCGGTGCTGGACGCGGCAGTTGCGCAGTCCGGCGACGGCGGAGCCGTGGGTGCCGTCGACCTGGAACTCGACGAGTTCGTCGCGGTTGACGCGGACGGTCCAGGAGGAGTTGATCTGGGCGATGGCGCCGCCCTCCAGCTGGAAGATGCCGTACGCGGCGTCGTCGGCGGTGGCCTCGTACGGCTTGCCCTGCTCGTCCCAGCGGCGCGGGACGTGGGTGGCGACCTGGGCGGTGACGGAGGTGACGCGGCCGAACAGCTCGTGGAGCACGTACTCCCAGTGCGGGAACATGTCGACGACGATGCCGCCGCCGTCCTCCGTGCGGTAGTTCCAGCTGGGGCGCTGGGCGTCCTGCCAGTCGCCCTCGAAGACCCAGTAGCCGAACTCGCCGCGCACGGACAGGATCTCGCCGAAGAAGCCGCCGTCGATGAGGCGCTTGAGCTTGAGCAGGCCCGGCAGGAACAGCTTGTCCTGGACGACGCCGTGCTTGACGCCCTTCTCCGTGGCGAGCCGGGCGAGTTCCAGGGCGCCCGCGAGGTCGGCGGCCGTCGGCTTCTCGGTGTAGACGTGCTTGCCGGCGTGGATGGCCTTGGTGATCGCCTCGGCGCGGGCGGAGGTGACCTGGGCGTCGAAGTAGATGTCGATGCCGTCGTCGGCGAGGACGGCGTCGAGGTCGGTCGACCACTCGGTGAGTCCGTGGCGCTCGGCGAGCGCGCGCAGGGCGGGCTCGCGGCGGCCGACGAGGACCGGCTCGGGCCAGAGGGTCTCGCCGTTGCCGAGGTCGAGGCCGCCCTGTTCGCGCAGGGCGAGGATCGAGCGGACGAGGTGCTGGCGGTATCCCATGCGTCCGGTGACGCCGTTCATGGCGATGCGGACTGTCCTGCGTGTCACGAAAGGTTCCTCTCCCCGGTGTTCCGCGCCCCGATAGAAAGCGCTTTCCATCGGCGATGACGCTAGCCTGCCGACATCGCCGTCGACAAGGCCCTGGAGGTACGCACACGATGACCGTCACCCTGGCGGACGTGGCCGCCCGCGCACGGGTCTCACCCGCCACCGTCTCCCGCGTCCTCAACGGCAACTACCCGGTCGCCGCGTCGACCCGCGAGCGGGTCCTGCGGGCCGTGGACGAGCTGGACTACGTCCTCAACGGGCCCGCCAGCTCGCTCGCCGCCGCCACCTCCGACCTGGTCGGCGTCCTCGTGAACGACATCGCCGACCCGTTCTTCGGGATCATGGCGAGCGCGGCGCAGAGCGCCATCGGGGAGGGCGCGTCGGGACGCGGCGGCGGCGAGAAGCTCGCCGTCGTCTGCAACACCGGCGGCTCCCCCGAACGCGAGCTGACCTACCTCACCCTGCTCCAGCGGCAGCGGGCCGCGGCCGTGATCCTCATGGGCGGCTCCCTGGAGGACCCCGGGCACCTGACGGCGACGGCGGCCAAGCTGGCCAAGCTGGCGGAGGCGGGGACCCGGGTCGTGCTGTGCGGGCGGCCGCCGGTCACCGGCGACGGGAACGCGGCGGCGCTCGTCTTCGACAACCGGGCGGGCGCGCGGCGCCTCACCGAGCACCTGATCGAACTCGGCCACCGGCGCATCGGCTACGCCGCGGGCCCCGCCGACCGGACCACGACCCGGCACCGCCTCGAAGGCCACCGCGAGGCGCTCGCGGCGGCGGGCGTGCCCGAGGGCCCGACGGTCCACGGCGCGTACGACCGGCAGGCCGGCTACGAGGCCACGGCCGAGCTCCTGGCCCGCGACCCGGACCTCACGGCGGTCGTCGCCGCCAACGACACGGTGGCCCTCGGCGTCTGCGCGGCCCTGCGGGAGCGGGGCCTGTCCATCCCGGGCGACGTCTCCGTGGCGGGCTTCGACGACCTGCCCTTCTCGGTGGACGCGGTCCCGTCCCTGACGACGGTCCGTCTGCCGTTGCACGAGGCGGGGGTACGAGCGGGCCGTCTGGCGATGGGCACGGAGGAGCCCCCGGCGAACGGCCTGGAGCGGGTCCCGGCGGAGCTGGTGGTACGGGGGTCCACGGGGCGGCCGCGGGGGCGCACCCTGCCCGCGACGGCGGACGCAACACCCTCCGCATAGCGTTCACTTCCATTCCATTGCAACGCAACGGCATCCAGTCATTGCGTTAGCTTCAGAATCGTTGCAACGAAATCCTGACCCTCACCTGCACTGATGCAGATTTCGCGCAACGAACGCGTTGCCAGACCTATGAACGCAACGTAGCTTTTCCCTCATCGGAAACGGCGGGCCCGGGAGTGGGCCCGCCCCATGAAGGAGAAGAACCTTGCAGAAGTTCGCCGCCACCGCCGCGATCATCACCGTCCTCGACATCCCCGCCGGGCGCATCCAGCTCATCGCCGCCGACCGTGACGACGCCACCGTCGACATCCGGCCCGCGAACGCCGCCAAGTCCGCCGACCAGAAGGCCGCCGAGCAGGTCTCGGTCGAGTACGCCGACGGGGTCCTGCGGATCACCGCCGCCCCGGCCGGGAACCGGCTCCTGGGCGACTCCGGAGCGGTCGAGGTGACCGTCCAGCTGCCCGCCGGCTCCCGGATCGAGGCGAAGACCGCCGCCGGCGACCTCCGCGGCGTCGGACGCCTCGGCGACGTCACCTTCGAAGGCGCACAGGGCACCGTCACCCTCGACGAGACCGCCACCGCCCGCCTCACCCTCCTCGCCGGCGACATCACCGTCGGCCGCCTCGGCGGCGCCGCCGAGATCAGCACCCAGAAGGGCGACCTCCGCATCACCGAAGCCGTCACCGGCTCCGTCGTCCTGCACACCGAGTCCGGCGGGATCACGGTCGGCGCCGCCCGCGGCGTCTCCGCCACCCTCGACGCCGGCACCGCCTACGGCCGCGTCCACAACACCCTCACCAACACCGACGGCCCCGCCGCAAGCCTGAACATCCACGCCACCACCTCCTACGGCGACATCACCGCCCGCAGCCTCTGAACCGCTACGGCAGACCGCTACGGCGACACCTCACCGACCAAGACCATCAGCGACCGACACCGAGGACGGGCAAGAAGAATGAGCACTACTCAGAACTACAAGGCCGCAGAGCAGCTCCTCCGCCGTCCCGCCCGCCCGGGCGAGCTCGTCGTCGGTGACAAGGTCAGGCCGCAGTGGATCGACGGGGGCGCGCGCTTCTGGTACGCGGTGAGCAACGGGGTCGGCAGGCGGTTCGTGCTGGTCGACCCGGCGGCGGGCACGCGTGAGCCCGTCTTCGACCACGCCCGGCTGGCCGCCGCGCTGGCCGGCGCCGCCGAACAGCAGGTCGACCCCGAGGCCCTGCCGTTCATGGGCATCGAACTGACCGAGAACGACGTGAAGTTCGTGGCGTTCGGCGCGTACTGGCGCTGCGACCTGAACAGTTACGCCTGCGAGCCGGCCGAGTTCACCGCCCCGGGCAACCCGCTCGACGTGACCTCGCCCGACGGCAAGTCGGCGGTCTCCCAGCGGGGGCACGACCTGTGGGCGCGGTCGCTGTCCGACGGCCGCGAGTGGCCGCTGACCACCGACGGCGCCCCTGATCACGCGTACGGTCCGGGCCCCGCGGCGACCGGCAACGCCACCCTGCTGCGCAAGCTCGGCGTGCCCTACCTGCCGCCCGCGGTGGCCTGGTCGCCGGACTCGACGAAGGTCCTCGCCCACCGGACGGACGAGCGTGAGGTCCGACAGACCCACCTCGTGGAGGCCGGGCCCGCCGACGGCGGCGCGCCCCTCCTGCACACCCAGCGGTTCGCGTACCCCGGCGACGAGCACCTGCCGCAGGCCGAGCTGGTCGTCCTCGACGTCGCCGAGGGCACGGTGGTCCGCGCCCAGGCCGAGCCGCTGATCATGACCCACGTGTCGCCGATCACCGTCAAGTGGGCCTGGTGGGCCGCGGACGGCTCGGCCGTGTACTTCCTCGCCCGGCCCCGGGACCAGCACTCCCTCACCCTGAACCGCCTCGACCCCGTCACCGGCGAGGTCACCACCGTGATCAGCGAGACCGGGGCGACCCGGGTGGAGCCCAACCAGTGGATGACCGAGCCGCCCCTCGTGCGCGTGCTCGCCGACGAGGTGCTCTGGTTCTCGCAGCGCGACGGCTGGGGCCACCTCCACCGCTACGACCTGCACACCGGCGAGCTGCTCGGCCAGGTCACCTCCGGGCCGTGGCTGGTGCGGCAGATCCTGCGCGTCGACGAGGCCGAGCGGGTCGTGTACTTCACCGCCTCCGGGCTCGTCGACGAGGACCCCTACCGCCGCACGGTGTGCCGGGTCGGTCTGGACGGCTCCGGCTTCGCGAAGCTCACCGACGACACGCTCGACCACATCGCGACCCTGCCGGAAAGCCCGTACGACCAGGAGTACTTCATCGACTCCGCGTCCACCGTCGACACGGCCCCGGTCACCACGGTCCGCGACTGGACCGGGCGGGTGCTCGTGGAGCTGGAGCGCGCCGACATCACCAAGCTCGCCGCCACCGGCTGGACCGCGCCGGAGCGGTTCCGCGTGAAGGCGGCCGACGGCGAGACCGACATCTACGGAGTGCTCTACCGGCCGCGGGACTTCGACCCCGCCAAGAGCTACCCGGTGATCGACAACCTCTACCCCGGCCCGCAGGTCAACCGGGTCGCCCCGTGCTTCGACCCCGGCGGCATGGGCATGGACGCCGAACCCCTCGCGGCACTCGGCTTCGTGGTCATCGCGCTCGACGGCCGGGGCACCCCGGGACGGAGCAAGGCCTTCCACGACGCCTCCTTCGGCCGACTGGCCGACGCGGGCTCCCTCGCCGACCACGCCGCGGCCCTGCCGCAGCTGGCCGAGACCCGGCCGTGGATGGACCTGGACCGGGTCGGTGTCTTCGGCCACTCCGGAGGCGGGTTCGCCGCGGCGCGGGCGATGCTGGACCTCCCCGAGGTGTACAAGGTCGGGGCCGCTCTCTCCGGCTCCCACGACGCCCGCTCCTTCAACGCCGGCTTCGTCGAGTCCTACGACGGCGCGGACGACACCGAGGCCTGGGACCGGACGTCCAACCTGCACCTCGCCGACCGGCTGGCGGGCAGACTGCTGCTCATCCACGGCGACATGGACGACCAGGTCCACCCGCACCAGACCCTGCGGCTCGCCGACCGGCTGCTCGCCGCCGGCAAGGACGTCGAACTGCACGTCGTGCCCGGCGCCGAGCACACCTTCATCGACGTCCTGGCCCATGTCCGCACCCGCTCCTGGGACTTCCTGGTCCGCGAGCTGATGGGCACGCTGCCGCCCGCCTACCGCCCCGCGCCCATCGTCATCGGCCCCGAGCTGCTCGCCGACATGTTCGCCTGAGCACAGACCGTGGGAAGCAGCCCGTCGGAGCCCCACCTCGGTGGCGATCCGACGGGCTACCTCCGCGGGGTCAGGCCCGTCGCCGCCAGGACCGCGTCCACCGTCTCCTCCACGGTCAGGTGCGCGTTGTCGATCCAGACGCCCTCGTCCGAGAGTTCCGTGCGCATCGCCTCGTCCAGGAAGGCCCAATTGGTCGTCAGGCGCTTGTCCCGGGCGTTGTTGCGTTCCCAGGCCTTCTCCGGGCCCGGGGCCAGGAAGACCGGGTACAGCGGGCCCGTCTTCGCCTGGGCGCGGTAGTAGTCCAGGTGGGAGCGGCGTACGACGACGTCGTCCAGGACCGGGAGGAAGCCGGCCGCCGTGAAGCTCTCCGCGAGCAGGCAGGCGTTGCGGGCGCGCAGCAGGATCTGGCGGTCCGCCTCCGGGTCGCCGTCCGGGCTCGGCCAGTGGCAGCCGCTCACGATCAGGGCCTGCAGCCCGTCGACCTCGATGTGCGCCGCCCGGGCGAAGCGGGCCGCGAGGGCGGCCGCGACCGTGGACTTGCCGCTGCCGGGGATGCCGCTCAGGAGGACGGTGCCGGGGGCGGGTTCGGGGGAGTCGACGGTGATGTGCTCGAAGGTCATATGGGCGTTTCCTCGCTGTTCGTGCGCCGTGCGCCGCTGTTCGTACGCTACGCGCCGCTGTTCGTACGCCGTGCGTCCCTGTTCGTACGCCGTGCGCCGCTGTTCGTACGCCGTTCCTCGCCGAGGGGACGGCCGGACGACGATACGGGCACGGGGTTGGCCGGGGCGACGGAGTTCTTCTCCGGTCGGCGGCCCGGTGCGAAGGACGTCAGGGCCACTCCGCCGACCAGGAGCGCCGCCGCCCACCAGCGGGCCGGGCTCACTCCCTCGCCCAGGACGAGTGCCGCCGAGGACATGCCGAAGACGGGGACGAGGAGGGAGAAGGGGGCGACGGACGAGGCCGGGTAGCGGCGCAGCAGCCAGCCCCAGGCACCGAAGCCGAAGACGGTGGTGATCCAGGCTACGTAGACGATCACTCCGACGCCGGTCCAGTCGAGGCCGCGCAGGGCCGCGAGGTCGCGTTCCGGGCCCTCCAGGAGGAGGGAGAGGCCGAGCAGCGGCAGGACGGGGACGACGCTGACCCAGACCATGAAGTTGAGCGCGTCGGGCGGGGAGGCCTTGCGGGTCAGGACGTTGGAGACGCCCCAGCAGGCCGCCGCGCCGATCACCAGCGCGAAGCCCACGAGGGACCCGGCCCCGCCCTCGTCGGCCGCCGCCACTCCGATGCCCACCAGGGCGACGCCCATCCCCGCCGTCTTGAGGCGGCCGGGGCGTTCACCGAGCGCGACGAAGGCGAAGAGAGCGGTGAAGACGGCCTGGACCTGGAGGACGAGGGAGGAGAGTCCGGCCGGGGCGCCGAGGTCCATGCCGGTGAAGAGCAGCCCGAACTTGGCGACGCCGAGGACGAGTCCGACCGCCAGGATCCACTTCCAGGCCACGGTGGGCCGGCCCACCAGGAACACGGCGGGCAGGGCTGCGGCGAGGAAGCGGAGCGCGGAGAAGAGCAGCGGCGGGAAGTGGTCGAGGCCGATCTCGATGACGACGAAGTTGACTCCCCAGACGGCGGCGACCAGGGCGGCGAGGGCGAGGTGGGCGGGGCGCATGCTGTCGAGCATCGCCGCCCCGACCGTTTAGCACCAGCACGGAGTTCTTCATGGTGGGATGTAGCGATGCTTCATCCATCCGTCCCGCGCTTCGAAGAGGAGGACGCACCGTGCTGGATCTCGGCCGTCTGCGCGCTCTGCACGCCGTCGCCGTCCACGGCAGTGTCGGCGCCGCCGCCACCGCTCTCGGCTACACGCCGTCGGCGGTCTCCCAGCAGATCGCGAAGCTGGAGCGCGAGACGCGCACGACCCTGCTGGAACGCAGCGGCCGGGGCATCCGGCTCACCGACGACGCCCATCAACTCGCCGCCACCGCAGGCCAGTTGCTGAAGCTCGTGGAGGAGGCCGAGGTGCGTCTCGAAGAGCGGCGCGGTCGGCCCGCCGGGCGGCTCGCGATCGGCTGTTTCGCGAGCGCGGCGCGCGGTCTGATGCCCCGGGTGCTCGCGGAGCTCGGCCGGGCCCATCCCGATGTCGACGCCCGTCTCTCGGAGGTCGACCCGCACGTCTCGGTCGACCTGGTGGCGCGGGGAGTGATCGATCTGGCGGTCGCGCACGACTGGGACATCGCCCCGCTGCCGGTGCCGCCGGGGGTGGAGCAGGCGGTGATCGGCGACGACCTGTGCGACATCCTCGTCCACCGGGACCATCCGCTCGCGGCGCGGGAGTCTGTGCGCCGGGAGGAGCTGGCGGCGGAGCGGTGGATCTCGCAGCCGCCGGGGACGGTCTGCCACGACTGGCTGACGCGGACGCTGCGGCAGACGGGCTTCGAGCCGCTGATCGTGCATCAGGCGGAGGAGAACCACACACAGGTCGCCCTGGTCGCGGCCGGACTGGGGATCGCGCTCGTGCCGCGCCTCGGGCGCGGGACGCTACCGCCGGAGGTGGCGCCGGTGCGGCTCGACCCGATGCCGACGCGCCGTCTGCACGCCATGTGGCGGACCGGGGCGGCGCGGCGCCCGGCGATCCGGGAGACGGTCCGTACGCTCCAGGAACTCTGGCCCGGGATCGCCGCCGTGGGTGATTCGTGCGCGGGTCCTTGACCTGGCAGTTACTTTCGGGCTATCCGTGACCCTTGGAAGTTTCCTTCAGAGGCGGCTTCCGGGGATTCCCGACACGGATTTCCTTCAACCTCGCACGGCCGGAAGGAGCATCAGTGCACCACCGCGCCCCCGCCCCCTCCCCCTCCCGACGCGCCCTTCTCACGGTGACCGCCGCCGCGGCAGCGGCCGCCGTCACCGGGGCGACCACCCCCGCCCTCGCCGTTCAGGACCGGCACGACGACCGGAAGCTCCGGCGGATCATCGACCGCATGTCCCTTGAGGAGAAGGTCGGCCAGCTCTTCGTGATGCGGGTGTACGGCCATTCCGCGACCGCCCCCGACCAGGCCGACATCGACGCCAACCTCACGGAGATCGGCGTCCGTACGGCCGCCGAGCTGGTCGAGCGCTACCACGTGGGCGGCGTCATCTACTTCTCCTGGGCCCACAACACCCGGGACCCGCAGCAGATCGCCGCCCTCTCCAACGGCATCCAGCAGGCCGCCCTCGCGCAGCCCACGCCGATCCCCGCGCTCATCTCCACCGACCAGGAGCACGGCATCGTCTGCCGGGTCGGCGAGCCCGCCACCCTGGTGCCCGGCGCGATGGCCCTCGGCGCCGGGGGCTCGCACGCGGACGCCCGCAAGGCGGCGCAGATCGCGGGCGAGGAGCTCGCGGCCGTCGGCATCCGGCAGAACTACGCGCCGGTCGCGGACGTCAACGTCAACCCGGCCAACCCGGTCATCGGCGTCCGCTCCTTCGGCTCCGACCCGACGGCGGTCGCCGGTATGGTCGCCGCGCAGGTCAAGGGCTATCAGCGGGCCGGGGTCGCGGCCACCTCCAAGCACTTCCCGGGGCACGGCGACACCGCCGTCGACAGCCACTACGGGCTGCCGACGATCACCCACACCCGGGCCCAGTGGAGCGAACTCGACGCCCCGCCGTTCCGGTCCGCGATCGACGCCGGGATCGACTCGATCATGACCGCGCACATCGTGGTCCCGGCGCTCGACCGGAGCGAGGACCCGGCGACGCTGTCCCGGCCGATCCTCACCGGCATCCTCCGCGAGGAGCTCGGCTACGACGGCGTCGTGGTCACCGACTCGCTCGGCATGGAGGGGGTCCGCACCAAGTACGGCGACGAGCGCGTCCCGGTCCTCGCCCTGAAGGCCGGGGTGGACCAGCTGCTCAACCCGCCGAAGCTCGACGTGGCCTGGAACGCGGTCCTGAAGGCCGTCAAGGACGGCGAGCTGACGGAGGACCGGCTCGACGAATCGATCCTGCGCATTCTGCGGCTCAAGTCGAAGCTCGGTCTGTTCCGGAACGCGTACGTCACCCGGGCCGGTGTCGAGCGGGTGGTCGGCACCGCCGCCCACCTCGCCCAGGCCGACCGGATCGCCGAGGCGACCACGACCCTGCTGCTCAACGAGGGCGACTTCCTGCCGCTGAGCCCGGCACGCCACGGCTCGGTCCTCGTCGTCGGCGCCGACCCGGCGTCCCCTTCCGGTACGACGGGTCCGCCGACCACGACGCTCGCGACCGCCCTGACCGAGCTGGGCTTCACCGCGACGGCGCTCTCCACCGGGACCACCCCGACGGCCGCGAAGATCGAGGAGGCGGTGGCGGCGGCCGCGGGCAAGGACGTGATCGTGGTGGGTACGTACAACGTCACCGCGACCAGCCCGCAGCGCACGCTCGTGGCGCGGCTCGTCGCGACCGGGGTGCCCGTCGTGACGATCGCGATCCGCAACCCGTACGACATCGCCCGGATCGACGGCCAGCGGGCGACGCTCGCCGCCTACTCCTGGACCGATGTCGAACTCCGCGCCGCGGTACGGGTCCTGGCCGGCCGGGCCAGGCCCAGGGGTCGCCTCCCGGTCCCCGTGCAGAGCGCGGACGACCCGGCGAAGGTGCTCCACCCGGTCGGGTACGGCCTGTCGTACCGCTGACACGGACGTGGGGTGCGTCCCGCCGGACGCACCCCACCTCACCTGCCACGGGGTGTCACGGCCGCAGGCCGTGCTCCTTCGTCGCGTCCTCGTCGACCGGCTTGTCGAGGCGCGCGTCGAAGCGGGCCAGCGGCTGCGCCGCCTGGGCGGCCGGGGCGGGGACGCCGGCCCAGTCGAGGATGCGGGCGGTGGCGTTGTTCCGCTCGGCCTCGACGAGCCCGGCGACGTTCGCACCGTGGTTGGCGCCCGGGGCCACGTACACGTAGCTGTCGCGCGCGCCCTTGCCGAGGTGGAACTTCTCGGAGCCCCACGGGTCGTTGCCGCCGTACACGAACAGCATCTTGTTCGCGTTCTTGCGGACCCAGTTGTCCACATCACGCATGGCGTGCTGCTTGAACTTCATCGGGATCTCGCGCGGCACGAAGTTGCTCGCGGGCTGGTAGCCGTAGCGGCTCAGGCCCTTGAGGTGCGGCTGCTTGATCGTGGGCGAGCCGAGCTCGGTCGCCGCCTGGTAGTAGTACGGCGTGTACGGCTCCAGGCCCTGGTCGGTGTAGGCGGCCCAGCCGGAGAAGGCGTCGATCGTGCCGTACACCTCGTCGTCGGTGGCGGTCTTCGCCACCGGGATCTGGTCGCAGACGTCCTCGCCGTAGTACTGCCAGAAGCCCCACACGAAGTCGAGGACGACGGCCTCGAAGGCCTTGTCGAGCGTGCCGACCGTGTTGAAGGTGACGCCCTCCGACTCCGCCCACGCCTTGTACTTGGCCTCGAGGGGGGCGCGGCGGACGAGGGCCTCGCGCTGCAGGTTGTTCAGGCGGTCGCGGCACTCCTTGGTGCCGACGGTCTCGAAGAACCGGTCGTAGGCCGAGTCCTCCTTGTTGACCACGTCGTTCGGGGCGACGTAGGCGACGACACCGTCCATGTCACGCGGGTAGAAGCGCTCGAAGTAGGTGGCGGTCATGCCGCCCTTGGAGGCGCCGGTGGAGAGCCACTTCTGGCCGTAGATCTTCTTCAGCGCGGTGAAGATCCGGTGCTGGTCGCTGGCCGCCTGCCAGATGTCGAGCTTGGACCAGTCGGCGGGCTGCGGACGCGACGGCGTGAAGAAGCGGTACTCCATGGAGACCTGGTTGCCGTCGATGATCCGGGTCGGCTCGGCGCGGCTGGGCGTGGTGCTCAGCGAGTAGCCGCTCGTGCGGAAGACGGTCGGGCGGCTCGTGTCCTTGTGGAGGACGGAGATCCGCTGGTCGAACGTGCCGGCCCACGGGCGCCGGTGGTCGATCGGCTGCTTGTAGTTCAGGACGAAGAAGCGGTAGCCGGCGTACGGCTTCTCCTCGATCAGGCTCATCCCGGGGATCGCCAGGATGCGGTCCTTGATGTCTGTGCTCTGCGAGTCGACGACGGCCGTGCTGCCCGTGTCCGTGTCCGCGGCGGTAGCCACGCCGGTCGGTGCCACGGTGCCTATGAGCACCGAAAGCGACAGCGCCCATCTCAGCGACTTGCGCATTCACCCTCCCCTTGGTTCACAACGGTGTCGCGAACCTAGCGGGGGGAACGTGTGGACCGCCAGCCCCAGTTGGTCCTTACCCTTGGACTTTCCTGCACATCAGCACAGGATCCAGCCGGTGGTCGTGCCCCGGCCGGACACCGAACCACCCGCGCGGACACAGCGGTTGAGGGCGTGGACGGTGACGGGACCGGCCTGTCGGTCGAACCGTCCGGACGAGACCGCCGGCCGGCCGCCGCGGGGCTGGAGGGAGACGGCCATCGGCCGGCGGGCGCCGGGCCGCTTGGCGACGGTGACGGCGCAGGCGTAGTGGCGGGTCCGGTAGAGGCGCAGCTCGCCGGTGGCGAAGGTGATGGTCCGGGCGGGGCGGCCCTGGCAGACGGAGACGGCTTCGGCGGTACCGGCGCCGGGGCCGATGCCGGGGACCGGAATCAGCACGAGGGCGAGGAGCAGGGGCGCCAGGACACGGGCGAGCAGTCGGCCACGTCGTGCCTTCTTCGTGTCCGTGGGCATGCGTTTCCCCTCCCGAGTGGGTCGCCGTACGCGCGTACGGACGTACGGACGTACGACGCGCCCGATCCCGGAATGGTTGCCTCCGGTGTGGGCTCCTACGAGAACGCGACGAGGAGGAGGAACAGGAAGACGCTCTCGGCGCCGATCTGGGTCCGGAACGCGGCCTTGCGGACCTCGGGCCGGGAGGCTGCCTGCACGGTCACCAGGGCCGCGACGAAGATCACCAGGGCCGCGACGTACACGAGGCCGGGAGTGCTGTCGCACGCCGTCCCGTGGGTGAGGCAGCGGGCGGCGTCCTCACGGGTGAGCACGAGAATGCCGGCGAGCAGGCTCGCGGGCACGAACATCCCCGCCCAGAACATGGACCGCTTCCGCAGCCGGGCACCCTCGACGTCCGGCGGCGTGATGGGGACGGGCGAGGCGGCGCGGGAACGGGGGTCGTTGCTCATGGCCCGATTCGATCCCGCCGGGCGGTGGGCCGGATATCCGCTCCCGTACTCATCCCGCCGGGCGGCGCACCTACTCACGGCCGCGGCACGCCGGGCCCCACCTCGCGCCGGGCCCACCTCACGCCCGGCCCACCTCGCACCCGCTCCGGCTCACACCCGCTCCGGCTCCTCCTCGTCCACGGCCTCGCCGATGAAGGTCCGCCACAGCATCGCGTAACGGCCGTCCAGGGCGAGGAGTTCCTCGTGGGTGCCGTCCTCCGCGACCCGGCCGTGGTCCATGACGACCACCCGGTCGGCGCGGGCCGCCGTGCTCAGCCGGTGGGCGACGACCAGGGTCGTACGGCGGCCGGCGAGCCGGTCGGTGGCCTGGTTGACCTGGGCCTCGGTGGCCAGGTCGAGGGCGGCCGTGGCCTCGTCGAGGAGCAGGATGTCCGGGTCGACGAGTTCGGCGCGGGCGAGGGCGATGAGCTGGCGCTGCCCGGCGGAGAGGTTACGGCCCCGCTCGGCGACCTCGTGGAGGTAGCCGCCGTCGAGGGTCGCGATCATGTCGTGGGCGCCGACCGCGCGGGCCGCCGCCTCCACCTCGGCGTCGGTCGCGTCGGGACGGCCGTACGCGATGGCGTCGCGGACCGTCCCGGCGAAGAGGTACGCCTCCTGGGGAACGACGCCGAGCCGGTGGCGGTACGCGGTGAGGTCGAGGTCCCGCAGGTCGGTGCCGTCGGCGGTGACCCGGCCGCCCGTCGGGTCGTAGAACCGGGCGACCAGCTTGACCAGGGTGGACTTGCCCGCGCCGGTCTCGCCGACGAAGGCGACGGTCTGGCCGGCCGGGATGCGCAGGTCGATGCCGGTGAGGGCGGTCTCGTCCTTCGCGGCGCCGTCCTCGCCGCCGTACGCGAAGGAGACGTCCTCGAAGGCGATCTCGCCGCGCAGCGACAGCACGTCCAGGGGCGCGGGCGCGGCGGCGGTCGACGTCGGCTCCTGGAGGAGCTCCTGCATGCGCTTCAGCGAGACGGCGGCCTGCTGGTAGCCGTCGAAGACCTGCGAAAGCTGCTGCACGGGGGCGAAGAACAGGTCGATGTAGAGGAGGTAGGCGACGAGCGCGCCGGTGGTGAGCGTGCCGCCCTCGATGCGGTTCGCGCCGACGATCATGACGGCCGCGGCGGCCACCGAGGAGAGCAGGGTGACGAACGGGAAGTAGATGGAGATCAGCCACTGGCCCCGGACGCGCGCCTCACGGTAGTGGTCGCTGCGCTCGGCGAACCGGGCGGCGCCGGAGCGCTCGCGGCGGAAGGCCTGCACGATCCGGAGGCCGGAGACCGACTCCTGGAGGTCGGCGTTGACGACGCTGATCCGCTCGCGCGCCAGCTCGTACGCCTTCACGCTGGAGCGGCGGAAGTAGTACGTGGCGACCGCGAGGACCGGCAGGGTCGCGAAGACGACCAGGGCCAGCTGGAGGTCGAGCACGAGCAGCGCGACCATGATCCCGAAGAAGGTCACGACCGAGACGAAGGCGGTGACCAGGCCCGTCTGCAGGAAGGTGGACAGGGCGTCCACGTCCGTGGTCATCCGGGTCATGATCCGGCCGGTGAGCTCGCGCTCGTAGTAGTCGAGGCCGAGCCGCTGGAGCTGGGCGAAGATCTTCAGGCGCAGCGCGTAGAGGACCCGCTCGCCGGTACGGCCGGTCATCCGCGTCTCGGCGGTCTGCGCGACCCACTGCACGAGCACGGTGACCAGGGCGAACGCGGAGGCCGCCCAGACGGCGCCGATCGCGAGCCGGTTCACGCCCTCGTCGATGCCGTGCCGGATCAGGACCGGGAGCAGCAGTCCGGCGCCCGCGTCGAGGGCGACCAGGCCGAGGCTGATGAGCAGCGGGAGGCCGAAGCCGCGGAGCAGTCGGCGCAGACCGTAGGCGTCCTCGGGCGACACGGCGCGGGCCTCGTCGATGCCGGGAGTGTCGTCGGCGGGCGGCAGGGCCTCGACGGCGGCGAGCAGCTCGGGGGTGGCCCCCGGCGCCTCGGGCTCCCGGCCGGCGGTCTCGTCCCGTACCCACAGGGTGGGGGTGATGCCCCGCTCGGCGTCGAACTCGGCGTCCAGCTCGGCCCGCAGCGTGCGGTCCTCGGGCACCTCGGCCGGGGTGATGTGGCCGGGCGAGACGGCGCCCAGCTCGTCGGGGTCGGTGAGCAGGCGCCGGAAGAGCGGGGAGCGCTCCTCCAGCTCGGCGTGGGTGCCGATGTCGGCGAGCCGGCCGTCCTCCAGGACGGCGATGCGGTCGGCGAGGCCGAGGGTGGAGCGGCGGTGCGCGATCAGCAGGGTCGTACGGCCCGCCATGACCGACTTCAGTGCCTCGTGGATCTCGTGCTCGACCTTGGCGTCGACGGCGGAGGTGGCGTCGTCGAGGAGGAGGAGCCGGGGGTCGGTGAGGATCGCGCGGGCGAGGGCGACGCGCTGGCGCTGGCCGCCGGAGAGGGTGAGGCCGTGCTCGCCGACCTTGGTGTCGTACCCGGCGGGCAGCTCGGCGATGAACCGGTCGGCCTGGGCGGCGCGGGCGGCGGTCTCGATCTGCTCCTGGGTGGCGTCCGGGAGGCCGTAGGCGATGTTGGCGCGGACGGTGTCGGAGAAGAGGAAGGAGTCCTCGGGGACGAGACCGATCGCGGCGCGCAGCGAGTCGAGGGTGAGCTCGCGGACGTCGTGGCCGCCGACGAGGACGGCACCGTGGGTGACGTCGTAGAAGCGGGGCAGGAGCAGCGAGACGGTGGACTTGCCGGAGCCGGAGGCGCCGACGACGGCGACGGTCTCGCCGGCCCGGATCTCCAGCGAGAACCCGTCGAGCACCGGCCGCCCGTCCTCGTATCCGAACGCCACGTCGTCGAACTCGACGGTGGCGGGGGCGTCGGCAGGCAGCTCCTTCGTACCGTCCTTGATGACCGGCTCGGTGTCGACGAGGTCGAGGACCCTCTCGACGCCTGCGCGGGCCTGCTGGGCGACGGTGAGGACCATGGCGAGCATCCGGACCGGGCCGACGAGGGAGGCCAGGTAGGCGGAGAAGGCGACGAAGGTGCCGAGGGTGATCTGGCCGCGGTAGGCGAGCCAGCCGCCGAGGGCGAGGACGGCGACCTGGCCGAGGGCCGGGACGGCCTGGAGGGCCGGGGTGTACCGCGAGTTCAGCCGGATCGTCCGCAGCCGGCCGGCGAACAGCTTCCGCCCGGCCTCGCGGATCTTGCCGGTCTCCTGGTCCTCCTGGCCGAAGCCCTTCACGACCCGGACGCCGGTCACGGCCCCGTCGACGACCCCGGCGACGACGGCGGCCTGCTGCTGCGCGTGCCAGGTGGCGGGGTGGAGGCGGGTACGGCTGCGCTTGGCGATGAACCAGAGGGCGGGGGCGACGGCGAGGGCGACGAGGGTGAGCGGGAGGGACAGCCAGGCCATGACGCCCAGCGAGATGAGGAAGAGAAGCACGTTCCCGATGGTCATCGGAAGCATGAACAGCAGACCCTGGATCAGCTGCAGGTCGCTGGTGGCCCGCCCGATGACCTGCCCGGTGGACAGCTCGTCCTGCCGTCGCCCGTCGAGCCGGGTGATCGTGGCGTACATGTCGGTACGCAGGTCGTGCTGGACGTCGAGGGCGAGGCGGCCGCCGTAGTAACGGCGGACGTAGGTGAGGGCGTAGACGAGGACGGCGGCACCGATGAGGAGGCCGGTCCAGACTCCGAGGTCCCGGGTCTTCGTCCCGATGACGTCGTCGATGATCACCTTGGTGACCAGCGGCACGAGTGCGAGCACGGCCATGCCGGCCAGCGAGGACCCGAGCGCGAGCAGAGTGTTCGCCTTGTACCGCCACGCGTACCCGGCGAGCCTGCGCGCCCAGCCCCGCTGTTCTTCCCCGACCGCCGCCACGAGTGGCCTCCCGTTCGTCCTGCTCTACCGGAAGGCCCAACACGGCCGACGTGCGATTTCATCCCGCCGCAACAAATACGGGCCTATGGTCCTAGGACTACCAGCAGGAGCAGTACAGCGCGAGGAAGGCCAGGACCAGGAGGGCCCCGAAGGTGCCCGCACCGGCGGCCGCCAGCCGCCCCTTGCCGCGCCGCTCGGGCCCGCGGAGGAACTGCACGGCCCCGTACCCGGCGAACAGCACGAACAGCCCGCCCGCGGTGGCGGTCCCCGCGGGGCTGACGCGCATCCCCTGGATCACCAGGAACCCGACGCCGAGGAGTGTCCCGAGGACGAGCAGGCAGGCGAGGGCCTCCAGGACCGCCTCCCCGACCAGCTCACCCACGAACTCGCCGACGCCCTTCGCCACCTTCACCAGCACGCGCACCCTGCCACCCCTGTCACTCCCCCGGCCCCGGCGGGCCGCTCGGGGAGTGGGACCGCGGCCGCGCCGTGAAGGTTGCACGCACGGGCGGGAGCGGTTCTGGGTAGGAGGCCCGTGGTGCAGTCGAGCGGAAGGGGAGGTCCGTGGGGAAGGTCGAGGACGGAAAGCCGTACCAGTGGGGGCGGCTGTACGCGGCGCTGCGGGCGGTGCGGGGGCTGGCGTCGGCCGGCCGGGTGGTTCCGGCGACGGAACGGGAGCTGAAGGACACGGCGAGCAGACCCCGGTCGGTCTTCGAGGGGTTCCTGCGGACCGCGGGCCTCGACGTCTTCGCCGCCCGGCAGCGGGGCGGGCCCGTCGCCGAGGCCGCGGCGGCGGCGTTCGCCGACGTGGCGCGGCTGATACCCCCGCGGCGCATGGACTCCGACCAGATCACCCCGCAGGCGGAGCACTTCCGCCAGGGGTACGAGGCGCAGCTCGCCGAGTACCGGAAGGCCTGGGAGGGCCTCGTCGGCTGAGGGGCCGGTGGCCCGGCCCTTTCGGGTCCGGGCCACCGGGTCGGCACCGTCACAGGTGCGTCGGTTCGAACATCCTCAGGAGGGCCGGGAGGACGACGACCGAGGGGCCCGGGGTGGCGAGGGACTTCGCGAGGTCCGTCGTCAGGGTCTCCGGGGTCGTCAGGGTCGCCGGGACGCCGAAGGACTCCGACAGGGCCACGAAGTCCGGGCGGGACAGTTCCGTGCCGGTGGCCTCGCCGAACGCGCCCGTCATGTACTCGCGCAGGATGCCGTAGCCGCCGTCGTCGACGATCAGCCACGTCACGTCGAGTCCGTACTGCTTCGCCGTCGCCAGCTCCGCGATCGAGTACATCGCGCCGCCGTCGCCGGACACCGCGAGCACCGGCCGGCTCGGGTCCGCCGCCGCCGCGCCGAGCGCCGCCGGGAAGCCGTAGCCGAGGCCGCCGGCGCCCTGGGCCGAGTGCATGGTGTTCGGGAAGCGGGGGTCGAAGGCCGACCACGCCCAGTACGCCAGGATCGTCATGTCCCAGAAGCTCGGGGAGCGGTCCGGGAGCGCCTCCCGTACGGCCGCGACGATCCGCTGCTCCAGGCCGAGGTCCTGCGCCGCGATCCGGTCCCGGACCTTCGTCAGGACGGCCGATACCCGCTCGGGGGCGGTGGGGTCCCGGCGCTCCGGCACGGTCTCCAGGAGTGCCTGGAGGGCGAGCCGGGCGTCCGCGTGGATGCCGAGCGCCGGGTGGTTGGACTCCAGCTTCCCGGCGTCCGCCTCGATCTGGATCACCCGGCCGCGCGGGGCGAACGTGTGGTAGTTCGAGGACAGCTCGCCGAGCCCCGAGCCGACGACGAGGAGGACGTCGGCGTCCTCCAGGAAGTCGGTGGTGTGCCGGTCCTCCAGCCAGGACTGGAGCGACAGCGGGTGCTGCCAGGGGAAGGCGCCCTTGCCGCCGAAGGTCGTCACGACGGGGATGTCGAGCCGCTCCGCGAGCGCGAGGAGCTTGCCGGAGGCGTCGGAGCGGACGACTCCGCCGCCCGCGATGATCGCCGGACGCTCGGCGTTCGCCAGGAGGTGCGCCGCGACCGCCGTCAGCTCGGGGCGCGGGGCGATGTCCTCGGGCGTCGCGTCCATCGCGGTCACGACCGGCAGGGTGGTCTCGGCGAGGAGCACGTCCTGCGGGATCTCGACCCAGACCGGTCCGTGCGGGGCGGTGAGCGCCGATTCCCAGGCCGCGGCGATCGCGGAGGGGATCTGGGACTGCGTACGCACCGTGTGGACGGACTTCACGACGTCCCGGAAGGACGCCTGCTGGTCGCGCAGCTCGTGGAGGTAGCCGTGCCGGCCGCCGCCGAGGCCGGCGACCGGGATCTGGCTGCCGATCGCGAGGACGGGGGCGGAGGCGGCGGCCGCCTCCTGGAGCGCGGCGAGCGACATGAGCGCGCCGGGGCCGGTGGAGAGCAGCAGCGGGGCCGCCTCGCCGGTGATCCGGCCGTACGCGTCGGCGGCGAAGCCCGCGTTGTTCTCCACGCGGAGGCCGACGTAGCGGAGGTCGGAGCGGCGCAGGGCGTCGAACATGCCGAGGGCGTGCTGGCCGGGGAGGCCGAAGACGGTCGTGGCGCCGAGGCCGGTGAGGGTCTCGACGACGAGGTCGCCGCCGTTGCGCCCGGCAGGCGGGTCGAGCGCGGCGGTCGTCTGCGCCTCCGTGGGCCGGAGTACCAGGTCGTGGTCGTGGGTCATGGCGTCCCTTCAGGTCGTGGGCAGGCGTTCCGCAGGGGCGGAACGGGTGGGCGCGACCCGACCACCGGGCCGCGCCCCACCCCGCACCTGAGCCCGCTACCGCCCGGAGGTTACTTCGCGCCGGAGGCGCGGCCGGCCGCGATCTGGCGGGACATGATCGTCGTCAGTTCGTACGCGGTGTGGGAGGCGGCGACCGCGGTGATCTCGGCGTGGTCGTAGGCCGGGGCGACCTCGACGACGTCCGCCGACACCAGGTTGCAGGAGGAGAGGCCGCGGAGGATCTCCAGGAGCTCGCGGGAGGTCATGCCGCCCGCCTCCGGGGTACCGGTGCCGGGCGCGTGGGCCGGGTCGAGGCAGTCGATGTCGATGGAGATGTACAGCGGGCGGTCGCCGATGCGCTGGCGGAGCTGGTCGGCGACCTCGTCGGCGCCGCGGCGGTAGATGTCCGCCGAGGTGACGATGCCGAAGCCCATCTTCTCGTCGTCGGTGAGGTCCTGCTTGCCGTACAGCGGGCCGCGGGTGCCGACGTGGGAGAGCGCCTCGGTGTCGAGGATGCCCTCCTCGACGGCGCGGCGGAACGGGGTGCCGTGGGTGTACTCGGCGCCGAAGTAGGTGTCCCAGGTGTCGAGGTGCGCGTCGAAGTGGAGCAGGGCGACGGGGCCGTGCTTCTTGGCGACGGAGCGGAGCAGCGGCAGGGCGATGGTGTGGTCGCCGCCGAGGGTCATCATGCGGGCGCCGGAGTTCAGCAGGTCGTCCGCGGCGGCCTCGATCGTCTCGACGGCCTCGTTGATGTTGAACGGGTTGGCGGCGATGTCACCGGCGTCCGCGACCTGGGCGAGGGCGAACGGGGAGGCGTCCTGCGCCGGGTTGTACGGGCGGAGCAGGCGGGAGGCCTCGCGGATGGCGTTGCCGCCGAAGCGGGCGCCGGGGCGGTAGGAGACGCCGCTGTCGAAGGGGACGCCGACCACGGCGATGTCGGCGGTGCCGACCTCGTCGAGTCGCGGCAGCCGGGCGAACGTCGCGGGACCGGCGTACCGCGGGATGCGGGACGAGTCGATCGGGCCGCGCGGGGTGTTCTGGTCGCTGCTGCTCATGGTCGGGTCCTCCTGGGTGTATCGGTGGGTCCGGTCGGGGCCTCGGGTCTCGGGGCCCCGTCCGGGAGTCTCGGTGCGGTCAGCCGGTCGCGGCGGCCGGCACGGTCTCCGGCGTCGGGTCGGCTTCGGGGGTCTCCCGGCCCGCGAGGCGGGCGCGCCAGTGCGCGAGCGCGGCGGCGTCCGTCGGGCGGGTCGCCAGGGAAACGATCACATATGCGGCGAGCGAGGCCAACAAACCATAGTAAACAGGCTCATTTGCAAGGATTCCGTAAGCCCACATCAGGCCAATGACGGCCAGGCCGCCGACGGTGACCGCCGCGAGGGCGCCCTGGACGGTGCCGCGACGCCAGAGCAGACCGCCGAGGATCGGCACGAGGAGCCCGCCGACCAGCAGGTTGTAGGCGACGGTGAGGGCCTGGACGACGTCGTTGAGGGCGATGGCGATGAGGATGACGGCGATGCCCATGATGAGGATGAAGACGCGGTTGCCCTTCACCTCGTCGTGGTCGTCGGCCGGTCCTTCCTCGGCCGAGACCGCTCCCCGGAGGCGCGACCAGATGTCGTTGTTGGCGACGGTGGCGCAGGCGATGAGGGCGCCCGAGGAGGTGGACATGACGGCGGCGAGGGCGGCGGCGAGGACGAGTCCCCGGACGCCCATCGGCAGCTCGTCCTTGACGATGGTGGCGAACGCGTCGTCGGCGCTGGGCAGGTTCGGGTACAGCACCTTCGCGGCCGTGCCGATGACGGCGCCGGCGAGGGCGTACGCGAGACAGTACGTACCGGCGACGGTGCCGCCCCACTTGGCGACCTTGTCGGTCCGGGCGGTGAAGACCCGCTGCCAGATGTCCTGGCCGATGAGCATGCCGAAGGTGTAGATCAGCACGTAGGTGAAGATCGTCTCGCCGCCGATGCCGAGGGGCTCGAAGTACGAGGTGGGCAGCGCGGCCTTCATCTCGGCGAAGCCGCCGGCCTTGACGACCGCGATCGGCAGCAGCAGGAGCAGTACGCCGATGGTCTTCACCACGAACTGCACCATGTCGGTGATGGTGATGGACCACATGCCGCCGAGGGTCGAGTACGCGACGACGATGGTGCCGCCGAGGACGATCGCGAGGGTCCGGGGCAGGTCGAAGAGGACGTCGAAGATCGTGGCGTACGCGATGGTCGAGGTGACCGCGAGCATCAGCGTGTACGCCCACATGACGACGCCCGAGATGACGCCGGCCCTGCCGCCGTAGCGCAGGTCGAGCATCTCGGAGACGGTGTAGACCTTCAGCCGGGCGATCCGGGCGGAGAAGAAGACGCTCAGCGCGAGCAGGCCGAGGCCGATGGCGAAGACCATCCAGGCGCCCGAGAGGCCGTACTTGTAGCCGAGTCCCACGCCACCGATGGTGGAGGCGCCGCCGAGGACGATGGCGGCCATCGTGCCGGAGTACATCCAGGGCCCGAGGCGTCGCCCGGCGACCAGGAACTCGCTCTTGGACTTGGCGCGGCGCATGCCCCACCAGCCCATCGCGAGCATGCCGGCCAGGTACAGGGCGATCACTGTGTAGTCGACGGCCATGGGGCCTCCTTCGTTCACCTCGGTGGCGTGTCGTGCAGGGGAGTGACCAGGTGCTGATCGCGGGGACATCCGCCCGTACCCGCGGCCTCTGGATGCCATGACAGTAGGTGGCCGGAAAGCGACGTAGAAGTGTACGTTTCATCCACTGACCGGGCGGGGGGTGTACGAAGGATCCATGGCCATGACCTCTGCGGAGCCCACCGCCACTCCCCCCGCACCGCCCGTCTCGCTGGCCGCGCTGCTCGCCCGCCGGGACCTCGGGCTGCGGCTGCTCGCCGGCCCCGGGGACGTCTCGATCCACTGGGTGCACACCTCGGAGATGGCCGACCCCTATCCGTACCTCCTCGGCGGCGAACTGCTGATGACGGCGGGCGTGCAGCTCACCGACCCGGCGCACTACGTGGAGCGGGTGGTGGAGGCGGGCGCGGCGGCGCTCGGCTTCGGTGTGACGCCGGTGTACGACACGGTTCCGGCGGAGCTGGTCGAAGCCTGCGCCCGGCACGGTCTGCCGCTGGTCGAGGTGCCGCCGAGGACGCCGTTCACGGCGGTGGCGCGGGCGCTGTGGCGGCTGATGGCCGAGGCCCGGCTGCACGAGCTGCGCCGGGTGACGGAGGCACAGCAGTCCCTGGCGGCGGCCGCGGCCCGGCCGGCCCCGGTCCCCGCGGTGCTGGGCGCGCTCGCCTCGCGGCTCGGGGGCCGGGCGGTGCTCTTCGGAGCGGACGGTGCGGAGTCGGTGGCGGCCGGCCGGGAGGTTCCGGCGGAGGCGGCGCGGGCACTGCGCGACCTGGCGGGCGTCCTCGGCCCGCGCCCGGGCGGCCCGGCCTCGGCGAGCGGGGACGGCGGCGGGCTGCGGCTCGCCGCGTACGCGCTGGGCGGCGGCGACGGACTGACCCTCGGGGTGGCGACGGAACGGCGCGGCCCCGGGGACCACACGATCGCGGGGGTCGCGGTCGTCCTGCTGTCCCTGCTCACGGCCCCCCACCGGGGCGCGGACGTGACCGTACGCGACGGGGCCCTGGTCCGGCTGCTGCTCGGCGCCACCCCGGCGGAGACGGCGGCGGCCCTGGGCACGGGCCCGTGGACCGTGGTCCACGCCTCGGGCGGCGACGGCACCCCGTTCGCGGCGGCCTCACTGGCAGCGGCTCTGGGAACGCCGTTGGTGGACGCGGGCGGTACGACTCCGGGGACGGGTGGCTCGGGCGGTACCGCTCCGGGGGCGGGTGGCTCGGGCGGTACCGCTCCGGGGACGGGTGGCTCGGGCGGTACGGCTCCGGGGGCGGGTGGCTCGGGCGGTACGGCTGCAGAGGCGGGTGGCTCGCGCGGTAGGACTGCGGGGGCCGCGCTCGGAGCCGTACAGCTGCTCCTGCCCGCCTCCTCCCCCGTCACCGCTCAGTCCGGCTGGACGCTGGGAGTGAGCGCCCCCGTCGAGGCGGACGACCTGGCGGCGGCCGACGCGCAGGCCGCGCGAGCACTGCGGCGGGCGGAGGCGACCGGGGCGGAACTGGTGCGGCACCGCCCGGGCGGGATCGCCGCGCTGGTGGACCCGGACGAGGCCACCGCCCACGCGCGCACCCTCCTCGCCCCGCTGACCGAACCACTCGCCGAGACCCTGCGCGTCTGGCTCTCGCTGCACGGCGGCTGGGACCGGACGGCCACCGCGATGGACATCCACCGCAACACCGTCCGCCAGCGGATCGCCCGCTGCGCCGCGCTCCTGGACCGGGACCTGGACGACCCGGACGTCCGCATGGAGCTGTGGTTCGCGCTCACGTCCCGCTGAGCAGGGTCGTGCGCCGAAGGGGGCGGCGCGCCGAGTCCGCCTGATCCCGACTCGGCCCGCCGCTGCTCGGCTCGGGTCAGCGTGCGGTCGCGGCCTGGGCGGCCGCCAGTTCTTCGACCCTGGTGCGGTACGCCTCGGCCAGGCCGCCGCCGTTCGAACCGGGAACCCCTTCCGGACCGGCCCCGAGCGACTGCAGGACCGCGTCGGCACGGGCCTGACGGTCCGCCACCCCCTCCTCCGTGTGCGGGTACAGCAGGTCGAGTCCGCGCTTGTCGCCGTCCGACAGGTTCTGTCCGTTACCGGTCGGCGCGCAGCTGCTGGGGGTGGACTTGTAGAAGAACGCCGGGAACCGGTACAGCATCACGGACTTCGTGTCGAAGGGCCCGGCGACGAGATCCGGAGCGTCCACGGTGCGCAGGTTGTGATCCACCATCGCGCGCGGCCAGTTGTTCGGCTCACCCGCGAGGAAGGTGTAGATGCCGGGGAGCCGGCCCTGGGCGTCCGCGACGAAGACACCGTCCCCGTCCTGCGTGGGCACGTAACCGGCTTCGTCCTCCCAGCGGAACTCGCCCTCGCAGGTGCCGCGCATGTTCTGGTGGGAGTGGTGGAATCCCAGTGCGTGCAGGAACTCGTGCCGCACGGTGCCTTCCCACTTGACGGGCCTGTTCTCCGCGAACTGCCCGAGGTTGAGGCTGCGCTGGTCGGGGTTGCCCCCGACCGGGCCGCCTCCCGCGCCGATGACGCTGTCCGTGCTGTCGGTGCCCACCAGGGAGAAGAACCCCGGCAGGTCGAAGCTGACCCGGATCTCGGCGGCGAGGGCGGTGTCGGACGTGGTCCATCGCCGGAACGTTCCGCCCCCGCCGTTCTGCCCGAAATCGAGGTTCAGGTTGCAGGCGTCGGTGATCTGCTTCGTCGCTCCCGCGATGTCCGCGTGCAGTTGGTCGTCCCCGTCGAGGAAAGCGACCCGCACCGTCTTGCCGAGTGGCCATCTCCCGATGTCGGTGATGAGGAACTCCAGGCCGCCGGCGGCCGTTGCGCGCCTCCAGCGGTCCCGCACCTCGATCTGGGCGATGACGTCATTGGGGAGAGATTCGAGTTCCATGACGCGTCCTTTCGCATCACATCGAAACGGACCCCCCGACCGGTACCGGTCTGATGACGGATGGGCTCGTCGGCTCGACGCGCGAGCGTGCCGACGGCGGAAACTCACGTCCCAGTATCCCCCGAATGGAGGTGTTCTGCGACCCCACCGTCACCCTGAGTAGTTCGACGCGCGTCAGGATGACACTGCGTCAGGACCAGAGCTTGTCGACGGCGGTCTTCGTCGTGGTGCGGAAGGCGGTCAGCGGGGCGTCCTTGAAGTCGCCCATCTGGCCCCAGCGGACGAGGGTGACGGTGCGGCCGTCGCGGCCGACCGAGAAGAGGTGGATGTCGGTGTTGCCGACCTGCGGGTCGGCGGTGTCCAGGCTGTAGACCCAGGCGCCCTCCTCGACGGCGAGCTTGCCGTGGGAGGCGCTGACGGCCTTCAGGCCCGGGTTCTGCCGCTCCAGCAGGGGGCCGCAGCCGGCGAGGGCCTTGCGGAGGGTATCGACCAGCTTCACGGCGTCGGCCTCGGTGCGGGCGACGTTGGTGATCTGGACGCCGTTGGTGTCGAGCTCGGTGCTGAACTCGCGGTAGCGGGTGTTCTGCGCCGGGATCTTGTACGGGGCGCAGAGGGCGCCGCCGTTCTCCGGGACGCCGGTGAAGACCTGGGTGGCGGTCCACGGCGTCGACGACTTCGGCATCTGGGAGGCGGCGAGGAAGGCGGGCTGGGCGGCGGCCTGCGCCGGGGCCGTGGCGAGGGCCGCGAGGCCCAGGGCGGCAGCGGCGGCGGTGGCGAGTGCGGTACGGAGCTTGCGCATGGTGGTGGATCCCCCGTCGGGTCGTTCGGTCAGTGCTCGACCAGCGTCGGGCCGGCGCCCGTCGCCTGACAACGGTGACGCGCCCACCGTCCGTCCCGGAACCATTCCACCCCCGCTGACGTGCAAGGACGTGAAGGGTGGGACGCAGGGGCGAGGGGGATGGAATGCCGAAGGACGCCGCCGTCGAGGAGTTCGCGCGGCTCGTGCGCGCGCTGAAGGCGCGGGACGGCAGGAGTTACGAGGCGCTGGGGCGGCGCCTGAGCGTCAGCGCGTCCACCCTCCACCGCTACTGCTCCGGCGCGACCGTCCCGGAGGAGTTCGCCGTGGTCGACCGCCTCGCCCTGTTGTGCGGGGCGGACGAGGAGGAGCGGCGGGCCCTGGAGGTGGCCTGGACCCGCGCGGACGGCGCCCGCCGCCCGGTCCCGGAACCCGCGCCGGAACCCACGCCGGAACCGGAGCCCGAAGCCGCGCCGGAAACCGAGCCGGAACCGGAGCCGTCACTCGCGCCCGGAACCACGACCGACGCCGAGAGAGCCGCCCCGCCTCGGCCGCACTCGCGGTCGCGCTCAAGGTCGCGGTCGCAGTCGCGCTCGCGGCGGGGCCTGCTCGTCGCCGGGGCCGTCGCCGCCGTGGTCGCCCTGGCGCTCGCCCTCGTGCTCGTACGGATCGGGCTCTCCGCCGGAACAGAGGCCACGGCCGCACCGACGTCGAAGCCCCTCACACCCACCAGGACCACCGCACCCGACCCACCCCCGCCCCCCTTCACCTGGACCGCCGACTCCCACACCTGGGAGAACGGCTGCGGGCACACCTACCTCGTCGACCGCGCCCCGAGCGGCGTGGCCCCGCCGCCTCCGCCCTCCGACGCCGCGCGCTGGGCGGGCACGCACCGGGCGGTGCACGGCGGGGAGACGCTCGTCCGGATCTCGCTCCAGGGCAGGTCGCCCTCGGCCTCCGTCGTCCTCCAGGCGCTCCACGTACGGGTCGTCGGCCGGGCCGCGCCGCTCCCCTGGACCGCGTACCGGATGGACAACGGCTGCGGCGGTGCCCTCACCCCGCGCCACTACACGATCGACCTCGACGCGTCGCGCCCGCTCGTCCGGCCGGTCGACGGCTACGACGCCTCCGGTGAGGGCCACAAGATCCCCTCCGTTCCCTTCCCCTACACGGTGACCTCGTCGGATCCCGAGGAGCTGCTCGTCACCGCCGGGACCGCGGGCTGCGACTGCCGCTGGTACCTGGAACTGGTGTGGAGCTCGGAGGGCCGCTCGGGCACGGTCCGGATCGCGGACGGCGCGGGGAAGCCGTTCCGCACCAGCGGGATCGAGGGGCGGCCGGTGCGGGAGTACGACGTCACCGGTGGGCGGTGGATCACAGGCGAGGGCTCTGGACAGAGCGGGTGACCGATGGGTAACTTCGAAGGACGAGGCTGAGCAAGCGCTTAGACAAGCGCCGAGGCCGGACCAGGACAGGACCCGAAGGAGGCGGCTCGTGCGCCGTACCGTATTCAACGAGGACCACGAGGCGTTCCGGGAGACCATCCGCGCCTTCATCGAGGCCGAGGTCGTCCCGGTCTACGACGAGTGGTTCGCGGCCGGCCAGGCGCCGCGCGAGTTCTACGACAAGCTGGGCGAGCTGGGCATCTTCGGCATCAACGTGCCCGAGGAGTTCGGCGGCGCGGGCCTGGACACCCACAAGTTCGAGGCCGTCCTGTACGAGGAGACCTCGCGCGCGGGCGTCCAGTTCGGCGGCTCCGGCGTGCACGTGCTGCTCGCCCTCCCCTACATCAAGATGCTCTCCACCGACGAGCAGAAGAAGCGGTACCTGCCGAAGTTCGTCACCGGCGAGGAGATGTGGGCGCTGGCGATGACCGAGCCGGGCACCGGCTCCGACGTCGCGGGCATGAAGACCACCGCCAAGCTCTCCGAGGACGGCACGCACTACGTCCTCAACGGCTCCAAGACCTTCATCACCGGTGGCGTCCACGCCGACCGCGTGATCGTCTGCGCCCGCACGTCCGCCCCGACGGCCGAGGACCGCCGCTTCGGCATCTCCCTCTTCGCCGTGGACACCAAGTCCGAGGGCTACTCCATCGGCCGCAAGCTGGACAAGCTGGGCCTGCGCACCTCCGACACGGCCGAGCTGGCCTTCGTCGACGTCAAGGTCCCGGTCGAGGACCTGATGGGCGAGGAGGGCAAGGGCTTCTACTACCTCGGCCACAACCTGGCCTCCGAGCGCTGGGGCATCGCCTTCGGCGCCTACGCCCAGGCCAAGGCCGCCGTCCGCTTCGCCAAGGAGTACGTGCAGGACCGCACCGTCTTCGGCAAGCCGGTCGCGCACTTCCAGAACACCAAGTTCGAGCTGGCCGCCTGCCAGGCCGAGGTGGACGCGGCCGAGGCCGTCGCCGACCGCGCCCTGGAGGCCCTGGACGCCGGCGAGCTGTCCCCGGCCGAGGCCGCGAGCGCCAAGCTCTTCTGCACCGAGGTCGCGCACCGCGTCATCGACCGCTGCCTCCAGCTGCACGGTGGCTACGGCTACATGAACGAGTACCCGATCGCGCGCCTGTACGCCGACAACCGCGTCAACCGCATCTACGGCGGCACCAGCGAGATCATGAAGTCGATCATCGCCAAGTCGATGGGCCTGTAGGTCCAGGTGCCCGACGCGCACAGCGCCCTGGATGCCCTGCTCGATCTGCTCGACCTGGAGCGGATCGAGCGGGACATCTTCCGGGGTGAGTCCCGCTCCGCGCTCGTCCCCCGCGTCTTCGGCGGCCAGGTGGCCGCCCAGGCCCTGGTGGCGGCCGGCAGGACCGTACCCGAAGACCGCCTGGCGCACTCGCTCCACGCGTACTTCCTGCGTCCCGGCGACCCGGGCGCACCGATCGTCTACACGGTCGACCGCATCCGCGACGGACGCTCCTTCACCACCCGCCGGGTCGTCGCCGTCCAGCACGGCCAGCCGATCTTCCACCTCTCGGCGTCCTTCCAGACGTACGAGGAGGGGCTCGACCACCAGGCGGACATGCCGGCCGCGCCGGACCCGGAGTCGCTGCCCACGCCGGCCGAGATGCTGCCCCGCCACCTCCCCCGCGAGGTCGCGGACCGGCTGATCGAGGCCAGGGCGGCCGTCGACCTCCGCTACGCCGAGGTCCCCCCGTGGGGCTCGGTCGGGGAGCCGCGCGAGCCGCGCTCGCAGGTCTGGTTCCGCACCAACGGCAAGCTGGCCGACGACCCGCTCCTCCACGTCGTCCTCGCCACGTACGTCTCCGACATGACGCTGCTCGACTCCGTCCTGCTCGCGCACGGGCGGGGCGGCTGGGCCGTCGGGGACGTCGTCGGGGCGTCCCTGGACCACGCGATGTGGTTCCACCGGCCCTTCCGGGCCGACGAGTGGCTCCTGTACGACCAGGAGTCGCCGACCGCGTCCGGCGGGCGCGGCCTGGGCCAGGCCCGGATCTACACGCAGGACGGCAGGCTCGCGATCTCGGTCATCCAGGAGGGTGTCGTTCGCGTGCCGCGCTGATGATCGGACATACCGTCCGATGTCATGGCAGAGCAGTCGGGCAGCGGCGAGAGCACGTTCACGGTGATCGTGGCGGCGGTGGCGAATCTGGGGATCGCCGCCGCCAAGGCCGTCGCCGGTGTCATCAGCGGATCCAGCGCGATGCTGTCGGAGGCCGCCCACTCGGTCGCCGACACCGTCACCGAGGTCATGCTGCTCACCGCGCTCAAGCGGAGCGAGAAGCCGGCGGACGAGGACCATCCGGTGGGCTACGCGGGCGAACGGTACGTCTGGGCGCTGCTCGCGGCCGTGGCGACCTTCGTGGGCGGCGCGGTCTTCTCGATCTACGACGGCATCCACACCCTCGCCCACGGCGAGGAGGTGGGCGACCCGCTGATCTCCTACATCGTGCTGGGCGTCGCCTTCGTCCTGGAGGGCTTCTCGCTCCGGACCGGCGTCAAGCAGATGCGGGCCGAGGCGGAACGGTCCCGGATCCCCTTCGCCCGCTACCTCCGCCTCACCCCCGACACCACGGTGAAGGCCGTGGTGATGGAGGACTCCGCCGCCCTGGCCGGCCTGATGCTGGCGGCCGGCGGCCTCCTCGGCGTCCAGATCACCGGCTCCAGCGTCTGGGACGGCGTCGCCTCGATCCTCATCGGCGCACTGCTCGTGTACGTGGCCTGGGTGCTGGGCCGCTCCAACGCCGAACTCCTCATCGGCCGGCCGCTCCCGAAGCGGGTACGGGCCGAGATCCGCGAGGAGCTGCTCTCCGTCCCGCACATCGTGGACGTCCTCGACCTGACGACGCTCATCCAGGGGCCCGGCGAGGTGCTGATCGCGGCGAAGGTCGACTTCCGGGACGTGGCGTCCGCGGCGCAGGTCGAGTGGGCGTGCGAGGACGCGGAGTCCCAACTCCGGGAACGCTTCCCGTCGATCCGCCGCGTCTACCTGGATCCGACGCCGGGCGTGGAGCAGCGCCGGGACCGGCAGTCCTCCGATCCGGACCCGGTCTGACGCATTCGATCCGGACCCGGTCTGACGCATTCGATCTTCTTTCCGAACTCCGTACAACCTTGCACGGCTGCCGCGGGTCCTGTGGTTGTGGCGTAGGAACGCCGCAACCACAGCCCGGAGGAAGCCTCTTGAAGTACCTCAGCCCGGCCGGCCGGAACGTCGCGGTCGCCGTCGCCGTCACCCTCGCCGTGACGGCCGGGACGGCCATGGCCGGCACCCCCGCCCTCGCGGCCCCCAGGGCCGCCACCACCGCCGCGGCAGAGCAGCAGACCGGCCCCTTCGCCCTCGCCGTCGGCGAGCAGCTGCACGGCGGCGGCTCCACGGGCTTTCTGACCTGGGTCCGGTCCCACGACGGCGTGAACACCACCTGGCAGTGGCGCCGGTCCGCGGACGGGTCCGCGACCACCCTGCCCAAGGGCACCCCCGACTTCGTCAACCCCACCACGGCCACGGACAGCGACCTCGTCGCGGTGCAGACGGGTGGAAGCAGCTACCGGCTCCTGGACATGGCGGGCGGCGAGCCCGTCGACATCGACACCCGCTCCGTCGGTGAGGGGGCGGAACTCTGGCACGTCGCGAGGGACACCCTCGTGATGGTCCGCGGCGGCAACAGCCTCCACCTCGTCTCCAAGCCCGGGAGCTCGGTCGTGCACCGCCAGGTGCAGGGCCTTCCCGCAGATGCGCAGATCCGAGACCTCAGGTACTCCCCCTCCGGCGCCCTCGTCGTCCGGTACGAGGTCTCGGCCGTGGAGCACCTCGCCGTCGTGGACCTCGCCGGGGCGAAGGTCGTCGAGGACCGGGCCGTGCCCCGCCTCTACTACGCGTCCGAGATCGCGGTCTCGGCCACCCACCTGGCCTGGTCCGAGAGCAACCCCGACGGCTCCGTGACCCTCGTGACGGCACTTCGGGGTGCGGCGGGAACGACGCGGCACACCACCTTCGATACCCACGGCGGCCTCTACGTTCCGGTCTCCCTGCTCGGGGACCGGGTCGTCTTCGGTCTGTCCGACAATGACCTCTCGGCCGTCTCCCTCAAGGACGGCACGACCACCGGTCTCCTCGGCGACCTGGGGGTCGTGACGGCGTCCGGCGACGACCTGCTGGCGCAGGGCAGCACTCCGGAGCACGGCGAGGGCCTGTACCGGATCGCCCTCGACGGTGACGGCCGGCCGGCCGTCACCCAGGTGGCGACCGAAGGCGCGAGGACGCCTGTCTCGGTCGTGGACGAGCAGGTGCCCGCCACCGCCGGTTTCGGCACGGCCGGATCCACGGCGAAGCTGCGCTGGAACCTCAGCAGGGGCGACGTGCGGGTGCGCCTGCAGCTGACGCACCAGGCGACGGGCAAGACCTGGGCGGTCGACAAGAAGCTCCTGGGGACGGCCACCGAGGCGGCGTTCACCTGGGACGGGACCTTCCCGAACGGGACCGCCGCACACAACGGCACCTACGTGTGGCAGGTCGACGTCTCGCCGCTCAACGGCATCGGCGGGTCGGTCACGCGGAACGGCACCCTCCAGGTCGCGAGCGGCACCGCCCCGCACGACTACTCGGACAGCGGCTCCCCCGACCTGCTCGTCCGCAACGGGTCGGGCCACCTCGCCTCGTACGACGTCCGACAGTTCGTCGCGGCGTCGGAGAAGACGTGGGAGCGGACCGAGCGGGGCGGCGGGTGGTCCGTGTACGACCGGCTGCTGTCCGCCGGGAACCTCGACGCGACCCCGTACGCGGACGTCGTCGCCCGCGACAGGCAGGGCGTCCTGTGGCTCTACTCGGGCACGGGCCACTCCCTCGCCAAGCCGGTCCGGATCGGCGCGGGCTGGGGCGGGTACGCGAGGCTCGCGGCGGGCTCCGACCTGACCGGCGACGGCCGACCCGACCTCGTCGCCACCGACACCGCGGGTGTCCTGTGGCTGTACAAGGCCACCGGCGACGCCGCCAAGCCGTTCGCGCCGCGCGTCCGCGTCGGCGGCGGGTGGAACACGTACGACCTGCTCACCGCCCCGGGCGACATCGGCGGCGCGAAGACCGGCGACCTCCTGGCCCGCGACCGGAGCGGCGACCTGTGGCTGTACCTCGGCAAGGGGGACGGCACGTTCGCGCCGCGAACCAAGGTCGGCGGCGGGTGGGGCAGGTACAAGGAGATCGTCAACATCGGCGATGTGGACCGGGACGGCCGGGCGGACCTGATCGCGGAGAGCGGACCCGCGGAGGCCTCGCTGCTCAACATCTACAAGGGCACCGGCGACTGGAAGGCCCCGTTCCGGCGCGCAACGACGCTCGACGCCATTTCGCCGTACAGCTCCCTGTACGGCGCCCGCTCCCTCGTCTTCTGATCCCCTCACCGCAGGGGGAGGCACCCCGACACGGACGCCCCGCGCCGCCTCGGCGCGGGGCGTTCCCGTCCTCCGGTCCCGCGCCCCCGGACCGGGGGCGCCGGGCCCGTCAGGCGAGGCCCGCCGCGTTCAGGGTGTACGCCGTCATCGGCTCGTAGAAGCGCGGGTCCAGGACGTGGTCGTCGAGCGGGATCGTGACCTGCATCGTGCCCTCGGCCTCGCCGATGAAGAGCGCGGGGTCGTTGCAGTCCGCGTAGCCGACGGAGTCGATGCCCCGCTGGCCCGCGCGACCGGCCCAGCCGTGGTCCGCGATCACCAGGTCGGGGCGTCCGTCCTCGCCGAGCGCGTCGAGGATCGCGTTCATCGGCTCCGGGGAGTGGGTGTGCCAGAGGCTGGCGCCGCGCTCGAAGACGGCGACGTCGGCGAACTGCACGACGTATCCCTCGTCGGCGATCAGGCCGCCGGGGATCTTCACGATGTCGCAGCCCTGGGCGCGCAGCGCGGCGGCGACGCGGCTGTGGACGTCGATGAGCGCGCCGGGGTGGCCGGTGGCGAAGAGGACCCGCTCCTTGCCGGCGGCGGCCTTGCGCAGCCGGGCGGCCATCCGCTCCAGGCCGTCGACGGTGAGCTCGGGGTCGATGGTGTCCTGGCCGACGCGGTGGGCAGGGTCGTCGATGACTCCGCAGCGCTCGGCCATCACGGCGAGCACGTCCTGCTCGTCGGTCCAGCGGTCGCCGAGCTCCAGGCCGAGCCAGTAGTGCCGGTCGCCGTTGGCGAGCTTGCGGTAGTGGGAGAGGTTGTTGTCGCGCGGGGTGGCGACGTCTCCCGCGATCCGGGCGCGGACGAGGTGCTCGACAAGGGCTGGGCGACTGAGTATCGGCATGGGGTTCATTCTGGAGGAAGCCCCGCTGTTGTGGGCAATCGTTCCGTCCCGTGGACCCGTCCGGATCTAGCCTTCGAGCGCCCTGAAGGCCCCGTGGGCGAGCCGCCGCAGCAGCTCCTCCATGGAGCGGCGGCCGACCGCGTCGAGGTGCGGCGTCGAGTTGAGCAGCCCGAAGACGGCGTGGACGGCGGTCCGCGACTCCGACTCGCCGGAGTCCGGGTACAGCTCCCGCACCACCGTCACCCACAGTTCCACGTACTGCCGCTGGAGCTGCCGTACCCGCTTGCGGTCCTCGTCCTTCAGGCGGTCGAGCTCGCGGTCGTGGAGGGTGATCAGCGGGCGGTCGTCGAGGGCGAAGTCGATGTGGCCGTCGATGAGGGCGCCGAGCAGGACCTCGGGGTCGCCGGTGGCCTCGGCGACCCGCAGCCGGCCGCCGTCGAGGAGCCGCTCGCTGATGCCGACGAGGAGCTCGGCGAGCATCGCGTCCTTGCCGGGGAAGTGGCGGTAGAGCCCGGGGCCGCTGATGCCGACGGCGGCCCCTATCTCGTCGACACCCACGCCGTGGAAGCCGCGCTCGGCGAAGAGGCGGGCGGCCTCCTTGAGGATCTGCTCACGGCGGGTCGGGGCATCGGTCCGGCCGGAGGCGGTCCTGGTCGTCGGGGTCGTGGTCATGGATTCGATTCTAGACAACCCCGTTAGCGGTCGTTAACCTGAACGGCATACGTTAACGCTCATTAACCGAGCAAGGGAGCTCGAGGGATGCAGCAGGCACCTGTGCTGGCGAGTGCGGCGGATCCCGCCTCGCCGGCCTGGCAGGCGAACGAGGCGGCGCACCACGAGCTGGCGGCCGTCCTGCGCGCCAAGCTCGCGGCGGCGGCGCTGGGCGGCGGTGAGAAGTCCCGGGCCCGGCACACCGCGCGCGGGAAGCTGCTGCCGAGGGACCGGGTGGACGCCCTCCTCGACCCCGGCTCACCGTTCCTGGAGCTGGCCCCGCTGGCCGCGAACGGGATGTACGGCGACGCGGCCCCGGCGGCCGGAGTCATCGCGGGCATCGGGCGGGTGTCGGGCCGCGAGTGCGTGATCGTCGCCAACGACGCGACGGTCAAGGGCGGCACGTACTACCCGATGACGGTGAAGAAGCACCTCCGGGCCCAGGAGGTGGCGCTGGAGAACCGTCTCCCCTGCCTCTACCTGGTCGACTCGGGCGGCGCGTTCCTGCCGATGCAGGACGAGGTCTTCCCCGACCGGGAGCACTTCGGCCGGATCTTCTACAACCAGGCGCGGATGTCCGGCGCGGGCATCCCGCAGATCGCGGCGGTCCTCGGCTCGTGCACGGCCGGCGGCGCGTACGTCCCGGCGATGAGCGACGAGGCCGTGATCGTCCGGAACCAGGGCACGATCTTCCTCGGCGGTCCGCCGCTGGTGAAGGCGGCGACCGGTGAGGTCGTCACGGCGGAGGAGCTGGGCGGCGGCGAGGTCCACTCCCGGATCTCCGGCGTCACCGACCACCTCGCCGAGGACGACGCGCACGCCCTGCGCATCGTCCGGAACATCGTCGCCACGCTCCCCGACCGCGGCCCGCTGCCCTGGTCGGTCGAGCCGGTCGAGGAGCCGAAGGTGGACCCGGCCGGGCTGTACGGCGCGGTGCCGGTGGACTCCCGTACCCCGTACGACGTGCGCGAGGTCATCGCCCGGGTGGTGGACGGCTCCCGCTTCCAGGAGTTCAAGTCCGAGTACGGGCAGACGCTGATCACCGGCTTCGCCCGGATCCACGGCCACCCGGTCGGCATCGTCGCCAACAACGGCATCCTGTTCGCCGAGTCCGCCCAGAAGGGCGCGCACTTCATCGAACTGTGCGACCAGCGCGGCATTCCGCTGGTCTTCCTGCAGAACATCACCGGCTTCATGGTCGGCAAGGCGTACGAGCACGGCGGCATCGCCAAGCACGGCGCCAAGATGGTCACGGCCGTGGCCACCACCCGGGTCCCGAAGCTGACGGTCGTCGTCGGCGGTTCGTACGGCGCGGGCAACTACTCGATGTGCGGCCGGGCGTACTCGCCGCGCTTCCTGTGGATGTGGCCCAACGCCAAGATCTCGGTCATGGGCGGCGAGCAGGCCGCGTCCGTCCTCGCGACCGTCAAGCGGGACCAGCTCGGCGACGGGTGGAGCGCGGACGAGGAAGAGGCCTTCAAGGCTCCGATCCGCGAGCAGTACGACAGCCAGGGCAACGCCTACTACGCGACCGCCCGCCTCTGGGACGACGGGGTCATCGACCCGATGGAGACCCGCCAGGTCCTCGGACTCGCCCTGACCGCCTGTGCCAACGCGCCCCTGGGAGACCCCCAGTTCGGCGTCTTCCGGATGTGAGGGTGTGAGGGAGTCCATGTTCGACACAGTGCTCGTCGCGAATCGCGGCGAGATCGCGGTCCGGGTCATCCGCACGCTGCGGGCGCTCGGTGTCCGTTCGGTGGCGGTGTACAGCGACGCGGACGCCGACGCCCGGCACGTACGGGAGGCGGACACGGCCGTACGGATCGGCCCGCCGCCGGCCTCGGAGTCGTACCTCTCGGTCGAGGCGCTCCTCGACGCGGCCCGCCGGACGGGCGCGCAGGCGGTCCACCCCGGCTACGGGTTCCTCGCGGAGAACGCGGGGTTCGCGCAGGCGTGCGCGGACGCGGGCCTGACCTTCATCGGCCCGCCGGCCTCCGCGATCTCCCTGATGGGCGACAAGATCCGGGCGAAGGAGACCGTGAAGGCGGCGGGTGTCCCCGTCGTCCCCGGCGCGGCCGACCCCGAACTGGAGGCGGCGGCACGCGAGCTGGGCGCCCCGGTGCTGCTCAAGCCGAGCGCCGGCGGCGGCGGCAAGGGCATGCGCCTGGTGCGCGACCTGTCGACGCTGACCGACGAGATCGCGTCCGCCCGCCGTGAGGCCCGTTCCTCCTTCGGCGACGACACGCTGCTCGTGGAGCGGTGGATCGACCGCCCGCGGCACATCGAGATCCAGGTCCTGGCGGACGCCCACGGCAACGTGATCCACCTGGGCGAGCGCGAGTGCTCGCTCCAGCGCCGCCACCAGAAGATCATCGAGGAGGCGCCGAGCGTCCTCCTCACCCCGGAGCTCCGGGCGTCGATGGGCGCGGCGGCGGTCGAGGCGGCCCGTTCCTGCGGGTACGTGGGCGCGGGCACGGTCGAGTTCATCGTCCCCGGCGGCGACCCGTCCTCGTACTACTTCATGGAGATGAACACCCGTCTCCAGGTCGAGCACCCGGTGACCGAGCTCATCACGGGCGTGGACCTGGTGGAGTGGCAGCTGAGGGTGGCGGCGGGCGAACCGCTCCCCTTCGCGCAGGAGGACATCACCCTCACCGGCTGGGCGATCGAGGCGCGCATCTGCGCGGAGGACCCGTCGCGGGGCTTCCTGCCCTCGGGCGGCACGGTCCTGGCCCTGAACGAGCCCTCGGGCGAAGGAGTCCGCACGGACTCGGGCCTGTCGCAGGGCACGGAGGTCTCGTCCCTCTACGACCCGATGCTGTCCAAGGTCATCGTCCACGCCCCGGACCGCCGGACCGCCCTCCGCCGCCTCCGCGCGGCCCTGGCGGACACGGTCACCCTGGGCGTCCCGACCAACGCGGGATTCCTGCGGCGGCTGTTGGCACACGAGGACGTGGTGTCGGGAGCCCTGGACACGGGCCTGGTGGAGCGCGACGCGGAAGGCCTGGTCCCGGAGGGAGTCCCGGAGGAGGTGTACGCGGCGGCGGCGCTGGTACGTCACCTCCCGCCGGCGCCTGTCGCCGCGGGCTGGACGGACCCCTTCGACGCCGGAAGCGGCTGGCGCCTGGGCGGCCGACCGGCCTGGACGCCGCTCCACTTCCGCGTCCCGGGCCACGAGCCGGTGACGATCCGCGTACGCGGCAAGGCGCCGAGCGTCGAGCTGCTGCTGGGCGCGCCCGAGGTCGACGCGGCCGTGGCGACCTCCGCCGCGCTCCTCGGCGGCTCTCCGGCGCCCGGCAGGGTCTCGGGGCGGGGTGGGGTGGAGGAGATCGCCTTCCACCTCGACGGCGTCACGCACCGCTTCACCGTCGCCCCCTCCTCGGACGGGCTCTGGCTCGGCCGTGACGGCGATTCCTGGCACGTCATGGATCACGACCCCGTCGCCGCCGCGCTCTCCGGAGCCCGGCACGGTGGCGCGGACACGCTCGCCGCGCCCATGCCCGGGACCGTCACCGTCGTCAAGGTGGCCGTCGGGGACGAGGTCGAGGCCGGGCAGAGTCTGCTGGTCGTCGAGGCGATGAAGATGGAGCACGTCATCTCCGCCCCGCACGCCGGCACCGTCACCGAGTTGGACGTCACGCCCGGTACGACCGTCGCCATGGACCAGATCCTGGCCGTGGTGACGCCCCGCGAGGAGGAGGACGCGTGACCGCCGCAGGACTGCCCATGGTCGTGCCCGATCCCGCGCTGCCCACGCGGGTGCGGATCCACGAGGTCGGTGCGCGCGACGGGCTGCAGAACGAGAAGGGCGCCGTCCCGACCGACGTCAAGGCGGAGTTCATCCGGCGGCTCGCCGCCGCCGGGCTCTCCACCGTCGAGGCGACCAGCTTCGTGCACCCGAAGTGGGTGCCGCAGCTGGCGGACGCGGAGGAGCTGTTCCCGCTCGTCCGTGACCTCCCCGTCCGCCTCCCGGTGCTGGTGCCGAACGAGCGCGGTCTCGACCGCGCCCTCGCTCTCGGCGTCCGCGAGATCGCCGTCTTCGCGTCGGCCACCGAGTCCTTCGCGAAGGCCAATCTCAACCGGACGGTCGACGAGGCCCTCGCCCTCTTCGCGCCGACGGTCACCCGCGCCATAGAGGCGGGGCTGAAGGTCCGCGGCTATCTGTCGATGTGCTTCGGCGACCCCTGGGAGGGCGCCGTTCCCGTCGAGCAGGTCGTCCGTGTCACCAAGGCCCTGGCCGAGATGGGCTGCGACGAGCTGAGCCTCGGGGACACCATCGGCGTCGCCACCCCCGGGCACGTGACGAACCTGCTCCAGGCGCTCAACGGCGCCGGCGTCCCCACCTCCCGTCTCGCCGTGCATTTCCACGACACCTACGGCCAGGCCCTCTCCAACACCCTCGCCGCCCTCCGCCACGGAGTCACCACCGTCGACGCCTCCGCCGGCGGCCTCGGTGGCTGCCCGTACGCGAAGAGCGCGACCGGCAATCTCGCCACCGAGGATCTCGTGTGGATGCTCGACGGTCTCGGCATCGAGACCGGGGTCGATCTGGCCAGCCTCACCGCCACGAGCGCGTGGATGGCAGACCAGCTGGGTAGGCCCAGCCCTTCCCGTACCGTCCGTGCCCTCTCCCACAAGGAGTGACGATTCCCATGTCCCTCGACCACCGGCTCTCCGCAGAGCACGAGGAACTCCGCCGTACCGTCGAGGCGTTCGCGCACGACGTGGTCGCGCCGAAGATCGGCGACTACTACGAGCGGCACGAGTTCCCGTACGAGATCGTCCGTGAGATGGGCCGTATGGGCCTGTTCGGGCTGCCGTTCCCCGAGGAGTACGGCGGCATGGGCGGTGACTACCTGGCGCTCGGCATCGCCCTGGAGGAGCTGGCCCGGGTCGACTCCTCCGTCGCGATCACCCTGGAGGCGGGCGTCTCGCTCGGCGCGATGCCCGTGTACCTCTTCGGTACGGACGAGCAGAAGCGCGAGTGGCTGCCGCGGCTCTGCGCCGGCGAGCTGCTCGGCGCCTTCGGCCTGACCGAGCCGGGTGCCGGCTCGGACGCGGGCGGGACCCGTACGACGGCCGTGCGCGACGGCGACCACTGGGTCATCAACGGTTCGAAGTGCTTCATCACCAACTCCGGTACGGACATCACGGGTCTGGTGACGGTCACGGCGGTCACCGGCCGCAAGCCGGACGGCCGTCCGCTGATCTCCTCGATCATCGTCCCCTCCGGCACGCCCGGTTTCACCGTCGCCGCTCCCTACTCGAAGGTCGGCTGGAACGCCTCGGACACCCGTGAGCTGTCCTTCGACGACGTCCGCGTCCCGGTGGAGAACCTGCTGGGCGAGGAGGGCCGCGGGTACGCGCAGTTCCTGCGGATCCTGGACGAGGGCCGGGTCGCGATCGCGGCGCTCGCGACGGGTCTCGCGCAGGGCTGTGTCGACGAGTCGGTGAAGTACGCGAAGGAGCGTCACGCCTTCGGCCGACCGATCGGCGACAACCAGGCCATCCAGTTCAAGATCGCCGACATGGAGATGCGGGCGCACATGGCCCGGATCGGCTGGCGGGACGCGGCCTCGCGACTGGTCCACGGCGAGACGTTCAAGAAGGAGGCGGCGATCGCGAAGCTGTACTCCTCCACGGTGGCCGTGGACAACGCCCGCGAGGCGACCCAGATCCACGGCGGCTACGGCTTCATGAACGAGTACCCGGTGGCCCGCATGTGGCGCGACTCGAAGATCCTGGAGATCGGCGAGGGCACGAGCGAGGTCCAGCGGATGCTGATCGCGCGGGAGTTGGGCCTGCAGGCCTGACCCGGCCGACCCGGCGAGGAGGGCCCGTCACCCCGAGGGGGTGGCGGGCCCTCCCCCTTTACAGGGGTTTATGAGGTTAGGCTAACCTACCTTTCATGACGAACTCCGAGACCGCCCCCTTCCAGTTCTTCCACCTCCAGGTGGACCGGACCCGGCGGCTCGGCCCGTCCCTGGTCCGCGTCACCTTCACCGGGGACGAGCTCAAGAACTTCGCCGCCGGCGGCCGCGACCAGTCGCTCTCCCTCTTCCTGCCGCACCCCGGCCAGGACGCACCCGCCCTGCCGCCGCTCGACGACCCGGACATGTACGCGATCCTCGGCGCCTGGCGCGCGATGCCCGACGACGAGCGGGCCGTGATGCGTTCGTACACCGTCCGCGAGCAGCGCACCGAGCCCGAGCACGCCGAGAACGCCGTCGACATCGACTTCGCGATCCACGAGGACGGCGGCCCCGCCTGCCGCTGGGCCTCGCGGGCCACCCCCGGCGACCGGGTGGTCGTCCTCGGCCCGGCGATCGCCGAGAACACCGGTGTCCGCTTCCGGTTGCCCGAGGACGCCGACTCCGTCCTGATCTGGGCGGACGAGACGGCCCTTCCGGCCGCCTCGGCGATCCTGGAGTGGCTGCCGGCCGAGACCCGCGCCCAGGTGTTCCTCGAAGTGCCGTACTCCGGCGACCGTACGGAACTGGCGACTCAGGCGGACGCGACCGTCACCTGGCTCGTACGCGAGGAGGGGGCGCCGTCCGCCGTGGACGCGGTGCGCGGGGTCGAGCTGCCCGGGGAGGCCCCGTACGTCTGGATCGCGGGCGAGTCCGGTGCGGTGAAGGCGCTGCGCCGGCATTTCGTGCGGGACCGTGAACTCGACCGCCGCCGGGTGACGTTCGTCGGCTACTGGCGCAAGGGCCTGTCCGAGGACGCACTGCGCGAGGTTCCGGACGAGACCCAGGAAGACGCGTAGCCGGAGTCACACGCCGCCGTTCCGGACACTACGGGCGATACGCGCACCAACTGCCGTGACTCCTGAGGGGCGAGGGGCCGTTGCGGTGAAAAGTTAGGTTAGGCTAACCTTGTTTTCACCGCGTCGCCCCTCGCCCCTTTCCCCTGTCCGGAGGGCGCGACCGAGCCCCGTACCGGGAGGCCCCCCACATGCGCTCGCACCTGCTCAACGACGCCACGGCGGAGAGCTACCGGCGCTCCGTCACCGAAGGAGTCGAGCGGGTGGCGGACAAACTCGCCACGACGCGAGGTCCGTTCACCGGAGTGACCCCCGCCGAGCTCGCGCCCGTCATCGACGCCGTCGACCTCGACAAGCCGCTCGGTGACTCCTCCGCCGCCCTGGACGAGCTGGAGAGCGTCTACCTCCGCGACGCGGTCTACTTCCACCACCCCCGCTACCTGGGCCACCTCAACTGCCCGGTGGTCATCCCGGCCGTCCTCGGCGAGGCCGTCCTCTCGGCGGTCAACTCCTCGCTCGACACCTGGGACCAGAGCGCGGGCGCCACCCTCATCGAGCGCAAGCTCATCGACTGGACCAACGGCCGCATCGGCTTCGGCCCCGCCGCCGACGGCGTGTTCACCAGCGGCGGTTCGCAGTCCAACCTCCAGGCCCTGCTCCTCGCCCGCGAGGAGGCGACAGCCGGGCGGGGCGGGTGGGAAGGACCAGCCGACCTGTCGAAGCTCCGGATCTTCTCCTCCGAGTGCAGCCACTTCAGCGTCCAGAAGTCGGCGAAACTCCTCGGTCTCGGCATGGACGCCGTCATCTCCATCCCGGTCGGCCGCGACAAGCGGATGCAGTCCGTCGTCCTCGCCGCCGAGCTGGAGGCCTGCCGCGCCGAGGGCCTCGTCCCGATGGCGATCGTCGCCACCGCCGGCACCACCGACTTCGGCTCCATCGACCCGCTACCCGAGATCGCCGCCCTGGCCGACGAGTACGGCGCCTGGATGCACGTGGACGCCGCCTACGGCTGCGGACTGCTCGCCTCCCCGACCCGCCGCCACCTCCTGGAGGGCATCGAGCGGGCCGACTCGGTCACCGTCGACTTCCACAAGTCCTTCTTCCAGCCGGTGAGTTCCTCCGCGATCCTGGTCCGCGACGGAGCCGCCCTGCGGCACGCGACCTACCACGCCGACTACCTCAACCCGGCCAGGACGGTCGCCGAGCAGATCCCCAACCAGGTCGACAAGTCCCTCCAGACCACCCGCCGCTTCGACGCGCTCAAGCTGTGGATGACCCTGCGCGTGATGGGCGCCGACGGTGTCGGGCAGCTCTTCGACGAGGTCTGCGACCTGGCCGCCGAGGGCTTCGCGCTGCTCGCCGCCGACCCGCGCTACGACGTCGTGGTCGAGCCGCAGATCTCCACCCTCGTCTACCGCTACATCCCGGAGAACGTCGCGTCCCCCGAGGACGTCGACCGGGCCAACCTGCACGCCCGCAAGGCCCTGTTCGCCTCCGGCGAGGCCGTCGTCGCCGGCACCAAGGTCGACGGCCGCCAGTACCTCAAGTTCACCCTGCTCAACCCCGAGACCACCGCGGCCGACATCGCCGCCGTCCTCGATCTGATCGCCGGCTACGCCGAGCAGTACCTGGGAGAGACCCTTGTCCACGCCTGAGACGACCGAGATCCACGACTTCATCGGCATCGGGCTCGGTCCGTTCAACCTCGGACTCGCCTGCCTGACCGAGCCGATCGACGAGCTGAACGGCCTCTTCCTGGAGTCGAAGCCCGACTTCGAGTGGCACTCGGGGATGTTCCTCGAAGGCGCCCACCTCCAGACCCCGTTCATGTCGGACCTGGTCACGATGGCCGACCCGACCTCGCCGTACTCCTTCCTCAGCTACCTGAAGGACAAGGGCCGACTGTACTCGTTCTACATCCGCGAGAACTTCTACCCGCTGCGGACCGAGTACAACGACTACTGCCGCTGGGCCGCCGGGCGCCTCTCCTCGATCCGCTTCTCGACGACCGTGGCGAACGTGACGTTCGACGAGGCCACCGAGGTGTACGTGGTGACCACCGAGGCCGGAGAAACGTTCCGCTCGCGCCGTCTGGTCCTCGGCACCGGCACCCCGGCGTACGTCCCCGAGACCTGCCGGGGCCTGGGCGGCGACCTGATCCACAACTCGCGCTACCTCCCGAACAAGGAGGAGCTGCAGAAGAAGAAGTCGATCACCCTGGTCGGCAGCGGCCAGAGCGCCGCCGAGATCTACTACGACCTGCTCAGCGAGATCGACGTCCACGGGTACAAGCTGAACTGGGTGACCCGCTCCCCGCGGTTCTTCCCGCTGGAGTACACCAAGCTCACCCTGGAGATGACCTCCCCGGAGTACGTGGACTACTTCCACGCGCTGCCCGAGCAGACCCGCTACCGCCTGGAGACCCAGCAGAAGGGCCTCTTCAAGGGCATCGACGGCGAGCTGATCGACGCCATCTTCGACCTGCTCTACCAGAAGAACCTCGACGGCCCCGTGCCCACCAGGCTCCTCACCAACTCCGCGCTGCACGCCGCCGCGTACGACGACACCAGCGGCACGTACACCCTCGGCTTCCGCCAGGAGGAGCAGGAGAAGGACTTCACCCTGGACACCGAGGGCCTGATCCTCGCCACCGGGTACAAGTACACCGTCCCCGCCTTCCTGGAGCCGGTCCGCGACCGCCTCAACTGGGACGGCCAGGGCCGCTTCGACGTGGCCCGCAACTACGCGATCGACACGACCGGCCGCGGGGTCTTCGTGCAGAACGCCTCCGTGCACACCCACTCGATCACCTCGCCCGACCTCGGCATGGGGGCGTACCGCAACGCGTACATCATCGGGGCGATGCTGGGCTACGAGTACTACCCCGTCGAGAAGACCATCGCCTTCCAGGAGTTCGCCGCATGACCGTCCGCTTCCGCCCGCTCGATCCCCTCAAGGACGCGGAGCTGCTCCACGCCTGGGTCACCCACCCCAAGGCCGCCTTCTGGATGATGCAGGACGCGAGCGTCGAGGACGTCGTGCGCGAGTACACGGCCTTCGCCGCGCACCCGCACCACGAGGCGTTCATCGGCCTGGTCGACGGGACGCCCGCGATCCTCATGGAGCGCTACGACCCCGCCCACCTGGAGCTGGTCGGGCTCTACGACCCGCAGCCCGGCGACGTCGGCATGCACTTCCTCGTCGCCCCGACCGACACCCCCGTGCACGGCTTCACCCGCAAGGTCATCACCGCCGTGATGGCGGAGCTGTTCGCCGACCCGGCGACCGCCCGCGTGGTCGTCGAGCCGGACGTGTCCAACAAGGCCGTCCACGCGCTCAACGAGGCCGTCGGCTTCGTGCCCGAGCGGGAGATCCAGAAGCCGGAGAAGAAGGCCCTGCTGAGCTTCTGCACCCGGGAGCAGTTCGAGGCCGCCGTGGGAGCCGCCGTATGAGCACCGCCGATGTGACGAACCCCGTCGCCCACCTCACCCCCGAGCTCTGGGCGGACGCCAACCGCGCGCTGATCCGCAAGGGCCTCGCGGAGTTCACCCACGAGCGGCTCCTCGACCCGCGCGAGCTCGGCGAGAGCCGCTACGCGGTCCTGTCGGACGACGGCGCCACCGAGTACCGCTTCACCGCGGACCGGTACGCCCTCGACCACTGGCAGGTCTACCCCGACTCGATCAGCCGCCACCGCGGCGACGAGCAGCTCCCGCTGGACGCGCTCCAGTTCATCACCGAGCTGCGCGGCGCCCTCGGCCTGAGCGACGAGGTCCTGCCGGTCTACCTGGAGGAGATCTCCTCCACGCTCGCCGGTACGGCGTTCAAGGCGACGAAGGAGCCGGTCACCTCCTCCGAGCTGACCCACGGCGGCTTCCAGGCGATCGAGACCGGGATGACCGAGGGCCACCCCTGCTTCGTCGCCAACAACGGCCGGCTCGGCTTCGGCGTCGACGAGTTCCGCGCGTACGCCCCCGAGGCCGCGAGCGAGATCCACCTGATCTGGCTGGCGGCGCGGCGCGACCGCACCACCTTCACGGCCGGCGCGGGCATCGACTACGAGACGTTCGTCCGCGCGGAGCTGGGCGACGCGACGGTGGACGGGTTCGCCGAGACGCTGAAGGCGCGCGGCCTGGACCTGGCCGACTACCTCCTCATGCCGGCCCACCCCTGGCAGTGGTGGAACAAGCTGTCCGTCACCTTCGCCGCCGAGGTCGCGCAGCAGCGCCTGGTGTACCTGGGCGCGGGCGACGACACGTATCTGGCGCAGCAGTCGATCCGTACGTTCTTCAACACGACGGACCCGGCCAAGCACTACGTGAAGACGGCGCTCTCGGTCCTCAACATGGGCTTCATGCGGGGCCTCTCGGCCGCCTACATGGAGGCCACCCCGGCGATCAACGACTGGCTGCACACCCTGATCGAGTCGGACGCGACCTTCCGGTCGGCCCGCTTCTCGATCATCCGCGAGCGGGCGGCCGTCGGCTACCGGCACCTGGAGTACGAGGCGGCGACGGACCGCTACTCGCCGTACCGCAAGATGCTGGCGGCGCTCTGGCGGGAGTCGCCGGTGCCGACCCTCGCCGAGGGCGAGCGGCTCGCGACGATGGCCTCCCTCCTCCACGTGGACCACGCGGGCGCGTCGTTCGCGGGCGCGCTGATCAAGGAGTCGGGCCTGGAGGCCTCGGTCTGGCTGCGCAGCTACCTGGACGCGTACCTCCTCCCGGTCCTGCACAGCTTCTACGCGTACGACCTGGCGTTCATGCCGCACGGCGAGAACGTGATCCTGGTCCTCGACGAGCGCGGCACGGTGTCGCGGGCGATCTTCAAGGACATCGCCGAGGAGATCGTCGTCATGGATCCGGCGGCCGTCCTGCCTCCGGCGGTGGAACGGGTCCGTGCGGACATCCCGGAGGACATGAAGCTCCTCTCGGTCTTCACGGACGTCTTCGACTGCTTCTTCCGCTTCCTGGCGGCGACGCTCGCCACGGAGGGCGTCCTCGACGAGGACACCTTCTGGCGGACGGTCGCGGAGTGCGTGCGCGGCTACGAGCAGTCGAAGCCGGAACTGGCGGACCGCTTCGCCCAGTACGACATGTTCGCGGAGACCTTCGCCCTCTCGGCCCTCAACCGCCTCCAGCTCCGCAACAACAAGCAGATGGTCGACCTGTCGGACCCGTCGGCGGCCCTCCAGCTGGTCGGCGACCTGGTGAACCCGATCGCGCGGTTCGCGTAACGACGGACGTCTCGATCTGCCCGACATGTACCGGACCACCCTGCGGCCTCGGCAGCAACGGATGTGTTCCCCGGCCGAAGCCGTAGCGGGGGACACATCCGGGCCACGCTCCGAGAGGCGAAAGACGCCACGCTGGGCAGCGGCGCCAAGGAACTCGGCCGCACGACGGCGACTCCCCGCACGACCCCGGGGCCGTGCGGCCGGAAACCGCCCTACCGCGGGCGGCCCCGAGCGTTCGTCCGATTAGCATCGCTCCCCGGCAGCACCTGACGGGGACCGAGGGGATGAGGCGCGGCATGTCGTTCGACGAGGAGTGGGCGGTCGACAAGGCCGCCGCGACGGACAACGCCCGGATGCGACTCAATCAGGCGGCCCCGTCGGCCGGAGGCCCGGGTGGTGCCGGCAACGCCGATCTGAGCGTGTCTTCGGATGAACTCGGCGCCATCGGCGGCGACGCCTACGTCCTTCGTGAACGGCTCGCGAAGGACGGGGACCACGCACGGCCGGGGACCTTCGACGCGGCGATCGCGCTGACGAACGGAAACTTCGGCAGCGGCTCGGCGCTGCTCACCGTTCACGACCGCTGGAACACCCAGCTCCGCACCCTTCTCGACGCCTGCGCGCAGATCTCCAACCACCTGGACTACTCGGCCGCCTCCCACGCCAAGGAAGAGCAGGACATCGCCGCATCGCTCTCCGTGGCCACCATCAGCCGACACTTCTCCTAGAGGCAGCCGAACCATGACGGAACCGCGATTCGACGATGTCTACCACGCCCCCCTGGAGAAGCTGAAGAGCGCCGCGGACGCCTGGTCGGAGATGACGGGCAAGCTGGACAAGCTGGCCGAGGACGCGAGTACGGGCATGCGGACCAAGGCGCACAAGGCGGACTGGCGCGGTGTCAACGCCGAGGTCACCAAGCCCTTCGTCGACAAGACCGCGAAGGAGTTCGCGGACGCCGCCGCAGCGGCGAAGGGCATGCACCAGATCCTCGCCGACGGGCACACCACCATCAAAGCGGTGCGCGACGCGCTCAGGCGGATCGTCGAGGAGGAAGCTCCCGCTGCCGGACTGCGGGTCGACAGCGAGGGCAAGGTCAGTGCAGCCGACCCGCTGGCGAACCACTACCGCGAGTGGCACAACGACCCCGACTACGAGGGTGCCGTTCAGCGCGAGAAGGCCAAGATCGTGGCCATGCAGCAACGCGTCGACAGACTCGTGGAGGACGCGGCGGACGCCGACGACTCACTCGCGCGGGCTCTGCGGGCCAACAGCCCCGACGAGCACGACTTCCGTGCCCCGAAGTACCGGACGCTCGACCAGGAGCAGGCCGACCGGGCCGCCACCCTGATGAAGCAGGTCACCGGCGACGGCGGGACCGCGCGCAATGTGGAAGCCCTGCGCGAGCTGGAGGAAGTGCTCGACGACAACCGCAACGATCCCGAGTTCGCGGTGTCGTTCTACCGGGGAATCGGCCCGGAGGGCACTCTGCAGTCGTACGCGAGGCTGTCCCTCGACTCGACCGGACTCGGCCCCGCGGGACAGGACCGGGCCGCGCTCGTCGCCGGCATCCAGGGCGACATGGGGAACATCCTCGGCCTGGCCACCCAGAAGAGCACTCCCGGGCACCTCGACGCGGCATGGACCGCCGACCTGATGCGGGCGGGCCGCAAGGAGATGGACATCACCGGCATCTCCGGAGTCAACTCGCGCGTGTACGGCTACCAGGCGCTGGGTGCGCTGCTGCGCGAGGGCACCTACGACACGGAGTTCCTGACCGGCGTCGGCCGGGACATGGTCGCGATGGACCGTAAGGACCCCAAGGCCTGGGAATGGGGTCTGCCGCACAACATGGAGCAGAGGCTCAACCTCGGTGAGGAGGGCGGCAAGGGCTTCTACCCGCTCACCGGTCTGATGGAGGCTCTGAGCAACAACCCGGAGGCGGCCACGGCCTTCTTCAACGAGCCCGTGCGTCAGGACAGCAACGGGGACGGCATCGTCACGAAGGCCGACAACGCCGTCGACGGCGTGCACGGCAAGCCACGGGGCATGGTCGACTACATGCTCGACCAGCGGCCGGCCGTCGACTGGTACGACGCGCAGTCCCTGGGAGGGGGCGACGGGGCGCAGGCCGCGGTGGGCGACGCCCTGGAGACCGCCGTCACCCACCGTCCCCCGGGCGACCTGGACGAGACGCCGGTGAAGCACACCCAGGCGATGGCCGACGTCCTGGAGCGCGTCGTGGCCAAGATCGGTGAGAACCCGGAGCTGGTCGTGGAGAAGCCCGGCGACGACCCCGCTCCGCTGCGGGAGCTGTCCGGCCACTTCGGCCGGATGGCGGCCGAGTACATGCCGGACTTCCAGGCGTCGGCGGAGAACGGGGCCGACATGATCAAGCCGTTCGGCGCGGCGGCCGAACTCGACAAGTCCCAGATGGCCCGCTTCCTCGGCGCGGTGGGCCAGGACCCGAGCGCCTACGGCGCGATCACCAGCGCGCAGCAGGCGTACACGACGGCGTTGGTCCACGACGTCCTGACGCACCGTGCCGAACACAGCGAACTCGACGCGGCCATCGGCAACGCCGTGCACCCGGGCGGCGAGATCGCGGGCATCATGTCGGAGGCACGGGCCCAGGCCGTCCACGAGAACCAGCTCCACGAGGACGAGGAGTTCAACAAGGCCGCGGCGGAGGAGGCCAAGTGGGTCAACCGCGTGATCTCCGCGGCCGGAGCCAAGTACCTGGAGATGCTTCCGCTGGCGGGCGACGTGGTGGGCTGGATCCAGGAGGACGTGACGGAGTCGGTGCTGGAGACCGGTAAACAGGACAAGGCGGATGAGTCCCGCCGGGAGTCGTCCGATGGTTACGCCGACGCCGAGAAGGCGGCGAAGGCGTCCGCCTCGGCCGCGGTGGCGGCCGCTGCGCGTGATACGGATCTGACTGCCACGGACATCAAGGACCTCCAAGGCGTGGCGTCGACGAAGACGGCAGCGGCTCATTCCATCGGGCGGGACCTGGTGGCCACGGAAAGGGGACACTAGGTGAGCGGGCAGCGTATGCGGGTGGTCGCTGCGGGCACGGCCGCCCTTGTCGGTGTGGCCTTGCTGAGCGGCTGTTCCTCGCCTCCGGAGAAGCGGAGGGCGGAGGTCCCGGCACGGTTGTGCTGGGGCGCGTTCGCGGGTTCGGAGGTGGATCCTTTCCTGCCCGACGGGGAGAGGGTCAGTTCTGATGCACGGACGCCCTTCGTGCTGTACGGAATCAGGAAATCGGCGACCTGTGTCGTCTACCTCGACGGCAACAACCACTTCATGGCCACCGCGGACCGGGAGCCCGGGGCCTTCGACCTGGACTGGAGCACCTGGGAGAAGGCCGGAGGCGCCCCGCTCGACGTGGGTGAACAGGGCCTGATCTGGAACTCGGGGACGGTGACGTACTTCTTCTGCGAGAAGCCCGACTCCCGGGACAAGATCGAGCTCCACCTCTCCGCCACCATTCGAGACGACGTCCCGAAGGCACGACGCCTCCTCACCGAACTGACGAAGAAGTATCTGGTCTTCGCCAAGAAGGAGTTGGGCTGCTCGGCGGCTCCGGAGGCGAGCCCCTCGGCGCAGTGACGAACCGCCAGGTTGCAGCCGCCGTCCATGCAGCGGGCCGCGGAGACCGTCCCCCCTGCGCATGCAGTCGTCGAACCGTCGCGCCGGATACGCGCACGGCGCGCACCCGAGGACGACGAGTTCGGCGCCCCCTGATCGTCGCACCACACACGGAACGCCCGGCCAGGAAACCCGGCCGGGCGTTCCGCGCGTACGGACGGGCTACTCCGCCGGCCAGGGCACCTCCGGCGAGCGGTAGTAGTCGATGCCCAGCGCGTCGAACCGCGGGGCCTGCTCCGCGAGCCGCACCTTGTACGTCTCCCAGTCGTGGCTCTCCGCCGACGACCAGCCCAGCTCCGCCACGCCCGGCAGCCTCGGGAAGGCCATGACGTCCAGGTCGTCCGTGGTGGCCAGGGTCTCCGTCCACAGGGGCGCCTCGATGCCGCGGACGGCGCTCTCCGGCGCGCCCGGCAGATAGGTGGCCGGGTTCCAGTCGTACGACTTCCGGACCTCCACGTAGCCCGCCCAGGCGAGGCCGAGCTCGGTGTCCTTGGTGTACTTCATGTCGAGGTACGTGCGGTCGGCGGGCGAGAGGATCAGCCCGGCGCCGCCCCGCGCGGCGGCCGCGACCCGCTCCTTCTCCTCCATGGGGGTGCGGTCGAGGCCCCAGTACTGGACGAGGGCGCCTTCCGCCGGGGTCGTGCCGGTCAGCTGGTGCCAGCCGACGACCTTCTTGCCGTACTTGGCGACGACCGGCTGCACCTTGTCCATGAAGGTCACGTAGTCCGCGTGGCTGGTGGAGTGCGCCTCGTCGCCGCCGATGTGGATGAACCGGCCGGGGGTGAGCGCGGCGATCTCGCGGATCACGTCGTCGACGAAGTCGTACGTGACGGGCTTCGGGACGCAGAGGGAGCTGAAGCCGACCTTGGTGCCGGTGTAGAGCTCCGGGGCGACGCCGTCGCAGTTGAGTTCGGCGTAGGAGGCGAGGGCGGCGTTGGTGTGGCCGGGGAGGTCGATCTCGGGGATGACCTCCTGGTAGCGGGAGGCGGCGTACCGGACGATCTCCTTGTACTGCTCCTTGGTGTAGTAGCCGCCGGGGCCGCCGCCGACCTCCGTGGAGCCGCCGTGGGTGGTGAGCCGGGGCCAGGAGTCGACGGCGATGCGCCAGCCCTGGTCGTCGGAGAGGTGCAGGTGGAGGGTGTTGACCTTGTAGAGCGCGAGCTGGTCGATGTACCGCTTCACCTCGTCGACGGTGAAGAAGTGGCGGGAGACGTCGAGCATGGCGCCCCGGTAGCCGTATCGCGGGGTGTCGGTGATCGTGCCGCCCGCGATCTTCCAGGGGCCGGTCTGGACGCTCTTGCGCTCGACGGCGGAGGGCAGCTGCTGGCGCAGGGTCTGGACGCCGCGGAAGAGGCCGGCGGGTTCGCGGGCTGTGAGGGTGAGGCCGTCGGGGGTCGAGCTGAGCCGGTAGCCCTCGTCGCCGAGCGCGGTGTCGTCGGGGCTGAGCCGGAGCCGGATGCCGCCGCCGGCGGCGGGGTCGTCGACGACGGGCAGCGGGAAGCCGGTGGCGGGGCGGAGCAGTCCGGCGAGGTAGCGGCCGAGCTCCCGGGTCTCGGGGCGGGTGCTGTCCACGCCGATGCGGGTGGTGGGGGTGAGGGTGTAGGGCTCGCCCTCGGGGGTGACGGAGGCGGGTACGGGCACGATGCGGCCGAGCGGGCGGACCTCGGGCTCGGCGGCGGCGGTCCTGCCGTCGCCGCTCTTGTCGTCGGTCGTGCTGTCGGCGGCGGCCTCGCCGCAGCCGACCCCGGCGGCGGCGACCAGGAGCAGGGATCCGATCAGGCGCGGGATCCTTCGGCGCTGGCTCACAGGCATGCTCCCCTTCGGGCGTTGGACGCGTCTGTCGAGTTGTATATCCGAACCGTCACCATGCGTACCGTCGGGGCCCCCATCGGTCAAGGTCTGGACCAATCGCCGCCGAATCCGGGTGGATCATGGCATGCTTGCCCGATATCGGGCAGGATTCTTGCGAAAGGACGCGGAACACCTCAGTATTCACGGGTGCTCGAACGCCGCCCGTCGCACGACGACCTCATCGACCACCTGGTCCGCAGCACCGCGCTCCAGCGCGGTGAGGCCGCCCGGGTGGTGCTCGACGTGCTGGCGTACTTCGACGAGACGACCGAGGAGTTCGTCCGCCGCCGCCATCGCGAACTGCAGTCCGGCGGGGCCGTGAACACCGAGATCTTCGAACGGATCGCGGCCGAACTGCCACACCGGGCCGTGGCGCCACCGGAGCTCTCGCTCCGGCAGCTGCGCCGCATCGTCTACGGCTGACACGGCCGAGGGCACGCCGGACCACCCGGACGGCCGAGAACATCCACTGACCTGGAGGGGTTTCACCTTTATGTGCGGAATTGTCGGTTACATCGGAAAGCGCGACGTCGCCCCCCTGCTCCTTGAGGGCCTGGCGCGTCTGGAGTACCGGGGATACGACTCGGCCGGCATGGTCGTCACCAGCCCGAAGGCCTCCGGCCTGAAGATGGTGAAGGCCAAGGGTCGCGTCCGTGACCTCGAAGCCCGTGTCCCCAAGCGCTTCACCGGCACCACCGGCATCGCCCACACCCGCTGGGCCACCCACGGCGCGCCGAGCGACGTCAACTCGCACCCGCACCTGGACCCCGAGAACAAGGTCGCCGTCGTCCACAACGGCATCGTCGACAACGCCCAGGAGCTCCGCGCCAAGCTGGAGGCCGACGGCGTCGTCTTCGCCTCCGAGACGGACACCGAGGTCATCACCCACCTCATCGCCCGCTCCCAGGCCGAGAGCCTGGAGGAGAAGGTCCGCGAGGCGCTCAAGGTCATCGAGGGCACCTACGGCATCGCCGTGATGCACGCCGACTTCAACGACCGCATCGTCGTGGCCCGCAACGGCTCGCCGGTCATCCTCGGCATCGGCGAGAAGGAGATGCTCGTCGCCTCCGACGTCGCCGCCCTGATCGCCCACACCCGCCAGGTCGTCACCCTCGACGACGGCGAGATGGCCACCCTGAAGGCCGACGACTTCCGCACGTACACGACCTCGGGCGCGACCACCACCGCCACCCCGGAGACCGTGGAGTGGGAGGCCGCCTCGTACGACATGGGTGGCCACGACACCTTCATGCACAAGGAGATCTCCGAGCAGCCCGACGCGGTCGACCGCGTGCTGCGCGGCCGCATCGACGACCGCTTCTCCACCGTGCACCTGGGCGGCCTGAACCTGGACCCGCGCGAGGCCCGCACCATCCGCCGCATCAAGATCCTCGGCTGCGGCACCTCGTACCACGCCGGCCTCATCGGCGCCGGGCTCATCGAGTCCATGGCCCGCATCCCCGCCGACGCCGAGCCGGCCTCGGAGTTCCGCTACCGCAACCCGGTCGTGGACCCCGACACCCTCTACATCGCCGTCTCCCAGTCCGGCGAGACCTACGACGTCCTCGCCGCCGTCCAGGAGCTGAAGCGCAAGGGCGCCCGCGTCCTCGGCGTGGTCAACGTGGTCGGCTCCGCCATCGCCCGCGAGGCCGACGGCGGCGTGTACGTCCACGCCGGCCCCGAGGTCTGCGTCGTCTCCACCAAGTGCTTCACCAACACGGTCACCGCCTTCGCGCTGCTCGCCCTGCACCTGGGCCGCATCCGCGACCTGTCCGTCACCGACGGCAAGCGGATCATCGAGGGCCTGCGCAAGCTGCCCGCGCAGATCCAGGAGATCCTCGAGACCGAGGACGAGATCAAGAAGATCGCCGCGGAGTACGCCGGCGCCCAGTCGATGATGTTCATCGGCCGCGTGCGGGGCTACCCCGTCGCCCTGGAGGCCTCCCTGAAGCTCAAGGAGATCTCCTACATCCACGCCGAGGCCTACCCGGCCTCCGAGCTGAAGCACGGCCCGCTCGCCCTCATCGAGCCGGCCCTGCCGACGGTCGCGATCGTCCCCGACGACGACCTGCTGGAGAAGAACCGCGCCGCCCTGGAGGAGATCAAGGCCCGCAGCGGCCGCATCCTCGCGGTCGCGCACCAGCCGCAGGCGAAGGCCGACCACACCATCGTCGTGCCGAAGAACGAGGACGAGCTGGACCCGATCCTGATGGGCATCCCGCTCCAGCTCTTCGCCTACCACACGGCGCTCGCCATGGGCCGCGACATCGACAAGCCGCGCAACCTGGCCAAGTCCGTCACGGTCGAGTAGCAGCGACCTCGGGGCCTGTCCCCCCGAGCCGCGCCGCCGGGCCTGTCCCCCGACGGTTCGACCGGACACGAAAGCGGTCCCCGTGCATCCCAGGTGCACGGGGACCGCTTTTCACCTTTTCGCCGTCTCGTACGGTCAGCTCGCCGCCGCCGCGCTGCGGCTCGCCCGTCCGAGTGCGGTCGGCCAGCCCGCGACCGCCGCCGTGGCGCCGTACCAGGCGATCAGGCCGGCGACCGCCGCCACCCAGCCGCCCGCCTTCGCGAGCCCGCCGTTGTCGGCGAGCGCCCCGATGCCGAGCAGCAGGAGCGCGACGAACAGCAGCCCGTACACGCCCTGTCCGAACATGCCGCCACCCTTGGCGGCCATGGTCAGCGTGAGCGCCAGGAGCGCCCACAGGAGCAGGAAGACGCCCACGGCGTCGGCCGAGGCGCCGCCGCCGGCCGCGGTTCCCCAGGTGAACCAGAAGGCGCCGAGCGCCGCGAACGCCGTGCCCTCGCCCTTGTCGCCCGCACGGAGGGCGAGCAGGCCGACGAGGAAGAGCGTCACCCCGCCGACCCAGGTGGCGAGGCCCGCGGCATCCGCTGCCGCGACGTTGTCGATGACACCCGTACCGCCCAGGCCGAAGGCCAACAGGGTCAGTCCGAGTGCGAGGTTGCCGAGAGTGGAGGTGGTGTTTCCCGCGGCGACTTCGTTGTCCACGGCGGGCTCCCTTCAGATGCGCAGGTGTCCTGCGTGAGCTGCTGTGTTCCGGTGACCCTTATGTACCCTTCACAAGCGCACAATTCACCTACGAGAGGCTGAATTTATGGCCGGATGACGGCAGTTGGGAGAAACACCTGACGGGCCGTACGAGACGGGGGCGGCGTCCGGGAGCGGCGCCGATGGGGCGGCTTCCGCGGGGCGGCGTCCGAAAACGGCGTCCGGGAGCGTTACGGGATGACGATCACGGGCCGCTTGGCGCGGCGCGCGAGCCGGCCGGCCACCGAGCCGAAGATCCGGCCGACGATTCCGTGCGTGGAGCCGACCACGATCGCGTCGGCCGAGTACTCGCGGCCGACCTCCTCCAGCTCGTGGCAGATGTCCCCACCGCGCTCGACGAGGATCCAGGGCACCTCGGAGAGATGCTCGGCGCAGGCCAGCTCCAGACCGAGGACCTCGGTGCGGTGGTCGGGCACGTCGACGAAGACGGGGGGCTCGCAGCCGGCCCACACCGTGGTGGGCAGCCGGTTGGCCACGTGCACGATGATCAGGCCCGAGCCGGAACGCCTGGCCATGCCGATGGCGTACGCGAGGGCGCGCTCACTGGACGTGGATCCGTCGAAGCCGACGACGACACCGTGCCGGAAGGCCGGGTCGCAGGCGTGACGTGGCTGTTCGACCGCGAGGGGGTCGACCGTGGAATCGGCGACGCGCTTGCGGTCCGCGGGTTCGGGGAATTCGTGACCGGCCATCGGTGTCTCGGCGAAGAGGGTCCTCGTGGGAAGGGACGGGAAACGGAGGGGACGGAACAACGGGTGGCGGCGGAGCTGTGTCCGGGAATCATCTTCCCAAGCCCATACCCCCAAGGGTACGGCGACACTCCTCTCCTGCCCAGAGCCCGCCGTGCCACTCCCCGGCGTGCGCCCCGCTCACGCGTGGCGTTCCAGGGAGCATGCCCGAGCGGCTCGGGATCTGGCAATGCCGGTTGTGCCCTACAGGCGTCCGTACGGGGGCCAAACGGACGTCGCCGAGAGTGACCGCAGCGTTCCGCTTCTCGTTGCCACAGGTCCAGCCCACCGTCGCAGGGAGACCGCCCGTGCCCGCACCATCGACCGCCGCCGGCCAGACCTCCACCGCCCCCACCGCCGTGCTCGCCGTGCCCCGCGGCCGCCGCCGGGCACCCGTCCTCGGCCCGGCCGCCCCCGCGGACCCGGATCCGGGCAACGGTCCGGGAGCGGCGGGGGCGGTCCCGCGCGCCGGGGCCGGCGCGGGCGCGGCGGACCAGGCCGACGACGTCGTCCGCTGGGCGGTCTTCTGCTGCGTGCTGGTCCCGGTGGTCCTGGTCGTCTACGGCAGCTCGCTCGGCGGGGCCGCCGGGGCCGCCCTCGGCCTCGTCGCGGTGACGGCGGCCTGCCGGGTGCTGCTGCGCCGCTCGGAGCGCGGGCTGCGCGGCCGGCCCGTCCGCGGCAGGCGGCGCGGCTAGGGGGGGTAAATCGGTCCGAATCGGGGCGTCGACCGGGCCCGCCCCTCCTGGAGTTGACAGGTTCGTACACCCGAGCCCATATGTTTTCAGCCAACTTCCATCCGTCGGCGAGTCCTTGGCGGAACGGTTGCCCAACCCTGCTGCCGACACCCGAAAATGCCCCGCCACAAGGGCTCGCACCCCCCGCGTACGGGGGCGTTCGCCACGCCACCCCTTCCCCCGGGGGCCGTCGGACGGAAGACTTCGCGATCGATCGCTTCACGCCAAGTGGCCTTGTCGACAATCCATCGGATGGAGAACTTGTCACGCCGGCGCCACCGGACGCAGTAGATTCGATCATGGGTACCGAAGACTGGGGTCTCGTGCAAAACCGAGGGGAAACGTGCAGGAGCGACACGACCAGGGAGACGCGAACACCGAGGGGGGCTTAGCGTCATGAGCCAGGACTCCACCGCACCGGAGGCCGCACGGAAGCTGACCGGGCGCCGCCGTCGCGAAGTCGTCGCGGTGCTGCTGTTCAGTGGCGGCCCCATCTTCGAGAGCTCCATCCCGCTCTCCGTTTTCGGCATCGACCGGCAGGACGCCGGAGTGCCCCGCTACCGGCTGCTCGTCTGCGCCGGTGAGGACGGACCGCTGCGGACCACCGGTGGACTCGAACTGACCGCGCCGTACGGCCTGGAGGCCATCGGCCGCGCGGGCACCGTCGTCGTCCCGGCCTGGCGGTCGATCACCTCGCCGCCACCGCCGGAGGCGCTCGAAGCGCTGCGCCGCGCCCACGAGGAGGGTGCGCGGATCGTCGGTCTGTGCACCGGGGCGTTCGTGCTCGCCGCGGCCGGTCTGCTCGACGGCCGCCCGGCGACCACGCACTGGATGTACGCGCCGACGCTCGCCAAGCGCTACCCGTCGGTCCATGTGGACCCCCGGGAGCTCTTCGTCGACGACGGGGACGTACTGACCTCCGCGGGCACGGCGGCCGGAATCGATCTGTGTCTGCACATCGTGCGGACCGACCACGGCACGGAGGCCGCGGGCGCCCTTGCGCGCCGGCTGGTCGTCCCGCCGCGGCGCAGCGGCGGTCAGGAGCGCTACCTCGACAGGTCTTTACCAGAGGAGATCGGCGCCGACCCGCTGGCCGAGGTCGTCGCCTGGGCGCTGGAGCACCTCCACGAGCAGTTCGACGTGGAGACCCTGGCTGCCCGCGCGTACATGTCACGGCGGACCTTCGACCGCCGGTTCCGCTCGCTGACGGGTTCGGCCCCCCTCCAGTGGCTGATCACCCAGCGGGTGCTCCAGGCGCAGCGGCTGCTCGAAACCTCCGACTACTCGGTCGACGAGGTCGCGGGCAGGTGCGGCTTCCGGTCCCCGGTGGCGCTGCGCGGCCACTTCCGGCGCCAGCTCGGCTCCTCGCCGGCCGCCTACCGGGCGGCGTACCGCGCCCGGCGGCCGCAGGGCGATGCCGTCACGGCGGTGCTCGACCCGGTCGTGCCCGCCCAGGTCGCGGCCGGCATCCGGCGCCCGGGTTCCCCGCTGGACCCGGGGAAGCCGCAGTCCGACGCCTACGCCCCCGGGCGGCCGGCGCTCCCGGGCCAGCGCAGCGCGCCGTAACCGAAGACCCGCGCGGCCACAAGCGGCGCATCGCAGGACCGACGGGCGTCCGGGGACACCTCCCCCGGGCGCCCGTCGGCGTGCCCGGGGACGGATCAGGGGTGCCCATGGGACGGACCAGAGGTGCCCCGGGACGGATCAGGCCTCCCCAGGCCTGTGCTCCGGCCCGCTCCGGCCACCTCGGGCCCGGGCTCCGGCCCGCTCCGGCCCGCTCGACCTGCTCAGGCAGGGGTAAGAGCCCCTAAGGTGGACGCATGAACGATCGCATGGTGTGGATCGACTGCGAGATGACCGGGCTCTCGCTGACGGACGACGCACTCATCGAGGTGGCCGCACTGGTCACCGACTCGGAACTGAACGTGCTCGGCGACGGGGTGGACATCGTGATCCGCCCGCCGGACGCGGCCCTGGAGACCATGCCCGAGATCGTGCGCCAGATGCACACGGCCTCGGGGCTCCTCGACGCGCTCGCCGAAGGCACCACACTCGCCGACGCGGAGGCCCAGGTCCTCGCGTACATCCGCGAGCACGTCAAGGAACCCGGCAAGGCACCCCTGTGCGGGAACTCGGTCTCCACGGACCGCGGCTTCCTCGCCCGGGACATGCCCGCCCTGGAGAGCCACCTGCACTACCGGATCGTCGATGTCTCCTCGGTCAAGGAGCTGGCCCGCCGCTGGTACCCGAGGGCGTACTTCAACAGTCCGGAGAAGAACGGCAACCACCGGGCGCTCGCCGACATCCGCGAGTCCATCGCGGAGCTGCGCTACTACCGCGAGGCGGTCTTCGTCCCGCAGCCCGGCCCGGACTCCGAGACCGCGAAGCGGATCGCGGCCCGGCACGTCGTACCGTCCGAATGACCCCCTCCGCGTAGGGCCGCTCGCGCCCCCGAATCAATGCGGGCGCGAGCACCCTCCAGAACCCTGTAGACTTCTTCTCGGCCGGTCGGGGAAACCTTCGGGAACACCGCCGGACATGGTGGGTATAGCTCAGCTGGCAGAGCACCTGGTTGTGGTCCAGGATGTCGCGGGTTCAAGTCCCGTTACTCACCCTGATGGCTCAGGCCCCGGTTCGAAAGAACCGGGGCCTGAGTCTTTTCCTACGTTCCCGGCGTGCAGGCGGGGGCGGCCGGGGGCGGGTTGGTGCCCGACCAGGAGCCGTTGAAGCCGAAGGCGACCGAGCCGCCCGGCGGGACGGTCGCGTTGTACGAGAGGTGCGAGGCCGTCACCTCCGCCCCGGCCTGGGCGACCGTCGCGTTCCACGCCTGGGTGACCCGCTGGCCGGCGGGCTGCGTCCAGCGGACCGTCCAGCCGTTCAGCGGGGCCGTACCCGTGTTCCGGAGGGTGACCTGGGCCGTGAAACCGCCCGTCCACTGACTGGTGACGGCATATGTGACGGAACACACACCCGGGGCGGGTGGGGTCACCGGGGCGAGTGTCTCGGCGATCCCGGCGTACGCGGGCTTGGGTGCGAGGTTCTCGTCGTACGGCGTCGCCGCGCCCTGGCCCGGGAAGAAGTCCGGGATCCAGGAGTCCGAGTCGGTGAAGCCCCAGACCGTGACGCCCGCGCAGCGGGTGACGGCGAGGCAGGCCCGCAGGACGGAGGCGTAGTCCGCCTTCTGCTGGGCCGGCTTCGCGTCCGTCGCGGGCAGTGGCATCCGGATGTCCAGCTCGGTGATCGCCACGTCCACGCCGAGTTCGGCGAAGCGGCGCAGGTTGGCCTCCAGGGAGGCGGGGACCTGGCCGAGGACGAGATGGGCCTGGAAGCCGACCCCGTCGACCGGCACGCCCTGCGCGAGGAGCCGCTTCACCAGGGCGTACATGCCGTCGCTCTTCGCGCCGACGGCGTCGGTCGAGTAGTCGTTGAGGTAGAGCTTCGCGGCCGGGTCGGCGGCGCGGGCCGCGCGGAAGGCGTCCGCGATGTACGACTCGCCGAGGGCCGCGCCCCAGAGGGACTGACGCAGGGTGCCGTCCTCGTTCAGGGGTTCGTTGACGACGTCCCAGTGGTCGATCCGGCCCCGGTAGCGGCCGGCCTCGGCGGTGATGTGGTCGGTCATGAGGGTGCGGAGCCGGGCGGCGCTCCAGGTGCCGCTCGTGAGCCAGCCGGGGAGCTGGCTGTGCCAGACGAGGGTGTGGCCGCGCACCTGCTGGCCGTGGGCCTCGGCGAAGGCGACGAGGCGGTCCGCGCCGGTCCAGTCGTACGTGCCCCGCGCGGGCTCCACGGAGTCCCACTTCATCTCGTTGCCGGGGGTGAGGGAGCCGAACTGGGCCCCGGCGACGTCCGCGTACCCGCCGGTGAGCTTCCCCGCGGTGACGGCGGTGCCGACGTAGACGCCGCGGGCCGCGGCGAGGTCCCGCAGCGGGGTGTCGGCGGCCGAAGCGGGGGTGGCGGTGGTCGTGAGGACCGCGGCGAGCAGGGCGGCGCCGGTGATCAGGCGACGGAGCACGTCGCACCTCCGAGGGTGAAGGCGGCCGGTACGGGGTTGGTGCCGGTCCAGGTGCCGGTGAAGCCGAAGGAGGCGGAGGCTCCGGCGGCGACGGCGCCGTTCCAGCCGACGTTCTGGGCGGTGACGGCGGTGCCCGTCCGGACGGGGGTCGCGTTCCACATCTGGCCGACGCGCTGGCCCGCCGGGTAGTCCCAGCCGAGCTTCCAGCCGGTCCAGGCGGTGGTGGAGGTGTTGGTGAGGGTGACGTCGGCCTGGAAGCCGCCCTGCCACTGGTTGGTCACCTTGTACGCGACCTTGCAGGCGCCGGTGGGCGCGGGCGGCTCGGTGGTGCCGCCGCCGTCACCGCCGCCGGTCTCGCTCGTGTCGCCGTAGATGATGCCGCGGCCGTTGGTGGAGACGTACACCCGGCCGTAGACACGGGGGTCGCCGGTGATCGCGCCGCCGGTCCAGCCCCACTGGTGGGCGTCGTCGTTGACGCGGACCCAGCTCGCGCCCGCGTCGGTGGAGCGGAAGATGCCGCGTACGCCGCCGATCTTCGCGCTCGTGTAGAGGGCGGGGTACGTGGCTCCCGGGGCGGCCTTGCCGAAGCCGATGGTGTCGGCCTGCTCGACCCCGGAGACCCGGGTGAAGGTGACGCCGCCGTCGGTGGAGTGCCAGAGGCCGTAGGTGGCGTCGGGGGCGCCGCCGGAGAGCCAGAGGTCGCCCTTCCTGCCGGGGACGGCCTTGAAGCGGACGTCGCCCTTGGCGGGGAGGCCGGTGGCGCGGGCGGTGAAGCTCGCACCGCCGTCCGTACTGGCGTAGAAGGTGCCGGACTTGACGGCGTAGAAGGTGAGCGGGTCGACGCGGTCGGACTCGACGGTCGCGCCGGCCGGGACGCCGGTGGAGGCCGTCCAGGCGCTGCCGGTGCCGGTCTGGACGCCCGTACCGTCCGGGCTCCAGACGAAGCGGCTGCCGTCCGCCGACGCGGCGACCGTGCCGCCGCCGGTGACGCCCGAAGGTTCCTGGCCGGCCCGCCAGTTGGTGCCGTTGTCGGTGGAGAACGCGACGCGTGGGCCGCCGTCGAGGTTCCCGGCGCGCACGACGGTGTCGGGCTTGGTCTCGGCGAAGTCGACGCTGGTGGTGGAGGTGAAGTTGGGGCCGGTGAACATCATCGACGGGACCTTGGTGAGGTCCGTGTGCCGGAAGCCGCCGATGTCGCCGAGGGCGCTGATCAGCGGGGCCCCGGAGGGCGGAGAGGCCAGGTCGAGGACGGCCGTCTCCTCAAGGCCCCGGACCATGGGCCGGATGGTGAACTTCGTGCCGGTGTCCCACTTGCCGAGGTCCTGGGTGCCGTACACGGTGGCGCCGGTGCCGTACATCATGCGGTTCGAGTCGAAGGGGTCGATCTCCAGGGCCTCGGTCATCCAGCCGAGCTTCGGGGTCTGCTCGGGCGGGGCCGGGTCGGCGCCCCAGGTCAGCCAGGGCACGGAGGAGACGTCCATCGTGTAGCGGTCGGCGCGGTTCGGGTACGAGGTGTAGTCCCAGGCCCTGGTCCAGCTGCCGCCGCTGTCGGTGGAGCGGAAGATCTGGGTGTCGGGGAACCAGGAGCTGTAGCCGGAGACCATGACGGTGCCGGGGTTCTGCCGGTCGACGGTGAGTCCGCTGAAGCCGTAGTAGGTGTCGGCCTCGGCGACGGGGCTGATGTCCGTCCAGGTGCCGGTGGCGGTGGCGTACCGCCAGACCTGGCCCTTGGCGCCGTCGTAGGGGCCCGCCGTGTCGCTGTACGCGAGGTAGAGGTAGCCGTTCTCCGCGTCGAGGACGCCCTTGTGGGCCAGGTGGCCGGTGGGCTGGCCGGGGAGCCGGGTCCAGGTGGCGCCGGCGTCGGTGGAGCGGTAGACGGCGTTCTGCTTGTCGCCGACGCCGACGTAGAGGGTGCCGGTGGCACTGCCGGCGGTGCCGGTGGACTCGTCGAAGGTGACCCAGACGATGCCCTGTTCGTCGGAGTTGTAGCCGCTGGTGTCGGTCGGGTCCTGCTGGTGGTTGCCGGGGTTGGTGAAGGAGGTGACCTTCGACCAGGTGACGCCGGAGTCGGTGGAACGCCAGAGGCCGTTGCCGCTGGGGGTGCCGAGGTAGAGGACGCTGTTCTTGTGCGGGTCGACGGCGAGGCGCTCGCCCATGCCGCGGCCCGGCATGTTGCCGCCGAGCTTGAAGGGGAGGTCGGTGCGCTGCCAGGTGGCGCCCCGGTCGGCGGAGCGGAGGACGGCGCCGTTGCCGGGGTCCCAGTCGTTCGTGTACGTGCCGACCGCCGCGTACACCTTGTCGGGGTCGACGCTGTCGGAGGCGAGACCGACGACCCCGGTGTGGCCCCAGTGGTCCCAGTCGACGGCGTCGAGGAGCGGGGTCCAGGAGGAGGCGGCCTGGTTCCAGCGGTAGGCGCCGCCGATGTCCGTGCGGGCGTAGACGAGGTTCTTCTCGGTCCGGTTGAAGACGATGCCGGGGACGAAGCCGCCGCCGTCGACGCGGACGTTCTTCCAGGTGTAGGAGGCCGCTGTTGCGGCAGCGGGGGTGGGGGCGGCCGTGGCGGGTGCCGCCCCCGTGAGGAGGCCCGCGGTGAGGGCGAGCCCCGCGAGCAGATGGCGTGTGCTGCGCATGGATATCCCGTCGAAGATTGAATGGGAGCGCTCCCACTATTGAGGTGGTGTCAGAACACGGTCAAGGTCCGGGGATCGTCGAAGACGTTCGACGGGGTCGAGCTGCCGCGGGGCCGCGCGGGGCACGCGATCGGGTGCTTCGCCTGGCGGCGCGCGGACACAGGAGTGCGCGCCCCGGCCGGGAGGTGGGGTGGCTCCGGCCGGGGCGCGCGGTGTGGGGGGCGCGATGGCTCCTGGGGCGGACCGACTGGTCCGGGGGGTGCTGTCCTGGGCTGCTTGTCCGGGGGCTGCTTGTCCGGGGGCTACTTGTAGGCGGCGAAGGCCTTCGTGAAGGCCAGCGGCTGCTGGAGGATCGAGGAGCAGGTGGCGTCCGCGTAGTTCACCGCGCCGGACGCGCACTGCTTGTCCCGGGTCGAGGACCACATCGAGAGCCAGCCGATGCCCTTCGACTTCGCGAAGTCGACGAGCTGGGTGGCGTCGTCGACCTTGAAGATCTCGCTCGCGACGTCGTTGACGCCGATCATCGGGGTGACGGCGACGGCCTTCCAGGCGGCGGCGTCGGAGAGCCCGAGGACGCCCTTGATCTGCGCCTGGGTCGCGGTGGCGGCCTGGATCGCGTAGGTGCCCATGTCGGCGCTGTACGCCGGCCCGTAGTCCATCGCCATGATGTTGACGGCGTCGATGCGGACCCCGTTCCGCTTGGCGTCGGCGAGCAGGTCGACGCCCGGCTGGGTCAGGCCCTCGGGCATGACCGGCAGGGTGAAGGAGACGTTCAGGCCGGGGTGGGACTTCTGGAGCTGGGCGATCGCCTGTGAGCGGCGGGTGTTGGCGGCGGTGTCCGGCAGGGCCGCGCCCTCGACGTCGAAGTCGACCTTGGTCAGCTTGTACTGGTCGATGACCTTGCCGTACGCGGCGGCCAGCGCCGAGGACGAGGAGCAGTTCAGGGCCAGCTCGTGACCGGCGGCGCCGCCGAAGGAGACCCGGACGTCACCGCCCTTGGCGCGCAGGGCGCCTATCTGGGCGGCGACCTTGTCGCTCGCCAGGTCGGTGACCCCGCCCCACAGCGGGGCGCAGGAGCCGCCGGAGGTGATGAAGGCGAGGTTGAACTCCTTCACACCGGTGGCGTCGGCGGTCGCGAGCAGGTCGTACGTCGGGTAGAGCGAGGTGTCGACGTACGGGGCGTACTTGGCGGCGGTGACGGGCGCGCCGGTCGCGGTCGCCGTGGGTGTCGGGGTGGGGGTGGCGGTGGGGGTCGGGGGCGCCGTGGTGGTGGCGGTGGCCGTCGGCTTGGGGCTCGTGGTGGCCGTGGCGGTCGGCTTCGGGCTCGTGGTGGCGGTCGCCGAGGGGGAGGCGGTGGCGGTGGGCTGGTCGGTGGGGCGGCCACTGGGGGTGGGCGCGGTGCCTCCCGCGGAGCAGGTCGCCTTGTTGATCAGGCAGTTGGCGGGGTCGCCGGCCTGTCCGGCGGCGGAGGTGACGAAGCCGACGGTGACGGACTGGCCGGGCGCGAGCTGCTTGTTCCAGCTCGCCGGCTTCACGGTGACGTGGCTGCCGGAGACGGTGTGCTCGCCGTTCCAGAGGGAGCCGATGGTCGTCCCGGCCGGAAGGTCGAACTCCAGGGTCCAGTCGGACTGGGCGGCGGAGGTCTCGTTGGTGACGACGTACTGGCCGGTGTAGCCGCCGGTCCAGGAGCTGGTCCTGGTGTAGGCCGCGCCGACCGCGGCGGCCTGGGCCGTACCCGTGAGCGCGAACGCGGCGCCGCCGACGACCGCGGCGGCGACGACCGCTCCGACGACCTTGGTCCTGGTGCTCGCCCTGCGCCGGTGCGAACTGGTGCCCATCGCGTGCCTGCCTCTGCGTGCTGGGGGGTGGGGAGGGGGTGCGGCAGCACGCTAGCGACCGGAAGACGGACAAAAGGGCGTCCGGGGACGCGGGCGGGGATCCTTAGGCTCCGCTTAAGGAAGGCATCGGAACCACGAAAGGTTGGGGGCCGGGCGAATGCCCCTCAACCTTCGGCGGCCCTGCGGGTGCCCGTGCCGCCACGTCGGCGGCGTGCCGGACGGGTGTCGGTCGGCTCAGCCTTCGGCGGCCCTGCGGGTGCCCGAGCCACCCGTCGGCGGCGGGCCGGGCGAATGCCCCTCAGCCTTCGGCGGCCCTGCGGGTGCCCGTGCCGCCACGTCGGCGGCGTGCCGGACGGTGGCCCCGGCGCCCGGCGGCGCCGCCCGTGCGGCGGCCGTCGAGGCCGATCCAGATCCTGACCTCCGTGCCGCCGAGCACCGAGTGCCCGATGCGGACGTCGCCCCCGGTGACCTCCGCCATCCGCCGCACGATGTCCAGGCCGAGGCCCGTGGAGCCGTCCCTGGCCCCGCTGTTGCCGCGGGCGAGCGCGGCGGCGGGGTCGGCGATGCCGGGGCCCGCGTCGGAGACGAGGACGATGACGGCGTCGTCTCCGTTGTGGACGTCGATGGAGAAGGCCGTGCCCTCGGGGGTGTGCCGGAAGACGTTGCCGAGCAGGGCGTCGAGCGCGGCGACGAGTTCGGGGCGGGCGACGGGGATGCGGACCGGGCGCTCGACGCCCGCGACGCGGACCCGGCGGCCCTCGTCCTCGGCGAGCGCCGACCAGAACTCCATGCGCTCGCGGACCACTTCGGCGGCGTCGCAGCCCGCTCCCGGGCCGGTGGCCTGGGTCTGCGGCTTCGCGTCCCGGGCCGTACGGATGATGGTGTCGACCTCGCGCTCCAGCTGTTCGACGGCCGCGCGGGTCTGCTCGGCGGCCGGTCCCGAGCCCAGCGAGGCCGCGTTGAGGCGGAGCACGGTGAGCGGGGTGCGCAGCCGGTGGGAGAGGTCGGCGGCCAGTTCCCGTTCGTTGGCGAGGAGTTGGACGACCTGGTCGGCCATGGAGTTGAACGCGACGGCGGCCGACTTGAGTTCGGGCGGGCCCTCCTCGGGGACGCGTGCGCCGAGCCTTCCCTCACCGAGGTCGTGGGCGGCGCCCGCGAGCCGCTGCGCGGGCTGGACCATCCGGACGCCGAGCCGGTCGGCGACGGCGACGGAGCCGACGATCAGGGCGATGCCGACGCCGGCGAGGACCAGCCAGGCGGTGGCGACTCCGTTGGACACCTCGCCCTCGGGGACGAAGAGTTCGACGACGGCGACCTTGCCGCTGCTGAGCGCGGTGGGCTGGAGCAGCGCGAAGCCGCCCGGGACCTCGGCGATGGAGGCCCGGCCGAGCCGGCGGGTGGCGTCGAGCTCCTCCTCGCCGGCCCGTCGGGTGCCGATCTCCAGGGCGATGTCGCCGGGTTCGGCGGCGGGCACGTGGACGGCGAGCCGCCCGGCGGACCCGTCCTCGGTGGTGGCGACGGCCTTGTCGAGCTCGTCGCGGTCGGTGGTGATGGCGAGGACGGGGGCGAGGCCGGCGGCCCTCCGTTCGGCGTTGGAGAAGGCCCGGTCGCGGGCCATCTCCTTGACGACGAGCCCGAGGGGTACGGCGAAGGCGACGACGACCATGGCGGTGACGGCGAGCGACACCTTGACGAGCGCCCATCTCACGGCTGCGGCTCCCGGGGCGGCTCCAGCTTCACGCCGACCCCGCGCAGGGTGTGCAGATAGCGGGGCCGGGCGGCCGTCTCACCCAATTTCCGCCGCAGCCATGACAAATGTACGTCGATGGTCTGGTCGTCCCCGTACGACTGCTGCCACACCTCGGCGAGCAGCTCCTTGCGCGGGACGACCACTCCGGGCCGCCCGGCGAGGAAGGCCAGCAGGTCGAACTCGCGCCGGGTCAGGTCCAGGGGCGCCCCGTCGAGCTCCGCCTGACGGCGCAGCGGGTCGACGGTGAGCCCGCCGACCTGGATCGCCCGGGACGGCGGCGCCTCGCCGGCGGTGGACCGCGCCCGGCGCAGGACGGCGGCCATCCGGGCCGAGAGGTGGTCGACCGAGAAGGGCTTCACGAGGTAGTCGTCGGCCCCGGCGTGGAGGAGCCGTACGATCTCCGCCTCGTCGTCCCGGGCGGTCGCGATGATCACCGGTACGTCGGTGATTCCGCGCAGCATCTTGAGCGCCTCGGACCCGTCCAGGTCGGGCAGTCCGAGGTCCAGGATGACCACGTCGAAACGGAAATGGGCGACCTCGCGCAACGCCTCCAGAGCCGTACCGACGCTCCGTACCGTGTGGGAGGCCTCGGAAAGCTGGCGGATGAGGGCGGAGCGCACGAACTGGTCGTCCTCGACCACGAGCACACTTGCCATGGGCCGCACCGTACGCCATTCGGGGGAAGGTGCAGGAGAGGACCACCCTCCGGCGGGGGTCCGCCGGGGGTGGTGCAGTATGGCCCCGATGCGAAGAGGACTCGTTCACGCCCTGGCCTGGTCGCTCGCCACCGGCGCGGCGGTCACCCTGTCCTGGTGGGGAGTGCACACGGTGCTGTCCGGCACGGTGTACGACCCCCCGCGCGCGCTGCCCCTCCCGGCCGGCAGCGCCGACGAACCGGTCACGGCCGGCAGCGATCCGCTGACGTCCTCGACCCGGCGGCCCACCACCGTCGAGCCCTCCGCGTCCGTCACGAGCAAGCCGACGCCGAGCGGCGGCCGTTCGACCCCGTCGACCCCGTCGGCGACCCCCTCGCGGCAGGCGCAGCCGACGACGCAGGCTCCGCCCGCCACCACTCCCCCCACGGACTCGAACGTGAAGAGCTACACCGTGGACGGCGGCCGGGTCACCTTCGACCTGGGCGAGACCTCGGCCGAGCTGGTCTCGGCGACCCCGGCCTCCGGCTGGCAGATGCAGGTGTGGAAGCAGCCGAGCTGGATCCGGGTCACGTTCACCGCGGACGGCCGGGAGCTGTCCGTCTTCTGCGTCTGGCACGACACGGCGCCCCGCGTGGAGATCGACGACCGCGCCACCTGACCCGGCGGTCCGGTGCCAGGGGGCTTGTCGATCAGCGGAACACGGACGCCGGCGGTACGGGTGAGGGCTTGGCGCTCGCGTCGGTGACCGGCGCGGCTCCCCCGGCGAAGTCGGCGAGCGCCCGCCCGTGTTCGACCCGGCCCGGGTGCGGGTCGGTGGCGACCCGGCGGGTCAGCTCGGCCACCGGCAGCTCCCGTTCGGAGGCGAGCAGCACCGCGTTTCCGAAGCGGCGCCCGCGCAGCACCGTCGGGTCGGCGGTCAGCGCCAGCTCGGGGAAGACGGAGGCGGCCGTGGCGATCTGGCCGCGCAGATGGGTCAGCGGCGGGCCGTCGGCCAGGTTCGCCGCGTAGAAGCCGCCGGGCCGCAGCACCCGCCGTACCTCGGCGAGGAACTCGGTGCTGGTCAGATGGGCCGGGGTGCGGGCCCCGCTGAACACATCGGCGATGACGAGATCGGCCCAGCCGTCCTGGACCTTGGCGAGCCCGGCGCGGGCGTCGGTGGAGCGGACCCGGATGCGGGCCCCGGTGTCGAGCGGCAGTTCCCGGCGTACGAGCTGCACGAGGAGCCCGTCGAGTTCCACGATCTGCTGCGTGGAGCGGGGCCGGGTCGCGGCGACGTACCGGGCGAGGGTGAAGGCGCCGCCGCCGAGGTGGACGACCTGGAGCGGCCGGTTCGGCGGGGCGGCGAGGTCGACGATGTGGCCGAGGCGCCGCTGGTACTCGAAGGTGAGGTGGGCCGGGTCGTCGAGGTCCACATGGGACTGCGGGGCGCCGTCGATGAGCAGGGTCCAGGCGCGCGGACGCTCCCGGTCGGGTATGAGTTCGGCGAGCCCGCCGTCGACGGTCTCGACGACGGAGACGGCGGACGCCGCCCGGTCGCGCTGTTTGTTCCTGGCCACGGGCCCATTATCGGGGCATTCACGACGGACCTGCCCGACGGCGCCGGTGCGGGGGCTTCCGCGGACCGCCCGCGGCCTCAGTGGCAGCCGTCGGCCGCCTCGATGAGGCGGGCCGCCTCGCCGAGCGCCTCGCGCAGGACGGCGGGGTCGGTGACGGGGTCGGTGTCACCCGGGGGCAGCAGCCAGCCGGCGGGGCGGGGCGCGTCCCCGGCGGGTTCGGGCAGCTCCGGCAGCTCGGGGAGGCGGAGGCCGCGCCCCGAGGTCCGCGTACAGGCGCTGCCGGGCATGTCCCAGGCGGCTGCGGTGCCCGGCGGGACGAGGAAGCCCAGGGTGTCGCAGGTGCCGTCGTGCACGACGGGGCCGACGGCGGGGGCGGCGCCGCGCCGCAGGATGTCGACGGCCTCCAGGCCCTGCCGGACCGGCACGGTCACCAGGTCCCAGGGTTCGGCGGCGGGCTGGGGCCCGGCCGGAACCGGTGCCTGGGGATGGGACGCGCGGGCGTCCGGGGCGGGCGCGTGCCACGTGGCCGACTGCGAACCGATCTCCGACATGAGACCCCTCCTCGCTCCTGAGGAGACACGTTCCGTCTCTCCCTTACGGTTCAACGCCCGTGCGCGTCAACGGCTACGGCGCCATGCCGCCGCAAAGGATGGCAGTTCATGGCAGATCACAGGCGAGATATCCGATTTGTAGCCAAACACTGCGTACGCATCCGGTCACAGCAGGTACGTTCCTGTGCTGCCGGACCACCCGGCAGCACAGGAGAGGGCTCGGCCATGGCGATGTCACGGGCAGTTCCCAATCTCGCCTTCCGCCGGCTCCGCGGACAGCATTCGCCGGCGGAGTTCGCCGCGGCGGTCCGCCGGGCGGCGCGGGAGATCGGCGAACAGGTCGCGTGCGACGCCCGCTACATCGGGCGCGTGGAGGCGGGCGAGATCCGCTGCCCCAACTACGCGTACGAGCGGGTCTTCCTGCACATGTTCCCCGGTCTGGGCCTCTCCGACCTGGGCTTCTCCGCGCGGGAGACGGTGCGCGGCCGGCGGCAGCCGGTCGTGGCCGGGGCTCCGCCTCCCGCCGCGATCCCGACCCGGAACGATGAGGAGAGCGACGTGCTGCGTCGCGCATTCATGACGAGCGGCTCCGCCACCCTGGCGGCCGCCTCGCTGGGACTCGGCGGCCCCGCCGTCGCGATCCCCGCCCCCCGCGGCACCCACCGGATCGGCGACGCCGAGGTGCGGGCCGTCGAGGACGCCGTACGGCAGATCCGTCTGCTCGACGACCGGCACGGCGCCGACGGGCTCTACAAGGTCGCCGCCCAGCCGCTCCGAGCCGCGTACGCGCTGCTCGACACCGGAACCATGACCCGGCGCTCCACCGAGGACCGGCTCCACGCGGGCGCGGGCGAGCTCTCCCTCTCCGTCGGCTGGCTGGCCCACGACTCGGGCCGGCACGACGACGCGCGCTCGCACTACGCCGAGGCCCTCGCCACCGCGCGCGTGTCGGGGAACGCGGCCCTGGAGGCGCACGCCTTCTGCAACACGTCCTTCCTGGCCCGGGACACCGGACGGTTCCGCGAGGCGGTCCGGGCGGCGCAGGCGGGCCTGCGGGCCGCGCAGCCGCTGGACTCGGCCCGGCTGCTCTCCCTGCTCTCGCTGCGGGAGGCCGCCGCGTGGGCCGGGCTCGGCGACCGCTCGGCCTGCGAGCAGGCCCTCGGCCGCGCCCACGGCTTCTTCGACCGGGGCGCGACGGAGGACGACCCCGAGTGGATGTCGTTCTTCGGGGAGCCGGAGCGGGAGGCCCTGGAAGCCCAGTGCTGGTCGGCGCTCGGCGACTGGGGCCGGGCCGCCCGGCACGCCCACCGGGCCGCGGTCCTGCAGAACCCGCACTTCGCCCGGAACCTGGCGCTCTACCGCGCTCATCTCGCCAAGAACCTGGCGCACGCGGGCCGGCCCGACGAGGCGACGGCGGAGGCGAAGCGGGTGGTGGAGTCGCTGGAGGGCATCGCCTCGGCCCGGATCCGCGGGATGCTCTCGGACACGCGCCGGGTCCTCGCCGCGTACTGAGCCCCGACCGGGCCCCTGCCTACTCCAGGTGCCCGGTGTCGTTCCAGCGCTCGACGGCCGGGGCGCCGTACGCCCAGCCGAGGACCGAGAGGCTCGTCGGGTCGAGGCGGATGCGGGAGGCGAAGGAGACGTCCTCGCCGAGCCAGCGGGCGCCGATCGAGCGCAGGATGTGCCCGTGGGCGAAGACCAGGACGTCACGGTCGGCGGAGCGGGCCCAGTTCACGACCTCGTCGGCGCGGTCCGAGAGCTGAGCCATGGTCTCCCCGTCCCGGACTCCGTCGCGCCAGATGAACCAGCCGGGCTGGATGTCCTGGATCTGCGGCGGGGTCAGCCCCTCGTACGCCCCGTAGTCCCACTCCATCAGCGCGTCCCACGGCTCGGCCCGCTCGCCGAAACCGGCGAGCTCACAGGTCTCGCTCGCACGGACCAGCGGGCTGGTGCGCACCTCGACGCCGGGCAGTCCCTGCCAGGGACCGCGGTGCAGGCGCTCACCGAGGAGCTTCGCGCCGCGCCGCCCCTCGTCGAGGAGCGGGATGTCGGTCCTGCCGGTGTGCCGGCCGAGAAGTGACCACTCGGTCTGGCCGTGCCGGGCGAGCAGGATGCGCGGTGCCATGGGAAGGATCTCCAGGGGTTCACGGTGCGGACGTGCCTCTCTCCATCATCGCCCACGTGGATTCGGGGTGACGTCCGGGCAACCCACGGGCGGCTTCCGGCGTCCCCTCCCGGGGACGATCACCGGCTGGGGGGACCTTTCGATGCGCACACCACGCTGGTGGGCCGAGTTGTCGCTGATCGGGCTCGTGTACGCGGCCTACTCGTGCGGGCGGCTGCTCGTACGGGGCGACGAGGCCACGGCCGTCGAGCACGGGCTGGCGATCCTGCGTCTTGAGGAGCTGCTCGGGATCGACGCCGAGCACCCGCTGAACAGGCTGTTCACCGGCGTGCCCGCGCTCGGGATACCGGCGGACTTCGCGTACGCCTCCCTGCACTATCTCGTCACCCCGGCGATCCTGGTCTGGCTCTTCCGCCGCCGTCCCGCCCACTACCGGGCCGCCCGGACCTGGCTGATGGTCTCCACCCTGCTCGGTCTGGTCGGCTTCACGCTGCTGCCCACCTGCCCGCCCCGGCTGCTCGACCCGGGGTACGGCTTCACCGACACGATGGCGCACTTCAGCGCGTACGGCTGGTGGGGCGGCGAGGCCAGCGCGCCGCGCGGGCTCGGCGGCATGACGAACCAGTACGCGGCGATGCCCAGCCTCCACGTCGGCTGGGCGCTGTGGTGCGGGGTGATGCTGTGGCGGTACGGGCGGACGCCCGCGGCGAAGGCCCTCGGGGTGGCGTATCCGCTGCTCACCACGCTCGTGGTGATGGGTACCGCCAATCACTATCTGCTCGACGCGGTCGCCGGTGCGGCGGTGATGGGCGCCGGTCTGCTGCTCACCCCGTACGCCCTGCGGCTCGCCGTGCGGGTGCGCGGGACGGCGGAAGCGCCCCCGGTTGTCAGTGGTGGATGCGAGACTTCCACGGGTGAGCGCATCCCCGGACAGCGGTCTGTCCCGACCTCCGCAGACGACACGCAAACTTGGGGCCTCCCCTGCTCTAGCGAAGCCGAGAGCTCGGGGAATTCTCGCTGAGCTGCGGGGACCGGCCAATCCGCCGCGTCCGCTGGACGCGCGGGCCCTCGCGGCGCTGGCCGCCAATCCCGGCTGCCGGCGCCGGGCCCTGCTCGACGGCGCCGGGGTGGACAAGTCCGCGCTGGCCGCGAAGCTGGGCTCTCCGGCCCCGTTCGGGCAGTCGCAGTTCGCGATCGTGCGGGGCAACTCCTTCGAGGCGAAGGTGAAGGCGGACGGCGGCCGTGAGCTGCTGCGCCTGATCGGCGTCGACGAGCCGGGCACGGTGTCCGTGCCCGAGCTGGCGGCCGCCGGACCCGAGGGTCGGGTGGCGCGCACGGCGCTCGCCCTGCGCGAGGCGACCGGGGCCGGGGTGTGGACACTGCTCGACCACCCGCTGCTCGCCCTGGAGGTGGCCGGTTCCCCGGTGTACCTGGAGCCCGACGCGGTGGTGGTCCGTCCCGACGGCGGATGGACGGTCGTGGAGATCAAGTCCTTCCCGATGATCGACGGCGCGGCCGACGCGTCGAAGGTGGGAGCGGCGGCCCGTCAGTCCGCCGTGTACGTGCTCGCGCTCGAACGGGTGGCGGCGGTGACCGAGGGCGCGCGGGTCGCCCAGTCGGTGCTCCTCGTCTGCCCGAAGGACTTCTCCAACGCGCCGACGGCCTCGGTCGTCGACGTGCGCAAGCAGCGGTCGGTCACCCGGCGCCAGCTCGACCGGCTGACCCGGATCGACGAGATCGCGGCGGCCCTGCCCGAGGGTGTCAGCTTCGACGTGGCGGAGCGCTCGCCGGAGGAACTGACGGCCGCCGTGGAGTGCGTGCCCCATCAGTACGCGCCGGAGTGCCTCGCCGCCTGCGAGCTGGCCTTCCACTGCCGGTCGCGGGCCCGGGAGGCCGACGCGGTGGAGACCCTGGGCCGTTCGGTACGGGGTGAGCTGGGCGGCCTGACGACGGTCGGCGCGGTGCTCGCGGCCTCGCGCGGCGAGGAGGGCGACCCGGCGGACCCGGCGGTGGCGGCGCTGCGGCGGGCCCGGGCACTGCGCCAGGAGGCGCTGGAGTCGGCGCCCGCCCGTACTCCGCGGGGGCACGTCGAATGCCCCTGCTGACGCCCGTTTCCTGCGCCGCGCCCCGGGAGGGCCTCGTATGTCGCTGATCTCCACCCTCGCCCGGATGGAGGCCGTCGAGTCCGGCCGGGCGCAGCCCCTCGCCACCGTCCGGCACCGGCGGGTCTCCGAGCGGCCGCTCGTCCTCGTGCCGCTGACCACGGCCGGTGAGGCGGGCGCCCCGCTGGGTGCGCTCGTCGGCACCGACCCGGAGGAGCCTCGGCTGCTGGTGGTGGCCCAGCCCCGGGACCGTGACCTGCGGTTCGCGTTCCTCGCGGATCTCGCCGAGGAGGTCCTGCCGTACATCGACTCCTTCACCGACGTCGTCGAGGCGGCGGAGAAGAGCGAGGTCGACCCCGAGACCGGCAAGAAGGTGAAGGTCGAGGTCGAGCTGTGCGCGGACGCGCCGCAGCTGATCGTGCCGAGCCGGGCGGGCATCGAGTACGTACGGCTGCTCGGGCGGTCGACGCGGTTCCGGCGGACGGCCGAGCAGGACCCCGAGACGCCGTTCCCCGCGCCGCCGCGCGTCCCGCTGCTCGGGCGCTGGCTGACGCACCTCGGCGACCGGGCCCGGGTGCCCGGCTCCTCGCTGCTGCTGTCGGCGACCGATCTCCTCAACCGGCACTGGGCGACCGGCCAGTCCTCCCTGGAGGACCAGCACCTGGGCGCACTGCTCGCGTGGATCGACCACGACGGCGAGCCGGGCGCCGAGGGGGCGCTGCGGGCCGAGGCCGGACGGGACTCCGAGGGGCAGTTGCTGTGTCCGCCCGCCGGTCCCGCCACCGATCCCGCTTTCGACAACCGGCTCCTCGCGCCGGCGATCGAGCGGTACGACCGGGCCCGGCAGGCCGTCGGCGCCGCCGAGGACGGCGCGGCGGCCGAGCGCGGACTCGGCGAACTGCACCGGTCCGAGCGGGAGCTGCGCCGGCTGGTCGTCTCGCAGACGAAGCCGACCTGGGACGCGGTCTGGCGGGCGATCGGCCTGCTGCGGGAGCTGCCCGAGGGGGCCAGGGTCGAGGACCGCTGGACCCGCGACCGCTGGTCCTTCACCGCGCACCGGGACCGGGTCACCGCGGGTGAGCCGCCGCAGCCGCGGCGGGACGACGCGGTGACGGCGGCCCGGAAGCTCGCCGCGCGCGAGCAGGCGCAGGGCCAGTTGGAGGCGCAGGAGGCCCTCGACGATCCGCTGGTCCTGGCCGGACGGCGGCTGTCGGGCGAGGCGTTCACGGGCGAGGTGGTCGAGGTGACGATGGCGTGGACGGAGTCCAAGCGGCCCGCGCCGCGCCCGCTGCTCACGGTCCGCACCGAGGACCGGCCGCATCTGGGCGAGCAGGTGAAGGTGTACCGCTCGCTCGACGGGAAGCCGCAGTCGGCGGAGTTCGTGCGGTACGAGGAGGACGGGGCGCTGCTGCTTCGGCTCCTCGACAAGATGGGCCGTTCGAAGGAGCCCGCGGAGGGTTCGGTGCCGGAGAAGGGCGAGCGGATCGCCTGGACGCTGTTCGAGCACGACCAGCGGGTCGGGCCGCAGCTGCCGGAGGCGGAGGAGACGCCCTGGACGCACGGCGGTCCGCCCCGGGCGGACGTCGTGGAACTGCCCGACGCCGTGACCGCGGAGGACGTGCTGTGACCGTGTTCGACCTGTCGACCCCGCCCTTGGACGGTTCGGCGCCCTTCGATCCCTCGGCGGAAGCCGGCAGGGCGACGGCCGACATCCTGGCGGACACCCTCCACGGCACCTCGCGCGGTGTCGTCGTGGACTCTCCGCCCGGTGCCGGGAAGTCGACGCTCGTGGTGCGGGCCGCGCTCGAACTGGCCGCGGCCGGGCGCCCTTTGATGGTGGTGGCCCAGACGAACGCTCAGGTGGACGACCTGGTCCTGCGGCTGGCCGAGAAGGAGCCGGACCTGGAGGTCGGCCGGCTGCACTCGAACGACAGCGACCCGTACGACAAGGCGCTGAACGACCTGGAGAACGTGCGGAAGTCGGCGAAGGCCGGTGACCTGGCCGGTCTTCCGGTCGTCCTCTCCACCGCCGCCAAGTGGGCGCACGTGAAGAACGTCGAGCCGTGGGCGCACGCGATCGTCGACGAGGCGTACCAGATGCGCTCGGACGCGCTGCTCGCCGTGGCGGGGCTGTTCGAGCGGGCGCTGTTCGTGGGCGACCCCGGGCAGCTGGACCCGTTCTCGGTGGTGGGCGCCGAGCAGTGGGCGGGGTTGTCGTACGACCCCTCGGCGAGCGCGGTCTCCACCCTGCTCGCGCACAACCCGGAGCTTCCGCAGCACCGGCTGCCGGTGTCCTGGCGGCTGCCCGCCTCGGCGGCGCCGCTGGTCTCGGACGCCTTCTACCCGTTCACGCCGTTCCGCAGCGGCACCGGGCACGGGGACCGGAGACTCTCCTTCGGGGTGGCCTCGGACGGTTCGGGTCCCGACCGGGTCCTCGACGAGGCGGCGGAGTCGGGCTGGGGCCTGCTCGAACTGCCCGCCCGGCACACCCCGCGTACCGACCCCGAGGCGGTCGGCGCGGTCGCCCTGGTGGTGCGCCGGCTCCTCGACCGGGGTGGTGCGGCGGTCTCGGAGCGCTCGGAGACCCCCGTACCCCTGACGCCCGACCGGGTCGCGGTCGGCACCGCCCACCGCGACCAGGCGGCGGCGATCCGGGCGGCCCTCGCCGAACTGGGCGTCACGGGCGTGACGGTGGACACCGCGAACCGGCTCCAGGGACGCGAGTACGACGTGACGGTCGTCCTCCATCCGCTGTCCGGCCGCCCGGACGCGACGGCCTTCCATCTGGAGACCGGCCGGCTGTGCGTGCTCGCCTCCCGGCACCGGCACGCGTGCGTCGTGGTCTGCCGGGCGGGCGTGACGGACCTGCTCGACGCCCACCCCTCGACCGAGCCGGTCCAGCTGGGCGTCGCCGTGTCCTTCCCGGACGGCTGGGAGGCGAACCACGCGGTCCTCTCCCACCTGGAGGAACACAAGGTCAGCTGGACGCCCTGAGCTTCCCCGCCCCGAGTTCCGCCGCCAGGGTGAGGAGTTCGTCGACCGACCACTGGTCGTAGACGTGCTCGCCGTACTTCGCGGCGGCGACCCGGCCGTCGGGCGTGATCAGGAAGTCGGCGGGGAGACCGAGGCGACCGGCCGGCTGCGCACCGGCCGGCAGCCGGCCCCTCCCCCGGAGCAGCCGCCAGGCGTCGCGGAGCACACCCCCGACGATCGCGGGCCAGCCGCGCGGGTCGAGCAGGGCCCGGCGGTGGGACTCCACGCCGAACTCGGCGTACAGCACCTTGTCGGGGTCGGCGACGACGGCGAACGGCAGGTGGGCCACGTGCTCGCGGAGCTCCTCCGCGGGCGAGTGGAAGAACACGACCTCGCGGATCCCGGCCCGCTCGATCTCCTCGTGGCGCCGGGCCACCGACCGCAGGTGGAGGTTGCAGACGGGGCAGCCCGCGAAGCGGCGGAACTGGACGTGGGTGGTCCGTCCGGGGTCCGGAAGGGTCAGCACGGACCCGAGGACCGGGGTGAGGGTGCGGGGCGGCACGGAGTCGCCGGGTGCCGGCCGGGTCCGGGGCAGGGGTGAGGTCGGGGACATGCGCATGGGACACCATCCTCGTAGGCGTACGGCGTACTCCTAACAGGGTAGGCGTAGGGCGTACGCTGTCAACCGTCATGCCACGACCTCGCTCCCTCACCCCGGACCGGCTGGCCGCCGCCGCCCTCGCCGTCATCGACCGCGACGGACTCGCCGCCCTCTCCATGCGCACCGTCGCCAAGGAACTCGGCATGAGCCCCATGGGGCTCTACCGCTACGTCGCCGACCGCGAGGAGTTGGAGGGGCTCGTGGCCGACCGCGTCCTCGGCGACATGGACACCGCACCGCCCGCCGCGGACGCCCCCTGGCGGGACCGGATCGAGACCATGGTCGGGCGGCTGCGCGACGCCGTCGTCCGCCACCCCGAAGCCGTCCGGCTGACCCTCACCCACCGGCACCGCGCACCCGGAGGCCTGCTCTGGTCGGAGACCGTGCTCGGCATCCTGACCGAGGCGGGCATCGACGGCGCACGACGGGTCGTCGCCCTGCGCGCGCTCCACGGGTACGTCACCGGGGCGATCCAGCTCGAACACCTCGGGCCGCTGGCCGGAGCGGGCACGTCGGCCATCGCCGCGCTGCCCGAGGACCGCTTCCCGTATCTGACGCAGACCGCGCGGACGGCCGGCGAGGTCGACCCCGACCAGGAGTTCTTCGGCGGCCTGCGGCTGCTCCTGCGCGGTCTCGACGGCTGACCGGACCTCGGCCCTGACGCCCTCTTGCGGGGCGCGGGAGAATGGAAGACGGCCCGGGGTTCCGGGCCGCCCGTATGCGAAGGGCCGGTGCGCGAAGCACCGGTGCGTGAAGCGTGAAGAGGAGAACGACGATGGCGGAACCCGCGGAGCGGAGCGGACAGCGGCGGCTCAGGCCGGCACCGCTGGTCTTCGAGCCTGCCGAGGCGACCGCCGACCCGGAGCACTTCTTCGACCTGGAGTCGATAGAGGATCCGCGGGAGCTGCTGTCCCGCGCGACGGAGCTGACCCTGGCGTTCCGCGCGGCGACCGACCGCGCGACGGAGTTCCAGGCCATCGCGGCGGCGCAGCTGGCCGATCCGCGCCGGTTCGACCGGCTGACGCCGGCGGATGTCGCCGAGCGGGCGCAGTGGACCGAGGACTACGCCCGGAAGATGATCGAGTTCGGCCGCGACCTCATCCGGACGAACGGCCGACCCGCGGAGGACTGAGCGGGCGCGGGAGGCCGAACGGGCGCGGATCGAGCAGGCGCGGGAGGCCGAACGGACACGGACCGAGCAGGTCCGGGGGGCGAACGGACGCGGAAGTGCCTGGTCGTGGCCGAAAAGCACCCCTGGCATATGCCGGGGGTGCACGATACTCCTCACCCTCCCCATCTGTCCAGAATTCCGCGAACTCTCGGCGACCGGGACATTACGGCCGGTAGACCTGGAGCCATGACGACGTGGCTGCGCGAAGAAACCCCGCACGACATCTTCCGGTTCCTCCGGGAGGGCGACGAAGGGCGGCACCAGACCGCTCGGGTGACCGCCGACGGGGCCGCCTGGCTCGCCTCCGCCACCGGGGGCCGCGAGGCCGCGCTCACCCGCTGGGAGGCCCGCCCGGACTCCCCGGCGGCGCTGCCCTGCGGGACCGTCTTCGACGTCGTCAACGTGGACCCGGTCTTCGGCCGCCGGATGCTGGACCGGCTGTGGGAGGAGGGCCCGGGTTCGGGTCCCGTCGCCGTGCACCGGGGCCGGATGATGCTGTTCGCCGCACCCGGCACGGCCCAGCGACTGCCGGCCCTCCTGGACTGGGAGGAGTGGGGGGAGGCGGTCCCCCGGCCGCTCTGCCACGGGGCCGGGGACGCGGTGACCGTGCCGCCGCTCGTGCCGTCCGGCACCTCGGGGCCCCGCTGGCTCGTGGCACCCGACACCCGGAGTCCTTGGCTGCCGGGGCCCGAGGTCGTGCTCTGGGCCTGCGTGCGGGCCGTCCGGGCCGCTTCCGCCGCCGACGTGCGGGTATCGATTTTTCCTCCCGCCGATCCGGGTGCTAATGTCTACGACGTCAGCAGGCGCCGCTAGCTCAGTTGGTTAGAGCAGCTGACTCTTAATCAGCGGGTCCGGGGTTCGAGTCCCTGGCGGCGCACAGACAGAAGAAGCCCCTCGCGGAAGCGGGGGGCTTCTTCGTGTTCGGGCGCAGGCCCCGGACGCGTCCGCTCACCCGACGGCGGGCGGTGTGATCCTGACCGTCCAGGCACCCGTCACGGTGCGTGCCGTGACCTCGACCCGGACCCCCGTCCCCGGCACGGTGAGCGTCTCGCCCTCCTCCAGGGGGGCGTCCGCGAGCGGCGGGTAGACGGAGCGGTCCCAGCAGGCCTCGGTGCGCGGGTGGGCGTCGACGACCTCGACCGGTCCGTCGCCGGAGGCCGCGCCGCCCCGGATCCGGTAGACGAGGACGCCCTCGGTGCAGGTCTCGGCGTTGTTCCCGGCGCTGCTCCTGGCCTCGACCGCGAGAGCGCTGTCGGGGCCCGTACGGACCACGGCGAGCCGGGTGCCGAGGCTGGCGCCGACCGCCGGCTGCGTGTCGGTCGGCTCCAGGCTCACCATCCGGGGGCCCGGGCCCTGGACGCAGGTCACCTGGGCGCGGGAGAGCCAGCCGAGCTTCCACTTGTGCCAGCCGAAGAGGTCCGGGGAGAGCCCGAACTGGCTGCCCATGACGTCCCAGTCACCCACATGGGTGTCCCAGTCGCCCTTGCCGTCCGCCGGGCGGTGGTAGAGGTCGGGCAGGTCGAAGACGTGCCCGGTCTCGTGGGCCAGGACGTTGCGGTCCGGCGGGTGCCGCTCGAAGACGGTGACGACCCGCTTGATCTCGGTGCCGTCGACCTCCATCGGGCGTTCGAGGTTGACGACCTTGGTCGCGTCGGAGTCCACGCCGGGCGCGTCCGGGTCGGCGACCAGGTAGACGATGTCGTACCGGGAGAAGTCGACGCTCGCGTCGGCGGCGCCGATCGCGTCGCGGAGGTAGGCGTTGCGCTGACCGGTGTCCCAGTCACGCCGTATGCCGTACGCGCTCGACTCCTTGGGCATCGGGGTCCAGACGTGCTGGGCGTGCGGGCGCAGGGCGAAGCGCCCGTAGGAGGCACGGGTGAAGAACTCGCTGGTGGCGGGGAAGTGGTCGGCTGCGAGTTCGGCCGGATCGGTGAGCGGCTCGGAGTCCGGGAAGGACAGGAAGATCATGACCGCGTCGAGGGTGCGGTCGGGGCGGGGATACGACCTGTTCCAGGTGTCGAGGCCGAGCGAGTGATGGGCGGCCGTGCGGGGCAGGGCGCAGGGACTCGCCGAGGGGGCGCCGACGGCGGGGCCGGCGACGAGCCCGGTGGCGGCCAGGGCGGCGAACGAGGTGAGGGCCGCCGCACCGGCACGCAGCCGCGAGCGTTCCACTCCCCCGGGTGGCTGCTGACCCCTCACGTGGACCTCCGGTTCGGCAAAGCGGGACTCCTCAACCACCTTGTGACGATTCGCGGCGTTTCGCATGTTTCCGCTGCCCCGGTCGGGTGAGGGCGCGCCATGGGGTCGACGCGACACGAGCGCGCTTCGGCTCACGGAAAGTCACATTCGGTCACGTCGTCGTCGACCCGTGTCAGACCCGCGCAGAAACGATCGGGCGGGGTGTGCCGGTGGGCAGCCTCACAGCGGCGGACGCCCCCCGCGGGCGCCTCGGAGCTGGAAGGCTCCCCCGTACGGGCTCTATGATCGGCACACTCTTCCTCGGCCGACCGTCCCGACCACATGTGACCGGCCCGACTGCACTACGGGAGCGAGCGGTGAACGGAATCCCCGAAGGACCGGTGCACCCAGAGCCGCCGGAGACGCACGCGGCGACCCGCGCACTCACGGAGCGTCACCCCGAGGCCCAGGCCCGTGGCACCGAGCACCGCGCGGAGCCTCACGTGGGCCACCGCGCGGAACCACGCGTCGAGCACCAGGCCGAGCGCCGTACCGAGCCTCACGTCGAGCGCCTCTCCGCCGAACTCCGGGACTACCGCGCCGCCTTCCGGGTCGCCCAGCTCGCCATGGCCGTCGTCGACCAGGACGGGGTCGTCATCGCGGCCAACGACTCCTTCGGCGTCCTCCTCGGCACCGCGCCGGAGGCGCTCCGGGAGCAGGCCGCCGCCGATCTCGTCGACCTCGCGTCCGACGGGCGCACCTGGCACGCGTACCGCGAGGTGCTGCGCGGCCGCCGCTCCCGCTTCCGCTGCACCCGCCGCCTCAAGCACGCCGACGGCCGCTCGCTGTGGGCCGAGGTCACGGTCGCCCCCGTCCCCGACAGCCGGCGCGTCCTGCTGTCGATCGCGGACATCAGCGACCGGCGCGAACTCCAGGCACGGCTGCGCCACCTCCAGATGCACGACCCGGTGACCCGACTGCCCAACCGGGCCCTGTTCTTCGAGCGTCTCTCGGCGGCCCTGGAGGCCTCCGCGCAGGACGCCCTGGACGCCTGCGACGCCCGGGACGCCGAGCGGACCGACGGCACCGAGAGGCCCGAGCGGCCCGGCAGGCCCGGTCCAGGCGAAACGATCAGCTCGTCGTACGAGTCGTACGGGTATGGCAGAACAGGGCGGATCGGTCTCTGCTACCTGGACCTCGACGGCTTCAAGGCCGTCAACGACACCCTCGGCCACCGTGTCGGCGACCGGCTTCTCGCCGCCGTGGCCGCCCGGCTGACGGAGTGTGCGGACAGCGACGGCTACACCCGCAGCGGCGGCCACCTCGTGGCGCGGCTCGGCGGGGACGAGTTCGCGATCCTGGTCGAGGACTCCACCGGTACGGAGCAACTCGCCGATCTGGCCCGCTCGGTGCTGTGCGCGCTCCAGCAGCCCTTCGACCTGGGCGGTCAGCGGCTCTCGGTCTCCGCCTCGATCGGCGTGGTCGAGCGCTCCGGATGCGGGACGACGGCGACCGCCCTCATGCAGGACGCGGACACCACGCTGTACTGGGCGAAGGCGGACGGCAAGGCCCGCTGGACCCTCTTCGACCCGGAGCGCAACGCGCACCGGATGACCCGGCAGGCGCTCTCCTCCACCCTGCGCCCGGCCGTGGAGCGCGGGGAGTTCGCCCTGGAGTACCAGCCGCTCGTGGATCTGACGGACGGGGCGGTGCGCGGGGTGGAGGCGCTGGTGCGCTGGAACCACCCGCAGTTCGGCCAGCTCGCGCCGAATCGGTTCATCGGGATCGCCGAGGAGGACGGCTCCATCGTGGAGCTGGGCCGCTGGGTGCTCCGCACGGCCTGCCGGCAGGCCCGGCAGTGGCAGAAGGACCATCCGCGCGAGCGCCCGCTCTTCGTGAGCGTCAACGTGGCGGTCCGGCAGGTCTGGGACTCCGACCTGGTCGCCGATGTCGCCGGCATCCTCGCGGAGACGGGCCTGGCCCCGCACCTGCTCCAGCTGGAGCTCACCGAGTCCGCCGTGATGGGCTCGGCCGGGCGGCCGCTCCAGGCGCTCCAGGCGCTGAGCGACATGGGCGTGCGGATCGCGATCGACGACTTCGGCACCGGCTACTCGAACCTGGCCTACCTCAGCCGGCTGCCGGTCTCCGTACTGAAGCTGGACGGCTCCTTCGTCCGCGGCTTCCAGGACGAGGAGCACGCCAACCCGGCGGACGAGCTCATCGTCGAGGCGCTGGTGCAGCTGGCGCACCGGCTGGGGCTGACGGTCACCGCCGAGTGCGTCGAGACCTCGGGTCAGGCGAGCCGGCTGCGCAGGATCGGCTGCGACACCGGGCAGGGCTGGCTGTACTCGCGGGCGGTGACCCCGGACCGTATCGCGGAGCTGATCGGCACGGAACCGCTGCCGGTCTGAGGCCCGCGCACCCGCCGCGCGAAGGCTTGGGACCGCACCGCCCGACGAAGGCATGGAACCGCACCCGCCGTACGAGGGCATGGGACCGCACCCGCCGTACGAGGGCATGGGACCGCACCCGCCGTACGAGGGCATGGAACTGCCCCCGGCCGGAGGGACATTCCGGGCGGGGGCAGCGGTTCATGAGGGGTTCGGCCGCTCAGGGGGACTGGGCCGGTCGGGGACTCAGCAGGCGCCGAGGTCCTTCCAGACGCCCCACTCGCCGGTCGTGCCCGGCGTCTCGTTCTGGGTCCACCACTGGGCCTTGTACTTGCGGCCGTTGTGGGAGACCTCGTTGCCCGCGTTGTAGACGGTGCCGGCCACGTACGCCGGGAGCGAGCCGCAGCCCGTGGGCGGGGTCGTCGGCGGGGTCGTCGGAGGCGTGGTGGTCGGGGGCGTCGTCGGCGGGGTGGTCGGCGGCGTCGTGGTGGGCGGGGTGGTGGTGCCGCCGAGCGCGGTGTTGATCTGCTTCAGCAGGGTGGCGTTGTCGTCCAGGCCGAGGAGCGAGTACATCATCGCGCCGGCCAGGCCGCGCTGCTTGGCGTAGTCCACCCGGGCCTGGATGGACTTCTGGTTGAGGCCGGTGAAGAACTCGCCGTCCTTGTAGAAGTACGAGGACTTCGCCTGGTCGTCCCAGAAGGTCGTCGACGCGTTGTCGACGATGCCGCCGAGCTCCTTGTAGTGCGCGATGCCGGCCTGCTGGCTGAGCGGGCGGGCGTTGGAGCCGCCGGTCGCGGTGCCCGCGAGACCGTTGGCGGATCCGGCGGGGACGCCCTTCCAGCCGCGGTAGTAGAACTCGTAGCCGAGGGTCAGCTTGTTGGCGGGGAAGCCGCCGGCGATGCCGTAGGCGGGCTTGCCGTCGATCCAGGAGTCGATCGCGTTGTCGATCGAGTACTTCTCGGTGCCCGGCGCGATCACGTCGGTCGGGTCGTTGGCACCGGAGTAGAGCGGGGACTGGTGGTACGTCGGCCCGTCGCCGTCCCAGGCGCCGTGCATGTCGTACGTCATGATGTTGGCGTAGTCCAAGTACTGGCCGATCTTGTCGGTCTCGATGTACTTGATCTTGTCCTGGCCGGCCGGGAGGGCCGAGGTCAGCAGGTACTTCTTGCCGCCGTTGGCCGCGCCGTACTCGTCGAGCTGCTTGCGGAACTCGGCGAGGAGCAGGGTGAAGTTCTGCTTGTCCTCGGGGGCGTAGTGGTTGCCCAGGTGGCCACCGGAGGAGCCGGGGTACTCCCAGTCGATGTCGATGCCGTCGAAGATGCCGGCCGCCGTGCCGGCGCCGCCGAAGCCGCCCTCGACGGGCAGGTTGCCCTTGATGTACTGGTCGATGCAGGAGGAGACGAGCTTCTTGCGGCTCGCGTCCGTCTTCGCCGCGTCGCTGAAGTACTTGGAGTACGTCCAGCCGCCGAGCGAGATGTTGATCTTCAGGTGGGGGTACTTCGCCTTCAGTTCCTTGAACTGGTTGAAGACGCCCACGATCGGCTGGTTCCACGTGTCGGCGACGCCGTCGACGCTGTCCGCCGCGCTGAAGGACTTCTGGTAGTCGGCGTACGAGTCGCCCGCACCGTCACCCGCGTTGGGGTTGTTGTCGTCACCGGCGGCCTTGTTGGCCTCGAAACAGGTGAGGTTGGTGGGGTGGATGTTGCCGAACGAGTAGTTGATGACGTCCAGCTGGCCCGCGATGCCCCGGGTGTCGAGGTGCTTGGGGTAGAACGCGTTGCCGTAGACGCTCCACTGGTCGTAGTACGCGATACGCACACCACCCGCGGCGGCAGTGGTCGTCGTGTCGGCCGCCTGGGCGGAGCCGAGGCCGACGGTCGCCGCGAGGGCGCCGGCGGCGAGGGCCGTGCTGAGAAGCGCGGCGATCAAGGGCTTACGGGGGTGCACGTGCGGCCTCCATCGGGGAGTGCGGGGGTAGTGCCGTACAGGAGCTGGAGCAGTGATAACCGGCGCGTGAACAGTGCGTCAATGGTCTGAACCAGATTGAGGACTAGACCAATTCGAGGGAGAAAGGCCTCGTCAGCGCCCCGCAGCACAAAACGGAACCGCCCGCCACCATCGGTGACGAGCGGTTTAAGGTTCACTTACGGTTGGTCCGAGCCGGATCCGTGCAGGAACCAACCGGTCGCGGAGACCAGGGTTTTTACCCGGCCGCCCCCGGCCCGGAACGCGGCACCCCGGTTCGCCGCCACCCCCGCCGGCGCCTCGAAGCCCCCCTTCGCGCCCTACTCCTCCGGCAGCACCGGGAGTTCGTACGCGTCCGCGATGAGCTCGTAGCTCCGCACCCGCTCCTCCCCGCCGTGCCCGTTGGCCGTGATCATCAGTTCGTCGGCGCCCGTCCGCTTCCGGAGGTCGTCCAGGCCGGTGCGGACCTCGTCCGGGGTGCCGTACACGATGTTCGCCAGCCAGTCGTTCACGAACTCCTTCTCGGCGGGGCCGAATCCGTACGCCTCCGCCTCCTCCGGCGTCGGCACGAGACCCGGCCGGCCGGTGCGCAGCCGCAGCATCGCCAGGGCTCCGGCGAGGACCTGACGGCGGGCCTGCGCCGCCTCGTCGGCGGCGAACGCCGAGACGCCGATCATCGCGTACGGCGCGTCGAGGACCGCGGAGGGCCGGAAGGACTCCCGGTAGAGGTCGAGCGCCGGGATCGTGTTCCTGGCCGAGAAGTGGTGGGCGAAGGCGAAGGGCAGCCCGAGCAGACCGGCGAGCCGGGCGCTGAAGCCGGAGGAGCCGAGCAGCCAGACCGGCGGGCGGCCCTTCGGGCCCTGCACCGGGCCGGGCACGGCGTGGATCCGGGCGTACGGGTGGCCGTCCGGGAAGTCGTCGTCCAGGAACCGGGTCAGCTCGGCGAGCTGCTCCGGGAAGTCGTCCGCGCCCTCGTTCAGGGTGTTGCCGCGCCGCAGGGCGGCCGCCGTGGCCCCGTCGGTGCCGGGCGCGCGCCCGAGGCCGAGGTCGATCCGGCCCGGGGCGAAGGCCTCCAGGGTGCCGAACTGCTCGGCGACGACGAGCGGCGCGTGGTTGGGCAGCATGACGCCGCCCGAGCCGAGGCGGATGCGCCGGGTGTGGGCGGCGAGGTGCGCGAGGATCACGGCCGGGGACGAGGAGGCGACACCGGGCATGGAGTGGTGCTCGGCCACCCAGTGCCGGTGGAAGCCGCGCCGCTCGGCGAGCCTGCTCAGCTCGACGCTGGTGGCGAGCGCCTGGGTCGCGGTCCTGCCGCTGCCGACGGTCACCAGGTCCAGTACGGACAACGGCACGGGCGCGGACCCCCGCGCCTCTCCTCGAATAGCGTCGGTCACCTTCGGGACCCTCCTCGGCACACGTACGGACTCGTCACGGACCCGTGAGGCACACGTACGGACCCGTGAATCGGCTTGGACTCGTTGACAACAGGAGGGTGTCTCCGTTTATTCCGGTCCCCGCCCGGTGCTTCTCGGCCACCGCAAGTGCCGTCACCGCGTCCGCTTCCCCGTAAAAAATCTCCCGTTCTCCAGGAGCCGAACACCTACGCGAACGCCCTCGCACACAGCCCTGACCTGACACTCTGCGGAGCACTCATGACCAGGGCATATGCCAGAGTGGTGCGCCCAAGGCCAGAGGCCGGATGCTCCGCATCATTCTCGCCAACAGCCGCCCCGTAAACGGTGCTTGGCGGCTATCGTGGTACGAAAGCTTGCGGTCACAACCTGGTAGGGGGAAACCGTGGCGCTGAAGCCCGAGCCCACCGCGCCGTTCCACTCGGTGCAATACGCCTTGCGCGTCCTCGAGACGATCTCACGGCACGGTGGCGGAGTGACGGACGTCCAGATCGCGCGCGAAGCGGGCCTGCCCGTCGCCCACCTCTCCTCGCTGCTCCTCATGCTCCGCCGTGAGGGGTACGTCGAGCAGGTCGCCGACGGCGCGTACGTGATCGGGGACTCCCTCGTCCTCCTCGGCTCCGGCATGACCCGCCGCGAGGCCCTGGAGGCGAAGCTCCAGGAGACCCTGACCGAGCTGCGCGACTCCGTCGGCGCCGCGGTCTACATCAGCCGGTACATCGACGGCGAGGTGAAGATCACCCAGTTCGCCGACGGTCCGCGCACACCCAAGGTCAACGAGTGGGTGGACTTCCGCTCGGCCGCGCACGCCAGCGCGGTCGGCAAGTGCCTGCTCACCCAGCTCGACCAGAACGGACGGCGGGACCACCTGTCCCGGCACAAGATCGCCCGGCTGACCTCCCGGACGATCACCAGCGAGCGGATCCTCTTCTCCAAGCTGGACAGCCAGCCGCCGACCGTCCCGGTGCTCGACCTCCAGGAGTACGCGGTGGGCACGGTCTGCGCGGCCGTACCGCTGACGGCGGGCTCCGCCGTGGGCTGCCTCGCACTCTCCCTGCCGATCGAGCACGCCCACCGGCTGCGCTCGGCGGCCGACACGCTGAACCGGCGGGCCGCTCCGGTGGTCATGGCGCTGGCGATCTGAGGCGGGCCTCCGAGGGCGTTCCGCCGAGCCATTCGAGGGTCCTCACGGCCCGGTCGCGCGGGGTGGTCATGAGCACCCCGCGGGACCAGGTAGTATTTTCTCTGTCAGCAGGCGCCGCTAGCTCAGTTGGTTAGAGCAGCTGACTCTTAATCAGCGGGTCCGGGGTTCGAGTCCCTGGCGGCGCACAGACGGAAGAAGCCCCTCGCGGAAGCGGGGGGCTTTTTCGTGCCCTTCTCCGTCAGGCCCGGAGGTAGGTCAGGACGGCGAGGACCCGGCGGTGGGTGTCGTCGGCCGGCGGCAGGTCCAGCTTCGCCAGGATGTTGCCGATGTGCTTGCCGACGGCGGCCTCGGTGACGACCAGGCGGCGGGCGATCGCCCCGTTGGAATGCCCCTCCGCGACCAGGCCGAGGACCTCGCGCTCGCGCGGGGTCAGGGCCTCCAGCGGATCGCGGTGCCGGCGCAGCAGCTGCCGGACGACCTCGGGATCGACGACCGTCCCGCCGTCCGCGACCCGGGTCAGCGCGTCGAGGAACTCCTCCACCTGACCGACCCGGTCCTTGAGCAGATAGCCGACGCCGGTGCCGTCGCCCGCGTCGAGGAGGTCGGCGGCGTAGCTGCGCTGCACGTACTGGCTGAGCACGAGGACCGGCAGCGCGGGCCGCTCGGCGCGGAGCGCGACCGCGGCGCGCAGCCCCTCGTCCTGGAAACCGGGCGGCATCCGGACGTCGGTGACGACGATGTCCGGGTCGTGGGCGGTCACCGCCTCGCGCAGGGCGTCGGCGTCGCCGACGGCGGCGACGACCTCGTGGCCGAAGCGGGCCAGGAGCCCGATCAGTCCCTCCCGGAGGAGGACGCTGTCCTCGGCGAGGACGACACGGAGCTTTCGGTCAGTGCGGGGCACGGGATCTCCACTCGGAGGAGGGTCGGCCCGCCCGGCGGGCTCATGATCGTCAGTGTGCCATCGAGGACGGCGAGCCGGTCGGCGAGTCCGGTGAGGCCGCTGCCCCCGGCCGGGTCCGCGGCGCCGCGTCCGTCGTCCTCGACGTCGATCCTCAGGACACCGTCCGCGTGCCGGGCGGTGATCCGGGCCCGGCTCGCGCCGCTGTGCTTGCCGATGTTGGCGAGGGCCTCGCAGCCGGCGAAGTACCCCGCGCTCTCCACGGACTCCGGCAGCCGGGGCAGCTCGACGTCCGTGGCGACGGGGACCGCGGACCGGTCGGCGGCGTCGGCCAGGGCCGGGCCCAGCCCGTAGTCGGCGAGGACCTGCGGATGGATGCCGTGGATCAGCTCGCGCAGCTCGGTCAGGACCTGCCCGGCCTCTGCGTGCGCCTTCGCCAGCTGGTCGGCGAGCGGGCCGCCCGGCGGGGCGTCGAGGCGGGCGAGACCCAGGGTCATGGTGAGGGCGACCAGGCGCTGCTGGGCGCCGTCGTGCAGATCGCGCTCGATCCGGCGCCGCTCGGCCTCGAAGGCGTCGACGAGCCGGGCGCGGGAGGCGATGACCTCACCGATCGCGCCGCGCTGTTCGCTCTCGCGGGGCGTGATCAGGGCGCGGGCGAGGGCGGCGCGGGCCCCGGCGACGGCGGCGAGCGGATAGGCGAGGGCGACGAGGAGGACCGCGCCGAGGAGGGCGGCGGCGAAGGCCTCGGGGTAGGAGGTCACCAGGTACGCCTTGACGACCTTGGCCTCCTGGCCGTCCATCGCCAGCTGGACGGGAGCGCCGATGAGCAGGACTGGCAGGCCGATGCCGACGGCGACCGCGACGACGTCGAGCGGCCACAGGACGGTGGCGAGGAGCAGGGCGTACGCGAACTCCCGCCAGGTCGCCTGCTCCCCCGCCCGCAGCCGGAGCCAGGCGGCGAGGCCGGGTGCGGTGGGGACGCGGTGCGGGTCGGGGGCGGGATCGAGGTCGACGAGGCCGAGGCGACGGCGCTCGATGCCGCCGAGGGCGAGGCCGGAGAGCAGGAGCAGGGGCAGCCCGACGAGCAGCACGGAGAACAGCCCGAGGAGCAGGAACACGGCACAGGCCGCGGCCCCGACGAGCCCGCCGCTGACCAGGTAGGCGACGGCCCGCCAGGGCCAGGAGCTGCGCGGGAAGCGGGGCCGGGTGAGCGCCTGCCAGGGGGTACGGGGTTCCATGCGGCCCCACGTTAGGCCCGGGGGCCGCGTCGGGCGATGGGCCGACCCCGTGCATCGGGGGTAGCCCTGGCCCTACCTCCGCCCCGCCGCCCCCGTGGTGGTCCCGCGCCCCGCTCGGCCGCGCCCGGGGGCGGGGGCGCGGGCCCCACGGGGGCGAATGGGCGTCAGGGGGCGTGGGGTTCGCGGGCCTGCTGGGTGTACTGCGCTCGGAGGGCTTCGGTCGTCGGGCCGGTCAGCCGTTCGTACGGGGACGTCGGGGTCGGGCGCCACCAGACGGGGTCCTCGCAGAGGAAGGAGGCGCGGCGCAGGGCCACTCGGTGGATCTTGTTCGTGGCCGTGAGGGGGAGCTCGGGCATCACCCGGACGAACCGCGGCGGCATCTTCGTGCCCAGGTCCTGCTGGGCGGCGAGGAACGTCGCGAACTCCGCCGGTTCGAAGACCGCGCCCTCGCGCAGGGCGATCGCGGCCATGACCTGGTCCCCCGCCACCGGGTCCGGTATCGCGTAGACCGCGACCCCCGCGGCCCGGTCCCAGCGGGCCAGGATGTGTTCGATCATGGCCGCCGCCAGGTTCTCGCTGTCGACCCGCAGCCGGTCGTCCGTACGGCCCGCGAAGTAGAGGTAGCCGTCCGCGTCCCGGTAGAAGAGGTCGCCGGTCCAGTACCAGCGTCCCCCAGAGCCTTCGGCCTGGGGGTGCCCCGAGCGCAGCCGGGCCGCCTCCGCCTCCGGGTTGCGCCAGTAGCCCTCGAAGGGGCTGCGGCCCCGGTTGACGAGTTCGCCGACCGCCTCGGAGGCGTTGAGGAGCCGGCCGGTGGGTGAGAAGCGGGCCGCCTCGCACTCGCGGCCCGTCTCCGCGTCCACCACCGCCAGGTCGTCGCCCGCGGCGGCCCGGCCTATCGCGCCCGTCGGCGTGTCCGGGGTCCGCTGGATCGACGCGCCTCCCTCGGAGGAGCCGTACCCCTCGATGAGCGGCACTCCGAAGCGTTCGCGGAAGCGGGCCGCGTCCACCGCCCCCGCCTCGGTGCCGAAGCCGAGCCGCAGCGAGTGCGTCCGGTCGTCCGGGGCGGGCGGGGTGGCCAGGAGGTACTGCACCGCCCGGCCGACGTAGGTGAAGTAGGTGGCACCGAACCGGCGTACGTCCGGCAGGAAGCGGGAGGCCGAGAAGCGGGCCCGTAGCGCCACTCCGGCGCCGGCGGCGAGCGCGGGCGCCCAGTCGGCGATCACCGCGTTGCCGTGGAACATCGGCATGCAGACATAGTGGACGTCGTCCCGCCCCACGCCGAAGTGGGAGACGAGGGAGGCGCCCGCGGCGGCCAGCCGGCCCTGGCTGCAGAGCGCGGCTTTGGGCGCGCCCGTCGAGCCGGAGGTGAAGGAGAGCAGGAAGCGGCTGTCGGGCCGTACGGGGCCGAGGCGCGCGTCGCCCGGGCGGGCGGTCCCGTAGGGGGCGAGGAGGTCCCGGTAGGCGTCGGTGTCCGTGACCAGGATGCGCACCCCCGGCAGCGGCAGGCCGTCGAGGAGCGGCAGGTGGGCGCGCTGGGTGACCAGGATCCGGCATGCGGTGTGCCGGATGTCCCGGGCGAGTTCGGCGCCGCGCCGGGTGGGGTTGATCCCGGCGACGGCGGCCCCCGCGAGGGCCGCCGCGCTGAGCCAGAGCGGGTACTCCGGCGTGTTGTCGAGCAGGATGCCGAGGTGCGGCTCGCCCCCCGGCAGGGGTGGCATCAGGTCCACGAGCAGTGCGGCCCGCGCGGCGGCGCCCGCGGCGACCTGGTGGTGGGTGAGGGTGTGGTGCTCGTCCCTCAGGCCGATCCGGTGGTCGCCCCATTGGCGTCGTACGAGTTCCGCGACGGTGTCCGCACCCCTCATGGGCCGGACTGTAACTGACGACTCATCAGAAATGAACCGTCAGGAACGGTCACCGGGTCACCCGGGCGTCAGGACTCTCCTCAGAACTTGACGTCCGAGCACGCGTAGAACGCGTTCGCGGTGTCCGCGATCGTCCACACCGCCAGGATCAGGTGGCGGCCCGTCTTGCCCGCCGGGATCGTCCCGGAGTGCGAGAGGGTCGCCGGCGGCTGCTGGTTGTTGTAGGGGACGGTCAGGAACGGCTGGGGGTCCAGCATGGCCCGGGTCAGCTTCTGACTCGGGTTCCAGCCGTTCTTGGTGATGTAGTACTTGAAGTCGGTGGTGCGGTGCCGGGCCGTGAACTGCCAGCGGAAGCTGTAGCTCTGCCCCGCCGAGAGCTGGGTCGCGGGCCACGCGCCGCCCCGGGGGTCGTCGAGCTCGGCGAACTGCGTGAGCCCGGCGGAACAGATCTTGCCGTCGGCGGGACCGGCGGCGGGGAAGCCCTTGGGGCCCTCGACCGACTGGGGCTCCCACTGTATGGAGCCGCAGTTGGTCACGGTGCCGTTGGCGCAGAGCTTCTGACGGCTGATCGGCGAGTCGGTGTAGCCGTGGCTGCCGGCGCTACCGGTGGCGAAGAGGGTGACGCCGGCGACGCCGAGCGCCACCACCGCCGACCCGACTGACTTTTTGCGCATGCTGTCGCTCCAGGAGAACGTGGGGGAGTTCCGTTGGGCCGTGCGCGCACGCGTGCGGTCTTACGACGTACCGATTTTGGTCTGGACCAAGTACCAAGGTATGGACGGAAGTTGAACATGTCCATCCCTTCACGCCCCCTCTACAGGACCCGTCCGACCCGTGTAGAACGCCACCGTCAGGTCCTTGACCAGCGCCTTGCGCTCGTAGTCGTCGAGCTCCACCAGACCACGACTGGTCAGCCGGTGGACCACGTCGTCCACCGCGTCCACCACCGACGTCAGCACACTGTCCCGGTGCTTCGCGTCGATCGCCGCGATCCGGCGCCGCGTCATCGCCGCCGCGACCTCCGGGGCGTACTCGATCCGCGTCGGCTGCGCCGAGAACACGTCCACACCGACCGGAGCGCACTCCGCCGACAGCATCCGCGTCAGGGCCTCGCCGACCGCCTCCGCGTCCCGGAGCGTCGGCGCGTCCTCGTGGAAGGCGTCCGCAGGCAGCTGCGACAGCACCCGGGCCATCGCCGCCTCCACCTGCTCCCGCAGGTAGTCCTCGTGCCCGTCGACCCCGAGCGCCGCCCGGACCGTGTCCCGCACCCGCCACACCACGAGCACGACGACGTCGAGCGCGGTGCCCTTGGCGTCGACGGCCGACAGCGGCTCACTGCGCCAGTGCCGGAGCCGTACGTCGACCCGGCGGCGCAGCAGGAGCGGACTGACCCAGACCAGTCCGGTGCGGCGGACCGTGCCCCGGTAGTCGCCGAACAGGGTCAGCACCCAGGCGTAGCCGACCCGGCCGCGGCCGAGCCCGCCGAGCGTGAAGAGGGTGAGGACGACGCCGAGCGCGAGGAGCGCCCACTGGCCGAGATGAATGCCGTTGTACGGGCGTTCCGGGAGCCGCAGCATCCTGGCCGCCTCTCCGGGCACGGCCCCGGCCCACCACACGACCGCCGCGCAGCCGGCGAGCGCGAGGGCCCCGCCGACCACCCCCACCCAGCCGGGCAGCACCGGCCCCGGCCGCTCGACGAGCGCGGGGTCGGCGCTGGGCGCGGGCCGGGAGGCGGCGGCAGCGGCCTTGTCCTGCGCCCTGGGCCGGTCCTTGTCATGCACCTTGTCATGCACCCTGTCCAGAGCCTTGCCCTGCGGCTTGCCCAGCAGCGCCTTGTCCTGCGACGTCGGCGCGGGCTTGGGCTTCGGCCTGGACTTGGCCTTGCTCCCGGGCTTGGTGCCGGCCCCGGGCTGAACCTGGGTCTGGGACTGGGACTGGGTCTGGGGCGGGGACTGGATCTTCGACGGGCCCGGGATCGCGGAACCCTTGCTCGGCCTGGACAGTGTGGGCGCGGCCATGGCGACGGTGTCGGGACCGCCGTCGTCGTCGCTCGCCGCGCGGGGCGCCGCGGTCCCCGGCTCGTCGCGGAAGAGCAGATGGACCGGGATGGAGCCGGTGGTCTCGGCTCCGATCACGTTCCTCCGCCGCGCGACCCGCACGACGGCGGCGACGGGCACGGCGACGGCTCCGACGCCGGCACCGGCGATCCGCCCGAAGTCGGGCGTGGCGCCGCGCTCGGCGCCGGGCGTCGTGGTCGGCACGGTGACCGCCACGGGGACCGGCGCAGGACCACCGGACCGCACGGTGACGGCGGCGGCCTTGAGGGGGATGGTGGAGGAGGCGGCGGGGCGGGCGTGCTTGCCCGTGGCCGTGGCCGCACCGGAGGGCGAGGGCGAGGTGCCGCCTGCCGCCTCCGGCCGAACGGCCGGGGTGGTTCCCGAGGTGCCCGACGTCCCGGAAGGCCTCGCCGGGTCGCCCGGCTCTGCTGACTGTGTCGGCTGTGACAGCTGTGTCGGCTGTGTCGGCTGTGCCGACTGCGTACCGGGGTAGGCGGGCACGACGGGTTGGACTCGGGTGACCACCGGGGCGGTACCCGAACGGGCCGGGGCACCCGTCGCCGTACCGGCAGCGGACCCGACCGGGCGGACCGGCAACGCGCCGGGATGCCTCGCCGGGGCACCCGTCTGCGGACCGCCGGGGACGGAGGTCGACCCGCCGGGGACGGAAGTCGACCCGCTTTGCACGGAAGTCGACCCGCCGGGGACGGAAGTCGACCCGCCCGCTGGCACCGGACCGGCGGAGTCCCCGGACGGCCCGGGCGACGTGAGGCCGGTGTGCGCGGCCGGGGTCCGGCCCTCGTCCGTCGGGGCGGGCCCCGAGGAGACGGGCGCCCCCGTCGTCGTACCCACGACCGGCGTGGCCGACGGTCCGGGCCGACCCGACTGGCCCGGTGACATGTCGGCGGCCGCCGTCGGGCCGTCCGGCCGCGCCGCCGCCTCCGCCGCGCCGCCGCCTCGCGCGCCCGGCTCAGGCCACACCGGGACCCGGCGCGGCGGCGTCCCCGGGGACGCCGCCGCGTCGTTCGAGGCCGCCGTCCGCTCACCCGCCGCGGGGGGTTCCGGCGCGGGGGCCGCCGCGCCGGGCGCTCCGCCCGACGTGACGTCCGCGGGTACGGGCACCCCGTCCGGGGCGGTTGTCGGCGTGTCACCCGCGGTCGGTGTCGGCGGCACGGCACCGACGGTCGCGACCGCACCCACCGCCGCGTCCGCCGCCGCACCGTCCGCAGCGGGCTCCGCCGTCACGTCCTGCCGGGTCGGCGGAGTGCCCGGGGGTGCGGTCTGGGGAGGGGGTGTACGGGGGAGGCTGCCGTCCGTCAGGCGTCTCGCCGTGCGGGCCGCGTCACGTGAGGCCGCCGCGCCGGAGTCCGCGGGGTTCGGGGTCGATGCCGTCATTCGGGTCCACCTCATGCTCTCGGGGTCATCGGAACAAGCGCCGCCAGGTCTCCGGGCCCGGGTAGCCGTCGGCCTCTGCGCCGCGCCAGCCCTGTGCCCGCTGGAACGCCTCGACGTTGCGGCGGTCCGCCTCCGTCCAGCGCGGACCGGGTCCCGACAGGTAGTGCTTGCCGAAGCCCCGCTTCACCAGTTGTTTGCCCAGCTTCTCCACATATGCGTTGGATTGGCCCGGACGGAAGGAGCCACGCCCGGGAAACCCCGTCGCATTCGAACTCGACCCGCTCGAACCACTCGAACCGCCGATGTCCCTGCCCTTGCCGGAGACGAGGAGCTTCCACGTGTCCGGCCCGGGCAGGCCGTCCGCCTCCTTGCCCTTCCAGCCCTGCGCGAGCTGGAAGGCCTGGGTCGCGCGCCGGTCCGCTTCACCCCACTTGGGGCCGGGTCCCTTGCTGTAGTACTTCTTGCCGCCGCGGTCGACGAGGAGCCGGCCGAGCTGGGTGACGTACGCGTTGTTCGCGCCGGGGCCGAACATCGCCACGCCCGGGTACGGCGTCGCCGTGGGCGTCGCCCCACCGGTGGTCCCGCCGGTGGTGCCTTCACCGCTGACCACGCCCTTGTAGCGGTACGCCACGTACTGGTCGGAGTTCTCCCAGTACGCCAACGGCGTCTGCTGCTTCCGCGTGCGCGGCTTGGTCTGCTCGTACGCGACGTAGGAGGTGTGGGTGTAGTCGGTCCAGCCGCCGAAGATCGTGACGTGCGAGCCGCGCGTCGGGTTGGCCGGGTTGTGGAAGAGCAGGATGTCGCCGGGCTGCAGCTCGGTGCGGTCGACGCGCTCGGCGAAGCGGTCGAGGCTGCCCGTCCACTCGTTGCTGCGGAGGTTCCAGGCCATCGAGATGTAACCGGAGCAGTCCTGGCGGTAGCCGTCCGACCAGTACTTCTCCATGGAGTACGGGACCTGGGCGGCCACCCACAGCTTGGCGCGGTTGATGATCTCGGCCCGGGTCGTCTGCCGCAGGGTGCCGGTCGAGATCTGACTGGTCGTCGGAGTCGAGTCAGGAGCCGGCTGCGACCCGGGGCCCGGCGCGCCGTGCAACGGCTCGCGCCCGCCCTGCGGGGTGTCGGGGCCGGGGTCGGAGGCTCGCGCGGACTCCGCCGGGTCCGCCGGCGTGAACGGGACCGTCGGCGGGGGCAGGGTCGTCGCCACCGCTCCCCCGCTGCCGCCCAGGACGACGCCCGCCGCCGTCACCAGGACCAGGGCGCGGCGGGCACCGTGCGCCGCCGGATGGCCGCCCGCCCGGACCGGCAGGCCAAGCGCGAGGTCACGCCGCTGCCGGGCGCACCCCGGGCAGCCGCAGTCGGCCGCGGGTTCGAACTCCTCGAAGACCGGCACGCTCATGCGATTCCCCTCCACACTCGTCAAGATCTTTTGAGCCTTGGTTTCGGGCGTCAGTGTCTCAACTGTCTGGACAAATCGCATTTTGACGGATCGAAGGCCTGATACGACCATCCGACAGGCCGGAGGCGACCGTTATTGGTCAGGAGCACACCCGCACGTCGGGTAGAGTTCTCTCTGTCAGCAGGCGCCGCTAGCTCAGTTGGTTAGAGCAGCTGACTCTTAATCAGCGGGTCCGGGGTTCGAGTCCCTGGCGGCGCACGCAGAGTCAAGACCCCCTCACCGATGGTGAGGGGGTCTTGGTCGTTCTCCGACCGGCTTCGGCGCGTGAACTACCCTGCGTCGCGGCCGAGTTCCCGAGCGTACGGGTCGAACCGCTCCCCCGACCTCGGGCCGCCCCTGCACGCCGCCGCCAACGGGTCCCCGGCGCGACCGGGTCGGCGGCTGGGTCGGGTCGGCGGCTCGGTCGACGGATCGCCGGGCGGGTGTGCCGTGCGCGGTGCCCGCCTCGGCCGTCCGGAAGTCGGAGGCGTTCTTCGAGGATCAGGAAGGCGACGGCCGGGGGCTTGAACCCGGCTCCGCACGTCGTCGGACCTCGTCGGACGTGGTCGGACGTGGTCGGACGTGGGGGCGTGCGAGCCTCTCGGGCATGTGCGGGGCGGTCGCCCTCTGGGCCGGGCGCGGCAGGACCTCCACAGTGTCCGGAACCTCGACCTCCCGCGGTGGCACCGGGCCCCTCCCGCGCCTGCGCGCCCCGCGGTCGAGGACCGGCCCGGTCGGCGGCGACCGCGGGACGCGCACCGCCGACCGGGGCCAGGTCCGCCACGCCCTCCGCGCGGGCCGCGCCCGCGCCCGCCCGCTGTGTGGGCACGCCCACCGGCCCTCGCCCCCACCGCCGCGGGTGGGGGTGGGAGACGGGGCGCCCGCCGGGTCGGCCGTGACCGTGACCGGGCAAACGTCGGGGCGGCCGAATGCGGCGGGGGTGCTAGGAGCCGGTTGCTGCTGTCAGGTAGGCCGAGACGACCACGTTGGCCGTGTAGGCGTTGGACGTGCGGTCGAACGTGCCGCCGCAGGTGATCAGGCGGAGTTCCGCCCGGTGGGGATCCCTCGCGCCGTAGACCTTGCGCGCGTCGAAGTCTTCCCGGGGGTAGACCTGGACGTCGTCGACCGTGAACTCGGCGACCGATCCGTCCGTACGGGTGACGCGGACCTTGGCGCCGGGGCGGGCCGCGCTCAGGCCGTAGAAGACCGCCGGGCGGGTGTCGGTGTCGACGTGGCCGACGAGCAGGGCCGGGCCCGCGGCGCCCGGTCGGGTGCCGGAGCCGAACCAGCCGACCGTGTGGGGCATCTCGTAGGGCGGCGGGTCGATCGCGCCCGTGCCGTCCAGGCCGCGTGCCACCACGGGGGCGGTGATGCCGAGGGAGGGGATCTCCACCCGTCGGGGTTCGACGGGTGCGAGCGGGTCCCTGGCCGGGGGCAGCGCGACACCGAGCGGGCGGCCGACCGCGGCGATGTCGCCGGTGGTCGGCGCCGAGCTGCCGCCGGGGCCCTCGGTGACCTCGCGGCCCCAGAGCCAGAGCCCGAGCAGCAGCAGCGCCCAGGCCACACCGGTGACGAGTCGCCCGGTGCCCGCCGGGCGGGAGCCGGACGGCGCCGTCATTCCGTACCCGACCCCGCGCCCGTGTCCGTACCGCGGCGGCGGGAGCTGCGGAAGGCGACCGCGACGGCTGCGATGGCCGCCAGGCCGAGGCCGAGCAGGGTGTACGGGGTGCCGAGGCCGCTCTCACTGGTGGTCTGGGCGACGCCGGGGGCGGCCGGGGCGGCGAAGGCGGCGGTGCCGCCACCGCCGGCGCGGACCGGCGCGATCGGGCTCGGGTGGTGGGTCGGCTCGTGCGTCGGCTTATGGGTCGGCTCGTGCGTCGGCTTGTGCGTCGGCTTCTGGCGCTGGACGTGCACGGTGCCGACGCCCCGGTGGTCGTGGCCGTCGCAGGTCACGCTGACCTTGTACGTGCCGTTGTCGAGACGGGTCTTGATCGTGGTGTCGCCGAACAGCGGGGCGCCCCCGCCGTCCCGGCCGGTGAGTTCCGCGTCGGCGACGAACGCCTCGGACTTCGCGGTACCCCTCGTGCCCTTGCAGCCCTGGACGCGGACGTCGACGTCGGCGCCGGGCGAGGCGGTGGACGGGGTGACGGTGACCTTCACCCCGTCGTCGGCGTAAGCACTACCGGCCGCGGGTGCCAGTACGAGTGCCAGGGCCGCCCCTGCGGCACGGAGAGCAATGGAACCTGAACGCATCGTGACCTCCTGATACTGGCAGGGTCACCCGGATCGGGGCTTTCCGCATCCGCAGGGGCGGCGAACGGCGCCCCTACACGCGGTCGACGATGTCCGCGATCGACTTGACGATCTTGGACGGGCGGAACGGGAAGCGGTCGATCTCCGCCTCCGACGTCAGTCCGGTCAGCACCAGGAAGGTCTGCATGCCCGCCTCCAGGCCCGCCAGGATGTCCGTGTCCATCCGGTCGCCGATCATGGCGCTCGTCTCGGAGTGGGCGCCGATGGCGTTCAGGCCGGTGCGCATCATGAGCGGGTTCGGCTTCCCGGCGAAGTACGGGTCCTTGCCGGTGGCCTTCGTGATGAGCGCGGCGACGGAGCCGGTGGCCGGGAGCGGGCCTTCGAGGGAGGGGCCGGTCTCGTCGGGGTTGGTGCAGATGAAGCGGGCGCCGGCGTTGATGAGGCGTACGGCCTTGGTCATCGCCTCGAAGGAGTACGTACGGGTCTCGCCGAGCACCACGTAGTCCGGGTCGTGGTCGGTGAGGACGTAGCCGATGTCGTGCAGCGCGGTGGTCAGGCCGGCCTCGCCGATGACGTACGCGGTGCCGCCGGGGCGCTGGTCGTCGAGGAACTTGGCGGTGGCGAGGGCCGAGGTCCAGATGTTCTCGACGGGGACTTCGAGGCCCATCCGGGCGAGGCGGGCGTGCAGGTCGCGAGCCGTGTAGATCGAGTTGTTGGTGAGGACCAGGAAGGGCTTCCCGGTCTCCCGCAGCTTCCTGATGAACGCGTCGGCGCCGGGGATCGGCACGCCCTCGTGGATGAGGACGCCGTCCATGTCGGTCAGCCAGGATTCGATCGGCTTGCGCTCTGCCATGGGTGCGGGACTCCTGCCGTACAAACGTGCGGTGTGCTGGGGGCGCCGCGACAGCGCTGTGGCGACGCCCCCAGCCTAATCAGGAAGCCGTGATCTCGACCCCGCCGATATCAGGAAGCCGTGACCTTGACCCCGTCGATCACCCAGTACCAGTTGTTGGAACCGGTGTAGCGGAAGCGGAAGCTCACGCTGGACGCGCCGGCCGGGACGGCGACCGTGAGGGACTGGGGCTGGGAGATCACGTCGGCGGTGTGGCTCTTCACGACGGTCGGGGTGCCGCCGTTGAAGACGGCCTGGACCTGCGCGGTCTGGCCACCCTCCTGGCGGTAGAAGGTCGTGTAGTCCAGGGTGACCCGGGTCGTGCCCGAGACGCTGTACGCCGGGGTGACCAGTGTCGAGTCGTACGTCCCCGAGAACGCCTTGTCCGCCCACTCGTCGGAGTCGGCGACGGCGAAGACGCCCCGGGCGCGGACGTTGAGCTCGCGGGACTGGTCGCGCTGGGAGCGGGACCAGAACTCGTCGGTGGCGAAGGACCAGCCGCGCCACTCGGCCATGCCGCCGGTGCCCATGGCGTTGTTGATGACGGACCAGCCGCTGGGCGCGCTGTGGGTGAAGCCGAGGACCCCGGCGGGGATGCCGGTCTCGTCGACGCGGCCCGTCAGCGACCCGTAGAGGCTGTCGAAGGGGTCGGTGGAGCGCTGCTGGATCGGCTTGCCGTCGAGGCCCCAGGACGCGGCGGGGGTGATGCCGAGCTGGTGGAAGACGGTGGCGGCGACGTCGACGAGCCGGGTGTCGATGGGGCGGGCGCCGGCGGCGATGCCGGGGCCCTGGGCGAGGACGAAGGTGCGCCGCTCCTCGATGGAGGAGCCGCCGTGGCCGCCGCCGTCGGTGTGGCCGTGGTCGGTGGTGACGATGACCGTCCAGCGCTCGGTGGCGTACGCGGGGCGGGCCTTGATCGCGGTGAGCAGCCGGCCGAGGTAGCCGTCCTGGACGTCGATGGCGTCGGTGTACTTGGGGCTGGCGGCGCCGTGGTTGTGGCCGATCTCGTCGGTCTCGCCGAAGTAGACGAAGAGGACGTCGGGGTTCTGGTTGCGGAGGACGTCCTCGGTGATGTCGGTGATCACGAGGTCGTTGACGGCGTAGTCGTTGTTGTAGACGAGCTTGGCGTCGGCGCCGGGGGTGACGGTGCCGTGGGTGTCGAGCTCGGGCCAGTCGACGGCGGCGAAGAGCGAGAGCTCGGGGCGGACCTGGTGCAGTCGGGCCAGGAAGCCGGGGTACTGGCCGTAGTTCTTGCCGGTGAAGGTGTTGTCCTTGACGCCGTGCTTGTCGGGCCAGACGCCGGTGGAGATGGTGGACCAGCCGGGGCCGGAGGAGGTCGCGGCCATCGGGTTGGCGTAGAGCAGGGAGCGCCCGAAGGTGCCGTTCGCCATCAGGGACTTGAGGTTCGGGGCCTTGGCGGCGTCGATCCGGTCGTAGCGCAGGCCGTCCATGCCGACGACGAGCACCTTGTCCTTGCTGGTGCCGTCGGGAAGCGCGGGCGAGGCCGCCCGGGCGGCGGGGGCGGTGGCGAGTCCGGTGGCGGCGACGGCCGCGGTGGCACCGGCGGCGGCGAGCACGGTGCGGCGGGAGATGCCGGAGATCGGCATGTCGGAGTCCTCCGTGGAAGTCCGTGGAAGGTGTCTGGGCATGGCAACGCCCCTGATTTCTCAGGGGCGTTGGTCCGTACCCGTTATCTTTCCGCTATCAGCGGAGGCCTTCCAGGGTCGTACGGTGAACTCTTGGTGCGCAGAGGCGACGTGTCAGCTACCGGTCGCCGACTTCCATGCGTCGACGTACGTCTTGAGGTTCTTGTCGACGTCGGCCCAGTCCGGCTCGAAGATCTCGACGCCTTCCATCAGCTTGGCCAGTTCGATGGCGTTGGCGTCGGTGGCCTTGACGTCCTTGCGGGCCGGGAAGCCGCCGCCGATCGCGCTGACCTCGCGCTGGGCGCCCTCGCTCAGCATGAAGTCGAGGAGCTTCTTCCCGTTCTCGGTGTGCGGGGCCTTGTTCACCAGGCCCGCCGCGTAGGGCAGGGCGAAGGTGGTGGGCTTGCCGGCGCCCTGGGCCGGGAACCAGATGCCGAGGTTCGGCATGGACTTGGACTGGGCGAAGTTCATCTGCACATCGCCGTTGGCGACGAGGAGTTCGCCCTTGTCCACCTTGGGGGCGAGCTTGGAGGTGGAGGAGGACGGGCCGACGTTGTTGGCCTGGAGCTTTTTCAGGTACTCCAGGGCCGGCTCCTGGCCGCCGAAGTCGTGCATCGCCTTGATGAGGACGGCGGTGCCGTCGCCCGCGACACCGGGGGTGGAGTACTGGAGCTTGTCCTTGAACTTGCCGTCCAGCAGCTCCTCCCAGGTCTTCGGGGCGGCCGGCAGCTCCTTCTTGTTGTGGATGAAGCCGAAGTAGTTGTTGACGACGGAGGTCCAGGTGCCGTCGCTCGCCTTGTCGCCGCCGTCGACCTGGTCGGCTCCCTGCGGGGTGTAGGCCTGGAGCAGGCCCTTGGAGCCGGCCTGCTGGATGAAGGGCGGCAGGGTCACGATGACGTCCGCCTGGGTGTTGCTCTTCTCGCGGAGGGCGCGCTGCACCATCTCCCCGGAGCCGCCCTCGACGTACTTGACCTTGATGCCGGTCTTCTTCTCGAAGTCGGCGAAGACCTTGTCGTACCAGCCGTCGCCCGCCTCGCCCTTGAGGCCGTCGGCGCTGTAGACGGTGACGATCTTCTCGTCGGAGGCGGCGGAGGAACCACCGCAGGCGGTGAGGCCCGCGGCGAGGACGAGGGAGCCGGTGACGGCGGCGATCGGCTTGGCGTACGTACGCATAACGTCGTTTTCTCCTGAAGATCTTGAGCGGAAGGAAGCTCGGGGAGGAAGGCCGGAGGGGAGGGTCGGGGAGGAAGGTCGGGGGAGGGCGGATCTAGCGGTAGGAAGCCTTGGTACGGATGCGGGAGACGGCGAGCAGGGCGAGCAGCGTCGTGGCCATGAGGACGACGGCGAGCGCCGAGCCGGTGAAGAGGGAGCCGCGGTCGGTGGCCGTGAAGATGAGCACCGGAAGCGGCAGCCAGTCCGGCGGGTAGAGCATCATCGTGGCGCTCAGCTCACCCATGGACAGGGCGAAGCAGAGCCCGGCGGCCGCGTTCAGGGACGGCAGCAGGAGCGGCAGCCTCACTCGTAGGAGCACGTACGCGGGGCGGGCGCCGAGGCTGGCCGCCGCCTGCTCGTACATCGGGTCGAGCCGCTGGATCGCGGCCGAGACCGACTGGTGGGCGAACGCCGTGACGAGCACGGTGTGCGCGAGGATCACGATCCAGCGGGTGCCGTTGAGGAGTACCGGCGGCTGCGAGAACGCGACGAGGACGGCGAGGCCGACGACCACGGACGGCACGGCGACCGGCAGCATGAACAGGGCGTCGAGGATCCTCTTGCCCTTCTTGCCGAGGGCGGCCCCGGCGAGCGCGGCCCAGGTGCCGACGGTCAGGGCGATCAGGCTCGCGGTGACGGCGGTGACCAGGCTGGTGGTGAGGGCCTGGAGGGACTCGCCGCGGACGGCCGCCGCGTAGTGCTCGGTGGTCGGCCCGGAGGGGAAGGCGCCGGACCAGTTCGTGGCGAACGAGGCGGCGACGATGACGAGGAGGGGGAGGGCGAAGAGCGGGACGAAGAGGACGGCGAACGTGACCCAGGCCGTCCACCTGCCCGTACGGCTATGCACCAGCACGGCGGCTCACCCCCCGGTAGAGGACGTAGAGGCCCACGGAGAGCGCGACGTTGACGACGGCGACGACGCAGGCGGCGGCGTAGTCGGATTCGAGGATCGCCTTGCTGTAGACGAGCATCGGGAGGGTCGTGACGCCCTTGGCGCCGGTGAAGAGGACGATCCCGAACTCGTTGAGGCACATGACGAGGACGAGGCTTCCGCCGGCGGCCAGCGCGGGCAGCGCCTCGGGCAGGATCACCTGCCGGACGATCCGCAGCGGCCGGGCGCCGAGCGAGGAGGCCACCTCCAGCTGGGCCGTCTCCATCTGCGAGAAGGCGGCGAGCAGCGGCCGCATCACGAACGGGGTGAAGTACGTGATCTCGGCGAGGAGGACGCCCCACGGGGTGGTGAGGAACCGGAAGGGGCCGGAGGGGTCCCCGGTGACGTCCGTCCAGACGCCGTTGGCCATGCCGACCGTGCCGTAGAGGAACAGCAGGGCGAGGGTGATCAGGAAGGACGGGAAGGAGAGGAAGACGTCGATGAACTTCGACACCGCCTTCCCGCCGGGGAACGGCACGAACGCGATCACGACCGCGAGCACGAAGCCGAGGACCAGACATCCGACGGTGGCGGCGACGGCGAGCCACACGGTGGTGACGAGGGCGTCCCGGAAGGACGCGGAGGCGAAGACGTCACCGTAGGCGCCGGGGGCCAGGGACTCCTGGACGACGAGCGCGAGCGGATAGAGGAAGACGACGGCGAGCACGGCGAGGGGCGGAAGCGCCCAGACCCAACGAGGGATCGCCACCGTTGTGGGCATACGTTCCGCAGGGGCGGTGAGAGTCCCCCCGGACGAAGTCTGGGGGAGGGTGGGCACGACACCCGGTGCGGGGTGCCGTTCCTTGAACCCGCTCCCGGGGCTACCCATCGGACACCCCCGCCCCGAGCAGCACCGCGTCCTCGGGCGCGAAGTGAAGCGTGACCTCGGCCCCGAGAAGCGGCGTCTCCCGCAGCTCCCGTACGTCCGCCTTCACCCGGTGCCCGCCCACCTCCACGTACAGCCGGTGAGTGGAGCCCCGCCACTGGACCTCGGCGATACGGCCCCGCAGCGCGTTCGGGCCGTCGCCGAGGCCGACCAGGTGCGGCCGGACGCAGAGGGTGGCGCCCGACCCCCGGGCCGCCCCGGAGACCGCGACCTTCAGCTCGGTCCCGTCGAGGACGACGCCGTCCGTGCCGACCGTCACCGGCAGCAGGTTCGCGTTGCCGACGAACGAGGCCGTGAACTCCGTGCGGGGCCTGCGGTACAGGTCCTGCGGGGTGCCGCAGTCCTGGAGCCGGGCCTTGTCCATGACGGCGATCCGGTCCGCGAGGGTCAGTGCCTCGACCTGGTCGTGGGTGACGTACAGGATCGACACGTCCGGCAATTCGCGGTGGAGGCGGGCCAGTTCGGCCAGCATCCCGGAGCGTAGCTGGGCGTCGAGCGCGGAGAGCGGCTCGTCGAGGAGGAGGACCTTGGGCCGGATCGCGAGCGCGCGGGCGATGGCGACGCGCTGCTGCTGGCCGCCGGAGAGCTCCCGGGGGTACCGGTGGGCGTAGGCCGCCATGCCGGTCATCTCCAGGGCCTCGGCGACCCGGCCGGGGATCTCGCTCTTCGGCGCCTTCCGGGCCTTGAGGCCGAAGGCGACGTTGGCCTCGACCCGCAGGTGCGGGAAGAGGGCGTACTGCTGGACGACCATCCCGATCCCCCGCTTGTACGGCGGGAGGCCGGTGACGTCACGGTCGCCGATGAGCACCCGCCCGGAGGCCGGCCGCACGAACCCGGCGACGGCCCGCAGCGCGGTGGTCTTGCCGGAGCCGGAGGGCCCGAGGAGGGCCATGACCTCGCCGGGCTCGACGGTGAGGTCGAGCCGGTCGAGGACGGTGGTGCCGCCGTACGCGACGGACACGGCGTCGAAGCGGATGCCGCTGGTCATGCGTCCGACTCCCCGATCAGCGCGGGGAGTTCGGCGATCGAGGCGAGGACGTGTGTCGCGCCGTGCTCCTTGAGCGCCGCCTCGTCGTGCGCGCCCGTCAGGACGCCCGCGACGATCCCGGCGCCCGAGCGGACCCCGCTGAGCATGTCGTACGAGGTGTCGCCCGCGACCACGAGCTGTCGCACGTCGTCCACGGCTCCCGTACGGAGGAGGGCCGCGAGGACCATGTCCGGGTACGGGCGCCCCCGGCCGCCGGCGTCCGCCGGGCAGAGGGTCAGCTCGACCAGGTCCCGCCAGCCGAGCGCGTCGAGGATGGCGTCCTGGGTGACCCTGGCGAATCCGGTGGTGAGGACCACCGTCCGGCCCTGGGCCTTCAGCTCGGCGATCGCCTCGGCCGCGCCGGGGATCGGGGCGATCCGGCCGCCGGAGACCAGCTCTCCGTACGCCGCCTCGAAGGCGAGGTTGGCCTGCTGGGCGCGGGTCTCGTCGCCGCCGAAGAGGTGGCGGAAGACGGAGATCTTGGACTCGCCCATGGTGGCGCGGACGTAGTCGATCATCGTGGCCGGGTCTTCGCCGAGGCGCTCGGCGGCGGCGGTGAAGGCCTGCTCGACGAGGCCGCCGTCGGCGACGGTGGTGCCGGCCATGTCCAGGACGACGAGGTGGTGCTTGGGGTTCTCTGTCACGGTGTTCACCAGCCCAGTTCGTTCGCGGTGGTCTCGGCGATGGCGGGCGAGCAGGTCATGCCGCGGCCGCCGGGCCCGGTCACCAGCCACACGCCGTCGCGGACCCGCTGGCGGTGGACGACCCGGCTGGTGTCGACGCACTGCGCGTACACCCCGGCCCAGCGGCGCTTGATCTTCGGCAGCGGGCGGCCGAGGAAGGACTCGACGACGCGGGTGAGGTGCTCGTAGGGGTCTTCGAGGGTGTCGAAGGCGAAGGGGTGCTCGTACTCGTGGGTGTCGCCGATGGTCAGCCCGCCGTCGAGGCGCTGCACCATCAGCAGCTGCATCTTGTGGGCCGCGGCGGTCGGGTCCTGCGGCTGACCGGCCTGGAGGGCGTCCAGGGCGTCGGAGGCGTAGGCCGGGTAGTAGCGGAAGGAGTCGGCGTCGGCGACGGAGGTGGTGAGCGGCTCGCCGAGGGGCTCGGTCTGCATCATCTGGAGGCGGACGCGGCGGACGGGTATCTCGCCGGCGACCTCGCGGACGAGGCCGGAGAGCGCGGCGCCGGTGCACAGGACGACGGCGTCGCCGCTGTGGATGTCGCCGCGGTCGTCGCGGACCGAGTTCTCTCCTGCGACGTCCCTGACCTCGCGGTTCGGCAGGAAGGTGTACTTCCCGGTGGCCAGGAGGGCTTCGCGGAGGGCGAGTTGCGCGAGGCGGGGCTCGACGGCCGCGTCCCGCTCGCACCAGAGGGCCGCCTCGGCCCCTCCCTTTTCGAACGCGCCGCGCAGGGCGGGGTTGACCGCGAGGGCCTCGGCGGCAGTCAGCAGCTTGTAGCCGCGGGCGGCGGCGTCGGGTCGGGCCACGGCGGCCTCGGCGACGGCGAGTTCCAGCTCGTTCCGTACGGGGGTGAGGGAGCCGATGGCCCGGAAGCCGAGGCCGGGGACCCGGGCTCCGATGCCCTCCCAGAGTTCCCGGGCGCGCAGGGCGGTGTCGAGCTCCTCTCCACCTGCCCGTCCGCTCACCCAGATCTGGCCGAAGTTGCGGAGGGATGCTCCGCGCGCCTCGGCCTCGCGCTCGATGTGTACGACCTCATGGCCGCGTTCCACTGCGTGCCAGGCGTGCATGGTTCCCACCACGCCGGCTCCTACGACGATCACCTTCATGCCGTCGACGGTCGTGGGGGCGGGTGTCCCGGACGGGGCCGACGGGCGACGGGACGGTGAACGGACCGACAAGCTTGGACCAGACCCGTTACCTTCTCGTGATCCAGATGGCGGGTGGGTCGTGATGGTTCTCCGCGTTCGGCCCGCCGCTCGGCCCCCGATCAGCCCCGCTGCCCCAGGTGGGCGGTGAAGCTGAAGCGGTCGCCGCGGTAGAGGGTGCGGACCCGCTCCAGGGGCCGCCCGGCGGTGTCCCGGGACACGCGGTGGAGCAGCAGCATCGGCAGCGCCGGCGGGGTGCCGATGAGGAGGGCCTCGCGGGGGGTCGCGAGCACCGTCTCGATGCGCTCGTCGGCGTCGCCGAAGGAGATGCCGAGGCGGTCGTGGAGGTAGGAGTAGAAGGAGGAGTCCGGGTCGAACTCGGTGTCCAGGTGCGGGGCGCGGGCCTCGGACACGTACGTGCTCTCCAGGCCGACCCGCTCGTCGTCGGCGAGCAGCACGCGTTCCATGTGCCAGACGGGCTCGCCGCGTTCGGTGCCGACCTCGGGGGCGAGCGCCTCCGGGCAGGGGAACCGGTCGAGCGAGATGAGGCTGCGGCCGGGGCGGAGGCCCTGCCGGCGGACGCCCTCCGTGTAGCTCGCGAGCGAGAGCGGCTGTTCCAGCTTGGGGCCCGCGACGACCGTGCCCCGGCCCTGCCGGCGCAGCCGCCCCTCCAGGAGGAGTTCGCGCAGCGCCTGCCGGACCGTCTCGCGGGACACCTCGTACCGGACGGCGAGGTCGCGCTCGGTGGGCAGCAGCCCACCCTCTCCCAACTCGTCGACCATCAGGGCGAGTTTCGCCTTGACGGCGTAGTACTTGGGCACGCGGCCGTGCTCCGGGATGCCGGAGTTGACGGGGGCGCCGGGGGTGCCGGGGGCGTTCTGGTAGTTCACCGGGGGATGGTCGCAGACGGGGATGAACGGGAAGGTGTACGCACCATGGCTCAGCGGTGCCGGAGACGGCGGCGGCCGGCCCGGACGACGACGGCACCGAGGAGGACGAGCGCGGCGGCGAACGGGGCGAGGAGCTTGACGTACCCCTCCGACTCCCGCCCCGTACTGGCGAGTTCGCCGTTCGGACCGGCGGGTACGCGGTCTCCGGGGTCCTCGGTGGTGGAGCCCGGCGGGCGCGGCGTGGTCCCCGGGGGCCGGGAGGGGGTGGCCGCGTCGGGTCTGCCGGATGTGTCAGGTACGGGATCTCCGGAGGCTTCGGGGTGCGCCGGTCCGACGGTCAGGCGGTAGTCGCCGGACTCACCGACCCAGTCGCCGTCGGTGCCCCGGCGCTGCACGACCGCCGCGTTCACGACGACCTCGTCGGGGGCGGTCTCCGGACGGAAGGCGAGGCGTACGGGGACGGTCAGGGTCCTGCCCGCGGGCACCACGAAGCCGTCGAAGCCGGTGAACGCGCCCACGTTCTCCGCCTGTTCGGTCGCCTCGAAGGCCACGGGCCGCCAGCGCGCGGCCCCGTCGTCGTAGAACTCGAACCGGATCTGCTCGGGCCGCAGCACCCGCTGCTCGTCGGTGAGGACGAGCACGGGGTGAATGCCGGAGCAGATGGCGTCGGTGGTGTTGGTGAGATCGAGCTTCCACTCCTGGAGGGGCCCGCCGGCGGGGTAGTCGACGGGCCCGCCGTGGATCCGGGTGTCGAGGGGGAACGCGGAGCCGGAGGGGCTGCCGCAGGCGGGCGCGGGGGGATCGGGGGCGGGAATGTCGGGAGCGGCCTGCGCCGGGGCGGGGGCCGTCGTGGAGGGCGCCGAGGGGGCCTGTGCGGTCAGGGCGGGGGACGCCAGGGCCAGGTGGGCCGTCGCGGTGGCCGCCAGCGCGGCCGCCGTGGTCAGGGCGCGGGCGCTGCGCGGTCGCAGGGGGGCGGATGCCATGGGCCGGGCCTTTGCTCTCGCGGACGTACGGATCGGCCGCGACGCTGCCATGCCGCAGGGGTGACGGCCGGGCAGCGACACCGTGTCCGCCCCCGGACGGCCCGGCCGATCCGCCCGATCGGCCTACTGTCGTACGTACCGCTCTACCTCTCTGCCTACTTCCGGCTTTACCTCTCCGCCTACTTCCCGCTTTACCTCTCCGCCTACTTCCCGAAGATCGGGGCGAGGATCAGCCACGCGGCCCCTTCCGCCACCGCGTCCCGCTCCCCCGCCACCCCCACCGGGGCCGTCAGACCGAGCCCGGCCAGGACCTCCCGTACCCCTGTCGCGAACACCTCCGGCGCGGCGAGCACCACCCGGCCGCCGAGCAGGACCTGGTCGATGTCCAGGAGGCGCACGAGGTTGGCCGCGCCCGCGCCGAGGATGCGCGCCGCCTCGGCCAGGTCGCCGCGAGCGACCGCCGCCAGACACAGGACCTCCAGGCAGCCGCGCCCGCCGCACTCGCACGGGGGCCCGTCGAGCTGGACGGTCTGGTGGCCGAGTTCGCCCGCGCCCGTCCTGTCGCCCCGGAGCGGCGCCCCGCCGAGGACCAGCCCCGCGCCCAGACCCGTACCGAGGTGGACGTACGCGAAGGAACCGGGGGCGGTGGGGCGGACGGCGAGGCCGAGGGCGGCGGCGTTGGTGTCCTTGTCGAGGACGACGGGCAGTCCGAGGCGCCGGGTCAGCTCCGCCCGGACGGGATGGCCGTCCCACTCGGGGAAGCCCGTCACCCGGCCCGGCACGCCCGCGCGGTGGTCGAGCGGTCCGGGCATCGCGAGCCCGGCGCCGAGGACCGCGCCGGGCGCCTCGGCCACGAGGTCCCGGACCTCCTCCGCGACCGTGTCCATGACCGGCCCCGCCCCCGCCCCCAGGTCCAGGGCGCGCCGGCGCAGGGCGACGGCGGTGCCCGCGAGGTCGGTGAGGAGGGTGGTCAGCTCGTCGCGGTCGAGGTGGACGCCGACCGCGTACCCGGCGGTGGGGACGAGCCGCAGGACCGTGCGCGGCTTGCCGCCGGTGGAGGCGCGGTGGCCGGCCTCCGTCGCGAGGCCCTCGGTCCGGAGCCGTGCGGTGATCTTGCTGACGGCCTGCGGGGTGAGCCCGGTCCGCTCGGCGAGCTCCAGACGGCTGATGCCGGTCTCGCCCGCCGTGCGCAGCAGATCGAGCACGAGCGCCGCGTTGTGGCTGCGCAGCGCCGGCACGTTCACTCCACCCAGGTCCGTCTTCACCTGCCCATTGTCGCTGTCGCTTGCACTTTGGCAACACCGTTGCTTAAGTGAGATGCATGACTGGCACCGACATGACCGGCACGGGCGTCACCGGCCCCGGCCCGACGGGCACCTCCCCCCGCACCCCCCTCCGCGTCGGACTCGTCGGCTACGGCCTCGCGGGCTCCGTCTTCCACGCCCCGCTGATCGCCGCCTCCGAGGACCTCGTCCTCGCCGCGGTCACCACCGGCAACCCCGAGCGGGCCGCCGAGGCCCGCGCCGCCCACCCCGGCGTCCGGATCGTCGCCACCCCCGAGGAGCTGTGGGAGGACGGGGCGGCGGACGAGCTCGACCTGATCGTCGTCGCCTCCCCCAACAAGACGCACGTCGCGATCGCCACGGCCGCCCTGGAGGCCGGCCTCCCGGTCGTCGTCGACAAGCCGCTGGCCGGCACCGCCGCCGAGGCCCGCGCTCTCGCCGCCCTCGCGGAGGAGCGGGGCCTGCTGCTCTCCGTCTTCCAGAACCGCCGCTGGGACAACGACTTCCGCACCCTCCGCCGACTCCTCGACGAGAACGAGCTCGGCGAGGTCCAGCGCTTCGAGTCCCGCTTCGAGCGCTGGCGTCCGCTGCCCAAGGGCGGCTGGCGCGAGTCCGGCGCGCCCACGGAGATCGGCGGGCTGCTCTACGACCTCGGCAGTCACGTCGTCGACCAGGCACTCGTCCTCTTCGGCCCGGTGGTCTCGGTGTACGCCGAGTCGGACGTGCGCCGGCCGGGCGCCGAGGCCGACGACGACACCTTCCTCGCGCTCACCCACGCGAACGGCGTCCGCTCGCACCTGTACGTCAGCGCCACCACCGCCCAGTTGGGCCCCCGCTTCCGGGTGCTCGGGCAGCGCGCGGGCTTCGTGAAGTACGGCCTCGACCCGCAGGAGGCCGACCTGCGCGAGGGGCTGCGGCCCGTGCCGGGCGCGGTGTGGGGCGTGGAACCGAAGGAGCTGTCGGGCCGGCTCGGCGCCGGCGAGTCGCCGCTGACCGGCGGCGGAACCCCGGTCGAATCACTGCCGGGCGACTACCCGGCGTACTACGCGGCCGTCGCCGCCGCCCTGCGCGGCACCGGCGAGAACCCGGTGACGGCGCACGAGGCCGCGGCCGCGCTCGACGTCCTGGAGGCGGCGAGGAAGTCCGCCCGCGAGGGAATCACGGTGGCGCTGTGAACGACCGGGAGGTGAGCGAACTGGAGGCCCAGGAAGCACGGCTGGTCCTCCCCCGGTTCACGTACGAGGACGCCTGGACGCTCGGCACCCTGCTCGTCGGCATGGCGCGCGAGCGGGAGGCCCCGGTGGCGATCGACATCCGGCGCGGGCCGCAGCAGCTCTTCCACTGCGCGCTGCCGGGGTCGAGCGCGGACAACGACGCCTGGATCGACCGCAAGCGACGGGTCGTCGAGCGGTACGGCGTGAGCTCGTTCCTGGTCGGCGCCCGGTTCCGCGCCAAGGGGACGACCTTCGAGGCGTCCTCGCGCCTCGACCCCGACCGGTTCGCTGCGCACGGCGGCGCGTTCCCGGTCGCGGTCGACGGCGTGGGCGTGATCGGCTCGGTCACGGTCTCGGGGCTGCCGCAGGCCGAGGACCACGCCATGGTCGTCGAGGCGCTGGAGCGCCTGCTCGGTTCGTCCGGCGCCGCCGACGCCGGCTGACGATCACGAGCGCGCCGCCGCCGAGGGCGAGACCGACGGCGGTGGCGCCCATGACGATCTGCCCCACCGGTCGACCAGCCACCGGTCGACGAGGGAAAGGGCCGATCGGGGATCAGGCGCCCTTGAGCTCCTGGCGCTGCCGGCCGAGCCCGTCGACCTCCAGCTCGACGACGTCACCGGGGCGCAGGTACGGCTTGGGCTCCGGCTGCCCCATGGCGACGCCCGCGGGCGTGCCGGTGTTGATGATGTCGCCCGGGTAGAGGGTCATGAACCGGCTGACGTACCGGACGACCTCGGCGACCGGGAAGATCTGGTCCGAGGTGTGCCCGTCCTGCTTGAGCTCGCCGTTGACCCAGAGCCGGAGGCCGAGCGCCTGCGGGTCGGGCACTTCGTCGGCGGTGACCAGCCAGGGGCCGAGGGGGTTGAAGGTCTCGCAGTTCTTGCCCTTGTCCCAGGTGCCGCCGCGCTCGATCTGGAACTCGCGCTCGGAGACGTCGTGGGCGACGGCGTACCCGGCGACGTGCGCGAGGGCCTCCTCGTCGGTCTCCAGGTAGCGGGCGGTGCGGCCGATGACGATGGCGAGCTCCACCTCCCAGTCGGTCTTCACCGAGCCGCGCGGCACGAGCACGGTGTCGTCCGGGCCGACGACGGTGTCGGCGGCCTTGAGGAAGACGACGGGCTCGGCGGGGGTGGCCTGGCCGGTCTCGGCGGCGTGCCCGTGGTAGTTCAGCCCGATGCACACGACCTTGCCGATCCGGGCGACGGGCGGGCCGACGCGCAGCCCGGTCGCGTCGAGCGCGGGCAGCACACCGGCACCGGCGGCCGCCCGTACCCGGTCGAGGGCGGAGGCGTCGGCGAGCAGACTGCCGTCGATGTCGTCGACCAGCGCGGACAGGTCGCGAAGCGTCCCGTCCCGGTCGAGCAGGGCGGGACGCTCGGCTCCCGGCGGGCCGACACGCAGCAGCTTCATGGACTTCTCCCTGTGGTCGAGGCGGGCCCGGGAAAGGGCCCTGAGGTACCCCGGCCGATGGAGTGCGGCCATCGGAGGATTGGTCGATCCTCCAAGAGAACGGGTCACTCTGCAAGACCCCGTTCAGCCACTGGACCCTTACGCGCGAGTAGCAACGGGCGCGGACCGCTCCTTCTCGCCCCGCTCCCGGAAGAGAAGGGCCCGTTCGACGGCGGTCCAGGTGGTGCTGGTGACGACGTAGAGGGCGGCGGCGAGGGGGACGACGGCGACCGTGATCAGGGTGGCGAAGGAGAGCAGCGGCATCACCTTGGCGATGGCACCCGCACCCGGTGTGGGCTGCCCCAGGTCGAGGGGCTGGGCGGCGAGCTGCGCCTTCGTGCGCCGGTACGTGAACGTGGCGACGGCGGCGACGAGCGCGAAGAGGACGAGGTAGACCCGTCCGGCCGGGCCGAGGACACCGCCGTGCGAGAGGGCGTCGGCCCAGTGGTCGCCGAGCGGGGCGGCGAGGAGGGTGTGCCCGGCCATCCGGTCGCCGGCGAACAGGTGGTACATGAGCAGGAACGCGGGCGCCTGGAGCAGGCTGGGCAGGATCCCGGCGAACGGCGAGACCTTCTCCCGCGCGTGCAGCTCCGTCACCGCCTTCCGCAGCCGCTCGGGGTTCTTCGCGTGCTTCTTGCGGAGCGCGGCGAGCTCCGGCGCGATCCGGGTGCGCGCCTTCTGGCCACGGGCCGAGGCCCGGGACAGCGGATGGATCGCGAGCCGTACGAGCATCGTGAAGAGGACGATCGCGGCGGCCGTGGCGGTGGTGGCGAAGAGCGGCTGGAGCAGGTCGGCGAGCCGCTCGACCAGGGAGCCGAAGGCGGAAAGGATGACGGACAAGGGGAGCCCTCCGTGGGGTCTCGTCGTGCCGGGGAGATGTCGGGTCTCGGCATGACGGATCCGCGCGGGGATGCCCGGTGAGCGTGTCCGGGGTGAGGTGGTGCGGGGGCTCCCTACGCGGCCGTCAGGAGGGGACGGCCGGGAGCGCGGGGTCTGCGACGCCCTGCGGCGTCGGGGTCGCGCTGGGGCAGGAAGGCGGTGCGCCGCTCACGGTCGCGGATGGCGGTACGGACGGCGGTGCGGGGCACGGCCGGGGCCGTACGGGCTCCGAACAGGGCGCAGACGACGGTGGTCGCGGCGAGCGCGACGGCGGCGGAGACGCCACCGCCGTCGGAGAGGAGGAGGTCGGCGAGGGCGAGGAGGAAGAACAGCGGCGCGAGGACGCGCAGAGCAAGGCTGCTGGTCGTCATTCGGCCACCTCCTCTCTCCCGTGTCACGCGGTTTCTCATCGAGAGGACGTACGGAGCGGCTCAGGAGTTCCCGCACTCGGGCCGTGTTCAGAATTTCGCGTGGTCCAGGGCGACGAGGAGGCGGCGGGGGCCGAGGAGGGCGCGGCTGACCGGGTCGGCGGGGTCCCGGTCGAGCCCGGCGCCGGGCCGCATCTCGACGTCGGCGGGCGGTACGGGGACGCGGCAGGCCGGGCATTCGCCGTACGGACCGAGTTCGGTGCCGCAGTCGGCGTGGTGGAAGTGGCGTACCGGTACGGCTCCGGGGACCTCGGCCCGGCCCCAGGCGCCGAGCGACCGCAGGACGGGCCAGAGGGCGAGCCCGCGTTCGGTGAGCACGTACTCGTCCCGCGGGGGCGACTCCTGGTAGCGCCGCCGGTCGAGGACGCCGGCCTCGACGAGGGCCTGGAGGCGGGCGGCGAGGACGGCGCGGGGGGCGCCGAGATGGACGAGGAAGTCGTTGTAGCGGCGGACGCCGTAGAAGGCGTCGCGGACGACGAGAAGGGTCCAGCGCTCACCGATGACTTCGAGGGCGCGGGCGATGGAGCACTGCTGGTGGGCGTAGTCCTTGCCGAGAGCCATGGGGCCATCGTACCCAACCCAGGTTCATTGACCGAACCTTCCTGGTACGTTGAGTCTTCACTGAAGAGTTCGTTCACCGAACCGACGGGTGGAGGTCCCTGCCATGCCCCAGCTCGCGTCCACCACCGACGCCGACGCCTCAGCCCCGCCCCACGGCACCCGCCCCCGGGCCGCGCTCGCCGTCACCGCCGCGGCCACCGCCGTCGCGCTGATGAACTACACGGCCCCGATGCTCACCCTCCCCGACATGGCCACCGCGTTCGGGACCCCGGCCTCGGCCCAGGCCTGGCTGCTCAACGGCACCCCGCTCGGCCTCGCCGTCCTCCTCCTGGTGGCCGGCAGCCTCGCCGACGCGCACGGGCGCCGCCGGGTCTTCCTGCTCGGCACCCTCGCTCTCGGCGTCACCACCGCGCTCGGCGCGTTCGCGGGCTCCACGGCCGGCTTCACCGCGGCCCGGATCGCGCAGGGCGCGGCGAGCGCGGCGGTCCTCGCAGGCAGCCTCGGCCTGCTGGCCCACGCGTACCCGGCGGGCCGGGACCGGATCAGGGCGACCGGCGTCTGGGGCGCGTCCGTCAGCGCCGGCATCGCGCTGGGCCCGCTGCTCGCGGGAGTGCTGAGTCTGGTGGACTGGCGCCTCGCCTACGAGGTGCTGGGCGCTGCGGCCCTCGTGATCGCGGCGGCGGGGTCGCGACTGCTGAGGACTGACGAAGCGGCACCGGAGCGGTCGGGGTCGGGCTCGGAGTCGGGGTCGGCGTCGGGCTCGGGGTCGGGCTCGGGGTCGGGCTCGGAGTCGGGCTCGGAGTCGGGGTCGGGGTCGGGCTCGGGGTCGGGCTCGGAGTCGGGCTCGGAGTCGGGCTCGGAGTCGGGCTCGGGGTCGGGGTCGGGGTCGGGGTCGGGCTCCCGCCGTCGGCCGCGTCCGCGTCCGGACATCGCGGGCGCGACAGCCCTCGGTCTGGCCCTGGCGGCCCTGCTCACGGCACTCACCCTCGGCCGGGACGGCTGGCTGCGCCCGCACGTGGGCCTGCTCCTGCTCGCCTCCCTCGCACTGACGGCACTGTTCGTGGCGGTCGAGCACCGGAGCCGTACGCCCATGGTGGACCTGGCGCTGCTGCGGCGGCCCGCGTTCCTGGCATCGACGCTGGGGGCGCTGTTCACGGGCCTTGCGGTGATCGGCCTGTTCAGCGTCGTGCCGGCGCTGCTCCAGGCCGGGGGCGGGATGTCGCCGCTGGGCGCGGCGTGGCTGTTCGTGCTCTGGTCGGGCACGGCGTTCGTGGTGGCCCTGCAGGCCCGCCGGCTCGCGGGCCGGCTCTCGGCCCCGTACCAACTGGCCCTGGGTTTCGCCCTGTCGGCGGCGGGGGTCCTGGCCCTGCTCGGCGGGCTGGCAGGCCCGGCGGACTCCTGGCCCCGCCTCCTGTCGGGCCTCCTGGTCGCGGGCGCGGGAAGCGGCCTCCTGAACGCCGCCCTGCCGCGCCTCGCGGTCGACTCCGTGCCGCCGGAGCGGGCGGCGATGGGCTCGGGCGCCAACAACACGGCGCGCTACATCGGTTCCTCGGCGGGCGTGGCCCTGATGCTGGCCCTCGCGACGACGGGAACGGGCCCGGACACCGCGGTCCTGGTGTCGGCGGCCCTGGCCCTCACGGGCGCCGCACTCACCCTCGCACTGGCACGACGACACCGACGAAGCCCCGCCCAGCAGCACTAAGACGACGGCGGACGGGCGTCAGATCACCCCGCAGAGACCAACTTCGCCCACACCACAAGCCGATAGGCGCTGCTGAATTCGGGGGTGCAGGTGGTGAGGGTGAGATAGGCGCCGGGAGCCTCGTACCCGTACGAGGGCTTGACGAGCGACCGGGGCACGGCCCGGATGACCCCCACGTCACGGGGAGCGGTGCGGGGCAGGATCTGGTCGACGCGGTAGGTGTACGTGGCGTCCCGGGTCCGTACGGAGATCTCGTCGCCCTTCGCCAGCCGGTTGAGGTACCGGAAGGGCTCGCCGTGGGTGTTCCGGTGCCCGGCGAGCGCGAAGTTCCCTGCCCGGCCGGGGGTGGCGGTGCCGGGGTAGTGCCCGACGTACCCCTTGTCGAGGACGGACCGCTTGGAGACGCCGTGGGCGACGGGGGCGGTGAGGCCGAGACGGGGGATACGGAGAACGGCGAAAGCGTCCGAGGAGGAGGGGGCGGGGGGGCCGGGTTTGGCTCGGCGCACGAGAGGTGTCACCGCCAGGAACCCCACCGACCCCCGCAGAACCATCGAGGGAAGGCTCGACGGAGGGAGGGACAGGGAGACTGGCGGATGCACCGGCAGGGGAATCCACGGGCGAATCAACGGGGGGAGAGATGTCCCACTCCCGCTCAAGCACACGCACTTGCTCGCGGGCCTGGGCGCGGGCCTCCTGGTTGGTCCACCAGAGCTGGTGGACGACGAGGAGCAGAAGGACAACGCCACAGGTGACGACGGTCTCGGCGCACATCCACAGCATCCGGGCACCCGTACGGCGCCGTCCTCGCGACTGGACGACGACCGGCACCCGCTCCCCTGCTCTGGCCCGCACGCGGGGCACGATAAGCGCTGAGGCGCCAACTCTCCAGGCACGTACAGCAGTACGGTGGAGCGTATGCGCCCCGACACGCCTTCCGCCCACGCCACCGAAGCCGAGCGCCTGCTGCGCACCGCCGCGCAGTACCCGGAGGATCGGGAGCCGCTGCTCCTCCAGGCCGCGGCCCACCTTGAACTGGCGGGCGACCGCCCGGCGGCCACGGCCCTCTACGACTCTCTGCTGTCCCCCGCGCCGGCGAACCCGCACCTGATCAGGGCGCTGAAGGCGGCGAACCTGTGGGAGTACGGCCACGAGGCCGAGGCCCGGGCGATCATCGACGGCGTCCGGAGGGCGCGGCCGGCGGAGGCGGCCCCGTGGGAGATCACGGCGGAGACGCTGGAGGCGCACGACGAGCTGGAGGCGGCGGAGTCGATGCTGACGGAGGCGGCGGCACTCCTGGTGGCGGAGTCGGAGGACCTCCCCCATGCGACCCAGTCGCTGGTGATCACCCGCCACCGGATCCGCAGGATGCTGGCGCTGCCGCACGACGACGAGGACGTACTCGCGGACCGGCTGCACACGGGCGCCGTCCCCCTGGACGAACTCCACGACCCGAAGCGCCTGTGGGCGCTGGGCTCGGAGGACCCGGCGGAACTCCAGGCGGAAATCGCGAGGCTCCGCTCAGAACTGGGCACATACCGCACGGCCCTGTCCCGCCCGTTCCCTGTGGCGGTCCTGCACTGGCCGGAACCGGAACTGGACGAACTGCTGGCCGCGTACCCGGAACTAGAGGCGGAGTACCCCACGTACCGGGCACACCTGACAGACATCGAAGCGTCCCTCCGCGAACTCTCCCAGGCAGGCACCCCCAACCTAGGCACCGTCCGCGCCACAGTCCCCTCCTACGAAGCCTTCGCCGCCTCAGAATCCACCCGTCCGTCGAACGCGGACCTGCTCCCGCAGTACGCAACGACGTTGGCGGCCCGAGGGCGCGCGGTGGGGTGGCCGCCGGCGCGGGGGGAGGAGTGCTGGTGCGGGTCGTCGCGCGGTTACGGGGAGTGCCACGGGGCGGAGTGATCAGCGAACCTCCGGCACAATGCAGGTGTGTCCGAAGCCGTTCCGTCCTCCCCCGCCGTCTCGGCCCGCATGAGCAGGCAGGCCAGCAAGAACACCGCCGCCGAGCTCTCGGTTCGTCGCCTGCTCCATGCGGCCGGCCTGCGCTACCGCGTCGAGCTTCCGGTGCCTGGCATGGCCCGACGGCGGATCGACGTCGCCTTCACTTCCGTCAAGGTGGCCGTGCTGATCGACGGCTGCTTCTGGCACGGCTGCCCCGAGCACGCCACGCAGCCGAAGGCGAATGCCGAGTGGTGGAGGCAGAAGCTGGACCGCAACATGGCTCGCGACGAGGAGACGACCGAACATCTCAAGGCTCAGGGATGGGTGGTCCTGCGCTTCTGGGAGCACATGCCGGCGGACGAGGTCGCGGCGGCAGTACACGCGACGGTGGACCGGGAGCGACTGAGGCGCACCGCCCCGAAGCGCCTCCAAGGGAACGGTCAGGCTACGGATAAGTGATCAACTTCGCTTCGTCGGCGGCAAACTGGCGGTGGCGAGTTGACGTCGGAACCGGAGAGCGCGGGCCTCTCGGCATTCTCGTGGCGCTCGAGAAACCGTGGTCCGGCGCCTTCACCCCACCAAAGTCGACGGTGGACGAGCCCGTCTGTGGCACCGATGCTGGTCGGAGGGCTCGAGGAATCGTGACGGTGCGGACTTCGGCCCGTCCGGTACGAAGCGGCCCTGGACACGCATGGGAGAGCGCCGTCACGAGGGCGGACGAGGTACCGGGGGCGGAGGAGTACGTGTGCTGTGGCTGCGCTCGGACGACCTCGCGCAGATGGTGAAGATCACGGTAAACCAGGCAGCCCTCCTGCAGTCGTCTCTGCCGGAATGGCAGGTCACGGGGCGGAAGACGGCCCCGTACCGGTAGATCGGTCACGCCACTCCCCGCCCGGTGGGCAGGGAACTCGGTGTGGCCATAGCGACCGCTCTACCCTCTGTCCACAGGGCGTAGACAAGGCGTACTACGCACCTCGGCCGGCCGGCTAGAATTCAGGCCCATGAGTCACATCGAAATGGAACGCTCCTCACCAGCGAAGTTCCGCATCCTGGACCTCTTCGCCGGCCCCGGTGGGCTCGATGTGGCTGCGCATGTGCTCGGGCACGAGGTGACCGGCATCGAGTGGGACGCCGGAGCATGTGCGACCCGCGCCAAGGCAGGCATGGACACCTTCCAGGGCGACGTCCGGCAGTACCGTGCCGCCTTCTTTCCGCATGCCCAGGTGCTGACCGGTGGTCCGCCCTGCCAGACCTTTACCGTCGCAGGGCACGGCGCGGGCCGCAGGGCGCTGGACGACGTGCTCCGGTACATCGATCGTCTGCACAGGGCAGTGCGCAACACTGCTGATGCCCCTGACCCGCTATCGGCCTGGATGCATGTCTTCCGTACCTGGCGGCAGATCCACGAGGAACTCAGGCGCAAGGAGGTCGAGGCCCGGGCTCTCAAGGCCGAGAAGCGCGCGGTGGAGCAGTCCAGGACCGAGAAGCGCAAGGCCATACGGAAGAGGCTCGAGGAACTGGGGAACTCGGCGGAGGAGGCGAAGCGGTTCCTGAAGGAGCTCAAAGCGCCTCAGACCCTCGAATTCCCGGATGCCGGGCTCACCTGTCTGCTCAAGGAATTCGGCGACCTGGACGGCGTGCTCGAAAAGCTGAAGGCCAGACTCGAGGAGCTCGGCGACGAGCGGACCGGACTCGTCCTGCAGCCCCTGTGGTGGATCATCGAGCGGAGCAGGCGGCCAGGCGCGACGGCCTACGAGGCCGTCGTCCTGGAACAGGTGCCGGCGGTGATGCGGGTGTGGGAGGAGTATGCCGCGGTGCTCGACACCCTCGAATACCGGACCGCGACGCAGTTCCTGCACACCGAGGCCTTCGGCGTTCCCCAGACCCGACGGCGCGCCGTGCTGATCGCCCGGCTCGGCAGGGCAGGCCGTGATCCTCTGCCGCAGGTGAGGGAGACCCACGAGCCGTACCACCGCGGCGTTTCCCGCAGCGGGCCGTCGAAGGCGGGCCACACCGACACCCTCCCTCTGGAGAGCTCCGAGATCGAGAACGGCGGGACCCGGAGGAAGCCCGAGAAGTGGGTCTCCATGGAGACCGCGCTGAAGGCCGCGCGGCCGTTCTCGGACAAGGTCCGCCCCCGTCCCCCGTTCACCGTCGTCTCCAACTACGGCACCGGCGGCGTGCCGGAGGCTCGCGGCCGGCGTGACCACGACACCCCTTCCGCCACGATCACCGGAAAGGTGTCGCGGAACCGCGTGGTCCACAAGGGCACCGACAAGGACCTCGATGACGACCTCGCCCGTTTCAACGGTGCCGAGGCAGGAGTGCTGCAGACGTTCCCCGCCGCCTACCCCTGGGACGGCAACGACGTGTCACAGCAGATCGGCAATGCCGTACCCCCCCGGCTCGCCCTGCACGTACTGCGACACGTGCTCGATCCCGAGCTGGACGAGGACGAGGTCGCGGCCAGGCTGGACCAGGGCGTCAAGGACCTGGTGGCCTGGAAGCCGGAGCGAACGGTGGAACCCCTCGGGCACCGTGGCCTGAAGGGCCACCCGCTCACCGGCAGGTGACCCTCCGCTCAGCCCAGCGAAGCAGGGCCCTGCCCCCCCGCCTCGCGAGGGGGTGCCGAGCCCGGCTCTCACCTACTGAAGAATCCCAGGGCAGACAGGTCCGGCGTACCGATGAGGGTGGCTCGGTCGAGGAGGATGTTGTTGTTCTCGCAGCTGGTCTCCGGGAGCAGGACGCACGCATGGCACGCGGCCAGGTTGAGGCCGTCCGCACCACTCGCCTCGGATTCCATGCACAGGGGATCGTTGGAGCACCAACGCGCTCGGTGCAGGGCCGAGCGCAGAGTGGCGTCGAGCCGGCGGGGGTCACCCTGGGCCACGATGCCACCGAGGCTGCCAGCCGAGTCGCTCGTGGCGGTGTAGATGAGGATGCCCGCCATGTCCTCCTCCGCGTAGAGCCTCTCGCGGAGCGCGGCGGCCGGGTAGCCACCGTCCAGACTCCATTCGTTGATCAGAATGTGCGCGAGGGTGTGAAGAAGCACGAACCGGGGGGTGGCCCGGGATTCGGGGACGGGCTTGTCGGATGAAGCATTGCGCTCGCGCAACAATGCTTCGTGGTTGTTTCGGATCCTTCGCCCCCGAGCGAGGGGGCCCGGCTGCTCCTCCCAGGCGCGGAGGCGGTCGTTGTCGAGTCGCAGGAACACGCCTTCGCCGCTCACTTCGAACGCGGGGAACCATTCAGGCTTTGCCAGGGAGATCGGCGCGCGGCGGTACGGGCCGTCCGCCGGGCTCGGTTCCTCCACCCGTCGGAACGACTGCAGCGCGCGGACCTCGCGCAGCCGCTTGAGCAGCATGACCTGCTCCAGGCCGTGCGCTTCCCTGAGCAGGTCGATCGGGGCATCGGGAGCCTCACAGACGAAGTCCTGCTCACCGGCGTCCGTGCGCTCCGGGTGCGGCTTGCACAGACTGTCGTACTCGCCCCGGTACAGCTCGGCACGGGCATCCTCCTCACACGCTCCCGTCTCCCCGAGCACTGCCGTCTCGTCGCGTGACACCGCCTCCTGCGTACGCCAGCGCTCGATGCAGGCGACGACTTCGTCGGGCGTGTACTGGGGGTGGTGCTTGAGGACGTTCTCGACCTGGACGTACCGCCGGATGAACGCGGCGTCCTCGTCCTTGAGCTTGTCGTACACGCGCGCGGTGATCTTGTCGATCCCTTCGCTCCAGGGCGGGATCGACAGGGCGGAGTGCATGACGGGGAACCAGACCGAGGAGGAACCGCGCTGAAGCGTGCGGGGCGGCTCCTCGCAGCTCTCGGCCGGTGCGTCCTTGAGCCACGGACGACGGCCGCCGCACCGGATACCGAGGTCCTTGAGCGCTTGGCGCCGAAACGCCCCCTCCATCGACACCTCCTCCGCGCCGCAGCTGCAACTGATCCGTACAGCACGCAGTGAGGCCGTCGATCCATCCGCGTGGAACCTGAGTTCGCCTCCACAGCCGCCGGCTTCCGTGCGCTGGGTGCCCCGATGTACCCACTTCCAGAAGGGGAAGTCCTCGAGATGACCTCGGGTGCATGCCATCACGAAGCGGGACGGGACGAGACTCTCCTGACAGGTCGAGCACTCCGCCCTGCCCGCAGGCGAGTTGAACCTGCGGAAGGGCTGCAGAAGCCGGCACTCGGGGCAGGAGTACATCACCGGAAAACGCACGGCCCGGACACCGTCGGTCGCCTTGTCGGGATCCGGCGCGGGAGGCAGGCGGAAGGCCCTGACACCCAGCCTCCGGGCCAACCTCGGCTCCAGGACCAGCGGAGCCTCCGAGATGTCCCACGAATCGATACCGCGCACGAGGAAGGACTCGTTCTCCACCGCGATCATCGCGCCCACGCCATAGGTGGTGATGAGCTGTGCGCGTCGGACCTCGCCGAGACGGCGGGCCGAGCGGACGGGGGTGGCGGGAAGGCCGCGGCGACGGGTGCGGGGGGGTGCGGGGCTCATGATTCAGCGCTCCTCGAAGAAGGTGGACGAAGCATCCACGTCACGCAGACTCCACAGTGTCGGCAGGCCTGCGTCGTCCGTCTCGTCGTCGTAGCCGCCCAGCAAGGCAGGGACCCGGCTCGTTCGCCTGGCTTCGTAGACGAGATTCGGTCGCACCTCGGCCTCCTCACGCCACCACGCGACGAAGTCGTCGAAGGCCCGAGCAGTGGCATCGGACTCCGATCGCTCCACCGCACCGACCCGATTCAGCAAAATCGGCCGGACCTTCGCCTTCAGATCATCGACGAAGTCCTCGATGCGTCCGGCGGCGTCGTTGGGGCGGGCGGCCGGCAGCAGCAGTCTGGCCAATGCCACGACTACGGCGTGCAGGCCCCTGTCACGGGCACGCACCGAGAACGGGGTGACGCTGGTGGACTCCACCTCCCGGTACAGGGCCGAATGAAAGTGCTGGAAGTCCTCGTAGTGGGATCGGTCACGGGAGCGACTGGAGTTGAGCATGACGGCGATCAGTCCCGGGTGTCTGCGACCGACGCGGCTCGTCGCCTGGATGTACTCGGCGGTCGTCTGCGGCTGGCCCATGACCGCCATCAGTCCGAGTCGGTCCACGTCAACGCCCACGGAGATCATGTTGGTGGCGAGGAGGACATCCAGGACGTCCGACATCGGGAGGTGCCGTTCGACCTCCTTGAGCCGCCTGGAGATGTCGCTGGCGTTGGCGCGACTGCTCAGCTCTGTGAGGCCGTCCACGGAGCGGGACTTGGTCCCGTCGCGGGTGGCGAGGTGCTCGAGACGGTCCTGCACGTCATCGAGGACCTGGAGTTCTGCCGAGGACAGCAGACGCAGGCTGTTGAAGTACCCGACCAGCGTCCAATACGCGTCCTTCACCTCCGGCGGGGCCTCGCTGGTCATCGTACGGTGGAGCAGAGCCGCGTACACACGGATCAGGAGCGTGGACTGACTGGTGCTCGACGTCAACAGGCCGACATAGCGACGTGCGGCCTTCCGCTCCCGAGGGGTCTCTACGGCGAACCACGAGTCGCGCGAGTCGAGCCCTGCCGGTGGGAACTGGTGAACCGTACGGGCGAAGAGCCGGGTGCCCTGTTCGTCCGCGCGACGGATGGTTGCGGTGGAGGCGATGACCTTCGGGCGCTTGGCGAGGGCGTCCACAGCTGTCTCGTAGAGGCCCGTCAGCGTGCCGAGTGGGCCGGAGATCAGGTGGAGCTCGTCCTGGACGATCAGTTCCGGGGGGCGGGTGCCGTCGTTCCGGTCACGGTTGAAGAGGGCCGCCGTCGCCGGCCGCCACGGCATGGAAGCGAACTTGTCGACGGTGGCGATGACCAGTGTGGGGCGGGCCCGGTAGACGGCCTCGTCGATGAGATGGACAGGAAGACCCGTGTGGAAGTCGCATGAGTCCGCCGGGCAGCGGATCACCATCCGCTCGGCCTCCTCGTCGACGGAGTAGTCGTCCGGCGACAGGGACTCGCCACACCAGGGGCAATTGCGCAGCTGGACAGGGTTCTCCGTCTGCATCGGCTTCAGCGGGTTCGCACGGAGTTCGCCCAGCTTCTGCGCGGCGACAGCCAGGGTGTTCGGTGTCGCCGATCGGCCCACCCACATCCCGATGGAGATCTCCTCGCGACCAAGGGCTGCCGCGTCGGCTGCCCGTAGCCTTTCCATGGCACAGATCAGCGCCGCCGCACGCTCGAACTGCTGCAGGGTCAGCAGTCGCAGGGTGTAACGCATGAGCACGGTCACCCCTGCGCCGTCCTGCTTGTCGCGCAGGCGGCGGAGGAAGGTCGTGAACGCGATCAACCCGAGGTACGCCTCGGTCTTGCCGCCACCAGTGGGAAACCAGAGCAGATCCGCCACGTCACGGTCCTGGTGACCGGGTTCGACGATCCCACGAAGGCACAGCAGGACGAAGGAGACCTGGAACGGTCGCCACTTGCCGACCCGCACATCGGGGGTGCCCTGCCTGCCACTCTTGACCCAGGACGTACGGGCACGCTGGTCGGCCATCGCGACGTTGGCGAGCTGGAAAGCCCGCAGAATCTCCGGACGATCGCGGTCCGCGAGAAGATCGACTCCGTCGCGCATGCGCTCGAGTGCCCGGCGACAGAGCTTCACCTGTTCTCGGGCTACCGATTCGTGTTCCGTGCCCACCAACAGGGACGTCTGCTCCGCCTGGGTCTCGATCCATTCCTCGTAGTCGGTCAGCAGCCGCCGCAGTGCAGTCACCACGTTCTCGGCCGATTCGGTGCCCAGCCTGTACATGGTCAAGGCACGATCATCGATGCGCGGATTGGAGTCCGTCAGAAGCACCTCGTGAGACGGTACGAACTCTGTACGCACGGCGGCGACGGCCGGACGACGCGAACGGACACCGCCGATGGGGGGAGGCGTCCAGTCCCAACGAGCGGCACAGCCGTGCCCTGTCGCGAAGCTCGGCGCGTGTCGGTGCAACAACCGGCTGAGCGCCTGCTCCAGGTCGACCGATTCGAAGGCCGTGGGACGTACGACGAACACCTCGCTGCCACCGTCCTCGGCGGTGACCTCCAGCTCCGGCTGGTAGAAGCAGTGTGCGTCGCGAAGGTCGAACTTGCCGACTTCGAGGCTGTTGACGACCGTGGCCGTCACGGACACCGGTCCACCCGAGGCGTCCGCCGGACGGACCAGCACCCGCAGCTCCAGCCCCGGCTTGTGAAGGATGATGGGCTCGCGCAGTCCCGGAGTCGACACATCCACGACCTCGGGTTCCAGGTGCAGGGCTACGCGGCGCCAACGTTCGCGCTGGGCCCGGGTACTGCGTGCCTCGGTTCGCTTCGCCGCGACCGGATTTCCGTCCGCGTCTTCCGGAAGGTAGACGGCGGCCCGGACCGTGAAGCGGATCCGGGAGGAGACCGTGGGATCGACCGCGAAGGTCAGTCCGATCGACGACGGCATTCGGACATGGGCAAGGGAGACTCCCAGGTCGTGGGCCTCCTCCTCTCGGTTTCCGCGGGACGGTTCCGACAGAGAGTCCAGACCGTCGCGCGCCGACTCCAACTCGCCCGGTTCGGACCGCACGTCCTGCGTCTTCGAGCGCGGGAACAGCACACCCATGGGGTACATGGTGATCGGCGCGTCATCCTCAAGGACCTCGTCCTCACCACCCACGGGTCCCAGCAGGTCTCCCCGCAGGGATTCCAGCAGCGAGTCGCACACCTCGTAATGCGCCTGGTGAACGGACTCCGTCATGCTGCGTCCCCTTTGGTTCCGTCGGACTCGGGTGTTTCGTCGTCGTACCAGTGGAATCGACCCATTCCGCACAGGCGGGGTGCCAGCCAGACACCGTGGGATCCGAGGCCAGCCCGTTCCGTCGCCGCGGGGCTGCCCGCCACGCTCTCCACGCCGTCGACGCGCAGCCCCGAGATCCGGGGCGGCCATCGGTCCACCTCGGTGTGAGCCGTGCGTCGCAGCATGCGGTGCAGATCCGTACGGAATCGCTCCGACACGACCGCCACCAGCCGGCCCCCGACCGTCACCGCGTAGGGCGGGGACTGGTCGGCCCCGGCGGGAATGCCATGCAGCAGGACCAATTCCGCCGGCATACCGGGCTCGACGGCGTCGCGGAGGTGCTCCAACAGTTCCGCGGGGTTCGCGCCGAGGTCCTCCACACCGGGTGGATGCTCGTGGGACACGTCCTGGGCGAGCAGCTCGATGCCGTTGCGGGCCCAAGTGCTGCGCCCTCCGAGGTACCAGCGATCGAGGCGCTTGTCCTTGCGTACGAGCCACGAGTTGGGCGGATCGAGCAGGTAGAGATCGTCCCGGGCTCTGGTCATGGCCACGTAGAGGAGCCGGGCCTCGGCCGCTGGGTCGTAGTCGTACCGCTTCTTCTCAACCCGTCCCGGCTCCTTCAGTACCCGGGGTTCGACGATCAGGACCCGGTCGAACTCCAGGCCCTTCGCTCGGTGCACGGTGGAGACAACCAACGACGAGGACTGTGCCGCCGTGAGCTCGTCCGGCAGTCTCCCTTCGGCGACCGCCCGATGAAGGGCCGAGACATCGACCGTGCCGCGTGCACCTCGGGCGACCTTGCGGATCGAGCGCCACAGGGCATCCGGGGTGCTGTCCACCGGCACCGCGAGACCCGTCAGCAGCTCGAGAAAGCGCTCGTGGCGCAGCATCGAGGCATCGGTCGCGGCCAACAGGCCCGCGATCCACTCCGGTGCCGAGCGCTCGCGCGCGGATCGTTGCAGGCTGTGCGGGACGTCGGCGTCGGCCAGCATTCCGGAGATGGTCAACGCCTGACCGTTGTCCCGACACAGTATGGCGGTGGTGTCCGGGTAGTCACGAAGGGCGGCCCGTACGTACTCGTCCTCCAGACTGCCGAAGTTCGGCGCCTCCAGCAGGAGCGCGCGCAGATCGCCGTGGATGCGCTCCGCCTCCCTCGCAGCCTCGGCCGGATCGCGGGGTACCCGCTGCAACTGGGCACCGAACGGCAACGCCACCCGAGCCTCTTCCGTGCGCGCGCGGAAGTTGTCCCCCAGGTGCAGCTCGATCAGGTCCTCGCCGAACGTGGCCCGGATCCAGTCCAGAAAGCGGTCCGTTTCCTCGGCACGCAGGCCCGGGTCCGAGACCTGAAAGCCGTACACGGCCTGGGCAGAGTCACCCACGACGGTGAAACCGCTGTTCTCCTGAAAGCGGTCGAGCAGCGACTCGACCATTTCCCGTCGGACGCCTACGAGGTCCTGGACCTCGTCGATCACCACATGGGCGGGCACGCCCTGCTCACCGACCTCGACGGCACCGCGATCGATGGCCTCGGTGGCCGACACGATCCGCTCATCGAAGGTGTACGCCCGCCAATCGGTGTCGGGGTAGCCACGTGCCAGCAGCGCCGATGCCCAGGCGTCGAACGTCTGGGCACGCACTCGCTGCGCCGCGGAGGCATGGCGCTCTATCCGCTCGGTCAGCTCGCGCACAGCGGCCCGGGAGAAGCTGAGCACTAGGATCTCCCCGGCCTCCAGTTCCTCCCGCTCGACCAGCGCGTCGAGCCGCCGCACGAGCGTGTGAGTCTTGCCCGCGCCCGCGCCGGCCGTGACCAGCACGCGGGCGTCCCAGGGCTGGTCGACGACGGCCTGCTGCTCGGCGGTGAGACGGTGTTCCGCCAGAGCCGACGATGTCATCGGTTCTCGTTCCACAGGTACTCGAACTCGGTGAAGGCCAGGTCCTCGCCGAAGTTGGTGATGTTGTCGCGCACGTTGAGGATCAGGCAGATCGGCTTGCCACCGTTCTTCGGCCCGCGCAGGCCACGACCGATCATCTGCTGGTACACGTTCGGGCTGTACGTCGGCCGGGCGACGACGACGACGCGAGTGGCCGGCGCGTCGAAGCCCTGGGTGAGCACGCCGTAGTTCGTGAGCACCTGGATACGCCCCTTTCGGAAGTCGTCGATCCGCTTGCGCCGCTCGGCCGTGGGGGTGGCCGAGTCGATCGCGGCGGCCTTGATGTCCCGGTCACCGAGCTTCGCGGCCAGGAACTTGGCGTGTGCGACCGAAGTGGCGAACACCAGGACGGGCCAGTCGGCGGGCATGCTGGCGATCTCGTCGACGATGCGCTGATTGCGATCGTGGTCGTCCGCGAGCCGCTGCTCAGCACCCTTCGGCAGCGTGGCGAACCGCTCCGAGCGCTTGAGCTCGTCCGCCGTCAGAGAGATCTCTCCACCATGCAGCTCCCGGTGCTTGACCTGCGCCAGCACACCGATGTCCTGAAGCTGCCGGATCGCGTCGGCGAGGTCGCCGTCGAACACACCGGTGTCGAGTCGGTTTCCGAAACGCTGCACAAGCAATCGGGTCAGCTCGGTGTTATTGCGGTACGGGGTCGCGGTGAGCCCGACCAGGTGCCGGCTCGTCCTGTGGTGGGTCAGGTCGAGGTGTGCGAGCAGTTCGGTGTAGCGCGGGGACATCGCGGTGTGCGCCTCGTCCACGATGACCAGGGAGGCCGTGTCCCTCAGCCACGCGTAGTCGTCCGTGCCCAGGCAGTGTTCGAGCTTGGCGTCGGTGGCGACGACGAGATGCGGCCGACCGTCGACGGGCGTCGCCTCGTTGGTCGTCCACAACCGGTTGATGACGAGGGGAAGTTCGGGGCCCACCTTGGACCAGACGAACTTCCAGCTCTGTACCGCCTGCTCGCACAGCTCCTCGGTCTGGGCGATCCAGAGAACGGGCCCGGGCAGGTCGGCCCGGTCACGCATCCAACGGATCACACCTTCCGCCGTCACTCGGGTCTTACCACTGCCGGTGGGAAGACTGAGCATGCCGCGCTGCGGCATCGGGTTCGCCAACAGTCCGAGCAGAGCCTGCGCCAGCTGCTCCTGGTACGGGTGCAGAGCGGGGAACTCTGATGGGCCATCGACCTCCAACCGGGGGTCGAGCGCGGGCACTCGCGACCCCGCGAAGGAGTCCGGGAACCCCAGGTCGGTGACAAACCTGAGCGCCTTGTCGCTTCCGGTGAAGGAACTCGGAGCACGCGTCGGGAACTCAAGGGCGAGATCCCGCGTGTGCACACGCAGGATCGACTCGCCATGGGCGTTGAACGCCATCTCCGCGACCCGCCGTGTGCCGGGCTCAGCCCCGTGCTCGTTCAGCTCGCTCTCCATGAGCCCCGGCGGAAGCTCGCCGCGCAGCGCCTCCTCGCCGATCAGCAGTGCGATCTTGTCGATGACGCTCTCGCTCTCTCGCACCGCACGCAGCCGGGCCTGGAGCTCCTTGTCCTGCGCCTGTCGATCCTGAAGAGCGAGTGCCTGCTCGCAGCTCTTGGGACCGAAGCCCCACTTGAACTCGTCGTCGGCGGCACGGAGCACCTGCAGGCGGTCCAGGGACTCCAGCACATAGAGCGTCTGCCCCTTACGTGCCGACTTGAGCGGATTGGGCTTCACCCCCATGGGGGTGCGCACGATCTGCTCGAGCTCCGAGCATCGCTGGATCTTGAGGCTGCTTCCGGCATTCCCGATGCGCGTACGAACCGTGGTGAACTCGTCAAAGAGCGGCACCGCCGGGCCGGCCTTGACGTGGCGGATCTCCTTGGCGATCACGTCCGAGACCTTGAGCATGCCCCATTCGTCGACCATGGCCTTGGCGCTCGCGGCGTCCGTCTTGTCGGCGACCAGCAGGGCGGGCAGCCCTTCGCGGACGAGCTCGTTGAAGTCGGTCGTGTTGGTCGCCACGGCAATGTCCGAGTCGGGACGCTCCTCCCACACGTGTCCCATCCGACAGCGAGTGGCGACGCCTTCGGGGAACTCGAACCCGACGCGCAACAGCAGCGCGTAGGCGCGCCCGATGAAGGCGTCGTCCTCGCTCTCCAGGACCCGGTCGAGCAGCTTGCCCCAGCGGGCGCTGGGCACTTCCTCCGGCGTCGTCGGCATCTTCAGCTTCTTGGCGACCTCCGGATCGATCTCCGCGACGGGGAGGATCGCCCCGTACTCCTTGAGCTGCGGGCCGACGGCCTCGGCGACCTTGACGAGGCCGACGGACGTCCTGACCAGGCCGTACTTGGAGATCATCCAGCGCAGCGGGGAGACGGTCGCCTGACGGGACGCGGCACTCGTGCCGTACTGCCTGTTCCAGTTCTGCACGACGCCCGGCTCGGGAAGAGCGGCGATGAAGGACGCTCGGCCTTCATCCGAAAGCTTGGGGAGGAGATGCAGGGGCCCCGCGGTCGACGCACCCTCCACGGTCAGCCGGGAGATGCTCGGCCGCGGAGAGCTCGACGGCAGGGACCGCAGATGGCTCGCGTGGACAGCTTCCCTGTACTCCTCGAACCACCATTCGTCGCCCGGCCGGTGACCGGGCGACGGGCGGTCACCGAGACCGAGTTCACGGAAGACCGGACGGTCTCCCTCGTGGAAGCCGAGGTCGACCGCTATCGACGCGTCACGGCTGCCGTCGCCGGGCACAACCGGTCCGGGCAGCAGGCAGTCGCGCATCGGTCGGTACCGCCCGTCGACAGTGCGCACACGAAGGATCTCCGAGTACTTCGGCACCTTCGACCGGATGCGGTCGACCTGGACGTTGCCGCCGGCGCTGCGCAGCAGGAGCCAGAAGTTGGACCACGCCTCGTTGTCGTAGTGGGCGAACCCCTGGTCCAGCACGCCTTCGAAACGGCCCTGCGCGTCGGCGACGCGGATGCCGATGTTGTGCAGGTGCCGCGCCATTTCAGGGCGCTCGGAGATGCGCGTGTCGACGTAGTCCATGTCGTCACGCAGGGAGTCTGCCGCGGTCCGGTGGAAGATCTCACCTGCGACGGGGGCCATCATCCCGTTCTTCTCGGTCAGCACGATCTTGGCCAGGCGGGCCTCGGCCGTGAGCTCCGAGTCACCCCTCAAGCGGCTGGCAGCCCCATCCTTGATCACCATCGAGGAGAGGATCTCGATGGCGTGACAGGACGCTTCGGGGGTGCCGTCGGCAACCAGGGCCTCCAGCCAGTCCTTGACGCTCTCGGGCTTCTTCCCGGCGGCGTCGAGGATGTGGTTCACCTTGCCCCGGCGTACAGGACCCTCCGCATAGTCGACCGAGGGATGGAGCCACCCCGCCGGACGCCCCTCATACTCCGACCAGATGCGCAGCCATTCCTTCTCGAGCTGCGGGGGCGTGATGAAGAGTTCCTTGGGGCGCTGCAGCCTGCCGTCCTGGTCCGGTAGGGAGGGCTGCTCGGCCGCGATGGCCCACACCTGTCGCAGGAAGTAGTCGTCCGCCCAGTTCAGCTTCTCCTTCGTACGGCCGGGAAGCAGCGGAAGGTAGGCGGCGGGGTCCTCGGCGGGCACGAGGTCGGGAAGGGTGTCGACGACCAGTCGGGCCGCTACGCGCAGCAGTTCCAGGTTGAACGGGGTACCGTCGAGCAGGTGCTGACGGTCCTCATTCGTCTTCCAAGGGGCGTTGAGGATGCCACTGAGCGACACCTCGTACTTGGTGGGGAAGAACGCCCAGAAGGCACCCTTGCCGACAGGGACCGTGTACAGGCCGTTCCGGACGGTGTATTCGGGCACGGCCCACGAGATGTCGAGTTCCGGTCGGTTGTGCAACTCACCGGCGCTGGCCTCGACCTCGGACGTCGGGGCATGCGCGACGGAGAAGACCTTCCACTCCTCGACGGTCTGCTTCTCGCCTCGTGTCGCCTCCCTCAGGGTGCGGTAGACGCCGTTGGGCTTGACCGAGATCTCACGGCGGACCGGCGGCATCTTCCGAGCGTCATGGAGGTGAAGCTCGCCGACGTGCGAGGAGAAGAGCTGGAAGTGCGACGGGAAGGCCTCCGTCTCCCGCCCGTCGCGGGCCCTGTGGCCGTTGATGTCGCGCGCGAGCCGGTCCGCGGCGCCGGGCAGCAGCGGCAGTCGGACCACGGTCGTCGCCCACTGCAGGAGTCGGTCCAGATCGGCGTCGTCGGCACGCTCCTGCTCGACGTCGAGGGGACGGGCCATGCGCAGCACAGGGGTGTCCATATCGACCTCGCCCTCTGCTCCGATGGCGTGGGCGATCTCGCCGGCGGACCAGTCACGGTCGAAGCCGAAGCTGCCGCTGCTGCTGAAGAACTGCGGGGTGTCACTCACCGAGAGCACTGACTTGACGCCGACACCGAAGCGGCCGATCTGACCACCGCGCTTACGGGAGACACTCATGCGCAGGATGGTCTCGGCACCTTCGGGCGTGACCGGCGAGCCCTCGTTGGCGCAGTACAGATAGCGGTCCGTGAGGACGACGTGCAGCTTGCCGCCAGGCGCGGCAGCGATCTCGTCGGCTGCGTTCTGGACGAGCTCGAAGAGCTGACGCTCGCCGTAACCGCCCTGGGTGATACGGCGCTCGCCGTTCGCGTGTTCCTGCACTAGCCCCGGATCGACCTTGTACGTCTGCAGCACGACCGAGGACTGGCGCAGCACGGTGGCGATCACGGCGGAGTGGGCAGGGTCGGCGAACTGCCGGTCAGTCATGGAGTACCTGTCTTGAGGAGATCCGGTTCGATGACGTGTGGGGGGACGGGGGCCGGCGTGTGCCGACCCCCAGAGTGGCTGTGTGGGTCAGCCCCTCTTGATCACGATGGTGATGGTGACGACGAGACCGCCGTCGGTGCTCGCCCTGGCGAACGTCCGCCGGAGCGCATGCGTGCCGGGACGGATTCCGCGCCGGGGGGCGGAGGGGCGGCGGGAGGAGCGGATGCGACGTCGGTTCGCGCGCTCCTTGTCCAGCGCCATCGGTGCGGTGGTCCGGACCGGCCGGTCCGCCGCACGCCGCATGGGTTCGAGGTCCCGGATGCGGATACGGATGCCCTGGGAGTCGGCGTAGGCGCGCCGGAACGCGCCACGGAACTCCTGGGGCAGGGCGTCGTACCGCCTGATGAACTGGGTGTCTTCTCGTACGGGCATGCGTTCCCCCTCGACGTGATTGAAATGCCGCATAGCGCAAGGTTTGGTGCACGTACCTGACTCAGGGCATGGCTCCGCCATCGAGAGGATCTCCGCCCCTAATCCCGCTCCACTGGGGCGAGTTGAAAAAGACACTACTTGTGGATCATGGTCACGTCCAGACCTACGACCGCAGTCGCCGCCACGGGGCGATTCATCCAGGGAAGTCCGTTTGGAAAACTTCAACCTCCTCGCTGGCGCATCAACCTCGGGTCGCGTCAAATTTTGTTTGACAGGATCGTGAGCGTCAAACGCCCGCTGGTAGTCTTGTGTTCGACCAACGGGACCGTACGGAATGAGGGGCGATGGACGACAGCGAGGAGTTCGGCACCTGGCTCGGACGCCAGCTTCGACGGAGCGCTCTGACCCAGGCCGAGTTCGCCGAGCAGCTCGGCCTGACACGTGCGGCCGTGTCCGCCTGGGTGACCGGTAGAGCGCGCCCTCGTGCCGAACTGATGCCCAGAATCGCGGAGATGCTCGGCACCGACGTCGCCACCGTGGTGATCAGGCACACCGACGCCGGTTCCGGCCAGCCGATCGGCTGGCACCACCGCCTCGCACACCGTGACGGCGGACGCGAGTACGGCAACGCCGCTGCCTTCGCCTTCGACGCGGGCCTCGCCGTGCTCGCCCGGGAGACGGTGCAGAACTCGCTGGACGAGCGGCTGGACCACACCAGCCCCGTCCGGGTGCGCTTCACCTTGCACGAGTTGACCGGCGAGACCCTCCACACGTTCCTCACCGCACTCAAGTGGAACGAGCTGGAATCCCACTACGCGGCGGCGGCGCTGTCCCGGCAGAAGGTCGGCCGTGTCCTGGACGAGGGTCTGCGTGCAATGCGCGAGGAGTCGTCGCTGCTGCTCCTTCGCGTGGACGACTACAACGCGGCCGGGCTCACCGGTCCCGAGTACGGTGACGGCCGATTCGCCGCGGTGGTCCGCCGGCAGCTCGACAGCCACAAGCGGAACGACCGTGCAGGCGGATCGTTCGGGTTGGGCAAGGCCACCCTGTGGGCGACGAGTCGGCTCGGCCTGGTGCTGATGAACAGCACCCTGTCGGAGAGCCACGAAGGCCGCACCGCACGCCGTGTCGTCGGACGGCTCGACCTCCCTTGGCGGGAGGTCGAGGGCGTCGCATATGCCGGACCGGCGTGGCTCGGGGAACCGGACACGGAGAAGGAGCACGAGAGCGTCTCCCGATCGTGGTGGGCCACCGAGCAGGAGACCGCGGACCTGAGGCTGGACCGCGACAGCGACGACCCCGGAACGTCCTTTCTTGTCGTCGGCGCTCACGACGCCTCCGGCGTCGGCAACACGCTGGAGGAGATGCAGGAGGCGTTGATCGCCGCCATCGCCGACAACTTCTGGGCCGCCATGACTTCGGGCCGCTCGACCCCAGCGATGCTGGAGGCCTCCGTCCGCGCCCTCCGCAATGACGAGACCGTCGTCCCCGAGCGCCGGGTCGACCCGCACGAGCGCCACCCCGCACTCGCCCGTGCCTTCCGGGCCTATCTCGACGGCGAAACCGTCGCCGAGCTCACCACTCCGGACCAGGTCGCCGCGGCCGACGTGCGCCTCGACGTGCCTCCACTCAGGTCCGAGGGGCGCAGGGCCGTACCCCGTACCCACCGAGCGGTCCTCCTGGTCACGCCCGCCACGGACACGGACCAGGAACACAGCCGCATCGTCTGCATGCGCGGCACCCGCATGACCATCACGACTCGCCGCCCACGGGGTCTGGGCCTGGGCGTCGACCCGTTCCAGGCCGTTCTGCTCGCCGGCTTCGCCACAGGTGACAGCGGTGAGGAGGCCCACGCCGCCGAAGCCTTCCTCCGTGCCGCCGAGCCGCCGGAACACGACCGATGGGGCACTACGGAGGAGCTCTCCGCCCTCTACCCCAACGCGCCACGAAGGCTTACCGAGTTCAACGCCGGCATGGATGCCGCGCTCCGCGGAGTCGTGGGACGCCGGACCACCCAGGAGGACGGCACCGGACCCGAGGTGCTCCGCAACCTGCTGCGACTCGACCTTCCGGTCGGGGGAACAGGGCGACGCGGCCAGGGACACCCGGTCGTCGAGCGGGTGAACGGGCGGGTCGGCGCCGACGGGGCGTGGACTCTGGACGTGACCTTGACTGTCCCGCAGCGCGAAGACCCCTGGCACCTCGTTCCCGTCGTCAAGTTCGACGTGCGATCCGGCGGGCGGCCCGCCCTCGAGTGGGCCGAACTGACGGCCAAGGAGAACTGCACCGTCGTCGACGACAAGCTCGTCGTGTCACCCGACGTGCGCACGGTTCGATTCGGCGGGATCACCTCCGTCGCCAGCCATCCCGTGGCCGCCACGATGGCCGGCCTGGTCGTGGACATTCAGCAGGCTCGGGAGGCCACCGCATGAGCACCGTCTACCCCTACCCCACGCTCATCGGAAAGATCGACGTCGCCGTCCGGCAGGCGGGCATCGACGGGAAACCCCTGCACCTGTCCCTCATCTCCCAGCAGGACCGCGTCGTCGCGTTCCACCAAGTGGAACGCGACGACTGGGTGGAGGGCTTCCTGGAGATCGAAGTCTCCGCCCCCACCGACGAATTGGCCGATGGCCCCTGGGCCGGAGTCGTGTGCGTCGCCGTTCTGACGGAGGGCGCGACGAACACCCGCGTGGTCACGCGACTCCAACGAGGTCGGAACGACAAGCGCTGGCACGGCGAGGTGCGCATCCGGCGCTCCGAGCACCTGGCCCGAGCCGTTCTCAACGTCAGCTTCGTGGGTAGCCACGGGGGCGTCGACGGCCGAATCATCGGTGTCTGTGACACACCCTGGGTCGTGGACTTCCTGGCACGGACGACGACGCGCCAGAGCGAGATGGAGATAGTGGAGGCGGACTTCCGCGACGGCCCACAGGAATGGCTTCGTCCGTTCAAGGACGCACCGTGGTTGATCGACGCCACCGGTGACATGCCCACCGTGCTGCTGAACACCTCCTTCGAAGGCCTCACCGGGCTGCTCAAGGGCGCTCGGGGACCGCTCGAGAAGGCCACAGCGGGGCTCGTGGCCGCCCAGATCGCCACTGAGGCCTGGTCGACGATGTTCCACTCCGCGCTGGGTGAACTCGAACAGAACGAGGACGGAACGCCGCAGCTACCGGGCGGATGGAGGGAATCCGTCCTCCGCCTGATGCTTCCGGACGTTCTCCCCGGACTTCCGATCGCGGACGCGCTGGCCGAGGCCTGCAGCCGTCGCAAGGAGGGCCACGGCTGGGCGGAACTCCAGCCCCGAATCCAGTTCGCCGCATCGCGACGGGCTCAGATCCCCAAGAACCTCACGTCCGCGACCCGATCCGTCTCACGTGCCCAGGAAGGGGCGACCCGATGACGCGGTCCGAAGGAAACGCCCCCGAGAGGATGGCGGCGCTGAGCTCCTCAGCCACTTCCACCTTTCTGACCAACGGCGTGCGCGCAGGACAGGAACGCCTGCCACACGTTGCCGTGCTGCGCGCGAGCACGCCGATCCTGGACGGCTCAGCCCGCTGGAACACAGCTCCGATACGAGAACTCCTCGACGAGGCGATGTACCGCTTCGCCGGTTCGCGTGCCGCCGCGGACGCGTGGTTGGCACCCCGGTTGCATGCCACGCTACGCATGACGCGCTCCGAGGCCGCGCGCCCCGACCCGTGGAACTTCCTCGCCATGGCCGTCGCACCGGACTACGTCCTGTGGCGACACCTCGCGTCGGGCGAGTCGACGGACGAGACGACGAAGAAGGTCAGCACCGCACGGTTCTCGGGGCCCCACTACACCCAGGCCTTCGCCCGGTTGTGGTGGGCCGCCGAAATGTTCCGCGACGGGCACGACTACCGCCCTGTCGAGATCGCGTGCGGCAGCCAGGACATGATCAACACGACCCTGCGGCTGGACATCATCGACCACAAGGCCACCGCCCTGGCGATGGTCCGGGTTCTGACGGTACTGGCCGACTCGGGGGCCACCCGCCTGGGTGACCGGGTCAACGCGTTGTGCACAGCGGTGAACTCCGCGGCAAGCACGCTGATGTACGACGTGATAGCACCGTTCGACGCTCCCGACCACGACGCCTTGGTCCAATGGATCGAAGAGGCCGACTCCGCTCCCGCCGTTCCATGGGACCGCCTGCCCGACGGACCCGACGACGGGACCACGAGCCGGTCTTCGCTGGACCGTCTCGCGATGATGTTCGAAAAGTTCAGCTCCGAGGCCCCTCTACGAGACCGCGGCACGGGCACCGGGCGCGGGGGCGAGCCCACATAGGACTGGGGGTCCGCCCTATGCCTTTGGTCACGGGAAACGGGGGGTGCGTTGGGTCGGCGAGCCGGGCAGCATGGCGGGGCGGCCGACGTGAGTTCCTTCTTTGACCTGGACTTGATCGGATCGTTGCCGGACACGCGTGTCCCGAATGCCTCGGTGGAGGACTGGCAGGCGTTCCTCGATCTTGTCGCGGAGAAGGGCTGGAAGTGCCAGTACTCCGAGGGAGGGACGGTGCTTCCGGTGCCCCGGGCGGATGCCGAGTGCCCGGACCTGCGGGTCTGGCCGGCTGCCGACGTGTTGGCGATCTTCCGTTTCCATGCCGACGATGAGGTCGACTTCGACGTCGACCTGCGGGAGTTGCAGGGCCAGGATCGACTTGATGTGTTCTGCGGCTTCCTTCGGGAGATCGGGCGGCGGCTGGGCAAGCCCGTGCTGATGGACCCGGAAAGCGACTACGGCCATCCGGTGCTCGGCTTCGACGTCGAGGTCGATCGAGTCGCCCTCCTCGCAGACCCGCAGATCAGGCGACTGAGGCCGACGGCTACGGTTCGCAGAAGGTCCCGTCACGGAGCATTGCGAACAGGACGTCGGCCCTGCGTCTGGCGAGGCAGAGCAGGGCCTGGGTGTAGTGCTTGCCCTGGGCGATCTTCTTGCAAGGGTGGGCGCAGCCCATCACGAAGCGACGCCGGAGGCGCCCTTGACGCGGTGGTGGAGGCCGCCACACTCGGGAAGAGGGCCGCCGCACCCGAGGTAGACCTGTCCCGCAACCCGAGCAGCCGCCGTTTGCGCTCGCGGCGTCGGCACCTCGCCGGACGAGGTGCCCCGTCCCTAGCCGGGCTCACCGGCGGGTGTGCCCTCAGGAAGCTCCGCCAAGCTGCAGTCTGCGGGGCCAGTCGGCTGTCAGTGGGATGCGAGTTTGGTCGGGCCTTCGTTCTGGGTGTCGGGCAGCGCTGCGTTCACTGCAGCCTCGGCGTGGAGGCGTGTCGTGGGGAAGAGCGGGACGGGGCTGTCCTCTGAGCCGATGAGGAGCTCGATTTCGGTGCAGCCCAGGATGATGCCTTCCGCGCCACCGGCGACCAGGTCCCTGATGACCTGCTGGTAGGCGTCGCGTGACTCTTCCCGCACGATGCCCAGGCAGAGTTCCTCGTAGATCACGCGGTGGACGAGCTCGCGCCCTTCAGCGTCCGGGACGCGTACATCCAGTCCGCCGGCTTCCAGGCGGCCTCGGTAGAAGTCCTGCTCCATGGTGAACGCAGTGCCCAGCAGGCCGACTCGGCGCACGCCCGACGCCCGTACGGCCTCTGCGGTGACGTCGGCCAGGTGCAGCAAGGGGATGGAGACCGCCGCCTCGACCTGGTCGGCGACCTTGTGCATGGTGTTGGTGCAGATCAGCACCATGTCTGCGCCGGCTGCTTCAAGAGCCTGAGCCGCCGCAGCGAGGATCTCGCCTGCCTTCGTCCAACTGCCCTGGACCTGCAGCTCCTCGATCTCCGCGAAGTCCACCGAGTAGAGCACGCACCGCGCCGAATGGAGTCCACCGAGGCGGTCACGCGTCAACTCGTTCAGCAACCGGTAGTACTCGGCTGTCGACTCCCAACTCATCCCACCGATCAGCCCGATCGTCTTCATCGCCACGCCCCTCACATCGACTCCGAGACTCAGAGACTCCGAGCGGCATCGCATTTCGCCACCGGATGCTTCTGCATAAGGAGTTGAGGATGACAGGCCGTCGCACATAAGCCTCGCTTGGAGTCAGTGGAGCCTCCACCCACCCTGGTGATCGTTCACCGAAAGGCCACTGAAGCACGCACCCGAAGGTCACCCACACGAGCGGTCTTCACTCACCGTGCCCGTCCGGACGCATCGAGTGCGTTACGGTCACGCAAAACGGCCCCCGTCGATGGTTCGCACCCATCGGCGAGGGCCTGAACCACTAGTGGAATCAGGACTCCACCGTGATCTACCGGCACTTTAACGCGCCCTCCCGTGCCTTCACCCAGTTCTCGCACGAGCTCATCCGGCATCCTCGGCTCAGTTCCGACGCCGTTCGGCTTCTGACCTGGCAGCTCTCCCTTCCCCAGGGCGCGCGCGAGTCGCTCTCCGCTACCGCCGAACGTGCCCGGATCGGGGGATGCGCGTTCACCCGGGCCAAGCGGCAGCTCAAGGAGGAAGGGTTCGTGCACGAGCGGCGAATCCAGGGGCCCGGGGGACGCTGGGTGACCCAACAGCTCGTCTCCAGCACCCCGTTGACTTCCGACCAGGCCGCCAAACTCCTCGCACGGACACCTGACCTCACCTGCACCGACCCCGTATCCCCGCAGGTCGCACCGAGTCCCCGGAAACCGGCCGCCGGTCGGCCGACCACCCCGTCGACCGACGGTCATCCAGACAAAGACCTGAAGGAAGACACCTCCAACCTTCCGGCCGCCGCCGAGACCGCCGACGAGACCGAGACCGCCGTCGCCACACCCACCAGCCCCCACCTCGAAGACGCCCGCGCCCTCATCGGTGTCCTTCCCCTCCTCTCCCCCGCCCTCCGCCACATCCCGCCCGGCATGCGCGGCGAACTCAGCCGCCTCGCCGCCCGCTGGCTCGACGCCGGACACACCTCCGCCGACGTCCACCAACACATCCTTCGCGGCCTGCCCGGCACCGGGACGCCCGTACACCGACCCGGTGGGCTCGTCCGCTACCTCCTCCGTGACGTACCGCCCCGCATCCTGCCGACCCCGCCCGCACCGGCCCCCACCCGCACCCGGCTCTCCGTCCGACTCGAAGGCGCACGCGAGTGCACCGGCAGCCACATCCAGCCCATGCTGTTCCGGCCCCTCGCCGACGAGACTCTGTGCGCCGAATGCGCCACGTCCACCGCGAACGAGCCGATGTCGGTGCCCGGCGGGGAGCACGTCCACGCCCCCTCGTAGGCTCGAAGGACGACCCGTCGAACCGAAAGGCCCCCGCCATGCCCCGCATCCCCACCCCCGTCATCGCCGCCGCCGGGCTCGTCGGTGGTTACGCCGTTGCGCGTTGGACCAAGAAGCGGCCCCTCGGTGGGGTCGTGCTCGCCGGCGCCGGGGCCGTTGCCGCTCGGGAGTGGCAGCAGGTGGGTGGGGTCAAGGCCTCCGTGGGGCTGAGCACCGCCTACGTCGCCGCGTTCGCCGGGTCCCACCCGCTCGCCAAGAAGATCGGCGCCTGGCCCGCCGTGTTCTCCGTCGCCGGGGGCATGGCCGCCGCCTCCTGGGCCGTCACCCGCGGGAAGTAGGGCCCCCGGCACGCCGGCCCCTGGCGCGCCCGCCCCCGGCCCCTCCGGCCCGTCCCTCAGCCTCCCGCCGCGTGGCTGATCGTGTAGATCAGCAGCCCCGCCAGTGCTCCCACCACCGTGCCGTTGATGCGGATGAACTGGAGGTCTCGGCCGATGTTCGCCTCGATCTTCTTCGAGGTCTGGGTGGCGTCCCAGCCTGCGACCGTGTCCGTGATCAGGGACGTGATCTCCGTGCGGTACGTCGTGACGACGTAGGCCGCCGCGTCTTCCGCCCAGCCCTCGACCTTCGACTGGAGGCGGGCGTCGGTCGACAGGCGCTTGCCCAGGGAGATCAGGGAGGCGCGGGCGCGGAGGCGGAGTTGGCTGCGGTCGTCCTCGGCCGCCGCGATGATCAGGTTGCGGACCGAGGACCAGGCGGAGGCGATGATGTCCTGGACCTCGGGGCGGGCCAGGAGGTCCGACTTGAGGCGTTCGATGCGGGCGCGGGTGTCCGTGTCCGCCTGGAGGTCGGCCGCGAAGTCGGTTAGGAAGCGGTCGATCGCGCCGCGCGCCGGGTGGCCCGGCATGTCCCGCATCTCCGTCACGAAGCGGAGGAGCTCCTTGTAGACCCGTTCGCCGATGCGCTTGTCCACGAAGCGAGGGGTCCAGCCCGGCGCGCCGCCCTGCACCGCGTCCATCACCGACTCGCCGTGGGTGACCAGCCAGTCGTGGGCGCGGGTGCAGACCAGGTCGACCGCCCGGTGGTGGGCCCCGTCGGCGACGATCTTCTCCAGGGTCTTGCCGAGGCCCGGCGCGATCTCCGCCGCCTCGGCCCGCCGGGTGATCGCCTCCCCCACGACCGCCTGCACGTCGGAGTCGCGGAGGACGGTGAGCGCGCCCCGTAGCGCCGTGGAGAGTTCCGCCGTCACCCGGTCCGCGTGCGCCGGGTCCGCCAGCCACCCGCCCAGGCGGCTGCCGATGCCCAGGGCCGCCAGTCTGCCCCGTACGACGTCCGCCGAGAGGAAGTTCTCGCCTACGAACTGGCCCAGCGACGCACCCAGCTGGTCCTTCTTCGTCGGGATGATCGCGGTGTGCGGGATCGGCAGGCCGAGCGGGCGCCGGAACAGGGCCGTCACCGCGAACCAGTCCGCCAGCGCGCCGACCATGCCCGCCTCCGCCGCCGCCGCGACATAGCCCGTCCACGGCCCCCAGCCCGCGTTCCGCGCCCAGGTCGCCAGGGCGTAGACCACGGCCACGGCGAGCAGCAGCGCCGTCGCCAGCGCCTTCATGCGGCGGACGCCTCTGCTCTTCTCCTCGTCCGCCGCCGTGTACGAAAAACTCACCATGTCCCGACCTCCTACCTCAGGGACTCCCGGCGGTCCTCCCGAGTTCCCCCGTACATCTTCGCGATCACCGTCTCGATGTCGGGTTCCCGCACCGACAGGTCGATCAGGGGATACGCCCCGGCCACCGCCGCCACCAGCGGAGCCGCCGACGCCGTGGCCGGGAAGGCCAGCCACTGGCGGGGGCCTTCCGACCGTACGAAGCGGGCGCCCGCGACGTCGATCGGCGGCAGCTCCCGCTCCAGGTCCACCACCAGGAGCCGTTCGCTCTCGCCGACCGCGTGCAGGCCGGCCAGCTCCCCGTCGTACATCAGGCGTCCGTGGTCGATCACCATCACCCGCGAGCAGAGCTGTTCGATGTCCGTGAGGTCGTGGGTGGTCAGGAGGACGGTTGTGCCCCGTGTGGTGTTGAGGTCGCGCAGGAACTCCCTCACCCTCGCCTTCGACACCACGTCCAGGCCGATCGTCGGCTCGTCGAGGTACAGCACCTCCGGGTCGTGCAGCAGCGCCGCCGCGATGTCCCCGCGCATCCGCTGGCCCAGCGACAGCTGCCGTACCGGCACGTCGAGCAGCTTCCCCAGTTCCAGGAGCTCCACACAGCGGTCCAGGTTCTCCCGGAAGCGGGCGTCGGGGATCCGGTACATCCGGTGCATCAGCCGGTACGAGTCCTTCAGCGGCAGGTCCCACCAGAGCGTCGTCCGCTGGCCGAAGACCACCCCTATCCGTTGCGCCAGACGGGTGCGCTCGCGATTGGGGCCTCCCCTGCTCGAGCGAAGCCGAGAGCTTGGGGAAGGGTCGATGCCGGCGACCCGCAGCCGGCCGCCGGTGGGGGTGAGGATGCCGGTGAGCATCTTGATCGTCGTCGACTTCCCCGCGCCGTTCGGGCCGATGTAGCCGACCATCTCCCCGCGCCCGACGGTGAAGCTGATGCCGTCGACCGCCCGGACCTCTCGCTTCTCGCGGCGGAGGAGGCCCGCTCTCCGGCGGACCGTGAAGACCTTCTCCAGTTTCTCCAGCTCGATGAACGGTTCCATGGCCGCCTCCGCCCTCAACTTCCCGTCGATCGGTACGAGCGGATTCCGGCCCGCCACGCCAGCCCCGCCACCCCACAGCACACCGCCGCCACCAGCGGCGACGCGAACGCCGCCCACTCCGGCACCCCCTCCGGAGCCGGCCTGCCCAGTACGTACAGCGCGGGCAGCCAGTTCACGAACGCCAGCGGTACGACGTACACGACACCCCGCACCAGGTCCTGCGCGAAGATCGTCGGCGGGTACCCGAGGAGCGTGTTCCCGCCGTACGTGAACGAGCTCGTCACCTCCGCCGCGTCCTGCATCCAGAACAGCGCCGACGCCCCGAGCACCATCACCGCCGCGAAGATCACCGCCCCGCAGACCACCGTCACCGGCAGCAGCAGCACCTTCACCGGCGTCCACTCCACATCCAGCAGGACCAGGCCCCAGATCAGGACGAAGAGGCCCTGGAGGACCCGGCCGAACCGCCGGAGCGCGAACTTGTCCGCCGCCACCTGCGCGAGCAGCGGCGCCGGGCGCATCAGGAAGGTGTCCAGCGAGCCGTCCCTGACCCGCTTCCCCATCCGCTGCAGCGATCCCATCGTCAGATCCGCGATCCCGAACGCCGTCCCCGCGGTCCCGTACAGGAGCGCGACCTCCGCGAACGCGAAGCCGCCCAGGCCCTCCACCTGACCGAACATCAGGAGGATGACGACGAAGTCGAAGAAGGTGACGCAGAAGCTGGTGACCAGCGTGAGCGCGAAGGACGCGCGGTACGTCATCGTGGATCGGATCCACATGCCCGCGACCATGCGGTACGTCCGCCAGGAGTCGCCCAGGATGTTGGATCCAATCCTGAATCCTGAATTGGATCCAGGGTTCAATCCCGGGTTGGATCCAGGATCCAATCCGGGGTTGGATCCCGGGTTGGATCCAACCTCGGACCCGCCCCCCGATCCCCCCTCGGATCCCACGCTGGTGCGCGTCACCTCAGCCACCCTGCACCACCACCTTCCGCGTCGCCGCCGCCTGCACCGCCCGTCCCGCGCCGAACAGCACCAGTGCCCAGCAGCACTGGAAGGCGTACGCCCCCGCAAGGCCCCAGCCCTCGTACTTCCCCAGGTACACATCGGCCGGCACCTGGAGCAGTGACGCCCACGGCAGCACCCGCGCGACCTCGCCGAGTGCGCCCGGGAAGACGTTCAGCGGGAGCAGCATCCCCGAGAAGAACAGGCCGCCCAGCCAGGCCACCTGGACCGCTCCCTGACCGTCCATCAGCCAGAACGCGCTCATCGCCACCACGTACCAGATCGCGAAACTGACCGTGGAGCCCAGCGCCACGGCCACCAGGAAGGCGAGCCAGGAGCCCGGCCCGGCCGGCAGCGTGAAACGGAAGGCCAGCCAGCCGACCGCCATCGGGACGACTCCCCTGCCGAGCAACTGGAAGGCGGCCCGGCCCAGGTTGGCCGAGAACCACCAGGCCTGGAGGTCGGCGGGGCGGTACAGGTCGACCGCGATGTCCCCGGTCCTGATCCGCTCGATCAGCTCGTCCTCGAAGCCGCCGCCCATCATCCCGCAGACCGTGATCAGCGCCTGCCCGATCCATACGTAGGCGAGCGCGTCGTCCATGGAGTAGCCGCCGAGCTGCGGCCTCTCGTCCCAGAGGGCGATGTACGTGTACGACAGGATGAAGCCGAAGACGGTGTTCGTGAACACACCCGCCGCCGTCGCCACCCGATAGGTGGCATGACGCCGGAAGCCGCCCGCGGCCACCGTCGCGTACAGCCGCAGCATGCCGCTCCTTCCCCGTACGCACAGTCCGCGACAAGCACAGTCCGTGACATGAGCAATCCGTGACGTGCGCGATCCGTAAAGAACTGAAAAATGCCGAAGCGCACGACCCTAGCGAGGTGGGCCCGCCACCCGCGACCGGATTTCCCGTCACCTTCGGGTCGCATTCGGGAGTTTCGTCACCTTGGGGGCAATATGAGTTGCCATGCCCCCTTCCTCCGGTACGAGCGACTCCGACGCCCCCCGGCCGGCCCGCACGCCGGGCTGGGAACCGAGGGACCCTACCCTCGGAACGCCCCCACCCCCCGCGCCCAAACGCCGCCGTCCCCGCCGCGTCCTGCGCACCCTCTTCGGACTCCTGCTCCTCGGCACCCTGCTCCTCGCCGGCGCCTTCGCCGCCGGCTACCTCCTGGTGGAGATCCCGCCCGCCAACGCCGCCGCCCTCGCCCAGTCCAACGTCTACCTCTACCGGGACGGCAGCCCCCTCGCCCGCGACGGCGAGGTCAACCGCGAGAACGTACGTCTCGACCGCGTCCCCCTCACCGTCCGGCAGGCCGTCCTCGCCGCCGAGGACCGCGACTTCCACAGCTCGCGCGCCGTCGACCCCAAGGCGATGGTCCGCGCCGCCTGGAACACCGTCACCGGCAAGGGCCGCCAGTCCGGCTCCACCATCACCCAGCAGTACGTCAAGAACTACTACCTGGGCCAGGAGCAGACCCTCACCCGCAAGGCGAAGGAGTTCTTCATCGCGATCAAGCTCGGCCGCGAGAAGAGCAAGGAGGAGATCCTCCAGGGCTACCTGAACACCAGTTACTTCGGACGCAACGCGTACGGCATCCAGGCCGCCGCCCGCGCCTACTACGGCAAGGACGTCGAGGAACTCGACACCGCCGAGGGCGCGTACCTCGCCTCCCTCCTCAAAGCCCCCAGCGCCTACGACGTCACCACCCACCCCGAGAACCGCGCCAAGGCCGTCGCCCGCTGGCACTACGTCCTCGACGGCATGGTCACCGAGCGCCGGCTCACCCCCGCCGCACGTGCCGCCGCGCGCTTCCCCACCCCCCAGACCGCCCGCCCCGCCACCGGCCTCTCCGGACAGCGCGGCTACCTCGTCCAGGCCGTCGAGGAGTACCTCACCGACCACGGCGTCGTCGACGAGAAGACCCTCGCCGGCGGCGGCTTCCGCATCACCACCACCCTCGAACCCGCCAAACAGGACGCGCTCGTCCAAGCCGTCGAAGAGCGCGTCATGACCCGCCTCGACCCGGCGGGCGCCCCCGCCGACCGGTTCGTACGGGTCGGAGCGGCGGCCGTCGACCCGGCGAACGGCAAGGTCCTCGCCATGTACGGCGGCGTCGACTACACCCAGCAGTACGTCAACAACGCCACCCGCCGCGACTACCAGGTCGGCTCCACCTTCAAACCCTTCGTCTTCACCGCCGCCGTCCAGAGGGGGGCACAGACCCAGCACGGCGAACCCATCACCCCGTACACGGTGTACGACGGGAACAACCGGCGCCCGGTCGAAGGCTGGAACGGCAACCCGTACGACCCCGCCAACGAGGACGACGAGAGCTACGGCGAGATCGCCGTCGGCACCGCCACCGACCTGTCCGTGAACGCCGTGTACGCCCAGATGGCCGTCGACGTCGGCCCCGGCCACGTACGCCGCACCGCGATCGCCCTCGGCCTGCCCCACGCCACCCCCGACCTCACCGCCTCCCCCTCCATCGCGCTCGGCCCCGCCACGGCCAGCGTCCTGGACATGGCCACGGCGTACGCGACCCTCGCCGCGCACGGCCGGCACGGCACGTACACCCTCGTCGAGAGCCTCAGCAGGGACGGCCAGGAGCTGGAAGTGCCGGCTGCCGAGGCCCGTCAGGCGGTGAGCCGGGAGGCCGCCGACACCACCACGTCCATCCTGCGGAGCGTCGTCGAGACGGGCACGGGAACGGCCGCGCAGGCCGCCGGACGCCCCGCCGCCGGCAAGACCGGCACCGCGGAGGACGACAAGGCCGCCTGGTTCGCCGGCTACACGCCGGAACTCGCCACGGTCGTCGCGATGATGGGCCAGGACCCCGAGTCGGGCCGGCAGGAGCCCCTGTACGGAGCCCTCGGACAGCCCCGGATCAACGGGGGCGGGGAGCCCGCCGAGATCTGGGCCCGGTTCACCCGGGAGGCCCTGGCGGGAACGGCGCCGCGGGACTTCGAACTCCAGGTGATGCCGGGGGCGGAGCGGCTGCCGCCGCTCCCGCCGATGCCCGACGTCCCTGCCGCCCCCGATGCCTCTGATGTCCCTGCGGCCCCTGAGGCCTCTGAGGTCTCTGAGACTCCTGAGGAGTCGTACGAACTGGGCGAGGCGGGCCCGGGAGCGGCGCCACGCAGCCCCGGGCCCGCCCCGAGTGCCGTACGTCAGTGACCGGACGTCGCCTTGAGACCCACCACGGCGACGAGCAGCAGACACACGAAGAAGATCCGGGCGGCGGTCGCCGGCTCACCGAGGACCACCATGCCGAGCACCGCCGCACCGGCCGCGCCGATGCCCACCCACACGCCGTACGCCGTACCGATGGGCAGCGTCTTGGCCGCGTGCGACAGCAGCACCATGGAAGCGATGATCCCGGCGCCGGTGAACACGCTCGGCCAGAGCCGCGTGAAGCCGTCGGTGTACTTCATCCCGATCGACCAGCCGACTTCCAGCAGACCCGCGACGACAAGAAGAACCCAGGCCATGACGACAACACCTCCGCGAGACGGAACAACAGGGGTGCGTCGTCTTGTCGGGATCCCGGTACGGCGCGTCTCGTCGGGTGTCTCCAGGCTAGCAAAAAACGGCGGTAGGCCCTGGTGACCATGGTCACCAGGGCCTACCGAGGCACATGGGGTCAGAGATACAGCCCGGTCGAATCCGTCGTCCCCTGGAACCGGTCCGCGGCCACCGCGTGCAGGTCGCGCTCCCGCATCAGGACGTACGCGACACCCCGCACCTCGACCTCGGCGCGGTCCTCGGGGTCGTACAGCACCCGGTCGCCGATCTCGACGGTACGGACGTTCTGACCGACCGCGACCACCTCGGCCCAGGCCAGGCGACGGCCGACCGCGGCAGTCGCCGGAATCAGGATGCCGCCGCCGGAGCGCCGCTCCCCCTCCGGGGAGTCGGTGCGGACCAGGACGCGGTCGTGGAGCATCCGGATGGGCAGCTTGTCGTGCGTGTTCTCGCTCACGGAGTGAACCTACCTGCCCGGTTACGGCACCCGGGGCGGCGAGGGGTCATCCCTTGCCCTTGCGGGAGGACGCGGCGAGCAGCCCGACGACCGCGACGGCGACGAGGGCCGCCGGAACCACGCGCTCCAGTCGGGGGGCGCCGTCCGCGTGGGTGAAACGTGCCTTCACATCCGAGACGACCCGGTTGACGGCGACGAAGGCGCGTCCCGCGGTCTGGTCGACCGTCGAGGCGACCTTGGCCTTCGCGTCCCCGATGATCGTCTTCGGGTGCATCCGAATGCCGATCTCGTCGAGAGTGACGGCGAGCTGCTCGCGCCGGCGGACGATGTCCGCCTCGATCTGCGCAGGGGTCCTGGCATCCGACACCGCGCTGCCTCCGTAGTCGTGATCCGGGTGGTCGTGATCCGGTCGTTGATCGGTCCTTGTGGACAGTCTGTCAGTTCTGTCGCCTTCGGGTCGTCCCAGACCCCCATTAGGCTCTGAACGCGTACGCGAACCATCCCGAGGAGAGCCATGAGCGAGCGACTGCAGCCCGGCGACACCGCCCCCGCCTTCACCCTGCCCGACGCGGACGGCAACGAGGTCTCCCTCGCGGACCACAAGGGCCGCAAGGTCATCGTCTACTTCTACCCGGCCGCGCTGACCCCCGGCTGCACGAAGCAGGCCTGCGACTTCACGGACAACCTGGACGTGCTCGCGGCGGCGGGCTACGACGTCATCGGCGTCTCCCCGGACAAGCCGGAGAAGCTGGCGAAGTTCCGCGAGAAGGAGAACCTGAAGGTCACGCTGGTCGGCGACCCGTCGAAGGAGACCCTGGAGGCGTACGGCGCCTTCGGCGAGAAGAAGCTGTACGGCAAGGTGGTGACGGGCGTGATCCGCTCGACGGTCGTCGTGGACGAGGACGGCAAGGTGGAGCACGCCTTCTACAACGTGAAGGCGACGGGCCACGTGGCCAAGATCATCAGGGACCTGGGCGTCGAGGCCTGACGTCTCCCTCCGGAACGGCCCGCACCCCCGAAAGGGCGGTGCGGGCCGTTCCGTTTTTCGTACGCGATATGACGTGACCGTCCGATATTCGGGTCGTTAGTACGTACGGGATCCGTACTGGGGAGGGGACGCGATGGGGACGAGCGCGTACACGAGGGAGCGACTGGAGGCGGCGACGCGGGGGGCGCGGACGCTGACGGAGGCGCTGGAGCGGTTGGGGGTGGATCCGAGGAGTCCGACGCGGAGGTACGTGCGGGAGCGGATGCGGAAGCTGGGGGTGGACATCTCGCACTTCGAGCGGGAGGGGACACGGTGGACGAAGGAAGTCCTGGCTGAGGCCGTGGCGGCTTCCACGAACATGTGCGAGGTGCTGCGCCGGCTGGGAGTGGAGATCGTGGGTGGCCAGCACACGCACATCAGCCGCCGCGTCAAGGCCTACGGGATCGACACATCACACTTCCGCCGTCCGTCTCGGCGCGGCAAGACCCGAGGACGCCGGACTCCCGAGGTGCTACTCGTCGAGCAGACCGGCCCGAGAACCCGGCGCATCCCGCATGAGCGGATCGCATGGGCGATGACGGAGTCCGGAGTACCCCAGCACTGTGTCCTGTGCGGCAACCAGGCCGTCTGGCTGGGCCAACCGCTCCCCCTGGAAATCGATCACATCGACGGGGACTGGCGGAACAACAGGATCGAGAACCTGCGATTTCTGTGCCCGAACTGCCACTCGACGACGGACAGTTATCGGGGGCGCGCAAAGGGGAGGACTCGATGACGACCGGCGTGCGCTACACCCGTGAGCTGCTGGCGGAGGCGGCAGCACGCTGCTCGGACCTCGGCGAGGTCATCGTCTTCCTGGGCACGCAGCCGTACGACAATCTGGGACGCCACCTGCTGAGGCGCTTCGCCCACTACCGCATCGACGTCTCGCACTTTCCCCACCGTCAGAGGCGCGGTGGGCAACCGCCGCGCCCGACAGAAGAAGACCTGCGGTACGCGGTCCAAGGGGCGACCTCTGTGGCGAGCGCCCTGCGTGCCCTGGGACTGGAGCCCAGCGGGCACATGCGCACGCTCTTCCGTCTGTGGACGGCGGAGGACGGTGTCAGTACCTCCCATTTCCTGGGTCAGGCACACCAGCGGGGACGGCCTGGGCCGACGCCGGTCAGACGAGCCGACGACATCCTCATCCGGCACCACGGAACGCGACGGACAAGAACCCATCTGCTGCGTCGCGCGCTGAGCGAGGTGGGCGTGCCCGAGAAGTGCGCACGGTGCGGCATCGGCCCTGAATGGCTCGGCAAGCCGATGACCCTTGAGGTCGACCACATCAGCGGCGACTGGAGCGACGACCGGCGCGAGAACCTGCGGCTGCTCTGTCCCAACTGCCATGCGACGACCGACACCTGGTGCCGGGGAGGACGGCGGGTAAAGTAAGGGATCGAGTACGCGCCCGTACGCCAAGGGCTGAGCGGCGATCTTTAGGTGGTCGTGTCTGTCGGTTCGAATCCGACCGGGCGTACCGTACGACGGCCCAGCGCCCTGAGTGGCGCTGGGCCGTTCGCATGCGGGTGCCTCAGCCCAGCAGTTCCTTCACCACCGGCACCAAGGCGCGGAACGCCTTGCCGCGGTGGCTGATCGCGTTCTTCTGCGACGGGGTCAGTTCGGCGCAGGTCACCTCGTGGCCGTTCGGCTGGAGGATCGGGTCGTAGCCGAAGCCGTTCGTGCCCTTCGGGGTGTGGCGCAGCACACCCTCCATGCGGCCTTCCACCACCCTCTCCGTGCCGTCGGGCAGCGCCAGCGCCGCGGCGCAGGCGAAGTGGGCGCCTCGGTGTTCGTCCGCGATGTCGGACAGTTGGGCCAGGAGGAGGTTCAGGTTGGCTCGGTCGTCGCCGTGGGCGCCCGACCAGCGGGCGGAGAAGATGCCGGGGGCGCCGTTCAGGACGTCGACGCAGAGGCCGGAGTCGTCGGCCACGGCCGGCAGGCCGGTGGCCTGGGCCAGGGCGTGGGCCTTCAGCAGGGCGTTCTCGGCGAAGGTGACGCCGGTTTCCTTGACGTCGGGGATCTCCGGGTACGCGTCCGCGCCGACGAGTTCCAGGTCGAGACCTGCGTCGGCGAGGATCGCGTGAAGTTCGGTGATCTTGCCCGGGTTGCGGGTGGCGAGGATCAGTCGGGTCATGCCACCGATTATCCCGGGGTGCAGACCTTGCCGATCTCGGTGGCCGCGTCGGTGATGGGCGTGATGTCCGGCGTGGTGTCGCCGTTCTTCACCGCGGTGCGGACGGTGTCGACGCCCTTGGTGAGGTCGTCGACCGCCTTGGAGAGGTCGGCGTTGTCCGTGGTGTTCTTGAGGTTGCCCAGTTCCGTGGAGATGGAGTCGAGGGACTCCTCGATCTGGGTGGCGTCGTTCGAGGCGTTGGAGACCGCCTGCTGAAGGTTGCTCACCGAGGTGGCTATCGCGTCGGCGGTCTTGACGCAGTCCATTGCTTTGTCGAGGGCTCCGCAGCCGCTCAGGACGGTGGTGAGTGCGGCGGCCGTGGCCACGGCGAGTGCGAGACGGCGCTTCAAGGCGGGTCCTCCCCCAGATGCGTACATGCGAACGACGGACGGGCGCACGGAGCTTATCCGTACGGGCCCGCCCGTCAGGACGCAGTGCGGGGTCAGAGGGTTCCTTCGAGGGCCTTGCGCTGGATCTCGGCGAGTTCGGCGCAGCCGCCGGACGCGAGGTCGAGGAGGGCGTTGAGCTCCTTGCGGTCGAAGGGCTCGGCCTCGGCGGTGCCCTGGACCTCGACGAAGCGGCCGTCGCCGGTGCAGACGACGTTCATGTCGGTGTCGGCGCGGACGTCCTCCTCGTAACAGAGGTCGAGGAGGGGGACGCCGTCGACGATGCCGACGGAGACGGCGCCGACGGTGCCGGTGAGGGGCTTGCGGCCGGCCTTGACGAGCTTCTTGTTCTGGGCCCAGGACACCGCGTCGGCGAGGGCGACGTACGCGCCGGTGATGGCGGCGGTGCGGGTGCCGCCGTCGGCCTGGAGGACGTCGCAGTCGAGGACGATGGTGTTCTCGCCGAGCGCCTTGTAGTCGATGACGGCGCGCAGGGAGCGGCCGATGAGGCGGGAGATCTCGTGCGTACGGCCGCCGATCTTGCCGCGGACGGATTCGCGGTCGCCGCGGGTGTTGGTGGCGCGCGGGAGCATGGAGTACTCGCCGGTGACCCAGCCTTCGCCGCTGCCCTTGCGCCAGCGCGGGACGCCTTCGGTGACGGAGGCGGTGCAGAAGACCTTGGTGTCGCCGAAGGAGATGAGGACGGAGCCCTCGGCGTGCTTGCTCCATCCGCGTTCGATGGTGACGGGGCGGAGCTGTTCGGGGGTACGGCCGTCGATACGAGACATGGGACGAGCCTAGCGGGATACGGGGAGGGGGCCGTTCCCGTGGTGGTGAGGGGCCCGTTTCCGTTGCAGTGCGGGGCCCGTTGCCGTTGTGGTCCGGGGCCCGTTGCCGTTGTCGTGCGGGGCCGTTCCTCTGGTGGCGGCATGACGAAGGGCCCGTTCCCCTGCCGGAACGGGCCCTTCAGCTGATGCGGCTGCTTACATCATGTCTTCGATGTCGGCGGCGATCGGGTCGGCGTCGGTGCCGATGACGACCTGGATCGCGGTGCCCATCTTGACGACGCCGTGGGCGCCGGCGGCCTTGAGGGCGGCCTCGTCGACCTTGGACGGGTCCACGACCTCGGTGCGCAGGCGGGTGATGCAGCCTTCGACCTCTTCGATGTTCTCGATGCCGCCGAGCCCGGCGACGATCTTCTCAGCCTTGCTGGCCATGTGTTTCTCCCTGTCCGTTCCGTTCGCGCGCACGCGAATCTCGGCGCACCTGTGGTCCGCTTTGTCACGGTAACCCACGGTTGGCCCAACTATGCGGGCAAGTGCCGCCGTTCTGCCGAATGATGACGATCACCGGCGGCCTGTCCTCAGTGGGCTCCCGGAGCCTATCGCAACTGGTCTACACCAGTGTGCAACGAGATGCGGACCCGGGTCGTTCCGGGCAGGGAGGACGCCGATGAGTACGGAAAGCGCCCCGGCGCGGCCGAAGCAGTCCGTGTGGGGCGGGCTCTTCCAGGGACTCCAGAAGATGGGGCGCAGCCTCCAGCTCCCCATCGCCGTCCTGCCGGCCGCGGGCATCATCAACCGGCTCGGGCAGCCGGACGTCTTCGGCGCGGAGGGTCTCGGCTGGGACAACGTCGCCAAGGTGATGGCGGGCGCCGGTGGCGCGCTCCTCGACGGCAACCTCGGCCTGCCCCTGCTGTTCTGCATCGGTGTCGCGATCGGCATGGCGAAGAAGTCCGACGGTTCGACCGCGCTCGCGGCGGTCGTCGGCTTCCTCGTCTACTTCAACGTGCTGCGCCAGTTCCCGAAGGACTGCCCGGCGGGGACGAAGGACATCAGCGGCGGCTGCCTCGCCGTCGACGACTCCTTCGCGGGCTACACGTACCAGAATCCGGGTGTCTTCGGCGGCATCGTCATGGGTCTGCTCACCGCGTACCTGTGGCAGCGGTACCACCGGACGAAGCTGGTCGACTGGCTGGGCTTCTTCAACGGCCGCCGCCTGGTCCCGATCATCATGACGTTCGTGGCGATCGCGTTCGCCGCGCTGTGCCTGTGGATCTGGCCGCCGATCGGTGACGCCCTGGAGAACTTCAGCGACTGGCTGGTCGGACTCGGCTCGTGGGGTTCGGGCATCTTCGGTCTGGCGAACCGGGCGCTGCTCGTCATCGGCCTGCACCAGTTCCTGAACGTGCCGATCTGGTTCCAGTTCGGCACGTACGAGAAGCCGGACGGTACGACGGTCCACGGCGACATCCCCATGTTCCTCGCGGGCGACCCGAACGCCGGCCAGTTCCTGACGGGCTTCTTCCCGATCATGATGTTCGCGCTTCCGGCGGCCGCGCTGGCGATCACCCACTGTGCCAAGCCGCACCGGCGCAAGGAGGTCGGCGGCATGATGCTGTCGGTCGCGCTGACCTCGTTCGTCACCGGCATCACCGAGCCGATCGAGTACTCGTTCCTCTTCATCGCCCCGCTGCTCTTCGCGGTCCACGCCGTCCTCACGGGTGTGTCGATGGCCGTGACCTGGGCACTCGGCGTGAAGGACGGCTTCAGCTTCTCGGCAGGTCTGATCGACTACGTGATCAACTGGGGCCTCGCGACGAAGCCGTGGCTGATCATCCCGATCGGTCTCGCGTTCGCGGTCGTCTACTACGCGATCTTCCGGTTCGCGATCACCAAGTTCAATCTCCAGACGCCCGGCCGCGAGCCGGACGAGGTCGGGGACGAGATGGAGCGGGAGAACGTCAAGTAGCGCTGCGGTCACCCTGCAGAGCCTGACCGTTTCGAGGCTTTCGCCCCTCCCGTAAGACCCGCGAAAGGCCCCTGGACCTGACGGTCCGGGGGCCTTATGTCGTGCATTTCCAGCTATGGCTGAGCACACAAAATTCGCAGGTTCCTTATCTAAGTCTCACGTGCTACAACTGGTCTACACCACTCATTGGTGTAGACCACGCGGTCCAGACCACCGCGTTCCACGAGACGTCGCCGTCCCCCCTTTCCACTGTCCTCTGGCGGCGCCTTGCCTTACTGGAGGAAGTTGATGAGTACGGCCACCGCCCAGGCCGCCGCTCCCGCGAAGAAGCGCGGATCCGGCCTGTTCCAGGGCCTGCAGAAGGTCGGTCGCAGCCTGCAGCTGCCGATCGCCGTTCTGCCGGCCGCGGGTATCTTGCTCCGTCTCGGCCAGCCCGACGTCTTCGGCGCCGACGGCCTCGGCTGGGGCAAGGTCGCCACGGTCTTCGCCTCCGCCGGAGACGCGGTCTTCGCCAACATGCCGCTGCTGTTCTGCGTCGGCATCGCGATCGGCTTCGCCAAGAAGGCCGACGGCTCCACCGCCCTCGCCGCCCTTGTCGGCTTCCTCGTCTACTCGAGCGTCCTCAAGGCGTTCCCGGTCAGCGAGGCCGTCGTCAACACGACCGCGAACAAGGGTGTCGACGTCGCCGCGACGTACAACGACCCCAAGGTCTTCGGCGGCATCATCATGGGTCTGCTCGGCGCCGTCGTCTGGCAGCGGTTCCACCGCACCAAGCTGGTCGACTGGCTCGGCTTCTTCAACGGCCGCCGTCTCGTCCCGATCCTCATGGCCTTCGTCGGCACCGTCATGGGTGTTCTCTTCGGCCTCCTCTGGGAGCCCGTCGGCAACCTGATCACCGACTTCGGCAACTGGATGACCAGCCTCGGCGCCCTCGGCTCCGGCATCTTCGGCGCCATCAACCGCGGTCTGCTCCCGGTCGGCATGCACCAGTTCGTGAACACCGTCGCCTGGCAGGAGATCGGCACCTTCACCGACTCCTCCGGTGCCGTCTGGCACGGCGACCTGCCGCGCTTCTTCCACGGTGACCCGTCCGCCGGTCAGTTCATGTCCGGCTTCTTCCCGATCATGATGTTCGCGCTCCCGGCCGTCGCCCTCGCGATCACCCACGCCGCCCGCCCCGAGCGCCGCAAGGTCGTCGGCGGCATGATGTTCTCGCTCGCCCTGACCTCCTTCGTCACGGGCATCACCGAGCCCATCGAGTTCGCGTTCATGTTCCTGGCGCCCCTGCTGTACGTGATCCACGCGGTGCTCACCGCCGCCTCGATGGTCATCACCTCGGCCCTCGGCGTGCACCACGGCTTCACCTTCTCCGCGGGTGCTCTGGACTACTTCCTGAACTGGACGTACGCCTCCAAGCCCTGGCTGATCATCCCGATCGGTCTCGTCTTCGCGGCGATCTACTACGTGGTCTTCCGCTTCGCGATCACCAAGTTCAACCTCGCCACCCCGGGCCGCGAGCCCGAGGCCGAGATCGAGGACCTCACCAAGGCGTGAGCCTCGTCCCGCAGCACGGAAGGGCCCCGGAACCGCATGGTTCCGGGGCCCTTCCCGTTGTCGGAGGAGAGTCTCAGATCTCGTAGACCGCGCCCGGCCTCGCCAGCTCGGACGGGCCCGAGTACACCTGGCGCGCGTCCGCCAGGTTCTGCTCGCCGTCCGTCCACGGCGGGATGTGGGTGAGGACGAGCCGGCCCGCCGACGAGCGGGCGGCCTCCGCCCCAGCCTCCCGGCCGTTGAGGTGGAGGGCCGGGATGTCCTCCTTGCCGTGGGTGAAGGAGGCCTCGCAGAGGAAGAGGTCGGTGCCCTCGGCGAGCTTGTGCAGCGACTCGCAGACCCCGGTGTCCCCGGAGTACGTGAGCGAGCGGCCGTTGTGCTCGACCCGGATGCCGTACGCCTCGACCGGGTGGCACACCTTCTCCGTACGGACGGAGAACGGGCCGATCTCGAAGGCCTCCGACTTCAGGGTGCGGAAGTCGAAGACCTCGCTCATCGAGGTGGGGGACGGGGTGTCCGCGTACGCCGTGGTCAGACGCTGCTCGGCGCCCTCCGGCGCGTAGACGGGGATCGCGTCGCAGCGGCCGCCCTCGTGCCGGTAGTAGCGGGCGACGAAGTACCCGCACATGTCGATGCAGTGGTCGGCGTGCAGATGGCTGAGGAAGATCGCGTCGAGGTCGTACAGACCGATGTGTCGCTGCAGCTCGCCCAGGGCGCCGTTGCCCATGTCGAGGAGCAGCCGGAAGCCGTCGGCCTCGACGAGGTAGCTCGAACAGGCCGAATCCGCGGACGGGAACGACCCGGAGCAGCCGACGACGGTGAGCTTCATGGAGCGGGAACCTCCGTGGACGGATACGGAAAGCGCGCTGAGGAAGGGGGAGGCTGTGCGGTCTGTCGAGCGTAAGGCGCTCCAGGGCCTGTCGCTCCTTCGTGGTGGCCCGTTGTGGGCGAACTCACGGGCTCTGTCACCGGTTCGGATGGATGGCGGGCCGTTGCGGCGGAGTGAGCCGCGCGCCGGTACCGTCTTGAGGTATGGACACGTCGTGGTGGCCCGCGCTGGTCGCGGTCGTGGTGATCGCGCTGGTCGTGGCGCTCGCCGACGGGTGGCGGCGGTCGTCGCGGCGCTCGTCGGGACGCCCGTCGGGACGGACCCGGCCGCCGACCCGGCCGCCCGGTCGGCCCACCGGGCCGCGGAAGGCTCCGTCGCGGTTGCCGCACGCCGCCGAGATCTGGTGGGCGGACGTGCCCTTCGAGGACGGTCCCGGTTCGAAGGACCGGCCCTGCCTGGTGCTGTCCGTACGGGGGAAGAGCGCGCTCGTCGCCAAGATCACCAGCAAGTACCACGACGAGCGGCCGGGTGTGATCGCGCTGCCGCCGGGTGCGGTGGGCGACGCGCAGGGGCGGCCGAGCTTTCTGGAGACGGACGAGCTGCGCGAGGTGCCGGTCTCGGATTTCCGGCGGAAAGCGGGGATGGCGGACCCGGTCGTCTGGGACCAGGTCCGCCATCTCGCGCGCTAGCGTGCCGCGGGGCCGGGTGGTGCGGGTTCGGGCAGCGGGGGTGAGGGCCTACGCCCAGAGCTGGCCCTGGACCGTCGCGATGGCCTCTTCCGTGGTGGCCGCCGTGTAGAGGCCGGTCGAGAGGTACTTCCAGCCGCCGTCGGCGACGACGAAGGCGATGTCCGCGCTCTCGCCCGCCTTCACCGCCTTGTTGCCGACGCCGATGGCCGCGTGCAGGGCCGCGCCGGTGGAGACGCCCGCGAAGATGCCCTCCTGCTGGAGGAGTTCGCGGGTGCGGGTGACCGCGTCGGCGGAGCCGACGGAGAAGCGGGTGGTGAGGACGGAGGCGTCGTACAGCTCCGGGACGAAGCCCTCGTCGAGGTTCCGGAGGCCGTAGACGAGGTCGTCGTAGCGCGGCTCGGCGGCGACGATCTTGACGTCGGGCTTGTGCTCGCGCAGGTAGCGGCCGACGCCCATCAGGGTGCCGGTGGTGCCGAGGCCGGCCACGAAGTGGGTGATGGACGGGAGGTCGGCGAGGATCTCGGGGCCCGTGGTGGCGTAGTGGGCGCCCGCGTTGTCGGGGTTGCCGTACTGGTAGAGCATCACCCAGGACGGGTTCTCGGCGGCGAGTTCCTTGGCGACGCGTACCGCCGTGTTCGATCCGCCCGCCGCGGGGGACGAGATGATCTCCGCGCCCCACATGGCGAGCAGCTGACGGCGCTCCTCGCTGGTGTTCTCGGGCATGACGCAGACGATGCGGTAGCCCTTGAGCTTGGCGGCCATGGCGAGGGAGATGCCGGTGTTGCCGCTGGTCGGCTCCAGGATGGTGCAGCCGGGGGTGAGGCGGCCGTCCTTCTCCGCCTGCTCGACCATGTGGAGCGCGGGGCGGTCCTTGACCGAGCCGGTCGGGTTGCGGTCCTCCAGCTTCGCCCAGATGCGGACGTCGTCCGAGGGCGAGAGCCGGGGGAGGCGGACGAGCGGCGTGTTGCCGACCGCCGCCAGCGAGGAGTCGTAGCGCATGTGGATCAGACCATGCCACCGGCGACGGCCGGCAGGATCGTGACGTTGTCGCCGTCGGTGAGCTTGGTGTCGATTCCGTCGAGGAAGCGGACGTCCTCGTCGTTGAGGTAGACGTTGACGAAGCGGCGGAGCTTGCCGTCGTCGACGATGCGGGCCTCGATGCCGGTGTGGCGGGACTCCAGGTCGGCGAAGAGCTCGGCGAGGGTGCCACCGCTGCCCTCGACGGCCTTCTGGCCGTCGGTGTAGGTGCGGAGGATGGTCGGGATGCGGACCTCGATGGCCATGGCGTGGGCTCCTGTCGGAAGTGGCGTGATGGGCGCGCTGCTGGGGCCCCCGCGCGGAGGGGGGTCGTACGTAAGTGCGCTCGGCCGGTCGCTCAGAGCACAGCGCGGGACGGACAGATCGCGCTGGCGAGGCGGCACAGGTCGACGTGCAGGCGCGCCACGAGCAGCACTGTGCCCGGAGTCTCTTCGCTCACGTCGTGGGAAACCATGGGCTCATCGTATCGATTCCCGGTCCGGGTTTCGGAATGTGATCTCACATGGTGGATGGTTCCTGACCGCCTGCCGGACGGTGCTGGTAGAGGACGGTCGGGCTGCCGGTCCTCGGATGCGGGATGACCTCGGCGTCCACCCCGTAGACCGCCTCCAGGAGGGCGGGGGTGAGGACCTCGCCGGGGGTGCCGCCGGTGACGAGCCTTCCTCGCTCCAGGACGTAGATCCGGTCGCAGTACGCCCCCGCCAGGTTGAGGTCGTGGAGGGCGAGCAGGTTGGTGGTGCCCAGGGTGCGGACGAGGGAGAGGACGTCGAGCTGGTGGCGGATGTCCAGGTGGTTGGTGGGTTCGTCGAGGACGAGCAGGGCCGGGTCCTGGACGAGGGCGCGGGCGACGAGGGCGCGTTGGCGTTCGCCGCCGGAGAGGGTGGGGTACGGGCGGTCGGCGAGGTCCGCGAGGCCGACGCGGGCGAGGGCGGCCCCGGCGCGCTCCCGGTCGGCGCCGGTGTCGCCCTCCCAGAACCGTTTGTGCGGGGAGCGCCCGAGGGCGACGAGTTCGCCGACGGTGAGTTCGAACTCGACGGCGCTGTCCTGGGGGACGGTGGCGACGCGGCGGGCGCGGGCCTTGGGGCCGAGGGTGTGGAGGTCGTCGCCGTCGAGGAGAGCCTGTCCGGCGGTGGGGGCGAGGGTGCCGTAGACGCAGCGCAGGAGGGTGGTCTTGCCGCTGCCGTTGGGGCCGATGAGGCCGACGGTCTCGCCGGGGCGGACGGTGAGGTCGACGGAGCGGAGCCTGTTCTCGTACGAGAGGCCCCGCAGGCGCAGTTCGGTCACAGGGCCGCTCCTTCCGAGCCCGGGCGGCGGCGCATCAGCCAGAGGAGGAACGGGCCGCCGGTGAGCGCGGTGAGGACGCCGACGGGAATGTCCTGGGGTGCGGCGACGGTCCGGGCGCCGAGGTCGGCGAGGACCAGGGCGAGCGCTCCGCCGAGCGCGGCGACGGGGAGGAGCCGGCGGTGCGGGGCGCCGACGGCGAGCCGGGCGGCGTGCGGGGCCATCAGGCCGACGAAGCCGACGGCTCCGCTGGCGGCGACCATGACGGCGGTGACGAGGGAGGCCAGGACGAAGACGGCGGCGCGGAAGCGGGCGGTGTCGAGGCCGAGGACGGTGGCCTGCTCCTCGCCGACGAGGAGCAGGTCGAGCGGGCGGGCGAGGGTGAGGAGGACGCCGACGCCGAGGGCCAGGACGGCGGCGGGCAGGGCCAGGGTGTCCCAGCGGGCGCTGCCGAGGCCGCCGAGGGACCAGTACATGGCCTCCTGGAACTGTTCGGGGCGTCCTGCGACGACCAGGAGCAGGGTGGCGAGCGCGGACAGGATGTAGGAGACGGCGACCCCGGCGAGCACGAGCCGGGTGCTGGTCAGGGTGCCGCCGCGGCGCGCGAGCCCGTAGACGAGGACGAGGGAGAGCAGGGCGCCCACGAAGGCCCCGGCGGGCAGGGCGAGGGTGGTGGTCACTCCTCCGACCAGGCCGGCTCCGCCGCCCACGACCAGGACGAGGACGGCTCCGGCGGAGGCGCCGGAGGAGATCCCGAGGAGGAAGGGGTCGGCGAGCCGGTTGCGGACGAGGGCCTGGAGGACGGCGCCGACGACGGCGAGTCCTGCGCCGACGACCGCGCCGAGCAGGACGCGGGGCAGCCGTACGTCGAGGACGATCGTCCGGTACGGGGAGGGCCCGGCCCGCCCGGTGAGGGCGTCGAGGACCTGGCCGGGCGGGATGCGGACGGAGCCGAGGGCGAGCGAGGCGGTCGCGGCGGCGGCGAGGGCGAGGATCAGTCCGGCGACGACCAGGACGTACCGGAGGGGGCGTGCGGGGGCCGGGGCCCGGACGGGGGTCCGGGTCCCGGTCTCGCGGAGGGCCACGCTCATCGGGTCGGGTGGAGCTGGGCGGCCAGCTTGTCGACGGCGGCGGGGACGCGGACGCCGAGGACGGTGTCGGAGAGCGGCATGACGGCGAACCGGCGGTTCTTGATCGCGGGGACGTCCTTCAGCGCCGGGTCGTCGAGGAGCCGCTTCTTCTTCTGTTCGACGGTGGTGGAGCCGTAGTCGTAGATGACGACGACCTCGGGCTTGCGGGCGACGACCTGTTCCCAGGTGGCGTCGCCGAAGGACTTGTCGAGGTCGGCGAAGACGTTGCGGCCGCCGGCGCGGGTGATGAGCTCGTTGCCGATGCCCTTCCCGCCGGCGGTGAAGGCGGTCTTGTCGCCGCTGTCGTAGACGAAGACGGAGACGGGTGCGGCGTCCTTGAGGCGCTTCTCGGCGGCGGCGACGGTCCCGCGCGCCTCGCGGATCCAGGTCTCGGCCCGGTCGGCGACGCCGAACGTCCGGCCGGTCTCGCGGACTTCGCGGTAGAGGTCGTCGACGGAGGCCGAACCGGACGGGCAGTACTCGGTGTTGAGTCGGGTGTCGATGCCCGCGCGCTTCAGGTCGTCGCGGCTGCGGCCGTCCTTCTCGGCGAAGGCGGAGGAGTATCCGCCGTACACGAAGTCGGGGTTCGCGGCGAGCAGGGCCTCCTTGGAGGGGTACTCCTTCGCGAGGACGGGGACGGAGTCGTACGCCTTCTTGTACGCGGGGAGGATCGCGTCGTCGAGGTAGGCGGTGCCGACGAGGGACTTCTCCAGGCCGAGGGCGAGCATGACCTCGGTGACGTGCTGGTTCATGGTGACCGCGCGCTGTGGCGGGGCCTGGTACGTCGTCTTCACACCGCAGTTGGAGACGGTGTACGGGAATCCCGGTGCGGGCTTCGCGGCGGGGGCCGGCTTCTCGGGGGCCGTGGAGCAGGCGGCGAGGAGCGGGAGCAGGGCGGCGGCGGGCAGCAGGGTACGGCGGGGCCAGGTCATGGCGGAGTGCCTCCTCCGGGGATTTCCACGTCCCCGATCGGTGGTGAAGAGGCGGCAGGTCAGTTCCTGGCTCCCAGCTCCCGGAGGCGCTGGTCACAGTGGCGGGACCGTGCCGGATTCGCACCGGCTTCCTGGGTCCTGCCGCCCGGGGGTGTCTTGTCGGTCGGGGCGAGCCCGGCCTGACCGACGAGACGCTCCCTTGGTCCCGGCCAGTGTCTCAGGCGTCGTACTCCTCGACGACCTTGACCTCTTCCTCCGTCACGACGCCCTCGACGATGGTGAAGGAGCGGAACTGGAAGGGGCCCGCGCCGTCGCTGTCGGCGGTGGAGACCAGGACGTAGTGGGCCTGGGGCTCGTTCGCGTACGAGATGTCCGTGCGGGACGGGTAGGCCTCGGTCGCGGTGTGCGAGTGGTAGACGATGACGGGCTCTTCGTCCCGGTCGTCCATCTCCCGGTAGAGCTTGAGCAGGTCCGCGGAGTCGAACTCGTAGAACGTGGGCGAGCGGGCGGCGTTGAGCATCGGGATGAAGCGCTCGGGGCGCCCGGTGCCGGCCGGACCCGCGACCACGCCGCAGGCCTCGTCGGGGTGGTCCGCGCGGGAGTGCTCCACGATCTGGTCGTACAGGGCCCGGGTGATGGTCAGCATGCCGACAGGATAAGCGGACGGGCCGTCCCGTACCGGGGAGTGGTACGGAACGGCCCGAATGCCGAGACGATCGAGGTCAGGGCCGCTTGGGGACGACCTGCGGCGACCGCTCGCGGGGACCTGTCAGGACCGCTTGGCGAAGGCGGCGCCCTCGGGGTTGCGGGACTTCAGGACCAGGTAGGAGACGCCGAGGATCAGACCCCAGACCGGGGCGGCGTACAGCGAGACCCGTGCGCCCTCGTCGATGCCCATCATCACGATGACCATGATGATGAAGGCGAGCGCGAACCAGCTGGTGTACGGGGCGCCCGGGGCCTTGAAGGTGGACTCGGGGAGCTCGCCGCGGTTGGCCTTGGCCCGGTAGCGGATCTGGCAGACCAGGATCATGATCCAGGCCCACATGCCGGAGATGGTGGCGAAGGAGACGACGTACTCGAAGGCCTTGCCCGGGGCGACGTAGTTGATCCAGACGCCGACGAGCATCAGCGAGGCCGAGAAGGTCAGGCCGAGGAGCGGGGTGCCGCTCTTGGTGAGCTTGGTGAAGACCTTCGGGCCCTGGCCGTTGAGCGCGAGGTCGCGCAGCATGCGGCCGGTGGAGTACATGCCCGAGTTGCAGGAGGACAGGGCGGCCGTCAGCACCACGAAGTTGACGATGGCGGCGCCGACGCCGAGGCCCATCTTCTCGAAGGCGGCGACGAACGGGGAGACGCCCGGCTTGAACTCGGTCCACGGGACGACCGACAGGATCATGATCAGCGCGCCGACGTAGAAGACGGCGATGCGCCACGGCACGGTGTTGATGGCCTTGGGCAGGACGGTCTTCGGGTCCTTGGACTCGCCGGCGGTGACGCCGACCAGCTCGACGGCGAGGAAGGCGAACATGACGATCTGCAGGGTCATCAGCGTGTTGCCGATGCCGGTGGGGAAGAAGCCGCCCTGGTCCCACAGGTGGGTCACGGAGGCGGTGTCGCCGGCGTCGGAGAAGCCGATGGTGAGGATGCCGGCGCAGATCAGGATCATGCCGATGATGGCGGTGACCTTGACCATGGAGAACCAGAACTCCAGCTCACCGAAGAGCTTCACGGAGATCAGGTTGGCGCCGTAGAGGACGAACGTGAAGACCAGCGCGGAGATCCACTGCGGGATGTCCCACCAGTACGTCATATAGGTGGCCGCGGCGGTGACTTCGGTGATGCCGGTGACGACCCAGAAGAGCCAGTACGTCCAGCCGGTCACGAAGCCCCAGAACGGGCCGACGAACTCCCGTGCGTACTCCGCGAAGGAGCCGGACACGGGGCGGTACATGAGGAGCTCGCCCAGGGCGCGCATGATGAAGAAGATGACCAGGCCCGCGATGGCGTACGCGAGGATCAGGCTGGGTCCCGCCTTGGCGATGGCCTTGCCGGCGCCGAGGAAGAGGCCGGTGCCGATGGCGCCGCCGATCGCGATCATCTGGATCTGCCGGGCGCCGAGGCCACGCTGGTAGCCCTCGCCGCCGTCCACGGCCCCGTCGGTGCCGTCGTGCTGCTTGTCGACCTGCACAGAGGTCATGGTGGTGCGCCTTTCTCCATGCTGATCCGCGCGACTGCGAGTGCGTCTGCCGCGGATCAGATCCTGATCCCCCCGGATGTGGATGGAGTGCTACCGGCGATCAGCCGGTCAAAGCGCCCTCGGGAACAGGGGTGGCGTCCCCGAGCGGTCGTGAAGATTTATCACGGGGTGGGACGTGATCGAGGGAGTTGCGTGTGGCGCACGTCACGAAAATCGCCAGGCGAACGGGGCGCAAGACGGCAAAGCGGACGCTCTGATAACGCATTCGTTATCCGGATTTGAGCGTCCGCTGAGCGAACATCCCGCGAAGAAGGGGTGCCGCGGAGGGTGTCCCTGGCGAGCCGGGTTACGACATCAGGGTCTCGACGAGGGACTCCTGGAGCGCCCCCAGCCAGAGGTACGCCATCACCATCGGCTTGCGCGGGTCGGAGTCCGGCAGCCGGTACAGCTGCTCGCCCTCCTCGTCCGTGACCTCCAGACGGGTCCCGATCGTCAGGCGCAGGTCGTTGAGCGCGCCGAGCCAGGCCCGGGACTCGTCCGGGGTCAGCTTCAGGACCGCACCGCCCTCGCCCGCCGCGTCGGCGGAGAGCGCGTCCAGGGCGCGCACCACGACGAGAGCGTCCTCGCGCTTGCGGGCCCGCAGGTCGTTCTCGGTGTAGCGGCGGAAGTCGGAGGCGGCGGCGCGCAGCTCCTCGCTGTCGTCCCCGTACGCGTCGGGGAAGAGGCGCTTGAGGGCGGGGTCGGACGGCGGCTTGCTCGGGCCCTCGGCGAAGAGCGCGGCCAGCGGGTCGGCGTCCTTGGCGGGCTCCTCGCCCGGTCCGATCAGCTCCATGAGCTGGACGGCGAGGGAGCGGAGGATGGAGATCTCGACGTCGTCGAGGGCGACGGCGGCGCCGCCGCCGGGCAGGTTCTCGAAGCGGCCGGCCATCAGCCGCGGTCCTGGGTGAGGGTCGCCCAGAGGCCGTAGCCGTGCATGGCCTGCACGTCGCGCTCCATCTCCTCACGGGTTCCGCTGGAGACCACCGCGCGGCCCTTGTGGTGCACGTCGAGCATCAGTTTGTGCGCCTTGTCCTTGGAGTAGCCGAAGTACGCCTGGAAGACGTAGGTCACGTAGCTCATCAGGTTGACCGGATCGTTGTGCACGAGGGTCACCCAGGGCACGTCCGGTTCGACGACCGCGGAGACCTCCTCGGCCGATTCCGTACGTTCGATCTCAATAGGCGCGACGCTCACTCACCCCATGCTGCCACCCCGGGGCCCCCGTCGCACAAACGGGTCACCCCCCTGCCCATGGACGGACCACCCGCTCGGCCCACGATCGGGCGCGCACCTCCACCCCTATTCGTCACTTTGACGATTTCTGCGCTAGCATCGCTGACATGAACGCTGCGGACCTTGGGCTGCCGGTGGACGTGCCGTCGACCGCGCTCTTCACCGATCAGTACGAACTGACCATGCTCCAGGCGGCCCTCCGGGGCGGCACCGCCGACCGTCGCTCGGTCTTCGAGGTCTTCACCCGGCGGCTGCCCGAGGGCAGGCGCTACGGCGTCCTCGCGGGCGTCGGCCGGGTCCTGGACGCCGTCGAGAACTTCCGGTTCGACCCCGCCGTCCTGGGCTTCCTGCGCGAGCGCGGCATCGTCGACGAGCCGACCCTCGAATGGCTGGCCCGCTACCGCTTCTCCGGCGACATCTGGGGCTACCCCGAGGGCGAGGTGTACTTCCCCGGCTCGCCCGTGCTGCGCGTCGAGGGCTCCTTCGCCGAGTGCGTGCTCCTGGAGACGGTGATCCTCTCCATCCTCAACCACGACTCGGCCATCGCCGCCGCGGCCTCCCGCATGTCGGCCGCGGCCGGCGGGCGCCGCCTGATCGAGATGGGCGCCCGGCGCACCCACGAGCTGGCGGCCGTCGCCGCCAGCCGCGCCGCCTACGTCGGCGGCTTCGACTCCACCTCGGACCTCGCGGCCGGCTTCCGTTACGGCATCCCGACCGTCGGCACCTCCGCCCACGCCTTCACCCTCCTCCACGACAGCGAGCGGGACGCCTTCCAGGCCCAGGTCGAGAGCCTCGGACGGGGTACGACCCTGCTCGTCGACACCTACGACGTGGCCGAGGCCGTCCGTACCGCCGTCGAGGTCGCGGGGCCCGAGCTGGGGGCCGTCCGGATCGACTCCGGCGACCTGCTGCTCGTCGCCCACCGGGTACGGCAGCAGCTCGACGAGCTGGGCGCGCGGGACACGAAGATCGTCGTCACCTCGGACCTCGACGAGTACGCCATCGCCTCCCTCGCGGCGGCCCCGGTCGACGCGTACGGGGTGGGCACGCAGCTGGTCACCGGCAGCGGTCACCCGACCTGCTCCATGGTCTACAAGCTGGTCGCACGGGCCTCCTCCGCCGACCTCAGGGCGCCGCTCACCCCGGTCGCCAAGAAGTCGCTCGGCGGAAAGGCCTCGGTCGGCGGGCGCAAGTGGGCGGCGCGCCGGCCCGACGCGTACGGGGTCGCCGAGGCGGAGGTCCTGGGCACCGGCCCGGTCCCGCCGGAGCTCGCCGACCACCAGCTCCTGGTCGAGCTGGTCAAGGGTGGTGACGTGGTGGCCCGGGAGCCCCTGGAGGCTGCGAGGGCCCGGCACATCGCGGCCCGCGCGGGGCTGCCGATGTCGGCGATCCAGCTCTCCCGCGGCGAGCCGGTGCTGCCGACGGAGTACCTGTAGGGCCCCGTGGGGCCCATGGAGACCGGACCCGCCCCCTCCCGGTGGGCGGGCTGAGTCTCTAGGCTCGATCCCACCCCTCCCCGACGCGCTAAGGACACCCGCCATGCACCGCGCATTGATCGTTGTGGACGTTCAGAACGACTTCTGCGAGGGCGGCAGCCTCGCGGTGACCGGCGGCGCGGACGTCGCCGCCGCCATCACCGACCTGGTCGGCCAGACGGCGGGCACCTCCTACCGGCACGTGGTCGCCACCCGCGACCACCATGTCGACCCGGGGGCGCACTTCGCGCCGGCCGGCGAGGAGCCCGACTACGTCAGCTCCTGGCCGGTGCACTGCGTGGCCGGTACCGAGGGGGTCGGCTTCCACCCGAACTTCGCACCGGCCGTCGCCAGCGGGGCGATCGACGCGGTCTTCGACAAGGGCGCGTACGACGCGGCGTACAGCGGCTTCGAGGGGCGCGACGAGAACGGGCGGACGCTCGCGGAGTGGCTGCGGGAGCGGAACGTCACCGAGGTCGACGTGGTGGGCATCGCCACCGACCACTGCGTCCGGGCGACGGCCCTGGACGCGGCCCGTGAGGGCTTCCGGACCCATGTGCTGCTCGAACTGACGGCCGGCGTCGCGAAGGAGACGACGGACCGGGCCCTGGAGGAACTGCGGACGGCGGGCGTGGAGCTGACCGGCAAGCCCGTGGTGGCCTGAGCGTCCCGGCGAGGCCCGGTCGCCCGAGCGTCCCGGCAAGCCCGTGGTCGCCTGAGCGCCTCCGTGCGGATCAGGCCGCCGGTTCCTTGGGGAGGGACCGTACGGGGTGCCAGAGCTCCTGGGCGGCGCCCGGGGCGGATCTCCACAGCAGGCCGTCCGGGTGGTGCAGGACGGCCGTGATCTCGTCCGGGGTGGGCGGCTCGCTGTTCCCGCGGAGGTAGACCGCCCGCAGCCCGAGGTTCCGCAGCCGGGTCAGGGCGCGGGCACGGTTCGCGGCGTGGACCAGGAAGCGGACGCTGGCGCCGTCGCGGGCCGGGCTGGGCAGCCCTATGGCGACGACCACGCTGCCTCCCGGCAACTTGCAGAACCCTCCGTTGGGCATGCGGAACCACTCCCCCGTGGATCGACTGTCAATAAGAACATCGGTCTGAACTGTCAGACGCACCTAAACACGATCGGCCGCCGCCCGCTAGAGGGCGACGGCCGATCATGATTTGACCTGCAGTTTTACCGATTACTTCGTGGACGGACCCACGCGAACCGTGATCGTCTCGCCGTTCTTCGGCTCCTTGACGACCTGGATCTTGGTGTTGGTGTCAGTTACCTGGACACCGGCGCGCGCCGTCTCCTGGAGCCAGTACGTGCCCTTGCGGTCGTCGAAGACCGGGTTGCCCGGCAGCGACGGGACGAAGGCAGCGACATCGGCCTTGTGGAGCAGGAGGCTGTCGGTCCGGTAGGTGCCGAAGGTGGAGTCGTAGGCCTGGACGCGGTTGCGCATCAGGCTGCCGTCCTTGAACTTCAGCGGGGTCGGGTGGGAGTCGACCGGAAGGATCAGACCCTGGCCCGGGTGGACCGCGGTGTTGTTGTCCTTCTGGGAGAGGTCCCACTTCCAGATGAGCAGACCGTTCTGGTACGGGTAGTGCTCGACCCAGCTCGCCTTGTCACCGGTGAACCCGAAGTTGTACGGGCCGACCTTGAGGGTGGCGTCGTACGAGACGTACTGGCGGTTCTCCGCGATGTAGTACTGCTCGTACTCCTTCGTGAAGCCCTTGCCGACCCGCGAGAAGCCCTTGGCCGCCCAGCCGTTGTCACCGTTCTCGGCGTTGTCCGAGAAGACGGTGGCACCGTCGGCGGTCAGCGTGATGGCGTCGGCCGTGAAGCCCTTGCCGCCGGCGCCGCCGTCCGTCTGGTAGCGGAAGCGGAGGTCGAACTTCTTGCCCGCGTAGGCGTTGAGGCCGTAGACGAGCTCCTTGTGGGCGCCCGAGACGTCGGTCAGCGCCGGGGCGCCGCTCGCGTCACGCGGAAGCGGCTTGCCGTCGGCGGTGCCGTCCAGGGCCGTCCAGTTGGCGCCACCGTCGGTCGACACCTCGGTGTAGAGGTAGTCGTAGTCGAGCTCGATGTCGTACCAGCCCTTGAGGTTCAGGGAGGCAGACGTCTTGCCCGTCAGGTCGACGGAGCGGGTCAGGGTGTTCTTGAGGTCGTCACCCATGTTGCTCCACCACTGCGTGGCACCCTCGGCGGGAGCGACGACATCGGTGGTGACGGCCTTCTTCGGCAGCTCGACGAGGAGCGCCTGGGGGTTCTTGGTGTTGTACTCGGCCACACCCAGCTTGTGGGTGGAGTTCCACTTCCGGCCCTCGTTGGCGACCTTGGTGTAGTTCAGCCAGCCGAGCTGGAGCTTGTCCCAGGCGTTCATGTCGCCGGGCAGGTCGCCGATGGCGTCCTTGCCGCGGCCGAGCCAGGAACCCGAGGACATGAGCGACCAGAAGCCGGTCGAGTTCTCGGCACCCTTGGCACCGGAGGTGTCGTACAGGTCCGGCAGACCGAGGTCGTGGCCGTACTCGTGCGCGAAGACGCCGAGGCCGCCGTTCTCCGGCTGCATCGTGTAGTCGCCGACCCAGATGCCGGAGTCACCGATCTGCGTGCCGCCGGCCTTGTTGTTCGCCGGGCCGGTCTTGCCCGCGTTGGTGCCGTAGGCGTACCAGCGGTGGGCCCACAGGGCGTCGCTCGCCTGGGCGCCGCCGCCCGCCGACTCGTCCTCGCCCGCGTGGACGATCTGGAAGTGGTCGATGTACCCGTCGGGCTCGTTGAAGTTGCCGTCGCCGTCGAAGTCGTACCGGTCCCAGAGGTCGTACTGGGCCATGTCGGCCTTGATCTGGGCGTCGGTGCGACCCTTGGCCTTCTGGTCGGCGACGAAGGCGGTGACGCCGTCGCGAACCGCGTCCCAGACGTTGGCGCAGTTGCTGTTGCCGCAGTAGTTCGAGCCGTAACGGGCCTCGTTGTACTCGACCTTGACCCAGTCGGAGACGCCGCCGTCGACCGAGTAACGGCCGGACGAGGTCTTCTCGTAGTAGGTCTTCAGCGACTGCTTGGGCTGTCCCTTGGCGTCCTTGCCGGTGCCGAAGTACAGGTCCTGGAAGTGCTTCTGGTTGTAGTCCGCCTGCCATTCCGTGGAGTTGTCCTGGGAACGGTCGGGCTGGGCTATCTGGTTGTGCAGGGGACCGGGCGTGCCGCCGAACTTCGGCTTCGGCTCGGTCGTGTCGTCGTCGGCGCGGTCGACGAGGGTGGTGTTGTCCACCTTGTCGCCGAACTCGACGAGGATCGTGAAGATCTTGTCGGTCTTCTCGCGGCCCAGCTCGACGAACTTCTTGTCGTCGAGCTTGACCACCTGGGAGCCGCCTCGGCGCTCCACCTTCGACTCGCCGCTCAGCACCTGCTCCAGGGCAGCCTTGCGCTGCTGCTCCTGCTGCTCGCTGAACGGGCCCTCGAGGTCGTGGTCGACGGCCGTCTTGTCGATCCCGGCGCCGGGCGCCGGGTCGTGACGGACATCGGCCGACGTCACGCTGCCGTGATTGTCGGCCCAGGCGGTGGTGAAGGTCGAGGCGGTGGCGGCGGTGGCCGCGAGCGCTACGACGACTGCGGACGCTCTGATCGCCCGTCGTCTGTTGGTCACTTGATATGTCCTCCCCGGCGCCCGCGCTCTCGGACCGAAGGTGGGGTGTCCGTCCGGCGGGGTCGCGCGTCACAAGTGACGACATTCGACCGGAGGGAGACAAGAAAAGACAGATCTTGACTTGCACATACCAAGTGCACTATGTGGGAGCGAGATTTCGATTATCGGACACTTTGCAGTCCCTCCCCGGCTGCCTCTGCGACCCCAACAGGCGCATTGACGGCGGCACTTGCCCGCCCGGATGACTCCGTGCGCCCCCCGTGCACCCGGCACCGTGGGTTAGGTCACGCTTACGTTTGGTCCGCTCGGGCATTCCTGTCATAGAGCCGGACCATTGTCCTGAGAGGGCGGTATTTGTCATGCAGCGTCCGAACGCCGCGCAGCTCGCCTACGGTTCGGCCACCGTCGTCCTCGCGACCGTCGCCCTCCTGCTGCTCTCCGGTACGACGACCACGCTCGGGATCACGGTGATCAGCCTCGCCGGCCTGCTGCTCGGACTGCTCGTGGCGGTGACGATGCCGGTGCGGACCGCGGCCGTCAAGACCACCGCACCGACTCCTGCTCCGGCGCCGACTCCGGCACCCGCCGTGCACGAAGAGGTCCGGGCAACGGCCGCACGCGTGGGCGTGGGGGCCGATACCCGGACCGGTTCGTAGCCGGCTCCGTCACTGCGGGACGGAGACCACCACCGTCTTCGCCGCCTTGTCGTGCAGACCCTGCTTGTAGGGCTTGTCGACCAGGATCAGGATCAGGATCAGCAGCGGCCACAGGCAGGCGCAGCAGATCAGCGCGGGCAGCCAGAGCACGATCGCGCGCAGCAGCGACTGGCTCATCGGGGGCGTCGAGCCGTCGTTGAGCATCGCGACCCGCAGCTTCATCCACTTCTTGCCGAGGGTCTGGCCGTTCTTGGCCACCATCACCGTGTCGTAGGCGACGTACGCGACGATCGTGATCAGCTGGAAGACCAGCTGGCTCCCGCCGTTGAGGCTGTTGACCGTGTCGCCGAAGTCGTTGCCGTCCCTGGTCGCCCGCGAGTAGATGTCGAACGGGATGCCGATGATCGCCAGCGGGATCGCGATGATCAGCCAGTCGATGACGCGGGCGATGATGCGCTTCCCGGACTCGGCGAGCGGCGGCATCCCGGAGAGCGGATCGGTCCCGCCGTAGCCGGCACCGTAGCCGCCGTACGGAGGCGGGGGCGGCGGCACGTTGTCGTACGGGGAACCGCCCGAGGGGCCGTACGGGGAACCCCCCGAGGGACCGTACGGACTCCCGGGCGGGGGGTCTCCCGGAGGAGGCCCCTCCGGCGGCGGACCCGACGGTGGCGGCTGGCCCGCGGAGGGCGGCGGGGGCTCCTGCGGCCTCTTGAGGAACGGGTCCTCCTCGGGCGGCTGGCCGGACGGCGGCTGGTCGGTGCTCATGGGGGCAGTGCATCCCGGGTGCGGCGCCCCCGCAAGGAATCACCGCCCGTTCGGGGGACCCCCTAGGGGGTCCCGTCAGCCCTTCTAAGGTCAGCGCGCCACGAAGGTACGGGCGGCCTTGTCGTGCCAGCACTGACGCCAGGGACGGTCGAACAGGCACCACAGGACGTTGAGGACGCCGATGGCCAGGAGCCCCAGGACGCTGTAGACGAGCCAGCGGCGCAGGGCCGCCCCGAACCTCGGCGGCTGGTGCGCCTCGATGTCCCGCACCTCGATACCGCACAGCTTCTTGCCGAGGGTGCGGCCCCACTTGACGGTGGGCAGCACCTCGTACAGGACGCCGATGACGAACAGCGCGGCCAGCACGATGCCGAACTGGACGGAGGTCGTGCCGTCGAGCAGCCAGACCTGAACGGTGACCCCGGACTGCTTGGCCGCCTCGATCTTGCCGTTGATGTGGTCGAGGGCGGCGGTCACGAACGGGAAGGCGGCGGCGCCGACGAGCGCGCCCAGGACGACGGTGTCGATCAGCCGGGCGAGCAGCCGCCTGCCGAGCCCGGCGGGGCGCGCGGAGGCCTGCGCGCGGGCCGCCTGGACGAACAGGTCGTCGACGGGCGGCTTCCAGGGGACGACGGGCTGCTGCTGCTCCTGGGGCTGGGGCTGTTGTGCCTGCGGCTGGGGCTGTTGCGCCTGGGGCTGTTGCGCCTGCGCCTGGGGCTGCTGGGCCCAGGCGGGCGTCGCCGGCGCGGGGGCCGGAGCGGGTGCCTGGTGCACGGGAGCGGGGGCGGCTGCCGTGGGCTCTGGGGCCGGCTGGGCGGCGGGCTGGGGCCGAGGGGCCCGCGGAGTCGGCTGGGGTTGCTGAGGGGCCGGGGCGGGCGTGGGGATCCGCGTGACGGGCATCCCGCCGAGACGCGCCGCTCCCCCGGTCGCCCGGGGGTCCGCCGCCGGGGCGGCGGACCGCGCCTCGGCGGGCTCGCTCGCACCGGCGACCGGCCAGTCCGCGGGGGTACGCGGGTCGGGGGCCTGCGGCGCGCCCCAGGAGACCTTCTGGTCGAGGTCGCCGCCGAAGCCGGTCTGGCGGGAGGTGTCCGCCTGCCAGGCGGAGGCGGGTTCCGCGGCGACCGGCTCCTCGTCGAAGAAGACGGGCCCGGTCTCCTCCACGGCGGGGACGGGTGCGGGTGCGGGGACGGGCGCGATGGCGGGCGGCTGGGCCCGGGCCGGCAGGGAGGCGACGGGGCGCACGGGTTCGAGCTCCGTGACGGGCTGCGCCTGGAGATCGGGCCGGGGCTGCTGCGGCTCGTGGTGCTGCTGCTGGTGCTGGTGCTGGTCGTGCTGCAGCTGGTGCTGCTGCTGGTCGTGGTGCGGCTGCTGCTGCTCGTGGTGCTGCACGGGCTGGTACTGCTGCTCGTGCGGCTCGTGGTGCTGCGCGACGACCGGTGCGGGGGCCGGGCCGGAGGCCAGGATCGGGCCGGCCGGGATGGCCGAGGCCGGCGGATGCGGCGGAACCTCACCGTCCGTGGGGGCGGGCCTGCTCGTACCGGGAACCCAGGCGCCCCCGTTCCAGTACCGGATGTACCCGGGAATGGACGGGTCCGGGTAGTACCCCGCCTGCGGTACCTCTCCGCCGCCTCCAGGAGGAGTAGCCACTGCCCCGACTCCGTTCAGTCACAACGCCTTTGATCCGCACGGCCGCGTGCCGGGCGTGCCGCGCCCAAGGAGGACAGTAACGAAGAACGTCCCCGAGGGAACAAAGAGCCCGCGAGAAAGCCCGCCTTCGGGGGGACGCGTACCGGAACTGGTCACTCCCAGTGATGTTCGGGCCGGTACATCCGGCCCGTGATCCGGCTCTTCATCCGGCCCGGAAAAACTTCCCGAAAAAACTTCCCGAAGTCGCGTAATGAAGTGTGGGCGCCCCGCTCTCTCCCTGTGAAGGCCCGCACGGGGCCGGTCCGCGAGAGGGAGTACGACCATGCAGAACACCGACAACACCACCGTCGAGCGCGAGCTGGAACTGAAGCTGGTGCTCTCGCCCGAGCGCGCCGTCCCCGTCCCCGCCCGGCTCGCCTACCGCACCGACGACCCGTACGCCGTCCACATCACCTTCCACATCGGCACGGACCACCCGGTCAACTGGACGTTCGCGCGCGAACTCCTCGTCGAGGGCGTGTTCCGCGCGTGCGGGCACGGTGACGTGCGGATCTGGCCCACCAAGGTCGACGGCCGCAGCGTCATCCTGATGGCGCTCTCCTCCCCCGACGGCGACGCCCTCCTCGAAGCCCCCTCCGCGCAGGTGTCCGCCTGGCTGGAGCGGACCCTGCGCGCGGTGCCGCCGGGCACCGAGTCCGAGCGGCTCGGCATCGACGACGGACTCACCGAACTCCTGGCGACCACCGTGATCGCCGACGACCTGTGGCTGCGCGACCCCTGGCCGTCGGACGAGTCGCAGGACGGCGAGCTGTGAGCCCCGTACCGGACCGGTCCGTACGAACGTCAGAACAGCTTTCCGGGGTTGAGCAGCCCCAACGGGTCGAACGTGGCCTTGATCCCGCGCTGGAGCTCCAGACCGACCGGTCCCAGCTCCCGTGCCAGCCATTCCTTCTTCAGCACGCCCACTCCGTGCTCGCCGGTGATCGTGCCGCCGAGCGCCAGCCCGAGCGCCATGATCTCGTCGAAAGACTCCCGCGCGCGCCGGGACTCGTCCTCGTCGTGGTGGTCGAAGCAGACGACGGGATGGGTGTTCCCGTCGCCGGCGTGCGCGCAGACCCCGATGGTGAGGTCGTACTTCTCCGCGACGGCCGCCGTGCCGTCGAGCATCTCGGCGAGCCGCGTCCGCGGCACGCACACGTCGTCGATCATCGTCGCGGGCTTGATCGTCTCCAGGGCCGTGAGGGAGAGCCGGCGCGCCTGGAGGAGGAGTTCGGACTCGGCCGCGTCCGCGGCCGGGACGACCTCGGTGGCGCCCGCCGCCACGCACAGCTCCCCCACGGCGGCCAGATCGGCGGCCGGGTCCGGAGTGTCGAAGGCACACAGGAGCAGCGCCTCGGTGGTGTCGGGCAGACCCATGCGCGCCAGTGTGTTGACGGCCTGGACGGTGGTGCGGTCCATGAGTTCGAGCAGCGACGGGGTGTGGCCGCGCTCCATGATCGCGCAGACGGCCGCGCAGGCGGCGGCCGCGGAGGGGAACTCGGCGGCGAGCGCGAGCTGCGCCGGAGGCTGCGGCCGGAGCGAGAGCACGGCCTTGACGACGATGCCGAGGCTGCCCTCCGATCCGACGAAGAGCCTGGTCAGGTCATAGCCGGCGACGCCCTTGGCGGTGCGGCGGCCGGTGGTCAGGAGACGGCCGTCGGCGAGGACGACGTCGAGACCGAGGACGTACTCGGCCGTCACCCCGTACTTCACACAGCACAGGCCGCCGGAGGCCGTGCCGATGTTCCCGCCGATGGTGCACGTCTCCCAGCTGGACGGGTCCGGCGGGTAGTAGAGGCCGTGTTCGCCGACGGCACGTGACAGCACGGCGTTGACGACGCCCGGTTCGACGACGGCGATCCGGTCGACCGGGTTGATCTCCAGGATGCGGTCCATCTTGACCAGGGAGAGCACGATGCAGCCCTCGGAGGCGTTGGCGCCGCCGGAGAGGCCCGTGCGGGCTCCCTGGGGGACGACGGGGACACGGAGTTCCGTCGCGGTGCGCATGACGTGCTGCACCTGTTCGACGGTGCGCGGGAGCACGACGACCGCGGGGGCGCCCGCCTCGCAGAAGCTCGCCATGTCGTTCGAGTAGGAGGCGGTCACGTCCGGATCGGTGAGCAGCGCCTCGGCGGGGAGCCCGGCGCGCAGCCGCGTCAGAAGATCGTCCATGCGTCCAGCGTGGCACCCGGGGCCATCGGTGTGAACCCGCCGGGGCAGGCGCTTCGTGTGCTCTTCGTACAGGTGCGGGCGGGCGCACAGTGAGCGCCATGAAGACGCAGAACGTGTCGAGGACGGTCCTGGCGGCCGGAGTGGGCGCGGTGCTCGCGGCGACGGCACTGCTGTACCTCCCCGAGCTCGTCGGCCAGGGGCCGCCGCGCCCGCCCGGTCCGGCGGAGCGGGCGGCGATCGCGGCCCACGCGGGCGCGCAGGCCTCGCTCCCGGACCTGGCCGCGCTGATCACGGACCGGGAGGAGTGGCTGCGGGCCCACCCGGACGACGAGGTGTCCTGGGCGGAGCTCGGCGCGGCGTACACGCAGCGGGGTGCGCGCCTGGGCGACGTACGGGACTATCCGCGGGCCGAGCGGGCGCTGCGGCGCTCCCTCGCCGAACGGCCCGCGGCGAAGGGCAATCCGGACGCGCAGCTGGGGCTCGCGGCGCTCGCGGGGGCGCGCGGCGACTGGAAGTCGGCCAAGGAGTGGGGCGAGAAGGTCCGCAAGGCGGATCCGCGCCGCTGGCCCGCGTACCCGGTCCTGATGGACGCGTACAACGGTCTCGGGGAGTACAAGGCGGCCCAGAAGGCGATGGAGACCCTGCAGGGGCTCCACACGGGCGCGGTGGTGCGGGCCAGGGCCGCGCAGACGTTCCGCGACCGGGGCTGGCGCGAGGACGCCGACGCGGCGGCCCTCGACGCGGTGGCGCTCGCGGTGACGGACGCGGACAAGGCGGCCTCGCAGGCGCGGCTCGGGGACCTGGCGTGGGAGCGGGGCGAGCCGGACGAGGCGCTCGCGCGGTACGGGTCGGCGCTCGCGCTCGTACGGGACCACGGGCCCTCGCTCGCGGGCCGGGCGCGGGCCCTCACGGCGCTCGGTCGCACCGACGAGGCGCTGCGGGACTGGCGGGCCGCGCTGGCCCGGCTGCCGCTGCCGGAGTACGTCCTGGAGGCGGGCGAGCTGTCCGAGTCGCTGGGCCTGGACGGGGACGCCCGGGCGCTGTACGAGCGGCTGCGGACGGGCACGTGGGCGGGGGCCGAGGTGACCCTGGCGCTGCTCGACGCGGATCACGGCAACGCCGCGGCGGCGGTGACCCGGATGCGGGCGGAGTGGGCGCGTGGGCACCGCTCGGTGCGGGCGGCGGACGCGCTGGGGTGGGCTCTGTACCGGTCGGGCAGGACCGCGGAGGCGCTGGGGTACGCGAAGCTGGCCACGGAGGAGGGCCTGCGGAGCGCGCTGTTCTCGTACCACCGGGGCGAGATCGAGCGGGCCCTGGAGGAACGCGGCCCGGCCCGCCGCCACCTGACGGAGGCGCTGCGGATCAACCCGCACTTCTCGCCACTGCTCGCGCCGAAGGCGACGAAGGCGGTGGCGGCCCTGGGCGAGCCCTCGGACGAACTCCCGCAGGAACTCCGCCCGGAGCCGGAGAAGGCGCGGGAGGAGGCGTCGGGCACTCCGGCGAAGCCCACGAAGCCGGAGAAGCCCGCGCAGGCGACGAAGCCCGCGCTGGGGTAGCGCGCACGCGGCTGGACGGCACCCCGGCCCACCCCCCGCGTGGGCCGGAGCCCGCCGGCCCATGCGCCCCCGCCTTGTGCCTGGACCCGCACCGACAGCGCGGTGCGCATGCGGGTGCGGCCCCAGGCACAACGGGGCTGGTGAGGGGGCACCGGCCCCCTCACGACGGCGGCTAGAGGTTGCCGCGCTTCTCCTGCTCGCGCTCGATCGCCTCGAACAGCGCCTTGAAGTTGCCCTTGCCGAAGCCCATGGAGCCGTGGCGCTCGATCATCTCGAAGAAGACGGTCGGGCGGTCCTGGACCGGCTTGGTGAAGATCTGCAGCAGGTAGCCGTCCTCGTCGCGGTCGACGAGGATCTTCAGCTCGCGCAGGGTCTCGACGGGCACGCGGGTCTCGCCGGCCCACTCGCCGAGGGTGTCGTAGTACGAGTCGGGGGTGTCGAGGAACGAGACACCGGCGGCCCGCATCGCGCGCACGGTGGCGACGATGTCGTTGGTGGCGAGGGCGATGTGCTGGACGCCGGCGCCGCCGTAGAACTCCAGGTACTCGTCGATCTGCGACTTCTTCTTCGCGATCGCGGGCTCGTTGATCGGGAACTTCACCTTGAGGGTGCCGTCCGCGACGACCTTCGACATGAGGGCGGAGTACTCGGTGGCGATGTCGTCGCCCACGAACTCCTTCATGTTCGTGAAGCCCATGACCTTGTTGTAGAAGCCGACCCAGTCGTTCATCTTGCCGAGCTCGACGTTGCCGACGCAGTGGTCGATGGCCTGGAAGGTGCGCTTGGCCGGCGGCTCGACGATCGGCTTGGCGGCGACGAAGCCCGGCAGGTAGGGGCCGTCGTAGCCGGAGCGCTCGACGAGGGTGTGGCGGGTCTTGCCGTACGTGGCGATGGCCGCGAGGACGACGGTGCCGTGCTCGTCCTTGAGCTCGTACGGCTCGGTGAGGCCGGTGGCACCGTGCTCGACGGCGTAGGCGTACGCGGCACGGGCGTCGGGCACCTCGATCGCCAGGTCGACGACGCCGTCGCCGTGCTCGGCGACGTGGTCGGCGAGGAAGCGGCCCCGGTCGGTCGCGACCTTGATGACGGAGGTGAACACGAACCGGGCGGCGCCGTTGGTGAGGACGTAGCTGGCGGTCTCGCGGGTGCCGTTCTCCGGTCCGGAGTAGGCGACGAGCTTCATGCCGAAGGCCGTGGAGTAGTAGTGCGCGGCCTGCTTGGCGTTGCCGACGGCGAAGACGACCGCGTCCATTCCCTTCACGGGGAAGGGATCGGCCTGCCGCGCGGTGGAGGGGGTGTGATCGATGGTCTCAGTCATGGCAGCAATGTCCCGCCGTTCTGCAAGGTGCGCAAGAGTTCGCTGATCCACTGGTCATGTTGCACAGCGACGGGCGAGTATGGCCGTGCGACTTGTACATCCTGACCATGGGGAGACCGCTGTGGCGATCGATCATTTGGACGGCCGGCTCATCACGCTCCTCGCGCGCGAGCCGCGCATCGGGGTCCTGGAGGCCTCCCGGCGGCTCGGGGTGGCGCGCGGCACGGTCCAGGCGCGGCTCGACCGGCTCCAGGCGAGTGGGGTGATCAGGGGTTTCGGGCCGCAGGTGGACCCGGCGGCGCTCGGCTATCCGGTGACGGCGTTCGCGACGCTGGAGATCAAGCAGGGGCAGGGCGCGGACGTACGGGGGCACCTGGCGACCGTGCCCGAGGTGCTGGAACTGCACACGACGACGGGCCACGGCGACATGCTCTGCCGCCTCGTCGCCCGCTCGAACGCGGACCTCCAGCGGGTGATCGACAAGGTGGTGGCGTTCGAGGGGATCATGCGGGCGTCGACGGCGATCGTGATGGAGAACCCGGTGCCGCTGCGGATCATCCCGCTGGTGGAGCAGGCGGCACAGGAGTAGCGGCACAGGAGCAGGCGGCACCGGAGCAGCGACACAGGAGTAGCGGCACACGGGCAGCCGAGCCGACCCAAAGAAGTGACTGCAAAGGAGTAGTTGCAAAGAACCCCTTGCAACTACTCCTTTGCAACCCTACGCTCGGACCATGCCCGAGCCCGAAGCCTTCCCGACCCGCTCCCTGGACCCGCGCACCCTGCGTGGACTCGCCCACCCCCTCCGCATCCAGCTGCTGCGCGCCCTGCGCAGTCACGGCCCCGCCACCGCCTCCCAACTGGCGGAGCGCCTCGGCGAGTCCAGTGGTGCGACCAGCTACCACCTGCGCCAGCTCGCCGCCCACGGCTTCGTCGAGGACGACCCGACGAGGGGCAAGGGACGTGAGCGGTGGTGGAAGGCCGGCCAGCAGGGCGTGACCGTCGACGAGACGCTCTCCCGGAACCCGGACCCCGAGGTCCGCGGCGCCCTCGACCTCTACGTCCACGAGATCGCGACGATCCACACCCAGGAGCTGAGCACCTACCTCGGCACCCGGCACGACTGGGGCGACGCCTGGCTCGGCGTGTCCGACATGAGCGACTTCACCCTGCGCCTGTCCCCCGAGAAACTCCGCGAGCTCGACAAGAGGATGCACGCCCTCATCGCGAGCTACCGGGACATCGAGGAGGCCGACGCGCCCGACGCCGAGCGCGTACGGATCCATCTGCACGCGTTCCCGCAGCACGAGAACTGACGGAAGGAACCACGGAGTCATGCACGCCGACATTCACCTCCAGCTCCATCAGCTGCACGCCGCCGAACTCCACCGCGAGGCCGCCGCCGCCACCGCCACCGCACCTCGCCCCCTCGCCCCCGCCCTCCGCGTCCAGCTCGGCTGGAGGCTCGTCGAGCTGGGCCTGCGCCTGGCCACACCCGCGGACCGTCGCCCGGTCACCCTGGCCGCATGACCGCTCCGGGGGGACACGAAGCGGGTACGGCGAAGAGGGACCGGATCCCCCTGGCGACCGTCCTGGCCGCCAACGCCGTATCGATCACCGGAAATTCACTCACGCTCATCGGCGTCCCGTGGTTCGCGCTCGACACCACGGGAAGCCCCGGCAAGGCCGGGCTCGTCGCCTTCTGCGCGGCCCTGCCAGTCCTGGTCTCCGCGATCGCCGGCGGTCCGGTGATCGACCGGATCGGGCGACGCCGGGTCTCCGTCGTCTCGGACCTCGTCTGCGCCGTCGCGCTCGCCGCGATCCCGCTGCTCAACCGGGCCGGACTTCTGCAGTTCTGGATGCTGTGCGCCCTGATGGCCGTCACCGGCCTCTTCCACGCGCCCGGCGAGACCGCGCGCAACGTCCTCATCCCCGACCTGGCCCGCCGCGCCGGCACCCCGCTCTCCCGCGCCGCCAGCCTCTACGACGCCGTCTCGCGCGGCGCCCGTATGACCGGCGCCGCCCTCGCGGGCCTCCTCGTGGCGTTCATCGGCGCCGACACCGTGCTGTACGTCGACGCCGTGACGTTCGCCGCCTCCGCGCTCCTCGTCCTCGCCGGCCTGCGCGGCATCCCCTCCGCCGAACCCCTGCGGGGAGCCCCACCGCTCTCCGCGGCGGCCTACCGGGCCGACCTGCGCGAGGGCTACGCGTTCCTGCTGCGCACCCGACTGCTGCTCGGCATCAACTTCGCGGTGATGACGACCAACGGTCTGGCACAGAGCTGGAGTTCCGTCCTCCTCCCGCTCCACGCCCGGGAGGACCTCGGCGGTTCGGGCTCGCTCGGCCTGCTCGTCGCCGTCTCCGGCGGCTGCGCCCTCCTCGGGGCGCTCGGCTACGGGGCCGTCGGCCACCGCTTCCCGCGCCGACGGGTCTTCGCCGTCGGGTTCCTGCTCACCGGCGCCCCCGCCTATGTGACCGCGGCCTTGACCGACACCACCGCGCCGCTGCTCGTGGCGATGGCCCTCGGCGGGCTGGGGGCGGGAGTGCTGAACCCCATCCTCACCACGGTCTTCTACGAGACGGTCCCGGAGGAACTGCGCAGTCGTGTCGGCGGCGCCAGCACCGCCTCGGTGCTGCTCACCGCCCCGCTCGGCGGACTCGCCGCCGGATTCCTGGTGGAGAGCACGGGGCTCACCACGGCGCTGCTCACGGTGGGCGGGGTGTACTTCCTGGCCGGCCTCTCGCCACTGGTGTTCCCCTCCTGGCGGGGAATGGACGCCCCGCCGGCCGCCGCCGCGCGCGGTACGGCCGTCAGCAAGCCGGAACCTTCGACTCCTGCCCCTGTTCCAGGGCCCGCAGGGACGCCGCCGCGTCGCTGAGCGCGGTGACGGGGATGAGCCGCAGGCCCTTCGGCAGCTCGGCCTCGGCGTCCGAGCACTCGGCCTTCGGTACCAGGAAGACGGTGGCCCCGTCGCGGGCGGCCGCCTGGGTCTTCAGGGAGACCCCGCCGACGGCGCCGACCGTGCCGTCCGCGTCGATCGTGCCCGTACCGGCGACGATCCGGCCGCCGGTGAGGTCACCGCCGGAACCGTCGCCCGCGAGTTTCTCGACGATGCCGAGGGAGAAGAGCAGCCCGGCGCTGGGCCCGCCGATGTCGGCGAGGTGCAGGGTCACCTTCACCTTCTCGGGGTCCATCTTGAGGTAGTCGAGGGCGGCGAGGGTGGCCGAGTCCTGCGACTCCTTCATCTGGCCGAGGTTGTGCTTCTCGATCTCGGCGTCGGACTTCCCCGCGGGGTAGACGGAGTCGTGCGGCAGGACGGCCCGGTCGGTACGGAACCAGGCGTCGGCCACGTCCCCGAAGTCCACGTCCGTGGACGGCCCGGTCGCGACGATCGTCGTCATCCGCAGCTGCCCCTCGGTGGGCCGGACCGGGGCGCCGGTGATCGTGATGATCTCCCGCCCCTTGTCCTTGCCGAGCACGTCGGCGGTCGTGCCGGGCTGCGCGATGGCATAGGGCAGCGGCGCGAGGCCGACGACGGCGAAGAGGGCGGCGACGGGCAGGGCGCAGAGCGCGAGAGCACGGGGACGGGAGAGACTGGAGAGCACGCCCCCAATCTACTGGGGCGCGTCTCCCGGGACACCCGAGCTACCGGGGCACGGGCAGGTGGCGGGCGAAGAAGGACCGTACGAGCTTGCGGACGGCGGGCACCGAGACCCGGGGGTCGACGGTGCCGACCATCTCGGCACGCCCTGCGGCGGTCGTCAGACCGGCGGCCTGGAGCTGCGGGACGAGGGCCGCGTAGTCGGTGAAGACCCAGTGGTCGCTGTCGGCGAGCTCCCGGCGGGCGACGGGACCGCCGTGCGCGAGCAGCGCCGACCAGGAGCGGTCGAGCCGGTCGTCGCGGAAGCCGTCGGTACCGGCGAGGAGCAACGGCCGGTCCGTGCCCTCGCGGGCCACCGGGAGGAGCGCGCCGTCCATCCGGTCCAGGTACCCCTCCAGGTTCACGGCGGCGGCGACCCTCGGGTCCTCGTGGAGCGCCTGGGCGACGGCGGTGCCGCCGGCGGAGTGCCCGTAGAGCCCGACCCGGTCGAGGCGGAGGGCGTCGAGGACGAAGCGGAGGTCGGCGACCCGGGTGTCGATCATGGTGCGGAAGGTCCCGGCGTCCAGGTCCGGGCGGAGCACGGTGGTGCGGACCCGCTCGCGTCCCGGCCGCCCGTCGGGGAACTCCACCTCGGACGCGTCGCCGGGGTGGTCGACGGTGACGACGGTCCAGCCGTGCGAGGCGAGGTCGATCGCGAGGGAGCTGCCCATGGCGCGGGAGTCCCCGCCGCCGGGGCTGTGGAGCAGCACCGGGCGGCGGCCGGGCAGGGGCGGTGCGCCGGTCCGGGCGTGGGTGAGGGTGGCCGCCCAGTCGACTCCGGCGGCCGGCAGCCGCGGGCGGACGAGGGGGGCGAGGACGGTGAACGCCTCGGCGGCACCGGGGGTGAGCTGGGGCATGCGCGGGAAGCCCCGGCCGGCGGCGGTCGGCCGCAGCACGGTGACCATCAGCTCCCGTACGCCGATCGCGGGTTCCCACGGGTCGTTGCGGGAGGAGTCGACGAGGTGCCGGACGGTGGCGCCGACGGCGTACGGGCCGGTGGGCGCGGGCAGTCGGAGGCTTCGCGCACCGGAGGGGACGGCCGGGGCGGAGGCGGAGGCGGCGGGGGCGGGCGCGGCGCCGAGCAGCAGGGCGGCGGCCCCGGCGAGGGCTCCCTTGGCCACGGTGCGGCGGGCGGGTGCGTGGTCGGGTGTCATGGGCGTCATCCTGGGAGCGGCAGAACGCCGGAGCGAACGTTACGGCCCTGCCCGAAAGGCTGGCGACAGACGGGGGGGTGTGCGGTGCTCCGCATCCGTTTCACGGCGGACGACTTGACCCGGGTACGGCTCGCGCGCCGCCCCTCTCCCGTGCCCGAGCTGCACGCGGCACTGCTGATGCTGGGCGCCCCGCACGAGGGGCTGCTCTTCGGCCGCTGGCGGGGCAGGCTCCTGCGGGCCCTGCCGGCGGCGGCCGAGCCGCTCGCGGAGCTGGCGCCGGGCGGGACGGCCCCGTACTTCCTCGACGTCCTCGGCGAGACACGGGAGGAGGGCTTCGCGCTGATGCGGTCGGCGCGGCCGGAGGTCGTACGGTCCGAGCTGGCACGGGTGTACGCGGGACAGGGCACCGTCCCGCCGTGGATCCGGGCCCTGCACGCCGGGGACGCCGAGGCCTGGGGAACCCTCGACCGGGCCCAGCGGGCGGCGTACGAGACGGTCCTCGCGCCGGTGTGGCCGCTGGTCCAGGACCTGCACCGGGCGGAGTTCACCCGGTACGCGCTGACGGCCGCCGAGCGGGGCCTCGCCGCCGCCCTGACGGCGGTGGCCCCGGGCTCACGGCTGCGCGACGGGGCCTGGGAGTGGCCGACAGACCCGGCGGGCCGTGAGATCCGGCTCGGCGGGCGGGGCCTGGTCCTGCTGCCGACCTTCCACTGGCGGGGCGGCCCACTGGTCCAGGACCTGCCGGACCGCCCGGTGGTCGTCACCTACCCGGCGGGCGAGGGCCTGCCTCTCACCCCGGAACCCCGGGGAGAGGGCCTGGCGGCGGTCCTGGGCCGCACGAGGACCGCCGTGCTGCACGCCCTGGCGGAAGAACCCCGCACGACGACGGACCTGGCCCGCCTCACCGGCACGAGCAACGCGACGGCCTCGGCCCACGCGGCGGCCCTCCGGACAGCAGGCCTGATCACCACGACGAGAACAGGGAGATCGGTCCACCACGAACAGACCCCCCTGGGGGCCCTGGTGGTGGGCATGCGTTCCGCCGGGGCGGTGGAGGCACCCCCCGGACGGAGTCCGGGGAGGGCGGGCACGACACCCCCAGGGCGGCACCGACACACCGAAAACCGCCCTCAGGGCAGTGACCGGGTGAGCCGCGCGCCCTAGCGCAACGCGTCGGCGACCTCCCGAGCCGCGTCCACCACCCGCGGCCCGACCCGCTCCGGGACCGCGTCCGCGAGCATCACGACGCCGACGCTGCCTTCCACGCCCGTGACGCCGACGAGAGGCGCGGCCGCACCGCTGGCGCCCGCCTCAAGTTCGCCGTGGGTGAGCGTGAAGCCCGGTTCGATGAGACCGCCCTGGCGGGCGGCGAGGATGGCGCGGCCGGCCGCGCCCCGGTCGAGCGGGTGACGGAAGCCGGCCCGGTAGGCGACGTGGTAGTCGGTCCAGGTCGGTTCGACGACCGCGACCGCGAGCGCCTCCGCGCCGTCGACCAGCGTCAGATGGGCCGTCGCCCCGATGTCCTCGGCGAGGGAGCGCAGCGCGGGCAGCGCGGCCTCCCGGACCAGGGGGTGGACCTGGCGGCCGAGCCGGAGCACGCCGAGGCCGACGCGGGCACGCCCGCCGAGGTCGCGGCGGACGAGGGCGTGCTGCTCCAGGGTGGCGAGCAGCCGGTAGACGACGGTCCGGTTGACACCGAGTTTGTTGGACAACTCGGTGACGGTCAGGCCGTGGTCGGTGTCGGCGAGCAGTTTGAGGACTCTGAGTCCCCGGTCGAGCGTCTGGGAGGTCTCCGCGGTCACGACGCCCTCTCCTTCGGAGTGAGTGGCGGCGGGACTCTCACGGGGTTGCGTCACCGGTCCCGTCGGCGACGCACGTCAGAGGCCGCCGGCAGGAAGGGGTACACCGGCTGCGCTCCGCGGCGGCGCTGCCACGGGGCGATTGCTTTTGAGCCGGGACAGTAGCGACCCGCTCCGCTCAGCGGAAGACCTCGTCCAGAATCCGGGCGTCGGCGACCGTATAGAGACGGTTCGGGACCTTCGTCGGTCGGACGCGGGACTTTGGCGGACAAGATCGGCTTTGTCGTGCACGTAGCGTGGAGGTGCCCGGAGGCCGACCGTGGGGGCCGGTCTCCGACGCCGGTCCCGCCGCCGTTCCTTCACCGGTTCCGCCGCGGTGGGACGAGTGAGGCCCGTACGAACGCCGTCGTACGGGCCTCAGCTGTTCCTCCGACGGGTCACCGCATCCGGGTGGCCCACTCCTGCACCTTCTTGATCCGTTCCCGGATCTGGCCGGCGGTGGCCTCCGCGCTCGGCGGCCCGCCGCACACCCGGCGCAGCTCCGTGTGGATCACGCCGTGGGGCTTGCCGGTCTGGTGGACGTACGCGCCGACCATGGTGTTGAGCTGCTTGCGCAGCTCCAGGAGCTCCTTGTGGGAAACGACAGGGCGCCGCTCGGCGGGAAGTTCGAGCAGATCCGCCTCGTCGTCCGGCTTCTTGCGGCTGTGCGCGATCTGCCGGGCCTGGCGCTTCTGGAGGAGCAGCTGGACCTGGTCGGGTTCGAGGAGGCCCGGGATGCCGAGGTAGTCCTGCTCCTCCGCGCTGCCGGGGTGGGCCTGCATGCCGAACTCGGCGCTGTTGTAGAGGACGCGGTCGAAGACGGCGTCGGACTCCAGCGCCTCGAAGGGCAGCATGTCCTGCTCGCCGGTGTCCTCGTCCTGCTGCCGCTCGGCCTCGGCGAGTTCCTTCTCGGACTCGGCGTACGGGTCCTCCTCGCCCTGCTTCTTGGGCTTGTCGAGGACGTGGTCCCGCTCGACCTCCATCTCGTTGGCGAAACCGAGGAGGCTGGGGATCGTGGGAAGGAACACGGAGGCGGTCTCGCCGCGCCTGCGCGAACGCACGAAACGGCCGACGGCCTGCGCGAAGAAGAGCGGGGTCGAGATCGTCGTCGCGTACACGCCCACGGAGAGACGGGGTACGTCGACGCCCTCGGACACCATGCGGACGGCGACCATCCAGCGGTCGTTGTTCTCGCTGAACTCGTCGATGCGGTTCGAGGCGCCGGTGTCGTCGGAGAGGACGACGGTGGCCTTGGTGCCGGTGATCTCTCGGATCAGCTTGGCGTACGAGCGGGCCGAGTCCTGGTCGGAGGCGATGACGAGCCCGCCCGCGTCGGGGATGGACTTCCGGACCTCGGTGAGCCGCTGGTCGGCGGCCCGGAGGACGTTCGGCATCCAGTCGCCCTTCGCGTCCAGGGCGGTGCGCCAGGCCTGCGAGACGGCGTCCTTCGTCATCGGCTCGCCGAGGCGGGCGGCGATCTCGTCGCCGGCCTTGGTGCGCCAGCGCATGTTGCCGCTGTAGGAGAGGAAGATGACGGGCCGGACGACGCCGTCGCCGAGGGCGTTCCCGTAGCCGTACGTGTAGTCGGCGGAGGACCGCCGGATGCCGTCGTTCCCCTCCTCGTACGTGACGAAGGGGATGGGGTTGGTGTCGGAGCGGAAGGGGGTGCCGGTGAGCGCGAGCCGCCGGGTGGCGGGCTCGAAGGCCTCAAGGCAGGCCTCGCCCCAGGACTTGGAGTCTCCGGCGTGGTGGATCTCGTCGAGGATGACGAGGGTCTTGCGCTGCTCGCAGCGGTTGCGGTGGAGCATCGGGCGGACGCCGACACCGGCGTAGGTGATGGCGACCCCGTCGTACTCCTTGCTGAGCGGCCCGGCGCTGTAGTCCGGGTCCAGCTTGATGCCTATCCGCGCGGCTGCGGCGGCCCACTGCTTCTTGAGGTGCTCGGTGGGCGCGACGACGGTGATCTGCTGCACGACGTGGTGGTGCAGCAGCCAGGACGCGAGGGTCAGGGCGAAGGTCGTCTTGCCGGCGCCGGGGGTGGCGACGGCGAGGAAGTCACGGGGCTGCTCCTGGAGGTACCTCTCCATGGCGCCCTGCTGCCAGGCTCGCAGCTTGCCGGCGGTACCCCATGGGGCCCGGCCGGGGAAGGCGGGAGAAAGGTGATGGGAGGAGGTGGTGGTGGTAGTAGTCACGATCTCCGGGTTCGACGCTCGTCCAGATATGACAACCGGGCCACCTTACCGGTGCGGGTGCCTCGCCCCACCCTCGGCGAGGGTGTGGCGAGGCCGCTTGAGAGAGTCCTCACAGCTCCCGCAGCCGCTGCGCAATGCCGGAAATGTCCACCTCGGTGCCGGCCGCGACATCGATGACCAGCGCGTATGCCCGGTCCTGGTCGACATCGACGAGATCGACTCCGTTCACGGCGAGGAAGGTCGCCGCGGAGAGCCAGGCGGCGCGCTTGTTCCCGTCGACGAAGGGGTGGTTGGCGGCGAGCGCGTGAAGCAGCACGGCCGCCTGCTCCCAGAGGTCGGTGTACGCGCTCTCGCCGAACATCCGGGCCCTCGGCCGGTGCACGGCGGACTCCAGGAGCCCGGGGGCCCGCAGCTCGGGCAGGCCCTCGCCGGTGAAGGCGATCCGGGCGATCACCTCGACCTCCGCGACGGTCAGGAACCGAGTGGTCGCACGCGTGGTCATTCGCCGAGCCTCCTCAGGAGGGACTGGTGCCGCAGGGCGAGGCGCATGGCCTGCTGCCGTACGAAGGAGGTCTCGACGACCAGGAACCGGTCGAGGGCCTGCTCTGCGAGCTCCTCGGGGGTGACGCCCCGGGCGTCGGCGAGGTCGGCGAACCCGTCGCCGACCGGAAGGGTCATGTCACGCATGGCGCGAGAGTACGCAGGCGGGCACACGGGCCGCGACGGCTTTACGGGCCCTGGCCGGCGGTCCCGGGGCCTCCGCACCGGGCCGGTGTGCGGCGGGCGGCGGGCGGCGGGCACACGGGCCAGCCACCGTGGTCCGGGCCCCGCCGCACACCCCTGCGCCCGCGCCGCCCTGCTTGCAGCCACAGCCCTGCGCCCGACGCCTGCCGCGTGCACCCCTACGCCCCCGCCTGGCCCGCGTACACCCCTGCACCCCGCCTGGCCCGCGTACGCCCCCGCACCCCGCCCGGCCCGCGTGCAGTCCTACGCCCGTGCCTGCGCCTTCTCCGCGTGCAGCCGGGTCGCCACCCACGCGCCCACCGCCGCGACCCCCGCCATCGGCAGGAAGACCGCCGCGAAGGCCCCCGGGTGGGAGCCCGTGGCCGCGGAGGACGTGACCGCGTGGCCGACCGCGCCGCCGCCGAGCGCCGCGAAGGCCGCGCCGCCCGCCGCGAGGAGCAGGACGTTGGAGAGGCCGTCGGAGATCTGCAGGGCGGCCGAGTTCGCGCCGACCTCCTCGGGCGCGGAGAGCTTCATGAGCAGCACGCTCGTCGAGGCGATCACGGCCCCCATGCCGAGGCAGCCGAGGCTCCAGGCCACGGCGAGCACCCACACCGGCACCGCCGGGATCAGCACGGTCGGCGCCGCCGCGATGGCAAGCGCGACCAGGACCATGCCGAGGACCACGAGCCGTTCCCGGTACGGCTCCGTCCACGGCCGGGCCTGGATCCAGGAGCCGAGCGCCCAGGTGAGGCCGCCCGCGGCGAGGGAGAGTCCGGCCAGGGTGGGGCTCAGGCCACGCTGGGTGACCAGCATCAGCGGCACGAAGGACTCGGCCGCGATGAAGGCACCCGCGGCGATGCCGCGGAGCAGGACGACGGACGGCAGGCCACGGGCCGCCCGGTAGGTGCCGTGCGGAAGGAGCCCGCGGACGGCGGGCACGAGGAGCGCGGCGCCCGCGGCCGCCGGGGCCAGGGAGAGCCAGCGCAGCTCCTGACCCGCGTACTGGAGGAGCGCCGCGCCCGCCGAGATGCCGAGCGCGAGCCGGATCCGGCGCCGGTCCCAGGGGGCGAGGGGCGCGGTGGGGTCGGCGGGGCCGGAGGCGGTGCGGCGTATCGCGGGGAGGGCGAGGGCCAGCGGGAAGACGACGAGGGCGGGGATGCCGACGAAGACCCAGCGCCAGCCGAGGTGCTCGGTGATCGTTCCGGCGGCGAGCGGCCCGACGACGGAGGGGACGACCCAGCTCGCGGCGAACGCGGCCATGATCGCCGGTCTGAGGTGCTCGGCGTAGGCCCGGCCGACGATCACGTACAGCGCGACGATGACCAGCCCTCCGCCGAGGCCCTGGACGGCCCGGCCGAGGATGAACAGCCACATGGCACCGGCGGTCCCGGAGAGCAGCAGCCCGGCGGCGAAGGCGCTGATGCCGGCGGTGAGGGGGGCGAGCGGCCCGCCGCGGTCGGACCACTGCCCGGCCAGGACCATGGCGAAGAGGCTGGTGGTGAAGTAGGCGGAGAAGGCGAAGGCGTAGAGGGGGATGCCGTTCAGCTCGCGGGCGGCGACGGGCATGGCGGTGCCGACGGCGGTGGCCTCGAAGGCGATGAGCAGGACGACGGAGACGATGCCGATGCTGAGCGCCCGGTGGGCCGGGTCGAGGACGGACCCCTTGGAGTCGACGCCGTCGAAGGCGTCGACGACGGTGTCGGCGTCGCGCGGGGCAAGGGGTCCGGGGCTTGGGGCGACGTCGGTGTCGCTGGGTTCGAGGGCGCTCATTCCCCCAGAGTAAGAGGTGAAGAGGCAAATGACCCCTGTCAGGAGTCCCAGTACGGCTCAGCCCTTGGACGTACGACGGACGCCCGACGGCCGCAGGACTGTGAACGCGGTGTGGCAGCACCGTTGCAGTCACATGGCACGACCCCGGAACCCCTTGAGCCCCTCCCGGCCCCCGCCTACGGTCGTACTCGTTGCACCACATGACCGTGTGCCCGAGTGGTTGAGGGGCTCGCCTGCAAAGCGAGTTACGTGGGTTCAATTCCCGCCACGGTCTCCAGCGCCTTGACCAGGCAGAAGAAAAGGGCGGCACCCCTCACAGGGTGCCGCCCTTTCGTTCGCCCGGCTCGGTTTCCGTCTCGATCGGCCGGCACGAGCACGCCGGCCGTCCCATCGTCGCCATCGTCTGGCCGGGCCCGAAGATCGGCGACCTCCGGATCGAGGGCCTTGGCACGATCCTCCTCGCGGCGCTGATCACCCGCGCGACGGTGGTGCTCCTGTCCCGGCTGTCCCCGCCGGCGATGTCGGAGACGGCGGAGGACTGATGGCGGAGGCCGCGCGCGTCACGGGAGCAGATCAGCAGGGACGGACACCGTCTCCCTACAGCCGAGAAGCCGACGCGTGTTCTCGGCGAGGGCCTTCAGGAACTGCTCCGTCGACACGGCCGAGTCCGCCTTCCGGCCCTCGTCCTTCACCGCGACCTGGAGCGGCAGCTCGCGACCCTGGCCGGCGGCGGCGCCCGGGACGGTGCAGGGCACGACGAGCGGCGTACCCCAGGCGTCGGGGCGGGAGGCCACGTGGACCCCGTCCGCGACGGTGCGCCACCGAAGCCTGCCGTCGCCGGAGCCCACGGAGTCGATGTCGTACATCGACCACCCGACGGTGCCGGTGACCCGAGCCGCGCCCGCTCCGCCCTCCATCTCGCACGGGTGATAGGTGGTACGCCGAAGATCGTCCCCAACGGCGCTCCAACCACGCGCCTCCACGACCATGGCGTCCCGCATCCCGGCCGGCGAACGCCCGAACGCCCGAAACCCGCCACCGAACTCGGCCCGCACCGCGTCGACGCCGGCCACACCGAACACCTCCTGGCAGGACTTGAGAGCCGCCGAGTGCTCCACGTCCGCCGCGTCGGAGGCCTTACCGGTGTCCCCGCCTCCGGAACACGCCGAGACGGCGAGAAGCACAACGACCGCCGCGCTCAGGATTCTTCGCATCTTCCGCTTCACTTCTTCTCCGTGAGAACCGGCTTCTCGGGAAGTCCGGCGTTGTTCTCGCAGCCGAGTTCCTTCACCACCGCAAGGCTCACGGAGTGCAGGATCGCGATGTACGCCTCACGAGTGGCTTCTCCTGCACGGTGGACATCGCGGACCCGGTGAGGAAGCCGTGGCTGGACATGCCCGTCGCCGCTTCCGTCGTGTTCGTACGCGCGTGGTTCCCGTCCTTGACCAGCCGGCCGTGCAGCGCGTAGGCGGCGCTGCCGATGGCTCCGAGCTTGTCCTGGTCGACGCTGAGGTCGGCGTTGCCGCCGCCACCGCCACCCGGCTCGGGGGCGACCTGGTTGAGCCTCATGCTCACCTCGGCCGTGGACGTGGACCGTACCGTCGCCCACTCCTGTTCGAACGACATGCTCTCCCCCGTGACGTGATCGTTCCGGCTTCGCCTCAGCAAGTTCTGTTCCCACGGAAACATCGCGATCGTAGTACTCCGGGTGAGCGTTCGAGCACTGCTCACCGGGAATCACGGACACCCCCGAGATCTTCACGATGTCCGCATGCCTACTTCGCCTTCGCAACCGGGACAGCCCGGACTTCCCGGACCACCACGCATCCGGGCCCCGCTCCCCGCACCTCCCGGGCACAGCTCCCCACCCGCCTCTCGGTAGGCTCGTCCCGCCCCCGTCACCACGGGGTGCACGAAAGACGGGGGGCACGAACGGTGGAACAGTCGCGCACACAGCAGGAATCCGCGCGGCAGGAATCGGCGCGACGGATCGGACCGTACCGGCTGATCACCCGCCTCGATCCGCCCCACTCCGCCCTGCCCTGCCGCCGGTTCGTGGCCCGCAGCGAGGACGGCGAGCACACCGTGCTGCTCAGCGCCCCGCTGCCCGGCACCGATCCCGCCCGGTTCGCCGTGGAGGCCGGCGCCGCCCGTCACCTCCTCGGACCCTGGATCGCTCCGGTGACGGGCGTGGCCGGCCCCGGCGAGGCCCCCTGGTACGCGAGCCCCTACGTCCCGGCGCTCCCGCTCCCCGTCGCCCTCGCCGTCCACGGCGGTCCGCTGCCCGAGACCACCGTCCGGGCCGTCGGCGCCGCCCTCGCCGAGGCGCTGGGCGCCGCGCACGGCCAGGGCCTCACCCACGCCGGGGTCTCCCCCGCCGCCGTCCTGCTCACCGCGGACGGCCCCCGGCTGACCTGCTTCGGCGCGGTACGGGCCGCCTCGGCCGACGGCGAGCGGCGCACCGGCCTGCCCGGCCTCGACCCGGGCGCCCTCGCACCCGAGCAGGCCTCGGGAGGCCGGCCGCGTCCGCCGGGTGACGTCTTCGCGCTCGGCGCCGTCCTCGCGTACGCCGCCACCGGGCACACCGTGCCCGAGCGGGACGAACTCCCGCCCGCCCTGCGCCCGGTGCTCGCCTCCTGTCTGGCCCGCGACCCGGCCGACCGGCCCACGGCCGCCGCCCTGATGACCGCCCTCGCCCCGCCCTCGACGCACGGCACGGTCCTGAACTCGGCCGGTTCCCTCCTCGCCCCGGGCTGGCTGCCGGGCCGGGTGGTCGCCGCACTGGCCCGCCAGTCCTCGGAACTCCTCGCCGCGGAACTCCCCGCGCCGGCCCGGGTCTGATCCCCCCGCCACAGCCCGCCCTTCCATACGCCCCCGGACCTGACGGACCTCATCCCATGCTGTCGCCCCTGACCCACGACGACCCGGCCGCCGTCGCCACGTACCGTCTCCTCGCCCGCCTCGGCTCCGGCGGCATGGGCACGGTCTATCTGGCGCGCACCCCCGGCGGGCGTACCGTCGCGCTGAAGACCGTGCACGCGCGGCTCGCCACCGACCCCGCGTTCCGTGCCCGTTTCCGTCTGGAGACGGACGCGGCGCGGATCATCGGCGCCCGGCACGGTGCGGCCGTCGTCGACGCCGACCCGTTGGCCGAGACGCCGTGGCTGGCCACCGAGTACGTCCTCGGCCCGCCGCTCGACGACGCCGTGGCGCTCGGCGGCCCGCTCCCCGAGCCGACCGTCCGCGCCCTCGGTGCCGCGCTCGCCGGGGCGCTCGCCCAGCTGCACTCCTCGGACGTGGTCCACCGCGACCTCAAGCCCTCGAACGTCCTCGTCACCGCCTACGGCCCGAAGATCATCGACTTCGGTATCGCCCGCGCGGCCGGCGACGACCACCTCACGCGTACGGGAGCGGCGGCCGGCACACCCGCCTTCATGTCGCCGGAACAGGCGAGCGGCCAGGAACACCCGCCCGCGGGCGACGTGTTCGCGCTCGCCGGCGTCCTCGTCTTCGCCGCCACCGGCCACGGCCCCTTCGGTACGGGCTCCGCCGCCGACCTCCTCTACCGCGTCCGCTACGCCGACCCCGACCTCACCGGCGTACCGGAAGCACTGCTCCCGCTCCTGACGGCCTGCCTGTCCAAGGACCCGGCGGCCCGCCCCACGACCGGCGTCCTGGTCGACCACCTCCACGACGGCCACGGCGAGTTCGCCGACCACCTCCCGCCGCTGCTCCTCACCGACATCGCCCGCCGCGCGACCGACATCTGGCTGCACGCCCCCCGCCGCCTGCCCGCCCCGGCGGAGTCGGCGGTGGCGGAGACCGTGGCGAGCACGCCGCTCTCGCGGCGACGGCTGTTCTCCCTGGGCGGCGGAGCCCTGCTCGGTGTCACGGCGGCGGGCGGAGGCCTCTGGGCGTGGCTGGGGTCGGAGGACACCCCGCAGGCCACCGGCGGCACCCCCACCCCCACGGGTCCCACCGCCGTCCCTGCCCCGACTGCGGCCGACGGATCGCCGAAGGCGCTGTGGCAGGGGTCGACCCTCGATCGCGAGCAGCGGACGGTGCAGCTGCTCGCGGGCGATGCCGTCGGCTTCGCCGAGACCGTCTCCTTCCGGGCCCTCAACCCGGAGAACGGCCTCGAACTCTGGTCCGATGCCCTGGATCCGTTCCAGATCGTCAGCGACGGCACGAACTTCTACGCGTCGGCCGGCACCTACGAAGGTCCGGGTGCCCTGAAGATCCGTACGCTCGCCCCCGCTACCGGCAAGGAGGCGGCCAAGCTGATCGTCCTCAAGGGCTTCGACGGCACGAACTCGGGCACCGCACTCCTCGCCGCCTCCGGCGGAATGCTCTTCGCCGCCTCCCGGCGCGGCAAGAAGGAGATCGATTCGGACGCGAACGAGAAGGGCTGGCACCTGATCGCCGTCAACCTCCGGGCGGGCAAGGAGGCATGGCGCCAGGCGTACGAGTGGGACGGCGTCCGCCCCTGGATCTCCAAGGTCGTCGGCGACCGGCTGATCCTCGGCAAGAACAGCGGCGACCTCAAATACTTCGTCGTCCAGGCGCGGGAGCTGAACACCGGCCGCCTGCTCTGGCAGCGCCGCATCGCCCTGAAGGAATCCCAGAGCTTCCGGCCCGGCGAGCTCGCGGTCGACGAGCGGCACGTGTACATCGGTGGCAACCGGCTCCGCGCCCTGCGCCTCACGGACGGCAAGAGCGCCTGGGAGCACGGCTCCGGGTCCACGTTCTTCGGTCTGCCGGCCGTCGCACGCGGCATCGTCTACGCGCAGGAGTCCAGGACCTCCCCGGGGCTCGTGGCCCTCGGGGCCGACAAGGGAACGCCGTACTGGACGGAGCGGCCCGCGGACCGCGAGCTGACCCCCTCCTACTTCACCGTCCCCGTGGTCGGGGACAAGTACGTGTACGCCCCGGTGCGGGGCGGGCTGAGCGCGATCGACGTGACGACCCACAGATCGGCCTGGGTGTTCGCCACCGAGGCCACCCGGTACGTCGTCGACAAGGAACGGACCCGGATCATCGGGGCGGGGGCGACGTCCGTCGTGGCCATCCCCTTCGCCTGATCCCCGGCCCCGCCCTTCACCCCCGTCCCTCACCCCGCCCTTCACCCCCGTCCCTCACCCCGTCCCTCACCCCGTCCCTCACCCCGTCCCTCACCCCGTCCTTCGTCCCCATCCCCCTCCCCGTCCTTCGCCCCATCCCTCGTTTCCCCCGATCCGGAGAACACCCCGTGACCACGCAGCCCCTCGCCACCGGCGACCCGCTCCGGCTCGGCCCGTACCGTCTGCTCGGCGTCCTCGGCGAGGGCGGCATGGGCAAGGTGTACGTCGGCCGGGACGGTGACGGGGCCCCCGCCGCCGTCAAGGTCCTGCGGCCCGAGCTCGCCCACGACCAGCACCTCGCCCAGCGCTTCGTACGCGAGGCCGACATGGCGCGGGCCGTCACCAGCGGCGGCGTGGCCCGGGTCCTCGGCGCGCAGACCGAGGGCGGGCGGCCGTGGATCGCCGCCGAGTTCCTCGCCGGTCCGACGCTCGACGAGGCCGTCCGCGCGTACGGGCCGATGGACGTGCCGGCGGTCCGCGCCCTCGCCGCCCACCTCGCCCGCACCCTGCACGACATCCACGCGGCCGGTCTCGTCCACCGCGACCTCAAGCCCGCGAACATCGTGCTCACCTCCACCGGCCCCCGGATCATCGACTTCGGCATCGCGCGCCCCGAGCACGGACTCACGCTCACGACGACGGGCCAGATCCCGGTCACGCCCGGGTACGGGGCTCCCGAGCAGGTCCTGGGACAGCGGGTCGGACCGGCCTCGGACGTCTTCTCTCTCGGCGCGGTCCTCGCGTACGCGGCGAGCGGCCGGCGGACCTTCGACGGCGCCCACGTGTCGGCCGTCCAGTACGAGGTCGTGCACGGCACCCCGGACCTGAGCCTGGTGCCGCCGGAGCTCCAGGAGCTGATCGGGCCGTGCCTGGCGAAGGACCCGGCGTACCGCCCGCTGCCCCCGCAGGTCGCGGAGGCCTTCGCCCCGCCCAAGGGCGCCGACCGCGCCTGGCGCAAGGGCCCGCTCGCCGAGGACATCAAGCGCCGTGAGACCGCCACGAAGCGCCTGACGGCACCCGCGGACACCGTCGCACCCTCCTCCTCGCCGTCCCGCCGCCGCTTCCTCACCGGCGCGGCCGTGGGCGTGGCGGTCCTGGGCACGGCCGGCGGGGCGGGCGCGTGGTGGCTGAACCGCGAGAAGGGGCAGTCGAAGTCACCGACCGCCGATGTGCCGCCGGCCGTGGCAACCCCGGAAGCGGCGTTCGTCTCGGCCATCGACACCCAGCAGGGCCAGGTCCCGAAGCCCCTGTGGGGACCGCTCGACGTGACGGCGCCCGGGGGAGAACTCCCCTTGCCGGTACGGGACGTGGTGATCGTGCAGGCGAAGATGGGCGGTCTGCTCGCCCTCTCCGTCAAGGACGGGAAGGAGCGGTGGCGGGCCAAGGACGTCGACGCCGACGCCGGTTTCGTCTCGGTCGCCGACCGGCTTGTGGTGGGTGTCGACAAGGAGGGCGGCCTGAAGGCCTTCGTCGCCTCCACCGGCGCCCCCGTCTGGCAGACCGGCAGCGATGTCGACGACCTCCTCGCCGCCGACGACACCCATGTCTACCTGGTGACGAAGGACAACGAACTCCGCGCGCTCAATGCCTGGACCCTCGCGACGACATGGTCCCGCCCGATGACCTCGCCCCGCTCCCACAACGGTCCGGCGAAGGCCGCCGTGGGAAGGAAGCGGCTCGTGATCCACGGCAGGGACGGCTATGTCGCCGCGCTCTACACGGAGAACGGCGAGACGGACTGGTACATCAAGGGCCAGGGCACCGACGGCCAGGCCCCCGCGGTCGGCGAGAACAACATCGCCTACCTGGGCGGTCACAGCCTCATGGCCCGCCGCCTCGACCGCGGCGACTTCCTGTGGGAGGACGAAGCCCTGGGCGCGGAGCCCGGGGAACCGGGCTTCGGCTCCCCGGCCGTGGACGGGGAACACGTGATCGCGGTGGCGGAGTACGGCGTCTACCGCCTCGGCACCATGCCGCAATTCCACTCGCCGGACTCGAAGTGGTCCAAAATCCTGGACGGCTTCGGCCGCTCCGCCGATCCCATCACCCCTCCGGCAGTGCAGGGAACGACGGTCTGGGTCCACGGCCTTGAGGACCGCGTCGAGGTCATCCACAAGGTGTCGGGCGACCTCCTCTTCACGACGCAGATGGAGGGCGCGGGCTCCTACCAGCTGGCGGGCGGCGGTAACCGCGTCTTCATCTCCCGCGCGGGCCAGATCGCGGCGATGCCGGTGTACGGGGTGTAGCGGACTCCACCGGGCCCGGTGCCCGCGCAGCCGGCTCGTCGGCGACGTGCCGGGCGGCGGCGCTGCCGGGCCCCATGGTGCGGCCGACCGCACCCCGTACGAGGGATGCGGCCGGAAGGACGGCTCCGAGGACGCCGGCCCGTATCGAGCGGCCTGGTCAGGAGGACGGAGCGGATGAGGTGGCCGGGATGGCCTTCGGTACCCCGGTCGCCAGCTCGTCTCCCTGGCAGCCCAGCTCCGCCGAGACCTGCCGGGCCGCGGCGTTGGCGAGCGTGATCAGCCGCGTCCGCTGTTCCAGGTCCGCGTCCGGGATGCCCGCGGGGCCCCAGATCGTCGTCTCGACGACGAAGTCGTGGGCAGGCTCCTTGAGATCGCAGGAGAAGTAGACGTTGCCCAGCCCCGAGGACGAGTAGGCCAGCGCGCCCGAGGTGTAGAGGGTCACCTTCTTGAGCAGCTCCGGGTCCATCCCCGGGGCCTTGGACGCCGGGCTCAGTTCGATCTTGAGGTCCTTGTCGATGTCCCCGACGCGCCAGATCTTGCAGTACGGCCTCGGCTGCGGCCGGTAGGAGTCGGACAGCGGCGCGCGGGTCGCGTCCCGCAGGAGGTCGAGGGCCTTGTCCGGCTGGGACGCCGACAGGCCGTCGTGGAAACGCTCACTGTCGGTGGCCGTCTTGAGCGCCGCCGTGACAGCGGCGTCCTTCGCGAAGCCCCGGCAGACCTCGGCCGCCGCCAGGCCCTCCGGTTCCTTCGTGGCGTCCCCACCGTCGCCGCCGGAGCAGCTCGTGAGGAGGGCGGCCGCGACGGCGGCCACCCCGATCCTTCCCAGCGCGGACCTCATGAACGTCACTTCTTCTCGTACGGGTCGGGGAGCGAGTTGTCCCGGGCGTGCAGGCGTGCGTCCCGAACGTAGTCGACGAGCGTCTCGTCGAGGTAGTTGCGGTCCTTCTCGCTCCAGCCGGGCGCGTTGGCGTAGGCGATACCGGGTCGAAGCGAGTTCTCCTTGCCCATGGCCAGCGCCTCGTCCTTGAGGTCGTCCGACTTCTTCTTGAGCATCTCGTCCTTCTCGTACTTCTCCCCGATGTCGTCGGCCTCCATCCCGATGAAGGTCGTCACGGCACCGCCCACCGTCTCGGCGGCCAGCGGGACGAGGACGCCACCGGCGCCACCGGTCAGGGCCACGACACCGCCCGCCGCGACCGCGCCCACACCGAACTTGACCCATTCGGTGGTCCTGCCGACGGCCTTCTTGTGCTCCTCGGAGTCCTTCTCGTAGTCCTTGTCGATCTGCGCCATGCGGGACTCGTCCATGATTCCCTGCGCCTCCGACCCGATGCGCAGCGTCGTCCGCGCGTCGGTGAGGTCCCGCTCGTCGAACGGGGTTCCGGGCTTCGGGCCGACCTGGTCGAGGACGCTCGTCGTGTACAGCGTCTCGGCCGCCGACAGCGTGGCGTGTCCGCTCTCGCTCTGCGAGACGATGCCCATGAAGTTGACGGTGTCGCCGCGGTTGAACAGCAGCCCGGTGTCGAACTCGGGGCCGAAGCGGGACTTGCCCTTGTCGTCGTTGTTGCCGAAGGGGGAGTTGGTCTTCTCCTCCATCGTCGTGTCGCTGTCCGTCTCCAGGGAGCGGTTCAGCTCGTCGATGTAGGCGGCGCCCATCTTGCCCAGGCTGTCGTCGATGCCCGGCTGCTCGTGCATGTACTTCGGGTCGCTGCCGTACCGCTCCAGGACCTTCTGCATGACCTCCGCGTTCTCCTTGGTCCGCACGTCCTTGAGGCCCTCGGCCTCGGCGTCGTACGGATGGCCGGTGGTCGCGGACTCCAGGGCGTGGCCCAGCGCGTTGTAGCCGGGCTCCTTCGTCATGTTGCCCTTGTCGTTCAGCTCCTCGGGCCACTGGCGGTCCTTGGAGAAGTAGTCGAACGGGTCGAGCTTCTTGTTGTCCTTGCTGTTCTCGGGCGTGAGGTCGATGTCGCTGTTGAAGAACTCCGTGGACGCCTTCGGGTTGTGCCCGAGGCCCTCCATGAAGCCGATCATCGGGTCCTTGCCGAGGTCGCCGCCCAGCCAGTTCAGATGGCTCGGCTGGCCGCCCATCTGCTGCCAGGCGCGGCCCGGGGGCAGGGCCCCGTCGTGGGTCATCTTCCGCTCGGCGACGACGAGTCCGTTGCCGTAGTCCTTCAGGAACTTGTCGTCGTAGTCGCCGACCCGCAGCAGGTTGCTCATGACCTGGAAGCCGTAGGGGCTGGTGCCGCGCGTCTGGATCGGCTCGGTGCCGGCCTTGATGACGTCGGCCTTCCACTGCTCCATCTCGGGGCTCGTGGAATGGGTCGCGGTGGCGAGCGTCATACTCCAGTTCGTCTGGAGCTCCTTGAGCTTGTCCCGGTGGTCCACGCCCAGGCGGGAGCCGTCGCTCGGGTCGCCCATGTCCGCCCAGTACTCCATGCTGCCCTTCGGTCCGACCTCCAGGGCGAACTTCTCGGCGAAGTAGGGGTCCTTCTGGTTGGCCTTGAAGAGGGCGTTGAGCTTGTCGATCTCCTCCGGAGTGGCCTCGTCGCCCTTCTTGTACAGCTCGTAGGCGGCGTGCGCGTCCTCGGCGTCCTGGGCCTTGGAGGCGGTCTTGAGGGAGTCGTAGTTCGTGCCGGAGAAGTTGTTCTTGTCCCCGCCGACAAGCGTGCGCAGGGCCCGCGAGGCCACGTCGTCGGCGTCGTCGGCGCGGGTGATCGCGGCCTTGATCGCGGATCGCATCGCCTCGAAGTCGGCCTGCTCCGGCTTGGGGCCGTCGTAGTCCTTGGACCGGCGGTCGGGGTGGATCAGATAGCTGACGACACCGTCCTGGTCGATCCGGATGCCCTTGCCGGGCGCCTCCGCGACCAGCCTCTCCAGCTCGGTCTTCGCGGCCTGGAACTCGGTCTCCGCGTCCCGCAGGATGTTGCGGATGCTGGACGCCTCGGTCAGGGCGTCGCCGAACTCCTTGGCCGTCTTCCGGACAAACGCCTGCGTGACGCCGGCGTTCTCACCCTTCCAGTCGGCCTTCTCGGCCTTGCCCTGGAGGCCCGTCTCCGCCTTCTCCTTGGCCTTCTCCAGCTTGGTGACCGTCTCGGACCAGCCCGTTATCGCCTCCTTGAGGCTCCCGAGGTGGGCGTGGAGGACCTGGTCGAACTTCAGCATCTGTTTCCCTCGTCAGCCGCTGGCAGGCGCGTCGGCTCAGTTGAAGTGCTTGTCGATCGTGGACATGGAGAAGTTCGTGACCAGTACTTCTTCATGGTTGGCGTGGCTGATGACGGTGTCCTCAAGGTGGTTGTGGATGTGCGCGCACGCGCTGAGGAGCGTCTCGCACTGCTCCCGCCAGGTGTCCCACATGGCCCACATCGCCGACCCGGTCCGGAAGCCGTCACCGTCCAGGCTCTTGCCGGCCGCGTCGGTCTGGGCGCCCGCGTGGAAGGCGTCCCGCTCGAACCAGTGGAAGAGCTCCTGCGCCTCGTTGCCGACCGCCTTGAGCTCGGCGGACGTCACCTTGTAGTCACTGGCACCGCCCCCGCTGGGCTCGGCGGGCACACCATTGAGCCTCATCGCCGCAGTCTCGCTGCGGACCTGGCTCCACTCCTCGTCGAACGACATCTACTTCCTCATAAGTGAGTTACGGACGTCCACCGGCAGAGTCGCGCTCAGCTCCGCCGTGAACGGAGTACGGGTACGGCGACGGCGGCACCGATCAGCACGGCCGCGCCGATCCCGAGCCCGATCCAGAGGCCGGTGTTGCCGCCGTCGTCGGTGGCGGCGGCCTGGGGAGCCGGGGCGGGCGCGGCGGACGACTCCGCGGGAGCCGGGTCGGCCGACGGCAGGTCCGTGGGCGTGGGCGTAGCCGTCGCGGTCTCGGGTGCGGCCGCGGTGAGGTCGTCGATGGGCCGCACATCGGCCGGGCCGGGATCGCCGGGCGTCTTGAGGGTACGAAGCGGGCGGACGGCACCGAAGCCGATGTAGTCGCTGCGCTCCTCAGCCCCCTTGGGACCGGCGATCGTGTTGAGCATGACCTTCAGGACCTGGTTGTTGGTCCAGTCGGGGTGCTTCGCCCAGAGCAGCGCGGCGGAGGCGGAGGCGAGGGCGGTGGCGTCACTGGTACCGCTGGACTTGCAGAGGCCGGTGCCGCCGCCGCAGGCGTGCACGGTGTCCTTCCCCGGGGCGACCAGATCGACCTGGGGGCCGAACTGGGACATCGTGATGCGCTTGCCCTTGTTGTCGACGGCACCGACACCGACGACGCCGGGGGTCGCTGCCGGGTACTCGGTCTGATTGCCTTTCTCGGCGCTGTTCCCGACCGCGGCGAAGACCAGAGAACCCTTGTCCAGCGCGTACTTCACCGCGTCGGTGAGTGCCTGGGAACCGGCGGTGGCGCCCAGCGAGATGCTGATGACCTCGGCACCGGAATCGGCCGCGTACTTGATCGCCGGCGGAACGACGCGGTTGAACTCCTTGTCGCTCTCCGCCATGCTCCCGTCGCCCGCCTCGAGCCCGGGAACACGAACCGGAAGGATCTTGGCGCCCGGAGCCAGTCCGAAGGCCCCGTTACCGCCGTCCCTTGCTCCGGTACCGGCGATCAGGCCGGCCATCCCCGTGCCGTGGCCGATGTAGTCGGTGAACTGGTCGCCCTTCTCCTCCGGCGCGAAGTCCTTCCCTTGGAGCACTTGGCCACGGAGGTCCGGGTTGTTCCTCTCCACACCGGAGTCGATCACTGCGACGGTGATGCCCTTGCCCGTGCTGTGCTGCCAGATCTCCTCGGCACCGAAGGCGTCGAGGTGCCACTGCTGGGCGCGGACGCCTTCCGCGTGGGCGGGCACGGAAGCGATGCCCACCAGCAGCATCCCCAAGGCGGCCGAGGCGGTGGCTCGGGCACGGCTCCGACGAATACTGCTGGTACGCATCTGCTTCCTCGCGCTGATCAGTCGATGACGGGCGGCGCCACGCGGCGCCCCTGCTGCCAGGTCTCCTCGTCCTCGACGAGGTAGTCGGGACGCTCTCCGTTCGTTTCCTCGCGGTCGCCGGCCTGCGTCGAGCCTCCGCGCACGAGGCCGGAGCCACCGGGCGTGAAGGGCCGTCCGGCGCCACCGGTGGCGCCGGCGCGCTGCGCCTTGCCTCCGACGACTCCGCCGGACTCACCGGCGAGACGGCGTCCGCCGGTGATGCCGTTCTGTCCGGCGCCCATGCCGCCCATCGGGCCGCCCATGCCGCCGCCCATGGGGCGGCCCATGCCCATGCCGTTCCGTCCGCCCTGCTCGGTGCCGATCACCGTGCTGCGCGGGAGGCCGGTCTGGGGGCGCCCCGTGTGGGGCACCGCCTTGCCGCCGCTGATGCCCTCACGGGTACCGCCCAGCGGGCCGGGACCCGTCGGAAGGCCGCGCGGTCCGCCGGGGTTCATCGGGTTGCGCATGCCGCCGGTGACGGGACCGGTGGGAGGCGGCAGCCCCGGGCCGCCCTTCGAGGGGAGCGGGGGCATGCCGGTGGTCACGAACGGAGGCGTGCTGCCGTCCGGCTTCGTGATCGGCGGCGGAGAGCCGGGGGTCTGCGTCGTCGGTCCGGTCGTCGGCGGCGTCTTGGTGTCGACGCTGTCGATGCCGAGGTCCACGGGGGCGTCGGGCCGGACCTCGGGGCGTACGACGTGCGTCGGCCCGGTGGGGTCACCCTTCGGCGGGACCGTGTTCGTGTCCTGAGCGGGGCGGGTGTCCTGCTGCGGACGCGTGGTGTCCACCGTCGACGTACCCGTGTCCGTACCCGTGGAACGCCGCTCGCTCTGAGAGGGCGAACCGATGTAGGTGGACTCGCCCCCTCGGACGTCCCGCTCCTCGGGAACGAACGCCCCGGGCGGCGGCGGGAAGGTCGGCGGCTGGTCGTTCTTCATGTAGAAGCTCGACCACTTGTACGTGTCCGAGAGGCGGTACATCTCGGCCGCCGCAGCCTGCTTGTTCGCCTCTTCCTTGGCCGCGATCGCCGCGGGGTCGTCGCTGGTGGCCATCGAGCTCCGCGCGTTGCGGGCGATGGTCTGCGAGTCGGGGTCGTTGCGGTACTTCAGCGCTGCGTCGAGGTTCTCCTTGGCGTTCGCCTGGGAGGTGTAGCGAGGCATCGCGCTCTGCGCCGAGGCGATCGCCGCGGCGTTGTCCGCCATCCGGCTGGCCCCGCGCTCGCTGTAGTCCGAGAGGTGCGTGGTCGAGTTGGCCACTTCGGTGGCCCACTCGACGAAGGCCTTCTCGGCCTCACCCTCCCAGTCCATGCTCTTCATGCTGACGCGCAGGTCGGTGGCGATCGTGGCCAGTTGCTCCGAGACCGACTTCAACCGGTCCGCAGCGTCCCTGACGTAGTAGCTGCTCGCCTCGTCCAACCATGCCAGCATCTGCTGGTGTTCCATGCCGGCGAAGTTGGTTCCGCCGCCTCCGCCGCCCTCTGCAGGCCTCATCTCTCGCCTCTTCCCCGTGTCCCCGGAATTCTGTCCGCGCCTCCCTACTGGAAGGAGCCGCCGCTTTCGGACGTGTCGCCCTGTCCGCCCGCCGCGGTGTCGCGGCCCGCTTCCTTGTCCGCCTTCTCCTTGGCGTCATACGTCCGCTGGTGGATGTCGATCATCTTGCGCTTGATGTCGTCGTCCATCTCTTCCATGCCGTTCTTGGAGGCGACGACCGCGATCCCGAGGCCTTCCAGGCAGTCCTTGAGCAGACCGGAGAGTGCCACCAGGCGCCCGAGGGTCTCGTCGTACGCCGCGTAGGCGTTCTGAGCCTCGCCCCAGGCCGCGCCGCCACCGCCGAACTGCGTGCGGGACACCGGATCCGACTTCAACTTGCCGGAACTCGCGTCGGAGCCGTTGAGCTGCTCGATGAGCTCGTCGACGCGCAGCTTGAACTTCTGCATGGAGTCGGCGCTGTACTTCACCGCCTGCGTTCGCATGCCCCCGCCTACGTAGGCTTCCATGCCCGCGCTCCTCCCCCGTGAACCACCGTCAACGTGACGTGACGTCTACTACCGAGTCTAGAAGTTCACTGTAGCCAGGAAGGACGACAACGCGCACCTCCGGGTTGCACAAGCAACGGGCATCACATGGTTACGAATTGGGCACGGCGACGGCTGCCTGGGGCCTGATCGGGAGGCGGTTGACCGGGCGGCCCGTTGCGGCGCGCACCGCTGAGGCCACTGCGGCGGGTGAGGTGACGACCGGGATCGCGCTCGCGGCCTTCGCTCCGAACGGGGCGACGACGTCTCGTTCTTCGACGAGTTTCACGATGCGAATGTCCGGGGCGTCCAGGGATGTCGGGAGTGCGTAGCCGGTGAAGTCGGGGTGCCGGACCAGGCCGCGGGCGGTGCGGAGGTTCTCCGTGAGGGCCGCGCCGACGCCCTGGGTGACGCCCGCTTCGATGCGGGTGGCGAGCTGGGCGGGGTTGAGGATGCGGCCGACGTCCTGGGCGACGGCCATCTCCACGACGCGTACGGCGCCGAGTTCGATGTCCACGTCGACCACCGCGCGGATCGCGCAGAACGCGAGGCCGACGAACGCGTCGCCCTGGCCCGCCTCGTCGAGCGGCTCGGTCGGGTGGGGGCGGCACTGGGCGGTGGCCCAGAGTTCCTTGCCGTCCATCGCCTCGGTGACGGTCGTCGAGAGGACTCCGTCGTACGAGGTGATCTTGCCGTCGGTGATCTGGAGGAGCTCCGTCGACATGCCGAACTGGTGGGCCAGCGGCTGGAGGAGCTGCGTACGGACCATCTTCGCGGCCCGCTCCACCGCCCCGCCGGAGACCCAGGTGTGGCGGCCGTGTGCCGCGGGTCCGGCCGGCGGCTGGTCGGTGTCGACGGGGGCCACGTGGACCTCGTCGATGCCGAGGGTGTCCTGCACGATCTGGCGGGCGAGGGTCGAGAAGCCCGAACCGGTGTCCACGGCCGAGCAGATGACCGTCGCCACGCCCTCCTGGACGCGTACGGTCGCCGTCGACACCTCGTCCGCACCTTCGGCGCCCAGCATGTGCACCATGCCCAGCGCGTAGCCCACGCCCCGCCGCACCGCGCCGGGTTCGCCCGCGCCCTCGGGGCCGCCGGGCAGCAGCCACTCGCCCTCGGGGGTGTCCTTGGGGAGCGGGGGCAGCGGGAAGTCCCGTACGGCGGAGAGGAGTTCGGCCACCGGGGCCGGGCACGTGACCGTCTGGCCGGTGGGGAGGATGTCGCCGGTCGACATCACGTTCCGCATGCGCAGCTCCGCCGGGTCGACACCCAGCTTCGACGCCAGTTTGTCCATCTGCGCCTCGTACGCCGCGCACACCTGCATCGCGCCCTCGCCCCGCACATGACCGGACGGCGGGTTGTTCGTACGGACCGCCCAGCCTTCGACGAAGGCGTGCGGGACGACGTACGGGCCGCAGGCGAAGGCCACGGCCGCCGCGAGGGACTCCGACGAGGAGTCGGCGTACGCGCCCGCGTCGAGCAGGATCTGCGCCTCCACCTTCACCAGCCGCCCTTCCGCGTCCGCGTGGTGCCGGTAACGCAGCAGGGTGGGGTGCCGGTGGGCGTGGCCGAGGAAGGATTCCTCGCGCGTAGCGGTGAGCTTGACCGGGCAGCCGGTACGCAGCGCGAGCAGGCCCAGCGGGATCTGGAAGCCCGGGTCCTCGCGGTCGCCGGTGGCGCCGGGGACGCCGGTGACGACCAGCTTGACCTGCTCGGGCGGCAGGCCGAAGCAGGCGGCGGCCAGGTCGCGGTCGGTGTGCGGGTCGGTCGAGGCGGTGTAGAGCTCCACCCCGCCGTCGGGGCGCGGTACGGCGAGGCCCGCCTCCGCGCCGATCGGCGCGGGGTCCTGGCGGCCGATCCGGTACAGGCCCTCGACGACGATCTCGCCCGTCGCCTCCGGGTCGCCGAAGCGGAGCGGAATGTGCCGGATCAGGTTTCCGTCGGGGTGCAGCGCCTCCGCAGCGAACGCCTTCTCCGGGTCCGTGACCGGGTCGAGCACCTCGTACTCGACGCTGATCGCGGCGGCGGCCAGGCGGGCCGTGTCGGGGTGGTCGGCGGCCACGGCGGCGAGTGCCTCGCCGTGGTGCCGGACCAGGTCGGCGGCGAACACCGGGCGGTCGGCGACCCGGCGGCCGTACGTCGCCGCGCCGGGCACGTCGGCGGCCGTCACCACGGCCCGTACGCCCGGCATGGCGGTGGCGGCGCTGGTGTCGACGGAGACGATGCGCGCGTGCGGGTGCGGGGAGCGCAGGATCGCGGCCCAGAGCAGCCCCTCGGCCCACAGGTCGGAGGCGTACGGGAAGGTGCCCTCGGTCTTCGCCCGCGACTCGGCCTGCGGGAGCGAGGTGCCGAGGCCGCGCGCGGGCGGCTCCTGGCCGAGGGGCCCGGGGGTGTCCAGGGCCGGGACCGTGGGAACGGCGGTGATCGCGTCGCTCACGCCATGCCTCCGTCGTGCGGGTGGGGAATCTGGTGCGGGACACGGGGCCCGTCGGAGGCTTCGGCCGCGCCGGCCGCGGCGCTCGCCTCGCGCTCGGACACGACGTCGCGTACGGCTTCGAGGACGCCCCGGTAGCCGGAGCAGCGGCAGAGGTTGCCGGCGAGCGCCTGGCGGGTCTCGAGTTCGCTGGGGGCGTGGTTGCCCTCCAGGAGGTCGTGCACGGTCATGCACATGCCTGGGATGCAGAAGCCGCACTGCACGGTTCCGCACTTGGCCATCGCCCGCTGCACGTCGGAGGGCTCCCCGTCGACCGCGAGGCCCTCGACCGTCCGCACCTCGCTCCCGGCGGCGGTCGCCGCGGGGACCAGGCAGGAGGCGACGAGCCGGCCGTCGACCTGCACGTTGCACGCGCCGCACTCGCCCTGCGAGCAGCCGTCCTTGGCCCCGGCGAGGCCGAGGCGCTCGCGCAGGACGTAGAGCAGCGACTCGCCGATCCAGGAGCCGGTGACGGGCCGGTCGGCGCCGTTGACCCGCAGGGTGTACGAGGTGTGGGGGTGCTCGTCGCTGTCGGTGGAGGCGGCGAGGTTCGGGCCGGAGGCCGGGTCGGATGCGGGCGCGGGGTCCTCGTGGGCGGCGGCCGACGTGTCGGGCTCACCCGGACCGTCGCCCGGCTCCTCACCCGGCTCCTCGCCGGGGCCCTCCGTCTCCGCCTCGGTCTGCTCGGCCTCCGGGCTCGCGCCCGGCTCGCCGTCGCCCGCCGCATCGGTCTCGGTGACGGCCTGCGCGGCCGGCTCCTCCGGAAGCGCCCACGGCGCCGGGGCGCCGCCCGGCAGGGTCGCCGGGGCCTCGGCGTAGGGCCTGACGGACGAGGCGGCGAACTCGCCCGGCTCCTCCGTCGGCTCGGCGCCCTCGACCTCGGCGATGTCCGGTACGACCGGAATCTCCCACTGGCCGGTGGTGCCGGAGGCGGCGGCGGGCGCCGTCACCTCCGTGAAGCGCCACTCGGCCGTCGCGTGCGGATCCTGCTCGAAGTGCTCGACGCGCTCCGTGTGGCCGGTGTGGCCCGTGTGACCCGCCTGCTCGAAGTGCCCGGGCTGCCCCGCGTACCCCGTCGGCTCGACGTACTCGGCCGGCTGCCCGAAGGGCGCGCCCTGGTCGGCGTACTCCGCACCGTCGAAGTACTGGGTCTGCTCCGCGTACCGGGTCTGCTCCGCCTGCGTCGGCAGGTGGACCGTCCACGTGCCGGTCGCCGCCGGGTCCGTCGCCGCCGGGGTGAGCGGCTGCAGCGGGGTGATCATCGGCGGTACGTAGCCGTGGCCGGGGGCTTCCAGGGGGACGCCGTCCAGCATGAAGTCCGGGGGCAGCTGGACGAACGCGGTGGCGTCCCCGTCGTACCCCTCGCTCTGCGGGATCGGCTCCCAGCCGCCCGGGCTCCCGCCCTGGTTCCCGTGCTGTTCGTTGCTGCTCACGACAGTGCCCTCCCCAGTGCCCGTCGGGCGAGTGCGGCGACGGTGCGCCGCAGGTGCAGTACGGCCGGGGGCAACACTTCGTCGCCCGGCGGGTCCGGGATGCAGGCGGCGGCGACGTACTCGCCGAACGCCGCGAGCGCCTCGGGGGCGAGCCCCCGGTCGTTGTCCCAGTCGACCAGCGAGGCGATCCAGCGCTCCGCCTCCAGCGGGCGCAGCGGCATCGGCGCGACGGCGCCGACCGCGCAGCGCACCCCGCGCCGGGCCGGGTCGAGGACGACGGCGACGGAGGCGGTGGCGCGGGCCGGGCCGGTGCGGCCGGTGGCCTTGACGAAGACCTGGGGGGCGTGGAGCAGGGGGACGCGGACGAAGGCGACGAGCTCGCCGGGGGCCAGCAGGTCACGTCCTGCCAGCAGGTGGGAGACGGGGATCTCGCGGCTGCCGAGCGGCCCGAGGACGACCAGGTCGGCCTCCAGGGCGGCGAGGACGGGCAGCGAGTCGCCGGTGGGCGCGGCGGTGACGACGTTGCCGCCGAGGGTGCCCGCGTTGCGGATCTGGGGCGGTCCCGCCGCGCGGGAGGCGGCGGCGAGGGCGGGGATGAGGGCGGCGAAGTCGGGGCGGCCCATGCGCGCGTGCGTGAGGCCCGCGCCGAGGAGTGCGTGGCCGTCCTGGTACTGCCAGCCGCGGATTTCGTTGATGCGGCTCAGGCCGACGAGTCCGGCGGGGCGGAGCTGGCCCTTGTTGACGGCGGCCATCAGGTCGGTGCCACCGGCGACGGGGACGGCGGCCGGCATGGCCGTGAGCGCCGCCACGGCCTCGTCGAGCGAGGCGGGCAGCGTCACGGACTGCGCCGTCTGTGGTGCGTGCGTGGTCAACCCGCTGCCCCTTCCCGGTGTCCCGGTGGTCCCCGAATGTGCCCGGCGGTCGCGCCTGCGTGTGGGCGTACCGTACGTGCTCACAGGCCGGACGTGGCAACTCTGGCACATCTTCCGAGCGGTCCGGCGCGAGGGCCCGCGAAGGACTGTTCCGTCCGGGACGCCCCGACGAGTGACGGTAACTTCCGTTTCGCCGCTCTTGGGTGAAGGGGGATGTCGGGTCCCTCACACGATCGGGGGCGTCCCTTCGCGAGGGCGTCCCAGGACCCCGGGGCGCTGCTGCCGGGGGTGGGGCCCGGCGGGCGGGCGGTAGTCCACGCCGAGGGCGTCCAGGCGCGCGTAGTGGGTGTCCATCCGGCGTGCGAAGGCCGGGTAGTCGCGTGCCTCCGGCGCGGGCAGCATGGACCAGGCGACCTCGGCGAAGGCGGCGAGGCGCGGGAAGACCTGGTAGTCGACGCGGGACCGGCTCTCCATCACCTCGGTCCAGACGTTGGCCTGGGTTCCCAGGATGTGGGCGGCGGCCTCCGGCGAGAGGCCCGGCGGGACGGGCTCGAAGCGGTAGACGTCCTCCAGGGTGCGGACGTATCCGATGGGCATCGGTTCGTCCTCGCCCGGTGCCTGACGGTGGTCCAGGTACACCTGCTGCTCGGGGCACATGACGACGTCGTGGCCGGCCTCGGCGGCGGCGATCCCGCCGCCGTATCCCCGCCAGGAGGAGACGGCCGCGCCCTCCGCGAGACCGCCCTCCAGGATCTCGTCCCAGCCGATGAGCCGCCGTCCGCGGGCGGTGAGCCAGCGGTCGAAGTGGCGGATGAACCAGGACTGCAGCTCGTCCTCGTCGGCGAGCCCGAGTTCCTCGATGCGGGCCTGGGCGGCCGGGGAGGCCTTCCACTGGTCCTTGGGGCACTCGTCGCCGCCGACGTGGACGAAGGGTGACGTGGCCGCCGGGAAGAGGTCGAGGACCTCCTCGAAGACGCCCTCGTAGAAGCGCAGGACGGCCTCGGTGGGGGCGAGGACGTTGGGGTTGACGCCCCAGGTGTCCCAGACGGTGAGGGCGGCGGTGTCGACGACGTCGGTGTTGCCGAGTTCGGGATACGCGGCGATGGCGGCCTGCGAGTGGCCGGGCAGGTCGATCTCGGGGACGACGGTGATGTGCCGCTCGGCGGCGTACGCGACGATCTCGCGGATGTCGTCCTGGGTGTAGAACCCGCCGTGCGGGGTCTCGTCCCAGAGCGGCGAGGCCCGGTGGCCCCACTTGCTGCGGGCCCGCCAGGAACCGACCTCGGTGAGCTTGGGGTGGCGCTTGATCTCGATGCGCCAGCCCTGGTCGTCGGTGAGGTGGAAGTGGAAGACGTTGAGCTTGTGGGCGGCGAGGAGGTCGAGGTAGCGCAGGACGTCGTCCTTGGGCAGGAAGTGCCGGGAGACGTCGAGCATGAGGCCGCGCCAGCCGAATCGCGGGGCGTCCTCGATGGTCTGCGCCGTCAGGGCCGCGACCGCGCCCTTCTTCACCGGCGCCTCGCGGAAGGCCTCGGGGCCGAGGAGCTGACGGAGGGTCTGGGCGCCCCAGAAGACGCCGGCCGGCCCGCCTCCGGTGATCTCGACGACCTGGTCGATCAGGACGTGGAGCCGGTACGCCTCGGGGGCGAGGGTGTCGTCGAGGCGCAGCCGGATGCTGTGGGTGGCGTCCTCGTCGGCCGTGTCCTGGAGCGGGAGCGCGAAGGCGGCGCCCAGGGTGGTGCGCAGCCAGCGTGCGGTGCTCTCGGTGCCTGCGGCCGCGCTGAGGGTCGTCCGCTCGTCCAGGACGAAGCCGCAGCGGTACGGCCCCTCCACGCGCGCGGGTGCCGGGATCAGGTCCATGGGGTGGGTCATCGCGTCAGTCCTTCACCGCCCCGCCCAGTCCCGAGACCAGACGGCGCTGTACGAGTACGAAGAAGACGAGCACCGGGACGGTCATGACGGTCGAGCCGGCCATGATCCCTCCCCAGTCGTTCTCGTCCGGCTTGAAGAAGACGAGCAGGGCCATGGGGAGGGTCGACTGCGAGGTGTCGCTGATGATGAACGACTTCGCGAAGAGGAAGTCGTTCCAGGTCGAGATGAACGAGAAGACGCTCGTCGCGACGAGCCCCGGGAAGACCAGCGGGAAGAGGATCTGCCACAGGAACCGGGTCCGGCTCGCTCCGTCGATCTGGGCCTGTTCCTCAAGGGCCTCGGGGACCGCCTTGACGAAGCCGCGCAGCATCCAGATCGCGAAGGGCAGCGAGAAGGCGATGTGCGGCAGGATCAGCGCGCCGAGGGTGTTGAGCCGGCCGGTGTCCCGCATGAGGAAGAACAGCGGGATGGCCAGGGCCTCGACCGGCACCATCTGGGCGACCAGGAACATGATCAGGAGCGTCGTCCGGAACCTGAAGCGGAACCGGGTGACGGCCGTCGCCGCGAGGAAGGCGATCAGCGCGGAGGCGAGGACGACCGTGCCCGCCACGATCAGCGAGTTGAGGAAGTAGCGGCCGAAGTCCTGCTGTTCGAAGACGCGCCGGAAGGAGTCGAGGGACGGGGAGAGCGTCCACGGCCGGGGGTCGGTGGACTGGATCTCGCCGGCCGGTTTGAAGGCCGAGAGGACCATCCAGTACAGCGGGAAGGCGACTGCGGCCGCGACGAGCAGGGTGACGGCCTCGGCGGCGAGGCGCCCGGGCCGCCGCACTCGGAATGTGGTCACAGTTCTTCTCCCTGGCGTCGCAGCAGGCGCAGGTAGACGAGCGTCACGCCCAGCAGGATCAGCAGCATGACGACGCCGATCGCCGAGCCCAGGCTGTACTGGGACGAGGCGAAGGCCTTCTGGTAGGCGTACACGTTGAGGACGAGGTTCTGGCCGGCGATGCCGCCGCCGTTCGTCATCACGTAGATCTGGGTGAAGAGCTTGAAGTCCCAGATGATCGACTGGATCGTGACGACGACCAGGATCGGCCGGAGCATCGGCGCCATGACCGAGCGCCAGATCCGCCACTGCGAGGCGCCGTCCAGGGCGGCGGCCTCCAGGACCTCGGACGGGATGGCCTTGATGCCCGCGTAGACGGTGACCATCACGAACGGGAAGGAACACCAGACGACTTCGAGGAGGACGAGGGCGAAGGCGCTGTACCTGCCGTACGTCCAGGAGAAGTCGCCGAGCCCGAGCAGTTTGTTGACGGGGCCGAAGTCGGCGTCGAAGAGGAAGACCCAGACCGTCGAGCCGGTGATCGCGGGCGTGGCCCAGGCGCCGAGCGCGGCCATCATCAGGACGAGCCGCGGCAGGGCACGCACGCGCGTGAGGAGTACGGCGAGGGCGCAGCCGACGGCGAGCGTGGTGACGACGCAGGCGGCGGCGAAGAGGACGGTGGCGAGGAGGACCTGCCGGAACTGGGGGTCGGCGAAGAGGGTCGTGTAGTTACCGAAGCCCTTGAAGGAGGTGGGTTCGCCGCCGCTGACCTGGGCCTGGGTGTACTCCAGGAAGGAGATCAGGCCGAGCTGGTAGACGGGGTAGACGAGGAGTCCGCCGAGGACGGCGAGGGCGGGCAGGAGGTACAGCCAGGGGGTCCACGGGCGGTGGCCCCTGGGACCGCCGCGCCCGGCCGGCCGGGGGGCCGGGGGCGCGGTCCCGCCCGGCCGCTTCTCGGTGACGGTGAGCTGGGTCGTCATGCGGCTCAGCCCGCCGGCGCGAAGGCGGCGTCCATCTTCTTCGCGGCGTCGTCGGCCGCCGCCTTGACGTCCTTACGGCCGCTGACGACCTCCTGGAACAGGGTGGGCAGCACGAGGGAGGCGTCGATCTGGCCCCAGCCGGGGGACGCCGGGACGAACTTGGTGCCCGCGCCGAGGGTGTCGATGAAGGGCTTCACGAAGGGCTGCCGCTGGGCGGCGGCGGTCCGGACGTCGGTGTACGTGGGGAGGAAGCCCATCGCGTCGAAGAGCCGGCCCTGGGTCTCCTTGCCGGTGAGGGACTTGAGGAGGTCGACGGCGAGGCTGCGGTGCGAGGTGCTCTTGAGGACGCCGATGTTGTTGCCGCCGGCGAAGGCCGGGGCGATGGAGCCGGGGGTGGTGCCGGGCAGCGGGACGACGGCGTACTTGCCCTTGACGGTGCCGGCTTCGACGGCGGCGTGGCTGAAGTCGCCGCCGATGGCCATGGCGGCCTTGCCGGAGGCGAAGGCGGTGACGGTGGCGTTGCCGCCCATCTGGGCGCACTTGGCGGCGGGGCAGTTGTCGTCGCCGAAGAGCGAAGTGTAGGTGCCGATGCCCTTGAGGGCGGCCTCGCTGTTGACGGCGGCCTTGTACGAGTCGCCGTTCGCGGTGGCGAGTTCGCCGCCGGCCGCCCAGACGAAGGGCATGGCGCCGTAGGTGTACGCGCCGCCGACGGCGATGCCGTACAGGTCGGGCTTGGCCTTGCGGATCTTCTTCGCGGTGGAGACGAGTTCGGCCTGGCTCTTGGGGGCGGTCAGGCCGAGTTCCTCGAACACGTCGGTGCGGTAGTAGAGGGCGCGGACGCCGACGAAGAGCGGGGCTCCGTAGACCTTTCCGCCGACGGTGACGGACTGCTTGGCGGTGGGGTCGGTGTCCTTGGCCTCGTCCCAGGCGCCGAACTCGGCGCTGATGTCGGCGAGTCCGCCGTCCTTCACGTATCCGGCGGTGTCGGTGTTGCCGTACTCGATGAGGTCGGGGGCCGACTTGGGGTCGTTGAAGGCGGCCTTGACGCGCTGGGCGCGGGTCTCGACGGGGATGTACTCGACCTCGACCTCGGCGCCCTGGTGCTGCTTCTCGAAGGCGGCGACGGCCTGTGCGACGACCTGTTCCTTGGGCTTGTTGCTCACCTCCTGGAAGAGCCAGACCCGCAGGGTGCCGGTCTTCTCGTCCGTCGTCGCCTTGCCGTCGGCGGTCTGGGGCGCGCAGGCGGTGGCGGTCAGGCCGGCCAGCAGGAGTGCGGCGGCGCGGGCAGGAAGCTTCATGACGGATCCCCTCCAGGTGCGTGCGTTGCAACATGCGCAATGCGCGTTTCGTTCTGCACAACACGCGTGAGGTTAGGCGCGCCTCGGGCGACCCGACAAGAGGTCTCGACCACCTCAACCACTCCGTGACCGGCGAACGCACCCTGCGCAACGCGCGCCGAAAGGTCCCCGGAACGCGAAACGGCCCCCGCCACCCGTACCGAAGTACGCGTGACGGGGGCCGCCCCCGACATCCCCGGGCGTCAGGACACCGCTACTTGTCCTTGCCGCCCTTGTCCTTGTCGCCACCGCCGGCGCCCATGGAGTCGTAGATCTCCTTGCACATCGGACAGACCGGGTACTTCTTGGGGTCGCGCCCCGGTACCCAGACCTTTCCGCACAGCGCCACGACGGGGGTGCCGTCGAGGGCGCTCGCCATGATCTTGTCCTTCTGGACGTAATGGGCGTAGCGCTCGTGGTCGCCGTCACCGTGGGACACCTGCGGCGTCGGCTCGACGAGGGTTCCCGTACCTGCCCCGCGCTCGGGCTCGAGAGTGCTCATAACCGCCAAGGGTACTGAAAGCCGGGGCCCGCGGTTGAGGGACGGGGCGCCGTCAGTTGAGGGACGGGTCGTCGGGGTACGTCGCGATCATCGCGAGGTCGCCGCGCTGCCGCCTGAGCACCTGCCGCCAGAGCGTCTCGGGCTGCGGCGAGGAGACGTCGCCGGGCTCCGACTCGACCACGTACCAGGCCCCGTCGCCGAGCTCGGACTCCAGCTGGCCGGGGCCCCAGCCCGCGTATCCGGCGAAGATCCGCAGCGAGCCGAGGGCCGGTCCGAGCAGCTCGGGCGGGGTCTCCAGATCGACCAGGCCGATCGCCCCGTACACCCGCCGCCAGCCGAGCGGGCCCTCGTCGCCGGGGATCACGGCGACGCCGAGGGCCGCGTCGAGCGAGACGGGGCCGCCCTGGAAGACGACGCCGGGTTCGCCGGCGAGTCCGGCCCAGGGGGCGAGGATGTCGCCGACGGTCACCGGCGTCGGCCGGTTGAGGACCACGCCGAGCGAGCCCTCGTCGTCGTGGTCGAGCAGCAGCACCACCGCGCGGTCGAAATTCGGGTCCGCGAGGGCGGGGGTGGCGACGAGCAGCCGCCCTGTGAGCGAGGACACCTCGGTCATGCGACACATGATCCCGCATCTTCGGCGTTCGCGGGGGTTGTCGGACGGGACGAACCGGAGCGATGGCGGGAAGTCGCCGACCACCGCAGATCAGCTCGGTGACCGCCGCGCCGAAGAGGGGGCCGTGGGCCGCCCCGGCGACGGAAACGGACGGTGACGCTCCGCAAGATCACGGGAACAGAGGGTGTTGTGCCGAATTCATTACATCTGACAGGCCCCCCGAGGCACCCGTTGGAGGTCTCATGGCCCCTTACCCTTTTCACTGGCCACCCGACCGACCCCACTCCGGAACGCGAGATTCATGACCGGCACAGACGATGTCCTGCTTGTCCACGGCGGAACCCCGCTGGAGGGCGAGATCCGCGTCCGCGGCGCGAAGAACCTCGTGCCCAAGGCGATGGTCGCCGCCCTGCTCGGCAGCGGCCCGAGCCGCCTGCGCAATGTGCCCGACATCCGTGACGTCCGCGTGGTCCGCGGACTGCTCCAGCTGCACGGAGTGACGGTCCGCCCGGGCGAGGAGCCCGGCGAGCTCGTCCTCGACCCGACGCACGTCGAGTCGGCGAACGTCGCCGACATCGATGCCCACGCCGGTTCGTCCCGCATCCCGATCCTCTTCTGCGGCCCGCTGCTGCACCGTCTCGGCCACGCCTTCATCCCGGGCCTCGGCGGCTGCGACATCGGCGGTCGGCCCATCGACTTCCACTTCGACGTGCTGCGCCAGTTCGGCGCCACCATCGAGAAGCGGGACGACGGGCAGTACCTGGAGGCCCCGCAGCGTCTTCGCGGTTGCAAGATCCGGCTGCCGTACCCCTCGGTCGGCTCGACCGAGCAGGTGCTGCTGACGGCCGTGCTCGCCGAGGGCGTCACCGAGCTGTCGAACGCCGCCGTGGAGCCCGAGATCGAGGACCTGATCTGCGTCCTGCAGAAAATGGGCGCGATCATCTCCATGGACACCGACCGGACCATCCGGATCACCGGCGTCGACCGCCTCGACGGCTACACCCACCGGGCGCTCCCGGACCGCCTCGAGGCGGCCTCCTGGGCGTCCGCGGCGCTCGCCACCGAGGGCAACATCTACGTGCGCGGCGCCCAGCAGCGCTCGATGATGACCTTCCTCAACACCTACCGGAAGGTGGGTGGCGCCTTCGAGATCGACGACGAGGGCATCCGCTTCTGGCACCCGGGCGGCTCGCTCAACGCGATCCACCTGGAGACGGACGTGCACCCCGGCTTCCAGACGGACTGGCAGCAGCCGCTGGTCGTGGCCCTGACGCAGGCCTCCGGCCTCTCCATCGTCCACGAGACGGTGTACGAGTCCCGGCTCGGCTTCACCTCCGCGCTCAACCAGATGGGCGCTCACATCCAGCTGTACCGCGAGTGCCTGGGCGGCTCGGACTGCCGCTTCGGCCAGCGCAACTTCCTGCACTCGGCGGTCGTGTCCGGCCCGACGAAGCTCCAGGGCGCCGACCTGGTCATCCCCGACCTGCGCGGCGGCTTCTCGTACCTGATCGCGGCGCTCGCGGCCCAGGGCACCTCCCGGGTGCACGGCATCGAGCTGATCAACCGCGGCTACGAGAACTTCATGGAGAAGCTCGTCGAGCTCGGCGCCAAGGTCGAGCTGCCGGGCAGCGCACTGGTGTAAACGGGCGGTACGCGGGCGCGTGGCCTGCCCCTGGGGGCGCCACGCACCCGCGTACACCGCCTTCCGAAGGCGCCAAGGCCCGTCTGACGGGCAAACGGAAGGGCGGCCACCCCCTGACAGGGTGGCCGCCCTTTCTGCGCCTCCAGGCTGCCTTACGCGGCCTTGGTGGCCTTACTTGCCCTTGGCGGCTTCCTTGAGCTTCGAGCCCGCGGAGACCTTCACGCTGTAGCCGGCCGGGATGTTGATCGGGTCGCCGGTCTGCGGGTTACGAGCGGTGCGAGCGGCACGGTGGGTGCGCTCGAAGGTCAGGAAGCCGGGGATGGTGACCTTCTCGTCGCCCTTGGCGACGACCTCACCGACGGTCTCGGCGAGAGCGGCCAGCACGGCGTCGGCGTCCTTGCGGGTCACCTCGGCGCGGTCGGCCAGGGCGGCCACCAGCTCACTGCGGTTCATGTTGTTACTCCCGTGTTCTTCTTGCCTGTGAGGCGTGCCACGCGGCGGAAGCCGCGTGATTGGGTACAGCGAAGCCGATGCTGCCAGGGCCTTCGGACAGTCCCCGGACCCGGGTCTAATGACAGACCCTCGCGCCCAAACACGCATCCTGCCCCCACCAGCGGCGGGAACGCCAATCCGGCACCCCCTGGGGTCACACGAAAAGCGCCAGAGCCCCGTGGTGGTGACGTTCTGTCGACTCCACGAAAACCACGCGGAGCCGAAAAGCCACCCTAAAGGCGGGTTTACGGCTCCGCGAATCGCGACGCGCCGTCAGCGCCCGGTCGCCGCCGGACCGCCGGCCGCCGCCTTCGCCGCGTTGCGCACGGCTCCGGCGACCGCACCCGCGACCTTGTCGTTGAAGACCGACGGGATGATGTAGTTCGGGTTCAGCTCGTCCTCGGTGACGACGTCGGCGAGGGCCGTGGCGGCCGCCAGCATCATCTCCGTGTTGACCGTACGGGACTGGGCGTCGAGGAGACCGCGGAAGACACCCGGGAAGACCAGCACGTTGTTGATCTGGTTCGGGAAGTCCGAGCGGCCGGTGGCGACGACGGCGGCCGTCTGACGCGCGGCGGCCGGGTCGACCTCCGGGTCGGGGTTCGCGAGCGCGAACACGATCGCGCCCTCCGCCATGGCGGCGACGTCCTGCGCGCCCAGCAGGTTGGGGGCCGAGACGCCGATGAACACGTCCGCGCCGACCACGGCCTGCTTGAGGGTGCCGGTGACGCCCTCGGGGTTGGTGTTGTCGGCGATCCAGCGCAGCGGAGTGCCGGGCGCCGCGTCCACGAGGTCCTCGCGGCCCGCGTGCACGACGCCGTGGATGTCGGCGACGACGGCGTGCTTGACGCCCGCCGCGATCAGCAGCTTCAGGATGGCCGTACCGGCGGCGCCGGCACCGGACATGACGACCCGTACGTCGCCGATGCCCTTGTTGACGACGCGCAGCGCGTTGGTGAGGGCGGCGAGGACGACGATGGCGGTGCCGTGCTGGTCGTCGTGGAAGACGGGGATGTCGAGGGCCTCGCGCAGCCGGGCCTCGATCTCGAAGCAGCGCGGCGCGGAGATGTCCTCCAGGTTGATGCCCGCGAAGCCGGGGGCGATCGCCTTGACGATCGCGACGATCTCGTCGGTGTCCTGCGTGTCGAGGCAGATCGGCCAGGCGTCGATGCCGGCGAAGCGCTTGAAGAGGGCGGCCTTGCCCTCCATGACGGGCAGGGCGGCCATCGGGCCGATGTTGCCGAGGCCGAGGACGGCGGAGCCGTCGGTGACGACCGCGACGGAGTTGCGCTTGATGGTGAGGCGGCGGGCGTCCTCGGGGTTCTCGGCGATCGCCATGCACACGCGGGCGACGCCCGGGGTGTAGATCATGGAGAGGTCGTCACGGTTGCGGATGGGGTGCTTGGACGCCATCTCGATCTTGCCGCCGAGGTGCATCAGGAACGTACGGTCGGAGACCTTGCCGAGGACGACGCCCTCGATGGTGCGCAGCTGCTCGACGATCTCGTCGGCGTGCGCGGTCGAGGTCGCGGCGATGGTGACGTCGATTCGGAGCTTCTCGTGGCCGGAGGCGGTCACGTCGAGGCCGGTGACGGATCCGCCGTGGGACTCCACCGCCGTGGTGAGCTGGGAGACCGCGGTTCCGCTCGCGGGAACCTCCAGCCGGACCGTCATCGAGTACGAGACGCTGGGCGCCGTTGCCATGGCCGAGTTCCTCTGCTTTCCCTGAGCTTCGTTGCTACGCCGCCCCGGCTGGTTGCCCGGCGGCGCCCTCCGATGGTCGCACCTACCTGCCGGTAGCAGGTAATGCGGTCATTTTGTTTTCGGAAAGTAGTTTCCACCATACGAGAAGTTGTGGGGAAACAGAAGAGGCCCCCGTCACCAGGGGTGACAGGGGCCTCAACTTCGTAGCTACACACGAGAAGACGACTGAGTGGCACCGACCCGCCATGCTCGCCTCGCGGCAAGTGGTCCCTCAGAGGGACGAAGGTTGGGCCCGGGGGCTTGGATCGAGCCGGTGCCACGACAAGGCTAACAAACGACCCTGTTCAGTGATTCCAGCGCCACAGGTTGACCGGAAATCGGCCCTACGACCCCTCCTTGCGGCGCCCCGGATCACTCCCCCGCGGCGCCCGGATCAGTCCCTCAGCAGGTCCGGAACCCCCGCCTCGTCCGGCATGTCCGCCGCCGCCGCGACCACCGTGAGCTGCTGCGTCGCCCGGGTGAGGGCCACGTAGAGGACCCGCAGACCCGCCGGGGACTCGTCGGCGATCTCCGCCGGCGAGACGACCACCGTGGCGTCGTACTCCAGGCCCTTCGCCTCCAGGGAACCGAGCGCCACCACCCGGTCGCCCAGCTCGGCGAGCCAGCGGGCCGCCTCCTGACGCCGGTTCATGGCGACGACGACACCGACCGTGCCCTCGACCCGCTCCAGGAGCAGCCGCGCCTCGGACCGTACGGTTTCGGCCAGATCCGGCTTCCCCGCCGTCTCCCGCACCGGTACGAAACGGGGCTCGACGCCCGTCGAGCGGACCGCGCGCGGCGACTCCTTGCCCGGCATGGCGAGGGCGAGCACCTTGGCGGCCAGCTCGGCGATCTCCGCCGGGTTCCGGTAGTTCACGGTCAGCTCGAAGCGGCGCCGCGGCCGTGACCCGAGGGCCTCGTCGCGGGCCTCGGCCGCCTCGTCCGGGTCCGACCAGGAGGACTGCGCCGGATCTCCGACGACCGTCCAGGTGGCGTGCCGGCCGCGCCGCCCGACCATCCGCCACTGCATGGGCGTGAGGTCCTGCGCCTCGTCCACGATCACGTGCGCGTACTCGGTGCGCTCGGCGGCGAGCCGCTCGGCCCGCTCGCGCTGCGTCTCCTCCCGCACGGGCATGAGCTCTTCCAGACCCGTGAGCTGGTCGAGCGGGTCGTACTCCCGGCGCTTCCTCGGCCGGGCCGGGGCGCCGACCAGGGTGTGCAGCTCGTCGAGGAGCGCCACGTCGTGGACGGACAGCTCCTTGCGGCGCAGCGAGCGGGCGAGCCGGCGCACCTCGCCCGGGTTGAGGATGCGGCGGGCCCAGCGGCCGAGCCGCCGCTCGTCGGCCATCGCGTCGAGGACCCGGCGCGGGGTGAGTTCGGGCCACCACGCGTCGAGGAAGCCGAGGAAGGAGTCCTCGGTGGAGACGTCCTCGTCGAAGGAGGAGCGCAGTTCGGCGGCCAGCTCGGGGTCGCTGTGCCGGCCGACCGCACCCGACTTGGAGTACAGCGCGTCCAGGAGCAGCCGGCGGGCCCGCGGGCGCAGCAGGTTGACCGGAGCCGTACCGCCGAGGACGTTGTGCCGGATGCGCCGCAGCTCGTCGGCCTCCAGCTCCAGGCGACGGCCGAAGGCGACCACACGCAGGCGCGTGGGGGTGCCGGCGGGCACGGCGGCCTCGTCGTCCTCGTCGCCCAGGGCGAGCTGGGCCTGAGCCCTGGGCGCCGGGGTCTCCAGGGCTCCACGGGCGGCCTTGCGCAGCACGTGGAGCATCCGGGAGGAGCCCTTGATCCGGGCGACGGCCGGATCGTCGTAGGCGGTGGCCTCGGCCCCGTCGACGAGCGAGCCGACGGCCCGGATCGCCACCTGGCCCTCCTCGCCCAGCGAGGGCAGGACGCCTTCGGTGTACGAGACGAGGAGCGGGGTCGGGGAGACGATCAGGATGCCGCCCGCGTACCGCCGCCGGTCCTGGTAGAGCAGGTACGCGGCCCGGTGCAGCGCGACCGCCGTCTTCCCCGTACCCGGACCGCCCTCGACGTACGTGACGGAGGCGGCGGGCGCGCGGATGACGAGGTCCTGCTCCGCCTGGATGGAGGAGACGATGTCCCGCATGGTGTGGCTGCGGGCCTGGCCGAGGGCGGCCATCAGGGCGCCGTCGCCGATCACCGGCAGTTCGCGCCCGTCGAGGCTGGCCCGTAGCTCGGGGCGCATCAGGTCGTCCTCGACGCCGAGGACCTGGCGGCCCTTGGAGCGGATGACCCGGCGGCGTACGACCCGGCCCGGGTCGACCGGCGTCGACCGGTAGAAGGGCGCGGCGGCGGGCGCGCGCCAGTCGATGACCAGCGGCGCGTAGTCGGAGTCGAGGACCCCGATCCGGCCGATGTGGAGGGTCTCGCCGATCTCGGCGGTGTTGTCCGGCCGGACGGCGTCCTCGGCGGGCTCGATCGAGGTGTAGGCCCCGTCGGGCCCCTTCTTCCCGTCCTTCCCGTACAGCAGATCGATCCGGCCGAAGAGGAAGTCCTCGAACTCGTTGTTGAGCCTGTTGAGGTGGATGCCGGCCCGGAAGACCTGGGCGTCGCGCTCGGCGAGGGCGCCGGGCGTGCCGACCTGGCCCCGCTGGGCGGCGTCGTTCATCAGGAACTCCGCCTCGTGGATCTTCTCCTCCAGTCGGCGGTAGACGTGATCCAGATGTTCCTGCTCGACACCGATCTCACGGTCTCTGACCGTGTCCACGGCTTCCTGCGCGGCCACCTAAGGCCCCCTTCTGACGTGCACTGGGCAGCCGTCGAGCGTACGCCACCACAGGCCACCGTGTCAGGCGGGTCAACCACGCGCCCCCACGTCCGGCTACTCGTCGTACTTCGTGTCCGCCGTCGGGTCCAGTGCCAGCCGGTACCCCCGCTTCACCACCGTCTGGATCAGCTTCGGCGTGCCGAGCGCCGCCCGCAGCCGCGCCATCGCCGTCTCCACCGCGTGCTCGTCGCGCCCCGCGCCCGGCAGCGCCCGCAGCAGGTCGGCCCGGGACACCACCCAGCCGGGGCGGCGGGCGAGGAGTCCGAGGAGGGCCATTCCGGCGGGCGGGACGGGCCGCAGGAGGCCGTCGACGAGGACGGCGTGGCCGCGGACCTCCACCCGGTGGCCGGCCACGGGCAGGGCCCGTGAGCGGGCCGGCAGCTCCTTGCAGAGCAGCTGGACGAGGGGGCCGAGCCGGAAGCGCTCCGGCTGGTACGTGTCGATGCCCTCGGCCTGCAGCGGGAGGGCCGTCACGGTGCCCACGCAGACCGCGAGGACGTCGTGCCGGAGCGCGGCGACGAGGGCGTCCCGTACGCCCTTCTCCGCGGCCCGGGAGAACAGCGAGGCCGCGGCGGGGGCGCTGGTGAAGGTGACGGCGTCCAGGCCGCCCGACAGGATTCCGTCGAGGAGCCGGTCGAGCGGGCCGATGTCCTCCGGCGGCATCCAGCGGTAGACGGGGACGCCGACGACCTCGGCGCCGCCGGCGGTGAGCGCCTCGACGAAGCCGGGCAGCGGCTCCCCGTGCAGCTGGAGCGCGATCCGCCGGCCCGCCACGCCTTCGGCGAGGAGCCGGTCGAGGACCTCGGCCATGGACTCCGAGCCGGGCGACCAGGACTCGGTGAGTCCGGCGGCCCGTACGGCTCCCTTGACCTTGGGGCCCCGGGCGAGGAGTTCGACGTCCCGCAGGACGGCGAGGAGGTCCTCCCCGCACCCCCAGCCCTCCGCCGCCTCGATCCAGCCCCGGAAGCCGATCGCCGTGGTGGCGATGACGACGTCCGGGGCGTGGCCGATGAGTTCCTTGGTGGCGGCGAGGAGTTCGGTGTCGTCCGCGAGGGGCACGATCCGCAGGGCGGGGCCGTGGACGACGGCCGCGCCGCGTCGGCGCAGCAGCGCGATGAGTTCGTCCGCGCGCCGCGCCGCGGTGACGCCGACGGTGAAGCCGGCGAGGGGGCCGTGTTCTTGCTCGTCCATGAGGTCAGAGCCTGACGGGGACGCGTGACGGTCTCGGTTCGCCCGTATTTCCTGATCGTTACGGTCCGCGCCGGGCACCGGACATCACACCTTCGCGTAGCCGGGCCGGGGCTCCGGCTCGGTGACGGCCCCGGCGTTCTCGGGTACCGCGGCCGGAGCCCGAAGGTATACCGCCCAGGTGACGACCATGCAGGCCGCGTAGAAGGCGAGGAAGGCGACGAAGGCCGCGGTGCCGGTGCCGGAGGTCTGGAAGGACTGACGGAAGGCGAGGTTGATGCCGAGGCCGCCGAGCGCGCCGACCGCGCCGATGAGGCCCATGGCAGCCCCGGAGAGGCGCCGCCCGTAGGCCTCGGCGGCATCTCCCGCGAGGCCCTTGCGGTGCCCCTGGGCGAGGAAGATCGCCGGGATCATCTTGTACGTGGAGCCGTTGCCGAGGCCGCTGAGGACGAAGAGTCCGATGAAGCCGACGAGGAAGACGGTGAGGGATTCGATCACGGAGGCGTAGATCACCACACCGGTCGCGGCGGCCATCGCGGCGAAGGTCCCGAGGGTGATGCGGGCGCCGCCGTGCCGGTCGGCGAGGGAGCCGCCGACGGGCCGGATGAGGGAGCCGAGCAGCGGGCCGATGAAGGTGAGCGAGGCGGCCTGCAGCGGGGTGCGGCCGAACTGGGTCTGGAGGACGAGTCCGAAGGCGAAGCTGTAGCCGATGAAGGAGCCGAAGGTGCCGATGTACAGGAAGGCCATGATCCAGGTGTGGCGGGCCTTCACGGCCTCCTTCGCGGCCCCGGTGTCGTTCTTGACGGGGGCGAGGTTGTCCATGAAGAGCGCGGCGCACACGGCGGCGACGACGATCAGGGGCAGGTAGACGCCGAGCACGATCCGGGGGTGCATGGCGCCCGCCGTGCCGATGACGAGGAGGCCGACGAGCTGGACGACGGGGACGCCGATGTTGCCGCCGCCGGCGTTGAGCCCGAGTGCCCAGCCCTTCTTCCGCAGCGGGAAGAAGGCGTTGATGTTGGTCATCGAGGAGGCGAAGTTGCCGCCGCCGACGCCGGTGAGCGCGGCCACCAGGACGAGGGTGGTGTACGAGGTCCCGGGCTCCATCACCGCGAACGCGAAGCCGGTGGGCAGCAGGAGCAGCAGGGCGCTGTAGACCGTCCAGTTACGGCCGCCGAAGCGGGCGACGGCGAAGGTGTACGGGATGCGGATCAGCGCGCCGACGAAGGTCGCGGTGCCGATCAGGAAGAACTTGCCGGCCGGGTCGACGCCGTACTGCGGCCCCATGAAGAGGACCATGACCGACCAGAGGCTCCAGATGGAGAAGCCGATGTGCTCGGAGATGACGGAGTAGAGCAGGTTCCGCCGCGCGATCCGCTCCCCCTTCTCGCGCCAGAACGTCTCGTCCTCCGGCTCCCACTGCTCGATCCACCGGCTGCCGCCCATGTCGTACCTCCGCGGGTGTCGGGTCCTGGGGCGTCCACAGCCCCGGTCCACCTGTCACCGACCCTAGAGAGGTCGCGTTTCAGCCTGGTGCCGAGAAGTGACGGCGACGGAACCTTGCTCTCACCCGGCGCGCGACGGCTCTGTGAGCGCCTGTACGCGCCCCTGGGGCCGGGCGACCCGCTACGGCAGCCCCGGTTCCCCCTCCGGCAGCCAGGACCCCGCCGGGCGGGTGTGCCAGCCCTCCCGGGCGCCGATCTCGGCGGCGGCGGTCCGCAGTGCGTCCAGGCCGGGGTGGCTCAGCCCCTTGCGCCACACCAGGCTCACGGGTGACAGGGGTACGGGGTCGACGAGCGGCCGCAGCACGCACCCCGGCATGGGCGGGAAGTCGACGACGGCGAGCACCGGGTTGCGGTGCTTGGCCATGATGCGGCGGAACTCCTCCTTGCCGACCGCGAGCGGCGCGGGCGGGGCGACCTCGATGCCGCGTCCGGCGAAGAGCCGGGCGGCGAGGTCGGTCCACTCGGGCGTGCGGTCGTTCCCCGCGCCCGCGTAGATCCGTTCCCCGGCGAGAGCGGCGAGCGGCACTTCGGGCAGCCCGGCGAGCGGATGGTCCTCGGGCAGGATCACGGCCATCCGCTCGTACCGTACGAACTGGACGTCGAGCCGCGCCCGCAGCCCGGCGTCGAGCCCTCCGTACCGGCCGAACGAGGTGTCGAGCTGGCCGGCGAGGATCTCCCGTACGGCTCCGGTGAGTCCGCTCTCGTAGCGGGCCATCAGCTCCTGGTCCGGGGCGAGTTCGCGGGCCCGGCGCAGGACTTCCTCGGGGGCGAGGCCGGGGCTGTTGAGGTCGACGAGGAGGGGTCGGGGTACGGCCCGGAAGGCCTCGGCCAGTTCGTCCTGGGCGGCCAACACCCGGTGCGCGTACGGGAGGAGGCGCTCGCCGTCCGGGGTGAGGGAGACCTGCCGGGTGGTCCGTACGAAGAGCTCGGCGCCCAACTCGCGCTCCAGGCGCCGGATGTCACGGCTGAGGGCCTGCTGGGCGACGTAGAGGCGGGTGGCGGCGCGGGTGAAGTGCAGGTCCTCGGCGACGGCGGTGAAGGCGCGCAGGAGGCGGGGGTCGATGTCGCGCGGTGCGGCGGACGCCGACGTGGGGAAAGGTACCGGGGAGACCATCGCCGCATTTAACAACACAGATGCGTGAATGGCCACCGAACAGGTGTTGGACCCACCCGGCCCGCTCCCGCGAGCCTTGATCCATGCCGCAACCGGACCTCACCCTCACCCCGGCGGGCCCGGCCCTCGCCCCCCGCTACAGCGACCGGCACACCGCCGCCGCCGGCACCCCCACCCCTCCCCCTGCCGCCATCCCAACCCCCCGCAATTCCTACCTCCGCCTCTTCGCCGTCCCCGGCGCCCGCGCGTTCATCGTCGGCAATCTGATCGCCCGGCTCCCCATGGGCATGTTCGGCGTCAGCGCCGTGATCATGATCGCGGGGGCGTACGACTCGTACGCCCTCGCGGGCGGGGTGACCGCCACCGGCATGGCCGCCGGGGCCCTCACCGCCCCCTGGGTCGCCCGGCTGGTCGACCGGTACGGCCAGGCGCGGGTCGCCGTCCCCGCCACCGCCTACGCGGTTCTCGGCCATCTGGTCCTGCTCCTCTGCGTCCACGAGAAGGCGCCCGTCTGGGCGCTGTTCGCCACCACGGCCCTCACCGCCACGTCCCCCAACACCGGCGGCATGTCGCGGGCCCGCTGGGCCCATCTCCTGAAGGGCGACCGGGACGCCCTGCACACCGCCAACGCCTTCGAGCAGGCCACCGACGAGCTCTGCTTCATGCTCGGCCCTGTCGTCGCCGCGCTGCTCTGCTCCACCCTCTTCCCCGAGGCGGGCACCCTCGTCGGCGCCGCCCTGTTCCTCACCGGCGTCCTGATCTTCGCGGCCCAGCGCTCCACCGAACCGCCGGTCTCGCCCCGGACCTCCGCGGGCTCCCCGCTCCGGGTCCGGGGCATGGCCCCGCTCCTGGCGGTCTTCCTCGCCACCGGCGCGGTCTTCGGCTCCATGGAGGTGGTGACCGTGGCGTTCGTGGACGGCCCCGTCGCGGGACCGGTCCTCGCTCTCCAGGCCGCCGGCTCCTGCGCGGCCGGCCTCCTCTACGGCCGCGCCCACCGCACCGCACGGCTCCGGACCTGCCTGGCCGCGATGGCCCTCCTCATGACGATGCCGCTGCTCGCCGCCTCGACCGGCTCGCTGCCCGCCCTCGCCGCCGGACTCCTCCTGGCCGGCATGGCGACGGCCCCGACCATGGTGACGGGCATGGGCCTGGTCCAGCGTCTGACCCCGGCGTCCCAGCTCAACGAGGGCATGACGCTGGCCGTGACCGCCCTCCTCGGCGGCATCGCGGCGGGCTCCGCCACCGGCGGCTGGGCCGCCGACCACGCCCCCTTCGCGGCCTTCGGTTTCCTGATCCCGGCCGGGGCGGCGGCCCTCGCCCTGACCCTCTGCGCGGCGACGCGAGTGGACGGCCGGGCATGACAGACGCCGGGCATGACAAAGGCCCGGCAGTCTGACGACTGCCGGGCCTCTGCCCACATGGGATGAGGTGTCCGAGGGGGCTTGCCTCTCGGACGCTCGGTGGAGATGGCGGGAATCGAACCCGCGTCCAACGGTACGGAAACAGGGCTTCTCCGTGCGCAGTCCGCTACGAGTTTCTCAGCCCCGGAGATCACACGGACAAGTCTCCGACGGGCTCAGTCACTGTTTGATTTCCCTCTAACCCCCGTGACCGGGGCTAGAGGTTTAGATCCCTAAATGACGCCAGGATCCGGGTCGGGACCACCCCCGGGCTGACGCTCCTCACAGAGGCTTCTTGTCGTTACCTAAAATTAGGCAGCGAGGGCGAAGCGGGAGTTATCGCTCTTGGAGTTGGCGATTATTGGTTGCGACATATGGTTAACGAGATCATTGCCGCTTCCTCGACACGCTTCCCCTGCATCGGTATCCGCTGTCGAAACCGATCATCCCCATGTTTATTTTTCAAAGCACACCTCTTGCGAGGTGGGCACGACCCATCGTACGTGACCGACGGGTGCTGTCGCCAGCGTATTACCCGCGACCGCGCCGCTCCGCCGAACAGCGCCGAGCGGGCTACGCGGCCTGTGCCGCCCGCTGCTTGCGCTTGGCCGCCGCGATGGCCCGGTTGGTCTCGCGCGTGTCCTGCTTCTCCCGCAGGGTCTGACGCTTGTCGAACTCCTTCTTGCCCTTGGCGAGCGCGATCTCGACCTTGACGCGGCCGTTGAGGAAGTACAGCGCGAGGGGCACGATCGTGTGACCCGTCTCCTGCGACTTCGCCTCCAGCTTGTCGATCTCCTCGCGGTGCAGCAGCAGCTTGCGCTTCCGCTTCGCCGAGTGGTTGGTCCAGCTGCCCTGCATGTACTCGGGCACATGGATGTTGTGCAGCCACGCCTCGTGCCGGTCGATCTGCACGAAGCCGTCGACCAGCGAGGCACGGCCCATCCGCAGCGACTTCACCTCGGTGCCCATGAGCACCACGCCGCACTCGTAGGTGTCGACGATGTGATAGTCGTGGCGCGCCTTCTTGTTCTGCGCGATGATCTTGCGCTCGGGCGCCTTGTCCTGGTTCTTCTTCGCAGGCTTGCCCTGCACGTTCACGAGTCCCTTTGCCATAGTGCCGTCATTTTCGCACTACGAGCCCCCTCCGAGGCCACTCAATACCGTCTTCGCCCGTTCTTCCGCCCGTTCCCCGGCCGTCAGGTCGGGGGTGATGCCCCGGCCGTCCACGGCGTGACCGGCCGGTGTGCGGTAGTGGCCGACGGTCAGCTCGGCGACGGAGCCGTCCGGCAGGGCGCTCGGCATCTGGACCGAACCCTTGCCGAAGGTGCGCGAACCGACCGTGACGGCCCGGCCACGGTCCTGGAGGGCGCCGGTGAGCAGCTCGGCCGCGCTCATCGTGCCGCCGTCGATCAGCGCCACCAGGGGCCGGACGGTGTCGCCGCCGCCCTCCGCGTACACGGCCCGTTGCTCGCCCTCCACGTCGTACGTGGCGACCAGACCGCCGTCGAGGAAGGCGGAGGCGGCCACGGCGGCCTCGGCGACCAGTCCGCCGGCGTTGCCCCGCAGGTCCAGGAGGACGCCGGCGCCGGCCGGGGCGTCCCGTACCGCGTCACGCACGCGCGTGCCCGCGCCCTTGGTGAAGGCGGCGACCCGGATCATCAGGGTCCCGTCGTCGAGGCGGCGGACGGTGACCGGGTCCGTGGCCAGCCGGGCCCGGCGCAGGGTCTGCGTCCAGACGGCGCGGCCGCGCTCGACCCGGAGGGCGACGGTGGAGCCGGGTACGCCGTCGCCGCGCAGGAGGGCGACGACCTCGGAGACCGAGAGACCGTCGACGGGGCGCCCGTCGACGGAGACCAGCCGGTCGTCGGCCCGGAGCCCGGCGCGCTCGGCGGGGCCGCCGGACTGCACCCGGGTCACCCGGACCCTGCCTTCGGCGGCCCGGCCCGCGGAGAGCCCCACGCCCGTGTAGGCGCCGTCGAGGGCCTGCTCGAACTCGGCGTACTCCCGCTTGTCGTACACCGCGCCCCAGCGGTCGCCGCTGCGGCTGACGAACTCCTCCGCGGCCTTCTTGCCCGACTTGCCGTCGGCCATGGCATCGGCGGCGGCCCGGCTCAGGGCGGCGCTGTCGACGGTCGTGGAGTCGCGGGACCCCTCCCCGACGCGCAGGGCCGCCTCCGCCCGCCCGGCCGCGGGCTCCTGCCGGGGCAGCGAGCCGGTGGCGGCGGCGGTGGCGAGGACACCGGTGAAGACCAACGTCAGAACGGCCCCACGGAGCACTCCGCGGGGCCGGATACAGAGGTGGTCGGTGCCGGCCGGCATGGCGCCCACTCTAGGACAAGGCAATGGCGCCGCACGGGCTTTGCCCGTACGACGCCATCCACCGTCAGAAGTGTCTTCTCACACCTTCAGGTACTTGCGCAGCGCGATGAAAGCGGCCACGGCGGGCATCAGCAGCCCGATGGCGATCACGAGCGGCAGCTTGGCGAACACGGCGTCCCAACCGATGAAGTTGACGAGCTGCATCTTCTCCGCGAGCGCGATGCCGTGGTCGATCAGGAAGTACCGGCCGACGAGCAGCAGCACGCAGGCGACCGCGCCACCGAGGAGTCCGGCGAACGCCGCCTCCATGATGAACGGCATCTGGATGTAGAAGCTGGACGCGCCGACCAGCCGCATGATGCCGGTCTCCCGGCGACGGCTGAAGGCCGAGACGCGCACCGTGTTGACGATCAGCATCAGCGCGATGACCAGCATCAGCCCCATGACGCCGAGGGCGGCGATGTTCATGCCGTTCATCAAGTCGAAGAGGTTCTGCAGGATGCCCCGCTGGTCCTGGACCGACTCCACGCCGTCACGCCCCGCGAAGGCGGTGGCGACGACCTTGTACTTCTCCGGGTCCTTCAGCTTCACCCGGAACGACTCGGGCATCTGGTCCGGCGTGATGACGGAGGCGATGGCGGTGTCGCCGTACTCCTCCTTGTAGCGCTTGAACGCCTCGTCGGCCGACTCGTAGAAGACGGTCTCGACGATGTCCAAATCCTTCAGGTCGGCCTGGAGCTGCTCCTTCTGCTGGGCCGTGACCGCGCCCTTGCCGCACTTGCCCGCCGCGGAGGCGGCGTCGGCCTTGGTGCAGAGGTAGATGGAGACGTTGACCTTGTCGTACCAGTAGTCCTTCATCGTGCTGACCTGCTCGCGCATGAGCAGCGCGCCGCCGAACAGGGCGAGCGAGAGGGCCACGGAGACGATGACGGCGAACGTCATCGTGAGATTGCGCCGGAGACCGACGCCGATCTCGGAGAGCACGAACTGAGCGCGCATGGTGTGTTGAGTCCCCTACCTGCTCAGTGCTGGTAACCGTAGACGCCGCGGGCCTGGTCGCGGACGAGTCGGCCCTTCTCCAGCTCTATGACGCGCTTGCGCATCTGGTCGACGATGTTCTGGTCGTGGGTCGCCATGACGACGGTGGTCCCTGTCCTGTTGATGCGGTCGAGCAGCTTCATGATGCCGACCGAGGTCTGCGGGTCGAGGTTGCCGGTGGGCTCGTCGGCGATCAGCAGCATGGGGCGGTTGACGAAGGCGCGGGCGATGGCGACGCGCTGCTGCTCACCACCGGAGAGCTCGCCCGGCATCCGGTCCTCCTTGCCGCCGAGCCCGACCAGGTCGAGCACCTGCGGCACGGCCTTGCGGATCTCGCCGCGCGGCTTGCCGATGACCTCCTGGGCGAAGGCCACGTTCTGGGCGACGGTCTTGTTGGGCAGCAGGCGGAAGTCCTGGAAGACGGTGCCCAACTGGCGCCGCATCTGCGGCACCTTCCAGTTGGAGAGCCGGGCCAGGTCCTTGCCGAGGACGTGCACCTGGCCCTGACTGGCGCGCTCCTCACGCAGGAGCAGTCGCAGGAAAGTCGACTTACCGGAGCCGGAGGAACCGACGAGGAAGACGAACTCCCCCTTCTCGATCTCCAGGGAGACATCCCGGAGCGCGGGGCGGCTCTGCTTCGGATAGGACTTGGAGACGTTGTCGAATCGGATCACGGATGCACCACGGTCGGCCGGGAGTAGGTGTGCGTGACCTTACGCGAACGGGGAAGGACCGCGCAGTCGCGGTCCTGGCTTGCGAGGTTTATCCTTTTCGCCCTTCGGGACGGAACGGGGGCAATCCGGTGGGGCGCGCCGAAACGCCGTCGAGCTGGCACAGTGGTAGGGGGAACGTCGGGACCCCACCGGACGTTGTCCTGATGTGAAACCCAGTGCGGGAGGAGGAGAGCGCATGACCTACGACCGACTGGTGTGCGCCAACTGCGCGGCCCCGGTCGCCGAGGGCCGCTGCCCCGTCTGCCGCGCGAACCGGGAGCGACTGACCCCGCAGGGTCTCTCGCCCGCGATGCTGCTGACGCTGGCGATCGCCCTGCTGGCCGCGATCGCACTGCTCGCGGCGGTCCGTACGGTCTAGCGGGACCGTACGGCGTCCACACGAGCCGGAACCATGAGGAAGGGCCGGGGAGAAGCTCCCCGGCCCTTCCTCATGCTCTGTACGTCATGCGGCGCATGCTCTGTACGTCATGCGCCGCACGTCACGCGCCGTACGGATCCACGCTCACGGCTGGATCAGACGGCGGTACGGCCACCGCCGACGAGACGCGGCAGCATACGGAAGCCGATGCCACCGGCGATCATGGTCGCGGCGCCGATGATCAGGAACGAGGTCTCGGCCGCACCGGTCTCGGCGAGCTCCTCCTTCGCCTGACCCTGCTGCACGGGCTGCGAGCCGGCGTTGTTGGTGTCGGTGTTGTTGTTGCCGGTGTCGACGCACTCGGCGCCGTCGAGGTCGACGGTGCAGGTGCCGGCGTCACCGTTGTCGGTGTTCCCGCCGTCCTCGTCCGGGGTGACGGGCGCCTCGGTCTGACCGGGGCCGTCCGTGTCGCCCGGCTCCGGGTCGGTGGTCGGCGGCGTGGTGACCGGCGGCTCCGTGGTGCCCGGGTCGGTGGTCGGCGGCGTGGTGACCGGCGGCTCCGTGGTGGGCGGCTCGGTGGTCGGCGGCTCCGTGGTGGGCGGCTCCGTCGTGGGCGGCTCCGTGGTCGGAGGCTCGGTCGTGGGCGGCTCCGTGGTCGGAGGCTCCGTCGTGGGCTCCGTCGTCGGCGGCTCGGTGGTCGGAGGCGGCGTGGTCTCCTCGCAACCGAGGTCCCCGGGGAGGCACGTGGGCTCCGGGGTCGGGTCACTCTCGCTGAAGGCACCCACGGCCTGCGCCGCACCCGCCGCGGTGAGCGACGCGCCGGCGGCGATCACCGCACCGGCGGCGATGCGCGCGATACGGATTCGCATCTGCTTGGTCATCTGGCTGCTACCCCCAGTAGCTCATCTCGTCATGGGGCAGCGCTCGGGGCACGCGGCAGAGGCGGCTCACTACTGGGCCGGCCCCCGCTCGCACGCGCCCCAGAAATGCGCATGCCAGTACGCCACCCTTCCGATTTTCCGATGAAGCGTCAAGGTCGTTGCGCGTGCGATGCCCGAAAGATCACCAGCTGTCCCACATACAACGATGCAACTGTGACGTAAACCCAGAACTCCGGGCCCCGCGGCGCCAGTTCCCTTGTCGACAAAGCGCCCCAGTGGCCCTGTTTCCGCTTGCGTCAGCGAATCCGCCGACCGGACGGACACGGCCGGACGGAACGACGACGGGCCCCGCACCTGACGGTGCGGGGCCCGAACGCGGGGTACTTCGGGGCTACTTCTCCTGCTGCTTGCGCCAGCGGATGCCGGCCTCCAGGAAGCCGTCGATCTCACCGTCCAGGACGGACTGCGGGTTGCCGACCTCGAACTCCGTACGAAGGTCCTTGACCATCTGGTACGGGTGCAGGACGTACGAGCGCATCTGGTTGCCCCAGGAGCTGCCGCTGTCCTTGAGGGCGTCCATCTTGGCCCGCTCCTCCTGGCGCTGGCGCTCGAGGAGCTTGGCCTGGAGGACGTTCATGGCGCTCGCCTTGTTCTGGATCTGCGAGCGCTCGTTCTGGCAGGAGACGACGATGCCGGTCGGGAGGTGCGTGATGCGCACGGCCGAGTCGGTCGTGTTGACGCCCTGGCCACCGGGGCCCGAGGCGCGGTAGACGTCGATGCGCAGCTCGGACTCGTCGATCTCGACGTGGTCCGAGGACTCGACGACCGGCAGGATCTCGACACCGGCGAACGAGGTCTGGCGACGGCCCTGGTTGTCGAAGGGCGAGATGCGGACCAGGCGGTGGGTGCCCTGCTCGACGGAGAGCGTGCCGTAGGCGTACGGCGCCTTCACCACGAAGGTGGTCGACTTGATGCCGGCCTCTTCCGCGTACGAGGTCTCGTAGATCTCGGTCGAGTAGCCGTGGCGCTCCGCCCAGCGCAGGTACATGCGCTGAAGCCGCTCGGCGAAGTCGGAGGCGTCGACGCCACCGGCCTCGGCGCGGATGTTGACCAGCGCCTCGCGCTCGTCGTACTCGCCGGAGAGGAGGGTGCGGACCTCCATCTCGTCGAGGGCCTTGCGGACGGAGGTCAGCTCCGTCTCGGCCTCGGCGAGGGTGTCCGGGTCGTCCATCTCCTCGGCGAGCTCGAAGAGCACCGCGAGGTCGTCGATGCGCCCGCGCAGGGTCTCGGCCTTGCGGACCTCGGCCTGGAGGTGCGAAAGCTTGCTCGTGATCTTCTGCGCCGCCTCCGGGTCGTCCCACAGGGACGGGGCCGCGGCCTGCTCTTCGAGCACGGCGATGTCGGCCCTCAGCTTCTCGAGGTCCAGGACGGCCTCGATCGACCCCATGGTCGAGGAGAGGGACTTCAGCTCTTCGGATACATCGACGACTGCCACGCGTCCAGCGTAACGGCTCGCCGCCGCTGTTACGGCAGCGAGGACTGCTTCGAGTCCTGCGGCGGGGTGTCCGCGTCCCCTGAGGTCGCGAGGTAGCCGCCCGCGCCGAGGGCGCCCGCGACGACGACCGCGGCGATGGTGAGGGTGATCCGGCGCTTGCGGACCGCCTCGGCCTTGTGACGGGCCGAGCCGGGTCTGCGGGCGCCCGCGGGGCGCGGGGCGCGGGCCGTGCCCAGGGGGCCGCCGGAGAGCTCGTCGGGGGCCGGGACGCGCATGGAGGTGTGGGTGTCGCGGTTGGAGTCGGCCGAGGATCCGGGGACGAGCGGGACGGCGGCCCGGCGCGGTCCGGGCTCACCCGTGCCCGTACCGGCCGGGTACACGTCCTCCTCGTACGGCTCCGGCGCCGGCTCGGCGTCCGGTTCGTCCACGTCGAGCGGCGGGATGCCCTTGAGCAGCGGCAGGACGTCCTTGAGGCGGGCGGCGAGCTCGGAGGCGCGCAGCCGGGAGGCCGGGGCCTTCGCCAGGCACTGCACCATCAGCTGCCACAGCTCCTCGGGGATGCCGGGCAGCGGGACGACGGTCTCGGTGACGTGGCGGCGCAGGACGGCGCCCGGGTGGCCGCCGCCGAACGGGGTGAAGCCGGCGAGCAGCTCGTACAGGACGGTCGCGAGCGCGTAGATGTCGACGGCGGCGCGCGGCGGGAGGCCCTCGACGATCTCGGGGGCGAGGTAGTCGGGGGTGCCGATGATCCGGGTGGCCTTGGTGCGGCCAGGCGTGTCGATCAGCTTGGCGACGCCGAAGTCGGTGAGGAGGGCGGGGTGGGCGCCGCCGGGCCCGAGCGGTCCCTCCATGTCGAGCAGGATGTTCTCCGGCTTGACGTCCCGGTGGACGATCCCGGCGGCGTGCGCGGCCGCGAGGGCGTCGGCGACGTCGGCGACGATCGCGACGGCGGCCTCGGGGGCGAGCCGCCGTTCCCGGTCGAGGCGGGTGCGCAGGTCGGTGCCGCGGACGAGGTCCATGACGAGGGCCAGGTCGTTGCCGTCGACGACGAGGTCGCGGACCTTGACCACCCGGGGGTGGTCGAGGCCGAGCAGGGCGGTCCGCTCCTGCACGAAGCGGCCGACGAGCTCCTGGTCGGAGGCCAGGTCCTCGCGCAGCAGTTTGACGGCGACGGGACCCTCGGGCCCCTCGCCGAGCCACACCGTTCCTGCACTGCCCCGCCCCAGGATCTGGTGGGTGGTGTAGCGGCTGCCGATGTTCCGTGCCAAGACTGCTCCCTCAGCGGCTGCGGTTCGCGTGCAAAGTTACGCGTCCGCAGCCGCCGGACGTCACTTCCGAGCGGAAATCACTCCCCGGAAGTCGATAAATCGGCAGTATTACGTGGTCCTACGCGGTGCGGCGCGGTGTCACTGCCCTGTCGTACCGCCGGTAGTACCCCCGGAGTCGGTGGCCTCGCCGATCGTGGAGATCCAGTCGGTCACGGTCGAGATGCCGTCGCCGATGGCCTCCCAGTAGCCCTTGCCCTCGGCGATCCAGTCCTGGAGGGGGGTCAGCTCCCAGATCAGCCAGCCCGCGACCACGAACAGCACGATCATGACCAGACAGCCCTTGAGGCAGCCGAGGCCGGGGATCCGCACCGGGTTGGCGCTGCGCTGACGCGGCGGCCGCGGCTCGCGCGGGGCCGGGGCCTGGGGCGGCGGCTGCGGCGGGGTGTACTGCTGCTGGGGCGGCGCGTACTGCTGCGGGGCGGGCGGCGGCGCGTACTGCTGCGGCTGGTGCTGCTGCTGCGGCGGGTACGGCTGCTGCTGCCGCTGCGGAGCGGGACGCTGCTGCTGGTACGGCTGCGGCGGCTGCTGCCCGTACTGGCCGGGCCGCTGGTCCTGCGGGGGCTGCTGGGGCTGCCGCTGCGGGCGTCGGCGCAGCGGGTCCTGGCTCGGGTCCAGGTACTGCACCTGCGTCTGCTCGTTGCGGTCGCGGGCCGCGCGCAGCTGGTTCTGCCAGGGGTGCGGCTCCTCGGACTGCGCGCCCTGCCCGGACTGCGGCGGGCCCGGCGGTACGGGGGGCATGACGGCCGTCGGGTCGGCGGCGCCCGCCGGGCCGCTGGTCGGCATGACGCTGGTCGCGCCGGCGGGGTCGTACCGGGGCGCCGTCCCGGCGCCGCTGGGCAGCACCTGGGTGGGGTCGGCGGCCCCCTGGGCCTCCGGGGTCCCCGGGACCGGCGCGGGTGCCGGGTCCGGGGCGAGGAGCGCGCCGACGCCGTCGGCCGCCTCGATCTGGGCGGGCGTGGAGTGCACGCCGATGCCGGCGGCGACCGCGCGCAGACCGCGCGCGAGGTTCACCGCGCTCGGCCGCCGGTCCGGGTCCTTGCTGAGGCAGCGCTCTATGACCGTCCACAGCGGTCCGGGCACGGTCGAGGGGCGGCGCGGCTCCTCGCTGAGGTGCCGGTGCAGGACCTCCAGGGCGGTGCCGCCCGCGAACGGGGGCCGACCGGTGACCAGCTCGTACAGCAGGATGCCCGCGCCGTAGATGTCGACGGCGGAGGTCTGCGGGCGGCCCTCGGCGGACTCCGGCGCCACGTACGCGGGCGTGCCGACGAACTCGTGGGTGCGGGTGAGGCCCGGGGAGTCCGCGAGGCGCGCGATGCCGAAGTCGGTGAGCATCGGGTGCATCTGGCCGCCCTGCTCGGCGAGCAGGACGTTGGCCGGCTTCAGGTCCCGGTGGACCACGCCGTCGGCGTGGCTGGCGGCGAGCGCGTCGGCGATCTGGGCGGTCAGGAGGGCGGCGGCGACCGGGGTGAGCGGGCCGCTCTCCCTGATGTACCGGTGCAGGTCGGGGCCCTCGACGAGGTCCATGACGAGCGCGAGGACATCGCCCTCGACGACCAGGTCGCGGGTGCGCACGATGTTGGGGTGGGTGAGCCGGAGCAGCACGGACCGCTCGCGCAGGAAGCGCATCACGATGTCCGCGTCGTTGGCCAGCTCCTCCTTGAGGACCTTGATCGCGACGGTCTCGCCGGGCTGGCCGGGCACGGCCGCATCGGCGCCCGCCGTCTCCCGCTGGCGGGCTCGCCAGACGGTGCCCGTGGCGCCGCGGCCGAGCGGCTCCTCGAGCAGGTACTTGCTGCCGATAGGCCGCACGTCACGCGCTCCCTGCTGATCGTGGTCCTGGAGTGGTCCGGTGGTGTTTCCCTGGGTCCCTGTCTCTGTTGTGACCCGTCCGGGTGTCCGACCCACTTTAGTGCCGCCGAACGGGGTGGAGACCGGTCGTCCACAGGCCGGTTCCGATGTCGGTGGACGGGGCCGGTGGGGTTCCGGCTCCTGTCCGGGGTGGGCCGGGCGGAGGGCCGCGACGGACCGGAGGCATCCGGTCCGGACCCGTCCTTCTGTCCGGCTTCTGTCCGGAAGAAGACGCTTCGGGAGGCCGGACGGTTGCCGGGCATGTTCCGAAGGCATGCTCAACCAGGCACTTTTGCGTTCACAGCCGACCATTCAAGATCACTTCCGGCCGACCCGGGGGCGGGTTGTCGGTGGCAGGTGCGAGGATGCCTCCAGCACGTCGCATCGGTGGGGTCGGGAGCCCCCGCGCCGTGCCGACCTGTACCGGGCGACGCGTCCGTGCCGGGTGGGGGGAGTCACAGGGCGGTTCCCCTGCCGGGCATCTCGCGCAGAAGGGACCGCTGACGGCGATGCAGATCCGGCTGACCGTCCTCGCGCCGTACGCCGGCCATGGCGCCGGACGTACCTGCGACGTGCTCGTCACGGCCCCCGCCGGGACGGCCCTGGCCGCCGTGGCCTCGAATCTCGCCGCCGCCGTCACCGGCCCCGACACCTCCGCCTCGGGCACCACCGTGCTCTACGCGGGCGCGGAGCGGCTCGACGGCCGCCGCTGCGTGCTCGGCGAACCCCCGCTGGTCGACGGCGCGGTCCTCTCCCTCCAGGTCCCCGGCCCCGACGACCGGGTCGGCGAGACGGCCGCGGCCCGGCTGCACGTGGTGGCGGGCCCGGACGCGGGCGGAGTGCATCTGCTGCACGGCGGACCGATCAGAATCGGCCGTTCCGTGGACGCCGATGTACCGCTCGACGATCCGGACGTCTCCCGCGCCCACTGCACGGTGACCGTCGGCGAGGACGGCCGCGTCACGGTCGCCGACCGGGGCTCGACGAACGGCACGACCCTCGACGGCGTACCGGTCGGCGACCGCCCGGTCGGCTTCCGCCCGGGCGCGCTGCTGCGCCTCGGCGAGTCCGCCCTCCGCCTGACCGGCCCCGGCGACGACCTCGGCGGTACGGACACGAGGGCGACGGCCCCGGACGGCGAGGGCCACCTGCGCGTCGCGCCGCCGGGAGCCGACGGACGGGCACCGGCGGACCTGGGCGACCGGCCCTCCCACGCGGGCGTGCCCCGCACGGCGGCCGGCGGCCCGACGGACGACACCACCCACGGCGGGGCGCGCGGCGTGCCGCTCGGCGGGACCCCCGAGAGCGCGTACACCGACCCGTACGCCCCGGGTGCCCCTCGCGGTACGGACTCCCCCGGCGCCGGTCACGCGCGCGCGGGCGACCAGGCCGGCGGTGCCGACGGGCCCGGCGGCGAGGCCCACGGCAGGACCCGCCCGTCCCGCGTCGACGCGGGCTCGGAACCGGCCGACGCCCCCTCCCCGCGCCCCGGTGGCAAGCGCGGCCTCGGCGCCTGGGCGCGGCGACTGGCGGGCGGGCGCGAGGAGCTCCCGGCCCCCACCGCCGGCCCCCGTACCGCACCGGACACCCACGCGGGCGCCCGGACCGGCACCGGCGCGCGGGACGGCTCGGCCGCGCCCGCACCGGTGGCCGACACCTGGCCCGATCCGGCCACCGTCCTGCTCACCGCCCTCGGTCCCGGCCCCCGGCTCTGGGAGCGCGGCCAGGACCACCCCGAGTCCCTGGTGGTGCGGCTCGGCACGACGGACCGCGCCGAGCTCTCCGGCGTGCCGGTCACGGTGGGACTCCGGGAGGCCGGTTCGCTGGGCCTCGCGGGCCCCGCCGACCGGCTCGCGGGGCTCGCCCGCTCGGTGGTCGCCCAGCTCGCCGCCCTGCACTCCCCGGCCGATCTGGAGATCGTGCTCATCAGCGCCGACCGGAACCGCTCCCTCGACGAGCGGCGCCGGGCCTGGGGCTGGCTCGGCTGGCTCCCGCACGTCCGGCCCGCCCACGGCCAGGACTGCCGGCTGCTCCTGGCGTACGACCGCGAGCAGGCCCAGGCCCGTACGGCGGAACTGACCCGACGGCTCGACGACGGCCCGCTCGGGCCCGGCTGGCCCAGCGCCGACCGCTCGTCCGTCGCCGAAGCGGCCGCCCGCCACACGGGGCCGACGACGGTCGTGATCGTCGACGGCGACCCCGGTTCCGCGGCGCTGCGCGAGACGGTCGCGCGACTGGCCGGAGCCGGAGCGGCGGCCGGCATCCACCTCCTCTGCCTCGCCGAGGCGCCCTCGGCCTCCCCCGTCTCCCCGGTGGCCGCCACGTACGAGACGGCGTGCGCCGCCTCGCTCGCCTTCCGCGAGTGCGGGGCCGCCGCGCTCCTCAGCGGCGACGTGGCGACGGCACTGCGGCTGCTCCGGACCTCCGGCGGGCGGGTCGCGGGCCACGGCACCGTCGGCGTGGTCGACGCGGTCTCCGTCGCCTGGGCCGAGCGGTTCGGCCGCGCGCTGGCCCCGCTGCGTACGGACACGACGGCGGTTCCGGGCGCGCGTGCCGCCGCGCTGCCCCCGTCGGCCCGTCTCCTCGACGAACTCGGGCTCGCCCGTGCCACCCCCGCCTCCTTGATGGCCCGCTGGGCCTCTGCCGGGGACGGCACGGCGGTCCTCGGTGCGGGGCCGCGCGGCCCGCTGGCCGTGGACCTCACCAAGGAGGGTCCGCACCTGCTGATCGAAGGCCCGGCGGGAAGCGGACGCACGGAGCTGCTCCGTTCGATCGCGGCCTCGCTCGCGGCCGGTGGCCGCCCCGACCGGCTCGGCCTGCTCCTGGTCGACGGAGCGGGCGGCGAGCGCGGCGAAGGACTCGCGGTCTGCACGGAGCTGCCGCATGTGACCGAGCATCTGGTCGCCTCGGACCCGGTGCGGATGCGGGAGTTCGCGCAGGCGCTCGGCGCGGAGCTCAAGCGCCGGGCCGAGATCCTGGGTGACGGCCACTTCGCCGACCGCCGGGGCCCGCGCGCGGCGCCCGCCGCCGACCGGCTGATCGGCCAGCGCGCCCCGAGCGCGGCGGAGTCCGTGCCGCAGGGTGCCCGCGCGACCGTCCGTCTCCGGGAATCCGGCGACCTCGCGGACCGCCGGAGCGGCCGCACGCTGCGCACGGGCGACGGCACGATCGGCGCCCTCCCGAGCACGAGGAGCGGCCGCACGGACGGCCCGTACCCCGGTTCGGACGACCTCGGTGGCCGGCCCAGCGGCCGGATCACGTACTCCGGCGACCTCGACGGCCGGCCGAGCGGCCGGAGCGCGTACCCCGGGTCGGAGGACGTGGGCGGGCGCCCCAGCAGCCGCACGCTCCGCGCGGGCGACGACGACCTGACGGGGCCCTCCAGCGGCCGGGTCCCGTACCCCGGGGCCGACGACCTCGGCGGCCGAGCCGGCGGGCGCGTGTCCCGTGCCGGGGACGGCTCGCTCGACGAGCGGTCCAGTGCCCGTACGCGGGCGGGTGGCGACGCCTATCTGGCCGATACGCCCAGTGGGCGGCTGCCGCGCAGGGACGGCGACGACCGTGCGAGCAGCCGCACCCTTCGTACCGGCGACGGCGATCTCACGGACCGCCCCAGCGGGCGCGTGCACCGCTCCGGAGCCGAGGACGTCGTCGGCCACGGCAGCGGGCGCGTGCTCCGCTCCGCGGGTGAGGAGACGGCCGGGCGGATTCCCCGTCCCGCGACCGGTGAGCACGACCCCGTGCGCGCCGCGAGCCCCGCCCACCTCCCCCGGCTCATCGTGCTCGTCGACGATTACGACGCTCTCGTCGCGCCCGCGCTCGGCGCCTCCGGGCGGCCCGCGGCCGGTTCCGTCGTGCGGGCTCTTGAGGCCGTCGCGCGCAACGGCGAGCGGCTCGGCGTGCACCTCGTCGCGACCTCCGCGCGCCCCGACCGGACGGCCGACACCGAGCTGGCCCACGGAGCCCGGCTGCGGATCGTGCTCGACGCGCCGCCGGTGACCGCCGGACCGGACGTACCGGCCGCCGGGCGCGGACGCCTCGGGCATCCGGACGGCCGGGTGACCCCCTTCCAGGCGGGCCGAGTCACCGGACGGATCCCCCGGACGGCGACGCTCCGGCCCACCGTCGTCCCGCTGGAGTGGGAGCGGATGGGTGATCCGCCCACCCGTCGCCCGGTCCGCGAGCTGGGCAACGGTCCGACGGATCTGGCGCTCCTCGCCAGCGCGCTGGACCGGGCCGCACGCTCGGTCGAGGCGGCTCCCGTGCCCCCGCTGACCCCTGCGGCCCACAGCTGACGTCACGTCACGAGGACGTCACGATCGCCCAGTTGACACGGAAGGCGGTATTGCGGGGCCCGGTCACCGGGCGTAGACCTGTCGGCACGGGACAGCGAAGCGCACGGGAGAGACGGGGCAGCGATGCGGACAACTCTTCGTCCACGCAGCAAGACCGCGGTGACCATCACGGCGTTCACGGCGATCACCGCACTCACCCTCGCGGCGTGCGGTGGCGGCGGGGCCGAGAAGGATCCGGGGGAATCCGGGCCCAGCGGCGGCGCCCTCCCCCTGAAGGGCGAGAAGATCGAGGTCGCCGCCGTCTGGACGGGCCCCGAGCAGGAGAACTTCACCAAGGTCCTGAAGGAGTTCGAGAAGCGCACCGGCGCGACCGTCACCTTCGTGCCCGCCCAGGACCCGATCGTGAACTTCCTCGGTACGAAGATCGCGGGCGGTTCGCCGCCGGACGTCGCGATGCTCCCGCAGGTCGGCGCGATCCAGCAGGCCGCCGCGCAGAAGTGGCTGAAGCCGGTCGGGCCGGAGGCCGAGGCCCAGCTGGCCGCCAACTACTCGCGCGGCTGGCAGGAGCTCGGCGCGGTCGACGGCACCCAGTACGGGGTCTACTTCAAGGCCGCGAACAAGTCCCTGGTCTGGTACAACTCCGCCGTCTTCGAGAGCGCGGGCGCCACCGAGCCGAAGACCTGGAAGGAGTTCCTCACCACCGCCGAGACGATCTCGGCCTCCGGCGTCACCCCGGTCTCGGTGGGCGGCGCGGACGGCTGGACCCTCACCGACTGGTTCGAGAACATCTACCTCTCCCAGGCGGGCCCGGCCAAGTACGACCAGCTCGCGAAGCACACCATCAAGTGGACCGACCCGTCCGTCACCGCCGCCCTGACCACACTCGGCGAACTGTTCGGCAAGCCCGCCCTGCTCGCGGGCGGCACGAGCGGCGCGCTGCAGACGGAGTACCCGGTCTCGGTCACCCAGACGTTCACGGGCGGCGACCAGCCCAAGGGGGCGATGGTCTTCGAGGGCGACTTCGCGGCCGTCAACATCGCCCAGACGAAGGCGAAGATCGGCACGGACGCGAAGGTCTTCCCGTTCCCCACCGTCGGCACGGGCACCACCCCCGTGGTGACGGCCGGCGACGCGGCCGTGGCCCTCAAGGACACCAAGGGCGCGCAGGCGCTGCTCGCCTTCCTCGCCTCCGCGGACGCGGCGAAGATCTGGGCGGCCGAGGGCGGCTTCCTCTCCCCCAACAAGAACCTGGACCTGTCGGCGTACCCGAACGACGTCCAGCGGGAGATCGCGAAGGCGCTCATCGGCGCCGGTGACTCCTTCCGCTTCGACATGTCGGACCAGATGCCGCAGTCCTTCGGCGGGACGCCGGGCAAGGGCGAGTGGAAGGCGCTCCAGGACTTCCTGAAGAACCCGAAGGACATCGCGGGGACGCAGGCGCGTCTGGAGAAGGACGCGGAGAAGGCGTACCGGGCCGCGGCGAAGGGCTGAGGCCCCGGCATGCCGAGGCACACCACTCCCCACAGGGCCGGAAGCAGGAGCAGGACGGTCGCGGCGGGGTTCCTGCTCCCCGCCCTGCTCCTGCTCGGCGCGCTCGTCGTCTACCCGATCGGATACTCCGTCCAGCGCTCGTTCTTCGACCGCTCGGGCACCTCCTTCGTCGGCCTGGACAACTACCTCGCCCTGGTCACCGACGACTCGCTCCGCACCGCCGTCCGCAACAACGTGATCTGGCTGGTCTTCGCCCCGGCGGTCGCGACCGCCCTCGGCCTGGTCTTCGCCGTGCTCACCGAACGCGTGCGCTGGGGTACGGCGTTCAAGCTGGTCGTCTTCATGCCGATGGCGATCTCGATGCTCGCCGCCGGGATCATCTTCCGGCTGGTCTACGAGCAGGACCCGGACCGCGGCGTCGCCAACGCCGTCTGGGTCGGGGTCCACGACACCTTCGCCGAGTCCTCCGGCTTCCCCCGGGCCCGGCCGCTGCCCGTCCATCCGCTGAAGGCGGCCGACGGCGGCGCGTTCGTCACCGAGGAGCCGGTCCGCGCCGGGAAGCCCGTACGGCTTCCGCTGATCGGGGTGGCGCCGGGGCAGATGCCGGAGGAGGCCCGCCCGGCCCGGCAGCCGGCTCCCGCGCCGGACACGATCGCCGGCACGGCCTGGCTGGACTTCACCCGGGGCGGCGGCGGTCGGCAGAACGCCGTCGATCCGACCGAACTGGGCCTCGCGGGGCTGCGGATCGAGGCCGTACGGGACGGAAAGGTGGTCGCCAGGACCACGGCGGCGGCCGACGGCAGCTTCACGCTGCCCGCCGACCGCGCCGACGGAGCCGTACTGCGCCTGCCCGCGAGCAACTTCCGGGAGCAGTACAACGGCGTGGAGTGGCTCGGCCCCTCGCTCGTCACCCCGGCCGTCATCGGCTCGTACGTGTGGATGTGGGCCGGGTTCGCGATGGTGCTGATCGGCGCCGGGCTCGCGGCCGTCCCGCGCGAACTGCTCGAAGCGGCACGGGTGGACGGGGCGAACGAGTGGCAGGTGTTCCGCAGGATCACGGTGCCGCTCCTCGCCCCGGTCCTGGCGGTCGTCCTCGTCACCCTGATGATCAACGTGCTCAAGGTCTTCGACCTGGTGTTCGTCATCGCGCCGGGCTCGGCCCAGGACGACGCGAACGTGCTCGCGCTCCAGCTGTACCGCTCGTCGTTCGGTACGGACGCCGATCTCGGGATCGGCTCGGCCATCGCCGTCCTGCTGCTGCTCCTGGTGGTCCCGGTGATGGTCCTCAACATCCGCCGCCTGCGCCGGGAGGCCCGCCGATGAGTTCCCCCGCCACCCGCACGCGCGCGCGTACCGACGTCTCCGCGCCGCCCCCGGGCTCCCGCGCCCGCCCGACGCTCGCCGCGCGGGCTGCGGCCCGGGCCGCCGGGGGCACGGTCCGGGTGTTCCTCGTCCTGGCCGGTCTGTTCTGGCTGCTGCCGACGGTGGGGCTGCTGCTCTCCTCGCTCCGCTCGCCCCCGGACATCGCGGCGAGCGGCTGGTGGCAGGTGTTCACGGCGCCGGCCCAACTGACCACCGAGAACTACACCCGTCTCCTCGCGAACGACACGATCACCGGCTCCCTCGTCTCCACCGTCCTGATCACGGTCCCGTCCACCCTGCTGGTCCTCCTCCTCGGCTCGTTCGCCGGGTACGCGTTCGCGTGGCTGGAGTTCCCGGGCCGGGACTGGTGGTTCCTCGGGGTGGTCGCCCTGCTCGTGGTCCCGGTGCAGGTCGCCCTCGTCCCGGTGTCGAAGCTCTTCGGCGCGGTGGGCCTCTTCGAGACGACGCTCGGGGTGGTCCTCTTCCACACGGCCTTCGGACTGCCGTTCGCGATCTTCCTACTGCGGAACTTCTTCGCGGAGATCCCGCGCGAGCTCCTGGAGGCGGCGCGGCTCGACGGGGCGGGCGAGCTACGGCTCTTCACCCAGGTGGTGCTGCCGCTCGGCGGTCCGGCGATCGCCTCACTGGGGATCTTCCAGTTCCTGTGGGTCTGGAACGACATGCTGATCGCGCTGATCTTCGCGGACTCGCAGTCGCCGCCGATCACGGTGGCGCTCCAGCAGCAGGTACGGCAGTTCGGCAACAACGTCGACGTGCTGGCGCCGGGGGCGTTCGTGTCGATGGTGGTGCCGCTGGTCGTCTTCTTCGCGTTCCAGCGCCAGTTCGCTTCCGGGGTGATGGCGGGCGCGGTGAAGTAGGGCCTGTCCGGCGGATCGCGTCGGCCTGGCCCTGTCCCGCGGGATCGGCGTCAACCTCGGCCCTGTCCGGCGGATCGGGTTCGGCCCTCGCCATGGTCCGCCGGACACTCCCTGGCTCAGGCCTTGAGCGCGGCCACCGCCGACCGCGTCAGATCGTCCACGTACCCCGGAGGCAGCGGCGTACGGACGACGACGAGGCGCCAGTAGAGCGGCCCGACGACCAGGTCGAGGGCACGGCCCGGGTCGGCGCCCGCCGGGAGTTCGCCGCGCGCGACGGCCTCGCGGACGATCCGGGTCACCACGCCCTGCTGGCCGTCGAGCAGCGCGGCGGTGACGGCCTCGGCGATCTCGGGGTGCCGGGCCGCCTCGACGAGCAGGTCGGGGATGACCTGCGAGGCGACCGGGTGGCGCAGGGCGTGCGAGGCCACTTCGAGGAGCGCGCGCACGTCCCCGTACAGGGAGCCGGTGGCGGGCGCCGGCAGGCCCTGGGTGGCGAAGGCGCCGACGAGGTCGAGGACGAGGGCGAGCTTGGACTTCCAGCGCCGGTAGACGGCGGTCTTGCCGACGCCCGCGCGGCGCGCGATGCCCTCGATGGACATCCGGGCGAAGCCGACGGCCGCGAGCTCCTCGAAGACGGCGGCGCGGATGGCCTCGGTCACGTCCTCGCGGAGTACGGCGGCTCCGGCGGGGGCGCGGCGGGGGGTCGGTTCGGTCATGAACGGCATCCTAACCAAAGGCGACGCCCCGGATGCGTCACGACGATACGGTTGCGTTCCGACGTCGAGTCGCCCTAGTCTCCACGTAACGACGATACGGACCCGTTCCATCGCCGAGGATGCCCGCACCCTTCGTCGAAAGCGCCCGCCCGTGACCACCCAGACCCTCTCCCCGCCCACCGGGAAGGCCCCTCCACAGGCGGCCCCCACCGAGGACCTGCGCGCGCTCGCCCTGCGCCACGGCCTCACCGTCAGCGGGGCCCGCCCCTCACTGCCCGCCTACACCCGGCAGCTCTGGTCCCGCCGCCACTTCATCACGGCCTTCGCGACCGCCCGCCTGACCGCGCAGTACAGCCAGGCGCGCCTCGGCCAGGTCTGGCAGGTGATGACCCCGCTGCTCAACGCCGCCGTCTACTACCTGATCTTCGGCGTCCTCATGGACGCGAAGCAGGGCGTCGCCGACTACGTGCCCTTCCTGATCACCGGCATCTTCGTGTGGACGTTCACCTCGAACACGATCCTGGCCGGCACCCGGGCCATCAGCGGCAACCTGGGCCTGGTCCGCGCCCTGCACTTCCCCCGCGCGAGCCTGCCGATCTCGCTGGCACTCCAGCAGCTCCAGCAGCTGCTGCTCTCGCTCGCCGCGCTCGTCATGATCCTGTTCGGCCTCGGCGAGTTCCCCACCTGGAGCTGGCTGCTCGCCGTCCCCGCGCTGCTCTGCCAGGCGCTGTTCAACACGGGTGTGGCGCTCGCCCTCGCCCGGCTCGCGGCCCGCACCCCGGACATCTCGCAGCTGATGCCGTTCGTGCTCCGCACCTGGATGTACGCCTCGGGCGCGATGTGGTCGATCCAGAACCTGGCGAGCAGCGGCCGTTTCCCCGGGGGCGTGGTGCTGGCCCTCCAGTGCAACCCGGCGGCCGTCTACATCGACCTCGTGCGCTTCGCGCTGATCGGGAGCTACACCTCGGAACAGCTGCCGCCGCACGTCTGGGCGCTCGCCGCCGGCTGGGCCCTGCTGGCCTTCGGGGGCGGTTTCATCTGGTTCTGGAAGGCGGAGGAGACGTACGGCCGTGGCTGACAAACAGGGCACCCCCACCGTCGTGGTCGACGGCGTCCACATCACGTACACCGTCCGCGGAGGCCCCACAGGCGGCCGAGGTACCGCGACGGCCGCGCTGAGCAAGATCCTGCGGTGCGGCGACGCAAAGCGCGGCAGCGCAAAGCACGGCACCGCAGAGCGCGGCGACGCCACTCCCCCCGGCAACCGCGTCCACGCCGTGAAGGGCGTCAGCTTCGTCGCCTACCGGGGCGAGGCAATTGGCCTGATCGGTTCGAACGGATCTGGGAAATCCACCCTTCTGAAGGCCATCGCGGGCCTCCAGCCCGTCGAGCGGGGCCACGTCTACACCCACGGCCAGCCCTCGCTCCTCGGCGTCAACGCCGCCCTCATGAACGACCTCACCGGCGAGCGGAACGTGATCCTGGGCGGTCTCGCGATGGGCATGAGCCGCGCGGAGGTCCGGGCGCGCTACGCCGAGATCGTGGACTTCTCCGGCATCAACGAGAAGGACGACGCGATCTCCCGCCCCATGGGGACGTACTCCTCCGGGATGGGGGCCCGACTGCGCTTCTCCATCGCCGCCGCGAAGAGCCACGACGTCCTGCTCATCGACGAGGCCCTGTCCACCGGCGACGCCCGCTTCCGCCGCCGCAGCCAGGAACGGATCGACGAGCTGCGCGCGGAGGCGGGGACGGTCTTCCTGGTCAGCCACTCGAACTCGACCATCACGGAGACCTGCGAGCGGGCCCTGTGGCTGGAGGCGGGCACGCTGCGGATGGACGGCCCGGCGAAGGAGGTGGTGGCGGCGTACGAGGAGTTCACGGCGACAGGGCCCGGAACGGGGCCCGGGAAACCGGGCAAATGACGCATTAAGGGCTACAGTGCGGAGGGATGACGAACGATCACCCTCAGTCGCCCCACGGGATCGGGACCGGGCCCCCCGCCCCGCACCGGACGGGGACCGAGCCCCCCCACCGCACCCGGTCGCCGTTCGACTCGGACACCTTCACCTCCGCCACCTTCGTCACGGTCGGCCGCGGCCCCTACCTCGCCCTCGCCTCCGTCTGGCTGCTGGCCCGCGCCGGCATGGTGCTGCTGCTCCTCCGCGACACCCTCGGCATCGGCGGGGTCGGCCGCGAGGTGGACCTCTACCGGTACTGGTACGGGCAGTTCGCGCAGGGCACCTTCCCGCCCGGCGACGTCACCTGGCAGTACCCGCCCGGCGCGGGGCTCGTGATCATGTCGCCGGGCCTCCTCCCCTGGCTGACGTACTTCCAGGCGTTCGTCGCGATCACCCTGCTCGCCGACGCGGTCGTCACCGCCGCCCTCGCCCGCGCCGACAGCGCCCGCCTCACCCACGGCGCCTGGATCTGGGTCTGCGGCCTGCCGCTGCTGCTGCACCTGCCGCTCGCCCGGTACGACGTCCAGACCACCGCCCTCGCCGTCCTCGCGCTGCTCGCCGTCAACGCCCGCTCGACCGCCGCCCACCGGCTCGGCGGGGCACTCGCGGGCATCGGCGCGATGGTCAAGGTCTGGCCGGCACTCACCCTGATCGGCACCCCCCGGGGCCGTACCACCCGCGAGGCCTGGACCGCCGCGGTCGTCGCGGCCCTCGCCCTCCTCGCCACCCTCGGCCTCTTCTTCTCCGAATCCCTCGGCTTCCTGCGCCAGCAGGGCAGCCGCGGCATCCAGATCGAATCCCTCGGCGGCACGGCCCTCGCGCTGGCCAAGGCCACCGGCGGCTGGCCGGGCAGGGTCGAGTTCCGCTACGGGGCCTTCGAGTACGTCGGCCCGTACGTCTCCAGCCTCGGCCACCTCGCCCTGCTGCTCACCGTCATCGCCTTCGGCTGGCTGCTCCTGTGGCGCCTGCGGGCCCACCGCTGGACCGCGGCCACCCCGCTCGACGCGGCCCTCACCGCCGTCCTGCTGTTCACCGCCACCAGCCGGGTGATCAGCCCCCAGTACATGGTCTGGCTGCTCGGCCTCGCCGCCGTCTGCCTGACCTCACGCGACACCGTGATGCGCCCGGTGGCCCTGCTCCTCCTCCCGGCGGCCGCACTGAGCTCACTCGCCTACCCCGTCCTGTACGACCAGGTCATCGAAGGCACCACCCAGGGGCTGACCGTCATGGCGCTCCGCAACGGCCTGCTGCTCGCGGCGTCCCTGCTCGCCGCCCGCCGCCTGTGGACGTCGACGGTCACGGGACCCCCGGAGGAGTCCGCGTAGCACGCACAACGGCAAGGGCCCCGCCGGACGTCCGGCGGGGCCCTTCTCGCTCAAGCCACTAGCTGTGCGAACGAAGCAGCGTGCGCATGGTCCGCATCGCCACCGACAGGTTCGCCAGGTCGAAGGTGTCCGAGCCCTGGATCTCCTCCAGGGTCGACTTCGCGCGGCCCAGGATCGCCGCGTTCTTCTCCTCCCAGTCCTTGAACCGCTGCTCCGGGCTCGCCGCGCCGTTTCCGGCCGCCAGGACGTCCGCGGTCAGCGCCGAGTGCGCCGCGAAAAGGTCCTCGCGGATCGACGCGCGGGCCATCGACTGCCACCGGTCACTGCGCGGCAGCTCGATGATCCGGTCCATCAGGTCGGTGATCCGCAGCCGGTCGGCCAGGTCGTAGTAGACCTCGGCCACGGCGAGGGGGTCCTTGCCCGTCCGGTCCGCGATCGCGACGACGTCGAGGATCGGGAAGGCGGAGGAGAAGCCGGCGACCCGCAGCGCGAGCTCCTCCGGCACGCCGACCTCGGTCAGCTCCTCCACGATCGACTGGTACCACTCCAGGTCCGCGCCGCGCAGCAGGTTCGGCAGCTGCGCCCAGACCTGCTCGACCCGCTCGGAGAAGAACTCGATGGTCTCGGTGAGCTGGAGCGGCTGCGGCCGGTTGTTGAGCAGCCAGCGCGTGCCGCGCTCGACGAGCCGGCGGGAGTGCAGCCGCATCCGGGTCTGGACGTCGGCGGGCACCTGGTTGTCGAGGGCCTCGACGGCGTCCCAGACCTGGCCGAGGCGGAAGACGACACGGGCGGCGGTCTGCGCCCGGACGATCTCCTCGATCGACGCGCCGGTCTCCTCGCGGAGGCGGTGCAGGAAGGTCGAGCCACCGGTGTTGACGGTGTCGTTGACCAGGACGGTGGTGATGATCTCGCGGCGCAGCGCGTGGTTGTCGACGGCCTCGGTGAACTTCTCGCGCAGCAGCGTCGGGAAGTACGCGTGGAGCAGCCCGCGCAGGTACGGGTCGTCCGGCAGCTCCGTACCGATGAGCTCGTCGGCCACCGTGATCTTGGTGTACGCGAGGAGGACGGCGAGCTCCGGCTGGCTCAGACCGCGGCCGTTGTTGAGCAGCTCGCGGATCTGCCGGTCGTTGGGCAGGAACTCCAGGGACCGGTCGAGGGCCCCGTCGCGGCCCAGGCGACGCATGAAGCGCTGGTGGGCGTGGAGCAGGGACGGCGACTGGGTGACGGCGTTGGCCAGGGCCGTGTTCTGCGCGTAGTTGTTGCGCAGGACGAGCGTGCCGACCTCGTCGGTCATCTCCGCGAGGATCTTGTTGCGCTGCTTGACGGTCATGTCGCCCTCGGCGACGAGCCCGTTGAGCAGGATCTTGATGTTGACCTCGTGGTCGGAGGTGTCGACGCCGGCGCTGTTGTCGATGGCGTCGGTGTTGACCTTGCCGCCCTGGCCCTCGGGGCCGCCGGTGCGGGCGAACTCGATGCGGCCCAGCTGGGTCGCGCCGAGGTTGCCGCCCTCGCCGACGACCTGGGCGCGCACGTCCTGGCCGTCGACGCGGATGGCGTCGTTGGCCTTGTCGCCGACGTCGGCGTTGGACTCGGCCGAGGACTTGACGTACGTACCGATGCCGCCGTTCCACAGCAGGTCGACGGGCGCGTGGAGCACGGCCTTCATCAGCTCGGCCGGGGTCATCTTGGTGATGCCGTCCTCGATGCCGAGGGCGGCCCTGACCTGCGCGTTGACCGGGATGGACTTGGCGCTGCGGGGGTGGATGCCGCCGCCCGCGGAGAGCAGCGAGGTGTCGTAGTCGGCCCAGGACGAGCGGGGCAGCTCGAAGAGCCGGCGGCGCTCGGCGTACGAGACGGCCGCGTCCGGGTTCGGGTCGATGAAGATGTGCCGGTGGTCGAAGGCGGCGACCAGGCGGATGTGCTCGCTCAGCAGCATGCCGTTGCCGAAGACGTCGCCGGACATGTCGCCGACGCCGACGACCGTGAAGTCCTCGGTCTGGGTGTCGTGGCCCAGCTCGCGGAAGTGCCGCTTGACGGACTCCCAGGCACCGCGGGCGGTGATGCCCATGCCCTTGTGGTCGTATCCGGCGGAGCCGCCGGAGGCGAAGGCGTCGCCGAGCCAGAAGCCGTACGACTCCGCGACGCCGTTGGCGATGTCGGAGAAGGTCGCGGTGCCCTTGTCGGCGGCGACCACCAGGTAGGTGTCGTCCTCGTCGTGGCGGACCACGTCGACCGGCGGCACGACCTCGCCCGCGACCAGGTTGTCGGTGATGTCGAGCAGCGCCGAGATGAAGGTCTTGTACGAGGCGATGCCCTCGGCCAGCCAGGCGTCACGGTCCACGGACGGGTCCGGGAGCTGCTTGGCGACGAAGCCGCCCTTGGCGCCGACCGGCACGATGACGGTGTTCTTCACCATCTGCGCCTTGACCAGGCCGAGGATCTCCGTACGGAAGTCCTCACGGCGGTCGGACCAGCGCAGACCGCCACGGGCGACCTTGCCGAAGCGCAGGTGGACGCCCTCGACGCGCGGGGAGTACACCCAGATCTCGAAGGCCGGGCGGGGCGCCGGAAGGTCCGGGATGGCCTGCGGGTCGAACTTCATCGACACGTACGAGTGCGGCTTCCCGTCCGCCGTCAGCTGGAAGAAGTTCGTCCGCAGCGTGGCCTTGATGACGGTCAGGAAGGACCGCAGGATGCGGTCCTCGTCCAGGCTCGCGACCTGGTCGAGGGCGGCGTCCAGCTCCTCCAGGAGCGCGTCGATCAGCTCGGTGCCGGCACGCTGGCGCTCCGGGGCCATCCGGGCCTCGAAGAGGTTGACGAGCAGCCGGGTGGTGTGGACGTTGTTGCGGAGGGTGTCCTCCATGTAGTCCTGGCTGAACGTCGAACCGGCCTGGCGCAGGTACTTCGCGTAGGCGCGCAGCACCATCGCCTCGCGCCAGGTGAGCCCGGCGGAGAGGACGAGCGAGTTGAAGTTGTCGTTCTCGGCCTCGCCGGTCCAGGTGGCGGAGAAGGCCTCCTGGAAGCGCTCGCGGGCGTCGTCGCCGAGGTAGTCGCCGCCGTTGCCGGTCGCGAGGGGCATCCGCAGACCGAAGTCGTAGACCCAGGCGTGCGTACGGTCGGCGCAGCGCAGCTCGTACGGCCGCTCGTCGGTCACCTCGACGCCGAGCCGGTTGAGCACCGGGAGCACGGCGGAGAGGGAGATCGGGTCACCCGTCTTGTAGATCTTGAAGCGGCGCTCGCCGGGACCCGCGCCGACCGGCTCGTAGAGCGAGAGCGCGAAGTCCTTGCCGCCGCCGGTACGGGCGAGGGCCTCCAGGTGGACCAGGTCGGCGACGGCCGCGCGCGGCGAGTGGTCGGCCTTGTAGCCCTCGGGGAAGGCGTTGCCGTAACGGCGCAGCAGCTCGGCGGCACGCTCCTCGCCGCACTCGGCGTTCAGCGCCTCGGCGAAGCCGTCGGACCAGGAGCGGGCGGCCTCGACGAGCCGGGTCTCGATGCGGTCGACATCGGCGTCGGTGAGCTTCGCCAGCTCGGTGCCGGGCTGGACGCGGACGACGAAGTGCAGCCGGGACAGGATCGACTCGGTGTTCCAGGCGGTGAAGTCGACGCTGGTGCCGTCGAGCTCCTCCTTCAGGATGTCGATGATCCGCAGCCGGACGCGGGTCGTGTAGCGGTCGCGCGGCAGGTAGACGAGGGCCGAGTAGTAGCGGCCGTACTCGTCCTGGCGCAGGTAGAGCCGCAGCCGGCGCCGCTCCTGCAGGTACAGGACGCTGGTGACGACGGACCTGAGCTGGTCGGCCGGGGTCTGGAACAGCTCGTCGCGCGGGTACGTCTCCAGGATCTGGAGCAGGTCGCGGCCGTCGTGGCTGTTGGGCGAGAAGCCCGCGCCCTCCAGGACCTCCTGGACCTTGCGCTTGACGACGGGAACGCGGCGCACGGACTCGGTGTAGGCGGCCGAGGAGAACAGGCCGAGGAAGCGGCGCTCGCCGATGACGTTGCCGTCGGCGTCGAACTTCTTCACACCGACGTAGTCGAGGTACGAGGGGCGGTGCACGGTCGAGCGGCTGTTGGCCTTCGTCAGGATCAGCAGCTTGTGCTCGCGCGCCTTGGCGCGGACGTCCTCGGGCAGCCGGCTGAAGGACGGCGAGACGGGGTGGGCGTGGTGGCCCTGGTCGTCGCCCGCGTGCTGCGGGTCGGAGCGCAGGATGCCGAGGCCGGTGCCGGGCACGGCGGACAGGGCGTCGCCGTTGACCAGCTGGTACTCGCGGTAGCCGAGGAAGGTGAAGTGGTCGTCGGCGAGCCAGCGCAGCAGCTCGCGGGCCTCCTCCACCTCGGTCGGGCGCAGGTCGGAGGCGGTGGGCTCGGCCGGGAGGCCCTCGGCGATGCGCAGCGCGGCGTCGCGCATCTTGTCCCAGTCCTCGACCGTCTCGCGGACGTCGGACAGGACGCGCAGCAGATCGGCGGTGATCTGCTTGAGGTCGGCGCGGTCGGTCTCACGGTCGATCTCGACGTGGATCCAGGACTCGGTGAGCGCGTCGTGCGGCAGATCGCCCTGGATCTGCGCCGACAGGACCTCGATGAGCTTGCCGGTGACGTCACGGCGGACGAGGACCTGCGGGTGGATCACGACGTGGATGCCGCGGCCCTGGCGCGAGAGCTCGTTGGTGACCGAGTCGACCAGGAACGGCATGTCGTCGGTGACGACCTCGACGACGGAGTGGCTGCTCGTCCAGCCGTTCTCCTCGACCGTCGGAGTGTGCACACGCACGTTCGCCGTGCCCTGCGGACGGTTCTCCGCGAGCCGGTAGTGAGAGAGCGCGGCACCGAACACGTCGACCGGGTCCCGGTCGCCGAGGTCCTCCGGCGCCGTGTGCAGGTAGTAGCGCTGGAGGTACTCGAGCACGGTGTCCCGGTCCGGGCGCTCCCCGGCACCCTCCGGGCCCGTCGGAAGTCGCCCCCCGACCGGGCTGTGCTCAGCTACCCGAGCGGCCCTTTCGAGCAGCTCGGCCTTGGCTTCGTCCAGCTTGGTCTGCATGTCCTCTGACTCCTGTCGCGCGCCGTTGCGTGACGTCGGTGGAAGAAAGGACACAACGACGCCTCGACGCGGTGATTCCGGTCGAAGACGACGTTATGCCCGAATGAGAGATGCCCGGGTCGTTATCGGCCACGGAGAGCGGCGCGCCCGGACGGAGAGGATCGGCGAACGCGCTGTCGGCCCGGCCGCTGTCGCGGACCGGGCGGCAGCCGGGGGCTTCACTGCCCCCTCGGCGTATCGCGCTGATCACGGCAAAAGCCTATCGCCCTCGCCCCCCGAACCGTCATGGTCCGTATGTGTACAAAAGAGGGGGTGGAAGTTTGACGTTCTGGACAGCGACACATGTCCTCTTGGCAAAGCGCCCCGTCGGGGGCGGCACGTGCGCGAGCATGGACGCAGCACGGCAGACCGACCATCTGTGATCTGGGAGAGCCATGGCGAAGATCCTGATCGTGACCGGTGACGCGGCGGAGTCGCTGGAGGTGATGTACCCCTACCAGAGGCTGCTGGAAGAGGGCTACGAGGTCGACATCGCCGCCCCCGCCCGCAAACAGCTGCGCTTCGTCGTCCACGACTTCGAGCCCGGCTTCGACACGTACACCGAGAAGCCCGGCTACACCTGGCCCGCCGACCTGGCCTTCTCGGAGGTCGACCCGGGCGCGTACGTGGCCGTGGTGATCCCGGGCGGAAGGGCCCCGGAGTACCTGCGCAACGACCCGGAGCTCCGCAAGATCCTCAAGGCCTTCTTCGACGCGGACAAGCCGGTGGCCCAGATCTGCCACGGCCCGCTCCTGACGGCGGCGATCGGCGGCCTGGAGGGCCGCCGGGTCACGGCGTACCCCGCGCTGGAGCTGGACATGCAGGCGGCCGGCGCGACCTTCCAGGACAGCGCGGCGGTGGTGGACGGCCTCCTGGTCTCCTCAAGGGCCTGGCCGGACCACCCCACCTGGATGCGCGAGTTCCTGAAGGTCCTCCGAGCCAAGAGCTGACCCGCGCCGGGGGTTGTGGGCATACGTTCCGCAGGGGCGGAACGGGTGGGCACAACCCCCCACCGGGCCGCACCCGGTCGGGTGGGCACACCGCCCCACCGGGCCGCACCCGGCCCCGCGAGCCCCGCCCACCACCCGGCGGACCCGCAAGCCGCTAGACCAGCTCCTCCGCGACAGCCACGGCCTCGACGAGCGAGTCCACCACCGGCACACCCACCCGCTCAAGCGACGCCCGACTGTGCGACCCCCCGGTGTAGAGCACCGCCCGGGCCCCCACATGCGCCGCGGCCAACGCATCGTCCGCGGCGTCACCGATGACGACGACCCGGTCCGCCGGCACACCGCCCAGCGCGGCAAGGTGCCGCACCATGTGCCCCGACTTCCCGTCCGTGGACGCGTCCACCCGCCCGTCCATCCGCACGAACCGCTCCGCGATCCCGTGCCGCCGCACCAGCGGTATCAAATCCGCGTGCGGCGCGAGCGACAACAGCGACTGCGTGAACCCGGACTCCTGCCGCGCCGCGAGCAGCTCCGCGGCCCCGGAGGTCAGCCCACACCCCTCGGCCCGCTCCCAGTAGTGCCGGTGGAAGGCGCCGTCCATGACGGACCACTCGGCGTCGGTGGGCAGCCGCCCCATGAGCCGCTCGTAGAACTTGGGCACCGGCACCGTGTACAGCTCGCGGTACCGCTCAAGAGTGATCGGTTCGAGCCCGAGCTCGGCGAACGCGGCGTTGGTCGCCCCGATGACCGCGCCGATGTCGTCGAGCAGTGTGCCGTTCCAGTCCCAGACCAGATGCTTGCCGCGCAAGCCGTCGTGCTTCCCCATGGAAAGACGGTACCCGCCGCCACCGACACCCAAGACCCGGGGACCTCAGCCCAGCAGCGCGGGAATCTCCTGCACGCCGAACCACAGCAGCTCGTGGTCCTCGGCCCCGTCGACGACGAACTGCGCGTCGTCGTCCCCCTGGTCCGCCGCGCCCAGCGCGTCCGCCGCCGCCGTCACGTCCGCCTCCGCGTCGTCCGCGTCCGCGTGCACCGCCGCCGCCTTGGCGAGCCGGACGGGCCCGGCGATCCGGACCTCGCCGATGGAGCTCACGGTGAGTGCCCCGTCGGGGTCCGTGGCGGCGTCCTTGTCGGCGACGTCGATCGCGACGACGATCCGGCGCCGGGGCGCCTCGGGGTCGCCGGCGAGCAGCCGCAGGGAGGCGGACGCGGCCCGGTTCAGCGCCGCGTACTCCAGTTCCTCGATGTCGTCGGAGACGTACCACTCGCGCAGGGCGGGGGTGACGGCGTAGGCGGTCAGCGGACCGGGGCCCAGCTCGCCCGCCTTGTGCGCCTGTGCGAGACCGGGGAGGGTCAGGGGGACGTACACGCGCATGGCTGGCCGCTTTCGTAGACGGAGAGGCCCTCAGGATATCCGCGGAGTCCCCCTTCGGGGTGGCCGGCCGGAGTCGGCGTACGTCCACCCCGCGAGGCCCTTCTCAGGCCCCCCGAGAGTCGATTTTCTCCCGCGTCACCCGGATAGGTGATTCCGTTTTCGACCCGCCCGGCGGCGGCGGACTCCTTGCGGCCCCTCCGAGCCCACCCGTACAAGATCCCCAACGGAAAGTTACTGACCGGTATCACTCGGTGACGCGACGACAGGGGCAGGCCCACCATGAGCACCACCACCCTCACCACCACCGGCACCCCACGCCCCCGCCGGGCCCCCGGCGGGCCCGCGGGCACCCGCCCCCGCGGCCCCGCGGGCACCCACCCCCGCACGAGCCGCCCGCGCGCCCTCCCGCCGCACACCGTCTTCGCCGAGCGGCTCCTCGCCGTGCTCAGCGGCGAACGCCCGGTCCACTGGATGCTGGGGCACACCGTCGGCGAGGCGTACGAGCAGCTCGTCCGGATCGCCCCGGAGACGCCCCTGCGCTCGCTCGGCCCCCGCCCGGTCCTGCGCCGCTGCTCGGTCCAGGTGGACGACGACCGGACCGCGGTGGAGGCCTTCGCCACGATCGCCACCGGCGCCCGCGTACGGGCCATGGCGTTCCGCCTGGAGCGCGGCGAGGACCAGCGCTGGCGCTGCGCCGCGGTGGAACTCGACGGCCTGGGCACGGCACCCCACCCCGCATGACGAAGGGGCCGGCCGCCCACCGGGCAACCGACCCCTCCGCTCAGCTCTCAGCCGGCGTCACTTCTTGCGACGACGCCCGCCACCCGCGTTCTTCTGCGCCTTGCGGCGCTCCGCCCGCGTCATCCCGTCACCCGAGTCGACGTCGTCCGAGGAGAAGTCACCCTCGACGACACCGCCGTCACCGTCCACGGTCGGCGCGGAGAAGTGCAGCCGGTCCGGCCGCTGCGGGGCGTCGAGCCCCTTGGCGCGGATCTCCGGACGACCGGCGCCGGCGGGCACCGCGTCCTCCTTGGCGAGCGACGGACTGCTCGCCTGCACCGGGACCTCCTCGACCTGCTGCTCCACCTGGACCTCCAGGTTGAACAGGTAGCCGACGGACTCCTCCTTGATGCCCTCCATCATGGCGGTGAACATGTCGAAGCCCTCGCGCTGGTACTCGACCAGCGGGTCCTTCTGCGCCATGGCGCGCAGGCCGATGCCCTCCTGGAGGTAGTCCATCTCGTAGAGGTGCTCGCGCCACTTGCGGTCCAGGACCGACAGGACCACGCGCCGCTCCAGCTCGCGCATGATCTCCGAGCCGAGCTGCTTCTCGCGCGTCTCGTACTGCTCGCGGCCGTCGTCCTTGATCGACTCGGCGATGAACTCGGCGGTGATGCCCGCTCGGTCACCGGCCGCGTCCTCCAGCTCCTCCACGGTGACCTTCACCGGGTAGAGCTGCTTGAACGCGTTCCACAGACGGTCGAGGTCCCACTCCTCCGCGAAGCCCTCGGCGGTCTCCTGGCGGATGTAGTCGTCGATCGTGTCGTCCATGAAGTGCTGGATCTGCTCGTGCAGGTCCTCGCCCTCCAGGACGCGGCGGCGCTCGCCGTAGATGACCTGGCGCTGCCGGTTGAGCACGTCGTCGTACTTCAGGACGTTCTTGCGCGTCTCGAAGTTCTGGGTCTCGACCTGCGACTGGGCGGAGGCGATCGCCCGGGTGACCATCTTGTTCTCGATCGGCACGTCGTCCGGCACGTTGGCCATGGCCATCACGCGCTCGACCATCTGCGCCTTGAACAGGCGCATCAGGTCGTCACCGAGCGAGAGGTAGAAGCGGGACTCGCCCGGGTCGCCCTGACGGCCGGAACGACCGCGCAGCTGGTTGTCGATACGGCGGGACTCGTGGCGCTCGGTACCGAGGACGTACAGCCCGCCGAGCTCCTTGACCTCCTCGAACTCCGCCTTCACGGCCTTCGCGGCGCGCTCCAGGGCGGCGGGGAGGGCCGCGGCCCACTCCTCGACGTGGTCGACCGGGTCCAGACCCGCCTGGCGCAGCTCGGCCTCGGCGAGGTCGTCCGGGTTGCCGCCGAGCTTGATGTCCGTACCGCGACCGGCCATGTTCGTGGCGACGGTGACGGCGCCGCGGCGGCCGGCCTGGGCGACGATGCTGGCCTCGCGGTCGTGGTGCTTGGCGTTGAGGACCTCGTGCTGCACACCGCGCTTGGAGAGCTGCTGCGAGAGGTACTCGGACTTCTCGACGGAGGTCGTGCCGACGAGGATCGGCTGACCCTTCTCGTGCTTCTCCGCGATGTCGTCGACGACGGCGGCGAACTTGGCGACCTCGGTCCGGTAGATCAGGTCGGACTGGTCCTTGCGGATCATCGGCCTGTTCGTGGGGATCGGGACGACGCCCAGCTTGTAGATCTGGTGGAACTCGGCGGCCTCGGTCATGGCCGTACCGGTCATGCCGGAGAGCTTCGAGTACAGCAGGAAGAAGTTCTGCAGGGTGATGGTGGCGAGGGTCTGGTTCTCGTCCTTGATCGCCACCCCTTCCTTCGCCTCGATCGCCTGGTGCATGCCCTCGTTGTAGCGGCGGCCGGCGAGGATACGGCCGGTGTGCTCGTCGACGATCATGACTTCGCCGTCCATGACGACGTAGTCCTTGTCCTTCTTGAACAGTTCCTTCGCCTTGATGGCGTTGTTCAAGTAGCCCACGAGCGGGGTGTTCACCGACTCGTAGAGGTTGTCGATGCCGAGCCAGTCCTCGACCTTGGCGACACCGGCCTCGTGGATGGCGACGGTGCGCTTCTTCTCGTCGACCTCGTAGTCGCCGGTCTCCTCGATGCCCTTGAGCTGGTTGCCGGGCTCGCCCTTGGAAAGACGGGTGACGAGCTTGGCGAAGTCGCCGTACCACTTCGTCGCCTGGTCGGCCGGGCCGGAGATGATCAGCGGCGTACGGGCCTCGTCGACGAGGATGGAGTCGACCTCGTCGACACAGGCGAAGTTGTGGCCGCGCTGGACGAGCTCATCCTGGGACCACGCCATGTTGTCGCGCAGGTAGTCGAAGCCGAACTCGTTGTTCGTGCCGTAGGTGATGTCGCAGTTGTACTGCTCACGGCGCTGGGCCGGCGTCATGTTGGCGAGGATGCAGCCGATGGTCAGACCCAGGAAGCGGTGGACCCGGCCCATGAGCTCGGAGTCACGCTCGGCCAGGTAGTCGTTGACCGTGATCAGGTGCACGCCCTTGCCGGAGAGCGCGTTGAGGTACGCCGGGAGGGTACCGACGAGGGTCTTGCCCTCACCGGTCTTCATCTCGGCGACGTAACCGAGGTGGAGCGCGGCTCCACCCATCAGCTGGACGTCGTAGTGGCGCTGACCGAGAACACGCTTGGCGGCCTCGCGCACCGTCGCGAAGGCCTCGGGCATCAGGTCGTCGAGGCTCTCGCCGTCGGCGTACCGCTGCTTGTACTCATCGGTGAGCGCCCGCAACTCGGCGTCGGAGAGGTTGACGAAGTCCTCTTCGATGGAGTTGACCTGGTCCGCGATGCGGTGCAGTTTGCGCAGGATCTTTCCTTCGCCTGCACGCATGAGCTTGTTGAAGACGGACACTGAGGCTGGTCTCCTTGCCGGTCGGGCCTGGCACTGGGTCTTGTCATGGACGCGAGCGCGGGCACGGCAGGTGGTCCCCACCGCAACGGCCATCGTAAGCGAGACCGCCCTCGCGAAGGGAGGCCCACAGTGCCGGAGCCGTACGTCCGCCCGGAAAGAGAACGCACGAGGTGGGCGGAAGGTGCCGCCCCACCCGAAAAGTGTTCGCATCCGGTCGGGCTGCTCACCAGAATCCACACATGGAGCCGATCACCCTCACCACCGACCGACTGCGGCTGCGGAACTTCGTTCCCGAGGACGCCGACGCGGTGTACGCCATCTGTCAGGACCCGGACATCCGGCGCTGGACCGTCGTCCCCGACCCCTACACGCGCCAGGACGCCGAGTTCTTCCTGAACCGGCTCGTGCCCGACGGCTGGCGTGAGGACACCGAGTACACCTTCGCCGTCGAACCGCTGGCCGGCGGACCGCTGCTCGCCGCCGTCACCCTGAGCAGCCGCGGCATGGGCGTCTGGGAGGTCGGCTACTGGCTGGCCGGCGAGCACCGCGGCAGCGGATACATGACGGAGACCGTCCGGGCCGTCGCCCACTGGGCCTTCACCGGGCTCGGCTGCACCCGCCTGGTCTGGCGCGCCGAGATCGGCCACGTCGCCTCGCGCGCGGTGGCCGAGCGGGTCGGCTTCGTCATGGAGGGCGCCCAGCGTGCCGCCCTGACCAACAAGGGCACGCTCCGGGACGGCTGGATCGCCGCCCTGCTCCCCTCCGACTTCGGCCTCCCGAGCCCCCTGCCGTACCTCCCGGCCCGCGAGGAACCCGCCTCCAGGCCGTAGCGGTGTCCTGCCGGTCAAGGCCCTGACCTGGCACGCGAGATCGGCTGTCAGTGCCGGGGCCTAGGGTGCGGTCCATGACGACTGTGCCGCGCGCCGCCGCCGAACTGTCCGCCGACGAAGCCCGCCGGATCGCGTTGCGAGCCCAGGGCTTCCTGGGTGCGCCCGACCGCCGCGCCGGGGTGCGCGGGGTGCTGCGCGGGCTCGGCCAGGTCCAGCTCGACACGATCTCCGTCCTGGCCCGCTCGCACGAGTTGATTCCGTACGCGCGGCTGGGCGCCGTGGGCCGTACGACGGTCGAGGACGCCTACTGGACCGGCTCCCACGCCTTCGAGTACTGGTCGCACGCGGCCTGCGTGCTGCCCGTCGAGGAGTGGCCGCACTTCGCCTTCCGCAGGCGCGCCTACCGCGACCGCCCGCACTGGGGCCACGAGCTGTCGGCGGGGGCGTACGACAAGGTGATCGACCAGCTGCGGGCCGAGGGGCCGCGGACGGCGACCGAGCTGGGCGGCGCGAAGAACAAGGGCGAGTGGTGGGACTGGTCGGACGCCAAGATCGCCGTCGAGCGGGCGCTGATGTACGGCGAGGTGGTCGTGGTCGAGCGGCGCGGCTGGAAGCGGGTGTACGACCTGGCGGAGCGGGCGATCCCGCAGGCCCTGCTCCACGACGACCTCGACGACACCGAGTGCGTGCGACGCCTTGTCCGGCAGGCGGGCGAGGCGCTGGGCGTGGGCACGCGCGCGGACATCGCCGACTACCACCGGCTCAAGGGCGAGCAGTTCGACGCGGTGGTCGAGGCCGCGGGCCTCGTGCCGGTCACGGTGGCGGGCTGGGGGAAGCCCGCCTGGGCGGACCCGGCGGCGCTGGCCTCGGAGCCGCGCGGCCGACACCGTACGACCCTGCTGTCGCCGTTCGACTCGCTGATCTGGGAGCGGGCCCGCACGGAGCGGATCTTCGGCTTCACGCACCGTCTGGAGGCGTACGTGCCGAAGCAGAAGCGGATCCACGGCTACTTCGCGATGCCGGTCCTCGCCGGCGGCCGTCTGGTCGGCCGGGTCGACCCGGCACGGGAGGGCGGCACGCTCGTCGCCCGTCAGGTCACGCTCGACGGCCCGAAGGCCGTACCGGCGGTGGCACGGGCGCTGCGCGAGGCCGCCGAATGGGTCGGCTGCGACGCGGTGAAGGTGGAGCGGGTGGACGCCCCGGAGCTGGCGAAGGACCTGGTCGCGGCCCTGGGCTAGGTCATGGCCGGGCGCCGCGGCCCGCGCGGGACTTCCCCGGACACGGCCCGGCTACCGGATCTCCAGGATCTTCTCCCGCATCGCGTAGACGACGGCCTCCATCCGGGAGTGCAGCTGAAGCTTCTCCAGGATGTTCCGGACGTGGTTCTTCACGGTGTTCTCGGAGATGAACAGTTCCTTGGCGATGTCCCGGTTGTTCATGCCGGTCGCGACCAGCTTGAGGACCTCCAGCTCACGGTCGGTCAGCCGGGGCGCGGGCACGAGTCTGCGCTCGTCGGTGCGCTGGATCATCGACTTGAACTCGGTGAGGAGCTTGGACGCCATCGAGGGGCTGATCTGCGACTGCCCGTCCGCGACCGCGCGGATGGCCGTCGCGACCTCGTCGGTGGAGATCTCCTTGAGGAGGTAGCCGGTGGCCCCCGCCTTGATCGCGTCGTAGAGGTCGGCCTCCTCGTCGCTGATCGTCAGCATGATGATCTTCGCGCTGGGGGCCACCTCCTTGATGGAGGTGCACGCCTCGATGCCGCCGCGCCGGGGCATCCGTACGTCCATCAGGACGATGTCCGGCAGCAGATCGGCTGCCTTGTCGACGGCCTCCGCCCCGTCCCCGGCCTCCCCGACGACCTGGATGTCCTCCTCCTGCGCGAGGACGATCTCCAGTCCGCGACGGAAGAGGGCGTGGTCGTCCACGACGAGGACCCGGATCGGCTCCTTGCGGAATGTGTCGCTGTCCGAATCCGATCCCTCCGGGGCCGCGCTACCGTGCTCACGCCCGCTGAGCACCGGTCCGAAGCTGTCCGCCATCGTTCCTCCCCCTGAAGGCCGTGGCCTGAATTCGTTTCCGGTCCTCCAACCGCTACTCAGGGAGCACCGGTTGGCGTGCACGCCATGCTTTCATGCTCCGGCGGCAACGGGGTGATCCGCAGGCGCACGGGGGTGCCCCTGGGGGCGCGAAGAGCGCTCCAGGGGCACCGTGAGAGGCAATTGGGGTGTGGGGGGGCGCGAAGCGGCGGTCAGCCGCCGAGCGCACCGCCGGCGCCGCCACCCTCGGCGAGCGGGTCGCTCTCCACGTGGATGACGCCGTAGTCGTACGCGTGCCGGCGGTAGACGACACTCGGCTGCTTCGTGTCGGAGTCGACGAAGAGGTAGAAGTCGTGTCCGACCAGCTCCATCTCGTAGAGAGCCTGGTCGAGCGTCATCGGTGCGGCCCGGTGGGTCTTCTCGCGGACCACCAGCGGGCCCTCGCCCTGGACTTCGATCGAGCCCATCATCGTGGTGGGCACCTTGTCGGACTCGTCGGCGACGAGCTGGCCGTCTCCGTTGAGCTGGGCGGCGCCGGGCACCACGTCCCCGACCTCCGCCGCCGAAAGCCTGCCGTTTCCACGGCGGGTGTACCGCTTGTCGTGCTGCTTGCGCAGTCGTGCCTCGAGCTTGTCACTGGCGAGGTCGAGCGCCGCGTACGGGTCGGCCGCAGCGGCTTCCGCCCGGATCACCGGGCCTCGGGAGTGGAGGGTGATCTCCACGCGGTCCGACCTGTCGGCCTGCCGCGGGTTGTGTTCCTTGGACACCTCGACGTCGAGGCTGATCACCTTGCCGTCGAGCTTCTGGATCTTCTCCAGCTTCAGCTTCTCGGCCACGTGCTTGCGGAACCGCTCGGGCACCTCGGTCTTGCGGCCCTTGACGACGATGTCCACGCAGAACTCCGTTCCCGGATCGCCCTGGTCGGCTCTCTCGGCCGCCGGGCATCTCCCTTTGCACCAGACTCCGGTGGTTACCGGAGCTCGGACTTGGCGACTTTCACCTCCTCCTCCCCAGTCGACAAGATCCCCACCCCATCGACAAGAGGTTAATTCGCCCTGAACTCCTGTCCTGTAGGCGCAACCATGTATTCGGTGAGGCGATGGCTTTCACCATTCCTCACAACCGAACATAGCCCCTTCGGACGGGTGTCGGCACCCGCTACCGCGACATAGCTCCGTTCGAGTGCTTTCACCTCTCACCACCTGCAACGATCCAAGTTCCTGGCGAGTTCCGGTTTATTTCGAACGAAGCGGGAGAGGATGCGATCACAGCCGCTACCCGCTGTTCGAATCCGTGCTGCGCCGAACCGTCCGGTAAACCTGCCGGTAACCCGTGCGGTATTCCAGGAATGAACGGAAGGTGTACGGCTCCGAGGGCGCGCGCCGCCTCCGCCAGCGAGGCTCCCGTGGTCATCAGATCGTCGACGAGCACCACCCTTCCCGCCCCGAGAAGCCGCCCGCCGCCGGGCACGACCTCCAGCGCGCCGGTGAGGTTGGCGAGCCGTCCACGGGCTCCGAGACCCGCCTGGTCCGCCACGTACCGCCGCTGCCGCAGCACGGGCACGACCCGCGCCGGCCGTCCCGCGCTCCGCAGCCGGGCCGCCGCGGCCAGTGCGACACGGCGCGTCGGATCGTGGCCACGCGCCCGCACGGAGCGCCGTGAGGACGGCACCGGTACGAGGAGCAGCGGTCGCGCCCCGGGGCCCTCGGTGACCCCGGCAGCGGTCTCCACGGCGGCGGCGAGCGCGCCGCCCAGGGGCCGGGCGAGGGTGAGCGCCCCGCGTTCCTTGTGGGCGATGAGGAGTTCGCGTACGGCATCGGCGTACGGCGCGACGGCATGGACGACGGGCAGCCCCGCCGGCTCGGGCGACGGCCGCACCCTGCGCGGCCCCTCCCCCGCCCCGGTCAGGGCGTCCTCGCACGACGGACACAGCTCCGTGCGCGGCCGGCCGCAGCCTCCGCAGGCGACCGGCAGCACCAGCCCGGCGATCTCGCGCCACCACCCCCGCATGGCTCCACTGTGCGCCTTCCCGAGCACCCCGGCCACCCCTGTGGAAAACCCACGGGTGCCCCCGGAGTACGTCAGGTGCGCCCCGCCGCGCCCGCCGCGGAGGTCACGCGGCGGGGTGCCGGGGTCGGCCACCCCGACCGGTGGTGGGAATCGCTACCCCGGATAGACCGGCGAGGTCCCGGTCTTGACCATCGGCTGCCAGTTCGTGCCCGGCGCGAGGCGCACGATGCCGTCGTTGCCCGAGTCGGCGACCACCGGCACGGAGTCGTCGTGCGGCGCGGCCACCGAGGTGACCCCGTTCAGACCGGGGAGCACCGAACTCGCCGAGGTCGAACCGTCCGTCTGGAGGTAGCGGATCTGCTGGACGCCGCCCGCCTCCTTGCCGACGACGACCAGCCGGCTCGGCCCGGCCCAGGAGACGGCCGTCACCGACTCCATCCGGGGCGCGGCGGGCTGGAGGTCGTCCACGGAGACGACCGGTTCGTCGCCCGACGTCTGCCGCTGGATCCGGCCGATCTGCAGGGTCGTGTCCCCGCCCCGGGTGACCACGAGGGCGATCCGGACCCCGTCGGCGGAGACCCGCAGCGATTCGATCCTGACGTCGTCCGCCGGCCACGGTGTCCGCACCTTGACGGGGTCGCCGGTGCCGTCGGGCACCATCCACAACTGGGGCGCGGCGGGGTCGCGGTCGGCGATCCACAGGTCGCCCCGGCCGTCCCAGCTGGGCGCGGACAGCCGCTCGGTGGGCTTGGCGGCCTTGCTGCGCAGGATCGCCGGCGCCGCTTCCTGCTCGGTGGTGATGGAGGAGACGTACAGCTCGCGGCCGCCCTCCCCGACCCCGGCGGCGCGGGTCTCGCCCCGGTCGACGGCGACCGACTGGAGCCGCGTGGTGCCCTTGCCGAGCGGGCCGGGCACCTCGGTGGGCGCGTTCGCCTCCTTGCCCCCGACGTCCAGCATCATCAGCTTGTGGTGCTCGTCGACGAAGTACGGGTTCTCGTCCCGGTCCGTGTTCCGGACCGCGGCGAACTCCGCCGCCTGCCCCTTGCCGAGCCTGCACAGCGGGCCCTTCGACCCCTGGAGCTCCACCTGCTCGACGCGTACGGAGGTCAGGTCGCCCAGCGTGAACAGCAGTTGCGCCGCCATCCGACGGCACGGCTCGCCGCCCACCAGGTCCGCCTTGGCGTTGAGCGGCACCTTGAGCGTGGACTGGTCGTCGGTGGTGAGTGTGGTGACGCCCTTCTTCAGCTCCGTACCGGAGGGGAAGCTGGAGTCGACGGCCGGCTTCAGCCAGTCCGTGGGGCCTTCGAGGAGCGCCCTGACCGTCTGCGTCACCGGGTCCATCCGGGTGACGGGGTCCTGGCGCTGCCGGATGTAGACCGGGTCGGCGACGACCCAGTCCTCTCTGGAGGCGAAGTAGTACTTGTTGACCGACCGGTAGTTGCGCAGGAAGTCGGCCTCGCCGAGCACCAGGCCGGGCGGCAGGCTGTCGATACGCCACTCCCTGCCCTTGCCGTTGGCGGTGGGCTGCTGCACGACGTGGATCGACTGCAGGTACTTGGCGGGGCTGATCGGCTGGTACGCGTGACGGTCGTCCACGGTCGCGATCTTGCGCCCGGAGAGCGGATAGGCGCGGCCCTGGTTGTCGGGGTCGGCGTTGCGGTCGGCCTGGTCGCGGTCGGGCGCGGTGGTGAGCACGGTGATGCTCTGCTCGGGCTTCCAGGTCTGCGCGGCGTGCTTGGTCAGGTACTTGCGGGCGGTGGCGAAGCCGGGGTCGTCACTGGTCATGGCTTCGAGGAAGCCGTCGACGATCTCGTCCGGGTTCGCGTTCTCCCGGGGTGCGACGGCGTAGACCCGCACCTGCGAGTCGCCCTGGTTGGCGCCCCCGACCGGCTGGACGTCCCCGTTGTCGGGCATCGTCGCGCACCCGGTCACCAGGAGCCCGCCGCACGCGGCGATCATCACCGCGCGGGCGCTCCTCCCCTGCCCCGGGCGGAATCCCTGATCCGGGTGCCCCACTCGGAAGCCCCACACTCCGTGCCTCATTCGGAAGCCCCGCCCCGCGTGCCCCTTTCGGGAGTCAGCGCCCACGTGTCCCGTCCTCCCGCTCCGCGTTCCCGTGTGCATCTGCCGTCGCCGGACCCGCCGCCCCGCCGCCGTCGTTGTCCGTCGCCGCGCGCGCCACGACCCGGGAGCCGCTGCCGGGCAGGGCGGTCGGGTCGACGGTCGCCCGCGTCGGCGCGGGCAGCCTCGGCGGTACGGGGAGCTGGGTCCGGTCTCCGGCGGGCTGCGCCGGCACCGCGGTGAGGCGGGCACTGTCCTGGGCGCGCCCGGCGGCCGCCTGCTCGCGGTTGCGCCGTGAGTCCTCGGGCTCCAGGGGTATCGGGGAGCCCCGCAGCGGCTCGTCCGCGGTACGCGGCAGGGTGAGCCGGAACTGCGAACCTCCGCCGGGCTCGCCCCAGGCCTGGAGCCAGCCGCCGTGCAGCCGGGCGTCCTCCACCGCGATCGACAGGCCGAGGCCGGTGCCGCCGGTGGTGCGCGCGCGGGCCGGGTCGGCGCGCCAGAAGCGGTTGAAGACCCGGGTCGCCTCGCCCGGCTTGAGTCCGACGCCGTAGTCGCGTACGGCGACGGCGACGGCTCCACCGGCGGCGGCCAGCTTCACCACCACGTCCTTGCCCTCGCCGTGTTCGACGGCGTTGACGACGAGGTTGCGCAGGACCCGCTCGACCCGGCGGGCGTCCGCCTCGGCCACCACGGGCTGCTTGTCGCCGACGACCACGATCCGGGTGCCCTTGCGTTCGGCGAGGGGTTCGGCGCCGCCGATGACCCGGCGCACGACCTGGCGCAGGTCTATCGGCTCGGCCTCCAGGGCCGCGGCTCCCGCGTCGAAGCGGCTGATCTCCAGGAGGTCGGAGAGCAGCGACTCGAAGCGGTCGAGCTGGTCCCCGAGGAGTTCGGCGGAACGGGCGGTGATCGGGTCGAAGTCGACCCGCGCCTCGTGGATCACGTCGGCGGCCATCCGGACCGTGGTGAGCGGGGTGCGCAGTTCGTGCGAGACGTCCGAGACGAACCGTCGCTGCATCCGCGACAGCTCCTCCAGCTGCTGGATCTTGAGCTGGAGGTTCTGGGCCATCTTGTTGAAGGCCTCGCCGAGCCGGGCGATGTCGTCCTCGCCGGTGACCTTCATCCGTTCCTGGAGGCGGCCGGCCGAGAGCCGTTCGGCGATCCCGGCGGCCATCCGTACGGGTGTGACGACCTGGCGCACCATGAGCCAGGCGATGGCGCCGAGCAGCACCACGACGAACAGTCCGGCGGTCGCGAGGGTGCCCTTGACCAGGGTGAGGGAGTCCTCCTCCTGGGTCAGCGGGAAGAGGTAGTACAGCTCGTACTGGGTGCCCTCGGCGTCGTTGAGCCGCTTGCCGATCACCAGACCGGCCTCGGACGCCTTGCCGCTGGTGTAGTGGATGCGGGTGAACTTCTGGAAGGTGTCCGTGCCCTGGGCCACCGAGTGCCGTAGTTGGGCGGGGATGCTGGTGGTCGGGTCGACCTCGCCGGAGGCCCGGGCGCCGCGACTCGCGGCCTCACCCGTGTCGAGGGAGAGCGCGACCACGTTGAAGGCGCTCTGGCCACCGCTGGCGAGCTGCTCGACGAGCGTGGAGCGCCAGTTCACGGAGGCACCCGCGCGCCCGCCGTCCTGCTGGCCGGGTGCCGAGGGGGTCGTCGCCGCCCGGTCCTGGGCAGCCGAGAATCCACCGGCGGCCTGGCTCTGTGCGGCCCTCTCCTTGGCGTCGAGCAGTCCGTTGCGGACCTGGCCGATCACGACCAGGCCGAGCAACAGCACCACTCCCAGGGACATCAGCAGGGTGCCCGCGACGATCCGCAGCTGGATGTTCCGCCGCCACAGCCGCACGGCGGGCAGCAGCGGCCGGCGCACCCAGCGTGCGAAGAGCCGGAGGACCGGTCCACCCGGCGCCCCGTCCCTGAACAGCCTTCCACCGCGCGGCGGGCGGCCGGAACGCGAGCCCCCCCGCCCCGGTCCGGCAGCCCGCCCCGTACGGACTCCCGGGTCCCCGGGCTTCGGAGCAGTACTGCCTGTGCTCATGTCAGCTCGGTCCCGCCTTGTACCCGACACCACGGACGGTCACCACGATCTCCGGGCGCTCCGGGTCCTTCTCGACCTTCGAGCGCAGCCGCTGGACGTGCACGTTCACCAGCCGGGTGTCGGCCGCGTGCCGGTAGCCCCAGACCTGCTCCAGGAGCACTTCGCGGGTGAACACCTGCCACGGCTTGCGCGCCAGCGCGACGAGCAGGTCGAACTCCAGCGGGGTCAGGGCGATGGACTGCCCGTCCCGCTTCACGGAGTGCCCCGCCACGTCGATGACCAGGTCACCGATGGTGAGCTGCTCGGGAGCCGGCTCCTCGGACCGCCGCAGGCGTGCCCGGATACGGGCCACGAGCTCCTTCGGCTTGAACGGCTTGACGATGTAGTCGTCGGCCCCGGACTCCAGACCCACGACCACGTCGACCGTGTCGCTCTTGGCCGTGAGCATGACGATCGGCACACCCGACTCGGCCCTGATCAGGCGGCACACCTCGATGCCGTCCCTTCCGGGGAGCATCAGGTCGAGCAGCACCAGGTCAGGCTTGGCCTCCCGGAATGCGGCAAGCGCCTTGTCACCGTCCGCGACGAACGACGGCTCGAACCCTTCTCCCCGCAGCACGATGCCGAGCATCTCGGCCAGTGCGGTGTCGTCGTCGACGACAAGAACGCGTCCCTTCATATCGACATCATCCCATTTCCGTATCAGTCTCAAGGCGGCTGGTGAGATACCTCACTGACCTGCGGTGACGTCCTGGATCGGCTACTGATGACCGTCCGTGTCCGTGGGTGTCGATGTCAGTCATGGCTGTCACCCCCGTGGCCCCCGTGGCCGCCCCGAACCGTACCGCGTGCCGCCCGGCCCGGCCCATGCATCGCACTCGACCGCGCGATCCCGCCACATCCCGCTCCCCCCAACGGCCGTCAAAGCTCAGAAGAACCTCTGAACACGGCCGATACCCGAGCCGGAACTCCCCCGCCGAGAAACCATGCGCGCGAAGGCGCGTCCGGAGAGGGGAGGCGGTATGGCAACGACGTACCACCGCACACCAGCGGAGAACATCGGCGAGGCACTGGACCTGTACGACTACGCCTACCTCGCCGGCGGCGAGCGCCGGGTCGTGGAGACAGCGATCGTCTCGCTCACCGAGCGCGGGATGCTGACCATGCGGGCCGCTCGCCTGCGCAGCGTCGGCGACGAACGTCCCCGGCATCCGGTCGAACGCGCGGTCGTCGCCGCCTGCCCACGGAGCAAGCGCGTCCAGGAGGTCACCGAGGCCCTCAGGCACTCCCCCGAGGTGGACGAACTCGCCCGCCGACTCGTCTCCCTCGGCCTTGTCCGCGGCCGACGCCGACGGACCACCCGATCGGGGCGGCGCCGACTCGCGACCGCGGCATCCGCGGGAGGCCTCCCCGCGTACGCCCGTGAAGGCCCCGCAGCGCTCGACCCGGGCCCCGTCCGATACGGACTGCTCAGCACCCGCACCGTCCCCGACGGCCTCGGGCGCACGCTGCTCCGCATGGCCAGGGCCCTCGACGACGGCCCCGCCCACACCACGGACAGCGGTCCGGACGGCAGCGTCGGCTTCGGGTGCGGAGCCGGTGGTGGGGACTGATTCGACCGTGGTGATGATCGGGTATCCGCACGGTCCCGCCAGCCGCTCGCACACCGAAGGTCCGGACAAAGGTACGAAGGACAAGGCCGCTCCCGCCCACGGGCGGGCCCCGCGTGGCACGATGGCACCCGGCCCGCCGCCGTGTCAGGTGTCGGCCGCCGTGACCGAGCCGGTTCGCCGATCCGGCACCGCGACCATTCCTCCGAGGTGGACGACCGTGAACGACACTCCGGGCTGGACCTCGCCCGGATCCGCCCCCTCCGACGACCAGGACGGCTCCGGGGTCCCCCGGCCCGCCGCTCCGGCCGACGCGAACGGCTCCGCCCCTCAGTGGTCCAAGGACCAGCCGCCCGCCGGCCAGTGGTCCCCGCCGACCGGCCAGACTCCGCCCCCGGCACCCGGCCAGGGCCCGGGCTGGGGCGCTCCTCCCCCGAACGTCCACTGGGGCAGGCCGCCGGCCGCGAAGCCCGGTGTGATCCCGCTGCGCCCGCTGGGCATGGGCGAGATCCTCGACGGCGCGGTGAAGACCCTCCGCACCTACTGGCGCACCGTCCTCGCGATCACCGTCACGGTCGCGGTGATCTCCCAGATCGCCGACATCCTGGCCCAGCGGTATCTCGTCCCCGACGTTCCCGCCACGAGCCCGGACGCCACCCCCGCCGAGGCACTCGAACAGTCCCTCGAAGCGGCCCAGGCGTCCCTTGTCGGCCTGGGACCGGCCTTGCTCGTGACCCTGATGGCGTCCCTGGTCAGCGCGGCCCTGCTGACCGTCGTCATCAGCCGCGCCGTGCTCGGCCGCCCGGTCTCGCTGGGCGCCGCCTGGCAGGAGGCCCGGCCCAGGCTCCTCCAGCTCATCGGCCTGACCCTGCTGCTCGCGGCGCTGAGCGCCGGCATCGTCATGGTCGGTCTGCTCCCGGGTCTCCTGATCGGCGGCCCGGCAGGCGTGGCCCTGACCCTCCTCGGCGGACTCGGTGCCGTGGCGGCGGCCATCTGGCTGATGATCCGCTTCAGCCTCGCCTCCCCCGCCCTGATGCTGGAGCGCGGTGGCGTGATCCCCTCGCTGAAGCGCTCGGCGAAGCTGGTGCAGGGCTCGTGGTGGCGGATCTTCGGCATCACCCTCCTCACCCAGCTGCTGATCTTCATCTTCGCCATGATCATCGCGATCCCGTTCACCATCATCGGCATCGCGGTCGACGGCGACGGCTTCTCCGGCATGCTCTCCGGTTCGTCCACCACCTTCGGTTGGCCGTTCCTCATCATCACGGGCATCGGCGGCGTGATCACCAGCGCGATCACCTACCCGATCTCGGCCGGCGTCACGGTCCTCCTGTACGTGGACCAGCGCATCCGCCGTGAAGCCCTGGACCTCGAACTGGCACGGGCCGCGGGTCTCCCCGGCTACGGCCCCACACCGGGCGACCAGACCGTCGGGGGCTGATGCCGTGACGGTCACGGGGGGAACGACCACGGCTCCGGCGCGGCTCCGCGCCGACGGCGACATCCCGGTGGACATCTCCCGCGTCCCCGCCCGCGAGGCGGCGGAACGGGAGCTGTCCGAGCCGAGGTACCACGAGAACGACCCGAACCTGCTCCAGCGCGGCCTCGACCGCTTCTGGGAGTGGCTCGGCGACCTCTTCGGCGCCGCGTCCGGCGCCACCCCCGGAGGCGTGATCGGCCTCGTCGTGGTCGCCCTGCTCGTGATCGCCGTGGTCGCCGCCCTCTGGTGGCGCCTCGGCACCCCCCGCCGGACACCCGGCACCACCGGCGACTCCCTCTTCGCGGACGGCCCCCGCACTGCCGGCGAACACCGCGCGGCCGCCGCCCGGCACGCCTCGGCCGGCCGCTGGAACCAGGCCGTCCAGGAACGCACCCGGGCCATCGTCCGCTCCCTCGAAGAACGCGCCCTGCTCGACCCCCGCCCCGGCCGCACCGCGGACGAGGCCGCCGCCGAGGCAAGCCGCTCCCTGCCCTCCCACGCCGACGACCTGCGCCTCGCCGTCCGCGTCTTCGACGACGTCACATACGGCGGCCGCACCGCCGACGAGCCCGCGTACCGCCGCATCGAGGAACTGGACACCGCCCTGGAGCGCACCCGTCCCACCCTCGACACCGCCCCCACGGGGACGCCCGCATGAGCCGCCCGGTCACCAGCACCACGTCGACCGCCCCCTCCGCCCGTCAGGTCTGGACCCGAACCCGCGGCGCCGCCCTCGTCCTCGCCCTCGTCCTCATCGGAGGCCTCGTCCTCGCGACGGTCCGGTCCACCGAGGCCCACGGCGCCCTCGACCCCCGCTCCGCCGACCCGACCGGGAGCCGGGCCGTCGCCGAACTCCTCAAGGCCCGTGGCGTCACGCTCACCCTCGCCACCACCCTCGACGAAGCCACGGCCGCGACCGACACCGGCTCGACCCTCCTGGTCACCACACCCGACCTGTTGACGGGGGCTCAGCAGTCCACTCTCCGCCGGACCATGACGGACTCCGTCGGCCGAACGGTCCTCCTCGGCGCCGGACCGTCCTCCCTCCCCACCCTGACCCCAGGGGTCACCAGCGCCACCAGCACCCCCGTGGAGAACCGCGACCCCTCCTGCACCCTGTCGGCCGCCACCCGCGCCGGCAGCGTCGACCTCGGCGGCGAGCGCTACGCCACCGCCCCGGGCACCTCCGCGGACTCCTGCTACCCCTCCGACGGCCTGCCGTCCCTGCTCCGCCTCCCCGGCCCGAACAGCACCGACACGGTGCTCCTCGGCTCGCCCGACATCCTCTACAACAACCGTCTCGACCAGCAGGGCAACGCCTCGCTCGCCCTGCAACTCCTCGGCTCCCGGCCCCATCTCGTCTGGTACCTCCCCTCCCTGACCGATGCCTCCGCCGACGCCTCCGACGACGACACGACGGGCGACTTCCTCGCCCTGATCCCCTCCGGCTGGCTCTGGGGCACGCTCCAGCTCGCGATCGCGGCCGTGCTCGCCGCCATCTGGCGCGGCCGCCGCCTCGGCCCCCTGGTCACCGAGCGCCTCCCCGTCGCCCTTCGCGCCTCCGAGGCCACCGAGGGCCGCGCCCGCCTCTACCGCAAGGCGAACGCCCGCGACCGCGCCGCCTCGGTGCTGCGCACCGCGACCCGCACCCGGATCGCCCCGCTGCTCGGCGTCCCCGTCCAGGACGCCCACTCCTCCGATCGCCTCCTCCCCGCACTCTCGGCCCGTCTCCCCGAAACCACCGCGGACCCCACGAACCTCCTCTTCGGCCCAACTCCCGCCGACGACGCCACTCTCATCCGCCTGGCGGACCAACTCGACGCCCTCGAAAGAGAGGTACGCACCTCATGAGCGCCCCGACCCCCGAGACCGCTACGAACTCGGACAGCGCCCGCGCCTCCCTGGAGGCCCTGCGCACCGAGATCGCGAAGGCCGTGGTCGGCCAGGACCCCGCCGTCACCGGTCTCGTCGTCGCCCTGCTCTGCCGGGGGCACGTCCTCCTCGAAGGCGTCCCCGGCGTCGCGAAGACCCTGCTGGTCCGCGCGCTCGCCTCCGCACTCGAACTCGACACCAAGCGCGTCCAGTTCACCCCCGACCTGATGCCGAGTGATGTCACCGGCTCCCTGGTCTATGACACCCGGACCTCCGAGTTCTCCTTCCAGCCCGGCCCGGTCTTCACCAATCTCCTGCTGGCCGACGAGATCAACCGCACGCCCCCGAAGACCCAGTCCTCCCTCCTGGAGGCGATGGAGGAGCACCAGGTCACGGTCGACGGCACCCCCCGCGCCCTGCCCGAGCCGTTCCTTGTCGCCGCGACCCAGAACCCCGTCGAGTACGAGGGCACCTACCCCCTCCCCGAGGCCCAACTGGACCGGTTCCTACTGAAGCTGACGGTCCCTCTGCCCTCCCGCACGGACGAGATCCAGGTCCTCACCCGTCACGCCGAGGGCTTCGATCCCCGCGACCTGAAGGCCGCCGGAGTCCGCCCCGTGGCGGGCCCCGCCGAACTCGAAGCCGCTCGGGCCGCCGTCGCCAAGGTCTCGGTCTCCGCCGAGATCGCCGGCTATGTCGTCGATATCTGTCGTGCGACGCGTGAATCCCCCTCACTCACGCTCGGGGTCTCCCCCCGAGGCGCCACCGCCCTGCTCTCCACCGCCCGCGCCTGGGCCTGGCTCACCGGCCGGGACTACGTCACCCCGGACGATGTGAAGGCCCTCGCTCTCCCCACCCTGCGTCATCGCATCCACCTGCGGCCCGAGGCCGAGATGGAGGGAGTCACCCCCGACTCCGTCATCAACTCGATCCTCGCCCACGTCCCCGTACCCCGCTGAGAACGGCGCCCCATGGCCCTCACCGGACGAACCGCGCTGATCGCCGCCCTCGGATCGCTCCCCGTCGGCATCCTCGCCCCCAGCTGGACGGGGATGCTCGCGGTGAACGTGCCCCTCTCCCTCGCAATTCTGTGCGACTACGCCTTGGCCGCGCCAGTACGAACGCTCCAATTCACCCGAAGTGGTGATACATCCGTTCGACTCGGTGACGCGGCAGACGTCCAGCTCACGGTCACCAACCCGTCCCGCCGCCGCCTCCGCGCCCAGCTCCGCGACGCCTGGCCGCCCAGCAGCTGGGTCCCCGGCACCGAACAGGCTTCCTCACGCCAGCGCCTGACCGTCCCCGCCGGAGAGCGCCGCCGCCTGACCACAAGCCTGCGCCCGACCCGCCGCGGCGACCGCCGCGCCGAGCGGATCACCGTCCGCTCGTACGGCCCCCTCGGCCTCGCGGCCCGCCAGGGCAACCACGAGGTCCCTTGGACCATCCGGGTCCTGCCCCCGTTCACCAGCCGCAAGCACCTTCCGTCCCGCCTGGCCCGGCTCCGTGAACTCGACGGCCGCACCAGCGTGCTGACCCGCGGTGAGGGAACGGAGTTCGACAGCCTCCGCGAGTACGTCCCCGGCGACGACACCCGCTCCATCGACTGGCGTGCCACCGCCCGCCAGACCACGGTCGCCGTCCGCACCTGGCGCCCCGAACGCGACCGCCACATCCTCATCGTCCTGGACACCGGACGGACCTCGGCCGGACGCGTCGGCGACGTCCCCCGCCTGGACGCCTCCATGGACGCCGCTCTGCTCCTCACCGCGCTCGCCTCCCGCGCCGGTGACCGCGTGGACCTCCTCGCGTACGACCGGCGCCTCCGCGCCCAGGTCCAGGGCCGCTCCGCCGGCGACGTCCTTCCCGCCGTGGTCAGCGCCCTCGCCCCACTCGAACCCGAGCTGGTGGAGACCGACGCCCGCGGCTTGGCCGCGACGGCCCTCGCCCGCGCGCCCCGCCGCTCCCTGATCGTCCTTCTGACCAGCCTCGACGCCGCCCCGATCGAGGAGGGCCTCCTCCCGGTCCTGCCGCAGCTCACCCAGCGCCACACGGTCCTGATCGCCTCGGTCTCCGACCCCCACATCGCTCGCATGGCCGCGACCCGCGGCACGATCGAGGGCGTCTACGAGGCCGCGGCAGCCACTCAGACCGGGTCCCAGCGCTCCCGCACCGCAGAGCAGCTCCACCGCCACGGCGTGACCGTCGTCGACGCCACCCCCGACACGCTCGCCCCCGCGCTGGCCGACGCGTACCTCGCTCTCAAAGCAGCCGGCCGTCTGTAGCGCCCCGAGCACCGATGGCCGGCACGGCGAGCAGCACCGCACCGACCCATCGATCACGCAGGGCGCCCCGACTCAACGAAACACGACGGAGGCCTCCCCGGCCGCGGCACTGAAGGACCCCGGGCACAGGAACGAGCCCGAGACCTTGGTGGCCGTGAAGGGGGTGTTCACGTACTTCCTGGTGGCCCCGTCCCGGTTCCAGACGATGTTCGTCACCTTGTAGCGGCAGGAGACGAACGACTGCTTCCCGGTGAGGTCGATGACGTCCGTCGTCGCCGTACCGGCGGCGTCGTCAAAGGTGAAGGCCGGGTTGTTGTTGAGCGAGGCGGTGATGCCCCCGCCGCAGGTCAGGTTCCCGCCCGGCTTGTTGATCGTGGACCGGTCGACGGTGAGCGCGCTCGGCGGAGCCGCACTGGCATCGGCACCGGTCCAACTACAGGTGTTCCCAGAGACGACGATCACGCCGTCGACCTCCGCGCCGGCAGCGGTGCCGCTCGCATAGGCCGACGGAGGAACACCGATGCCGACCGCCATCACCAGCGCGGCCAAGCCAGTCAGGGTGGGGGTGAACTTCATGTCGCTCTCCTTGCCACAGCTTGTGGGTGGGGGAACCCGAGCCGCTCGACGGAGCCGCCCGGGTTCGGAGTGCGCCACGGAGCGTGTCACAACAGGCATGAGATGTCATGCACGCATCAATCTTTGGCTGAAAGTAGCTGAACGCAAAAATGCCTCAACCCCCGGACAAGGTCCGGGGGTTGAGGCTAAAAATTGTTCGGCGGCGTCCTACTCTCCCACAGGGTCCCCCCTGCAGTACCATCGGCGCTGAAAGGCTTAGCTTCCGGGTTCGGAATGTAACCGGGCGTTTCCCTAACGCTATGACCACCGAAACTCTATGAAGTTGACCAACCGGATATCGGCACGGTTCGTTACTTCAGAACTAACACAGTGGACGCGAGCAACTGAGGACAAGCCCTCGGCCTATTAGTACCGGTCAGCTCCACCCATTACTGGGCTTCCACATCCGGCCTATCAACCCAGTCGTCTACTGGGAGCCTTACCCTCTCAAGGAGGTGGGAATACTCATCTCGAAGCAGGCTTCCCGCTTAGATGCTTTCAGCGGTTATCCCTCCCGAACGTAGCCAACCAGCCATGCCCTTGGCAGGACAACTGGCACACCAGAGGTTCGTCCGTCCCGGTCCTCTCGTACTAGGGACAGCCCTTCTCAATATTCCTGCGCGCGCAGCGGATAGGGACCGAACTGTCTCACGACGTTCTAAACCCAGCTCGCGTACCGCTTTAATGGGCGAACAGCCCAACCCTTGGGACCGACTCCAGCCCCAGGATGCGACGAGCCGACATCGAGGTGCCAAACCATCCCGTCGATATGGACTCTTGGGGAAGATCAGCCTGTTATCCCCGGGGTACCTTTTATCCGTTGAGCGACGGCGCTTCCACAAGCCACCGCCGGATCACTAGTCCCGACTTTCGTCCCTGCTCGACCCGTCGGTCTCACAGTCAAGCTCCCTTGTGCACTTACACTCAACACCTGATTGCCAACCAGGCTGAGGGAACCTTTGGGCGCCTCCGTTACCCTTTGGGAGGCAACCGCCCCAGTTAAACTACCCATCAGACACTGTCCCTGATCCGGATCACGGACCGAGGTTAGACATCCAGCACGACCAGAGTGGTATTTCAACGGCGACTCCACCATGACTGGCGTCACGGCTTCAAAGTCTCCCACCTATCCTACACAAGCCGAACCGAACACCAATATCAAACTGTAGTAAAGGTCCCGGGGTCTTTCCGTCCTGCTGCGCGAAACGAGCATCTTTACTCGTAGTGCAATTTCACCGGGCCTATGGTTGAGACAGTCGAGAAGTCGTTACGCCATTCGTGCAGGTCGGAACTTACCCGACAAGGAATTTCGCTACCTTAGGATGGTTATAGTTACCACCGCCGTTTACTGGCGCTTAAGTTCTCAGCTTCGCCCTGTCGAAACAGAGCTAACCGGTCCCCTTAACGTTCCAGCACCGGGCAGGCGTCAGTCCGTATACATCGCCTTACGGCTTCGCACGGACCTGTGTTTTTAGTAAACAGTCGCTTCTCGCTGGTCTCTGCGGCCACCCCCAGCTCACGGAGTAAATCCGATCACCAGACGTGGCCCCCTTCTCCCGAAGTTACGGGGGCATTTTGCCGAGTTCCTTAACCATAGTTCACCCGAACGCCTCGGTATTCTCTACCTGACCACCTGAGTCGGTTTAGGGTACGGGCCGCCATGAAACTCGCTAGAGGCTTTTCTCGACAGCATAGGATCATCCACTTCACCACAATCGGCTCGGCATCAGGTCTCAGGCTATGTGCTGTCCGGATTTACCTGGACAACGCCCTACACCCTTACCCCGGGACTACCACCGCCCGGGTTGGACTACCTTCCTGCGTCACCCCATCGCTTACCTACTACCACCTTGGGTCAGCGGCTCCACCACTTTCCTTTCCCCGAAGGGTCCGGAACGGCTTCACGGCCTTAGCATTAATGGGCTCGATATTGGGCGTTTCAAAGCGGGTACCGGAATATCAACCGGTTGTCCATCGACTACGCCTGTCGGCCTCGCCTTAGGTCCCGACTTACCCTGGGCAGATCAGCTTGACCCAGGAACCCTTAGTCAATCGGCGCACACGTTTCTCACGTGTGTATCGCTACTCATGCCTGCATTCTCACTCGTGAACCGTCCACAACTCGCTTCCGCGGCTGCTTCACCCGGCACACGACGCTCCCCTACCCATCACAGCGGGCGTTGGCCCTATTGCTGCAATGACACGACTTCGGCGGTACGCTTGAGCCCCGCTACATTGTCGGCGCGGAATCACTTGACCAGTGAGCTATTACGCACTCTTTCAAGGGTGGCTGCTTCTAAGCCAACCTCCTGGTTGTCTCTGCGACTCCACATCCTTTCCCACTTAGCGTACGCTTAGGGGCCTTAGTCGATGCTCTGGGCTGTTTCCCTCTCGACCATGGAGCTTATCCCCCACAGTCTCACTGCCGTGCTCTCACTTACCGGCATTCGGAGTTTGGCTAAGGTCAGTAACCCGGTAGGGCCCATCGCCTATCCAGTGCTCTACCTCCGGCAAGAAACACACGACGCTGCACCTAAATGCATTTCGGGGAGAACCAGCTATCACGGAGTTTGATTGGCCTTTCACCCCTAACCACAGGTCATCCCCCAGGTTTTCAACCCTGGTGGGTTCGGTCCTCCACGAAGTCTTACCTCCGCTTCAACCTGCCCATGGCTAGATCACTCCGCTTCGGGTCTTGAGCGCGCTACTGAATCGCCCTATTCGGACTCGCTTTCGCTACGGCTTCCCCACACGGGTTAACCTCGCAACGCACCGCAAACTCGCAGGCTCATTCTTCAAAAGGCACGCAGTCACGAGATACAGCAAGCTGTATCCGACGCTCCCACGGCTTGTAGGCACACGGTTTCAGGTACTATTTCACTCCGCTCCCGCGGTACTTTTCACCATTCCCTCACGGTACTATCCGCTATCGGTCACCAGGGAATATTTAGGCTTAGCGGGTGGTCCCGCCAGATTCACACGGGATTTCTCGGGCCCCGTGCTACTTGGGTGTCTCTCAAACGAGCCGTTAATGTTTCAGCTACGGGGGTCTTACCCTCTACGCCGGACCTTTCGCATGTCCTTCGCCTACATCAACGGTTTCTGACTCGTCTCACAGCCGGCAGACTGTGAAAGAGAGATCCCACAACCCCGCATGCGCAACCCCTGCCGGGTATCACACGCATACGGTTTGGCCTCATCCGGTTTCGCTCGCCACTACTCCCGGAATCACGGTTGTTTTCTCTTCCTGAGGGTACTGAGATGTTTCACTTCCCCTCGTTCCCTCCACATGCCCTATGTGTTCAGGCATGGGTGACAGCCCATGACGACTGCCGGGTTTCCCCATTCGGAAACCCCCGGATCAAAGCCTGGTTGACGGCTCCCCGGGGACTATCGTGGCCTCCCACGTCCTTCATCGGTTCCTGGTGCCAAGGCATCCACCGTGCGCCCTTAAAAACTTGGCCACAGATGCTCGCGTCCACTGTGTAGTTCTCAAGCAACGACCAGCCACCCATCACCCCACCCGACAAGCAGATGAGTTCACTGGGGCCGGCATCGCGAAGATACAAACCTTACGGCCGTACCCTCAGATACCCAACAACGTGCCAAGCACAGTCCGTTCCTCGAAGCTCGTTTTCCACGCCGAAGCAGTACTAACGATTTCTCGGAGAGAGACTGTGCCAACTAATCAACGTTCCACCCATGAGCTGACCGTGCAGAACATTTGCCTGCAATCGGTACTGTGCTCCTTAGAAAGGAGGTGATCCAGCCGCACCTTCCGGTACGGCTACCTTGTTACGACTTCGTCCCAATCGCCAGTCCCACCTTCGACAGCTCCCTCCCACAAGGGGTTGGGCCACCGGCTTCGGGTGTTACCGACTTTCGTGACGTGACGGGCGGTGTGTACAAGGCCCGGGAACGTATTCACCGCAGCAATGCTGATCTGCGATTACTAGCAACTCCGACTTCATGGGGTCGAGTTGCAGACCCCAATCCGAACTGAGACCGGCTTTTTGAGATTCGCTCCGCCTCGCGGCATCGCAGCTCTTTGTACCGGCCATTGTAGCACGTGTGCAGCCCAAGACATAAGGGGCATGATGACTTGACGTCGTCCCCACCTTCCTCCGAGTTGACCCCGGCGGTCTCCTGTGAGTCCCCATCACCCCGAAGGGCACGCTGGCAACACAGGACAAGGGTTGCGCTCGTTGCGGGACTTAACCCAACATCTCACGACACGAGCTGACGACAGCCATGCACCACCTGTATACCGACCACAAGGGGGGCACTATCTCTAATGCTTTCCGGTATATGTCAAGCCTTGGTAAGGTTCTTCGCGTTGCGTCGAATTAAGCCACATGCTCCGCTGCTTGTGCGGGCCCCCGTCAATTCCTTTGAGTTTTAGCCTTGCGGCCGTACTCCCCAGGCGGGGAACTTAATGCGTTAGCTGCGGCACCGACGACGTGGAATGTCGCCAACACCTAGTTCCCAACGTTTACGGCGTGGACTACCAGGGTATCTAATCCTGTTCGCTCCCCACGCTTTCGCTCCTCAGCGTCAGTAATGGCCCAGAGATCCGCCTTCGCCACCGGTGTTCCTCCTGATATCTGCGCATTTCACCGCTACACCAGGAATTCCGATCTCCCCTACCACACTCTAGCCTGCCCGTATCGGATGCAGACCCGGGGTTAAGCCCCGGGCTTTCACACCCGACGTGACAAGCCGCCTACGAGCTCTTTACGCCCAATAATTCCGGACAACGCTTGCGCCCTACGTATTACCGCGGCTGCTGGCACGTAGTTAGCCGGCGCTTCTTCTGCAGGTACCGTCACTTTCGCTTCTTCCCTGCTGAAAGAGGTTTACAACCCGAAGGCCGTCATCCCTCACGCGGCGTCGCTGCATCAGGCTTTCGCCCATTGTGCAATATTCCCCACTGCTGCCTCCCGTAGGAGTCTGGGCCGTGTCTCAGTCCCAGTGTGGCCGGTCGCCCTCTCAGGCCGGCTACCCGTCGTCGCCTTGGTAGGCCATTACCCCACCAACAAGCTGATAGGCCGCGGGCTCATCCTTCACCGCCGGAGCTTTCAACCAGCTCCCATGCGGAAGCCGGTGTTATCCGGTATTAGACCCCGTTTCCAGGGCTTGTCCCAGAGTGAAGGGCAGATTGCCCACGTGTTACTCACCCGTTCGCCACTAATCCACCCCGAAGGGCTTCATCGTTCGACTTGCATGTGTTAAGCACGCCGCCAGCGTTCGTCCTGAGCCAGGATCAAACTCTCCGTGAATGTTTACCCGTAATCGGGTGACACTCGCGTTGAGCGGGACAGTCAGACCGGAATAAGGCCGACTGTCCACAGCGTCCTCGCTGTGTATGTTGCCTACCCGCCACAAGGGCCGGCAGGACTTTCAAAGGAACCTCGCCATCCGAAGATGGACGGGGTATCAACTAATCTGGCGTTGATTTTTGGCACGCTGTTGAGTTCTCAAGGAACGGACGCTTCCTTTGTACTCACCCTCTCGGGCTTTCCTCCGGGCTTCCCTTCGTTCTTGCGTTTCCGACTCTATCAGATCTTTCCGATCCGATTTCCTCGGTGCTTTCCGGTCCCTTTTGTTTTCACTCCGGGGGCCTTTCGGCGGTTCCGACTTTATCAGAATCATTTGGGCCGACCTAATCGGTGGCTTTCGTGATTCGAATAAGAATCGGGGTGACTCCGTGGAATCGAATTCCCGACCGGAGTGAGTGAGACTCTACTTGATCGCTGCCGAACTGTCCAGTTCCAGGCAACCGTTTGAATCTACCTCCCCACGTCCACCATGTCAATGGCTTTTGTGGGCACCGGAGGACACTAGCAGGTCAGCGGGGTCGTACGCACATCAGGCAGCGGTGGGGAGCTCCGCGCTGCGGTCGGGCTCTTCGAGGTCGCCCTGGTCGCCGGCTCGGGAGGCGCGGCCGCCGAGGACGTAGACGTAGGCGAGGAACGCCAGCTCAGCGGCGACGCCGATGGTGATGCGGGCCCAGGTGGGCAGGCCTGAGGGGGTGACGAAGCCTTCGATCAGGCCCGAGACGAAGAGGACCAGGGCCAGGCCGATCGCCATGCCGACGGCAGCCCGGCCGCGTTCCGCGAGGGCGGCGCGGCGGGTGGTCGGGCCCGGGTCGATGACGGTCCAGCCGAGGCGGAGGCCCGTGCCGGCGGCCACGAAGACGGCGGTCAGTTCGAGCAGGCCGTGCGGAAGGATCAGGCCCAGGAAGACGTCGAGGCGGCCGGCGGCGGCCATCAGGCCTATGCCGACGCCCACGTTCAGCATGTTCATGAAGAGGATCCAGAGCACCGGGATGCCGAGGAAGGCGCCCAGGACCAGGCACATGGCGGCGGCCTTGGCGTTGTTCGTCCAGACCTGGGCGGCGAAGGAGGCCGCCGGGTGGCTGGAGTAGTACGTCTCGTACTGGCCGCCGGGGCGGGTCATCTCGCGGAGGTCCGCAGGAGCGCCGATCGAAGCCTGGACCTCCGGGTGCGTACCGATCCACCAGCCGATGAGGACGGCGAGCAGGGTGGAGAGGACAGCGGTGGGGATCCACCAGTGGCGGGAACGGTAGACGGCCGCCGGGAATCCCGCGGTGAGGAAGCGGGCCGCGTCGCGCCAGGAGGCACGGCGGGTGCCGGTGACGGCGGCGCGGGCGCGGGCCACGAGCTGGGTGAGCCGGGCCGTGAGCATCGGGTCCGGAGTGCTCGACTGCACGATCGAGAGATGGGTGGCCGTGCGCTGGTACAGGGACACGAGTTCGTCGGCCTCGGCGCCGGTGAGCTTGCCGCCCCGGCGCAGGAGGTGGTCGAGGCGTTCCCACTCGGCGCGGTGGGCGGTGACGTAGACGTCGAGGTCCATGATCGGCTGCTGCTCCAGGCATCTGCTGCGGACGGGTCCGTACTGCTGCGGCGCGCTGCGGGTCAGCTTGGCAGACTGGCGTTCGGAGGGGTCGGGAAGGGCTGAGAAGGGTGGGTGCCGTGAGTGGCTTGGTGACCGGGGATGCCGTCGTACTGGGGTTGCAGCCCGCGCGGCTGCCGAGTCGTGCGCTGGCGGTGCTCATCGACCTGACGGTGGTGGTGGCCGCGTATCTGCTGATCTCGATCGGGCTGGCGGTCGCGACCGCGTCGCTCGACGAGGCGGCGGTGATGGCGGTGTCCATCGCCTCCTTCCTGCTGATCCTGGTGGGGGCGCCGATCGCGGTGGAGACGCTGTCGCACGGGCGGTCGCTGGGGAAGATGGCCTGTGGGCTGCGTGTGGTGCGGGACGACGGCGGGCCGATTCGGTTCCGGCACGCGCTCGTGCGGGGGGCGATGGGGGTCGTGGAGATCCTGATGACCTTCGGGGTGGTCGCCTGTGCCGCGTCGCTGGTGTCGGAGCGGGGGCGGCGGGTCGGGGACGTCTTCGCGGGGACGCTGGTGGTGCGGGAGCGGATACCCGCGGCGCGGGTTCTGGCCGTGCCCCCGCCGCCGCCGTGGCTGGTGGGGCGGTTCTCCGGGCTCGATCTCTCGGCGGTGCCCGAGGCGCTGTGGCTGGAGATACGGCAGTACCTCACGCGGGCGCGTGACCTGGACCCGGCCGTGGGGCGGCGGCTCGCGGAGCGGCTCGCCGACGAGCTGGTGACGCGGACGGGGACGCCTCCGCCGCCGGGGGTGCCGGCCGACGCGTTTCTGGCGGGGGTGGTGGCCGAGCGGCAGGCGCGGGACGCCCGGAGGGCCTTCGGTCCTTCGGTGCGGGCGGGCGCCGCCGGCGGAGGCGGGGGGATGTCCGCGCCGGCGCCGGTTGTCGTTCCGCCGTCAGCGGCGGCGGTTGCCGTTGCGCCGGTGGTTGCTTCTCCCGTTGCGCCACCTGCGACCAGGGGCGGGGAGTCGCGGCCGCCCGCTACCGGGTTCGCTCCGCCCGCCTGATCGTCAGGGGAAGACCGACGGCGGGGTTTCCAGGGCTTCGAGTTCGATGCCGGGGGCCGCGAGGACCACGTCTCCGGCGATGTGGACGGTGTGCCGTTCGCCCGTGTCCAGGGCGCTGACCTGGTACTCGTCCACCATCAGGGGGCCGTTGTCAGTGGCGTGCGCTTCACTTTTCAGCAGGGCCCAGGACTGGTCGACCGTGAGGGGGGCGAGCACCGGGTCCGTGAAGGCGACGAGCCGGACACGGGTCTCGGGGGAATCGGGGGTGAGACGCAGGAGTCGCGTGAGTGCGACGAGGAACGCCGGGGACGTGCCGGTGAAGGCATGGGCGCGCACATTGCCTTCGGTGGCGTGGGTTCCTGTGGGGTCCGTGCGGACCCAGGTGACGCCGTCGATGGCCGCGCCGCGTACCTGCCAGCCGGCGGCGTGGAGTTCGAGGCGGATGGGGCGGCCGAGTTCGTCGACGGCCAGGTCGACGGAGCCTCGGTGGTCGCCGGAGGGGGTGGTGATCTGCGAGACGTAGCGCCAGCCGGAGGGGCCGGGTGCGCAGTGGAAGTGCTCTTCACCGAGGGGGGTGTGGTCGTGCGGGTCATGGAGCGAATAGCGGCCGCGGGGCATGAGGCGGGTCCTCGGGAGGGGGGCTTCCGGGAGCGGTAGCGGGGGCGGGACGGGGCAGGCCCCCGGCACGGGGGTGCGGGGGGCCTGCCTGAATCCTCTACGGGTGTCCGGGACGGCGTCGCGTCAGCGCGCGGGCGCCGCCGGCCGGGGCATCAGTAGCGGTAGTGGTCCGGCTTGAACGGGCCCTCGACGTCGACGCCGATGTACGCGGCCTGCTCGGGGCGGAGGGTCGTCAGCTTGACGCCCAGCGCGGCCAGGTGGAGGCGGGCGACCTTCTCGTCCAGGTGCTTCGGCAGGACGTAGACGTCGGTCGGGTACTCCTGCGGCTTCGTGAAGAGCTCGATCTGGGCCAGGGTCTGGTCCGCGAACGAGTTCGACATGACGAAGGAGGGGTGGCCGGTCGCGTTGCCCAGGTTGAGCAGGCGGCCCTCGGACAGGACGATGAGGACCTTGCCGTCGGGGAACTTCCAGGTGTGGACCTGCGGCTTGACCTCGTCCTTGACGATGCCCTCGATCTTGGCGAGACCGGCCATGTCGATCTCGTTGTCGAAGTGGCCGATGTTGCCGACGATGGCCTGGTGCTTCATCTTGGCCATGTCCGCGGCCATGATGATGTCCTTGTTGCCGGTCGTGGTGATGAAGATGTCGGCCGTCTCGACGACGTCGTCCAGGGTGGCGACCTGGTAGCCGTCCATCGCCGCCTGGAGCGCGCAGATCGGGTCGATCTCGGTGACGATGACGCGGGCGCCCTGGCCGCGGAGGGACTCGGCGCAGCCCTTGCCGACGTCGCCGTAGCCGAAGACGACCGCGGTCTTGCCGCCGATGAGGACGTCGGTGGCGCGGTTGATGCCGTCGATGAGGGAGTGGCGGCAGCCGTACTTGTTGTCGAACTTCGACTTCGTGACGGCGTCGTTCACGTTGATCGCCGGGAAGAGGAGGTCGCCGGCCTGCTGCATCTCGTACAGGCGGTGGACGCCGGTGGTGGTCTCCTCGGTCACGCCGCGGATCTCGGACGCCAGCTGGGTCCACTTCTGCGGGTTCTCGCCGAGGGTGCGGTTGAGGAGACGGAGGATGTGGCCGTACTCCTCGCTGTCCGCGGTGGCCGGGTCCGGCGCGGAGCCGGCCTTCTCGAACTCGACGCCCTTGTGGACGAGGAGGGTGGCGTCACCACCGTCGTCGAGGATCATGTTCGGGCCGCCGGTGGGCGTGTTCGGCCAGGTGAGGGCCTGCTCGGTGCACCACCAGTACTCCTCCAGGGTCTCGCCCTTCCAGGCGAAGACCGGGACGCCCTGCGGGTTCTCCGGGGTGCCGTTCGGGCCGACGGCGATGGCCGCGGCGGCGTGGTCCTGGGTGGAGAAGATGTTGCAGGAGGCCCAGCGGACCTCGGCACCGAGGGCGACGAGGGTCTCGATGAGGACGGCGGTCTGCACGGTCATGTGCAGGGAGCCGGTGACGCGGGCGCCGGCGAGCGGCTGCTGCTCGGCGTACTCCCGGCGGATCGACATCAGGCCGGGCATCTCGTGCTCGGCGAGGGTGATCTCCTTGCGGCCGAAGGCGGCCAGGGAGAGGTCGGCGACCTTGAAGTCCTGGTGGGCGGCAGTCGTCATGACTGGGCTGCTCCTCGTGTGTTCGAGTGCGAGGGTCGGTTGGGGCGCCGGGCACCACGGAGGCTCCCTGGGCACAGGAATGCCCGGGGTTTTCCACGATGCCGTCGTCGGAGGCCCTCTCTCCCTCGGCCGGTCCGCGAGGACCGCCCGACCGCCATCAGCAGCGACGTCTGGCTGGTCACGAATCTACACCGGACAGCGCGGCGGGCCACAGTCCGCATCGGGCCGCGGGGCGCCGCCGACGACCCGTACAGATGCGCGAAACCCCCGGAACCGTGGGGTTCCGGGGGTCTTGTGGGGCAGGGTCAGTGGTCGCTGCCGCCCGGCGTCTTGGCCGGATTCATGCCGGCCGACGCGGCCGCCTCGCTGTAGACGTCGGGCTCCAGGTAGATGACCCGGGCGATCGGGACGGCGGCACGGATACGGCCCTCGGCGGCGTTGATCGCGTTCGCGACGTCGGCGGCCGAGTCGTCGTGCTGGACGGCGATCTTGGCGGCGACGAGGAGCTCCTCCGGGCCGAGGTGGAGCGTACGCATGTGGATGAGGCGGGTGACGGTCTCGCCGTCGACGACCGCGGCCTCGATCTTCTCGACGTCGTCGGTGCCGGCGGCCTCGCCGAGCAGCAGCGACTTGGTCTCGGCGGCCAGCACGATCGCGATGACGATGAGCAGGATGCCGATGCAGAGGGTGCCGATGCCGTCCCAGACGCCGTCGTCGGTCAGCAGGGCGAGGCCGACGCCGCCGAGCGCGAGGAAGAGGCCGACGAGCGCGCCGAGGTCCTCCAGGAGGACGACGGGGAGTTCAGGGGCCTTGGCGCGGCGGACGAACTGCGTCCAGGTGAGGCCGCCGCGGATCAGGTTCGACTCCTTGATGGCGGTGCGGAAGGAGAAGGACTCGGCGATGATCGCGAAGACGAGCACGCCGACCGGCCAGTACCAGGCCTCGATCGGGTGCGGGTCCTTGATCTTCAGGTAGCCCTCGTAGATGGCGAACATGCCACCGACGGAGAAGAGCACGATGGAGACGAGGAACGCATAGATGTAGCGCTCACGGCCGTAGCCGAAGGGGTGCTGCGGCGTCGCCTCGCGCTGGGCCTTCTTGCCGCCGAGGAGCAGCAGGCCCTGGTTGCCGGAGTCGGCGAGCGAGTGGACGCTCTCCGCGAGCATCGACGACGAACCACTGAAGAGGAACGCCACGAACTTGGCTACGGCGATCGCGAGGTTGGCGGCGAGTGCCGCCACGATCGCCTTGGTTCCGCCTGACGCGCTCATGGGTGTACGTGGTCCCTTCGTCGATGCACCGGCTCTGTCGCCGCGGTTCGGCCGGTCATTGTCGCATCAGGCCACGACGGTGGCGCGGAAGACCGTCCCCGTACCGGAGAGTTCGGTGCTCTCGCCCGCGGGCACGAAGACGGATTCGCCGGGGGCGAGGGTGACTTCGCCCGCCTTCGGGCGGCCCGCGACCGCGAGCAGGATCTGCGGGGTGGGGCTTGTCAGGTCGGTCGGGGCGGCGCCCTCCGGCCGTACGAAACGGGACAGACGGAACTCGTCGATCGGGGTGTCGTAGACCTCCTCCCCCGTCGGGGAGGCCTCGGGGCGCAGGACGGCCGGGTCGGTGGGCTCGAAGCGGACCACGCGCAGGAGCTCGGGGACGTCGATGTGCTTGGGGGTGAGGCCGCAGCGCAGCACGTTGTCGGAGTTGGCCATGATCTCGACGCCGAGGCCGGCGAGGTAGGCGTGCGGGACGCCCGCGCCCAGGTAGAGGGCCTCGCCGGGCTGGAGCCGGACCGGGTTGAGGAGCATCGCGGCGATGACGCCGGGGTCGCCCGGGAAGTGGTGGGCGAGGCTCGCGTACGGGGTGTACGCGCCGCCGAGACGGTCGGCGGCCACGGCCGCCTCCGCGACGGTGTGCGCCATCTCCTCCGGGTCGGCGGTCAGCAGCGCCGTCATGACCTCGCGGAGCGCGGCCTCTTCGGGGTGGGCGTACAGCAGGTCGACATACGGCTTCAGCGAGTCGACACCGAGCCCGGCGAGGACGTCGGCGGCCTCGGCGGGGGCGCGGAAACCGCACAGCCCCTCGAAGGGGGTGAGCGCGCAGATCATCTCGGGCTTGTGGTTGGCGTCCTTGTACGTGCGGTGCGGGGCGTCGATCGGGATGCCGGCGGCCTCCTCGGCCGCGTACCCCTCCTGCGCCTGGGCCAGGTCGGGGTGGGCCTGGAGGGAGAGCGGGGCGCCGGCGGCGAGCACCTTCAGCAGGAACGGCAGACGCGGTCCGAACTTCGCCGCGGAACGCTCCCCCAGCTCGCGTACGGGATCGGCGTCGATCAGCTCGTTCAGCGCGCCGCGCTCGGTGCGGGAGGGCGCGCCGGGGTGGGCGCCCATCCACATCTCGGCCTGGGGATCGCCGGTCGGGGCGATGCCGAGCAGCTCCGGGATGGCCGTCGTGGATCCCCAGGCGTAGGGGCGAACGGTGTTGACGAGGCGGTCCATGGTGCCTGCCAGCTCCTCAAGGTCGTGACGGATGGTGAGGGGTGTCGGGAGACAGATGACAGGGGGCGGGTGACGGGTGGGTTACCGGGTGGTGGACGGGGTGGTGGGACGGGTGGTGGAGGGGGTGGTGGGCCGGGTGGAGGGGGTGGTGGGCCGGGTGGAGGGGGTGGTGGGCCGGGTGGTGGGCGGGGTTTCGGGTGGCGGGCGGTCCCCGGGCGGGGCGCCTTCGCCGCGTCAGACCGCCGTACGGCCCGGAGTGGTCAGGGAGAGGTAGACGGCGGCGAAGTCGGTCACCGCGAGCAGTTCTGCCAGGGTCTCCAGGTCATCACCCTCCTCCGGCTCCAGCTCGCTGATGGCCGTCTCGTGACTCAGCGCCAGTTCGCGGGCCGCGTGTGCGGCGGTCAGGCCGTCCGCCGGGCGGTCCCTCAGCAGGACGACCCGGGCGCGGAGCGCCTGCGGCTCGTCGACCCGGTCCCGGAAGAAGTCGTCGGGATCGGCACCCGCCGCGTAGTCGCCCGCAAGTAGGACGCCGTGGGCCGGCAGCGCCTCCGGAAGTTCGGCGGCCAGGGCCGGCAGCCCCGCGAGCTCGGCGAGGACCGCGGCGAAACGACGGCCCGCCGGACCCGCCGCGGCGCCCTCCGTCCAGATCAGCGGAAGCGAGTCCGCGAGCTCGGCGGCGAGCGTCTTCGCCGGGTTGCTGTACGTGGCGATGGCCGGGCCGCAGCGCTCGGCCGTACGGTCCAGGCGGTCGGCGACCTTCTCCAGGGCCTCCTGCGACGCCTCCAGGAGACCGACCCGGTCGAGCAGCATGAGCAGCGGGGTGAACAGGGCCCAGAGGGTGCCGGGGCTCGCCGCGATGTTCTCGGCGTACTCGTTCGGGGCCTCGTTCGGGGCGATGGCCATCGGCACGAACAGGCCCACGGAGCCGCTGACGGTCTCGGCCAGCGGGGAGGCCTTGGGTGCCACGGCGACGACGGTGATCCCGCGCCGGTATGCCTGCTCCGCCAGGAGCGCCAGGCCCGGTTCGGAGCCGTCCGTCGTCGGCAGCAGGAGGAGGTCCACGGAGCCCGCCCAGCCGGGCAGCGCCCAGCGCAGGGCGCCCGCGGCGGGGGCGACGCCGGTCGGCTGGAGGCGTACGACGGGGGCGGAGGCTCCGGCCAGGGCGCCGATCAGGTCGGCGACGGCCGCGGCGGCCGTGCCCGGGCCCGCGACCAGGACCGCGCGGGGGCGGCCCTCGGGGTGGAGGTCCGCGATGCCGGCCTCGGCGGCGTGGCGGGCTGCCGTCCTCACCCGGGCGCCGGCTTCGGCGGCGCCGCGGAGGAGGCCGCGGCGGTCGGCCAGGGCGAGGTCGTCCGGGGCGTCGAGGAGGGTCTCGTCGAGCATGGGGCGGGTGCCTCCGGTCGCGTCGTCGTCGCGGGTCCCCTTGCGGGGGGCTTGGGGGGCCGGTGCCTGTTGGTGGGGGCACCTTCCATGGTGCGGGTGTTTTGGGGTGCGGGGCCTCTTGGTGCGGGGCCCTGTGGTGCGGGCTCGGCCCTGTGGTGCGGGCTCGCGGTGGTGCGGGTGCGGTGGCTTGGGGGTGCCCGGCCTTCGGCCGGGCTTTTCGGTTCCCACCCGCACCACCCGTGCAGCTGGGAGGGCAGAGGTGCGGGCTTCCCGTGGGGGGTGCTCGCCGTTGGCGGCGGACCCTCCGGGGGAGAGAGAAGGTCGCCGGCCGACCCTCCCTGGGGGAGAAGAGCACCGGCCGGCTCTCCCCGGGGAGGAAGGCTGCTGCCCGGCTCTCTGGGGGAGGAAGGCTGCCGGCCGACCCTCCAGAGACGAAGACTGCTGCCCGGCCCCTTCCGGGTGAGGAAGGCTGCCGGCCGACCCTCCGGGGACCAGGACCGCTGCCCGACCCTCCGCGGACGAAGGCTGCTGCCCCATCCTCCGGAAACGAAGACCGCTGCCCCACCCTCCGCGGACGAAGGTTGCCGCCCCACCCTCCGGAGACCAAGACCGCTGCCCCACCCTCCGTAGGCGAAAGCTGCTGCCCCACCCTCCCGGGGGACGTTGTCCGGCGGGGTGTCGGGGCGCTCGGTGGGGTGGGTCCGGGGCCTGAGTGGGCCGGGGCTTCGGCTTGTGTGCCGCTGCCTCGGCTTCGTCGTGGTGACGTTCCTCGGGTGGCGGGCGCCTTCGGTGGCCGCTGCCTCCGGCCGGGGTTACGGGCGGCGGGCTTCGTCTGTCAGGAGGACCGGGATGTTGTCGCGGACCGGGTAGGCGAGGCCGCAGTCGGGGCTCGTGCAGATGAGTTCGGGGGTCTCGTCCGCCGTGCGGTCGTTCAGTGGAGCGTGGCACGCGGGGCAGGCCAGGATCTCCAGGAGGCCGGCTTCGAGCGGCATGGGGTGTCCCTTCGAACAAGCGGTTTCGGGCCAGGTCAGCCTACCGCCGGGGGACGGGGGGTGCCCCGTTCCCCGGCGGTCCGCTGTCGGCGGGTCAGGCCGTCGTGCGGACCAGGGCCAGGACCTCGTCGCGGATCTTGGTCATGGTCGCCTCGTCGCGGGCTTCGACGTTGAGGCGCAGCAGCGGCTCCGTGTTGGAGGCGCGGAGGTTGAACCACCAGTCGGCGGCCGTGACCGTGAGGCCGTCGAGGTCGTCGAGGGTGACGCCCTCGCCCTCGTACGTCGCCCTGACCTTGGCCGCGCTCGCCGCCTGGTCCGCGACCGTCGAGTTGATCTCGCCCGAGGAGGCGTAGCGGTCGTAGGCCGCGACCAGGCCGGACAGGGGGCCGTCCTGGCCGCCCAGGGCCGCCAGGACGTGGAGCGCGGCCAGCATGCCGGTGTCCGCGTTCCAGAAGTCCTTGAAGTAGTAGTGCGCCGAGTGCTCTCCGCCGAAGATCGCGCCGGTCTTCGCCATCTCCTCCTTGATGAAGGAGTGGCCGACGCGGGTGCGGACCGGCTCGCCGCCGTTCTCGCGGACGACCTCCGGCACCGACCACGAGGTGATCAGGTTGTGGATGATCGTTCCGCCGGGGGTCTTCGCGAGCTCGCGCGCGGCGACGAGGGCGGTGATCGCGGAGGGCGAGACGGGCTCGCCGCGCTCGTCGACGACGAAGCAGCGGTCGGCGTCCCCGTCGAAGGCCAGACCCAGGTCGGCGCCTTCGGCCAGGACGCGGGCCTGGAGGTCGACGATGTTCTTCGGGTCGAGCGGGTTGGCCTCGTGGTTCGGGAACGTGCCGTCCAGCTCGAAGTACATCGGGACGACGTCGAGCGGCAGGCCTTCGAAGACGGTGGGGACCGTGTGGCCGCCCATGCCGTTGCCCGCGTCCACGACGACCTTGAGGGGGCGGATCGTCCTCAGGTCCACCAGGGACTTCAGGTAGGTCGCGTAGTCCGTGAGGGTGTCCCGGTGCGTGATCGTGCCCGGGGTCGGGGCGGCCTCCGGCGCGCCGGTCTCCGACCACTGTTCAGCCAGTTCGCGGATCTCGGCCAGGCCGGTGTCCTGGCCCACCGGGGCCGCGCCCGCGCGGCACATCTTGATGCCGTTGTACTGGGCCGGGTTGTGCGAGGCGGTGAACATCGCGCCGGGCAGGTCGAAGCTGCCGGAAGCGAAGTACAGCTGATCGGTGGAGCAGAGCCCGATCAGGGTGACGTCGGCGCCGAGGCGGGCCGCGCCGCGCGCGAAGGCGTCCGAGAGGCCGGGCGACGAGGGACGCATGTCGTGGCCGACGACGATCGCGTCGGCGTCCGTCACTCGTACGAAGGCGGCGCCGAAGAGTTCGGCGAGCGTCTCGTCCCACTGGTCGGGTACCACTCCGCGGACGTCGTACGCCTTCACGATCTGCGACAGATCGGCAGTCACGGATCCACCCTCCTGAGTTCTCGGCACGCGTGTGCGGCGCGTGTAGGAACGCCAAAACTACCCGGAGCGGGGAGGGGGATCGCGGACGGTGGCCGGTTGCGCTCAGTTGTCGGGGGAGCGCAGCACTCTCAGGTGCCCGCGGCGTCCGACCTCCATGGGGTCGCCGCCGCGGCCTCCGCCGCCCTTGCCGCCGGCCTCGGCCGCGCGTTCCTGGGGGCGGGCCGCCTCCCGTACCGCGTTGGCCAGGGCTTCGAGGTCGTCGCCACTGGGGCGGGGCGGGGCGGAACCGTCGGTCAGCCGCACGACCTCCCACCCCCGTGGGGCGGTCAGGCGCTCGCTGTGCTGGGCGCACAGGTCGTAGCAGTGGGGCTCGGCGTAGGTGGCGAGCGGGCCGAGGACCGCAGTCGAGTCGGCATAGACGTACGTCAGTGTCGCGACGGCAGGGCGGCCGCACGCAGTGCGCGAACAGCGACGTACAGGGCTCACGACGTTGGACGGTACCGCACTCTTGAGCGGGCCGCGACGACTCTCCCTCAGGTCACTCCACCGTGTCGCGCTGTGACCTCCGCCACCCCCCTTCGAGTGGCGGCCGGTCCGACCTGCGCGGGAGGGGGCACAAGGGGGTGGCGCCGGGAGTCGATCCGGACAGTCCGGGGTACGGATCCGGTCAACCACGGCCAGATGGCCGATCGCGAGCGGCCCCGGAATCGGGCAGGTGGTTGGCCGGAATGTTCAGGTTTCGACATGGGGCGTGGTGGCGGGGCCGGGTCGCCCGGGAAGGTGGCGAGGATGCGCCACGGTGCGCGGACACCGATGAGGGTTACGCTGCGTCAGTGATGGACAGTCCTGTGCCGCCGAGCCCCCCGCAGAACTCCACGGAGCCCCCGGCGGAGCCTCGGGTGCGCCGCCGCGACCGGCACGGTCGCGGGATGCGCGGGCCGGTCGCCCCGCCGCAGGTGCCGCTCTCCACGAGCCGGGCCGACACCTTCCGCGATCTCGTCCTCGACTCGGTGGAGCGCCTCGAACGGCGCTGGCCGCAGCTCGCCGACGTCGAGTTCCTCGTGATGGAGGTGCCGCCGCCGGTGCCCGGCGAGACGGTGCCGCTGGGCGGTTCGGCGCCCGCGGAGAAGAACGATCCGGCCCGGGTGGTCGTCTATCGGCGGCCGGTCGAGATCCGGTCGAAGAACCGGGACGAGCGGGCGCTCCTGGTCCACGAGGTGGTCGTGGAGCAGGTCGCGGAGCTTCTGGGGCTGTCGCCCGAGTCGGTCGATCCCCGGTACGGGCAGGACTGATCCCCGGAGGACCGAGTCCTCGGGATTCCTTCGTAAGGATTGCTTCCCTCGTGAGGGTTGCTTCCTTCATGCGGCCGCGAGGATTGCTCCTTCGTGCGGGCGTGAGGACTGCTTCCCTCGTGCGGGCGGGGCCGGTACCCCGCCCGTGTCGCCGCGCGCCTAGTCCAGGACTCCCAGGTCCTGGTGGGCCGACGGGACCTCGACCGTGCCCCGGTCGTCGGTGAAGGTCTGGATCGTGAACATCGGGGTGCCGTCCAGCGGCACCGCGAGCGTCCGGGCCGCGTACACCTTGCCGCCCGAGACCGGTTCGACGGTCAGCGCGTAGGACCCCTTGAGACCCCCGGGGACCAGGTCGGTGAGGGCGGTCGTCGTGCCCCCCTTGACCGTGACCGTCTTCGACACGGGCGTCCCGCCGCCGGAACCGGCCGAGGCCGTGACCTTGACCTGCGCGTCGGCGCCGGGGGGAACGGTCAGGGCGAGCGTCGTGCCCTTGGCGCGGTTGTCGGCGACCGTCGCACGGGCGGCGATCGCCGGGGTCGCCGGTACGAAGGCGATCTCGGTGTCGTCGCCCTTGCCGCGGACCACCCGGAGGGCGGCCACGACCGGCGTGGGCTTCTTCGGGTCGCTCGGGGTGAGGAGCAGCGAGCCCACCTGGCCGCGGGTGAGGTCCGGGAGTTCGGCGGAGGCCGTCATCCCCGACTTCACGTGGAGGGAGCCGGCGCTCACCGGGACGATCGTGCCGTCCTTGGAGACCAGCTGGATCTTCAGGTCGGCGTCGTCCTCGCCCGGGACGAAGGCCACCAGGCGTACGGAGGTGGCGTCGGCCGGGATGCCGGGGAGCACGGCGGTGCTCGCCGGGTCGGCCGAGGCCGCGAGCCAGTCGCTGCCGAGCTTGTCGTCGGCGGAGCCGATGGCCGCGCCGACGCGTCCGCTGCGGGTGGTGACGTGGACAGTGACGGACTGCTGTGCGGCGGCGGCCGTGAGGGTGGAGAGCAGGACCGGGACGGTGGAGTGGGCGGGGACCGGGATGCCCTCGGTGAACTGGGACTTGAGGACGCCCTCGGGGCCGTACAGCTCGATGTCGGCGACGGCGGCCGTGTCGTCCGGGTTGGTGAGGTGGACGTAGTCCTGGCGTTCCTTGGCGGTGGAGGCCGCCGGGAACCAGAAGTCGGTGTCGGGGGCGCCGCAGGTGAGGCCGAGGAGGCCGCGTGCGCCGCCCGCCGGGACGACGGTGGTCTGCTGGACGGTCCAGCCGGGGGCGAGGGTGCCGGTGGCCGAGCCGGTGAGGGCGGGGGCGGTGGCGCCGTTCGCCTCGGCGGTGACGGGCTTGCCGGGGGCGGTGACGGTGGCCGGGGCCTTGGGGGCCTTGGGCTTCTTGCCGCCCTTGGCGGCGCCGCCGGAGGCCGTCGCGCTCGCGGCGGGGCGTAGCTGGGCGAGGGGGGTGGTGGGCTTCCCGGCCGTGCCGGCGCCGCCCTTCGCCGTGCCGGTACCGCTGCTGACCGGGGTGTACGAGGTGTAGAGGGTCTCGGCCACCTCGGAGGTGCTGGGCACCGGGCAGGCCAGGCCGGCGCGCTCGACCGGCAGCCGGGTGGGCGCCTTGGCCTCGGGGGCGGCGGTGCCGCCGGGGGCGGTCAGGGACGCGAAGCCGGTGACGGCGGCGAGGGCCGTGGCGCCCGCGATCAGGGAGAGGGTCGTGCGCTTCACTGGTTGCTGCTCCCGTCGGGACGCTGCTCGGTCTCGTGGCCCTGGGGGTGCCCGTAGCCGTAGGTGTACGGGTCGTACTGCTGCTGTTCGTAACCCTGCTGGTCGTACTGCTGCGGCTGCGGCTGCTGCGGGTCGTACTGCTGCTGGTCGTAGCCCTGTTCGGCGTACGGCTGCTGCTGGTCGTACTGCTGCGGCTGCTGTTCGTAGCCCTGCTGGGGGTATGCGTACGGCTGCTGCTGGTACGGGTCGGCCGCGTACTCCTGGTAGTAGCCCTGGTCTCCCTGGTCGGCGTACGCCTGGGGCTGGGGCTGCTCCTGGGCCTGGGCGTAGGCCGGGTCGTAGCCGCCGTTCCATTCCTGGGGCTCGTACGCCTGCTGCTCGGGGATCGGGGCGGGGGCGGGCTCCGGTTCGGGAACGGTCCCGGCGGCTTCCGCGCCCTCGGCCTCCGCCTCGGCGGCGGCGCGCAGACGGCGGGCCCGGCGGCCGTCGCCCTCGGTGGCCTGGGCGGGGATCGCGAGCTCCTCCTCGGGCAGGTCGTCGTCGATCTCGCGGCGGCGACCGGGCAGGGCGAGGACGAGCAGGACGACGGCGAGGCCTGCCTGGGCCCAGATCCACGCGGTGTGGGTGAGCGGCTGGTCGTACGTGAGGTCGAGGCGGCCGGCCGTGGCGGGGAGTTCGAAGCCCTGGGCCCAGCCGTCGACGGTGGTGCGGGTCAGCTCCTTGCCGTCGAGGGTGGCGGTCCAGCCCTCGTCGGCGCGGTCGGCGATGCGCAGGACGCGGCCGGTGGGGCCGGCCGGGATGTCGGTGTGCGCCTCGACGGGGCCGGCGGCGACGGCGACGGGGGCGGTCGGCGTCTTGGAGTCCGCGGTCCCCTGCGTCGTGCCTTCCGCGGTCTTCGCCGTCGGCGGGACGATCATGATGCGGGCGATCTCGCGGTCCACGCGCCAGAGCGCGCTGCCGTCGAGCTGGCTGAGGCGGCTGAGGCCGGGGGTGGAGTCGAGGACGCGGCTCATCTGGCGCGGTGCCCCGTCCCGTACGAGGACGTAGCGGATCGCGTAGCCGCTGAGCTCCTGGGTCTGGTCGGCGCCGGAGCCCGCGACCAGGTGGGCGACGACGTCGTCGAGGCGCGGGTCGGCCTCTGCGGTCGCGGTGAGTTCGCCGTCGCCGAGGCGGGCGCCGGAGCCGCGGACCAGGGTGTAGGCGACCTCGCCGGGCGAGGTGCCGCCGAGGACGAGGGTGCGGGGCTGGTCGCGGGTGCCGGACTCCTCGGCGACGAACGCCGGGACCTGGACCGGGTCGCGCCGGGTCAGCGGGCCGTCGGCGCCGCCGATCATCCAGCCGACGGCGGCGACGGCGGGGCCGAGGGCGCAGCCGAGGGCGATGAGGGCGGCGACGGGCTGGCGCCAGCCGAAGCCGTGGGCGGCGACGCGTGTGCGGCCGCCCTCGGCGCCGATCATGCCGGCGGCGATGAGGGCGGCGCCGTAGACGAGGGTGGCGGGTCCGGCCCAGCCGGTGCCGCCCGCGCCGTTGGACAGGGCGGCGAAGAGGAGGCCGGCGAGGCCGGCGGCCCAGGCGGCGCGGACCGCGAGCTGTCGCTCCTCGCGCAGGAGTCCGGCCAGGCCGGCGAGGACGAGGCCGGCCAGGAGGAGGCCGCCGGTGGTGCCGGGGCCGCCGGGGCTGGTGGCGAGCAGGTCGAGCGCGGTGGCCGTGCCCGTACGGACGTCGAGGCCGGCCTCGCGCAGGAACGCGGCCGGGTCGGTGAGCAGGGTCAGCGACCAGGGCGCGAGGACGAGGAGCGGGGTGCCGACGGCGGCCAGGAAGCGCAGCCCGTACGCGGTGATGTCGGAGCGGCGGACGACGAGCACGCCGAGGCCGAGGAGGACGGCGAGCGGCCAGACGACCGGGGTGAACGCGGTCGCGAAGGTCAGCAGGAAGGTGTACGCCCAGGTGGCGCGCCAGCTGCCCCGGTCGGGCCGGTTGAAGCCGTGGGCGGCGACGGCGGCGCGGGCCGTCAGCGGCAGCAGGATCGCGAGGACGGCGGTGCCGAGCCGGCCGGTGGCGAGGGCCCCGGTGGCGGCGGGCAGGAAGGCGTACGCGATGGCGCCCCACGCGCGCAGGAGCCGGGATTCGACGATGCCGCGGGCGGCGAAGTACGCGGTGAAGCCGGCGAGCGGGACCGAGCAGACGAGCAGCAGGGTCAGCGCGGTGGAGGTGGAGCCGAGGAACAGCGCGGAGAGCGCGGCCAGGACGGCGAGGTAGGGCGGGGCGGTCTGGGTGCCGCCGGTGCCGAGGGCGTGCCAGGAGTCGGCGTACCGCGACCAGAGTGCGGAGACGGTGTCGGGCGCGGGCAGCAGGGCGCCGCCGGCGAGGGAGCCGCCGGCGAAGAGGTTGCGGCAGGCGACCAGGGAGACGACGAGCAGCAGGGCGAAGAGGACCGGGCCCGGCTTGCGGGCGATCTTCTTGAGCCGGGCGAACTGCTCGATCTCCAGGTAGTCGGCGTCGTCGCCACCGGGTCCCGACTCGACGACGCCGCGGCGGGAGCCGCCGGAGTCGGCCTCGGAGCCGCCGAAGTCGGCGGTGAGCTGTTCGACGGCGGCGCGGACGGTGGCGCCGGGCGGCGGGAACAGCGGGCGGAGTTCGCTCGCCGGGACGACGGGGTTCTTGCGCCGCTTGCGGGCGGCGAGGATCTTCTCGGGGCGCAGCAGGGTGGCGAGGAGGCCCATGACCTCGTCGACGGCCTGGCCGGGGACCTTGCCGACGAGATAGGCGAGGGTGCGGAGCAGGGTGCTGACGACGAGGCGTGCGAAGACGTACGGGAGGGCGGCGCCGCGGGTGTTGACCAGGAGGGTGTAGACGGCGCCGGCCTTGTCGACGCGGTGCGGGTTGGCGGCGGTGCGGCCGGCGCAGTCGACGGTGCGGCGCTCGCGGGCGGAGGCCTCGGCGTGCCGGAGGACGGCGTCGGGGGCGATCAGGACGCGATGGCCGGCGGAGTGGGCGCGCCAGCACAGGTCGACGTCGTCGCGCATGAGGGGCAGACGGCGGTCGAAGCCGCCGAGCTCCTCGAAGACGTCGCGGCGGACGAGCATGCCGGCGGTGGAGACGGAGAGGACGGAGCGGACCTGGTCGTGCTGGCCCTGGTCCTGCTCGCGGCGGTCGAGTCCGGTCCAGCGGCGGCCGCTGCGGGCGATGGAGACGCCAGTCTCCAGGAGCTGCTTCCGGTCGTACCAGCCGCGCAGCTTGGGGCCGATGACGGCGGCGTCCGCGTCGGAGTCGGCGACGCGCAGGAGTTCGGCGAGGGCGCCGGGCTCGGGGGCGCAGTCGTCGTGGAGGAGCCAGAGCCACTGGACCGGTTCGCCGTGCGGGAGTTCGGGGAGGTCGTAGGCCTCGTCGTTCCAGCTGCGGCTGACCGGGTCCCAGCCGCTGGGGCGCTTCAGATAGGCGAGGTCCTCGGGTCCGAGCTCGGGCGCGGTGCGGGCGGCCTCCTCGACGGCGGCACCGAAGCCGGTGCGGCGCGCGAGGTGCAGGACGCGGTCGGCGCCGATGGCGTCGGCGAGGAGCTGCGCCGAGTCGTCGGCGCTGCCGGTGTCGGCCGCGACCACGTTCTGCACGGGGCGTTCCTGGGCGAGCAGCCCGGCGAGGGCGTCCGGCAGCCAGCGGGCGCCGTCGTGGGTGACGAGCACGGCGGTGACGACGTGTCGCGGAAACTCAGGAGTTGAGGACATCGAGCTACGGGCCCTCCGGCCGGGGTCGCCCGCGGGGGGCGTGGGGAGCGTCTCGGACGGAGGCCCACACTAACGGCTGCACGCGGAGCGGTCCGCCGCCCTGTGGACAGAGCGGGAGGAACGGGCCTGCTTGCCGTGGACGGTGGGGGCGGGGCGGTTTCGCGCCGGGGCACGCGAAACGGTCCGCCGCCTGTGGGTGAACCACAGGGGGCGGACCGTTCGTCGTGGTGTGGCGTGCGCGGGGCCCGGCCGGCTTCGCGCGGCTCAGACGGCGGCCTTCTTCAGGCGGCGTCGCTCGCGCTCGGAGAGGCCTCCCCAGATGCCGAACCGCTCGTCGTTCTGCAGGGCGTATTCGAGGCATTCGGAGCGGACCTCGCAGGCGAGGCAGACCTTCTTGGCCTCGCGGGTCGAGCCGCCCTTCTCGGGAAAGAAGGACTCGGGATCGGTCTGGGCGCACAGCGCGCGCTCCTGCCAGCCGAGTTCTTCGTCCGCGTCCTCGACCAGCAGTTCCTGGAACAACTCGGTCATGTGCGCCCCTCGTCTGTTCTGTGCGTCCCCGTGGTGTTGCCGTTGCGAACCCGGCCGAACGACACGAGTGAAATTACAAGTTCGTGCTCTGCGCGAGTCAAGCCGAGATCTGCTATTGGGCCTCGTATTCACTCTGCGGAACCAAGCCTATGCGGAAAGTGTTCAAATCACCAAAAAACGAGACACATGCCACCGGCCTGGGTGCACCGTGCGCGGCCCTCACGAGAGAGGACGTCCGAGACTTGGATCTTGTTGCGATCCAGCCATGGAAGCGATCCGGATCACAGTCCGATCACGGACCGGCCGGAGTCCACGTGGTGACCGAGCGTGGTCGATCACGCGGGCGCCGCCATGTTTACGGGCACGGTTGAAGCGCCATCTCTCCTGGTCCGCGGCTGAACAAACCTTTCTCCGCGCCATGTAACCGGATGAGGTGAAACATTACCCCCAAATCGGGCATTGGGTTGACAGTCGGGTGCCGTTCCGGCCACCTTTGGTGGCATGCCAGCGACCGCAGCGCTCTCCGCGACCCACAGCCGTGGGTTCCGCAGCGCTGTCCAGGCGCGCTGTTGCTGTTGCTGTCCCAGCTGTTGATGCCGTAGAGCTCCAGCTTTTCTCCCAGCGTCACCCTGCGTCACTCGCGTCACCTCTTCTCCGTGACCCCACCGCTTCTGTTTCTGCTGAGGAACCACCCCACCCATGAACATGGACAGCGACCTTCAGATCGCCGGCGACATCCTCGAGGTCCCGCACCTCCTCCAGCCCGAGCGCGCCCACCCCGAGACGGTGGCCGAGTTCGCCGGCCTCGCGCGCTCGATCGCCGACGACCGCGCCCAGTGGGCCCCGTACGTCGAGTACGACGCCACGACCCGCTGGTACCACCGGCTGCGCACCGGCCCCGGCTACGAGGTGTGGCTGCTCTCCTGGGTGCCCGGCCAGGGCAGCGGGCGCCACGACCACGGGCTCTCCTCCGGCGTACTGACCGTCCTGGAGGGCGAGTTGACGGAGCGTACGGACCGGGGCGCACGGACGCTCACGCCGGGCGCCGAGCGGGTCTTCGCGCCCGGGTACGTCCACGAGGTCGTCAACGACTCCCTCGAACCGGCCGTCAGCCTGCACGTCTACTTCCCGGGCCTCACCGAGATGCCCATGCACGAGTCGCTCCAGGCGCAGTGCGCCCCGGCCACCGCCGCCCCTGTCACCGCGGGTGTCGTCGTCGCCTGAGAGACTGCTGTGCATGCGCATTGTGGTTCTGGCCGGCGGCATCGGTGGTGCCCGTTTCCTTCGCGGCCTCAAGCAGGCCGCGCCGGACGCGGAGATCACGGTCATCGGCAACACCGGTGACGACATCCATCTCTTCGGGCTGAAGGTCTGCCCCGACCTGGACACGGTGATGTACACCCTCGGCGGTGGCATCAACGAGGAGCAGGGCTGGGGCAGGCTCGACGAGTCCTTCACCGTCAAGGAGGAGCTCGCGGCGTACGGCGTCGGACCCGAGTGGTTCGGCCTCGGCGACCGGGACTTCGCCACGCACATCGTCCGTACGCAGATGCTCGGCGCGGGCTACCCGCTGAGCGCCGTCACCGAGGCGCTGTGCGCCCGCTGGCAGCCGGGCGTTCGCCTCCTCCCCATGTCCGACGACCGCGTCGAGACGCATGTGGCGATCGAGGTCGACGGCGAGCAGCGCGCGGTGCACTTCCAGGAGTACTGGGTGAAGCTGCGCGCCTCCGTGGACGCCAAGGCGATCGTGCCGGTCGGCGCGGAGGCCGCGAAGCCGGCGCCGGGCGTCCTCGAGGCCGTCGCCGAGGCGGACGTCATCCTCTTCCCGCCGTCCAACCCCGTGGTGAGCGTCGGCACGATCCTGGCGGTGCCCGGGATCCGTGAGGCGATCGTCGCGGCCGAGGTGCCCGTCGTGGGCCTCTCCCCCATCGTCGGCGACGCGCCCGTGCGCGGCATGGCCGACAAGGTCCTGGCCGCGGTCGGCGTGGAGTCCACGGCGGCCGCGGTCGCCCGGAACTACGGTTCCGAGCTCGTCGACGGCTGGCTCGTCGACACCGTCGACGCGGGCGCGGTCGCGGACGTCGAGGCGGCGGGCATCCGCTGCCGGGCGGTCCCGCTGATGATGACCGACGTCGAGGCGACGGCCGCGATGGCGCGGGAGGCCCTGGCGCTCGCCGAGGAGCTGCGGTGACGTCGTCGGTGGACCCCGTGGAGGCTTCCTCGTACCGGGTCTGGGCGCTGCCCGGGCTCCCCGAGGTGACGGCCGGGGACGACCTGGCCAAGCTGATCGCCTCCGTCTCGCCCGAACTCGTCGACGGGGACGTCCTTCTCGTCACCTCCAAGATCGTGAGCAAGGCCGAGGGACGGGTGGTCGCCGCCGACGACCGCGAGGAGGCCATCGACGCCGAGACGGTACGGGTGGTGGCGCGGCGCGGGACCCTGCGCATCGTCGAGAACCGGCAGGGGCTCGTCATGGCCGCCGCCGGGGTCGATGCCTCCAACACACCCGCCGGGACCGTGCTGTTGCTCCCCGAGGACCCCGACGCCTCGGCGCGGCGCATCCGTTCGGGGCTGCGCGAGGCGCTCGGCGTCGACGTGGGCGTCGTCGTCACGGACACCTTCGGGCGGCCCTGGCGCGCCGGGCTCACCGACGTGGCGATCGGCGCGGCGGGGGTGCGGGTCCTCGACGATCTGCGCGGCGGGACCGACGCGTTCGGCAATCCGCTGAGCGCGACCGTGGTCGCCACCGCCGACGAACTCGCGGCCGCGGGCGACCTGGTGAAGGGCAAGGCGGCCGGTCTTCCGGTCGCCGTCGTGCGCGGCCTTCCGCACGTGGTGGGCGGGGACGAGGAGCCGGGGGCACGGGCGCTGGTGCGCTCCGCCGCGGACGACATGTTCCGGCTCGGCACCTCGGAGGCCGTACGGGAGGCGGTGACGCTGCGGCGGACCGTACGGGAGTTCACGGCGGAGCCGGTCGACCCGGGCGCGGTACGGCGGGCGGTCGCGGCGGCCGTGACGGCGCCGGCCCCGCACCACACCACGCCGTGGCGGTTCGTGCTCCTGGAGTCGGCGGGGTCGCGGGTACGGCTGCTCGACGCGATGCGCGACGCGTGGATCGCGGACCTGCGGCGGGACGGCAAGTCCGAGGAATCCGTCGCGAAGCGGGTCCGGCGCGGGGACGTCCTGCGCAACGCGCCGTACCTGGCGGTGCCCTGCCTCGTCATGGACGGCTCGCACCACTACGGCGACCCGCGCCGGGACGCGGCCGAGCGCGAGATGTTCGTGGTCGCGGCGGGCGCGGGCGTCCAGAACTTCCTGGTCGCGCTCGCCGGTGAGCGGCTGGGCTCGGCCTGGGTGTCCTCGACGATGTTCTGCCGGGACGTCGTACGGGAGGTCCTCGACCTGCCCGATACGTGGGACCCGCTGGGCGCGGTGGCGATCGGGCATCCGGCGTCGCCGCCCAGGGAGCGGGCGGCGCGGCCGGCTGCGGAGTTCGTCGCGGTGCGGTGAGCCTGCGGCGGGGGGCGTTCCGTGGTGCGGTCGGCCTTGTCGTACTAGAGCGCCGTGATGTCGCCCGGGGTCATGCGGGGTGCCCTGCGGGGCGGTACGCGGCCGCTGAGGAGGATCAGGCGGGCCGCTCGGTGGCGCTGGCCCGCGTAGGGGGCCAGGAGGTCCAGCATCGCCTCGTCGTCGGTCGTACGGTCGCCGGCGAGGGCCCAGCCGATGATGCCGGGGAGGTGGAGGTCGCCGGTGGTGACCTCGTCGGGGGCGCCGTTGCTCCGCTGGATCGTCTCCGCGCTCGTCCAGGGGCCGATGCCGGGGATCAGTTCCAGCCGCCTGCGGGCCGCCGGCGGGTCCATGTGCGCGGCCTCCTCCAGGCGCGCGGCCACCCGGGCGGCGCGGACGATGGTGGCCGAGCGCTTGCCGTCGACGTTCGCGCGGTGCCACTCCCAGGACGGGATCTGTGTCCACGTACGCGCGTCCGGCATCACGTACATGCCGTCCGGGACGGTCTCCGGGCCCGGCGCGGGCTCGCCGTACTTCCGTACGAGCAGCCGCCACGACCGGTAGGCCTCGTCCGCTGTGACCTTCTGCTCCAGGACGGACGGGATCAGCGACTCCATGACCAGACCCGTGCGGGTCAGGCGGAGGCCCTGGCGGCGACGGTGGGTGGCGAGGACCAGCTTGTGGCGGGGGACGAAGGCGGTGGGGTCGTCCTCGGCGCCGAGCAGCGCGGGGGCGTTGTCCAGGAGCCAGTGCGCGCCCGCGCCCCAGGCCTCGGCCTCGGGCCGGCCGTCGCGGACGGTGAGGCGGATCGTGCCGGGGCCGTCGGGGGTGCGGCTGGCCCGCCAGACGGAGCCGTCGGGGGTGACGCGGAAGGTGGGGTCGGCGGGGCCGCGGCGGAGGGGGCCGAGGGTGAGGCCCAGGTCCAGGGGGGCGGTGCCGTCCTGGCGGGGTACGGGGGTGTGGCCGCCGCGGACTGTGCTGCGCGTGGTGGGGGTGGGGGGTGTGAAGCGGCCGGCCATGCTCCGAGCGTAGCCGCCCGCTCCGTGTGCCCCGGGTGCCTCCGCGGGGGCTACTGGTCCGAGGAGAAGCGGACTGCGCCTGCGGGGAGGGTTGCTTCGCACCAGATTCTTATGCCGTCGCGGAGTTCGTTGTCCGGGCCCACCTGGGCGCCGTCGCCAATGACCGCGCCCGTCAGGACCGTGCGGGCGCCGATGCGGGCGCCCGCGCCTATCAGGGAGTCGGTGATCACCGCCCCCGGCTCGACGACCGCGCCGGCCAGGAGCGTGGAGCCCGTGATCCGGGCTCCCTCGCCGACCACCGCGTCCGCGCCGACGACCGTGCCGCCGGTCAGCTTGGCGTCCGGGGCGACGCGGGCCGACGGCAGGACCAGGCGGTCGCCGCAGCGGCCCGGGACGGCCGGGGAGGGGGCGCGGCCCAGGACCAGGTCGGCGGAGCCGCGGACGAAGGCCTGCGGGGTGCCGAGGTCCAGCCAGTACGTGGAGTCGACCATGCCCTGGAGGTGGGCGCCGGAGGCGAGGAGCTCCGGGAAGGTCTCGCGTTCGACCGAGACGGGGCGGCCGGTGGGGATCGTGTCGATGACCGAGCGGCGGAAGACGTACGCGCCCGCGTTGATCTGGTCGGTGACGATCTCCTCGGGCGTCTGCGGCTTCTCCAGGAAGGCCGTGACGCGGCCGGTGGAGTCCGTGGGGACCAGGCCGAAGGCGCGCGGGTCCTCGACCCGGGTGAGGTGGAGCGAGACGTCCGCGCCCGAGGAGGAGTGGGTGGCGACGAGGGCCTGGATGTCCAGGCCCGTCAGGATGTCCCCGTTGAAGATCAGAACCGGGTCGTCGGGGCCCGAACGCAGCCGCGAGGCGACGTTGCGTATCGCGCCGCCGGTGCCGAGCGGCTCCTCCTCGGTGACGTACTCCAGGCTCAGGCCGAGCGCGGAGCCGTCACCGAAGTGCGGCTCGAAGACCTCGGCCAGGTAGGAGGTGGCGAGCACGATGTGCTCGACGCCGGCGGCGCGGGCGCGGGCCAGCTGGTGCGTCAGGAAGGGGACGCCCGCCGCCGGAACCATGGGCTTGGGCGTGTTGACCGTGAGGGGTCGCAGCCTTGTTCCCTTGCCACCGACCAGGAGGATCGCTTCTGTCACCTTGTCGTCTCTGCTTCCTGTTCGGGGCCGGTCAGCTCGCCCGTCTCGGTCGTCCGTGCGATATGACCGGTCAGTTTAGGCAGATGGTTGCCCCGATGACCCCATCAGCTCCTCCCCTGGTACTTCGCCGAGCTCGTGCGGGCCGTTCCGAGCTTGCCGTACAGCCGTGCTCCGGGGCACTCCGTCGCGAACCCGTCGCGGTGTCCCGCGATGGCGTTGAACTTGACCGTGCTGCCCTTCTTGTACAGGTTTCCGCCACCGGAGACGAGGTAGGCCGCCCCCTTCGGATTGACCCCGTGGAGCCCGAGTTTCCAGGCCGTCAGACGGGCGACGGCGGTCACCACGGCGGCCGGCGGGGCGCTCTTGGTGAAGGTGCCGAGGACGGCGATGCCCATGCTGTTGGTGTTGAACCCGAGGGTGTGCGCGCCGAGGACGGGCTTCGCCACTCCCCCGGCCCGGCCTTCGTAGATGTTTCCGCACTTGTCGACGGCGAAGTTGTAGCCGAAGTCTCGCCATCCACTGCTCTGGACGTGGTAGCGGTAGATACTGCGCAGAACGGAGGGCGCCTGGCCGCAGGTGTAGTTGTTGCCGGTCGCGCTGTGATGGACGAAGGCCGCCTTGATCGTCTTGGTGTAGACGAAGCCCTTCTCGCGGATCCGCTCGTCCGCGCCCCAGCCCTTACGGGTGATGATCTTGGGGCGGGGGCCGATGTACGGCTTCGCGGCGGCCGCGGGCGCCTGGGCCTCGGCGGGGGCCTGCGGTTCGGCGGGGGCCTTCGCCTCCTGCGACCTCGGCAGGTACGGGAGTGTGAGCTCGGTCGCTTCCTTCGACAGGGCCGGGATCCAGGCCGCGCCGTAGGGGGCGAGCTGGGCGTTGACGCCGCTGACGGCCGCCTCCGCCGCGCCCAGTCCGGTCAGGGCGAGCGAGGCCGTCGCCGTACGCGTCGCGGTCATGGTCGCGGTCATGGCCGTGGTGGTGGTGGTCGTGGTGGTGGTGGCCGCCGTCTCGGTGGTGGCCTCCGTCTCGGTGGCCTCCGCCGGGGGCTCGCCCGGGTCGACCAGTTCGAGCCGCAGGCCCGTGGGGAGCGGCTCCTCCCCTCGCACCCGGATCTCCACGCCGTCCGAGTCGCCCACCCACAGCGGGGCCGTGGAGCCCTTGAGCGCGCGGCCGGCGCCCTCCGCGGTGTCCGGGTCGGCCCCGTGCTCCTCGTTGTGGGTCTCCACGTCCTGCCAGTCCGACCAGGCGTCGCCGCCGGTGGCCCGGGTGCGGACCTGCACGACGCCGTGCAGGGCGGCCGTCGGGTCGTCCCACACGACGCCGACGAGCGAGAAGGGCCTGACGTCGCGTCGGGTGAGTCCCTGGGCGCCGGTGTCGTCCGTCCCGCCGCCCAGGGCCCGGTCGCTGTCGCCCCATGGCTCCAGCGGCAGGGACTGGGTGGCGCCGGGCACTTCGGGCGCGGGTGGCTGTGCGGAAGCCGCTGGTGGCAGCCCGAGCGCCGAAGGCACCGCGGCCGCCGCGGGTGCGGCGAGAGAGACCGGCAGGGCGAGGACCGTCGCGCAGGTCACGGCGATCGAGGAGGCGAGTGAGGCACGCATAGGCCGATCGTGCGTACCCCGGGGCCGTTCCGCGCGTCGGGAACACGCCCGGAAACTGACACCTCGTCGGGCCGACCGGTGGACGGCGTCACCGGTACGGCGGACCCCCGTGCGGCGGCGCGCGTACGCTGTCCGGCGTGAACGCCAGCGACCGCACCCCCGCCGACCTGCTGCGATCCGCGCTCGCCGCGGACCCCGCCCGCCCCTTGGTCACCTTCTACGACGACGCCACCGGTGAGCGGGTGGAATTGTCCGTCGCCACCTTCGCCAATTGGGTGGCCAAGACGGCGAATCTGCTCCAGGGCGAACTGTCCGCCGCGCCGGGCGACCGGCTCGCGCTGCTGCTGCCCGCGCACTGGCAGACCGCCGTCTGGCTGCTCGCCTGCTCGTCCGTGGGGGTGACCGTGGAGCTCGGCGGCGACCCGGCCGACGCGGACCTCGTGGTCGCGGGGCCGGACGCCCTGGAGGCGGGTCTCGCCTGCTCCGGGGAGCGGATCGCGCTCTCCCTCGCCCCGCTGGGCCGCCGGTTCCCGGCCGCGCCCGCCGGGTACGCGGACTACGCGGTCGAGGTCCCGAGCCAGGGCGACCGGTTCGCCCCGTTCGTACCGGTGGATCCGGACGCTCCCGCGCTCGTCGTCGACGGTGCGGAACGCAGCGGCGCGCAGCTCGTGGACCAGGCCCGCGCGGACGCGGAGGCCCTCGGCCTCGCCCCCGGCGCACGGCTGCTCTCCGGACTCGGTTACGGGGACTGGAAGGGCGTCTCGACCGGCCTGTACGCCCCTCTCGCGTCCGGCGGCTCGGTGGTCCTCTGCCGGAACCTGGACCAGCTCGCCCCCGAGTCCCTCGCCAAGCGCGTGGAGAGCGAGCGAGTGACGGTCACCGCGGCCTGACGGGCCCGGCGTCCGCCCGACAGCCGTCCGTCTCGTCCCGACCCGACCCGTTCGGCCTACAGACGCGCCGAGTCCCCGGGTCCCCGCGCCCCGTCCGGTACATGATCGGCCGGGGGGAGTCGACTCCTTCCGCACAACCATGCGTGGGGTTCGGCCGTCTCCTTCTACGACCGGCGGCCGCCCGGCGCGCCGCCGACGCCATGAAGGACGGACTCAGACGTGACGGACCGTGCGGGTACGCCCGCCGAACCGGATCCCCCGGCAACGGAGGACGCGACTCCCGGGGCTCCGGAGGAACCGCACCGACGCCACTGGCTGCGGTGGACGGCACTCGGCGTCTCGCTCGTGGTGCTGGCCGCGGCCGGGGTCGGCTGGTGGTTCTACCGGAAGCTCGACGGCAACATCACCACCGACACCACCGCCGCCGCCGAGCTCCGGAGGTACGAGAAGGAGCGCCCGCCGGCGGGCGTCTCGGCCGCCCGGAACATCCTGCTCATCGGCTCGGACACCCGGTCCGGCGAGGGGAACCGCAAGTACGGCAAGGACCGGGGCACCCAGCGCTCGGACACGACGATCCTGCTGCACCTGTCGGCGGGGAAGAAGAGCGCGACGGCCATGTCGCTCCCCCGCGACCTGATGGTGACGATCCCGAGCTGTCGCAAGACCGACGGGACCCGGACCCGTGAGCAGTTCGCGCAGTTCAACTGGGCCTTCGAGTTCGGCGGTACGGCGTGCACGATCCGTACCGTCGAGAAGCTGACCGGGATCCGGGTGGACCACCACATGGTGATCGACTTCCGGGGCTTCAAGAAGATGGTGGACGCCGTCGACGGCGTGGAGGTCTGCCTCAAGGAGCCGGTGAACGACGCCGACGCGAAGCTGAAGCTGCCCGCGGGGCGCCAGACGCTCAACGGGGAGCAGGCCCTCGGCTTCGTGCGGGCCCGGAAGTCGATCGGCAACGGCAGCGACACGGAACGCATGGACCGCCAGCAGCAGTTCCTCGGCGCCCTGGTCAGCAAGGTGCAGAGCGACGGGGTGCTGCTGAACCCGACCAAGCTCTACCCGGTCCTGGACGCGGCCACCAAGGCGATCACCACCGACCCCGGGCTCGACTCGCTGCGGGACCTGTACGACCTGGCGCGCTCGATGCGGGCCATCCCGACCGAGAAGGTGCAGTTCCTCACGGTCCCCCGCCGCCCCTACACGTACAACGCGAACCGGGACGAACTGGTACAGCCGGCGGCGAGTCAACTCTTCAAGCAGCTACGGGAGGACAGGCCCGTCGCGGTGACCCCGGGCGAGGAGGAGAAGGCCGGGACGGACCGGAAGACCGGGGCGGACGGGAAGCCCGACGACGCGGACGCCCCGACGCCCACCGCCACTCCCACCTTCACGGGGCGGAACGCGGCCGAGGGAGCGTGCTCCTAGGAGGGCGCCGGAGGGGGCCGCGGGGGCGGTGAGTAAAGGGCACACCAAGGGGAGGGTCGCGAGCGATGAGGTTTGAGCAAATTGCCCGGTTGTAAGGGGCGTGGAATTTGTCACGCGCGTCGCCCCACGCTGAACTGGGCGGATAGTGTGACGCGATCCGGTGCACCCCGACCGCGTGGTCGCACTCACCGAGGATCGAACGACCGAGAGAGCGGCGCCCAGTGGGGGAGGCGCCTCGCGTGGCACCGACGGAGGACTCGAGTAACCGTGGACGCGCACAGCCGTGGACGGGCGGACGAGATCGACCCCGCCGACCAGTGGGTGCTCAACCCACAGACGGGCAACTACGAACTGCGACTGGACCGCTCCGCTGGGCAGTCGCGGCCGCAGACACCGTCCGGGGCCCGTAGATCCACCGTTCCCGCTCCCGCGTCGGGCGACACCTCCGCCGACGCCCCCGTCGAGGCACCCGTCCCCGGCCAGCGCCGCCGACGGGTCTCCGAGCCGGGCGACGGCCAGCAGACGCCCGCGAGCCGCCGCAAGCGCAAGCAGGGCGCGTCCCGCAAGAAGAAGGTCCTGCTGTGGACCGGCGGCACGATGGCGTTCGTCCTCGTCGGCGGCGCGACCGGCGCGTACATGCTCTACAAGAAGCTCGACGGCAACATCGGTTCGGTCGACGTCGGCAACGCCGCCGTCCAGACGGAGTCGATGAACGGGCCGCTCAACATCCTGATCATCGGCAACGACGTCCGTACCGGTGAGGGCAACGAGAGCTACGGCAACAAGACGAACGTCACCGGCCACGCCGACACCACGTTCCTCATCCACATCTCCGAGGACCGGACCAACGCCACGGCCCTGAGCATCCCTCGTGACCTCAAGATCGAGATCCCGGACTGCCCGACCAAGCAGCCCGACGGTTCGACCAAGGTCATCCCCGGTTCCGTCGGGACGACCAAGTTCAACGAGTCCTTCGGCGTCAACGGCCGTGACCCGGGCTGCACGATGCGCACCATCACGCAGATGACCGGCGGAGTGGGGATCAACCACTTCATGATGGTCGACTTCAACGCCGTCAAGACGCTCTCGACGGCCGTCGGAGGCGTGAAGGTCTGTCTGGCCAAGCCCATCCGGGACAAGAACTACTCCAAGCTCAACCTCTCCGAGGGAGAGCACCGGATCATGGGCGAGGACGCGCTCGCGTTCCTCCGCAACCGTCACGGTCTCGGCAACGAGAGCGACCTCGACCGCATCAAGATGCAGCAGCAGTTCCTCGCGTCGATGATGCGGCAGCTGAAGGAGGACACGCTCGACAGCCCGTCGCAGCTGATCGACGTCGCGAACGCGGCGACCGAGGCGCTCACCGTCGACAAGGGCATAGACAGCGTCATCAAGCTGACCACCCTGGCCAAGGAGATCGGGAAGGTCGACCTGAAGAACATCAGCTTCATGACCGTCCCGGTGGTGGACAACCCCGACGAGCCGCCGAACAAGCGGGCGACGGTCGTCCTCGACCAGACCAAGGCTCCCCAGGTGTTCGGGATGATCCAGAACGACGTCTCCTTCACCGAGGTGAAGAAGAAGCAGCAACAGGCGAAGAACGCCCAGGCGCAGGCCCAGGCGAAGCTCCTCCAGGGTGCCCGCGCCGAGGCCGTCGACGTCCGCGTCGACGTCTTCAACGGCAGCGGCATCCAGGGCGCGGCCCAGTCGACCATCAACTGGCTGCAGAACGACGAGGGCGTGACCCGCTCCACCAACAAGAGCAACGCCCCCGAGAAGGCGGCGAAGACCACGCTCGCCTACGCGCCGAACCAGGCCGATCAGGCCCGCAAGCTCGCGGACATGATGGGTCTTCCCGCCGCGGCCCTCAAGCCGGGCACTCAGGACGCGGGGGAACGCGAGCCCATGACGCTCGTCCTCGGCGCCGACTTCAAGGGCGCGGGGGTGCCCATCAACGGTCCGACGAAGGCGCCGGACGTCGAGAAGGTAGAAGCTGACAAGCAGGTGTGCGCCAAGTAGTCCGGAGACACCGGGACTTGGCGGGCTCCTGACTGACGAGGGGACCTGGGGTGGGACAGAACAAGGTGCGTGGGGAGGGAACGCGTGGACGCGTTCCGCGCGCCCGTGAACTGGGCTGGGACGACGAGCTGTACGACGCCGGTGCGGCCACCGGCGCCGGGCCCGACGCTCCCGAGGACAACGAGGCGACCGGGGAAGCCGGCGAGGCCGGGGCTTCCGGTGCCACGACCCGCGCCGAGCGTCGACGTGGCGCCGGAAGCGGCAGCGGCAGCGGTGCCGACGGGCGGGCGGGCCACCGTCGTGGCGGCTCGCGCCGGCGCGCCAAGAAGGCCGGCAAGCGCAAGGCGCTGCGCTGGGTCGCGATCACGCTCGCGGTGCTGATACTCGGCACGGCCGGCGCCGGATACCTGTACTACGAGCACCTCAACGGCAACATCCGCAGCGGCGGCCGCGCGGGCGGCGAGAGCGGCGTGAAGAAGGCCGCGCCCAACGCGCTGGGCGACACCCCGCTGAACATCCTGCTGATCGGCTCCGACAGCCGCCAGGACGACAAGAACATCGCGCTGGGCGGCGGCAAGAACGACAGGGACCGCAAGCCGCTCGCCGACGTGCAGATGCTGCTGCACGTCTCGGCGGACCGGGAGAACGCCTCGATCATCTCCATCCCGCGCGACACGGTCGTCCACATCCCCGAGTGCAAGGACAAGGACGGCACGCCCTACGCGGCCACCGACAACCGGCCCATCAACGAGTCGCTCCAGCGCGGCGGCCCCGGTTGCACCCTCACCACGTGGGAGAGCCTCACCGGGGTCTACATCGACCACTGGCTGATGGTCGACTTCGCCGGTGTGGTGGCCATGGCCGACGAGGTCGGCGGTGTTCCGGTCTGTGTGAAGACCGGCGTGCACGACAAGTCGACCAGGGGTGTGAAGGGCGGCTCCGGTCTGAAGCTGCCGCAGGGCACCACCGAGGTCCAGGGTGAGCAGGCGCTCCAGTGGCTGCGCACCCGGCATGCGTTCGGCAGCGACCAGAACCGTGCCAAGGCCCAGCACATGTACATGAACGGGATGATGAAGAAGCTCCAGAAGCAGAACGCCTGGAGCGACACCGGTCAGCTGATGGGGCTCGCCGAGACGGCCACCAGCGCACTGCAGGTCTCCGACGAACTCAAGTCGGTGAAGAAGCTCTTCGACCTGTCGATGCAGCTGAAGAACGTCAAGATCGACCGCCTGACGACGGCCACGATCCCGACCGTGCCCTACCCGCAGAACCCCGACGCGTGGCTCCTGCCCGTCCGGTCCTCCGCCGACAAGATGTGGTCGATGCTCCGGGACGACGTCGCCTTCGACAAGAACGGCGCCAAGTCCCCCGCCAAGCCGAAGGCCTCGGCCTCCGCGAAGCCGAAGACGGCCGCCGAGGCGCCGGGCTCCTTCGCCGTGACCGTCGCCAACGGCACCGCGGGCACCGACGAGGCACCCGTCGAGGGCCGCGCCAAGGAGATCGCCAAGGTCCTCTCGGGCAAGGGCTTCACGCAGGCCGACTCCTCCAAGGAGGCGCAGCCCCGCGAGGACACGGTCGTCCTGTACCCGAAGGACTCCGGCGACCAGGGCAAGGCGAACGCCCTGTCCGTGGCGAAGGCCCTCGGACTGCCCGACGCCAAGGTCCGGGCCGACGCCAAGGCCGAGGGCATCACCCTCGTCGTCGGAGCGGACTGGCGCGAGGGCAGCGTGTACAAGAGGCCGACGTCCGTCGCGGGCGACCTGCCCGAGGGCGCCTCCGACAAGGCGGACTGCATGGACGTCTACTCGGTCTACAAGTGGGACGGGAAGAGCTGACCCCTCCCCCGCGTGCGAGAACGGCGGCCGGATCCCTCTCGGGACCCGGCCGCCGTTCTCGCACGGGAGCCGTCAGACCGACTCGGACTCGCCGGCCAGGACCGCCGGGCGGCGGCTCGCGATGACCTTCTTCGCCAGGGAGCGGGGGCTCGTCAGGAAGCCGTACCCCCACGACATGTGCATCGTCGCGAGCGCCACCGGGATCTGGAGGCGGGCCTTGAGCGAGAGGCCCTTGCCCGCGGGCAGCGAGCCGGCCGTGATCGCGGCGAGGTAGCCGGCCGGGATCACGAAGCCGAGCGGGGTGAGGACGGCGCCCACGACCAGACCCGCGGCGATGGCGCACACGGCGGTCGGCGGGGCCAGGTAGCGGAGGTTGATGGAGCCCTCGTGGTAGCGCGCCACGACATGGCGCCACCGGCCGTAGTCCTTGTACTGCTTGGCGAGCGCGCGGACGCTGGGCCGCGGGCGGTACTGGACGCGCAGCTCCGGCGAGAACCAGATCAGGCCGCCGGCCTCGCGGATGCGGAAGTTCAGCTCCCAGTCCTGGGCGCGGATGAACTCCACGTTGTAGCCGTCCTGCTGCTCCAGCGCCTCGCGCCGGAACACCCCCAGGTAGACGGTCTCGGCGGGGCCCGCCTCGCCGCCCGTGTGGAAGGCGGCGTTGCCCACGCCGATCTTCGAGGTCATCGCGGCGGCGACCGCGTCCTCCCAGGCGTTCTCGCCCTCGGCGTGCATGACACCGCCGACGTTCTGCGCGCCGGTCTCCTCCAGGAGCCGGACGGCGGTGGCGATGTAGTTCGCGGAGAGCATGCCGTGGCCGTCCACACGCACCACGATCGGGTGACGCGAGGCCTTGATCGCCGCGTTGAGGGCGGCGGGCGTACGGCCCGTGGGGTTCGGCACGGTCTTGACGCGGGGGTCTTCCCGGACGAGCTCGGCGGCGATCTCGTCGGTGCGGTCCGTGGACGGGCCGAGCGCGATCACCACCTCCATCTCGCCGTCGTACTCCTGCTCCAGGATGTGACGAACCGAGGTGCGCAGATACCGCTCCTCGTTGAGGACCGGCATGATCACGGAGACGGGGGGCAGCATGGTTCCTCGGGGGTTCGGGGGTCGCCCCCCGGAAGACAGCGGTTTTGCCCGCCACGTTACCGCGAACGGGGGACAGCGGGCGTGGCGCCCGGGTGGTGCTGCCTTGCGCTGATCGTATGGGCCTACCGTGCTCACGGTTCCCTTTGTCACACCCGCGGAGGTGTCCGTCCGTGCCCACACCGCCCCGCACGCCCCGTCCCCGGCCCGCCGCCCGTTCCGCGCCGGTCCGCCGGCGGCGGAGGCGCCCCCGGTGGGGAGTGCGGATGGCGACGGCGCTCTCCGTGACGGTGCTCGCGGCCGGTGGGATCGGGCATGCCGTGGTGACCGGCCTCGACACCGGGATCACCCGGGTCGACCCCTTCAAGGACATGAAGAACCGGCCGCAGGCCGGGAACGGGATGAACGTCCTCGTCGTCGGCACCGACGGCCGGGACCGGATCACCCCCGAGGAGAGGGCGAAGTACCGGCTCGGCGGCGCGCCCTGCCATTGCACCGACACGGTGATGCTCGTCCACATCTCGGAGGACCGGGAGCGGGCGAGCGTGGTGAGCCTGCCCCGTGACTCGTACGCCGAGATGCCCGAGCACACCGATCTCACCAGCGGCAAGAAGCACCACGCGCATCCGGTGAAGCTGAACGCGGCGTACGCGGAGGGCGGGCCCGGGCTGACCGTACGGACCGTCGAGTCGATGACCGGCGTCAAGATCGACCACTATCTGGAGGTCGACTTCACCAGCTTCATGCGGACCGTGGACGCGGTCGGCGGGGTGCAGATCTGTACGACCCGGCCGGTCAAGGACTCCTACACCGGGCTCGACCTGCCGGCCGGCACCCACGAGCTCGACGGCGGGCAGGCCCTCCAGTACGTGCGCTCCCGGCACATCGACGGGGCCGCCGACATCGGGCGGATGCAGCGGCAGCAGCGGTTCCTGGCGGCGCTGATCGAGCGGATCACGAGTGGCGGGGTGCTGTTCAACCCGGTGCGGTTCCGTGAGGTCGCCACGACGATGCTGAGCTCCGTCCGGGCCGACGAGGACTTCGGTACGGATCAGCTGCTCGCCCTCTCCAAGGCGATGCGCGGCTTCACGCCGGCGTCGTCGGAGTTCGTGTCGGTGCCGATCGGGGACATGAGCTTCCCCGTGAAGGGGATCGGGTCGACGGTGAAGTGGGACGCCACGAAGGCGCAGAGGCTGTTCCGGGCGTTGCGGGAGGATCAGCCGCTGACCGCCGCTTCGTCCTCTTCCTCGGCCTCGGCCAAGGCGCCCGGGGCCGTGGTCGTCGACGTGGCGCCGCGGACCGTGCGGGTGCAGGTCTACAACGGGACCCGGACCGACGGGCTCGGCCGGAAGGTGGACGACGCGCTGCGCGGGACGGGCTTCGACACCACCCGGACGCCGAAGACGGGCGTGGGGAAGGAGCGGGCGCGGACGGTCGTCGAGTACGACCCGCGCTGGGACCGCTCGGCCAAGACGCTCGCGGCGTCGCTGCCGGGGGCGGAGCTTCGGGCGGTCGCGGGGCGCGGCGGGACGCTGCGGGTGACGGTGGGGGCGGACTACAAGGGTGTGACGGCGGTACGGAGCGAGGAGACGGGGCGGCGCGGGCCGTTCGAAGCGGTGACGGGTGACCGGGTGGTGTGCCCGTGACGGCGGAGGCCGTCGCGGCGGACGCCGGACGGTCGGCTTCGGCGGCCGTGCTGATCGTGACCTGTGTCTCCACCCTGATCGTCAACGCCAACACGTCGGCGGTGAGCATCCTGCTGCCGGCGATCAGCGAGGACACCGGGATGTCGCTGGACACCCTGCAGTGGGCCGTCACCGGCTATTCGCTGGTGGGCGCGGCGGTGATCGTCACCTCGGGGGCCCTCGGCGACGTGTTCGGACGCCGGCTGGTGTTCCTGGGCGGGCTGGCGCTGTTCATCGCCTCGTGCGTGCTCATCGCGCTGTCCACCGGTGGCGTGGGGGTGATCGTGGGCCGGGCGATCCAGGGGGCGTCGGGGGCGACGATCCTGGCGTGCGGGATGAGTCTGCTGTCCGTGGCCACCTCCGGTGCGGGGCAGGTGCGGGCGGTGACGCTGTGGGGCGGTGCGTCGGCGGTGGGCGCGGCGGCGGGGCCACTGGTCGGCGGTGTGCTGGTGGACGGTACGGGATGGCAGGGGCTGTTCTGGATCGACGCGGCGATCGCGCTCGTCTGTGTCCCGATCACGCTGAAGGGCGTCGCCGAATCCCGTGATCCCGAACGCAGCCGCTCGATCGACTTCGCGGGGACCGTGCTGATCGCCGCCGTGCTCGCCCCGGCGCTGCTCGCGCTGAGCGAGGGGTCGGACTGGGGATGGACGTCGGCCGCGGTGCTCGGGTGCTTCGCGGTGGCGCTGGCCTCGGCCGTGGGGTTCGTCGCGGTGGAGCGGCGGGTCGAGGCACCGCTGGTGGACCTCCGGCTGCTGCGCAACCGTGTGCTGATCGGGGCGACGGTCGGGATCCTGCTGAGCGCGGGTGTGATCAACGGCCTGATGTACCTGGTCAGCCTCTACTTCCAGAACCCCGCCACGCTCGGGTTGAGCCCGTTCCAGGCGGGCCTGGCCACGCTGCCCGCGACCGTGGGTCTGATCGCGGTCACGCCGCTCGTGCCCAGGGCGGTCCAGCGGCTGGGCATCGGACCCGTGATCGCGCTCGGCTTCGCGGCGGCGACGGCCGGCTGCGCGCTGCTGGTGTTCGTGCAGGGCGACTGGCGGTACGGGGCGTTCGTCCTGCCGCTCGTGCTGCTCGCCGTCGGCCTGGGACTCGTCAACGGCCCGGCGAGTTCGGCGTCCACGTCGGCGGTGTCCGCCGACGCGGTCGGCGCCGCGTCCGGCATCTCGAACATGGCGCGGTACATCGGTGCGGCCGCGTTCACGGCGGCCGTGGCGACGGTCAACACGACGGTGGGGGCGTCACGGACCGCTGACGGGGACGCGGCGGCCGACGCGCTGGCGGCGGGCCTCTCCGGTGCGTGCCTGCTGCTCACGGTGGCGTCCGGCGTGGGCATGCTGCTGTCCGTCCTGGCGGTGCGGGCCCGCCGCCACCGGGCCGCGCCCGGGGCCTACGGTGCGGCAGCGGCCTCGCACGCGCACACCGTCGCCGTCGGTTCTCAGTCCTCGTAGCCCTCGGCCGCCCGGCGCTCGCGGAGTTCCTTGATCGCCTGGCGGCGGGCCAGACGGTGGGTGCGGCGGATCTGGGCTTCCTGGTTGCGGCGCTTGTCCTGTTCCGTTTCCGGGACGACCTGGGGGACGGAGCGCGGCTTGCCGTCCGCGTCGACGGCGGCGAAGACCAGGTACGCGGAGCCGACCTGCGTGGCGGGCGTGGACTCGTTCCAGCGCTCCGCCATGACCCGTACGCCGACCTCCATGGACGACCGGCCGGTCCAGTTGACCTGGGCCTTCACATGCAGCAGGTCGCCGACCCGCACCGGCTCCAGGAAGGCCATCTCGTCCATCGAGGCGGTGACCGCCGGTCCGCCCGAGTGCCGGCCCGCGACGGCGCCCGCCGCGTCGTCCACCAGCTTCATGATCACGCCACCGTGCACGGTACCGAGGAGGTTGGTGTCGTGGCTGGTCATGATGTGGCTGAGAGTGGTGCGGGAGGCGGAGGTGGGCTTGCCCGGGATATCGCCCTGATCTGTCATGCCCTCCACCATATGCCGGGTCCCTCCGCCGTCGCCGTTCGGTCCCCTTTGCATCAGCTTGGCAACAGCACCGGTCCGATATTCCACCCGCCCTGTCGCGCGCAAAGGCATGCCCGGCACACTGGTCCGCATGAATGACTGGCCCGAAGACGGCGGCTACGGCCGTGGCAACGCGAACTCCCAGCCCGAGGGACCTCGCAGGATGAGCCATGTGCAGCGCCCGCAGGTTCCGCAGCAGCCGCCTCGGCACGACCAGGGCTACAACCCGAACTTCACCCAGGCGCAGGGCTCGGGATACGACTCCGGTTACAGCTCCGGCCAGGTGTACGGCGGCCCCCAGGGCGGCGGGCGCGGCAACGTGCCGCCGCAGTACTCGCCGGGCCCCGGCGCCGGTGGTCCGGGGCGTCCCGCGCCGGACTGGCGCAAGCGCATCAAGGTCGGCTCGATCGTCCTGGTCGTCGCCGTCCTCGCCTGGGGCATCGGCACCTACGCCTGGGCCAGCTCGCAGATGCGCAACGAGGTCGACCTCTCCAAGGTCATCGAGCGGCCGGCCGAGGGCGACTGCACGACCTATCTGATCGTCGGCTCCGACAGCCGTGAGGGCATGTCCGCCGAGGAGAAGAAGAAGCTCCACACCGGCTCCGCCGAGGGCAAGCGGACCGACTCGATGATGATCCTCGCGGCCTGCTCCAGCGGGAACACGATGGTCTCGCTCCCCCGTGACTCCTGGGTGACGATCCCGAGCTTCGTCGGCTCCGAGTCGGGCAAGTCGTACCCGGCGCGCGGCGGCTCCAAGCTGAACGCCGCGTACGCGATGGACGGCCCCGAGCTGCTCGTCCGGACCGTCGAGTTCAACACCGGGCTGCGCATCGACCACTACGCGGAGATCGGCTTCGCCGGCTTCGCGAACATCGTCGACGCGCTCGGCGGTGTCGAGCTGAACATCGACAAGGGCTTCAAGGACAAGAAGTCCGGCGCCGACTTCCAGGCCGGCACGCAGACGCTCAACGGCGAGCAGGCCCTGGCCTTCGTCCGCACCCGGTACGCCTTCGCCCAGTCGGACCTCCAGCGGACGAAGAACCAGCAGAAGTTCCTCTCCGCCCTGGCCAACCAGGCGGCGACGCCGGGCACGATCCTCAACCCGTTCGAGCTGTACCCGACGCTGGGCGCCGGTCTGGACACGCTGATCGTGGACAAGGACATGTCGCTGTACGACCTCGGGAAGATGTTCTTCGCCATGAAGGGCATCAGCAGCGGTGACGGCAAGTCCATGAACATGCCGATCTCGGGCAGGGCGCCGCAGAACTCCCTCAAGTGGGACATGCCGAAGGTGAAGCAGCTGGTCGAGCAGATCAAGAACGACGAGAAGGTCACCGTCGAGTCGAACCCCTGATCCGCTGATCCGCTGATCCGCTGACGTACGGGAAAGGGCGCCCCTCCTGCATCGGAGGGGCGCCCTTCTCGTACCTCCCTTACGGGAGGTTGCGGGCCATGACGATGCGCTGGACCTGGTTGGTGCCCTCGTAGATCTGGGTGATCTTGGCGTCGCGCATCATGCGCTCGACGGGGTAGTCGCGGGTGTAGCCGTAGCCGCCGAGGAGCTGGACGGCGTCGGTGGTGACCTCCATGGCGACGTCGGAGGCGAAGCACTTGGCGGCGGCGCCGAAGAAGGTGAGGTCTTCCTTGTCGCCGCCGGCGGACACGCGCTCGCTCTTGGCGGCGGCGGCGTAGGTGAGCTGGCGGGCGGCTTCGAGCTTCATGGCCATGTCGGCGAGCATGAACTGGACGCCCTGGAAGTCGGCGATGGGCTTGCCGAACTGCTTGCGCTCGGTGACGTAGCCCTTGGCGTAGTCGAGGGCGCCCTGGGCGATGCCGATGGCCTGGGCGGCGATGGTGATGCGGGTGTGGTCGAGGGTCTTCATCGCGGTGGCGAAGCCGGTGCCCTCGGCGCCGATCATGCGGTCGGCGGGGATGCGGACGTTGTCGAGGTAGACCTCGCGGGTCGGGGAGCCCTTGATGCCGAGCTTCTTCTCCGGGGCGCCGAAGGACACGCCCTCGTCGGACTTCTCCACGACGAAGGCGCTGATGCCCTTGGAGCGCTTGTCGGGGTCGGTGACGGCCATCACCGTGTAGTACTCGGAGACGCCGGCGTTGGTGATCCAGCGCTTGACGCCGTTGAGGACCCAGAAGTCCCCGTCCCGGACGGCACGCGTCTTCATGCCGGCGGCATCCGAACCTGCATCGGGCTCGGACAGGGCGTAGGAGAACATCGCGTCGCCCTTGGCCAGCGGGCCGAGGTACTTGTGCTTGAGCTCCTCGGAGCCGGACAGGATCACCGGCAGCGAGCCCAGCTTGTTGACCGCGGGGATCAGGGAGGAGCTGCCGCACGCGCGGGCGACCTCCTCGATCACGATCACCGTGGCCAGGGCGTCGGCGCCCGCGCCGCCGTAGGCCTCGGGGACGTGCACCGCGTGCAGGTCGTTGGCGACCAGCGCGTCCAGGGCCTCCTGCGGGAAGCGGCCCTCCTCGTCCACCGCGGCGGCGAACGGCACGATCTTCGCCTCCGCGAGCGCACGCACCGACTCCCGGAGCATGTCGTGCTCCTCGGAGGGCCGATACAGGTCGAAATCGGAAGAACCCACGACGCTCACTCACTCCCACGCTTGCTAACTACCGTTAAGTAACCCAAATGGTAGGGCGTGAACGGGTCCCGGACCAGGGCACGACTATGCTCGGGCAGGCATTCCGCCCGACGTTCACTGGAGACCCGCATGGCCCTCAAGATCACCGTGATCGGCACCGGCTACCTCGGCGCCACCCACGCCGCGGCCATGGCGGAACTGGGTTTCGAAGTCCTCGGTCTCGATGTCGTCCCCGAGAAGATCGAGCTGCTGTCCTCCGGCCGGGTCCCGATGTACGAGCCGGGCCTCGAAGAACTCCTGTCGAAGCACGTGGCCGGCATCGAGGGTTCGAGCGGGCGGCTGCGCTTCACCACCTCCTGGGAGGAGGTCGGCGCCTTCGGCGACGTGCACTTCGTCTGTGTGAACACCCCGCAGAAGCACGGCGAGTACGCCTGCGACATGAGCTACGTGGACGCCGCCTTCGCCTCCCTTGCCGAGGTCGTACGCGAAGGGGCCCTGGTCGTCGGCAAGTCGACCGTGCCCGTCGGCTCGGCCGAGCGGCTCGCCGGCCTGCTCCCGGAGGGCGTGGAGCTGGCCTGGAACCCCGAGTTCCTGCGCGAGGGCTTCGCCGTGAACGACACCCTGCACCCGGACCGGATCGTCGTCGGCGTGCAGGGCGAGCGGGCCGAGAAGCTGCTGCGCGAGGTGTACGCCGGACCGATCGGCGACGGCTCGCCCCTCGTGGTGACCGACTTCCCGACCTCTGAACTGGTGAAGACCTCCGCGAACTCCTTCCTCGCCACCAAGATCTCCTTCATCAACGCGATGGCCGAACTGTGCGAGGCCGCCGGCGGCGACGTCGCCAAGCTGGCCGAGGCCCTCGGCCACGACGACCGGATCGGCCCCAAGTTCCTGCGCGCCGGCATCGGCTTCGGCGGCGGCTGCCTCCCCAAGGACATCCGGGCCTTCATGGCCCGCGCCGGTGAGCTGGGCGCCGACCAGGCGCTGACCTTCCTCCGCGAGATCGACTCGATCAACATGCGGCGCCGCGGCCAGATGGTCGAGATGGCGCGGGAGGCCCTCGGCGGCAGCACCTTCCTGGGCCGCCGGGTCGCCGTCCTCGGCGCCACCTTCAAGCCGGACTCGGACGACGTCCGCGACTCCCCCGCGCTGAACGTGGCCGGTCAGATACACCTCCAGGGCGGCCAGGTCACCGTCTACGACCCGAAGGGCATGGACAACGCCCGCCGCCTCTTCCCGACCCTCGGATACGCCGATTCCGCCCTCGACGCGGTGCGCGGGGCGGACGTGGTGCTGCACCTGACGGAGTGGCGCGAGTTCCGCGAGCTCGACCCGGCGGCACTCGCCGAGGTCGCCGCGTCGCGGGTGATCCTGGACGGCCGCAACGCGCTGGACTCCGAGCGCTGGCGGGCCGCCGGCTGGACGTACCGGGCGATGGGCCGCCCGCGCGCCTGAGGACATCGGCACACGGGAAGAGGGGGCGCTTCTTCAGCGCCCCCTCTTCCCGTTTCGTACGGTCAGGCTGTTCGGACGTCAGGCCTTCCGTACGGTCGGGCCTCTCGTACGGTCAGGCCGCCGCCGGTCGGATGCGGTTCGTCCTCGCCAGGAACTCCGTCTCGCGCAGCGCCCTGGTGACGTTGGCGTGCGCGAGCCCGACCAGGTCCTGGGCCGGCCAGCCCCGGCGCAGCAGCTCCGCGAAGAGCGGGACGTAGCCGACGGCCGGAGCGGTGGTGTGGGAGACGCCCACGCAGTGCGCGCCCGCCTGCTCGCGCACCCGGTCCAGGACGTCGGCGACGGCGGCCGGGTCGTCCGTCACCGTGACCATGCAGACGGCGCCGTTCTCGCCGAGGAGGCCGAGGACGTCGTCGGGCAGGCCTTCCGGGGCCGCCCTGCTGAGCAAGGCCGGGGCGCGGGTGACCGCGAGGGTGCGGCGGACCGTGTCCTGATCGGCGCCGGAGAGGTCCACGGCCAGGCCGATGCGGTTCATCTCCCGTACCGCGTCGCGGGCGAAGCGGTCGAAGCGGGTGAGGCCGACGGCCCGTACGCCCAGGGCGTGATAGGCCCGCAGGGTCGCGGCGGAGCCGCCGAGCGCCGCCCAGCCGACCGGCCCGAGCAGGGCGGCGACGCGGCCGCAGTTGCGGGCGTGAACCATCTCGGAGGTCGTGTGGGCGAGGCGCAGGTCCTCGGGGCAGGCGGCGACGAGCGCGCGGACGGCGTCGATGCGCCGCAGGGTCCCGATGGCGCCTTCGTCGGCGTCGACGTGCAGCGACCAGAACTGGGCTCCGGTCTCCGCCGCGCGGACGGGCGGAAGGTCCTCCGGGTCGAGGGACCGGGGCAGTTCGGTGTGTCCCTCGACGACGGGCTGGGCGGCCAGGATGGCGCGGGCGCGGGACGGCTCGTCGAGCGGCGGGGGTGGTTCGGGGGGTGCGGGCTCCCCGGCGGCGGCAGGGACGGTGGAGAGGGTGGGATGGTCGTCTAGCAGTTCCGCCATGGTCTTACTCCAACTCGGTGATGCAGTACCGCCCCGCCGAGTTCGGCGGGGCAGTACCGTCCACCGTGCCACCGGGCCCGTTCGGGGGCTCGGTGGGCTGCGCCGTCCGGGTGAACGTACCGAGCCCGGGGCGAGGTGGTTCCGGGCCGTCAGGCCCCCTGCGCGTCCAGGGAGTCGATCGTCGCGTTCGACGGCGCCGTACGGCTCCGCAGGTCGCGCGCGACCGCCTCCGCGTCGCGGAGGACGCGGACCGCGTTGGACCAGGTCAGCTTGGCGAGGTCCGGGTGGGACCAGCCTCGGTGCAGGAGTTCCGCGACCAGGTTGGGGTAGCCGGCGACGTCGTCGAGGCCGGCCGGGGTGAAGGCGGTGCCGTCGTAGTCGCCGCCGATGCCGATGTGGTCGATGCCGGCGGCCTCGCGCATGTGGTCGAGGTGGTCGGCGACCGTCGCGGCGGTGGCGATCGGGCGCGGGTTCGCCTCCTCGAACGCGCGGTGCAGCTTCATGGCCTCGGCTGTGGTGTCGAGGTGGTCGAAGCCGTGCGCCCGGAGGTTGTCGTCGGCCCGCGCGGTCCACTCGACGGCCGCGGGGAGGATGAACTTGGGCACGAACGTGGCCATCGCGACGCCGCCGTTGGCGGGCAGCCGCTCCAGGACGTCGGTCGGGATGTTCCTCGGGTGGTCGCAGACGGCCAGGGCCGAGGAGTGCGAGAAGATCACCGGCGCCGCCGTGGCGTCGAGCGCGTCCCGCATGGTGGTGGCGGCGACGTGCGACAGGTCGACGAGCATGCCGGAGCGGTTCATCTCGCGGACGACGACACGGCCGAAGGCGGAGAGCCCTCCGACGCCGGGCGCGTCGGTCGCCGAGTCCGCCCAGTCGTTGTTGTCGTTGTGGGTGAGCGTCATGTATCGCACGCCGAGGGTGTGCAGGGCACGCAGGGTGGCGAGGGAGTTGTTGATCGAGTGGCCGCCCTCGGCGCCCTTGAGGGAGGCGATACGGCCCTCCTTGCGGGCCGCCTCCATGTCGTCCGCCGTCAGGGCCGGGGCGAGGTCGCCCGCGTACCGCTCCAGGAGCTGGTCGACGATGTCGATCTGCTCCAGGGTGGCGCTGACCGCGTCGTCGCCGGCGAGCCGGCAGGGCACGTACACCGACCAGAACTGGGCGCCGACGCCGCCGGCCCGCAGCCTCTTGAGGTCGGTGTGCAGCGCGCCCGTCTGGTCCGCGCCGATGTCCATGCGGTCCAGGTCGTAGCGGACGTGCTCGCGCAGCGCCCACGGCAGGTCGTTGTGGCCGTCCACCACGGGGTGGGCGGCGAGCAGTTCGCGGGCCTCGGCGAGGCGGTCGGCCGCGCCGCCGGAGGCCCTGTCCGCGGCGCTCACTTGCCGAAGCCGAACGACTCCGCGCCCTCGACCTTGGCCCGCAGGCGCTTGCCCTTCTCGGTCGCCTGGTCGTTCAGCTCCTGCTGGAACTCACGCATCCGGGCGAGCAGTTCGGGGTCGTGCGCGGCAAGGATGCGGGCCGCGAGCAGGCCCGCGTTCCGGGCGCCGCCGACGGAGACCGTGGCGACCGGCACACCGGCCGGCATCTGCACGATGGAGAGCAGCGAGTCCATGCCGTCGAGGTACTTCAGCGGCACCGGCACGCCGATGACCGGCAGTGGGGTGACGGAGGCGAGCATGCCGGGCAGGTGGGCGGCACCGCCCGCGCCCGCGATGATCGCCTTGATGCCGCGGCCCGCGGCCTCCTCGCCGTACGCGATCATCTCGCGCGGCATCCGGTGCGCCGAGACGACGTCGACCTCGTACGGGATCTCGAACTCGTCGAGGGCCTGCGCGGCGGCCTCCATGACGGGCCAGTCGGAGTCGGATCCCATGACGATGCCGATCACGGGGGCGGTGGAGGTGTCGGGGGCTGCGGCGGGGCTCGTGCTGCTCACTCGGTGATCGTTCCTCGCAGATAGCCGGCGGCGTGACGCGCGCGCTCCAGCACGTCGTCCAGGTCGTCGCCGTAGGTGTTGACGTGCCCCACCTTGCGGCCGGGCTTCACGTCCTTGCCATACATGTGGATCTTGAGCTGCGGGTCCCTGGCCATGCAGTGCAGGTACGCGGAGTACATGTCCGGGTAGTCGCCGCCCAGGACATTGCACATCACGGTCCACGTCGCGCGCGGGCGCGGATCGCCGAGGGGCAGGTCGAGAACCGCGCGGACGTGGTTGGCGAACTGCGAGGTGATCGCGCCGTCCTGGGTCCAGTGGCCGGAGTTGTGCGGGCGCATCGCCAGTTCGTTGACGAGGATGCGGCCGTCCGTGGTCTGGAACAGCTCGACGGCCAGGTGACCGACGACGCCGAGCTCCTTGGCGATGCGGAGGGCCAGCTCCTGGGCCTGTCCGGCGAGCTCGCCGTCGAGGTCCGGCGCCGGTGCGATCACCGTGTCGCAGACGCCGTCGACCTGACGGGACTCGACGACCGGGTAGGCGACGGCCTGGCCGTGCGGGGAGCGGACGATGTTCGCGGCGAGCTCGCGCGTGAAGTCGACCTTCTCCTCTGCGAGGACCGGCACACCCGCCAGGAAGGGATCGCGGGCGTCCTCCGGCGTACGGACGAACCAGACGCCCTTGCCGTCGTAGCCGCCGCGCACGGTCTTGAGGATGATCGGGAAGCCACCGACCTCGGCGGCGAAGGCCGCCGCGTCCTCGGGGTCCGCCACGATGCGGTGCCGGGGGCTGGGTGCGCCGATCTCGTCGAGCTTGGCGCGCATCACCCCCTTGTCCTGGGCGTGCACCAGCGCGTCGGGCCCCGGGCGGACGGGGATGCCGTCCGCCTCAAGGGCCCGCAGGTGCTCCGTGGGGACGTGCTCGTGATCGAAGGTGATCACGTCACATCCACGCGCGAAGTCACGCAGCGTAGCCAGGTCGCGATAGTCGCCGATGACGACCTCGCTCACCACCTGCGCCGCAGAGTCCTGCGGGGTGTCACTGAGGAGCTTGAACTTGATGCCGAGGGGGATGCCCGCCTCGTGGGTCATACGGGCGAGCTGACCGCCACCGACCATGCCGACTACCGGAAACGTCACCCTCTTAGGGTATCCGCACCATCCGTGAACACTCGTCCGGCTGTGGTTTGGCACAAGAACAGCGCTGGTGGGGAGCCGGTTCGCCGGGGGTTTCCGAGGTACACGGGCGGGTGACAGGAGCGCTGGTTAGCATGGTTGGGTTGACGTCGCCCGGACGTCATCCGGACGGACGGGACAGAGCCATCACCATGAGTGAACCCGGCGCGCTGCGCATGCGACTCGACCGGCTCGTCCGCGAGGTCGCCAAGTTCGGGGCAGTCGGGGCCGTGGGCGTCCTGGTGGACCTCGGGGTGTTCAACCTCGTACGCCACTTCTCGGACCTTCCGGTCGTGCGCGCGAGCATCATCGCCACCCTGGTCGCGATCGCGTTCAACTACGTGGGGTTCCGCTACTTCACGTACCGTGACCGGGACAAGAGCAGCCGCACCAAGGAGATGTCGCTCTTCCTCGTCTTCAGCCTGATCGGTCTGGTGATCCAGAACGGTCTGCTGTTCGCGGCGACGTACGGCTTCGGCTGGGACGGCCCGCTCGCGAGCAACTTCTTCAAGTTCTTCGGCATCGGCGTCGCGACCCTGTTCCGCTTCTGGTCGTACCGCACGTGGGTGTTCCGCGCGCTGCCCGCGAAGGAGGCGGTGCAGGCCGCCGAGTCGTTCCTCGAGCAGCCCCCGCGCCAGGCGACCCGCCGCCAGCCCGACCGCGTCTGACCCACCCCGCCGAACCGGGCTCCTATCGGACGGGGCGCTCCCGCTGCCCGTCCGAGACGCTGCGGACCTCCCGGCTCAGGAACAGCGCGAAGACCGGCGGCTGCTGCTGGAGCAGCTCCAGACGGCCGCCGTCCGCCTCCGCCAGGTCGCGGGCGACCGCCAGGCCGATGCCCGTGGAGCTGCGACCGCTGACGGCCCGCTCGAAGATCCGCGCGCCGAGGTCGGCCGGGACGCCCGGGCCCTCGTCCGTGACCTCGATCACCGACTGGTTGCCGGTGACGCGGGTCCGCAGGGCGACCGTGCCGCCGCCGTGCATCAGCGAGTTCTCGATCAGGGCCGCGAGGACCTGGGCGACCGCGCCCGGGGTGCCGACCGCCCGCATGCCCTGCTTGCCCGAGTGGACGATGGCCCGCCCCGCGCTGCGGTAGGCCGGCCGCCACTCCTCGATCTGCTGCTTGACGACCTCGTCGAGGTCGAAGGCGACGGCGGAGCCGGTCCGGGGGTCCCGGGAGTTCGTGAGCAGCCGCTCGACGACGTCGGTGAGCCGCTCGACCTGGGTGAGCGCGATCGTCGCCTCCTCCTTGACCGTGTCCAGGTCGTCGGCGAGCGCCACCTCCTCCAGGCGCATGGAGAGGGCCGTGAGGGGCGTACGGAGCTGGTGCGAGGCGTCTGCGGCGAGACGGCGCTCGGCGGTGAGCATCCGGGCGATGCGCTCGGCCGAGGCGTCGAGGACGTCCGCGACCCGGTCCAGCTCGGGCACCCCGTACCGCTTGTGCCGGGGGCGCGGGTCGCCGGAGCCGAGGCGCTCGGCGGTCTCCGCGAGGTCGGTGAGCGGGGACGTCAGCTTGTTGGCCTGCCGTACGGCGAGGAGGACGGCGGCGATGACGGCCAGCAGGGCCACCGCGCCGATGATCATGAGGGTTCGGCCGACCTCCGCCGTGACGGCGGAGCGGGACTCCTCGACGATCACCGTCTCGCCGCGCTCGCCCTCGGCGAGGCCGCGGGTGACGTCGCCCTCCGGGCGGGTGCCGATCTCGATCGTGTCGCGGCCGGGGATGTGGATCTGGGCGTACCGCTTGGCGCCGCTCTGCTCGGACAGGATGTCCGGGTTGACCGGCTCGCCGCCGATGAGCCGGCTGTCGACGATCGAGACGATGCGGAGTGCCTCCAGGTCGACGCTCTCCTGGGCGCTGCTGGAGATGGTGCGGGTCTCGACGATGACGAGGGAGACGCCGAAGACGGCGATGACGACGAGGACGACGGCGAGGGTGGAGTTGATGAGGCGGCGACGCACGGTTGCCCTCCGGGCGGGTACGGGAACGCTCCCGAGCGTACGGGCCCGACGGCCGGGCCCGCCGCCGCCCGCCGACGTGGCGGGGGCGTGGGCCGGGCCCGGTCTCCGTCAGCTCTTTTCGAAGCGGAAGCCGACGCCTCTCACCGTGGCGATGTAGCGGGGGTTCGCCGCGTCGTCGCCGAGTTTCTTGCGGAGCCAGGAGATGTGCATGTCGAGGGTCTTGGTGGAGGACCACCAGGTGGTGTCCCAGACCTCGCGCATCAGCTGGTCGCGGGTGACGACCCGGCCCGCGTCGCGGACCAGGACCCGCAGCAGGTCGAACTCCTTGGCCGTGAGCTGGAGCTCCTCGTCGCCCATCCAGGCGCGGTGCGACTCGACGTCGATCCGTACGCCGTGGGTCGAGGGGGCGACGACGGGCTCGGTGGAGCCGCGCCGGAGGAGGGCCCGGACGCGGGCGAGGAGTTCGGCGAGCCGGAAGGGCTTGGTGACGTAGTCGTCGGCTCCCGCGTCGAGCCCGACGACCGTGTCGACCTCGTCGGCGCGCGCGGTGAGCACCAGGATCGGGACCGTGTGGCCCTCGGCGCGCAGTCGCCGGGCGACCTCCAGACCGTCCATGCCGGGCAGTCCCAGGTCGAGCACGACCAGGTCGACACCGCCCTGGAGGCCGGCGTCGAGGGCGGTCGGGCCGTCCTCGCGGACCTCGACCTCGTACCCCTCTCTCCGCAGGGCGCGGGCCAGCGGTTCCGAGATGGATGCGTCGTCCTCGGCGAGCAGTACACGGGTCATGGGGTGATGGTAGTCCGCAGGGGTGGGAGGCCGGGGCATGATCCCCGGGGAGGCGGGGACGCCTGGGGATCTTGTGGGTATCTTGCACATGACCTTCGAATGACCCCGCGTGGTTGCATCCTCACCTGTGATCCATCTCTCAAGTCCTTCCATATCCGGCACTGTCGTGTCGTATGGTGTCTCGACGTCTGTAGCGGTAATCGGGGACCTTTGGCCAGCTTCGCGCGCCAAGGTCCTCTTCTGCGTGAGGCCGGCTCAGCCGAACCTCGATGACGGTGAACGACCTGTGGGCCGGGTCCCGGGACGCGCATACGCAACTCCGGGGCGTGGATCCCGGTGGAGTCCACTCCGACTCCGCCGGTGCCGGCCTCCCCCACCGGGCGCATCACGCTCACAAGGCGCGCGTCCCGACAGAGCAAGGATCGACATGGCGTCCAGCCTGACGAAGGACTCGGCCGAACCCCTCGGCTACGAGAAGACCTTCCTCGGCCACCCCCGTGGTCTGGCCACTCTCTTCATGACCGAGATGTGGGAGCGTTTCTCCTACTACGGCATGAGGGCCCTTCTCGTTCTGTACCTGGTCTCCGGCGGCGTGGACGCCGCTACGGGCAGCCAGGGCGGCGGTCTCGCGATGACCGCGGCGACGGCGACGGCGATCTACTCCGTCTACGTCTCGATGGTCTACCTGATGGCCATGCCCGGCGGCTGGTTCGGCGACCGCGTCTGGGGCGCCCGCAAGACCGTCGCGATCGCGGCCTCCGTGATCATGCTCGGCCACGTCTCGCTGGCCATTCCCGGCCAGGCGATGTTCTTCGTCGGCCTCGCGCTCGTCGCGGTCGGCTCCGGCCTCCTGAAGGCCAACATCTCGACGATGGTCGGCCACCTCTACAAGGGTGCGGACGACCCGCGCCGTGACGGTGGCTTCACGCTCTTCTACATCGGCATCAACCTCGGCGCCTTCTTCGCCCCGCTGGTCATCGGCACCGTCGGCGAGAAGGTCAACTGGCACCTGGGCTTCGCCCTCGCCGCCGTCGGCATGGGCCTCGGCCTGGCCGTCTTCCTGCTCTTCGGCAAGACGCTGAACCCGAAGAGCAGCGAGGTCCCGAACCCGCTGTCCGCCGCGGAGCGCAAGGCCGTCATCACCAAGGTCGCCGTCGTGGCCCTCGTGATCGCCGTGTTCTACGGCGCCGTCGTCGCCATGGGCATGTACACCCTGAACTGGGCGATGGTCCCGATCACCCTCGCCGGCCTGATCATCCCGGTCGCCGTCCTGGCGCGCATCAAGCGTGACAAGGACCTCGACTCGGGCGAGCGCTCGCGGGTCACCGGCTACATCTGGTTCTTCGTCGCCGCCGCCATCTTCTGGATGATCTACGACCAGGGCGGCTCGACGCTGTCGCTGTTCGCGGACGACAAGACCTCGGACACGATCTTCGGTCTCGGCTTCCCCGCCACCTGGTACCAGTCGCTGAACCCGCTGTTCGTGATGGCGCTCGCGCCGGTCTTCGCCTGGCTGTGGCTGTGGCTGGCCCGCAAGAACCAGGAGCCGAACACCATCGTGAAGTTCGCGATGGGTCTGGTCCTCGTCGGCGCCTCGTTCTTCGTCTTCATCGTCCCGATGAACATGGCGGGCGACGGCACCAAGGTCTCCCCGATGTGGCTGGTCACGATCTACATGATCCAGACCATCGGTGAGCTGTGCCTCTCCCCGGTCGGCCTCTCCGTCACGACGAAGATGGCGCCGAAGAAGTACGCCTCCCAGATGATGGGTGTCTGGTTCCTCGCCGTCACCGCAGGTGACTGCACCACGGGTCTGCTCTCCATCGCGGGTGTCGACCTGAACGGGACAGGGATCATCGCGATGCAGGCGACGCTCGCCGTCGCGGCGGGCTTCGCGATCTACATGTACCGCAAGAAGGTCCAGGGCCTCATGGGCAGCGTCCACTGACCTCCCCCGTACGGCCGTGAGGGCCGCCGCACCGATCCGGTGCGGCGGCCCTCCGCCGTTTCCGGCCCCGCCCCGCGTCAGCGCCTGAGGCGCGCCCACGGGGTGAACGTGAACACCGCGCCGCCGAGCAGGATCACCGTGCCGGCGACCAGGGCGAGGGCGCGCAGGGCGCCGTCGCTCTCGGCGCCGGTCTCGGCGAGGTTCCCGCCGTCGGAGCCGCCGGAGCCGCTACCGGAACCGGAGCCGCCGCCCGACCCGCTGCCCGAGCCCGAGCCGCTGCCGTCGCCGCCCGAGGCGCCGCCCGCCTGCTTGCTCGTGTCCAGTTCGAGGGATGCCTTCACGGCGCCCTTCACCTGGCACGGGATCTCCATCCCCGAGCTGCCGAGGGTGACCTTGATGGTCAGCGTGCCGGGGCTGAGCGTGGACTTGCCGGTCGCTCCGGGCTTGTACGTGCCCTTCATGTCCGGCAGGTTCACGGGGTCGCCCAGCTTCAGCGCGGTGGGGTTCGGGGGTCCCGAGACGTTCACCGTGCCGCTGTCGGATCCGCCGATCCTGACCGCCATGGAGGCCTTGAGGGCTCCCTTGGGGAGGGCTGCGGGGCTGTTCATGACGCCCTTGGCCGTCCTGACCGTGAGGTCGTACACACCGCCGTTCTTCTTGGCGTCGATCGTCACCTTGGAGTTGATGGGGTCCGGGCCGGGGGCCTGGCAGCCGAACGTGACGGAGACCTCCTTGCCGGGGAAGGACGTCTCGCCGCCACCGCCGCCCGTGGCGCCGCCCGTACCACCGCTGGATGATCCGCCGGAGGCCGAGCCGGAGCCGGAGGTGGAGGATCCTCCGGTGCCGCCGGAGGAGGTGGTCGAGGAGCCGCCGGTGTTGTTCGAGCCGCCGCCGGTGGTCGTGGTGGAGCCACCCGTCGTGCTGCCGCTCGCGTTGCCGCCCGACGTCGTGGTCGTACCGCCGGCGGTCGTGGTGGACCCGCCGTTCGTCCCGCCCGTCGTCGTACCGCCGCCGCCCGCCGTGACCTTGATCGTGGCGGCGACCGGGACCGTCTCCTTCGGCGCGCACTTCGTGTCCGTCGACAGCGGCTTGGACACGTTGATCGTGTACTTGTCGGGCGTGAGGGTGACCTCGCCCGCCTTGGTCAGCTTCAGCTTCCCCTTCATCTCGGGCAGCACCATCGGGCTGTTCTTGGGGATCGGCGGGTTCTGCCGGGGTCCCTCCATCGCGACGGTGCCGGTCGCCGCGCCGCCCACGGTGAGGGCGCCGGTCGGCTTGACCGTGTCCTGACCGAGGTCGAGCACGTCGGGGTTCTTCGACGCGGCCTGGACCGTCTTCCAGACGATCTCGACCTCGTCGCCGACCTTGGCCTCCGCCGGTGCCGTGATCAGCACCTTCGTCGTGCCCTGCACGGGCGGAAGCCCGGAGATGGGCGGCGGGATGCACTCCGTCTTGTACGAGACCTCGGCGGCCTGGGCGGGGCCGGCGGAAATCATGATCCCCGCGCCGCCGAGCATCAGCGCGACTCCGGCCGCGCTCATCCTCCGTTGCGTACTCACGCATGTCCCTTCGTCGTCGGGCTGCTCTCTGGGGCTGACGGTGCGGAGTCAGGACTGAACCACGGCAGGGCCGCGGTGGGTTCGTCGTCCCCCGGGTCCCGCCGCGCGGGGTCGCGCGGGGGGTCGGGGGCACGTGTACGGAGCCGGGCCAGGGGTGCGGTCCGGGGGCGCGCCCGCGGCCGGGGCCGGGCGGAGTTCGTCGCCGGGCGGGCGCGGTCCACCACGGCCATCCCGATCCGGAACAGCGCCGCCGGTACGACCACGGCGAGCAGCAGCCAGAAGAGCGTCACGCCCCAGGGTCGGCCGACCCCCCACGGCTGCTCGACCAGGACCTTGCCCGCGTACCGCACGGAGACCTGGTAGTCGCCGTGCGCGCCCGCCGTGAGTTCGACGGGGAGCCGGACGAGGGCCTTCTTGCCGGGCTGGATCGTGCCGCGCCACTGGCGTTCCTCGTACTGCGGCGCGAACACGCCGTGGCTGGTGCCGACCTGGAAGACGGGGTCCTTGACGGGGGCGGAGCCGAGGTTGCCGACGGTGAAGACGATCTCGCGGGACGGCGGCGCCCCGAACCAGGTGAGGAGGCCGCTGGAGCCGTCGAGGCGTACGGCGGCGAGGACGGCGAGCCGCCCGTCGCCCGAGGCCTCGGGGAGCGGTGCGACGGGATGTCCGGCGACGGTGAACTCCCGGTCGACGGCGTCCTGTTGGCCGGTGACCCCGGCGACGTGCACCACACAGGGGCAGGGCTTGGGCGGTTCGGCGACCGGGAGCTTCGCGCTGAACGCGCCCCGGGCGTCGACGGTGGCGGCCCGGCCCTCGGTGTTGGCGCAGGAGTTGGTGCCGCCGATGACGCCCTTGCCGGGGGCGCCCTGGCCGCAGATCAGCAGCATCAGCAGCGCGCCCGGTTTCCAGCCGCTGCCGCTGACGGTGATCTCACCGCCCTTGCCGCCCTCCGCCTGGGAGAGCTCGACGGCGGGGCCGGGGGCCGCCGACGCCGGGGCGGCGGGCAGGAGGGCGAGGGCGAGCACCACCAGAAGTGCCCCGGCCGTACGTGTCCACCTCATGTGTTGGCTCCCGCCGACGCTCGCTGGGTACGGGCCCTTCCGCGCCGCCGTACCGCGTATCCGCCGCCGACCGCCGCGAGGAGCAGTCCGGCCGCACCGGTGAGCGCCGGGCCCGAGGCGAAGGAGGCCTCGGTGCGGGCGGTGGCGGGGGCCGCGCCCGGGGCGGTGGCGGTCAGCCGGACGGTGACGGAGTCGAGGGCGGGCGGATCGGGCCAGGGTTCGGTACGGGTGGCCCGCTCGCCGGGCCTGAGGGTGAGCGGCAGGGCGCGGCCCGGCCGGTCGAGCACGGTGCCGAGGACGCCTTCGGCGTGCACCGCGAGGCGCGGGGCGAGGACCGTGGTGCCCCGGTTGACCAGGGTGTAGCGGAGGTCGCCGGTCGTGGTGTCGACGCGGACGTCCTCGACGGTGAGCGCGGCGAGCTTCGGGCCGCTGACCCGCAGCCGCAGGTCGACGCGGACCTCCCGGCCCGCCGCCGTGGCCCGTACCGCGCCCCGGTGGTCGCCCGGCGGGGTGTCCGCGGTGACGGTCACGGCGAAGGGGACGTCCGCCCGGGTCCTGGCGGGCACGGTCACGGTCCGGGCGGCGAAGGACACCGGTGCGCCCTGCCCGCTGAGCCGTACGGTGAGCGGCCGCGTCCCCGGGTTGGTCAGCGACAGGGAGTCCTGGAGGACGCTGCCGGCGGGCCCCTCCAGATAGGCGTACGGCCGTCCGGCGGCGGGCGCCGCCGTCCAGCCCTGGGCGCCGGGGGGTGCCGCCGCGACCGCGCCGAGGAGGGCGGTCGCGGCGGCCACGAGCCCGGAGCGTGCCGCCGCCCGCATCAGCGTGCCGTGCGCCGCGTGAGCCAGAGGACTCCGGCGGCGCCGGTGAGGAGGACGGTGCCGCCGAGGGTGCCGAGGGCCAGGGCGGAGTCGAGCGGGCCGGTCTTGGGCAGTTCGGTGCCCTGGTCTTCCTCGTCGTCGGCGGGGGGCGGGGTGTCGGCGCCGCCGGAGAGCCCCGTCACCTCCAGTTCGAGGGCGGGCTTCGGGTTGTTCTTCGGGGTGCAGACGGCCGCGTCCATCCCGAGGGCGTGCACGGTGAGCGTCCCGGCCGTGAAGGTGACCTTGCCGTTCTTCTTCGGGGTGTACGTGCCCGTCAGGGTGCCGATCTTGATGGGGGTGTCGGGCGGGATGGCGGCGGTGTTCGGCGTTCCCTTGACCTTGACGGTGCCGGAGTCGGCGCCGCCGAGGACGAGTTCGGCGCGCGGGGTCATGACGCCCTTGGGGAGCTCGATCGGGCTGTCGGAGACGCCCTTCTCGAACGACATGGTGATCGTGTACGCGCTGCCGTTCTTGACGGCCTTGATGTCGACGGGCGAGACGGCGCCCTTGGGCCCGATCTTCGTCTCGCAGGCGTAGTCGACGTCGACGACGGCCGCCTGGGCGGCCGGTGCGCCGGCGAGCACGGCCGCGCCCGCCACCGCGACCGCCGCCGTGAGCGCGGCGGTCGTTCTCCTCCGGTTCGGCTCCTTGGACACCCCGAGCACCCCTCACCGCAACGTAACTGACGGTCTTTCAGATTGGGCGTCAAGGTACGCCTGAGGCCTTACGGAGGGAAGAAGAGGGACGGTGAAAGTCCTAGGCGGGTGCGGCGAGTTCCGCCCAGACCGTCTTGCCGGGGGCGCCGGGGGTGCGCTCGATGCCCCAGTCGAGGCAGAGGCGCTGCACGATGAACATGCCGTGGCCGCCCGGGCGGCCGGACCGGTGCGGGGTGCGGGGCGCGGGCGCGCCCGCACCCCGGTCGGTGACTTCGAGGCGCAGGACCTTGGGCAGGCGAAGCACGCGGAGCCGCTCGGGGCCCTCGGCGTGCAGACAGGCGTTGGTGACGAGTTCGGAGACGACGAGCAGGACGTCCTCCGCGGCGGCCCTGCGGTCGGCGGTGGCGGCCGGCAGCCAGCCCCATTCATGGAGCGCGGTCCGCGTGAAGTCGCGGGCGAGCGGCACGGTGCCGCTGGTCTCGCCGAGGGCGAGCGTACGGACGTCGGAAGCTTGGTCCATCAGCGCTTCACCTCACCGATCGACGGGACAGAGGGCGGGACGTGCGGGGCGGAGCCGGAAGCGTGGGGGCGGGCCCGGCCGGGGCGGGGTCAGCCGGGAAGAGCTGTGGCGAGTGTCTCGTGCACGGTGAAGACGGCCTCCGCGCCCGTGATGTGGAACACCCGGGCCACCGCGGGCCGCATCCCCACGAGATGGACGCCACCACCGGCGGCGTCCGCCCTCAGCCGGGCACCGAGGAGCACGTTGAGCCCGGTCGAGTCGCAGAACTCCAGGCCCGAGCAGTCGACGACGAGCCGCGAACGGCCCGCGTCCAGCGCCTGGTCCAGAGGGGAACGCAGCAGTTCGGCGGTGTAGTGATCCAGCTCACCGACCGGGGCGAGGAGTTCGCTCGTGTCCACGGTCCGGACCTCGACCCGCAACCGCGCGGGCGGTGCGCTGCCGATGTTCTCGCGGTCCATGGCCGTGCCTCTTCTCGCTCTCGCGGATGCCGACTGACGTGCCACGAACCCTACAAGCGGGGCGCCCTCCTCTGCACACGAGGTCCACCACATAACGGGTCAAAGCGGATTATCGACACTTGCGACCTTCGGCGTCGAGCAGGTAGGGCTAGTAGGGAACACCCGACACGACCGGCCACGGAGGCGCCGCAAACCGCAGCAGAAGAACACGAAGGAGACTCATGTCACCCCGGCTCGACGCCCCGCGTACCCCCGACGCGCCGTCGGCAGCAGTCCCCCTGGACCATCCCGCCGACCGTCCCGTCGGCCTCCCCCTCGACCCTCCCGTCGACACCGTCGACCACTCCGGCACCCGTGCCGTCCGGCTCCCGGAGCAGCTCACCGACCGACCCCTCGACCACATCGGCCCGGTCGACGCGCGCGCCCTGTCGAAGCAGCTCTTCGCGCGGCTCGCGGAGCTCGAAGAGGGCACCCACGACCACGCGTACGTCCGCAACACCCTCGTCGAACTCAACCTGGCCCTGGTCAAGTTCGCCGCCGCCCGCTTCGGCACCCGCAGCGAGCCGATGGAGGACATCGTCCAGGTCGGCACCATCGGCCTCATCAAGGCGATCGACCGCTTCGAACTCACCCGCGGCGTGGAGTTCCCCACCTTCGCGATGCCGACGATCATCGGTGAGATCAAGCGCTTCTTCCGCGACACGTCGTGGTCCGTGCATGTGCCGCGCAGGCTCCAGGAGTTGCGGCTCGACCTCGCCAAGGCCGGTGACGCCCTCGCGCAGCGCCTCGACCGCGCGCCGACCGTCGCCGAGCTCGCCGAGGAACTCGGCATCTCCCCCGAGGAGGTCGTCGAGGGCATGGCCGCGAGCAACGCGTACACCGCGAGCTCGCTCGACGCGCAGCCCGACGAGGAGGAGGGCGGCGGCGGTGAGGCCACGCTCGCCGACCGGCTCGGCTACGAGGACCACGGCCTCACCGGGATCGAGTACATCGCCTCCCTGAAGCCGATGATCGCCTCCCTCCCCGCCCGCGAGCGGCACATCCTCTCGCTCCGGTTCGTCTCCGGCATGACCCAGTCGGAGATCGGCACGGAGCTCGGCATCTCGCAGATGCACGTGTCCCGGCTGCTCGCCCGCATCCTCGCCAGGCTGCGCCGGGGTCTCACTCTGGAGGAATGACCTCCACCGGCTTCCCCGAGCCGCCAAGATGGCTGCGGAAAGGGCCCGTTCACGGTCTTTCGACCCGTGACGGGCCCTTCCGCGTGGCGCTTTCGCGGTGCCGGAGGGCCTTGTTGACGCGGCGTCCGGATTGGGCCACATTGAGCCCGGGGGTTCAGGGGGGAATCACATGTTTTCTGCGTACGCGGAACTCGAAGGACGCATGCGCGGCCGGCTCGGGGGCAGGGAGTGCCTCTACGTGCCGTCGTGCCGCTTCGGTCTCTATCTCGCGCTGCGCCACTGGTGCAGACCGGGCGGCCGGGTGCTGATGTCACCGGTCAACGACGACGTCATCTTCTTCGTCGTCCTGGCCGCCGGGCTCCGCCCCGTGCAGGCGCCGCTCGACCCCGGGAACGGGTCGATCGACACGGCCGCCGTGCCCGAGTCCGTCTGGCAGGGCCTCTCCGCCGTCCTCACGACCAATCTGTACGGGAACCCCGACCCGGCTCCGGAGCTGCGGGGCCACTGCGACCGGCTCGGCATCCCGCTGATCGAGGACGCGGCCCACGCGATCGGCTCCACCGTCGACGGCCGCCCGGTCGGCACGTACGGCGAGGCGTCCGTCTTCAGCCTGTCGAAGCACACCGGCGCCAAGACCGGCGGCTTCCTCGCCCTCGCCGACCCGGCGCTGCGCGCGGAACTCGCCGACGCCCGCGACGCGTTGTTGCACCCGACCCGCACCACCGCCGAACTCGCCTACCTGGTACGGCCGTACGCCGAGTCGACCCTGCGCGGACTGCGCCTGGTCGGGGCCGCGCGCGCGGCGGTCCGGCGGCTCGGCCTGGAGGAGCGGGAGGAGATACGCATGCCGCTCCGCGCCGAGGAGCTGAAGCGGGCCCTGCCGGCGGCGCCCGCGCTCGAACCCTTCCACTCCTGGGTCCGGGTCGACATGCACGACTACCGGCTGCGGCCGGGCGCCGGGCGGCTCCGACGCACCACCCGCAGGTTCGCCCGGCTCGACGACGTCCTCGACGCGCACCGGGCGGGCACCGAACGGCTCCTGGCGAGCGAGTACGAGGCGCCGACGCCCTCGGGGCCGGCCCAGCCGCTGTACCGGGTGCCGCTGCTCGTCGAGGACCGGGACGCGGCCGTCGCCGCCCTCGCCCGGCGCCGGATCACCACCGGCTACCTCTACGACCCGCCGCTCGACGGCTACGCGGGCGAGGCCTTCACCGACCTCTCCCCCGCGCCGGAGCCGGCCGCCTGGTTCGCCCGGCACGCGCTGCCCGTGGACCCGCGCCGCGCGGACGAGGCCCTCGCGGTGCTGCGCGGCGCCGGGATCCGCCCGGCTCGCCCGTCGATGGTCCCCGGCGGCGCCCGGTGACGGAGTCGGTACGGCTGCGGGGTCCGGAGCAGACGGGTCCGGACCCGGCGGACGAGGCCTCCGCGCACACGGAGGCGAAGAAGGGCGACGGCCCCGGACACGGCTCCGGCTCGGATTCCGGCTCGGATTCCGCCGCCGACTCGGGTTCCGGCGACAACTCCATGTTCCGCAACGCCTATGCCCTGATGCTCTCCACCGGCGTCTCGGCGGCCCTCGGGCTCGGCTTCTGGCTGATCGCCGCCCGCTACTACTCGGAGGAGGCCGTCGGGCAGGGCTCCGCCGCCATCGCCGCACAGCGGATGCTCGCCTCGATCACGGCGACGACCCTGTCCGGCGCGGTCGTCCGGTACGTGCCCCGGGCGGGCCGGGCCACCGGCCCGCTGGTCGTCCGCCTGTACCTGGTCAGCAGTGTCGTCGTCGCCGTCGCCTGCGGTGTCTTCCTGCTCACCCTCGACCTGTGGGGGCCTTCGTACGCCCCGCTCGGCACCGTCTCCGCCGGGATCTTCTTCACCGCCTCCGCCGTCGGCTGGGCCCTGCTCACCCTCCAGGACGGGGTGCTCACCGGGCTGAGACGGGCGATCTGGGTCCCCGTCGGCAACGCCGTCTTCTCGCTCGGCAAGCTCGTCCTGCTCGTCCTGCTCGCGGCCGCCGTGCCGGTCCTCGGCGTCTTCGTCTCCTGGGCGGCGGCGATCGTGCTCTCCGTGCTGCCGCTCGGCTGGCTCGTCTTCCGCCGGCTCATCCCCCAGCAGGCCCGCGCCGACCGGGACCGCGAACCGCCGAGCATGCGGGAGATCGGCCGGTTCATCGCCGGGGACTCCGTCGGCGCGTTCTTCAGCCTCGTCATGATCAGCCTGCTGCCGGTGATGGTCGCCGTCCGCTTCGACTCCGCCCACAACGCCTTCTTCTACACGGCGTACACCGTCGGCGGCACGATGGAGTTCATGGCCATCAACATGGCCTCCTCGCTCACCGCGCACGCCTCGCACAGCCCCGAGTCCCTCGCCGAGGGCGTACGGGGCGCGCTGCGCCGCATGGTGCTGCTGCTCGTCCCCGTCGTCCTCGTCCTGGTCGTCTTCGCGCCGCTGATCCTGGCGCCCTTCGGCCAGGGGTACCAGGACAACGGCTCCACCGTGCTGCGCCTCCTCGCCGCCGCCGCGCTCCCCCGGGTCGCCGTGGAGCTCTACATCGGCGTGCTGCGGGTCCAGGGCCGTACGGGCATGCTCGCCGCCGTCCAGGGCGCGATGTGCCTCCTCGTGCTCGGCAGCGCGGCCGTGCTGCTCGGCCCGTACGGCATCAGCGGGGCCGGGATCGCCGTCCTCGGCGGGATGACCCTGATGGCGATCGCCTCCGCACCGGGCCTGCGGGCCACCCTCAAGGGACAGGCACCGGCCGAACGCCCCCGGGCGGCGGCGCGGGTGAAGGAGCGCGCGGAGGACGGGTACGGCACCAACTGGGCACGGGAGAGCGCCTATCTGCGCGGGGCTCACGAGTCGGTGACGCCCGCGTTCGGCATCCCCGTGTACGTGCCCCGGCAGCCTGCCGACGAACCCGCGGGCCCCCTCGCGAGGCCGCTGCCACGTCCGGCGTCACGGACGGCGGCGCCGGACACCCCGGACCGTACGGTGACCTGGCTGTGGCTGCTGCTCGGCCTCGCGGCCGGGCTGTTCTGGTTCCCGCTCGCCCGGTCCGGCGAGCTGGACGTGGCGACGCTCTCCGGCACCGGGCTGCTCGCCGCGCTGCCCCCGGTCACGCTCCTCGCCGGGCTGATCCTGGTCGCCCTCCAGGGCGCCGCCGTCGGACTCCGGGGCTTCCGGCCCTCGTTCGCCGGAACGGTCCTGCTCGCGACCTTCCTCGCCCTGCACACCGCGCCGCCCCTGCTCGGCCTGCGTCCGGCCGACGCGGCGGGTCCGGGTGCGGCGCTCCTGGGCGACGGGGTGGAGCGGGCCGTCGCCCCCATCGCGCTCCAGGCGCTGAGCCTGCTGCTCACGGCCGTGCTGCTCCGGGTGGTCGGGGTGGGCGCGCGGGTCACGGCCGGTGTGGTGTGGGTGCTCGTCTGGGCGGGCTGGGCGGGGCAGCAGGCCTTCGCCACCGCCCCGCTCCCGCTCTTCCTGGGCCTGGCGGGCGGCACGATGGCGGTGTGCGCCTTCCGCGGTCTGACGTCGGGCCGCCGCCCTTAGGTCGCTACCGGTTCGGTACGTCCTGCCGGAAGTACGGGTCGCGGCCGGCCGTCCGGTAGCCCTCGAGTCCTGGGCCGGAGTCGATGGTCAGGTCGCAGCCGGGCCCGGGAACGGCCCGGTTCCAGTGCACGTACGCGCGTGCCTTCGGCAGGGTCGGCGCCACCTTCGGGATCGCGGTGTACCAGTCGCGCTGCCGCTCGGGGTCCTTCGGGTCGGGGGCGGTGGAGAACTCGGAGAGCATGATCGGCTTGTCGGCGGAGATGTTCTTCCGGAGCCAGTCGTAGCTCGGCCGCTGGCTCCGGTCGAAGTCGAGCCAGTCCGGCGACTTGTGGCAGAGGTAGTAGTTGTACTGGTCCATGCCGATCCAGTCGACGTACTCGTCGCCGGGGTAGAGCGCCTTCATCCGCTCGGCGTTGCCGAGATAGCCGGAGACGGTCCACACCCACACCACATTGGTGACGCCCAGCTCCTCGAAGCGGTCGCGGAGGTGGCGGTAGGCGGCGACGTACTCCTCGGGGGTCCCGGCGCCCTCGGGGATGCGGAAGTCGGCCTCCTGGTCGAAGGAGAAGAAGACCCGCTTGCCGTACTCCTTGAGGCGCAGGGCCTGCGGGTCGATGACGGAGGCGTCGTACTTCCCGGAGGCGATGTTCTTCCAGCCGAGCTGCTTCTCGGTCCAGTTGGCGTGGTGTTCCTCGGTCCACACCGTGGACTCCCAGGCCAGCATGAGGAGCCGCTCGCGGCCGAGTTCCCGCTCGTCGGGGGTGAGCAGTTCGCCGTCGGCCTTGCTCCCCGACATGTCGTGGTACGTGTAGACGAGGTCGACCTTGCGGCCGATCTTCTTCTCGAAGGCGTACACGGGCCGGGTGAGCGAACTGTCCTCGTCGTGCGGGATGTACGCGCCCCACCATGCCCCGCACGGGGCGACGAGGGCGGCGTCGGGAGTGCAGCGGTCGTCGCCCTCGGCGAGGGTCGACCAGACCCCTATGCCGGCGGTCAGCGCTCCGACGGCGGCGAACGCGATCGCCAGCCGGGCCCAGGGGCCGCCCTTGCCGTGGCCGCCGGTCACCCGCCCCCACCGGCCCCGTCGGTCCCTCGTCGGCGGAACCGGGGCGTGCGGATCCGGGACGGCCGGGCGCTGTCGCGCTCCACGGCTCCGCGCGTGGCGGCCGGCAGCGGCACCCCGGGCAGGATGGCGACGACGCTCACGAAGACGGCGAGGACGACCAGGAAGACGGTGAGCGAGAAGGACTTCGTCAGGAACAGCGTGGTCGCGACGAGGGTGGCCACGGACAGGCTGACGGGCGCGGCGAGCGCCAGGGCCTCCAGGCGGGCGCCGGGGCGCAGTCCGAGCGGCTGCGGGAGCAGCAGGGCGAGGCCGGGTGCGAGGACGACGAAGGCGAGGACCGGGATCCAGCGCACCGGGGAGCCGCCGGGGAACGCGGTCGCCGCGAGGGCGACCCATCCGGAGGCCGCGAGGGCGGCTCTGCGCTGGACGCGTGGGGTCAGGCGTGGGTGGGCCATGGCGTACCTGCTCCTCGTACGGGTGGACCGACGGGCGTGTCGTCGGAGGGGTGTTCGGCCGGTGGTGGGCGGGTGTGTTCAGCCGCCGGTGGTGGGCCGGTAGCGCAGGACGAGCCCGTACCGGCTCTCCTCCACGACCGCGAACAGCGGCGATGCCTTGAGCGCCGTGCCGAGGCGGTCGAAGCCGCCCTCGGGGAGGTAGCCCTCGCCGATGACGGCCTCGCCCTGGGTGGGGGTGAGGATCACATAGGCCGGGCGGCCCGCGGGGATGCCGCCGGCGAGATAGCCGGCCGGGTCCTTCAGCATGCGGAGGTTCTCGTCGACCTCCTGCTCGGTGAAGAACCAGCGCTCGTAGTGGTCGTAGCGGTAGTACGAGTCGGCGAAGGCGCCGGTCGCGGCGAGGATCAGCGCCCCCTCGGGCGCCCGGTCGAAGGCGCGGCGGGTGAGCGCGGTCTCGCCGGGCGGCGCGTAGTGCATGCCCTCCTTGCCGTAGTACGAGGGCAGGAATCCGGCGAGCATGGCGACGAGGGTGACGGGCAGGGCGACGGCGGCCGTGCGGCGGGCGATCGCGGCGGCGCGGCTCGCGGCCCCGGCGGCGGGGACGAGCGCGGCGGCGGCGAAGAAGGCGGCGCCGGGAAGTCCGAAGAGATAGACCCGGAAGATCATCTCGCCGCCGTAGTCGTTGACGGCGAACATCGGGAGGGGCGCCGCCGCCGCCAGCAGGAGCGGCAGCGCGCTGCGGACCAGCTTGCGGCGGAGGAGCACGGCGGCGGCGGCGAGGCCGCCGAGGGCGAGCACCATCAGGATGTTGGCGCTGCCGACGAGTTCGGGGCCCGGCCCGGTGGGGTCGCCCGCGAAGCCGGGGCGGCTGTTGCCGAGCAGGTCGCCGGCCTTCTCCCGCAGGGTGCCGAGGGTCTCCAGGAACAGCTCCCGGCCCATGGTGAGGTTCCAGACCAGCATGATCAGGCCGGTGGTGGCGAGGAGCCCGAGGTTGCGGTAGCGGCGGGTGAGGCAGAGGGCGAAGAGGCTCGCGCACAGCATCACGGGGGTGAGCTGGTGCGAGGCGTTGATGGTGGCGATGATCGGGACGAGGAAGAGGACCGCGATCGCGCGCTGCCGGGTGGTCGTGGGCGGCGGTACGGCCGCGGCGGCCGGGTCGAGCGCGGAGCGGTCGCGGAGCGCGCCCGCCGAGCCGGGCAGGACGAAGTGCCGGACGACGACGGCGAAGACGGTGAGGTAGAGCAGGTACGAGAAGCCCTGCGGGGAGAGGTAGTCCTGGCCCACCCAGTTCGCGAGCTGGAAGATCCACACGCCGGTCCACACGAGGCGCCAGTCGTCGCTGAACGTGCGGTAGACGAGTATCAGGACGGGAACGGTCAGCAGACCGAGCGCGACCGGTGCCCAGTTGATGAAGGAGGCGGCGGCGTCCACGCCGAAGGCCCGGACCAGGGCCGCGTCCAGCGAGAAGAAGCCGGGCCACTGGTCGTAGGCGGACATGCCGCCGGAGATCTCGCGCCCGGGGTGGACCGTGCCCTCGGTGAGGAGCCGGCTGATGATCGCGTCGTGCTTGGACGCCCAGGCGTAGCGGACCGTGTCGTAGAGGATCGCCGGCGGTGCCTTGAGGGCGACGAGCATCGCCGCGCAGTAGGTGGCCGGCCAGAGGGGCGCGGTGCCGGCGCGGCGCAGGGTGAGGACGAAGCCGCCGGTCAGGACGGCGAGGGCGGCGTAGAAGCCGAGGGGGAAGCGGTCGAGGAGGCCGAACTCGTCCATGCTGCGGAAGTCGATGCCGGGCAGGGCCCAGAGCCAGAGGGCCCCTGCGACGACGAGGGGGACGAGGTTGAGGGCGTCGGGGGAACGGAGGGCGCCGACGAGACGGGCTCGGCCGTCCCCGCGGGCGGGGCGGGGTGCCTTGACCTCCCGCCCTCCTGCCCGTCGCTCCTCCGGCTGCCCGTCGTCCGCCTCCCGGTCGGTGGTGGTGGGCTGCGGCGGCACGCCGCTCCCGGTCACCGGTGTGGGCCCCTGACGCTGCACGGCCTCTCCCCCCACGAACTGTCCCTTTCGGCGAAGTACAGGAAGGTACTTCGGTTTTGTTCGGGCTTTCAACTCCAGGGCGGATCGCCGGAGTTGTCGATCTTCGGCCGGGTCGGCTCAGCCGGCGAACTCGGGCCCCTTGAGCAGGGCGCGGGCCCTGCGGTACATCCGCCAGCCGACCGTGGGCAGCGAGTCCGGGTACGGCGCCGCCTTCGCGCCGCGCCCCTCCATCCACTGCTCGATGTCGGCGACGGTGTGGCTGTGGCGCAGGATGAGCCGGGCGATGCGGTAGATCTCGTCGGTCCCGGAGCTGAGCGCGTGCCGGACGGCGACGGCCGAGGTGTATCCGGCGGCCGCGGCGGCCCGCCGTACGGCCGGACTGTTGTAGCCGTGCGGGTAGGCGAGATGCCGCACCTCATGCCCGAGCACATCCTCCAACACGGCTTTGGACACGCGTAGTTCGCGCCGCAGTGCACTCGGCGCGAGGGTGTCGAGCTGGGGGTGGGTGGCGGTGTGCGCGCCGACCTCCATGCCGTACTGCTCCAGGAGCGGCGCCTGGGCGAGGGTCATCATCGGCGCGGGCGGCAGCAGACAGGGGCGGCCGCGGGTGATGGCCCCGGTGGTGAGGTACGCGGTGGACGGCAGGCCGCGGGCGGCGAGCGCCTCGGCGGTCGGCCCGACCAGATCGGCGAAGCCGTCGTCGAAGGTGAGGACGACGGGGCGGGGCGGCAGCGGGGCGCCGGTGGCGAAGTGCGCGGCGAGGGTGCCGAGGGTGACGGCGGTACGGCCGCTGGCCACGATCGCGTCGAGCTGGGAGGCGAACTCCTTGGGGGAGACGGTGAATTCGGCGATCCAGTCCGGGGGGTCGTCCATCACGGCGTGGTAGAGGAGGACGGGTATGCGGGTGCGGAGCGGGGCGCTGTTCATCGGGCGTCCGCCTTCCGCAGCCGGGCCTTCGCGTAGCCGATCGGGCCGTAGAGCATGCCGCGGCGCTCCAGTCGGGAGAGGGAGGCGGGCCAGGGGTGGTGGTGGGTGCCGTGCTCGCCGGGGACTCCGCCGTCCCCCTCCCCGCGCTGGGCGGTCATGGTCCGGGCGTGCGCGAGGCCGCGCGGCAGCCGGGCGAGGAGGGCGGGCAGCAGGCGGGGGCTGCGCACCAGGGTCGCGGTGAGGTACGCGGTGAGGCCGGCGCCGTAGCCGTACGCCTGGTTCCGCAGGTCCTGCCAGGTGTCGCGGTGGTGGTGCCAGACGAGGGCCTCGGCGGTGTAGCGGAGCCGGAAGCCGGCGGAGAGGACGGCCACGAAGGCGTACAGGTCGTCGCCGCCCTTGGCCGGGGTCCCGGTGCCGGTCGCCGGGTCGAAGCCGCCGGCCCGGCGGAGGGCGTCGGCGCGGAAGGCCATGTTGGCGCCGGAGCCGAAGCTGCCGGCGGTGAACGGGAAGAGCGGCTCGTCGGCGGGCGGCTGCTCCGGGTCGTACAGACGGGGCGCGAAGCCCTTGGCGAAGCCGCCGTGCGATTCGAGGAGGATCTGGGCGGGGGTGCCGAGCCGGGCGGGCAGGATCAGTCCGGTGACGCAGCCGAGGCCGGGGTCGGCGGCGAAGGGCGTGGTGAGCGCGCTCAGCCAGCGCGGGTCGGCGATCACGTCGTCGTCGGTGAAGGCGACGACGGCGCCGTCGGCCGCGGCGAGGCCGGTGTTGTGGGCGGTGGCGAGACCGGGGACGTCCTCGCGGACGTACCGGACGCGGTCGGCGTACGCGCGGGTGACCAGCTCGTGGGTGTCGGTGGTGCGGGGCGCGTTGTCGACGACGACGAGCTCGAAGTCCGGGTGGTCCTGGACGAGGAGCGAGTCGAGGGCGCGGGCGAGCTGCTCGGGCCGCTCGCGGGTGGCGACGACGACGGAGGCACGGGGCGGGGTGAGCGGGTCGGGGGCGTCCCCCCGGGCGGCGGCGAGGCGTTCGGCGTCGGTCCCCGGCTTCGTCGCCCCGGTGAGCCGCGGCCGGGCGAGGGCGGCGAGCACCTCGGCGGGGTCCTCGCCGGCGGCGACGGTACCGACGACGGTGGCGGCGGGCCGGCCCCGGAGCCGTACCAGCGCGTAGACGTCACCGGGCACGACGGCCGGACCGCCCGGCGCGGGCCGGAAGCCGAGGACGGGCCCGTCGGGAGCGCCGAGATCGAGCTCGGCGACGGAGAGGGGCCGGGGGACGGGGGGGCTGCTCATCGAGGGTCTCCCCAGAAACGGACGAGGGCGGGTGCGGCGGGCAGGGCGGCGAGTACGGAGGGGGCAGGGGTGCGACGGGGGCTAACGGTGGCCCCGCAGACGGGCGAGACCGTTGAGGGCGGCGCGCCCGCGGGCCGCGAGGGCCGGGCGGGTCCGGACGAAGCGGTGTACGCGCAGCGGGGGCTCCCGCCGCAGCCAGTGCAGGGCCCCCAGCGCCCCCGGGCGGACGACGGCCCCCTCGTACACCGTCACCTCCCCGGTCTTCAGGGCGTCCTTGTACTCGGCGTCGCCGCGCCCCAGGTCCAGCATCCCGACCCCGGCGGCGGCGGCCGCCTCGGCCATCCGCAGATGGAGGACGAGCCCCGGCGAGTACTTCGCGAACTCGGGGTCGTACGCCGGGAACCAGCAGGACAGGACGGTCGCCGAACGCAGCCCGAAGTGCGCGGCGATCGGACGCTCCCCCACGTACAGCACGGACAGCACGCCGGAGCAGCCGGGCGTGCGGAGTTCGTGGAGGCGGCGGACCAGGGTGTTGATCCACTCCTTGGCGAAGCGGTCCCCTCGGCCGGTCCTGCGGTACTGGGCGGACTTCCACTCCATGAGGGTGCGCAGGGCCGCGGGATCGCGCTCGTCGAAGACGAAACGCACCTCGCCGTCGGCCTGGCGCCCGAGCTTGCGCTCCTTGGCGAGGGTGGTCCTGAGGAACTTGGGCGACTGGACGCGGAGCAGGGCCTCGTAGGCCGCGTACCCCTCGCCGACGTCGATCACGGGTGAGCCGAACGACTCGGTGGCGGCGCCCTCGAAGACCGGCTGTCCGGCCTCCAGGTTGTCGAACTCCCAGACGGCGAGACCGCAGGCACGCAGCAACGCCCGGGCGCCCGGGCGCAGTCCGGACCGCAGGACGGCTCCCTGACTGTCGGAGACCCCGAAGCCGATGGCACGGCCCCCGCCGAACAGCCCCTTCTCGTGCGGGAAGAAGCCGACCGGCTCGTCGCCCTCCCACCAGACGGCGACGCGCGACCGCGGGCGCACCTCGGCGACAGCGCGGGTGAACTCCGGCTCCATGAAGGGGTTCGCGGGCCCGCCGGCCTTGGCTCGCAGCTCTCGCCAGGCCTCGATCTCGCGCTCGCCCAGCTCCCCCGGCCGCACGACGCGCACGCTCACAGCACTCACCTGCCGACCCCCCGGTCTACCCCCTGAGCACTACCAGGACAGGACGGTACCGGTCCGTGGTCACCCGCGGCAGGGATACTGGGGCTTTCCGTGACCAACCCGTGAAGGAGGGGACATGACGGGGATCCGTGGTGATCAAGAGGCCCGCGGGGTGGACGAGTTGGAGATCATCGGCTGGGGCAGGACCGCGGACGTGTACGCGCTGCCCGGAGACGACGCGTGGGTGCTGCGGCGCAACCGGGACGGTGGCGGCACGGCCCGGGAGGCCGAGGTCATGACGCGGCTGGCGCGCCAGGGTTACCCGGTTCCGGCGGTGCTGCGCGCGGAGGGGCCCGATCTGGTGATGGAGCGCCTCGCGGGGCCCTCGCTCCTGGACGCCCTGCTGGCCGGCACGTACGAACCGGAACCGGCGGGCGTGCTGATGGCGGAGCTCCTGGCGAGGCTGCACGCGCTGCCGGGATCGCCGCCGGCGCATCTGGACCTGCACCCCGGAAACGTCCTCCTGACGGCCGACCGGGGGCCCGTCGTCATCGACTGGGAGACGGCCGAGGAAGGGCACCCGCCCGGCCTCGACCACGCGATGTCGGCGCTGCTCCTCGCGGAGGTGGCGGTCTCCCCGGCGCCGTACGCCCCGGGCGCCCGGGCGGGCCTGGCCGCGCTCCTGTCGGCCGCGACGGCCCCGGTCCTGCCGCACATCGGCACGGCCCGGCTCCGCCGCGCGGCGGACCCGAACCTGACGGACGGGGAGGTGGCCGCGCTGGGCGCGGCGGCGGACCTGGTGACGGAGCTGGCGGCGTCCCGGGCCGCCTGAGCGCTGGACCTCGTGCGGCAGCTGGGGTGGGGGGCCTGGCCGCCGCGACTGCCCGAGCAGCCGATCTTCCACCCGGTGCTCGACGAGGAGTACGCGGTGAAGATCGCGCGCGACTGGAACGCCGGGCACGACGGCGCGGGCTTCGTCACGCGCTTCCAGGTCGACACGGAGTTCCTGCGCAGGTACCCGGTCAGGCAGGCGGGCGGCCGGACGATCCTGGAGCTGTGGGTGCCGACCGAGGAGCTCGACGAGTTCAACGCGCACATCGTGGGCGAGATCGAGCTGGTTCACGAGTTCCGCTGACCCGCGCTCGCTAGGGTGCGGTCATGGGAGCACTGCCGACCACCGTCCGCGAACCCGAGGAAGTCGCCCGGTTCCTCGCCCGGCCGGGCGACTTCGAGCCCGGGAACGAACCCGACGCACCGCGCCTGCCGTCCGGGAGCCCCCGATGACGATCCGCCGCGCCGTCCCCAACCTCCACACCGCCTCCCCCGAGGAGAACCGCGACTTCTACGGGCTGCTCGGGTTCGAGGCGGTCATGGACCACGGCTGGATCACCACCCTCGCCTCCCCGTCGGCCCCCACGGCTCAGATCAGCCTGATGACCCACGACCTGACTGCTCCGGTCACCCCGGACCTGAGCGTCGAGGTCGACGACGTGGACGCGGCGTACGCGGCGGTCCGTGCGTCGGGCGCCGAGATCGTCCACCCGCTGACCGACGAACCCTGGGGCGTGCGCCGCTTCTTCACCCGCGACCCGGACGGCCGGGTGATCAACGTCCTGAGCCACCGGTCCCAGCGGCCCGACGCGGCCGCCGGTGCCGCTAGTTCGAAAGCGCCAGGCGGACGCCGAAGGCCGCGATGACCGTGCCCGTGAGCCGGTCCAGGTAGCGGCGGGCCCTGGGCCTGCGGAGCTGGTCGCGGAGGAGGCGGGCGAAGGCGATCAGGACCGTGGACCAGAGGAGGCCGAGGAGGATGTGCTCGCCGGTCAGGAGAAGGCCCATGGTGAAGTGGTCGCCGCCCGTCGGCAGGAACTGGGGGAGAACCGCGACGTAGAAGGCGCCGACCTTCGGGTTCAGGAGGTTCGTGAGCGTTCCCTGGCGCCAGCCGGCGGCCACGGAGTCCTCGGCCGTCGCGTGGCCCTCGTCCGCCTCTCCCGCCGCCGGGAGGCCCCGGAAGGTGTTGCGGAGCATCTGCGCGCCGATCCAGACCAGGTACGCCGCGCCCGCCCAGCGCAGGATGTCGTACGCCAGCTGCGAGGCCGTGAGGAGCGCGGTGACGCCCAGCGAAGTGAGCGCGCCCCACAGCAGCGTGCCGGTCTGGATGCCGAGGACGACTCCCCAGGCCCGCGCGCGGTGGCCGAGGGCGGAGGTGCGCAGGATCAGCGCGGTGTCGAGGCCGGGGGTGAGGGTGAGCAGCCCTACGACGAGGGCGAAGGACCAGAGAGCCGTGGTGGGTTCCATGGAGTCTCAGGATATCCCGGGGCACCCTCGCGCCCGGCGGTGGCCGTCAGGCGGCGGGGGATCGCCGGTTCGGCTTCCGCTGCACCTCAGTGACGTCCGCATACGGCTCCACGGGGGCTCCGAAGGGTTCGGCGGTCACCCCGCGGACAGTGGCGGTGACGTCCACGGCCAGATCGCCGCTGATGCTCTGCTCCCGGAAGTCGATCCGTGCCTGGGGCCTGCCCCCGCGGTCCGGCATCCGGTGAATGCTCCACGGCAGATAGTCCAGGGCCGTCAGCCTCTTTCGCAGCTCCGCGTAGTCGTCCGGGCTCGCGCCGTCGAGCGCCTTCCGGATGCGCTCGGCGTGCGCGTCCCCGACGCACCTGCCGAGGGAGGACAGCGGGACTTCCTCGACCGGCCCGGTCCGCGTGGGCTCGGAGGAGGGCGGCTCGGGGGCGTCCGTGGGGAGCGGGAGCGGCTCGGGGCCCTTGGTCGGCGGCTCTTCCGGCCCCACCGGCTCGGGGCCCCTTGTCGGCTGCTCTTCCGGCTCCACCGGCTCGGAGATGTCGTCGACCGGCGGGAGTGCGGGCAACTCGGGCATGGTGCCCGGCGCGCACTCGTTCGTGAGGCGGGTTTCCAGCGCCAGGAACCGGACCTCCGGGTCGGGGTGCCTCGCCAAGGCATCCGACGGGACCGTCCGCGTCGGGTCCGGTTTCGCCGAGGCGGTGGCGCCGGCGGCGGACACCTTCCCGGGGGCCTTACCCGTGGAGTTCTCGGTGCCGCAGGCGGTCAGGGCCATGCTGCCGAGTGCGGCTGCCAGGACGATCTTCGTCAAGCGGGTCGGTTTCCTCATGCGGGAATCATGCGAGCGGACGGCGCCCGCCCACATGAGTACCCGTACTCACCGCATCCTGTGATCAACCGGACTGCCGGGCATCACTTCTGATGCCACGTCATGCCCTCATGCCACCCGCACGCCCGCCCGCCAGACCTCCGTCACCAGCGGGACCCCCGGGCGGTAGGCGAGGTGGACGTGGGACGGGGCGTCCAGGACGGTGAGGTCCGCGCGGGCGCCCACCGTCAGCCGGCCGATGTCCGTGCGGCGCAGGGCCGCCGCGCCGCCCGCCGTGGCCGACCAGACCGCCTCGTCGGGGGTCATGCCCATGTCCCGTACCGCGAGCGCGATGCAGAAGGGGACGGAGGAGGTGAAGGACGAGCCCGGGTTGCAGTCCGTGGACAGGGCCACCGTCACGCCCGCGTCCAGGAGCCGGCGGGCGTTCGGCCACTCCGCCCGGGTGGAGAACTCGGCGCCGGGGAGGAGGGTCGCGACCGTCGAGCCGTTCGCCAGCGCGTCCACGTCGGCGTCCGTGAGGTGGGTGCAGTGGTCGGCGCTCGCCGCGTCCAGTTCCACCGCCAGCTGGACGCCGGGGCCGTACGTGAGCTGGTTGGCGTGCACCCGGGGGTGGAGGCCCTTCGCCATGCCGGCGGTGAGGATCGCGCGGGCCTGGTCGCCGTCGAAGGCGCCCTTCTCGCAGAAGACGTCGACCCAACGGGCGTACGGGGCGCAGGCCTCCAGCATCTCGCCCGTCACCAGCTCCACGTACGCGGCCGGGTCGTCGGCGTAGTCCGGGGAGACGATGTGCGCGCCGAGGTACGTGACCTCGTCGGTGTGCTCGGCCGCGATGCGGAGGGCGCGGGCCTCGTCCTCGACCGTGAGGCCGTAGCCGGACTTGGTCTCGAAGGTCGTCGTGCCCTGGCGGAGGGCTTCGCGGAGGTAGCGGGCGACGTTCGCCGAGAGCTCGGCGTCGGTCGCCGCGCGCGTCGCCGCGACCGTCGTGCGGATGCCGCCCGCCGCGTACGCCTGGCCGGACATGCGGGCGTTGAACTCGGCCGTGCGGTCGCCCGCGAAGACGAGGTGGGAGTGGGAGTCGACGAAGCCGGGGATCACCGCCCGTCCACCGGCGTCGACCCGGTTGTCAGTGGCCGGTGCTTTGCTGGATTCACCGACCCAGACCACGCGGTCGCCGTCCATGACGACGGCCGCGTCCTGGATCAGGCCCAGGGGACTTCCTCCCCCACTCTCGAACTTGCTCGAACGGGGGGACCCCCATCCGAGGGAGGGATCGTTCGTGACGAGGTTGGCGATGTTGACGATGGCGGTGGCGGCCTTCGCCACGGCGCTGTTCGCGCTCGTGGGGGCGGAGCTCGCCACCGGGTTGTTCGTCGCCGCGGGGCCGGTGTTCATGGTGAGTGGTGTCTCCTTCAGGCGCTTCAGCCGCGCAGTGCGGCGATCGAGTCCGCGAGGGTCCGGGGCACGTCCGGCACGGACTGGTGGACCCCGTCCCGTACGACGTGACGTCCGCCCACGACCGTGTGCCGGACGTCCGCTGCCGACGCTGCGAATACCGCCGTCTCGGCTGCCAGACGCGGCACCGGTCCCGCTGTCCTGACCGAGTCCAGGCTGATCGTCGTGAAGTCGGCCAGGGCGCCGGTCTCCAGGGTGCCCGCGTCCGTCCAGCCGAGGGCCGCGTGGCCGTCCGTCGTGGCCGCGCGGAGCAGCGCCGCCGCCGTCCAGTGACCTCGGGTGCGGGTGCGGAGGCGTTCGTTCAGCTCCATGGCCCGCGCCTCTTCCAGGAGGTCGATGACGGCGTGGCTGTCGCTGCCCAGAGACAGCGGGGAGCCGGCCTGCTGGAGGGCGACGGCCGGGCCGATGCCGTCGGCCAGGTCCCGTTCCGTGGTGGGGCACATGCAGGTGCCGGTGGACGTCGAGCCGATCAGGGCGATGTCGGCGTCCGTCATGTGGGTGTTGTGGACGCCCGTCGTCCGGGCGCCGAGCACCCCGTGGTCGGCGAGGAGCTGCGTGGGGGTGCGGCCGTGGGCGGCGAGGCAGGCGTCGTTCTCGGCGGTCTGCTCGGAGAGGTGGACGTGGAGGGGGGCCTGCCGGTCCTGGGCCCAGCGGGCCACCGTCGACAGCTGGTCGGCCGGGACCGCGCGTACGGAGTGGATCGCCGCCCCGATCCGGACGCCTTCCCTCTCCTTGAGCCCGCTCACCCGCTCGGCCCAGGCTTCCGCCGTGCCGTCGGAGAAGCGGAGCTGGTGCTGGTCGGGGGCGGCGCCGAAGCCGGCGGAGAGGTACGCCGTGTCGAGGAGGGTGATGCGGATGCCCGCCTCCCCCGCCGCGGCGATCAGGGCCTCACCCATGGCGTTGGGGTCGGCGTACGGGGTGCCGCCGGGCGCGTGGTGGAGGTAGTGGAACTCGCCGACGGCCGTGATGCCCGCGAGCGCCATCTCCGCGTACACGGCGCGGGCGAGGGCGAAGTAGCTCTCGGGGGTGAGGCGTTGGGCGACGTTGTACATGACCTCGCGCCAGGTCCAGAAGGTGCCGGAGCCGACCTGGACGGTGCCGCGCAGGGCGCGGTGGAAGGCGTGCGAGTGGGCGTTGGCGAGACCCGGGATCGTCAGGCCGCGCAGCGCCACCGCGCCGGGGGGTGGGGCGTCGACCCCCGTCCGTACGGCCGTGATCCGGCCCGCGGAGTCCACGTCCAGGGCCACGCCCGGCTCGACGTTGGTGTCGAGCCAGGCGTGTTCCAGCCAGTACGTCGTCAGCGGCACGCCAGCTCCTCCAGTACGTCGGCGAGTGCGAGGACCCCGGCCACGCAGTCGTCCTCGGCCGCGAACTCGGCCGGGGAGTGCGAGACCCCGGTGGGGTTCCGTACGAACAGCATGGCGGTCGGGATCGATTCGGACAAAATACCCGCGTCGTGGCCCGCGCCCGTGCCGAGGACCGGCACCTTCCCCGCGGCCCCGTCGCCGAGGATCCGGGACAGCTCGTCGCGCAGGGCGTGCGAGAAGTCCACGATCGGGGTGAAGGACTCCCGGACGACCGTGAGGTCGATGCCGTGCCGCCGGGCGTAGTCGCGGGCCGCCGTCTCGACGCCCGCGACGACCGTGTCGAGCGAGTCCTGGTCGGCGGCGCGCGCGTCGAGCCAGCCGCGGACCAGGGAGGGGATGGCGTTGACGCCGTTCGGCTCGACCGCGATCTTGCCGAAGGTGGCGACGGCGCCGGCCAGCTCGGCCTCACGGCGGGCGGCGAGGACCGTCTCCGCGTACGTCAGCATCGGGTCGCGGCGGTCGACCAGGCGGGTGGTGCCCGCGTGGTTGGCCTCGCCGGCGAAGTCGTACCGCCAGCGGCCGTGCGGCCAGATGGAGGAGGCGATGCCGACGGAGTCGCCGGACAGGTCGAGGGCGCGGCCCTGCTCGACGTGGAGCTCGACGAACGCGCCGACGCGGGCGAGCCGCTCGGGGTCCGAGCCGATGGTCGAGGGGTCGTACCCGGCCGCCTCCATGGCCTGCGGAAGGCTGGTCCCGGAGGCGTCGCGGAGCTCGTACGCCTGCTCCTTCGTCAGCCGGCCCGCGGTGAGACGGGAGCCGACGCAGGCGAGGCCGAAGCGGGCGCCTTCCTCGTCACCGAAGTTGGTGATGGCGAGGGGGCGCTTGAACACGACTCCGCGGGAGCGCAGTTCGTCGAGGGCGGCGAAGGCGGAGACGACGCCGAGGGGGCCGTCGAAGGCGCCGCCGTCCGGGACGGAGTCCAGGTGGGAGCCGGTGACGACCGCGTCGCCGGCGGTCGGGTCGCCGAGCCAGGCCCACTGGTTGCCGTTGCGGTCGGTCTCGACGTCCATGCGGCGGGCCTCGGCCTGCATCCGGAACCAGAGCCGGCAGTCGGCGTCGGCCTCGGTCCAGGCGTAGCGGCGGTAGCCACCGGAGGCGGCGCTGCGACCGATGGGCCGCAGCGACCGCCACATGGCGTGAAACGTGTCGCTCACGCGTCGTCGCCCTCGCGCATCGGGATCCGTACGCCCTTCTCGTCCGCGACCCGCTCCGCGATGTCGTAGCCCGCGTCGACGTGGCGGATGACGCCCATGCCGGGGTCGTTGGTCAGGACGCGGCGGATCTTCTCGCCCGCGAGGGCCGTGCCGTCCGCGACGGAGACCTGACCCGCGTGGATGGAGCGGCCCATGCCGACGCCGCCGCCGTGGTGGATGGAGACCCAGGACGCGCCGGAGGCGACGTTCACCATGGCGTTGAGGAGCGGCCAGTCGGCGATGGCGTCGGAGCCGTCGAGCATGGCTTCGGTCTCGCGGTACGGGGAGGCCACCGAGCCGCAGTCGAGGTGGTCGCGGCCGATCGCGAGGGGCGCGGCGAGGGTGCCGTTGCCGACCATGTCGTTGAACATGTCGCCGGCCTTGTCGCGCTCGCCCTGGCCGAGCCAGCAGATGCGGGCGGGCAGGCCCTGGAAGTGGACGCGCTCGCCGGCCATCTTGATCCAGCGGTGGAGGGACTCGTTCTCCGGGAAGAGGTCGAGGAGCGCCTTGTCGGTCTTGTGGATGTCGCTCGCCTCGCCCGAGAGCGCGGCCCAGCGGAACGGGCCCTTGCCCTCGCAGAACAGCGGGCGGATGTACGCCGGGACGAAGCCGGGGAAGGCGAACGCCCGGTCGTAGCCGGCCAGCTGGGCCTCGCCGCGGATCGAGTTGCCGTAGTCGAAGACCTCGGCGCCCGCGTCCATGAAGCCGACCATGGCCTCGACGTGCTTGGCCATCGACTCGCGCGACCGCTGGGTGAACCCGGCCGGGTCCTTCGCCGCCGCGTCGGCCATGTCGTCGAAGGCGACGCCGATCGGGAGGTAGGCCAGCGGGTCGTGGGCCGAGGTCTGGTCCGTCACGATGTCGATCGGGGCGCCCTCGGCGAGCATCTGCGGGAGCAGTTCGGCGGCGTTGCCGAGGAGGCCGATGGAGAGCGGGCGGCGGGCGTCGCGCGCCTCGGTGGCCAGCTGGAGGGCGTGGGCGAGGTTGTCGGCCCTCACGTCCAGGTAGCGGTGCTCGATGCGGCGCTCGATGGCGCGCGGGTCGACGTCGATGCAGATCGCGACGCCGTCGTTCATCGTCACGGCGAGGGGCTGGGCGCCGCCCATGCCGCCGAGGCCGGCGGTGAGGGTGATGGTGCCCGCGAGGGTGCCGTTGAACTTCTTGGCGGCGACGGCGGCGAAGGTCTCGTACGTGCCCTGGAGGATGCCCTGGGTGCCGATGTAGATCCAGGACCCGGCGGTCATCTGGCCGTACATGGTGAGGCCGAGGTGCTCCAGGCGGCGGAACTCCTCCCAGTTGGCCCAGTCGCCGACCAGGTTGGAGTTGGCGAGGAGGACGCGCGGGGCCCACTCGTGGGTCTGCATGACGCCGACGGGGCGGCCGGACTGGACGAGCATCGTCTCGTCCTGCTTCAGCGTCCGGAGCGTGCGGACCATGGCGTCGAAGGAGCGCCAGTCGCGGGCGGCCTTGCCGGTGCCGCCGTAGACGACGAGCTTGTCGGGGTGCTCGGCGACCTCGGGGTCGAGGTTGTTCTGGAGCATCCGGAGGGCGGCTTCCTGCTGCCATCCCAGGGCGCTCAGTTCCGTACCGCGAGCCGCTCGTACGGGGCGGGGTCCTGACATGGGGGTGCCTCCTCGAATGTCGTTCAGATATTCACATCCTCGCGCCATGAATAGTTGTAGTCAACAGCTGCGGGGCCGACCATCCCGGTGATGGGATGGATCCATGGCCTCCTCCCGCCGCGATCTCGCCGTCCGAGCCTCCGTCGACCAAGGACTCCTCTCCCCCGCCGAACCGGTCGTCGCCCTCCTCGACACCGCCGGCATCCGCGCCTCCGCCACCGCTCTGACCAGCGCTTTCGCCGCCGTCACCGACGCGCCCGTGCTGCACGCCTTCGCCGTCAAGGCCGCCCCCCTCGTCCCCGTGCTCCGCCTCCTGCACGAGTCCGGGCTCGGCGTCGAGGTCGCGAGCCCCGGCGAGCTGGCCCTCGCGCGCGCCGCCGGGATCCCGCCCACCCACACCGTGCTCGACTCCCCCGCCAAGACCCCCGCCGAGCTCCGCCAGGCCCTCGCGCTCGGCATCGCCGTCAACGCCGACAACCTCCAGGAGCTGGCCCGCCTCGACGCGCTCGTCGCCTCCGCACCGACCTCCTCACCCCTGGGAATCAGGGTGAACCCGCAGGTCGGGGCCGGTTCCATCGACGCTCTCTCGACCGCGACGGCCACCTCGAAGTTCGGCGTGGCGCTCCGCGACGAGGGCGCCCGCAAGACCGTCGTCCAGGCCTACCTGGAGCGACCCTGGCTGACCCGGCTGCACACCCACACCGGCTCCCAGGGCGTCCCGCTCGCACTGATGGCCGAGGGCGTCGGGGAGACGTACGCGCTCGCCGAGGAGATCAACCACGCGGCCGGCCGGCAGCAGATCGACACCCTCGACATCGGCGGCGGCCTGCCGGTGAACTTCACCTCCGACGAGGAGACGCCGACGTACGCGGAGTACGCCCGGCTGCTCGCCGACACCGTCCCCGGGCTCTTCGACGGCCGCTACGGCCTGGTGACCGAGTTCGGCCGCTCGCTGCTCGCCAAGCACGGCACGGTCCTCGCCCGGGTGGAGTACACCAAGACCTCCGGCGGCCGCCCCATCGCCGTCACCCACGCGGGCGTACAGCTGGCCACCCGGACGGTCTACGCCCCCGACGCCTGGCCGCTGCGCGTCCTCGCGTACGACTCCGAGGGCCGCCCCCGCACGGGCGAGGTCACCGTCCAGGACGTGGCGGGCCCCGCCTGCTTCGCCGGGGACCTGCTCGCCACCGGCCGCGAGCTGCCGCTGCTGCACCCGGGAGACGTGGTGGCCGTCCCGGACACCGGCGCGTACTACTTCGCCCACCACTACGCGTACAACAGCCTGCCCCGGCCGGGCATCCACGGCTTCACGGTGACGGAGAACGGGGGCGGCGACGGGGGCGGCGAAGGGGTGGTCGCCTTCACGACCGTACGGAAGCCCCAGACGCTCGCGGAGATCGTCGCCGAGTCGGGCGGGGCGCACGCGGACGCCCTCGTCGGGTAGCGCGGGCCGTGCGTCGCGGTTTCGATGAACCCATGACTGGAACGGGAACCGGCTCGAACACCACGACCGTCGTCGTCGAGCGGCGGGTCGACGCCTCCCCCGGGCGGGTCTGGGAGTCGATCACCGACCTGCCGGACATGCCCCGCGTCCTCTCGGGCGTCGAGCGGGTCGAGGTGCTCACCGAGGGCGGCTTCGCCGTGGGCACCCGCTGGCGCGAGACCCGGCGGATGCTCGGCAAGGAGGCCACCGAGGAGATGCTGGTGACGGAGTGCGAGCCGCCCGACCGGTACGTCACGGTGGCCGACTCGCACGGCATGCACTACGTCTCCGAGATCACCCTCACCCCCGACGGGACCGGGGCGACCACCCTGCGGATGACGTTCTCCGCCCGGCCCTCCCGCGGCCGAAGGCAGGGCTTCCTGGGACGGCTGATCGCCCGCTTCGGCGCGAAGGCGGTCGCCAAGGCGCTCACGAAGGACCTGTCCGAGATCGCGAACGCGGTCGAATCGAAGACCTGACGGTCGACCTGACACACATCCGAGCCCGATTGCCGTCGAGTGCTGGCATGTTCCGATGGAAAATGCCAGAACACCCCCCTGAGGCCGCTGCGTTCAGTAACGTCACCGTCACTGCCGCACGTTCGCACGCCGCATCGGGAGGGGAATCCGCGTGCCCGGAATCGACGAGTGCCTTCTGGAGGCCATGGCCCTGCCGGGCGCTCGCGGAGCCTCCCTGGTCGACTGGACCAGCGGGCTCGCCCTCGGGACGGCGGGCGACTCACCGGTCGGCGACCATGAGACGACCGCCGCCGAGACCGCCGAACTCGCCCGTGCCGCCGCCGAGTTCGACTCCTTCGCCGCCGCGGGTGAGGACCCCGGCGACGAACCGCCCGTCGAGGACCTGATCGTCACCACCCGCGCCGGCTACCACGTCCTGCGCTTCGTCGAGACGACCTTCGACAGCAGCGTCTTCCTCCACCTCTGGCTCGACCGCGACACCGGCAACCTCGCCCTGGCCCGCATACGCCTCCGCGACCTCGCCGAACGGCTGGTCCTGGGATGAGCGCGCCCGGAGCGACCGTCGCCGCCACCCCCGTCTCCCCGATGCTGGTCCGGCTCGCCGCCGAGAAGGCCACCGGCGCCCTGCTCCGCGACCACGGCACGCTCTACCTCGTCGACGGCCGCGTCGTACACGCCGAGAGCCCCGCCGCCCCCGGCGTCGACGTCCTCCTCACCACCGGCGGGCGGCTGCCCCGCGAGGGCTGGGACGAGGCCGTCGACCGGGCCGGCGCCCACCGCGCCGTCGGCCGCTTCCTCGTCGACAGCGGCCGGCTCCACGACGGCGAGCTGGAGATCTGCCACCTCGGCGCCGTCTTCGACGCGGCCTTCTTCGCCCTCTCCCCCACCAGCGGACCGACCCGGTTCCGGTACGGGGTCGGGCACTGGTTCGGGGCGGTGCGGCCCGTGTCGGCCGAGGCCGTCGAGCGCGAGACGGTACGCCGCCGCGAACTCCTCGACGCCGTCTGGCCGTACGCCGCCGTGGACACCTCCCCCGTCGTACCGCGCCGCGCCGCCCCCGGCCAGACCGTCGGGGCGCGCCAGCGGGCCCTGCTCGCCGCCGCGGACGGGCGGCGGACCCCGGCGGAGCTCGCCCTGGCGCTCGGCCGCCCCGCCTTCCACACCCTCCTCGACGTCCGGCGGCTCGCGGCCGCCGGGCTCGTCGAGACGCCGCTCGACCCCGCCCCGCTACCGCTGCCACCGCCCTTGCCTGCCCTGTTACCGGCCCTGCCGGTGGCCGATCCCGACATCGCCCTGCTGCGCCGGCTCCGTGACGCCCTGGAGGCACACCTGTGATGAGGCGTGCCCTGCGCCTGCGCGCCGAAAGGAAACAGCTCATGACGGCAGAAGCCGAGGTCCTCGGCGAGCTCAGACGGCTACGGGCCCGGCTGCCCCAGCTGACCGGCGCGCTCGCGGCCAGTGCCGACGGGCTCGTCCTGGCCCACGACACCGTGGACGGCGAGGCGGAGAGCGTGGCCGCGCTGACCGCGGCGGCGCTCGGCGTCGGCCAGCGGCTGACCGACAGCACCGGCCAGGGCCGGTTCCGGGAGCTGCTGGTGCGCGGCGAGAACGGCTACGTGGCGACGTACGCGGCGGGCGGCTCGGCCGTTCTGACACTGCTCGCCGAGCCCCGCATCAACGTCGGGCGGCTCCATCTGGAGGCCCGCAGGTCCAGCGTCCGGATAGGCGAACTCGTCGACGGCGCGCTGGAGCGCAGAGACCTGAACTGACGCACCGCACCACGCACGACAGGCACCGCAGAACGAGCACCCCGCACCACGAACACCGCTGAGAAGACCCGTACACGAAAAGGAAGTGCGACACCCATGGCGAACACCGAGACCTCCCTCAAGGAAGCGGCCTCCATCGAAGGCGCCATCGGCGCAGCCCTCGTCGACTACACCAGCGGCATGGCGCTCGGCACCATCGGCGGCGGCAAGGACCTCGACCTCAACATGGCGGCGGCCGGCAACACCGACGTCGTCCGGGCCAAGGTCCGGACGATGGAGATGCTGGGCCTCGGCGACGAGATCGAGGACATCCTGATCACCCTCGGCCGGCAGTACCACATGATCCGGCTGCTCAAGGGGCAGGGCAAGAACGGCCTGTTCCTGTACCTCGCCCTGGACAAGGACCGGGCGAACCTGGCGATGGCGCGCCACCAGCTGAAGAAGATCGAGGCCGATCTGGACGTCTGACCCGGCTGCGCGGGCGCGAGGGCCTATTCGACGAACAGGCCCCGCGCCGCCGCCTTCGCGTCGAACTCCTCCAGCCGCGCCTGCGCGTCCGGGAGTTCGTCCGCCATGGCCTCCAGGAGGACCCGGCCGAGCATCATCGGCGCGCAGGCGGTGTCGAAGGCGAGCCCGGTGCCGACGGCGGCCGGGATGAGCAGATCGCTGTGGGCGGCGACGGGCGCGAACGCCGACTCGGCGACGGTCACGACCGTGAGCCCGGCCGCCCGCGCGTACTCCAGGGCCTCGACGACCTCCCGTGGATGCCGGGGCAGCGCGAAGCACAGCAGGGCCGTGGCCCCGGCCCGTACGGCCGCGTCGACGCGGTCCGTGAGCATCGACCCGGCCTCGTCGAGGAGCCGGACGTCGGGGTGCACCTTGGCGGCGAAGTAGGCGAAGCCACGCGCCTGCGACGAGGCGGCCCGCAGTCCGAGCACGGGCAGCGGGCGGGAGCGGGCGAGCAGCCGCCCGGCCCGCTCGACGGGCGCGGGGTCGGCGAGCAGTCCGGCGAGGTGCTGGAGGTTCTCGATCTCGGCGAGCACGGCCTGCTGGTACTCGTTGACCGCCTCGCCCTCCCCTTCGCCGGCGCCGGGCTCGGGGGGCGCGACCTCGCGCAGATGGCGGCGGAGCGCCGGGTACCCGTCGAAGCCGAGGGCGACGGCGAAGCGGGTGACGGACGGCTGGCTGACCCCGGCGAGCTCGGCGAGCTCGACGCTGGACAGGAACGGCACGTCGCCGGAGCGCCGCACCATGCAGTGCGCGATCCGCCGCTGCGTCGGTGTCAGCCGGTGCCCCTCGAAGAGCGCCTGCAGCCGGCCTGCCGGGCTGTCGCTCATGCCACCCCCTCCTACTTATTCACTCGCGAAGAATATGCATAAGGATATGCATACACGGTGGGGTGCGGGGCGCCGTCCGGTCACGGGACGGCCGCTCCCCGCTCGTCCATGACCCCGTCCCGGATGGTGAGGGTGCGGTCCCCGCAGGCGGCGACGGCCTGGTCGTGAGTGATCACCAGAACCGTCATGCCGTCCGCGTGCAGCTCGCCGAGCAACGTCAGTACGGACTCCGCGTTCCGGGTGTCCAGGTTGCCCGTGGGTTCGTCGCAGAGCAGCAGCGAGGGCCGCCCCGCCACGGCTCGCGCGATGGCGACCCGCTGGCGTTCTCCGCCGGAGAGCCGAGTGGGCACCGAGTCCAGGCGGTGGGAGAGCCCGACCCGTACCAACGCCTGCCGGGCCCGGTCGGCGCGCTCGGCGCGCGGGACACCGTTGTAGGTCATGCCCAGCACCACGTTCTCCAGGGCCGTGCGGTGCGGCAGCAGGTGGAAGGACTGGAACACGAACCCGATCCTCCGTCCGCGCAGGGCGGTGCGCTCCGCGTCCTTCAGTGCCCCGGTGTCGATGCCGTCCAGGAGGTACGTGCCACCGGTGGGGCTGTCCAGCAGCCCCACGATGTTCAGAAAGGTCGACTTGCCCGATCCGGAGGGCCCGACCACACTCACGAATTCACCGCGCTCGATGAGGACGCCGCAGGGCTTGAGCGCCTCCACCGGGGGTGGGCCGGGATAGGTGAGGGCCACGCCCCTGAACTCGATCACCGCCGGCGCGTGATCCTGCCGTGCCGTCACCTTCGCGCCCCCGCGGTGCTCTTCACTCCGGTGATCACCTTGTCGCCCGCGACCAGATCGCCGATCGCCGATCGGCGCATCGTCACCACATCGGGCGGGCTCCGCAAGGTGATCATTTCAGTAGGGCTTCACCGTAGACGTGAAAAGCGGGCCGACGATAGGGGTGGTGACCGGCAAGCTCAGCGGCGACAGGAGGAACGCGAGGGGGAGTCGGAAGTCGTGACTCCGAGGTCCTTCCGGCGACGGAGGGGAGCCTCAGACCGTGGGCCACTCCAGCATCCGGCCCTCGTGGACCGCGGGACGGCGGCCCACCGCGGCCGACACGGTCCCGTGCTCCATCGCGTCGGCGAGGTCGTCGAGCATGGCCCCGAGGCCGGGCCACGGCCGCTGGTGGTCCGGGTCGCCGAACGAGATCTCGCCGACCGTCCCGTACGCGCCCTCCTCGTCCTCGCGGTGGTCGACGAAGAGCAGATCGCCGGTGAGGGCCTGCGCGAACGGCACCCAGCGCGCGTGCGAGGTCCGCCCGACCTCGTCCTCGTACCCCTCCTCGACCGCCTCCTCGGCCCGGCGGGCGAGGTAGCGCTGCCACTCCAGGACCTCCACGGTGCCGAGGAGGCCGTACCCGACGAGGAACGCCCCCGCCTCGCCGCTCGCCCGACGCGGCACGACCCCGTCGCAGACCGCGAGCAGCGACCGCAGGCCGGGATGCGGCGCGAAGCCGAGTCCGTCCCGGAGCGCGGCGAGGGCGGCCTCGGAGGCGCCGGGGCGCAGCGCCGCGTGGTCGCCCGGGGCGTGCTTCTCCAGCCAGCGGGTGATCCTGGACCAGGCTGCGGGAACGACGTCGGCATCGGGCACGGGCACGGTGGCTGCTCCTGTTCGCGAAGGCAAGGGACTCGAAGGCCAGGGACTCGGAAGTCGGGCTCGACGGCGAGGGGCTCGGAGGCCGGGCTCGAAGGCGAGGGGCTCGGAGGCCGGGCTCGAAGGTCAGGGGGAGGGAAGGCGGCCGGCCACGTCCGCGCAGGAGTCCTCGGGCCCGTGGGCGGTGACCTCGGCCCGGGGCGGACCGGATGCCGGGGAGGGCAGGCCGACGGTGAAGCAGCGGTCGGCCATCGCGTCGGCCGGGCCGAAGAGGGCGACGCCCCGCTCGTACGGGCGGGAGAACTGGACGAGGACCCGGGTGCCGTCGGCGGTGGCCCGTACCTCGTAGAGCACACCACGGCGGCCCGCGGCGCCGGTGTCGAGGACGTCCCGGACGTCCTGGTCGGTGGGAGTGACGCCCTTGGCGGCGACGAGGGCGTCGGCGAAGCTTCGCGCGTCCGCGCGGGTGGCGTCGAAGGCGTCCCGTTCCCGGGCGGCCTCGCGGAACCGGCCGACGGCGTACAGGGCGACGAGCACCAGAACAGGAACGAGCAGGACCGCACCCAGGGCCTTCGCCCAGGGTGCGGTCCCGCCGCGTTGATCAGCTTTCACGGATTCCTGACGCTACTTGGGGAGTTTGTCCAGCGCCCGTCGGAAGGCGACGGAGTACGCCGAGGTTCCGGTGTTGTTGGGATGGTAGCTCTCGCGACTGACGCACCAGGTGCCACCGACCTCGCACTTGAAGTCGCCGGGCCCCTTCCCCGCGGTCACGATCTTGTTGATGCCTTCGGGGCTGTCGCACGCCCGCCTGCCCTCGAAGTCCCCGTCGGGGGACTCGAAGAAGATCGGCTTGCCCTCCGCCTTGAGCTTGTCGACGACGGCCCGCTGCTTCGCCTCCATGTACTCCGCGTTGTCGTTGATGCGGATCATGCCGGCGCCACCCACACCGCTCACGCAGGTGAGCGAGTTCTCGTTGAAGATCTTGGGGTAGCCGAGCAGGACGATCTTCGCGCCGCCCGCCGCGGTGTGGATGTCCCGCAGCAGGCTTTCGATCTTGGGCATGGCTTCGTCGATGTCCTTGTGGACGTCCTCCTCCGCCGGGCAGCCGAGCGTGACGCAGTCCTGCATCACGGTCGGGAAGCCCGCGTCGTTGCCGCCGATGGTGAGCGTCACCAGATCGGTGTCACCGCTGAGGACACCGGAGTCGATCTGGAACCTCTCGTGGAAGTTGCCGTCGAAGCCCCACTTCTCGTTGCCGCTCTGGTCGACGGGGTAGCCCGTCTTCAGCTGGAAGCTCTGGGCGCCCGAGCAGGAGACGTTCTGGAACTCCAGCTCGCTGGAGAAGCCGTCGGCGAGGGTGCCGATGGACGCGGACCGGCCGGGCAGGGTGGTCTTGCGTGCCCAGGAGTTGGCGCTGCGGCGGCAGGCGTTCCAGCGGGCCTTGTCGTCGATGTCGTTGTCGGAGTCCTTGGCGTACGAGCCCGCCCCCTCACCGGAGGAGTACGAGTCGCCCATCTGCACGACCTGCTGGGGCTTGCCCGGCAGCGGCTGGAAGGCGACGGCGTCGAAGGCGACGTCGTCGTCCCCGGTGCCGTCCTCGGTCTCGGTGGTGAGCTGGACGCGGGGCACGCCGTTCATCTGGTACGCGCCCAGGGACATCCAGCCGTTGGATCCGCGCTTCTGGTTGACGTACCGGTGGCGGGTGAAGCTGCCGCCGCCGGTGTCGATGTCGTACCGGGCCTGCTGGGTGTGCGCACCGTGGTCGGGCAGGTGCACCAGGACGCGCATCCAGTCGGTCCGGCCCTGGTTCAGGGTCCAGGTTCCGGTGAAGTTGAGGCGGTCGCCCTTCGCGTCGACGGTGTCGTCCCGGGTGTGGCCGAAGTAGAAGTGGCCGCCGAAGCCCGCGCCGAGCTGGTGCATGTCGACCTTGCCGGGGTACACCGTCGTGGCGGTGCCGTCATGGGCGATTCCGGACTCGCCGGGGAAGTCGGCCGTGAACGTACCGGAGTTGCTCCAGGCGCTGTTGGCACATCCCGGCCGGATCGACGGGGTGCCTCCGGGGAGGTCGTCGACGACGAGCGCGCCGGCGGGCAGGCCGGAGCGGGTGCAGTTCGGCGGGTAGGCGGTGCCGTCCGCCTGCTCGGCGTCGTAGTCCGGCGAGGTGAAGCGGTAGAGCTCGTTGCCGCAGGAGTACGAGCAGTCGGTCTTCCACTGGACGGAGAGGTGGAACCAGCACTTGAAGTCGTCACGGGTGCAGGGTCCCGCTCCGGGCTCGTTCTTCGCGCCGTCGGAGATCTTCGAGGGCTCGCACCAGTTGTAGACGCCGCAGAACAGGTCCTCCGGCGGCTTCATCTGCGCGCGGTTGTACTTCGCGGAGCCCTTGACGGTGGCGTCCTCGGTGGTGCCGTTCCACCAGGCGGGGCGGAACGCCGCCACCAGCGTGCCCGGGGACTCCAGGAACGACGGCGGGTGGGCGGCGAAGCCGAGGACCTTCTCGGGGTACGGCCAGTGCTGCGGACGGGCCGCTGCGGAGGCGTCCTCGCCGCCGAGGCGGGTCTCCATGAACGGCAGCCGGCCGGCGTCCCACTCGGGGTTGGCGGGGTTGTTCGCCCAGCCCACGCCCCAGGGCCCGTTGGCGTTGACGTTCTCGTAGAAGCCGCTGTTGTAGGCCCACAGCGCGAAGAACCAGTTCTCCAGCTTGGCCGGGTTGCCGTCGTGCACCTGGATTCCGGCGCGCTTGGTCTGGTTCCACTTCTCGACCAGGATGCCGAGGCCGGCGGCGACGTTCGCCGCGTAGTCCAGGGCTACGGCGCGCTGCTTCTGGTAGTCCCAGGCGGCGCCGCCCTTGTCGTGCTCGCGGCCGGCGAGCCGCATGTGGTCGGTGACCTGGGTGATGCCGTAACCGCAGTCGGCCTTGGACCAGTTGACGTCCCAGTCGTTGGCCGTGTTGCCGTCGTAGTAGTCGACACCGTAGTAGTTCCCGATCAGCGGGCTGCCGGTGACACCGGGCACCGCGGAGCGGGAGGCCTGCCACATGTTCGACTCCTGCGCGGTGATGCCGAGCAGCACCTGCGCGGGGACGCGGCCGCCGCCGTCGAGGACCGGGTTCGGGAAGAGGGACTGCGGCGAGTACGCCGGCATCCCGAGGTTCTTCCAGTTCGCCGGGCGCGAGGCGCCGAAGTCGAGATTGCCCGTGACGGCCTTGTCGACGGCCCACTCGACCTGGCGCGGCTTGGGCTGCATGGCCTGGTTGCGGGGGTCGTTGCGGGGCACGGAGCAGGTGCGATCCGACTCGACGATCTCACCGGCGTCGCCGGCCGCCGCCGTGGTGGCGGTCAGCGCGCGGGTGCCCGCGGTCCGGGTCTGCACGCCGCCCTTGGCGGTGTCCGCGGCGCCCTTGGCGGCGCTCTTGGCGGCGCCCTTGGCGGTGCCCTTGGCGGTGCCGAGCAGCGGCGACGGAGTGCGGGAGCTCTCCCACTTCGCGGACGTGGCCGCCATGGGGGTGACGGTGAAGCCGACGCTCTTGCCTGTGTCGCGCAGGGTGGTGTCGATCTTCACCGGGCGGGCGTCGGTGGCCTTGTCCCGCTGGAGGTACTTCGGGGATCCGACGCCGTCCGCCCAGACCGTGTGCTGGACGATCGCGGCGCCCTTGGTGGAGAGCGTGGCGTCCTTGTGGACTCCGGACAGCCGTGTGACCGACTTCGGCAGGCTCGCCTCGGTGGTGACGTCGCCGGTCAGGTAGACCTGTCCGCCGACGCGGGCGAGGCCGGCGGCCGCGAGCGGTCCGTGGCCCAGCCTGGTGACCTTCTTGGCCGCCCAGCGGCTGACGAGCGCGGTCTCCGTCTCCTTGACGCTGTCGCGCTGGACGCGCTCCATGAAGACGTAACCGCCGTCGTCGTCCTTGCTGATGCGGTACGGGACGGTGCCCGTCGTCGCGAGCTTCTTCTTGGCGCCCCTGCCGTCGATCTCGACGAGGGTGCGACCGGAGGCCGCGGCTATCTTCCCGCCGGTGACCGGCACCGAGGAGGTGATCTGCCCGTCGACCACGACGGGCTCGCTGACCTGGCCCGTGGCGGTGTTCACCCGGAACAGGCGGGTCTGCCGCTTGTCCTCGCCCGGGGACTGGGTCAGGACGGCCTCTTCGTCCGCGCCGCAGCCGGGGTTGTAGTACGACAGCGAGGCGTTGACCTTCAGCTTGGTGACGGCGCCGCTGGTCAGGTCCACGATGGCGGTGAAGCCGCCGCGTGCCATCAGCCGGGTGTCGTTGGTGAAGGTGCGCGGGGCGTAGACGACGACCGCGCGCTTGCCGGAGCCGGTGACGCAGGCGTTTCCGATCCACTGGTCCACGTCGAAGCCGGGTTCGGCGAGGGACGCGAGGGTCTTCCAGGCGTAGCCGCTCTGTTCGGTGGCGGTCAGCAGGTGGAAGCCCTGGGCGTCACCGGTGGTGGTCCAGGCGATGTCGGCGGACTTCTGCCAGTCCTCGCCGAGGACCTCGGCCCGGTCTCGGGCCGGGACGCGGTCCTGCTGTGGGGCGGTGTCGGTGGTGACGGGCGCCGGCGGGGCGCCGGGCCCGGGTCCGGCCCAGGCCGTGGCCTGGGTCAGTCCCGCGAGCAGCGCACCGGCAGCCACCGCTGCCAGGGGTGCTCGCGTCGTACGGAGGAATCTCAACTGCGTTCTCCTTAGAGGCTCGTACGGCGCGGAAGCCTCCCCCCGTGCGGTGGGCGTATGCCCGCGCCACGCGCGAGCATGATCATGACCCCGGGGGCCGTCAAGGCAATTGATCGGGGTCCGGGCGTCCCTGGACGCCACGTTCCGGGGACCCCTGCACGTCACAGGGCCCCTCGCCGAAGCGAGGGGCCCTGTGGGTGTTGTGACGGAGTGTTCGGCGCGGGGACCGCCGCACCCCCGAGACGGGGGGCGGGACGACGGCGGTCCCCGCGAGGACACGGGCCCGGGTCAGGGCCGGTCTCCGCGTCCGGCGGCGTCGTCAGGAGTCCGGGAGCCGCTCCGGAAGTCCGTGACGCCGACAACCACCAATGTGCCGGACGCGTGTTAAGCGGGTGCTGCGCGTACGTGTCGCCCTCGTACCAGTTGCGCGAACTGCTACTTCGCGCCGCCGTTGGCCAGGAAGGCCAGCAGGTCCTGGCGGCTGACGACGCCGGTCGGCTTGCCCTCGACCAGGACGATCGCCGCGTCGGAGGACTCGCCGAGGACGGCCATCAGGTCGGCGACCGGCTCGCCGGAGCCGACCTGCGGCAGCGGCGCGCTCATGTGCTGCTCCAGCGGGTCGTCCAGGGAGGCCTTCTTGGTGAAGAGGTGGTCGAGGAGCTCCCGCTCGACGACCGAGCCGACGACCTCGGCGGCCATCACGTCGGGGTGGCCGGCGCCGGGCTTCACGATGGGCATCTGGGAGACGCCGTACTCGCGCAGCACCTCGATGGCCTGACCGACCGTCTCGTCCGGGTGCATGTGGACGAGCGAGGGCAGGACGCCCTCCTTGTGGCGCAGGACGTCGGCGACGGTGGCGGTGGAGGTGTCCTCCAGGAAGCCGTGTCCGGCCATCCACTCGTCGCTGAAGATCTTGGACATGTAGCCGCGGCCCGAGTCCGGCAGCAGCACGACGACGACGTCGTCGGGGCCGAGCTCCTTGGCGACCTCCAGGGCCGCCACGACGGCCATGCCGCAGGAGCCGCCGACGAGGAGGCCCTCCTCCTTGGCGAGGCGGCGGGTCATCTGGAACGAGTCCTTGTCGGACACGGCGACGATCCGGTCCGTGACGTTCCGGTCGTACGCGGTCGGCCAGAAGTCCTCGCCGACGCCCTCGACGAGGTACGGGCGTCCGGAGCCGCCGGAGTACACGGAACCCTCGGGGTCGGCGCCGATGACCTTCACGGAGCCGCCGCTGGCCTCCTTGAGGTAGTTGCCGGTGCCGGAGATGGTGCCGCCGGTGCCGACGCCCGCGACGAAGTGGGTGATCTTCCCGTCCGTCTGCTCCCAGAGCTCGGGACCGGTGGTCTCGTAGTGGGAGCGCGGGTTGTTCGGGTTGGAGTACTGGTCGGGCTTCCAGGCACCGGGCGTCTCACGGACGAGCCGGTCCGAGACGTTGTAGTACGAGTCCGGGTGCTCCGGGTCGACCGCGGTCGGGCAGACGACGACGTCGGCGCCGTACGCCCGCAGCACGTTGATCTTGTCGAGGGACACCTTGTCCGGGCAGACGAAGATGCACTTGTAGCCCTTCTGCTGGGCCACGATCGCCAGGCCGACGCCGGTGTTGCCGGACGTGGGCTCGACGATGGTGCCGCCGGGCTTGAGCTCACCGCTCTGCTCGGCCGCCTCGATCATCCGCACGGCGATCCGGTCCTTGACCGAGCCTCCGGGGTTGAAGTACTCGACCTTGGCCAGGACGGTCGCCTGGATACCCGCTGTGACGTTGTTGAGCTTCACCAGCGGGGTGTTGCCGACGAGGCTGATCATCGAGTCGTGGAATTGCACCGTAATCTCCGGGGTCTCCGTAATGGTGTGGCCAGCGTATGCGTAGTCGGAGCGGGTTACGGGGCAGTTAGACCCTGAACGGCTTGAAGGGCCTCCACGGTCCGGACGGCCTCTACGGCTCGGAGGAGGTGACGGCCCCCATGTCGAGGGCGAGGGTGGCACGCCGGATCGCGGCGGGAGCGGCGTACGGCGGCGGGAGCATCGGGCTGCTGGGTGTGGCGGCGGTGGGCGTCCTGCTGGCCGAGATGCAGATCGCGAAGCGGACGGTCGGCGGCGGAGCGGCCCCGCTCCCGCCGGGAGCGGACGGCCTCTACGGCCGCGCGTTCGGCACGGAGGACCCGCTGAGACTGGCCCTTCTGGGTGATTCCACGGCGGCGGGTCAGGGGGTGCGCCGCTCGGGTCAGACACCGGGCGCACTGCTCGCCTCGGGGCTCGCGGCGGTGGCGGAGCGGCCGGTGGTGCTGCGGAACGTGGCCCTGTCCGGGGCGCGCTCGGACGATCTGGAGCGGCAGGTGTCGCTGTTGCTCGCGCAGCCCCTGGGGCCGCCGGACGTCTGCGTGATCATGATCGGCGCGAACGACGTGACGCACCGGATGCCGCCGACCGAGTCGGTACGGCTCCTGGCCTCGGCGGTCCGGCGGCTGCGGACGGCCGGCGCGGAGGTGGTCGTCGGGACCTGCCCCGACCTGGGGACGATCGAGCCGGTCTACCAGCCGCTGCGCTGGCTGGCCCGGCGGGCCTCCCGGCAGCTCGCCGCGGCGCAGACGATCGTGGTGATCGAGCAGGGCGGGCGGACGGTGTCGCTCGGCGACCTGCTGGGCCCCGAGTTCGCGGCGAACCCGCGCGAGATGTTCGGAGTGGACAACTTCCACCCCTCGGCGGAGGGGTACGCGACGGCGGCGATGGCCGTGCTTCCGACCATGTGCGCGGTGCTCGGCGTATGGCCGGAGACCGACCGTCTCGAACCGGCCCGGCGGGAGAACATGCTGCCGGTCGCGAAGGCGGCGGCCGAGGCGGCGAAGGAGGCGGGCACCGAGGTGACGGGCGCGCGGGCGCCGTGGGCCCTGCTGAAGCACCGCCGCAGGCGCCGCTTGCCGGTGCCCGCCGAGGGCGGCCCGGAGGGGGCGGCCGAAGGGCCGGCCTCGACCACCGCGTCGGCCGACCCCGCCACCAACTGAGCGTACGCTTAGAAAAGAGGCCCTCATCACACACCCAGGCCGGTGACCCATGCGGTACGTACGGGTAACTTCCCTTTCAGTCCGCCCACTCCGCACCCTCATGGAGCCGTGATGCCCGAAGCCGTCATCGTCTCGACCGCCCGTTCCCCGATCGGCCGGGCCTTCAAGGGCTCCCTGAAGGACCTGCGTCCCGACGACCTCACCGCCACGATCATCCAGGCCGCGCTCGCCAAGGTCCCCGAGCTGGACCCGCGGGACATCGACGACCTGATGCTCGGCTGCGGCCTCCCCGGCGGCGAGCAGGGCAACAACCTGGGCCGGATCGTCGCCGTGCGGATGGGCATGGACCACCTGCCGGGCTGCACGATCACCCGCTACTGCTCCTCCTCGCTGCAGACCTCCCGGATGGCGCTGCACGCGATCAAGGCGGGCGAGGGCGACGTCTTCATCTCGGCCGGTGTCGAGATGGTCTCCAGCTTCGCCAAGGGCAACTCGGACTCCCTGCCCGACACGCACAACCCGTACTTCGCCGAGGCCGAGGCCCGTACCGCCGCCGTCGCCGCCTCCGAGGGCTCCACCTGGCACGACCCGCGCGAGGACGGCATCGTCCCGGACGCGTACATCGCCATGGGTCAGACCGCCGAGAACCTGGCCCGCCTCAAGGGCATCAGCCGCCAGGAGATGGACGAGTTCGGCGTCCGGTCGCAGAACCTCGCCGAGCAGGCCATCAAGAACGGCTTCTGGGAGCGCGAGATCACCCCGGTGACGACCCCGGACGGCACCGTGGTCTCCACCGACGACGGCCCGCGCGCCGGCGTCACCCTGGAGGGCGTGCAGGGCCTCAAGCCCGTCTTCCGCCCCGACGGCCTGGTCACCGCCGCCAACTGCTGCCCGCTGAACGACGGCGCCGCCGCGCTCGTCATCATGTCGGACACGAAGGCCCGCGAGCTCGGCCTGACCCCGCTCGCCCGCATCGTCTCCACCGGCGTCTCCGGCCTCTCCCCCGAGATCATGGGCCTCGGCCCGGTCGAGGCGTCGAAGCAGGCCCTCAAGCGCGCCGGCCTGACCGTCGGCGACATCGACCTGGCCGAGATCAACGAGGCCTTCGCGGCCCAGGTGATCCCGTCCTACCAGGACCTCGGCCTGGACCTGGACAAGGTGAACATCAACGGTGGCGCCATCGCCGTCGGCCACCCCTTCGGCATGACCGGCGCCCGCATCACCGGCACGCTGATCAACAGCCTCCAGTTCCACGACAAGCAGTTCGGCCTGGAGACCATGTGCGTCGGCGGCGGCCAGGGCATGGCCATGGTCATCGAGCGCCTCAGCTGAGGCCGGGAAGCGAGCGCCCGAGCTAACCAGCGGGCGGGGGCGTCAACCGCTCCGCGTCCGAGCCGTGACCGAATCTCCCCCAGGATGTGACCTACGTCCCGGGGGAGTTCGTTTTCGCAGGTCAGAGGTGTTTCGGGACTAAACACCTGGCTGAAATACCTGTCCAATTCGTGACGTAATGCACTGACAGCGGGCCCCACCCCAGGACAAGCTGATGTAGGAAGTCGGGGGATCGACTCGGAATCGGGAGTACGTCAGTGAGCGCCATGCCTCTTGCCCTGCTGCTGACCACGGCCGCTGCCACGGCCGTGGGCGCTGCCGCCCTGCACGCCGTCCACGGTCTCCGCAAGCAGGTCACCGACCTGCGGAGCGAGCTGGCGGCCGGGCGCGGCGTCACCGTCCCCGCCGCCCGTGCCACGCCCGCCGCCGAGATACGGGCCGCGGTCGCGGAGGCGCTGGCCGAGGAGCGCGAGCGCGAGCTGGCCGAGGCGCGGGCCTTCTGGGCCGCGCAGGAGGCCCGGGACGCGGCCGACGCCCCGTCCCTGCTCGGCGGTCTCGGCGGCCCGGTCGACGACGGCACCTTCTTCGTCCCCCGCCAGGCCGACTTCGTGGGCCTTGAGGCGATGGCCCTGGAGGCCATGGAGGCGGAGGCGGCGGCGCTCGACGGTTCCGACGCGCTGGACGCCTTCGACTCCCTGGAGGAGTACCCGGAGGACTCGGCCGAGCTGGCCGCGGCCCGCCGCCGGCACCCCTCGCACCCGGACTTCGTGCCGGTGCAGACCCCCGTCGTCACCGACCACGAGCGGACGGTGGCCCGGCTCGAAGAGCTGGCCGACACCGCCACGGCGCTGACCGACGTGCGTCCGGGCCCGCTCGGCACGCTCGACGTGTACGTCTTCGCGGACGGCACGACGCTCTGTATGACCCCGGGGCACCGCGAGACCGCGGAGCGCCTGGCGGAGGCCCTGCGCTCCGGCCGTACGCCGGTGCTGCTCGGCGGCTCGGGCGTCTCGGGCGCCTTCGCCCTCACCTTCTCGTACGGCGAGTCCGACGAGGAGAACGTCTACATCCTGGCGGACCGCGTCATCGCCTCGCTGTAAGCCCCCTGGAGGGCCTTACAGCCCCGAGCGCTCCGCCGCCTCACGTACCAGTTCCACGGCCTCTGCCAGTTCCCCCTCGCGGGAGTCGGCCGGGGCCGTTCGCAGGATCTCGGCCAGATCGTTCCCGGCGACGGCCAGCTGGTCGGCCACGGTGAAGACCCCCGCGTCCGGCATGGTCCTCGGCTCCCGCTCCGGGTCCTCGGCGCGCTGTGCGCGCACCGCGAGCTCGCGGGCGAGGGCAAGTCCTTCGGCCGCCGCGCCGCGCTGGAGACGGCTGTGCGGGGCGGCCCGCAGCCGGTCGGCGAAGCGTTCGACGGCAGCGGTCAGTTCACTCGTATCGCGCACCCCGTGACCCTACGCGCCGTCCCGGGCCTCTTGCCAACGGGCGAAGGCTTCGGCACGGTGACGTGAAGGAGTACGAGGAGCAGCACACGGTACGACGCGTCCGGAGGCGCCGATGTCCCATACATTCTCCGAAGAGACCCACCGCAACATGCTGGCCCGGATCCCGCGCCGCACCGGTCGTGAGATCGCCGACTGGATGCGCACCGTCGAGGAGGGGCCTTCGCTCATCCGCTTCGAGGAGCGGGTGAGCTGGCTCCGCGGGGCGCACGACCTGGCGTACGGCCACGCGAAGGCGATCCTGCACGAGTACGACCTGCGGCGGGCGGCCCGGAGACTGCTCTGAGGTCGGAGCACCGCCCGTCCCGACGGGAACGCGGAAGGGCCCGCCCGGCACGAAGCCGGACGGGCCCTTCCCCCCGAGTCGGGACGCGTCAGTCGTCGCCCTGCAGGATCGACAGCAGACGCAGCATCTCCAGGTAGATCCACACCAGGGTCATGGTGAGACCGAAGGCGGCCAGCCAGGCCTCCTCGCGCGGCGCGCCGTAGGTCACGCCGTCCTCGACCTGCTTGAAGTCGAGGGCGAGGAAGCAGGCGCCCAGGATGATGCCGATGACACCGAAGAGGATGCCGAGGCCACCGCTGCGGAAGCCGAGGCCGTCACCGCCGGCGAAGACGGCGAACAGCAGGTTGGTCACCATGAGGAGCATGAAGCCCATCGCGGCGGCCATCACGAAGCCGTAGAAGCGGCGGTTGACCCGGATCCAGCCCATCTTGTAGGCGATCAGGACGCCGGCGAAGACCGCCATCGTGCCCAGGACCGCCTGGATGACCACGCCGTCGGCGATGTACGTCGAGACGGCGGCCGAGATCACTCCGAGGAAGACACCCTCGAAGGCCGCGTAGCCCAGGATCAGCGCGGGCGACGGCTTGCGCTTGAAGGACTGCACGAGCGACAGCACGAGGGCGACCAGGGCGGCGCCGATGGCGATGCCGTAGGACTTGCCCAGGTTGGCGGGGTCGACCGGCAGGAGCAGCCAGGACAGGACGGCGGTGAGCACGACCGTGCCGAGCGTCATGGCCGTACGGCTCACGACGTCGTCGATCGTCATCACATTGCCGCGGGCCTGCTGCGGGGCGCCGAGCTGTGTGTCCTGCGGGGCGTACGGGTTGGTCGCGTACGGGTTCGTCGCGCCCTCGGCATACGGGGTGCCGGTGGCGTACGGGTTGGTTCCGACGGCGGGGCCCCCGGCCTGCGGCTGCTGGCCGTTGAAGCCCGCGGTGCCGTTGTCGCGGCTGAACCCCCGTCGCGAGAAGACCGGGTTGCTGCTCCTCATCTCACTCCTCCATGGCGTGCCGCATGCGCGCGGCCTCGCGTCAAGAGTAATGCGTAGGCAAAAGAAACTCTCTAGTGCTCGGGGAGGATCTTTTCCCGTACGTTCTCGATCTTCGTGCACGTCGGGAGGGCGTCACCCGAGGGGGCGGCCCCACGGCCGCCGGACCGCCTGTCGCACCGGCGAAACCGTGGTGCCCGGAACCGGACTCGAACCGGTACGGCCCGAAGGCCAGCGAGGTTTAAGCTCGCCGTGTCTGCATTCCACCATCCGGGCGTCGCGGAGCTCCGCGTTGGCACATGAGCCTATCCGGGGCGCTTCCCCCGTTCAGCGGAACACCCTCCCGATGTTGTCTTATTTTATTGACGTCTGAGGGTGCGTCAGTGCAGGTGGGGGCCGTTTCGCCGAACTGTGACAGGGGTCGCAGGCGCAAAGCCGCACCCCCTGGAATGACGAAAAGTCGTCGCACGTGTGTCACGTCGGCGCGAACCCGGCTCTCAGGGACACCGTCATACCTCAGGAGGAGAATCGGGCCCCCCGGTCCGACTCGAGACTGCCTTGGGAACGGGCACGTGGGCGGACGATCCGAGCCCGAACGCTCGACACGATGGAGGGGTTCCCGCAGCAGCCCCGTAGTGACAGGAGTCCCTCGTGACCACCACCCCCACCGTGTCCCGTGCCACCGCGGTGGCCGCCCGCGCCACGGATCTCTCCAAGGTCTACGGACACGGCGAGACCCAGGTGGTCGCCCTCGACCATGTCACCGTGGACTTCCGCCAGGGCGAGTTCACCGCGATCATGGGCCCCTCCGGCTCCGGCAAGTCGACGCTCATGCACTGCGTCGCCGGCCTGGACTCCTTCTCCTCCGGCTCGGTCCGGATCGGCGAGACCGAGCTCTCCACCCTGAAGGACAAGCAGCTCACCCAGCTGCGCCGGGACAAGATCGGCTTCATCTTCCAGGCCTTCAACCTGCTGCCGACGCTGACGGCCCTGGAGAACATCACGCTGCCGATGGACATCGCGGGCCGCAAGCCCGACAAGCAGTGGGTCCAGCAGGTCATCGACATGCTCGGGATCTCCGCCCGCCTCAGCCACCGCCCCACCGAGCTCTCCGGCGGCCAGCAGCAGCGCGTGGCCGTGGCCCGCGCCCTCGCCTCCCGCCCCGAGATCATCTTCGGTGACGAGCCGACCGGAAACCTGGACTCCCGCTCGGGCGCCGAGGTCCTCGGCTTCCTGCGCAACTCGGTGCGGGAGCTCGGCCAGACCGTCGTCATGGTCACCCACGACGCGGTGGCCGCCTCCTACGCGGACCGCGTCATCTTCCTCGCCGACGGCCGGATCGTCGACGAGATGCTGCACCCGACGGCGGACGGCGTGCTCGACCGCATGAAGGCCTTCGACGCCAAGGGCCGTACGAGCTGACGCCGTAGCTCAGCCCCGCCCGACCGCCGTCCCTCCTCCTCCAGGACACACCCATGTTCCGTACCGCCCTGCGCAACGTCCTCGCGCACAAGGCGAGACTGCTGATGACCGTCCTCGCCGTGATGCTCGGCGTGGCCTTCGTCTCCGGCACCCTCGTCTTCACCGACACCCTCGGCCAGGCCTTCCGCAACCAGTCGGCCAAGAGCTACGACGACGTCGCCGTCGCCGTCGAGATGTACCCGTCCGCCGAGGACGCCCGGAAGACCCCCGGCCTCTCCCAGCAGGACGTCGACAAGGTCGCGAAGCTCGACGGGGTCGCCTCCGTCACCCCCCGCGTCGACGGCTTCGCCGGCGTGCCCGACAAGAACGGCAAGCTGATCGGCGTCGGCTGGTCCAACAAGGGCACCAACTTCGCCCCCGGCAAGGACGGCAAGGACCGCGCGTACGCCTTCACCTCCGGGAACGGCCCGGCCGCCGCCGGCCAGATCGCGCTCGACAAGGACACCGCCGACAAGGGCGGCTACAAGGTCGGCGACACCGTCCGCGTCGCGACCACGGGCCCGGTGAAGGAGTACGAGCTCTCCGGCGTCTTCACCACCGAGGACGGCGCCGTCAACGCGGGCGGCAGCCTCGTCGTCTTCGACACCGCCGTCGCGCAGAAGCTCTACCTCAAGCCCGGCTACTACCGGGACCTGGCCGTGAGCGCCACGCCCGGCACGGACGACGAGAAGCTCCTCTCCGAGGTCCTGAAGGTCGTCCCGAAGGCGGCCACCGCGCAGACCGGCGAAGCCCTCGCCGAGCAGCAGGCCAAGGACATCGAGGCCGGTCTCGGCGCGCTCAACCAGGTGCTCCTCGGCTTCGCGGGCATCGCGCTCTTCGTCGGGATCTTCCTGATCTCGAACACCTTCACCATGCTGGTCGCCCAGCGCACCAAGGAACTGGCGCTGATGCGCGCCGTCGGCGCCTCGCGCAAGCAGATCACCCGCTCCGTCCTCGCCGAGGCCGGTCTGGTCGGCCTGCTCGCCTCCGCCGTCGGCTACGTGCTCGGCATCGGCCTGGCCGTCTCGCTCCGCTCGGCCATGAGCGCCTTCGAGATGAAGGTCCCCGGCGGCGGCCTCGTCCTCACCGCCACCCCGGCCGTCAGCGCCTTCGCCGTCGGCGTCCTGATCACGATGCTCGCCGCCTGGCTGCCCGGCCGCCGCGCCGCGAAGATCCCGCCGGTCGCCGCCATGAGCAGCGTCCACGCCACCGCGAGCACCAAGTCGCTCGTCGTGCGGAACTCCATCGGTGCGGCGTTCAGCGCGCTCGGCGCGGTCCTGATCGTGCTCGGCGCCGGCCAGGGCGGCGACGAGGGCCGCATGCTCATCGCGGGCGGTGCCTTCCTCGCCCTCATCGGCGTGATCGTGCTGATCCCGTTCCTGTCCCGGCCCGTGATCGCCCTGATCCGCCCCGTCTTCGTCAACCTCTTCGGGGTCTCCGGCAAGCTCGCCGGCCTGAACGCGGTCCGCAACCCGCGCCGCACCGGCGCCACCGCCTCCGCGCTCGCCATCGGCCTGACGCTCGTCACCGGTCTCTCGGTGCTCGGCGCCACGGTCGGCACGGCCCTCGACAAGGCCACGACGGACCAGATCAAGGCCGACTACATGGTCACCATGGCCAGCGGCAACAGCCTGAGCCCGGAGGCACTGACCGCCCTGGAGAAGGCGCCGGGCGTCACCGCGATCTCCCCGCAGCAGGCGGGCGCCCTGGAGATCAAGGGCTCGTACGTCTCGGCCTCCGGCGTCACCCCCGGCGACATCGACAAGGTCCTCAACCTCACCGTCGTGAAGGGCTCGCTGTCCTCCCTCGACAAGGGCGCGATCGCCGTCGACGAGAAGACCGCCGCGAAGCGCGGCCTGAAGGTCGGCGACACCGTCCCGGTCGAGTACCTCGACAAGCAGAAGGCCAAGCTGACGGTCGGCGCGGTCTTCGAGCCCAGCGAGTTCGTCTCGCCGGTCCTCATCGACCACAAGCTGGTCACCGCGCACGAGGAGCGGGCGGAGATCCGTCAGATCTTCGTCTCGACCGAGGGCGGCGCGAGCGCCGCCAACGAGCGGGCCCTGGCGAAGGCCATGGGCGACAACCCCGACATCACGGTGATGGACCACAAGGGCATCCGTGACTCCTTCGGCGGCCCGATCAACCTGATGCTCAACATCATGTACGGCCTGCTCGGCATGGCCCTGATCATCGCGGTCCTCGGCGTCGTCAACACCCTCGCGATGTCCGTCTTCGAGCGTCAGCAGGAGATCGGCATGCTGCGGGCGATCGGCCTCGACCGGCGCCGGGTGAAGCGGATGGTCCGTCTGGAGGCCGTGGTCATCTCGGTGTTCGGCGCGGTCGTCGGCATCGGCCTCGGCTCGTTCCTCGGCTGGGCGATCGGCGAGACCATCCGGGAGCAGATCCCGGGCTACGCCCTGGTCCTGCCCTGGGACCGGATCGGGATCTTCCTGGTCCTGGCCGCCCTGGTCGGCGTCCTCGCCTCCCTGTGGCCGGCCCGGAGCGCGGCCAAGCTGAACATGCTCGCCGCCATCAAGGCCGAGTAGGAACAGCCGCGGTACGGGAAAGGGCCGGTCCCCCACCAGGGGGACCGGCCCTTCGGCGTACGTCAGTCCGTCCGCTCGTTCCAGACGCGCGGCCGCAGCGCCGTGCCGCTCTTCCCCGACACCGGGGTCTTCACGGCGAGGAACTGGTTCACGCCGATCCTGTTGCGCTCGAAGGAGACCGCGGAGGCCGCCATGTAGAGCCGCCAGATCCTTGCCCGGCCGGGTGAGGTGAGCCGGACCGCCCGGGCCCAGTCCCGCTCCAGGTTGGCCACCCAGCGGCGCAGGGTGAGGGCGTAGTGCTCGCGGATCGCCTCCACGTCCCTGACCTCGAAGCCGGCGTCCTCCAGGGTGCTCAGCGTGCGTCCCATGGGGGCGAGTTCACCGTCGGGGAAGACGTACGCGTCGATGAAGACGTCGACCTCGTACGCCTCCTCGTCGGGCTCGGGGCGCCGGGAGATCTGGTGGTTGAGGAGCCGTCCGCCGGGCTTGAGGAGCCCGTACAGGATGTCGGCGTACTCCCGGTACCGGACGGCGCCGACGTGCTCGGCCATGCCGATCGAGGAGATCGCGTCGTACGGGCCGTCCGTGACGTCCCGGTAGTCCTGGACGCGGATCTCGATCAGGTCGGTCAGGCCCTCGTCCGCGATCCGCTTGCGGGCGAACGCGGCCTGCTCGCGGGAGAGGGTGATGCCGACGACCCTGGCCCCGTACTCGCGGGCGGCGTGGATGGCCATGGAGCCCCAGCCGCAGCCCACGTCGAGGAGCCGGTCGCCCTCCTTGAGGTTCAGCTTGCGGGCGATGAGGTCCAGCTTGTCGCGCTGGGCGTCCTCCAGGGTCGCGTCCGGGCCGTCGGAGGCCCAGTACGCGCACGAGTAGACCATCGACGGGCCGAGGACCAGCTCGTAGAAGTCGTTGCCCACGTCGTAGTGGTGACTGATCGCCTGCTTGTCGCGGCGCCGGGTGTGCCGGCCGCCGCTGCGGCCGCGCATCTCCTCGGCCGGCGGCTGCGGCGGCGGCAGCGGCCCGGCGAGCCGCAGCAGGGCGGCGGCAGCGGCGCGCAGCCGGGGGTCGCGCGCGGACGCGATCAGGCCCCTGGTGTCCTCTTCGCGGTCCCAGAGCAGGCCCGAGAGCGCGTCGAGGAGCTCGTAGAGGTCTCCCTCGACGTCGAGTTCCCCGGCCACCCAGGCGCGGGCCAGGCCCAGTTCGCCCGGCTTCCAGATCATCCTCCGCAGGGCGCGGCGGTCGCGGACGATCAGGACGGGGCCACCGACGGGCCCGGCCTCGCTGCCGTCCCAGGCTCGCAGTCGGACCGGGAGCGGTCCCCCGAGGAGTTCCTCGGCAAGAGTCGTCAGCCGCGACGCGGCGTCGGCCATGGTGCACACCTCCGTGATCTCGTGCCCCAGAAATGCTCGTCACCAAGGGAACACCGTCAGTAGGCGTTTACAGTCCCGCCGCAGCGCAATCAGTCGGCAAAACACGCGAAGGGCCGTCCGCACCACGGATGGCGGACGGCCCTTTTACGGCCTTGCGTGTACTGCTGGTCCTGCTGGTGCTGCGTGTACCGCTTAGGAGGCCTTGGCCTTCTCCTGCGCCGGGGCGGCCGGCGCAGGGGCGGGCTTGGCCGCCTCGTAGAACTCCTCGCGCGGCGTCTCGATGGCGCCCAGCGAGACGACCTCACGCTTGAGGAACATCGCGAGGGTCCAGTCGGCGAAGACGCGGATCTTGCGGTTCCAGGTCGGCATCGCCATGCCGTGGTAGCCACGGTGCATGTACCAGGCGAGACGGCCCTTGAGCTTGATCTTCACCTTGCCCATGACGATCATCGCGACGCCCTTGTGCAGACCGAGGCCGGCCACGGCGCCCTTGTTGGCGTGGCTGTACTCCTTCTGCGGGAAGCCGCGCATGCCGGCCACCACGTTGTCGCCGAGGACCTTGGCCTGGCGCAGCGCGTGCTGGGCGTTCGGCGGGCACCAGGCGTTCGGGTTGCCCGCCTTGCGGCCGACCATGTCCGGGACCTGGGCGTTGTCGCCCGCGGCCCAGGCGTAGTCGAGGCCGTTGATCTGGAGCTTCTCGTTGCAGTCCACGTGGCCGCGGGGGCCGAGCGGCAGACCGAAGCGGGAGAGCGCCGGGTTCGGCTTCACGCCGGCGGTCCACACGATCGTGTTGGAGTCGACCTCGAGGCCGTTCTTCAGCACGACGTGGCCGTCGACGCAGGAGTCCATGGAGGTCTCGAGGTAGATCTCGATCCCGCGGCTCTCCAGGTGCTCCTTGCCGTACTGGCCGAGCTTGGGGCCGACCTCGGGAAGGATCTTGTCGGCCGCGTCGACCAGGACGAAGCGCATGTCCTCGCGCGACACGTTCTGGTAGTACTTCGCGGCGTCACGGGCCAGGTCCTCGACCTCGCCGATGGTCTCCGCGCCGGCGAAGCCGCCGCCCACGAAGACGAAGGTCAGCGCCTTGCGGCGGACCTCCTCGTCGGTGGTCGAGTCGGCCTTGTCGAGCTGCTCGAGGACGTGGTTGCGCAGGCCGATGGCCTCCTCGATGCCCTTCATGCCGATGCCCTGCTCGGCGAGGCCGGGGATCGGGAAGGTACGGGAGACGGCGCCCATCGCGATGACGAGGTAGTCGAAAGGCAGCTCGTACGCCTCGCCGACGAGCGGCGCGATCGTGGCGACCTTGCGGTCCTGGTCGATGGTGGTGACCCGGCCGGTGAGCACCTCGGCTCCGCGCACGACGCGTCGCAGCGGGACGACGACGTGGCGCGGCGAGATGCTGCCGGCGGCGGCTTCGGGGAGGAAGGGCTGGTAGGTCATGTACGACCGCGGGTCGACGACCGTGACGGTCGCCTCCGCGTAGCGCATCTTCTTGAGGATGCGCCGAGCTGCGTACAGGCCTACGTACCCGCCGCCTACTACGAGGATCCTGGGACGCTCCGTGGTGCTCATGAGATCGAGTATCCACCCCTCCTGAGGGGGGTGCTCGTGCGCCCCTTCACAAGGTCTCCGGGTACCTCTGCTACACTCCGCCGCCCACGTGATCCATGTCATGGTGCTGCAAAGGAACCGGGGTGCGGGGGCGAACGTTGTTCACCCCTTGTGAACTGGCCCGGAGAGCCTTCGTTAACGCCGAACCACGGGGGCCGTTCACGCGATGGAAACAACGAGCGAATCGGCCCCCGCGCCTGCGAAAGGGCCCTGAGGCGCCCCCCGGAGGGCCTAAAGACCCCCTTCGGGCGCCACCAGGGCCCTTTTCCTTGTGAAGAACTTCACGAACTTTCCCGACGACGTGTCGCCGGGGGCGTCGATAGATGCCCGCTATGCCACGGATAGGGCGATCCCATCGAGGATGTCGTGCTCACTCACGACGACCTCGTGGGCTCCGACGCGCTCGACGATCTCCCTCAGGACGAGCGCCCCGGCGATGATCACGTCGACCCGGCCGGGGTGGATGACGGGGATCGCGGCGCGCTCGGCATGGGTGGAGGCGAGCAGCCGCTCGGTCACCTCGGCGACCTGGGCGGCGGAGATCCGGGCGTGGTGGATCTTCTCGGAGTCGTACTCCGGGAGCCCGAGGGCGATCGCGGCGACCGTGGTGACCGAGCCGGCGAGCCCGACGAGGGTCTCGGCGGTGCCGATCGGCACGGTCTCGGCGGCCAGGTCGAGCGCGGCCCGGACGTCGGCGCGGATCGCGTCGGCCTCCTCGGCGGTCGGCGGGTCGTGCCGGACGTGCCGCTCGGTGAGCCGGACGCAGCCGATGTCGACGGAGCGCGCGGCCTCGACGTGCTTGTTGCCGGTGACGAACTCGGTGGAGCCGCCGCCGATGTCCACGACGAGGTACGTCTCGGTGCCGTGCAGCTCGCCGGTGGCGCCGGTGAAGGAGAACTCGGCCTCCTGGTCGCCGGTGATCACCTCGGGCTCGACGCCCAGGATCTCCACGACCCCGTTCACGAAGTCCGCGCGGTTCTCGGCGTCCCGGGAGGCGGAGGTGGCGACGAAGCGGAGCTTCTCGGCGCCCAGCTCCTCGATGACCTCGGCGTACTCGCGGCAGGCGGCGAAGGTCCGCTCCAGGGCCTCGGGGGCGAGCCGGCCCGTCTTGTCGACGCCCTGCCCGAGCCGGACGATCGTCATCCGGCGGTCGAGCTCGACCAGTCCACCGGTCTCGGGGTGGACGTCGGCGACGAGCAGGCGGATGGAGTTCGTACCGCAGTCGATTCCGGCGACCCTGGTCATTCGGCGGACTTCCCCTCGTCGGTGCACGGCGTGACGCAGGGGCCCTTCGCCCACCACTCCGGCAGCATCGCGAGCGCCTCGTCGCCGAACGGGTTCACACCGGGTCCCGCGACCAGCGAGTGGCCGACGAGGACGTGCAGGCACTTGACGCGGTCCGGCATGCCGCCGGCGCTCGGGAAGCCCTCCAGGACCTCGATGGCGTCACGGCGCGCGAGGTAGTCCTCGTGCGCGGCCCGGTAGGCGGCGGCGAGCTCCGGGTCGGTGGCGAGCCGGGCCTGCATCTCCTTCATGACCCCGTTGGCCTCCAGGGTCCCGATGGCCGAGGCCGCCCGGGGGCAGGTCAGGTAGTACGTGGTCGGGAACGGCGTGCCGTCGGGCAGCCGGGGCGCGGTCTCGACGACGTCCGGGTTGCCGCAGGGGCAGCGGTGCGCGATGGCGCGCAGGCCGCGGGGCGGCCGCCCGAGCTGCAGCTCGAAGGCGGCGATGTCCTTCTCGGTGGGCTCGGTGGATTCGGTCTGCGGAGGGGGCGTTTCCATGTCTGCCTTGCTCGTCTGTTGCGGAGGAGGAGGGGTCAGGGTCAGGGGCGGTCGGCGTGGTCGACGCCGTCCCAGAGGTTGTCGTACCAGGGGCGGTCCGCCGCGCCCTGGTCGCCGCGGGGCCGTTGCTCCGCGTCGGGGTCGTTCACGGTGAAGCCGGTCTCGCCGGGCAGCACGTAGTGGAGGTGCTCGCGGGCGAGGCGGCGGACGTAGGCCGGGTCCTGGAGGCGGGCCTTCTCGTCCCTGAGTTCCTCGACCCGCCGGGCGGCCTCGGCGGCCCTGCGCTCCTGCTCGGCGATCTCGCCCTGCTGGGAGACGTAGCTCCGCATCGGGTAGGCGAGCGCCACGACGAGGGAGCAGACGACCAGGGCGAGGAAGGCCGCGCGGCCGGTGAGCCGCGAGCGGCGGGCCTGGCGGCGGGTCTGGGAGCGGTAGACACGGGCGGCGGTCTGCTCGCCGAGCAGTCTGATCCGGGTCGCGGTGGAGAACCGGTCCCGGTCCTTCGCGGCCATGTCGTGTCGCCTCCCCTGTTCACGCGGACGTCCCCGCACACGGTACGGGACCGAGTACGGGGACGTACGGAAGCTGCCCTACGGAGAGGCTCAGCCCTTGAAGCGCGGGAAGGCGCTGCGGCCGGCGTAGACCGCGGCGTCGTCGAGGATCTCCTCGATGCGCAGCAGCTGGTTGTACTTGGCGACGCGGTCCGAGCGGGCCGGGGCGCCGGTCTTGATCTGGCCGCAGTTCACGGCGACCGCGAGGTCGGCGATGGTGACGTCCTCGGTCTCGCCGGAGCGGTGGGACATCATGCACTTGAAGCCGTTGCGCTGGGCCAGCTCGACGGCGTCCAGCGTCTCGGTCAGCGAGCCGATCTGGTTGACCTTGACCAGGAGGGCGTTCGCGGTGCCCTCCTCGATGCCGCGGGCCAGACGCTCCGGGTTGGTGACGAAGAGGTCGTCGCCGACGATCTGGACCTTGGAGCCCAGCTTGTCGGTGAGGACCTTCCAGCCGGCCCAGTCGTCCTCGTACAGCGGGTCCTCGATGGAGACCATCGGGTACGCGGAGACGAGCTCCTCGTAGTACTCGGTCATCTCGGCGGCCGAGCGGGACTTGCCCTCGAACTCGTACTTGCCGTCCTTGTAGAACTCGGACGCGGCGACGTCGAGCGCGAGCGCCACGTCGGTGCCCGGGGTGTAGCCGGCCTCCTTGATGGCCTCGACGATGAGGTCCAGGGCGGCGCGGTTCGACTCCAGGTTCGGGGCGAAGCCGCCCTCGTCGCCGAGGCCGGTGGAGAGGCCCTTGCGCTTCAGCACGCCCTTGAGCGTGTGGTAGATCTCGGCACCCCAGCGCAGCGCCTCGGAGAAGGACTCCGCGCCGATCGGGGCGATCATGAACTCCTGGATGTCGACGTTGGAGTCGGCGTGCGACCCACCGTTGAGGATGTTCATCATCGGAACGGGCAGCAGGTGCGCGTTCGGGCCGCCGAGGTAGCGGAAGAGGGGGAGGTCCGAGGCCTCGGAGGCGGCGTGCGCGACGGCGAGGGAGACGCCGAGGATGGCGTTGGCGCCGAGCGAGCCCTTGTTCTCCGTGGCGTCCAGGTCGAACATGGCCTGGTCGATCAGGCGCTGCTCGGTGGCGTCGTAGCCGACGAGCTCCGGGCCGATCTGCTCGATGACGGCGAGGACGGCCTTCTCGACACCCTTGCCCAGGTAACGGTTGGGGTCACCGTCGCGAAGCTCGATGGCCTCGAAGGCACCGGTGGAGGCGCCGGACGGAACAGCAGCACGACCGGTGCTGCCGTCGTCGAGGCCGACCTCGACCTCGACCGTGGGGTTGCCTCGGGAGTCCAGGATTTCCCGGGCTACGACGACGTCGATGGACGGCACGAGCATCTCCTTTTTGGGATGTGACGCTGGATGTGACGCATGGCCGGTGCAGGGTCGCTCGGCCTTGCGACAAGAGCCTAACCGGCTCGGAGGCTCCGGCCGGCCGGGCGCCCGCCCCCTGGGACGAAAAAGGACCCAAGGGCATGCATCTCGGGACGAAGGGTCCCAGATCTACTGGACGGTAACCGCTGTCACCGTCAGGTCCTCCCGGAAGTCCCGCACAAAAGGGGGAACCCCGGCCCGACGCGCACGGGGGATGGGCGCGTCGGGCCGGGGTGGTCACCGCGGGAGGGTCGGAGGGGCCGCGTGAGCCGCCGGACTCACGCGAGCCGCCGGGCTCACTTCAGGTGAAGCTGCTGGCCCGGGTAGATGAGGTCGGCGTTCTCGACGACGTCCTTGTTCAGCTCGAAGAGCTTGGCCCAGCCGCCCTTGACGCCGTGCGCCTGGGCGATCTTGCTGAGGGTGTCACCGGCGACGACCTTGTACTCGCCGTCACCCTTCTTGACCTTCTTGCCGGTCGGGGTGGTGACCGTCTTCTTCGCGGCGGCCTTCGGCGCGGCCTGCTGCTGCGTGGCCTGCTTGGGGGCCTTGCGCTGCTCGCTGCGGGTGGTCGGCTGCTCGGCCTTCCGCTCCTGCTGCGGCTGCTGCTGGGTGCTCTGCTGCGGCGCGCTCTCGACGGCGCCGGCCGGCGAGGCGCCGGAGAGGCCCACGCCACAGGACGGCCAGGCGCCCTTGCCCTGGCCCGCGAGGACCTTCTCGGCGATGGCGATCTGCTGGGACTTCGACGCCTGGTTGGCGGTCGAGGCGTAGGCGGTGCCGCCGTACGCGGCCCAGGTGGAGGCGGAGAACTGCAGGCCGCCGTAGTAGCCGTTGCCCGTGTTGATGGACCAGTTGCCGCCGGACTCGCACGCGGCGACGGTGTCCCACTCGGAGACCGTGGCGGCCGAGGCGGTGCCCGCGGTCATCAGCGGGGCGGCGACGGCGACACCGGTGACGCCGACGAGCGTGACGACCTGGGTGGCCTTGGAGGGACGGCGGTGTTTGCCCTTACCGGAAAACAGCATGGAGATTCTCCTCACCGACGCCTGTGAGGTGAGCTGTCGGGTTCGGGCCGGAAAGTTGCCCGGCCGCGTGTCCTAGCACGCGGCTTCACCCCAAGCCGTTCACCGGCCGTCTGTCTCAACGGCCGGGACCGGCACTTACCTTGGGTCCCCCACTCCTGCCTTCGGCGCTTGCGCGACGACTGTTCCCATCGGCCGACGGCAGGATTCGGCGTTTCGGTCGACGGGGCCCGCGGTGGCGAGCGGTGACGACCGTAGACACAGACCCACCGGAAGTTCAAAGAGGCGTATTGCGGAAATAACGCCCCTACTTGCCTTCCGGTGGGGGTTGTTTGTGCAGGTGAGAGGTGACGGGAGCAAAGTTTGCGGGCGGAACACGCCAGTTGGGACGAAGAGACCCATGTCTCACTTGCCCAGAACCGGACATACGCCCCCGAATCACTCCGCCTTCTTGCTCGAACCGTTCGTCAGGTCGAGGCTCTGACCAGGAAGGATGAGGTCCGGATCGATGCCCACGGTCTGCCGGTTGGCGTCGTAGAGGGCGGTCCAGCCTCCAGGGAGTTCGTTCTCCTGTGCAATGTCGGACAGGTTGTCGCCCGGCTGCACGAGATACGAGTCCGGGTTGCCCTGACTGTCCGTTGCGTCCGATTTCTTCGAAGCGTCAGCCGCCGGGAGCTTCGCGGGCTTTTCGGCCAGCTCGTCGCCAGATGAAGCGTGTCGACCGGATTCAGTAGAAGTGTCCGGCTTGCCGCTTTCCTCCGGGGCGGCGTCACCCCGGTGCTTCCCGGTTCCGGGAGCGGCCGACGACACGTCATCGTTCGGCGCGCCGGGCGTGGTGGGCGCACCGGGCTCGGTGGGCGCCCCCGGCGTACCGGGCATACCCGGCGTAACGGACGCATCGGGCGCGCCCGGAGTGGTCGGCGTGGTCCCGTCGGTGGGAGCGGACGGGGTCCCCGGGGTCACCGACGTGACGGGAGCGGTCGGTGAGACGGGCGTGGCGGGCGCGGTGGGCGACACGGGAGCGGTCGGCGAGGCCGTCCCCGTGGCCTTCTTCGCGGCCCCGTGGGAGGCGGCGGAGCCCTTGGAGGCCTCCGGGAGCCCCGAGGTCCGGTTCGACTCGACGACCGGGCCCGTGGGGGCCTTCGGGATGCTCGTGGGGCCGGGATCCACACCGGTGGCCGTGCCGTCGTTCGTCAGGCCGGCGATCGGTGCGCAGGTGGCCCACTCGGTGGAGCCCTTGGCAAGAGCCTTCTCGGCCACCGCGATCTGCTGGGCGCGGCTCGCCAGGTCGGCGCTGGGCGCGTACGCGAGGCCGCCGTTCCGCTCCCAGCTGTCCTGGGTGAACTGGAGCCCGCCGTACATGCCGTTGCCGAAGTTGGCGCTCCACTGCCCGCCGGACTCGCACTCGGCGACCCGGTCCCAGGTGGCGGCGTCGGCGGCGGAGGCGGACCCGGTGGCGAGCAGCGGCAGCGCCATGGCGGATCCGGTCACGCCCGCGGCGACGACGATGGCGGGGGCCTGACGGGGGCGACGGTGTCGTCCGTTCCCGGAACGCATAGGGGCGCCTTTCGCGTGACGGCTGTGATGACGGCCCGAGTTGTCGGACCTGGTCGAGTTGCTCGACCAGGTTGACGAACCGAGCTGACGGGGAAGGTAGCCGTATTCGAACGCTCATCACAAGTCGATGCACCCGCGATCACGTGAAGATCACAGTTCTGATGGATCGTCACTTTGTGATGGTCGTACGGAAGGGGAGAACTCCACCGGAAGCGTGCGCAAACCACGCATGATGAGCCCCCCGCGCCACCGCAGTTCGGCCGGATCGGCGGCAAGTCGCAGGTCCGGCAGCCGGGTGAGGAGGGTGGCCAGCGCGGTCTGTCCTTCGAGGCGGGCGAGCGGCGCGCCGAGGCAGTAGTGGATGCCGTGCCCGTACCCGAGGTGCTGGTTGTCGCGGCGGGCGAGGTCGAGCGTGTCCGGCCCGTCGAACCGCTCGGGGTCCCGGTCGGCGGCGGCGAGCACCACGAGGACGGGGTCCCCCGCCGGGATGTCCTGCCCGCCGATGGTCAGCGGCTCGGTCGCGTACCGCCAGGTGGCCATCTCCACCGGCCCGTCGTACCGCAGCAGTTCCTCGATCCCGGTCTCCAGGAGCCCGGTCTCGCCCGCCGCGATCGAGGCCTGGAGCAGCTCGCGCTGCTCGGGGTGGCGCAGGAGCTGGTACATCCCGTTGCCGATGAGGTTGACGGTGGTCTCGAAGCCGGCGAAGAGGAGGATGAAGGCCATGGCGGCCGCCTCGTTCTCGGTGAGGTGCTCGCCGTGGTCCGAGGCCTTGATGAGCCCCGAGATGAGGTCGTCCCCGGGCTCCTCGCGCTTGCGGTGGATCAGCTCGGCGAGATAGCCGCGCATCTTCTTCACCGAGCGCGCGACCCCGCCGCGCGGGCCGCCGCCGTGCCGGATCATCATCCCGGCCCAGTCGCGGAAGTCGTCCTGGTCCTCCTCGGGTACGCCGAGCAGGTCGCAGATGGCGTAGATGGGCAGGGGGAAGGCGAACTCGTGGATGAGGTCCGCGCTCCCCTTCTCCGCGAAGGAGTCGATGAGCCGGTCGGTCAGCTCCTGCACGCGCGGGGTGAACTCGGCGACCCGGCGCGGGGTGAAGGCCTTCGAGACGAGCCGCCGCAGCCGGGTGTGGTCCGGCGGGTCGATGTTGAGCAGATGCGTCATCAGCTCGGCCTTGCGCTCGCCCGGGATGCCCGTCTTCCCCTTGGCGTGCGGGGACTCGTCGTGGTGCGCCGGGTTCTTGGAGAGCCGCTGGTCGGCCAGGGCCTGCCGGGCGTCCCCGTACCTGGTCACGAGCCAGGCCTCGACCCCGCTGGGGAGCGTCGTCCGGTGCACGGGCGCGTGCTCGCGGAGCCAGGCGTACGCGGGGTACGGATCGCTCGCGAACTCCCAGGTGAAGAGCTCGGGCGCGGGCTCGGGCGCCGGGGTCGGTGCGGGGCCGGAAACGGGGCCGGAAGAGAGGCCGGAGACAGGGCAGGAAGAGGGGCCGGTGCCGGGGGTGGTGCTCACCCCCCGACGGTACAGGGGGTCCGGAACGTGCGGTCTGTCAGATCATGTGATCAAGAACGGTGACGTGCCCTAGATTCTTGTCGGTGGATCCTCAGATGCTCAGAAGCACGTTCGCGGTCGTCGAGAGACGGGCCGAACACGCCGTCACCTTCTTCTACTCGCATCTTTTCTGGAACAACCCCGCCATGCGCGAGCTGTTCCCCGAGGACATGCAGCCCCAGCGGGACCGGCTCTTCGCCGCGCTCACCCATGTGGTGACCCACCTGGAGGACCCGGGCCTCGCGGAGTACCTGGGGCAGCTGGGCCGCGACCACCGCAAGTTCCTCGCCTCCCCCGCGCTCTACGCCGCCGTCGGGGCGAGCCTGCTCGCCGCCTTCGCGCACGCCGCCGGGGCCGCCTGGACCCTGGAGGCCGAGAAGGCCTGGACCGAGGCGTACGGACATGTCGCCGACCTGATGCTGGCGGGCGCCGAGGAGGCCGCCGGGGCCGGGGAGCCCGCCTGGTGGGACGCGGACGTCGTCCGGCACGAGCGGTACGGCGACGACCTGGCCGTCCTCACCCTGCGGCCCCGGCAGCCCCTCCCCTTCCGCCCCGGGCAGTACGTCAGTGTCAGCTCGCTGCGCGTCCCGCGCGTCTGGCGCACCTACTCCCTCGCGGACGCGCCCCGCCCCGACGGCACGGTCGAGCTGCATGTGAGCCGGATCCCGGGCGGCGCGATGAGCACGGCCCTCGTCGAACAGACGGGCCCGGGCGAGACCCTGCGGCTCAGCGCGCCGGGCGGCGGCCTGACCGCGCGGACGGAGCCGGGCGGACTCCGCACCTATATATGCGCGGGTACGGGCTGGGCCCCGGTGCGGGCCCTCCTCGCGGAGGCGGCGGAGACCGAGCCGGAGCTGAAGGGCCGGCTGTTCGTCGTGGCGCGCGCCAAGGGACATCTGTACGGGCGGCAGGACGCGGAGCGCCTCAAGGAACGCCTCTCCGGGCTCAGCGTCACCTACATCACCTCGGCCCCCGGCCACCGCAGGGACCAGGCGACCGAGCGGCTCCTCCAGGCGCTGCGGGCCTGCGTCCACTGGCCCTCGCACGACGTCTACCTCGCCGGACCGCCGGGCTTCCTGACCGAGGTCGCCGAGGCGCTGGTGGAGCTGGGCACCGATCCGGACCGGATCCACCACGACACCCTGCAGCCCGTGGGCCGCTTCACCGTCCGCCCGAACACCGCGGCCGAGCGCCTTCTGGGCCCGCCCGCACCGCTCTGGCACAACCCGGGCGCCCGCGCACCGCGCGAGCGCTGAACCGCCGGGGCCGCCGGGGTTCGACCCCGACGACCGCCCGCCGCGCGAGCTTCGGCGAGAGCCGCCCCTCCGGGGCCGGCCCCGGGCTCCTACGCCTTCACGCCCTCCGCCGCGCGGATCGCGTCCCGATACGTCCGGGCCGCCGCGCGCAGGGCCGCCTCCGGGTCCACGCCCTCCGCCTCCGCCCGTACCGCGAGGGCGAGCAGTTCGTACCCGATGCCCTCCTCGGCCGGGACGGGCACGTCGAGTCCCGCGGTCCGCACCCGGCCGCCGAGCTTCGCGCCGAGTGCCAGACCCGGCTGTCCGAGCGGCACGCCGTCGGTGACGGACTCCCGCTGCTTCTCGATCGCCTTGGTGCGCAGCCAGGTGGCCCGTACGTCCTCCGGCGTCTCCGCCTTCTCGTCCCCGAAGACGTGCGGGTGCCGGTGGATCAGCTTCTCGACGAGGGTCCCGGCGACGTCGTCCACGGAGAAGGGCTCCTCCGGGTCGTCCTCGGCGATCCGGGCGTGGAAGATCACCTGGAGGAGGACGTCCCCGAGCTCCTCGCGCAGCTCGTCCCGGTCGCCGTCCTCGATCGCCTCGACGAGTTCGTACGCCTCCTCGATGCCGTACTTGGTGAGCCCCTTGTGGGTCTGCTGGGAGGACCACGGGCATTCACGGCGGATGCGGTCCATGATCTGCACGAGGTCGAGGAGCCGGGCGCCGGGCAGGTCGTAGGAGCCGGGCAGCAGCTCCAGGTCGGGCATCGTGAGGCGGCCCGAGCCGGCCAGCCGGGCCAGGCCGTCGGTCAGCGCCCGGTCGCCCTCGCCGGAGGGCAGCAGCAGCACCGTACGGCCGCCGGCGCACGCCTCGACGAGTTCCTCCGCGGTGGGCCGGAGGTGCTCGACGGCGACCCCGGCCTCCCGCAGGTACGGCAGCTGGGGGTGGTGCTCGTCGGGGCAGAGCACCCGGTCCGCGGCGCGCAGCGCCTGCCAGGCGGGCCAGGACAGCAGTCCGGGCGCCACACGGTGGCTGGCGGTGAGCAGAACGATGCGGCCGGGGCTCTCAGAAGTCACCCCTTGAACTTACTCCGACTCACGCACCGGCCGGGACGGCGCCGGGGTCCTGGCTGATCTGCCGCAGCCAGGGCGCGGTGCTGCCGGTGAGCCGGACCTGGGCGTCGTCCCAGGCGCCGTAGCGCGGGTTCACGTCGATGGCGAGGTCCTTGGAGGCGGCGGAGAAGACCTCCGTCAGCTTCCTCTGGCCCTCGGGGGTGTCCGTGACGCCCAGCTTGGCGGCGATCTTGTTCATGAGGACGTTGCGGCGGACGACGTCGTCGATCTCGCCGGGCGCCACGCCCTGCTCCTGGAGGAGGACGGTGGCGAGCTGGTCCTCGCCGCCGCTCTCGCGGACGAAGGCGGTCTTCGTCTGCTGGAGCTCGGCGCGGGTGACCGTGACGCCGTTGTCCGCGGCGACCTTGTCGACGACCCGGTCGAAGATCATGCCGTTGAGCTTGCGGCGGGGCAGGTCGCCGGTGGCCTGGACGAGCTGGACGGCCTGCGGGGAGCGCTCCTGGGCGGTGCGCACGTCCTTCACCTGTGCCTGCAGGCTGGAGACGTCGATCCGTTCGCCGCCGACGACGGCCGCCGCTCCTGGGTGGGCGTCACTGCCGCAGGCGGTGAGCAGCGGGGCCGCGGCGAGAAGCGCGGCGGAGACGGTGAGCGCAGTGCGGCGGTGCAAAGGAGCCTCCCGGGCTGGTCGTGCGTCAGTTGAACGACCTTGCGGTGATCGATGTTAGGGAGTCGCCCGGGCCGGAGCCACTACTTCGGTGCGACTGTTTCCCACAACGACTCACCCGCACGCCGGGTGTCGGCCGATACCCGTCCGGTCTCGGCCCCCTCCGGCGTCCCGCCGTGCGGCCCCTCGTGGGTCTCCTGCACCAGGTAGTGGGGCCGTCGCTTGACCTCGTAGTAGATGCGGCCGACGTACTCGCCGATCAGTCCGACCATCACCATCTGCACGCCGGCGAGGGCGGTGACGGCGACGAGGAGGGTGACGTAACCGGGGGTGTCGACGCCGTTGACCAGCGCGTCGCCGACGATCCAGGCCGCGTAGCCGAGGGCGACGAGGACCAGTAGGAAGCCGAGGTGGACGGCGGCGCGGAGCGGCTTGTTGTTGAAGGAGAGGAGGCCGTCGAGGCCGTAGTTGAGGAGCTTGCCGAAGGTCCACTTGGAGCGGCCCTGCTCGCGGACGGCGTTCTCGTACGAGAACGTCGTCGTCCGGAAGCCGACCCAGGAGAAGAGGCCCTTGGAGAAGCGGTTGTACTCGCCGAGGCCGAGGATCGCGTCGACGGTACGGCGGGACAGCAGCCGGAAGTCCCCGACGCCGTCGACGAGCTCGACGTCGACGAGTCGGTTGATCGCCCAGTAGTAGACGCGGGCGGTCAGGGTGCGGGTGACGCGGTCGCCCTCGCGGGTGCGGCGGGCGACAACCTGGTCGTACCCCTCGGAGTGCAGCGCGACCATGCGGTGCACCAGCTCGGGCGGGTGCTGGAGGTCGGCGTCCATGATCACGACGGCGTCGCCCGCGGCGTCGCGGAGCCCGGCCAGCATCGCCGCCTCCTTGCCGAAGTTACGGCTGAAGGAGACGTACCGGACGTGGTGGGGGTCGCGCGCGGCGAGCTTCTGGAGGAGCGGGAGCGTCCCGTCCCGGCTTCCGTCGTCCACGTAGACGATCTCGAACTCGCCGTCCAGCTTGGCGAGTTCATCGGTCACATGGTCGTGGAAACGGGCGAGGACGTCTTCCTCGTTGAAGCACGGGACGACGATCGAGAGCAGCACGCGGACCACGACAACGGAGCCCGGTGTCCCGGCCGGTCCGCGTGGATGGCCTTCAGGCGACCATTGAATGAACTGGGTGGCGGGGCCACGCTCTTCCCGGTCGGGCGCTGGCATATTCGAACCGTCATGTCGAACAACAAACGCCCGTGCCTCCTCGCCGCGCTCCTCACCGTGCTCGCCGTCTGCGGCGGCGACGCCGTCGCCCGGGTATTCCCCTTCGGGCCGCGCCACCGGGCCGTCAACGACCTCGCCAACCAGTTCGTGCCGTTCCACGCGCACCTGTGGGACCTGCTGCGCGGCCGGGCGGACGGCGGTCTCCTGCTCGACTGGCAGGCCGGCTGGGGCACCGCCTTCCTCCCCGACTACGGCACCTACCTGTCGAGTCCCTTCGCCCCACTGGTCGCGCTCTTCCCGCGCGGGGACGTCGAGTACGCGGTGTACGCGATCACCGTCCTGAAGACGGCGGTCGCGGCGGCGGCCATGACGTACCTGCTGCGCCGCCTCGGCCCCGGCACCTGGTGGTGGGCGTCGGTCCTGGGCGCCTCGTACGCGCTCTGCGGCTGGTCGCTCGCGGAGGGCACGTACAACCCGATGTGGCTGGACGGCCTGATCGCGTTCCCGCTGCTCTGTCTGGTGGGCGAGTGGGCACGGGAGGGCAGACGGCCCCTGCTCGGCCCGCTGGTGGTCGCGGTCTGCTGGGTCGCCAACTTCTACACGGCGTACATGGCGACGCTCGGCGCGGCCCTCGTCCTCCTCGTCAGGCTGGCGGCGACGGACTCCTTCCGGACGCGCACGGCGCCGACGGACTCCTTCCGGACCCGTGCGGCGGTCCGGGCGCTGGTCCGGGCGACGGTGACGACCGGGATCGGGATCGCCCTCGCGGCCCCCGTCCTGATCCCCGTCCTCCTCGGCTCGCGCCACGCCCACCCGGGCCTGGTCAGGGAGTTCGACCCGGCGCCCGCCACCGACGTGCTCGCCCGGCTGCTCCCGGTGACGTACAGCTTCGCGACCCCGGCGGCCTTCGTCTCCACGGCGGTACTGCTGCTCGTGGGCGCGCTGCTCTTCCGCCGGGACGTCCCCGGCCGGGAGCGGTGGCTGTGGGCGGGCCTGTGCGGGGCGGTCCTGGCCTCGATGCAGTGGGGCCCGACGCACCTCCTGTGGCACGCCTTCGCCACCCCGAACGGCAGCCCGTACCGGCAGACCTTCGTCCTCTCGGGCGTCCTCGTCCTCGCCTCGTGGACGGGCTTCGCCCACGGCCTCCCCGACCGCCGGGCGCTGCTCGGCGGAACGGCGGTCGTGGTGGCCCTGACGGCGGGGGCGCTCCCGAGCCCCTTCCTGACCTCCTGGGCGGTGCTGCTCACGGCGGCGGGCCTGGCGGCGGTGACGGGCGCGCTGCTGCTGCCGGGGCGCGGCCGGTACGGGGTGCTCGCGGCGCTCCTGGTGATGGGCACCCTCGTCGGCCAGGCGTCGGCGACGACGGCGTACGCGGACCGGGAACGCCTGGTCCGGCTCGACGACTACCCGCCGTGGGGCGCCGAGCAGGAACGTCGGGCGGCGGCGCTCGCGCAGGCCGACGGCTGGCCGGCGTACCGCACGGACGCGGGTCTGCCCCGGGTGGCGGGCAACGATCCGCTGCTCCTGGGCGGCCAGGGCGCCGCGTACTACAGCAGCCACACCCCGGCGGTCCTGACGGAGACGCTGACGGCACTGGGCGGCGGCTGGACCTCGCGGGGCCGGAACCTGCTGAGCCTGGACAACCCGGTGACGGACGCGCTGTTCGGGGTGGGGGCGAGGTGGCGGGAGGGTCGGGTGGTCCGCTCGGATCCGCTGCCTCTGGTGACGGTACGACCGCCGGGCCCGTCCCCGGCCTACGGCGCGTCCCCCTTCCGCAACCAGGAACTCCTCCTCGGCACGCGGGTGTACGAGGCTCCGGGGGCCGGCGGTGCGTGCCCGGTCGGCACGGAGGTCTTCCTCTGGGCGCCCGACGCGACGGGCACGGCCCGCCTGGGCACGTACGAGACCCGTCTGCTGGGCGGCCGGCCGAAGCGCCGGGCGGCGATGACGTCGCTGGGCGTGCAGGAGAGGGCGGGATTGGTGGCGCAGGTCCCGCGCGGCGGCGGCGCCGAGATCGGCTGCCTGGACCACGACCGCCTGCGGACGGCCCTGACGGCGCTCCGCGCCCGGGCGGCGACGTCGGTCGAGGTCACGTCCGACGGCCTGACGGCCACGCTGCCACCCGGCACGACGGGCACCGTGGTGGTGGCGGCCCCGAGGATCGCGGGCTGGCGCTGCGGGAACGCGAAGGCCGGTTCGTACGGCGGCCTGCTCGCGATCGGGGCCGGACCGGGGACGACAAGCGTGACCTGCGAGTTCCGCCCTCCGGGCCTCCGCGCGGGCCTCGCGGCGGGGGCGACGGGCGCGCTGCTGCTCGCCGCGCACCTGTGGCTCGGTGTCCGGACCCGCCGGAGGACGCGGACCCCGGCCGCCCGGACCCTCCCGGGGGCCGAGGATCCGGCCTCGCTCAGCTCGTGACGGCGACGATGCGCCAGCCCACGGCGCCGGCGGCGCCGGGCCGTCCCGGGACGGTGAGCGAGAGCACGGCGGGCGCGCCGGCGATCCGGTGCGTCACGGGAACGCCGTCGCACGGCACGGCCCGGATCTCCTCACCGCCGAGGGTGGGCACGACGGCCCCCTCGCCGGAGCAGACGAGAGCCAGCTGGTAGGCGGCCCCCTTCTTCAGCGGGGTGCGGAGAGACACCCCGTCCTCCACCCGCTCGGTCCCGGACGCCACGAAGGCGGGATCGTCGGGGGAGACGGTGTCCAGGGCAGCCTTGACACGCTTCTCCTGCGCTGCCGCCGCCGTACCGCGCTGCGTCGGCGCGGATGTGGCGGGTGAGGTGGCCGAGGTGGCCGCCGGGGCGGGCGCTTGGTCGGTGCACCCCACACCCCCGACCCCGAGAAGCCCGAGCGCGGCCCCCGTCAACAGATACGTGCGCAGCCTGGTCGTCAACTGATCTCCCCGTGGTGTGGTTAGGACGTCCCCCGAACCACGACGCTAGGTCACCTCACGCGGGCGCCGGACCGCAATGCGGCTTCTCTGAGGAAGACTTGAGGTCGGGAACCCTCCGCTCCCAGCGGATCTCGCCGTCCTCCACCCGGTCCGTGGGCGTGAGGCCGGCCGCTCGGGCGACCGTCGCCGAGGCCGTGTGGTCCGGGTGGACGTGGGCCACGATCGTGTGGGCGCCACGCTCCGTCAGAAGGGCGATCAGGGCCTCGGCCGCCTCCCGGGCGATGCCCCGCCCCTGCCACGCCGTGCCGGTCACCCAGGCGACCTCCGCGACCCGGCCGTCCTCCGTGAGCGTCGCCTGTACGGTTCCGGTCAGCCGGTTCTCGGCGCGGAGCCGGACGACCCAGTTGCACCAGCGCGTCGCCGGGTCCGGCGAGCCGGCCGCCAACCGCTCGTATCGCGCCCGCAGTTCGGGCGCGGTCAGCGGGGCGCCGCCGATGAAGGCGTGCAGGGCCGGGTCGGCGAGGACCCCCGCCATCTCCTCGGCGTGCGCGACCGTGAGCGGCACGAGGTCGAGGCGGCGGGTCCGTACGGTCCCTCCGTCCGTGCTCATACGTTCCCCAGGAAGCCGGGGTCCGTCTCGCCGAGCCCCAGGCTCGTCTCCCGCTCGAACTCCAGGAGTTCCGCCGTCGTCACGACGCGTCGGCTGGTCGCGGCCAGGTCGCTGTGCGCCTCCTTCGACCACAGCGGCGGGTAGAGGGTGAGCCCCCGGTCGGCGTCCAGCGAGCGGACCTCGTCCTGCCAGCCGGGCCAGCGCAGCCCCTCGTAGAACTCCCCGGTGCCGCCGGACAGCATCCACGACAGCCAGGCCGCGTACCCGGCGCCCAGCGCCTCCCAGCTCAGCGAGTCCGGCGCGAAGTACACCATCTCGCCGGGCTGCCCCGGCAGCCCGACCTCGTCCGCGGTCCCGCCCTGGATGACGAACACCCCGCCGAGGACGTCGTGCGCCACGACGAGCCCCGCCCCGGGCCGCCACCCCGGGTCGGTCCGCGCGTCGGCGGGGTAGTCGTTGACCCGCGCGAGCGACGGCATCCGCCGGTCGTTGTCGTCGGCGGGGCTGCCGTACACCCGCAGCCAGCCGTCGTCGACGAACGCCCCGCCGCTGTGCAGGACGAACGCCCCCAGGAACGACCGCACGGTCACCTGCGTCCGCAGCAGCGTGTCCGCGCCCCGCACCGCGTCGGGGTCCAGCACCTCGACGGGCACGGATGCCGTCCGCAGCTTCTCACCGAGGGCCGGCCACGCCGGGTCCTCGACCTCGATCAACTCGCTCAGTTCACGCACCGGAGCATGCTCGCACGCCCGCCGCCGCCGTCCATGTCCCAGACTCCCTGACCGTTTCGCTTCCCCATGAGACGTCCCCCGTCTTCGTGTGTGCACTCGAACGAACGGCTCCGAGCCTAGGAAGACCATGATCAGCGGGCTGTGCGCCCGGCGCACGATTCTTTGACGCTCGGCGCACGCCCCGACCGGCTCCCCAGCGTCCACGCGCGGAACTCGGTCGGGCTCACCCCGTACGCCTCCCGGAACGACCGGCTGAACACCGCCGGGCCGCTGAACCCCCATCGCGCCGCGATCGCGTGCACCGGATGCGTGAGCAGCTCGGGCCGTTCGAGGTCCGCCCGGCACCGTTCGAGCCGCCGCCGCCGGATGCGGGTCTGGACGGTCTCGCCGTCGCCCCTGAAGAGCTGGTGGAGGGTGCGGACCGAGAGGTTGTGGTGGGCCGCCACGGCGACCGGGGTCAGGTCCGGATCACCGAGGTTGTACTCGATGAACACGTGGATCCGGCGGAGCAGCGCCCGCGCCCGCACCTCGGCGGGGAGCTGCTTCCCGGCGTCCGTGTTCTGTGCCAGGCAGGCCGCCGCGAGATCGATCGCGGTGGCCCCGATCCGGCTCAGTTCGTCCGGCGTGCACGCGCCGCCGTGCGCGACGAGCGAGCGCAGGAAGTCGGCGAGGATCGCCCCCAGTCCGCTGCCGCCCGGCATCCGGCGGGCGAGCAGCCGGTCGAGCCGGTCGGCACGCAAGGGCAGGAGGTCTCGCGGGAGTTGGAGGATCACCAGCTGTCCGGGGTCGCCGTCGGAGACGTACCGCGCGTCGGAGGGCCGTGAGGTGTCCCAGAAGACGAGGTCCCCGGCCTCGGCCTCGCAGCTGTTCCCGTTCTGGACGAGGGTCATGGCGCCCTTGGTCACGAGCCCCAGCTGGTACTGCTCGGGGTCGCCCCGTCTGATCAGCGCGGGCGTGCGCTGCGAACGCAGCGGCGAGTAGGCGACCTTGGACACCTGGAGCTCCCCCAGGTCGAGGAGGGCCGCCTCGGCCGTGAAGCCGGCGGGCCGCTCGCCGCCGAGCATGGTCAGCCTGGTGGGCATGACCTCCCGCGCGATCGTGTCCGCGAACCACTCGAACCGCTCCCCGCCGGGCAGCTCCCCCGACGACACCACCGACCACATCGACCGATTCCCCCGATCCCCCGACTCGACTCGACCACGACGGTCAAGACGATCAAGACTCCCAAGATGACGTTGGCCAGAATGCAGTGGCGCGAACGCAATCGCCGCAGGGTTTCACCACCGGCGTGGCGCGCCGGCCCTCCGGCGCTTCGGTGATCCGCTCGTCGCCATCGGCTGCCGGAACGCCCCCGGACCTCTTCGGCCGGCTGGACCACTTCCTGTGCCGGCTGGACCACTTCCTGTACGTACGCACCCGTGGACGGAACGCCCGCAGACCGGGTCCGCACCCTCACCCGCACCCGCACCCTCACCCGCGAGCTCTACGACCGCCGACCACCCCGGGCCCCGCCCCGGATCCCGCTCAGCAACCCGTCCAGCGCCCCCACCGCCTGCTCCAGGGACTCCGCCGGGGTACCGCTCCGTGCCAGCCACAGCGCGGCCTCGTTCATCGCGCCCGACAGCAACCGTGCCAGCGGTTCCACCGGCTGTTCGGTGACGATGCCCGCCTCCACCAGGCCCGTCAGCGCCTCCGACAGGTGTCGCGCCGAGGACTCCTCGTCGAGGGCTCGCCACTCCTCCCACCCCAGTACCGTCGGCGCGTCGACCAGCACGATCTGCCGTACGGCCGGGTCCGATCCGGCCGCCAGGAAGGCCCGGCAGCCGGCGCGCAGCTGCTCCCAGGGGTCGGTCTGTTCGTCCGCCGCGGCGGCGACCCGCTCCCCCAGCTCCCCCTGGACCTCGGCGACCACCGCCCGGAACAGCCCCTCCTTGCTCTCGAAGTGGTGGTAGGCGGCCCCCTTGGTGACGCCCACCGCCCGGGCCACCTCCGCGAGGACCACGCCGTGGTAGCCGCCCTCGGCGAACCGTCGGCGCCCCTCGGCCAGGAGGGCCCGTCGGGTCGCCGCCCGTTGCTCCGCCCGATTGCCCGCCGTCCGCTCGTCCGGCACAGCCGCACCACCCTTCCCATTTCGCATACCCGGGGTATGTTAGCTCCGACAGTTCACATACCCTGGGTATGCGAAAGCGGCGCCCGCGCCGAAGACGAAGAGGAGTCATCCATGAAGACCGGACTCACCGGCTTCTACCCCGTGATCTGCACCCGCGACGTCGCCGCCTCACGCGACTTCTACACCCGCCACCTCGGCTTCGCCCCGACCTTCGAGGCCGACTGGTACGTGAGCCTCCACCGCCCCGACGCGCCGCACTACGAGCTCGCCCTGCTCGACCACAGCCACCCGACCCTCCCCGAGGGCCACCGCACGCCCGTCCGGGGCGGCCTGCTGCTCAACTTCGAGGTCGAGGACGTGGACGCGGAACACCGCCGTCTGATCGGCGAGGCCGGGCTCCCCGAACTCCTCCCCCTGCGCACCGAGGACTTCGGCCAGCGCCACTTCATCCTCGGCGCCCCGGACGGCGTACTGGTCGACGTCATCACCACGACTCCGCCGACCGAGGAGTACGCCGCCCGGTACACCCTCTAGGAGAGGGCCTCGGCGCTCAGCGCGGCGAGGCGCCTCAGAAGGGCGCCCTGGTGGCGCTACCGAGGATCTTGGTCGGCGTGATGCGGGCGACCACACGGACGTGTTCCGGCGGAGCCTCCTCGTACTCCTTGCCGCCGCCCGGACCGAGGTACTCCTCGGCGATGCGGACGGCCACCGCCCGGCCGGTGTCCTCGGCGAGGGTGGCCGTGCCGCGTATCTCGACGTACAGATCGGGGTCGGCGGGGTCGAAGACGGTCAGGCCGACGCGGGGGTCCCGGAGCATGTTCAGCGCCTTGCGTCGGCTCTGCTCCGTGGAGATCAGCAGCTCGCCGCCGTCCCGGCTGACCCAGACCACCGAACTCTGCGGGGCGCCGTCGGGGTTGAGGGTGGCCAGGACGGCCATGTGCGGGGCGTCGAGCAGGCCACGCACGGTTTCGTTCATCTCAATGGTCATGCCGGGAAGGCTATTCGGGACCTCCGGGAGGTGCACCGGAATACCTGTCCGCTGTCCGAGGCCGACGGCAATCGGACGGCGTGGCCGGGCGACGGCTCGTGCCCAAGCCGGCCTTCGGAACCACCCGTGAGGCGTTCTCGGCCGGTTCGACGAGTTTCGACATCGCCCATCAAGCCAATCGGCCGAGAAAACCCCCAGAAAATCCGACGCTTGAAAACATAAAATCGAACGAAGCTTTGCATCTGCCATCGGATGGGTCGGCTTGGTCGGCCAGGTCGGATCGGATCGAGCAACACGGCGGAGGCAAGGGCCGATTCCGTCACGTGACCCACGTGGCCGCCCGGACCACCGCGGTCCCGGCGGCTGCCCGGGCAGCAGAGTGAGGACAGCAAATGGGCACCGAAACCATGCGACCCGTCCTGGAGATCGAAGGACTGGCACACTCTCTCGGCGCGCGAACTCTCTTCGCCGAACTTTCACTGACCTTGCGGAGCGGCGAGTCCGTCGCCGTGACCGGCCCCAGCGGATCGGGCAAGAGCACGCTGCTGTCCTGCGTACTGGGCCTGATCACACCGACCGCGGGATCGGTGAAGGTGGCGGGCACCGACATCGTCGGGCTGCGACCCGCCGGCCTGGCCCGACTGCGCGCCCGGACGGTCGGCATGGTCTTCCAGTTCGGGGAACTGCTCCCCGAGTTGAGCCCCTTGGACAACGTGATGCTCGCGGCCCTGCTGGCCCGTACCGACCGCCTCGGGGCCCGGGACAGGGCCCGGCGACTCCTCGACGAGCTCGGCGTGCCCCCGGCGGCGACGAGCGACGAGCTGTCCGGCGGCGAGCGCCAGCGGACCGCGGTGGCCCGTGCCCTGATCAACGAACCCGCTCTGCTGCTCGCCGACGAACCGACCGGCGCGCTGGACACGGAGACGCGCGACCGCACGGCCGAGCTGCTCTTCGACCTGCCCCGGCGCTACGCGTGCGGGCTGCTCGTGGTCACCCACGACCCGGTCATCGCCGCACGGGCCGACCGCATACTGCGCCTCGAAGCGGGCGTCCTGCGGCCGATGACCTCCGGCGCGTCCGCATGACCGCCGCGACACGCGCGAACCCGGTGACACGCGTCGGGGACGGCCTGGCGCTCGCGCGTCGGCTCCTCGCCATCGGGCGGGTGGCGGGCCGGCGCGCCGAGGCGGGCGGCGTACGCTTCACCGCCCTGCTCCTCGCGACGCTGACCCTCGCTCTCGGCCTGGGGAGCCTCGTCGCCGTCCACGCCGTGTACGCGGGCAAGGAGGAGCGCCGGGCGGCCAGGACTCCCGTCGCCCCCGACGAGGCCCTGAAGGAGACGTCAGACGCCACGGCCTGGCTGGTGGGGTCCGACTCGCTCGACGGCGAACGCCGGTTCAGCGTCGTGTACTTGTCCCCGCTGAAGGGGGACGCGCCCCTGCCGCCGGGGCTCGACCGCTGGCCGGCGCCGGGCGAAGCGGTCCTGTCCCCGGCCCTGCGGAGAGCGGGCGCCGGTGAGGACATCGACCACCGCTACGGCCCACTGGCCGGCACGATCGGCGAGCGGGGACTGGACGAGCCGTCCGAGTGGCTCGCGTACGTACGGCCCCGCGACCCCCTGGACGCCGAGCGGCCCCATGCGGTCGTCACCGGGTTCGGCCCGGCTGCCGGGCGGGTGTCGGGCAGCCTGGAGCCCGGCTCGGGCCGGATGGACGAGAAACCCGAGTGGATGTTCCAGGCCGCGGTCCTCGGCATGCTCGGCCTGCCGGCCGTCGCCCTGTTGGTCGTGGCGGCGCGCACCGGTGCTCACGCCCGTGACCGCAGGACCGCGCTCGTCGCCGCGCTCGGCGGACGGCGGCGGGACCGGGCGCTGATCGCGAGCGGCGAGGCCGGGCCTCCGGCCCTGCTCGGCACAGGTGTCGGGGCCGTGGCGGTCGCCGTGGCCGTCCTGTACGACGTCCGTATCCCCTACACCGAATACGTCCTTTCCTCCGCCCATCTGCGTCCGTACGGCTGGGCGGCCGCACTCACCCCGCTCGCGGCGCTCCTGGTCGTCCTGACGGCCGTGGTCCTCGCCGACCTGGCGCCCCGTGGGAGCGCGTCCGGAACACGGCCGCGCGGCGCGTCCCGCAGCACCTGGCTGCCCCGCCTCGCCGTGCTGTGCCCCCTCATGATCGTCCTGGCGGTGTGGGGCCCCGAGTTCTTCCCACCGGACACCCCGACGCGCACGCTCGCGAGCTGGGCGGGCATCGCCGGCACGATCCTGACCCTTCCCGCGGCCATCGCGACCGTCACCGCCAAGGCCGGGAACCTGCTCGCCCGGCAGGGACGGAAGCACGACCTGCCCGGAACGCTCATCGCGGGCCGGCGCACCAGCGCCCATCCCGGCGGGACGGCCCGGCTCGTCAGCGGTGTCTCGATCGCGCTCATCCTGCTCATGCAGGCCATCGCCTGGCAGGGGCTGTTCGGGGCGCAGGCCACCGAGGCACGGCAGACCCTCGACCGCATCGGCCACGGCATGGTCGTCGTCGGCGCCCGCGGGGAGGTGTCCGCCTCCGCCATGGCCGCGTTCCTCACCCGCGCCGAGGGGGCCGAGGCCGTCCTGACCACGCTTCAGCGCGACGGCCGGGACACGCGCATGACCCTGGACGGCGACTGCGCCGCCCTGACCGCACTGGGGCTGCCCTGTCCGGCACGCGAGAGACGTCTCGACGCGCTACCGACGGACCCGCGACTGCGGGAGCTGGTCCGCCGGACCCCTCGACCGGATCCGAAGCTCCTCGTCCGTCGCACCGACACCCGGACGCTGGCGGAACGCGCCGCTCCCTATGCCGCCGGTGCGACCCTCGTCCTCGTGCGCCCGGACGGACGGTCGCTCTCCGTGCCCGCCCTCAAGCGCCTGTCGTACGAGGTGTTCCCACGCGGCGCGGCCATCAGGGCCCCGGGCGAGGATCAGCTCACCGCGGGCGTCCCCAACCGTGACCAGGGGCGCTGGAGCGCCCTGTTCGGCATGTTCGGCATCGCCGTGCTCGCCACGACGGCGGGCCTCGGCGCGATGGCGGAGTTCCTGCGGCAGGGCCGCGCGCTCGCGCCCCTGTCCGTACTCACCGGCGGGCTACGGGTCTTCCGTACCAGCGCGGCATGGTCGGTCCTCGCCCCGCTGGCCCTCGCCGGATCCGCGGGCACCGCCGTGGCGACCGCACTCGCGGCGCCGGTCTCCGCCGGCGGCGAGTCGTACATCACCGGAGGGCTGATCGTTTCGGCGACCGGCGTCGTCCTGGTGGTCAGCGTGCTCCTGTGGACCTGGGCCTCGCGGGTCGCCGTCCGGCAGGCGCGGGAGTGGCGCCCGAGCGGGGACTGACTCACGCGCCCGTACGGCGAAGCTCCGCCGCGTCCGCCTCGCAGTACGGGCACCGGCCGGGGTCCGGGGCGCGGAAGGCCGTCTCGTCGCGCGTGACGCCACGGAGAGCAGCATGCGGGCTTCGTGGCGCCGCAGGCCGAGGCAGGAACTCGACGTACTTGAAGGGACGTCGGGACGGACCACGTCGTGGCCCCGAACGATCCGGTCGTCGGTGACCGATGTCTGCCCCGATGTCTGCCCCGGCGGACCTGCCGGCCGGGGCGTCGAGCAGGTCTCGTGGGGCTGTCCACACCGTCGGCGAAAGACACCAAGACGATGCAGCACGATCACGGCCCCGAGCACACCACCGACAGACAGCCCTCAGCACCCAGGAAGTCGGAGCCACCGAGCGGGGCAGGACTCGCCGCGCTCCAGCGAACCGCGGGCAACGCCGCGGTCGTACGGTTTCTGCAGCGCGCCGGCCACCCCTATGCCGAGCCACCCGCACCGGAATCGGAACAGCACCGGCACGGGGCGGGCTGCGGCCATCCGCAGACGGCGGAACAGCCCCGCCCGCCCTCCGTGCAGCGGTCCGCCGTCCACGACGTCCTGAAGGGCGCCGGGCGCCCTCTGGACACCCCGGTCCGTGAGGACATGGAGGCCCGGCTCGGCGCCGACTTCTCCGACGTCCGCGTCCACGACGACAGCGCCGCCCGCACCTCGGCCACCGAGGTCGGCGCCCGCGCCTACACCAGCGGCAACCACATCGTCATCGGCGACGGCGGAGGCGACAAGCACACCCTCGCCCACGAGCTCACCCACGTCATCCAGCAGCGCCAAGGCCCCGTCGCCGGCACCGACAACGGCTCCGGCCTCGCCGTCAGCGACCCCTCGGACCGCTTCGAGCGGGCGGCCGAGGCCAACGCCACCCGGGTGATGCGAAGCGCCGCGCCCCTGCGCGACGACACCGCCGACCCCCGCCGCGGCGCGTCGGAGACTCCGACCGGGCCGGTCGCCGTGCAGCGGATGGACTGGGAACCGGCGCGGCTGCCCCGGCTCACGCGTGAGCGCTCGTTCAACCTCACCGGACCTGGCCCCACGAGCGGTTTCATGGCCGACGTCCCGGTGCACGGGGAACACGCGCAAGCGGTCCGCATGGCCGACGTCCTGGTGGGCCAGATACAGCTGAGCGACAACGAAAGGCCGCCGACCCAGTTCGGCACCCAGGAAGACCACATCGTCGCATGGACGCTCATCAGAGAGACACTGAAGGCCTTCTCCCACCGCCCCGCACGCGCTTTGATCGAGTACATCCGAAGCGGGACCCAGAAACTTTCCCAGCAATCCACAGAAAGAGGTCTCTATACGCAATCAGCCCTGCCTCAGGCTCCGGCAGACTTTTCGGAGAAGATAACGGAAACCCAGGACCTCATTCGCCAGATGATGAACAACCCGGCCCCTCTGACCGAGTGGAGGACCGGTCTTTCCAGGCTCATCAGGCTGTATGTGGAGGCTTATCAGCTCAGCCCTCTCGCCACGCAGAAGGGAAATTCCGGGGGTCACGGCGAGGGCAGCACCATGGCCTACCTCCGCGGTCAGGAGAGGCTGGCCGCGAACCAGAGGGAGCCCGCGCAGACGCTGGAGAGTTATGTGAACTCCCTCCACGAGACGCCGAGGAATCAGCAGCTGACGGCGCGCACCCAGGCCGAGCTCTGGGAGAACATCGGAGTGGCCTTCCCCGGCGTCGCGGGCTCGGCGGGTCGACAGCCGTACGCGCTGCCCCAGCAGCAGCAGCCCACCTATGCGGATGCGATCATCCAGGGCCTGATCGAACCCCTGCACTTCGGCAAGCTGGACTCGGGCTTCACCGTCATGCTGTCGGTCGAGACCTACAGCGACGGACGGCAGTACGTCGACGAGGCACTCATGAGCCAAAGGGAGCGACCTCCGACCCAGTACGGCGGAACGACACAGAGATCACACACGATCGCCTGGAAACTCACCCACGAAGCGGCTGTCAATTCCCTCAGCGGAAAGCCTGTCGGCAACGTACTGGAATGGGCGGCAAGCACACTTCAATACTGCGTACGGTCCGGCGCCCCGAAGGGTGAGAATTCGGACTGGATGAGGCTCGGCGCCCAACTGGAGAACAAACTCGCAGCGTGCCGCACCGCACTTGCATCCAGAGTTCCGGACCATGTCTGGGCAACCGCACTCAGCAATCTCGTCCGCGGCTGCCTCACCCTGGAGAATTCCAGCCGCATGGCCACGGGCGGTGGCGCCGCAGATGAGCTGGGAGCCGCTCTGGGACATGGAGAGGGCGCGCTCCACGCGACATTGCGCCGATACGATTCCAGGCAGGAGAATTACACCCGGGAAGAAGCCAGGGAACGAGCCGTCGGATTCCTCGACACCGGCGCGGTGCGCTCGCGACTGGTGCGCCAGGTGTCCGAGATGATGGAACAGGGCGCCACCGGCAGGCGATCCCAGAGACACCAGAAGTCCACGGACGTCCTCGCGGACGAGGTCGCCCGCCGGTTCAACGAGCTGCTCGACGGCCAAGCCGCCACTCCCATCCTCGATCGTTGGGTGGCAAGCAGCCGGGAGGCCTACCCGAACGTCGACTACGGGTCCGAGGCCGACCTCCGCAACACGGCACTCGCGCAGCTCCTGGTACCCCGCCAGGGCCAGAACCTCGGTCGCCCTTTCACCGACGCGGAGAGGAGCCTGTTCCCCAACCGCTACTGACACGGTCGCCGGCCGGGTCGCCCCGCGCCGAGACCCGGCGGCGACCCCGCGGAAGATTTCCGGACCCGGATCGCAACCTCGGGGGGTGACGCACGTCTGGTGGGTTGAAGGCGCCCTTCAGCTGATCCACCAGACCGTGTCCGTCCCCTTCCTCGGGAGAACCCCATGTCCAGCCACAGCAAGCGGACCTTCCGCCCCCGCCCCCGGATCCTGGGCGTCGTCGCCGGTGCCGCGCTCCTCCTCGGCGGCGGCTTCGCCGCTCAGGCCATCGCCGACTCCGGTCCGCGGCCCGCCCCGGCCACGCCGAAGGTGACCGCCCCGGACGCCGCCCCCGAGGCCGCCCCGGCCCCGGCCGACGCCCCGAAGCCCGCCACGCCGAAGGCCGAGGCCCCGAAGCCCGCCGCGCCCGAGGCCGCCCCCAAGGTCGTCGACGCCGCCACGCCCGCCCCGGCCCCGGCCGCCAAGCCGGCGGTCAAGCCGGCGGCCGATCCCAGCGCCACTCCCGCCCCGGCTCCCGCCCCCGCCGAGGCCGCACCCCGCGTGATCAAGCCCGGCACCGGCGTCCGGAAGTAGGCATCGGGAAGTAGGCATCAGGAAGTAGCCGCGCCCAGCGGTGGACCGCGGGGCGGGCGACCGGGTCGGGCTTGCGCAGGTCCCGGTCCGGTCGCCCGTCCTCCCGCAACGGATCGAGGACCGTGCACTTGTCGTACGCCGTACCCGCAGCCGTACCCGTGCCCATGGCCGTACCCATGGCCGTACCCACGGACCGGCCGCCGCCCTGGTGGGCCCGGCTGCTCGCCAGGGTGTCCCGGACCCGGGCCGACGACGCTCCGGGGGCGGTACGCGGGCGGCATCTGCACGCGGTGGGCACCTCGTACGCCTCCGAACCGCCGCCGCCCACCCTCACCGAGCTGTACCGGGCCCGGCGGCTCGACATGGTGCGGCTCGCACTCTTCCTGGTCGACGACCTGCACAGCGCCGAGGACGTCGTCCAGGACGCGTTCGCCGCCGTGTACCGGACGTACGGCACCTCCCTCCACGGGCTCCAGGACCCGGGCGCGTACCTGCACACCGCCGTGGTCAACGCGGCCCGCTCCGTGCTGCGCAGGCGCCGCACCGCGCGCGCGTACACCCCGCCCCACCCGGTCGCCGGGGCACCCGTCGACGAGGGACTGCTGCTCGCCGAGGAGCACCGGCAGGTGCTCGACGCGCTCGCGGAGCTGACCCGGCGCCAGCGCGAGGTCCTCGTCCTGCGCTACTGGTCGGAACTGACCGAGGCACAGATCGCGCAGACGCTCGGGATCTCGCGCGGCACGGTGAAGTCCACCGCGAGCCGCGCGCTCGACGCCCTGGAGAAGAAGCTGGAGGCGGACCGATGAGACCGCATGCCGAGGAGCCCCGCACCGCCACCGAGGAGCGGCTGCGCGCCGCGTTCGCCGCCCGCGCCGACCTCGTCACGTACCGGGACCTGCGGTGCGACGCACCTCCGCGGGGGCGGACTTGGGGGCTGCGGCGGGTGCGCGGGGTCGCCTTCGCGGGGCTCGGCGCCGCCGCCGCCGTGGCAGCCGCGTATCTGCTCGTCCTGCTGCCCGGTGGGCCGGTCGCGCCGACTCCGGCGCCGCCCGCCCGTCCCCCGGGCGTCAGCGAACCCCCGCTGACGCCCACGCCCGCCCCGGCCGACCCGTCCGTCGCCGATCCGGGGGCGGTCCCGCAGCCCGCCGAGCCGTGACCGGCGAACATGCGCGAAGGGCCGGAACCCCGGTGGGGGTTCCGGCCCTTCGCGGAAGGCGTGTTCGCGCGAACTACTTCGCGGGGACCTCTTCCAGGCACAGCACGAACTTGTCCGACTCCAGCTGCTGCGCGAGCGCCGACAGCTCCTCGCCGCACTTGTTGACGTCGAAGGTGTCGTCGATGACCTTGACGACCTTGAACAGGTCGGCCTTGCCCGAGGAGCAGTCCGTGGTGTCGACCTTGGGGTCGTTGTCCGGGCCCGTCACGGTGACGCACTCGCCGGCCTTGGCGTGCACCGGGGCGTCGCCGGTGAGGTAGGGCAGGCCGAGCTTCACGGCGAGGGCGACGGCGATCGCGACGACGACACCGCCGACCTTCTTGAGGATGCGGCTGCCCTTCTTCGCGGGCGCGGCGGGCTGCTCGGGAGCGGCGGGCTGCTCGGGGGTGAAGGGCGCGGGCGGCGTCGTCATGAGGGATTCCTTGGGGACGCGGACATGATCAGACGCGAACGTTACATGCGCTAAAAAGGATAAAAAGGATCATCAAGATCCACTGACCGATCAGTTGCCGAGTCGTGATCCTGTCGCTCCGTCAGGAGCGCGGTCCCAGCTGCCGCTGGTGCTCCAGCGCCCGCCGCAACTCCGCCGGAAGCGGGTGATACGGCCCGTACGCGCGCTCCGCGTCGAACAGCAGCCGCTGGAGCTGGTCCTGCCCGGCCGCGTGCTCACCCGTCGCCACGAGCAGCAGCGCGATCCGCTGCCGGATGTCGAAGGCGCGGGCCGGATCACCCTCGTAGTACGGCAGGACCGCACGGAACTCGGCGAGCGCGGCGGCCGTCTCCCCCAGCTGCTCCAGGCACAGGGCGGCGTCATAACGGAATTGAAGGGCCTGCGGATCCGCCGGGCCCGCCTCCGCGTCGCGGTCCGCCGCGAGGCGGCGCAGCTCCGGCAGCGCGCGCCGGTACTGGCCGTCGTCCATGAGCGTGGACGCGAACTGCTTGCGCAGGATGCGGACGACCGGCGACCGCTCGCCGTGCTCGGCCGCGGCGGCGGGCAGGATGCCGCCGAGCATGTCCACGGCCTGCGTGAGCGCCCCCTCCCCCAGCAGCCTCTTGACCTCTTCGACGGCGGCGGCGACGTCGGGACGGGCGGCCCCGGCGGAGGGGGGCGGCGGCTGCGGCGGCGCGTACGGCGCCCTCGGGTCGGTCCGGGGGGCGGTGGGCGGCAGGGGCGGCGGAACGGGCGGCGCAGGAACGGCCGGAGCGGCCTGCGGCCCGGCGGTCACCGCCGGACGGTCCGGCCAGGGCGCGTGCGGGCGGAGGAACGGCCGGGTCGGGTCCATCGGGCCCGCCGGGGCCCCGCGCGCGGGGAGCAGCGGCAGCAGGTGCTCGTACACCTCGTGCGCGCCGGAGGGCCGTTCCCTCGGGTCCTTGGCGAGCAGCCGGAGGACGAGTGCTTCGAGGACCTCGGGGACTTCGGGCCGCAGCTGACGGATCGCCACGGGAGGCTCGTACAGATGCCGGTGCAGGACCCCGAGCGCGGTGGATCCGGCGAACGGCACGTTCCCGCTCAGGAGTTCGTGGAGGAGCACCCCGAGCGCGTACAGGTCGGTGCAGGGTCCCACCGCGCCGCCCATGGCCTGCTCGGGCGCCATGTAGGCCGGGCTGCCGATGGGGGAACCGGTGTGGGTGAGGCGGGTGGTGTCACTGTCCAGGACGGAGGCGACGCCGAGGTCGAGGACGATGACGGACCCGTCGGGGCGGACCATCACGTTCCGCGGCTTGAGGTCGCGGTGCACGATCGGCACGGCGTGGACGGCGGCGAGGACCGCGCACAGCTGCGCGGCGACGCTGACCGCCCACTCCCAGGGGTACGGGTCGTGCTCGGCGAGATGGTCGGCGAGGTCGGCGCCCGCCACGTACTGCATGACGAGATACAGGTCCTCGCCCTCGCTGCCCGCGTCGTGGACGGTGACCAGACCGGGGTGGTCGACGCGCGCGGTCACCCGGCACTCCCGCACGAAGCGGCGGCGCAGCTCGTCGGCGGCGGTGGCCGGGCCCGTCATGGTGGCCGGCCGGAGCAGCTTCACCGCGACCCGGCGGTCGAGCCTCCGGTCGTACGCCGTCCAGACCTGGCCCATGCCGCCCTGCCCGATGACGGTGGCGAGCTCGTAACGCCCGCCGATGACCCGCCCGTTCATGCCCGACCGTCGTCTTCTCCGGTGTGCCGGAGCAGCTCGCTCAGTTCGTCGAGCTCGGCACGGACCTGGTCGATGCGGGGGGCGCTGCGGGGAGCGTGGGGGGTGGCGGGACCGGGGAAGGCGCCGGACGGGGGTTCGCCCGCGTACGGGTTCTGGGCGACGGGCCCGCTGGGCGTGGTGACGGCGGTGCCGTACGCGTAGCCGAGCGGCCGGTGCTGCGGCTGCGTGCGGAGCGGGTCGAAGTGGCGGATCTCCGCGACCAGGTAGTACGTGATCGAGCCGGCCGACAGGAGCACGATCGCGCCGATCCCGAGGAAGGCCTCCAGATCGCCGCTCTCCTTCTCCGCCGTCACGACGATGTACGTGAAGAGCGCGGCCGACCCGAGCAGGGCCAGTACGAACAGCGCCCAGTCCCGCGCCTTACGGGTGATGATCGCGAGCCGCAGCAACGGCGCCCAGCCGAGAAAACCGCAGCTGAGCAGGGAAAGCGCGCAGAACAGCACGCGCAGGGCGACGAGCCCGCCGGGGACGGGGGCCTTCGGCGGCTGCGCCGGCTGAGGCGACTGCGGGGCGTGCGGGGCCTGGGGAGGGCCGTACATTCCTGCTGCTCCTGCTCGAACGGATCGGGTGCGGAGACGAGCGTATACACCGATTCGGACAGCGGATCCGGGATACCCCGAACCGTTGCCGAGAGGAGCCCCCGCGAGGTGCCGCGCGAGCCGCCGGGCGGACGTGACGGATCAGGTGGTCGTCAGGGCGCCACCGTGCCGTCGGCCAGTCCGTCGTACAGGCCCTGGACCAGCTGGTCGCCGAGGCGGGAGGTCTCGCGCAGGGCGTCCTCGAAGGCGGCCAGGGCGCGGAAGCGGTCGCCGAAGCGGCGCTGTTCGGACAGCGGCAGGCGGGGGAGCTGGAGGCGGCGGACGTCCACGCGGGTCGCGGTGGAGGCGTAGCTGCTGGCCTGGCGGGTGTTGGCGGTGGCCCGGAGGAAGCCCGCCAGGAACCAGGGGTCGAGGGCCGCCGGATCGGGGCGCAACAGCTGGAGGTTGCGGCCGAGCGCGGCGCCCTCCGCCGAGTCCTCGACGACCCGGATCATCGCGCCGCCGCCCAGGACCGGGACGACCACGTCACCGGCGGCCAGGAGGACGGGCTCCTCGGGCGGGCCGTCGGGCAGCGCGCCCGACGGCGGCTGCGCGGAAAGGACGTCGTGGTCGGTGAGGACGGCGACCGGGGCGTCGGCCGGGGTCGTGCCCGCACCGCCCGCGCGGAGCGTCAGGGCCCCGGCGCGCGCGAGTTCGCCGACCGTCGTGGTGGGCCGGCCGACGCCGACGGCGCCCGCCGGGTCGGTCACGGGCGGCGGCGTCAGTTCCCGCGTACGGCGCAGGGTCTCCGTCAGCCGCTCCCGTACGCCCGTCAGCTGGGCCGCGCCCTCGGCGGCGGCGGGTGGCGGCAGGTGCCGGGCCGGAGCAAGGTCCACGTCGTCGTCCAGAAGCTCGATGACGGGGACGGAGCGGCTCGCTCCCGGCGCCCCGGCCACGGTCCCGTCCCGGTCGAACGGCGTCCAGGCCTCCAGGACGGCGGTGTGCACGGCGGCCCAGTCGAGCCGGTCCCGGCCCTGACCGTCCCTGGACGGACCGGTGTGCTCGGAGGCGGTGTCGACGAGGAGGAGTTCGGCGGTGTGGCGCTCGCCCGGGACCGGCTTGCGCAGCACCCACAGGTGGAGCGGGACGCCGTACGGGGGTGCGGCGCCCGCGGGCAGCGCGACGACGGCCCGCAGGGCGCCGCGGCGGAGCAGATCGGCGCGGATCCGGCGGCCCGAACGGCGGGAGGCGGCGGCCGGCGGCATGAGGAGGACGGCGGTCCCGCCGGGGCGGAGCCGGGCGAGGGCGTGCTGCACCCAGGCCAGTTCGGACTCCGTGCGGGCCGGGAAGCCGTACTCCCAGCGCGGGTCGTAGGCGAGCTCGTCGTGGCCCCAGTTGCGCTCGTTGAACGGCGGGTGGCACAGGACGGCGTCCGCGGCCAGCGTCGGGAAGGCGTCGGCACGAAGGCTGTCACCGGTCCGGACCCGGATGTCGGCGTCGGTGGAGAGTGCCAGGCGCAGGGCGGTCAGCGCGGCGAGATCGGGGTCGGCGTCCTGGCCGCAGACGGCACCGGGGTGTTCGACGGCACTCAGCAGGCTTCCGGTGCCGGAGGCGGGGTCGAGGACGGTGAGGGGGGTGAAGGCCCCCTCTTGCGTACGGGTTCCGGCTCCGGCTTCCGTACGGGTTCCGGCTCCGGCCTCCGTACGGGTTCCGGCTCCGGCCTCCGTACGGGTTCCGGCTCCGGCTTCCGTACGGGTTCCGGCTCCGGCTTCCTTACGGGTTCCGGCTCCGGCGAGTGCCGCCATGAGGGACGCGGGCCCGGGTGGCGTCAGTGTGTACTGGCGCGGATTGGCGTCGAGGTGACGGCCGAGCAGGAACTCGAAGGCCTCCTGGACGCCCGTCCCGGCCGCGAGTTCGGCGGCTCCCCGCAGAAGGGGCACGGAGGGCTTCAACGCGGTCGCGGTGGGGGTGAGGACGGCCCGCTCCGGACCGATGCGCTCGGTGAGCGTCTCCTCCAGCGCGACCGGCAGCACCTCCACGAGCCGCTCGTCCGGGAGCTCGGCCAGCGACGGCCAGGCCGCCGACCGGTCCCGTACGAGAAGGAGCGCGCAGCCCGCGTGCACGAGGGCGGTGACCGCGCCGGCCGGATGGCCCGCGATCTGCTGCCAGACGCGCTCTCGGAGCGGGACCTCGGCCAGTTTGCCCTGGTCGCGCAGCCATCGCTCGACCTCGGCGAGGGCGAAGGACGGACTGGTCTCCGTGCCGCCCACGGGTTTGGGGAAATCGGGATGGCGGCGGCGCCAATTGCTGACGGCGGCCCGTCCGACCCCGGCGAGCCGGGCGATCCCGGCGGCGGTCACCTCTGTTGCGCCCGACTCTCCTGCGCTCTCCGGCACCCGACCCATCTCCCTGGCTCACCCGCTGACGCGTCCTCGTGTGACTCCGATCTTACTGACGAACGTCCACAGCACCACTTCACAGCGTGAGTCGACCCGTCTCTCGTGAACCGTGTTGACTCGGTTCACAGGCTCTGGTCTGATTGACCCATCGCGCCAGACATCTTCTCTGTCCGGGAGGACACACCCATGTCGTACGACACCCAGGTTCCGCCTGCCGCGCCCCACACGCACATGCGCAACGGACTCGGCACCGCCGCCCTGATCCTCGGCATCATCGGCACGCTCTCCGGGCTGATCCCGCTCCTCTTCTGGCTGGCCGGCATCCTCGGCCTGATCGCCCTGATCCTGGGCCTCGTCGGCAAGGGCCGCGTGAAGCGCGGCGAGGCGAACAACAAGGGAGTGACGCTCACCGGCGCCATCCTGGGCCTCGTGTCCCTGGTCCTCTCGGTCGTCGGCCTGGTCATCACGGTCACGGCCGTCAGCGAGGCGGTCGACGAGCTCGACAAGAGCATCAAGGAGACGGCTCCGAAGGACCCGTCGAGCACCCCGAACGGCAAGGCCCCCGCGGACTCCGCGTCGAAGCCCCCGGCCGACAAGAGCGGCAGCCTGGCGGCCGGCGACACCCAGGTCTACGAGGACGACGTCGAGGTCACGGTCTCGAACCCCAAGCCGTTCACCCCCAGCGAGTACGCGGCCGGCCACACCAAGGGCAACAAGGCCTACCAGGTCACCGTCGTCGTCAAGAACGCCGGCAAGGAGAAGTTCGACGCCGTGGCCGTCATGGTGAACGCGCGGGCGGGCCAGGACGGCGTCGAGGCCGAGCAGGTCTTCGACGAGAAGGCCGGCACGGGCTTCGAAGGCACCGTCCTGCCCGGCAAGAAGGCCACCGTCACCTACGTCTTCGACGCCCCGAAGGACGCCAAGAACCTGACCGTCGAGGTCGCCCCGGGCTTCGCCTACGACGCCACCCAGTGGGACCTGAAGATCGGCTGACCCGAGCCGGTCCGGCCCCCCGCCCTCCCCTCGCACTCCCCCTCTCGGAGACACCACCACCATGCGCGCACACGCCCACCCCCGCCCCCGGACCCGCCGGACCGCCGTCGCCGCCCTGCTGTGCGCGACCGTCGCGCTCGGCGCCGCGGCCTGCGGCCCGTTCGGCGAGGACGAGAAGCCGGCGGGCGCGTTCGGGGACCTGACGGGGTCGCAGATCGTCGACAAGGCCTTCGCGGCGACGAAGACCGCGAAGTCCGTGACCGTGCGCGTCGACCTGAGATCCGCCGACGAGCCGACGAGCGGCTTTCTCGCCCTCGACACCCGGGGGAAGTGCGCCGGCACGCTGACCCTGGGAGCGACCAGCACGGCCGAGCTCGTCAAGGCCGACGGCAAGAGCGTGTACATGCGCTTCGACGAGGCCTACCTGCGCGAGCAGGTCCAGGAGGAGAGCCCGGAGGTCCAGGAGGCCACGCTCAAGGAGCTCAGGGGCCGCTGGCTGGAGGCGCCGCTCTCCGACCCCGACGCGAAGGACATGCTGGAGCTCTGCGACCTGAAGTCGCTCCTCGGCGGGTTCGAGCAGGGGGCGAGCGGCATCGTGAAGGGCGAGGAGACCACCGTCGACGGGCAGAAGGCCCTGAAGCTGACGGAGCCGGGGGACGACGGCGAGTCGTCCACGCTGTACGTGGCCACGGAGGGCACGCCGTACGTCCTGAAGATGGTCACGGTGGGCGGCGACGAGCCGGGGACGATCGCCTTCTCGCAGTACGGGAAGCCGGTCGTGGCGAAGATCCCGGCGGCCGACGACATCGTCAAGACCGACTGACCACATGACCCACGCGGAGGACACGCGTGCGGGTGAGGGGCCGCTCCCGGGGGGGAATGCGGCCCCTCACGCGTACGTACGTACGTACGCGAACGTTCAGAGACTGTCGTGCGCGAACGTTCAGAGACTGTGCCGGACCCAGACGTTGGGCTCGACGTAGACCGCGTAACCGCGCGAGGCCTCGCAGTGGACGGGGACGAGCGCGCCCTCGACCTCGACCGGGCCGTCCACGTCGAAGGGGAGGCCGGTCCACTTGCGCCACTGCTCGACGGACCCGGAGACCGTCATCGAGGCCGGGGCCACCGCCTCGATGACACCGCCCGCGCGGACGTGGACGCGCAGCCACGCGTCGTGCGGCAGCCCGTCGGCCTCGCGGGTCCGGAAGGCGTACTCGTGGATGGAGGCCTCGGCCTCCAGGTGCTTGCCGTTGGGGCGGACCGGGGCGACCAGCTCGGCGAAGCCGCGCCCGGCGACGTGCTCGCGCATGGCGGCCAGCATCCGGTGCGAGAGGCCCTGGCCCAGGGCGCTCGTGTCGATCGTGATCTCGATGGCGCTGACGGTGTCGGCCTCCCGGCCGTGCTTCAGGTCGGAGAACGCCCAGAGCATCACCTCGTCCCAGCCACGGGCCGGCAGCTCGCGGCGGCCGTCGACGTCCAGGCGGAACGGGACGCAGAAGCCGCGGGCGACGACCTTGCCCTCCGTGTCGGTGGCCACGAGCACGAACTCCGGGAGCTCGCGCGCGATCCGCCCCATGTTCGCCCAGCCCACCGGGTCGTACATCATGAACTCGGGCCAGAGGTCGCTCATGCCCCACATCGGCCCTTCCAGTTCGGGGCGCTCGGCGAGGGTCGATATGTTCAGGTCCATACGAGCAGGCTAAAGATCATTTCCGGCCATGCCAATCGGATTTCCGGGATCCGGCACCCGCTACGGAAGTTTCTGCTGCGGACACCCGCCGAGGACCCGCTTCATCGCGTCCCGCTCGCCGCCCGTCACCCACACCCCGTACTTCTTCTTCACCGCGATCTGCCGGGCCACATAGGTGCAGCGGTAGGCCTTGTTCGGCGGCAGCCAGGTCGCCGCGTCGCCGTCGGACTTGCGGCGGTTGGTGGAGGCGTCGACGGCGAGCAGGTTGAGCGGGTCGTTGGCGAACCGGCGCCGGGTCTCCCCGTCCCACTTCTGCGCCCCCTTCTGCCAGGCGTCGGAGAGCGCGACGACATGGTCGATGTCGACCTTGCTGCGGCCCCGGACGTAGCGGACGCTGGTGCCGGTGTACGGGTCGTCGGCGAGGGTGCCGGAGGCGACCTTGCAACGGCCGTCCGTGAACCGGACGCCGGCCAGGTCGCGCTTGAGGATGTCGTCGCGGGTGCCGCAGCCGTTGCCGTCGACGTCCACCCAGGCGCGACCGAACTTCTCCCGCTCGTAACCGGTCTTCGGGGCGCGGCCCTTCACGGTGAGCGTGTCCACGGCGGCGAGGGCGGTCCCGCGCGCGGCGGGCTTTCCGCCCGCGCCCCCGCCGGATTCCGGGCTGTCAGCTCCGGGCGAGCAGGCGGTGGTTATGAGCGCGGCGACGGCAAGTGCCGAGGCGGCCAGGGTCCTTCGATACGTCAACACCCTGGAATCCTAGGCCGAGCGATACGGGGGCCTTCGCACCCTTGGTCCCGAATCGGACGGGTCGAAGGCCCCACGGACCGCACGGTTCACACCTTGCCGATGCCGAGGGTGTTCTCGGAGGGCAGCAGGCCGGAGCCGATCGCGGCCAGCCAGGGGCCGCCGAGCAGCTCGGCGAGCCGGGCGGTGCCGTCCGGGCCGAGGGCGGCCCAGGGGGCGGCGGCGAGCTCGTCCGTACGCCGCTCGACCTCGGCGCGCAGGGTGCGGCCCGCCTCGGTGGCGGCCCCGTCCGCGTCCAGGAGGCCCCGGGCGGTGAGGCGGTCGCGTGCCGCCGCCCACTCCTCGGCGCTCCAGCCCCGGCTCTCGAAGACGGGCTCGGGTGCGGCGCCGATCGCCGCGAAGGAGACGAGCGCCTCGACGGGGTCGAGCCCCGCGTCGACGAGGGCGTCGAGGTGCCCGTCGCCCCGGTGCTCGCGCAGGATCGTCGCGGCCTGCCAGAGGACCAGGTGCGGGGCCTCGGGCCGGGGCAGGGCGGCGTTGGCGACGGCGAGCGGGCGCGCGACGGCGGGGTCGGCGGTCGCCGTCGCCCCGTCGGCGGCCGCGCGGGCGAGGGCGGCGGCCTCGGCGAGTTCGGGGCTCGCGAGGAGCTCCTCGCCCAGGACGGCCCGGTACGTGCGGTCGACGGCCCGGAGCCGCGCGGCGAGGACGTCGGCCGGGGCGGCGGTCTCCCAGACGGCGGGGACGTACCGGGCGATCATCGCGGGGCTGAAGCTGTAGAAGGCGCCGGCCACCCGGTCCGGGCCGGCGGCTCCGAGGGGCGCGATGCGCCAGGCGAAGTACGAGGGCCAGCGCTCGGAGGTGTCGTAGCCGAGGGCGGCGGCCTCGTCGAAGGCCTCGGGGGCGTAGTAGAGCAGGGCGTGCAGGGGTTCGAGCAGGTGCCACATCTGACGTACGCGTCCGGATTCCACGGCAGGCTCCTCTTCGCTCACTCACTATCTAGTCAGTGACTAGATAGTGCTCCGCGACCCCCGAACTTGTCAATGACTAGATGACCGCTAGGCTCCTCCCATGACGAGCACGAGCCGGAGTTCCTACCACCACGGCGACCTGCGGCAGGCGGTCCTCGCCGCCGCCCTCGACGTCATCGCCGCCGACGGCCCCGCGGCGCTCAGCCTGCGCGACCTCGCGCGCCGCGCGGGCGTCTCGCACGCCGCGCCCGCCCACCACTTCAAGGACCGCACCGGGCTCCTCACCGCCCTCGCCACCGAGGGGTACGGGCTCCTCGCCGAGGCCCTCGCCTCCGCGCCCGAGCTGCGCGAACGCGGGGTGCGGTACGTGCGGTTCGCGGTCGAGCACCCGGCCCACTTCCAGGTCATGTTCCAGCCGGAACTGCTGCGCGCCGACGACCCGGACCTGCTCGCCGCCAAGGAACGCGCCTCGGCCGAACTCCGCGCGGGCGTCGCCGACCTGACGGACGTCCCCGACGCCCGTACGGCGGGCATCGCGGCCTGGTCGCTCGCCCACGGTTTCGCGACGCTGCTCCTCACCCACAACGTGACGGGCGCACTGGGCGACCGGGACCCGGAGGAGTACTTCCGCTCCCTCACCGGCCTGCTCTTCACCGGCCAACTCCCGCCCGGCGAACCGGAAGACGGGGAATAGCCCGCGTCGGTCAGCAATTGACGGAGAACATGAGAACCTCGAACACCCTCCGTCGCACCGCGACAGCCCTGCTCACCACGGCGACCGTCGCCTTGGCGCCGACCGCCCTCGCCACCCCCGACCACACGGGAGCGGGTGCCTCCTGGCGCGGCGCCTGGGCCGCGTCCCCGCAGGCACCGACCGCGCCGTTCGCCCCCAACTGGTCGCAGCAGGGCTTCGACAACCACACCGTGCGACAGACCGTCCGCGTCACCGCCTCCGGTACGCGGGCCCGCATCGAGCTGAGCAACCGCTACGGCACCACCCCGCTGCGCGTCACCGGCGCCACCGTCGCCCGCACGGACAAGGGCGGCGCGGTGCGGGCGGGTTCGGTCCGCACCCTGCGCTTCGACGGCCGTCCGTCCACGACGATCCCGGTCGGCGGGACCCTTCTCAGCGACGGAACACCGTTCCCGGTCAAGGCCTTCGAGTCGCTGACCGTCACCCTCTACCTGGCGGGCCGGACCGGCCCCGCCACCTTCCACCACATCGCCGGCGCCACCAGCTACCGGGCCGACGGCGACCACCGCGCGGACGTCGACGGCTCGGCCTTCAAGGAGTCCGGCACCTCCTGGTACTTCCTCTCCGGCGTCGAGGTCACCGGGGGCCGTGACACCGCCCGCCGCGACGGCATCGTCACCTTCGGCGACTCGATCACCGACGGCGTGGGCTCCACGACGGACGCGGACAACCGCTACCCGGACGAACTCGCCGAACGCCTGGCCGCGGCCGGCCGGCCGCGCGCCGTCCTCAACCAGGGGATCGCCGGCAACCAGGTCGTCAACGACACGACCTGGGCGGGCGAGAAGGCCCTGACCCGCTTCCGCCAGGACGTCCTGAACGAGCGGGGAGTCCGTACGGTCATCCTCCTCGAAGGCCTCAACGACATCGGCGGCAGCACCGTGACCTTCCCGGCCGCGCCCACCCCCGACGTCTCCGTGGCCGAACTGATCAAGGGCCACCGCACCCTGGTCCGCCAGGCCCACGCGAAGGGCCTGAAGGTCATCGGCGCGACCCTGACCCCGGTCAAGGGCTCCTTCTACGACACCCCCGCCAACGAGGCCAAGCGCGACGCCTTCAACGACTGGGTCCGCACCTCGGGCACGTACGACGCGATCGTCGACCTCGACCGCGCGGTCGCCGACCCGACGGACCCCGACCGCATCCTCCCCGCCTACGACTCGGGCGACGGCCTCCACCCGAACGACGCGGGCTACCGCGCGATGGCCGGGGCACTGGACCTGAACGAGCTGTAGTTCCCGGTCGGGGGTGCGCCCTGGGCGCACCCCCGGCTTCCCCTACGAGCCGAGGATCGTCGTCAGGAACTCCCCGGTCCACGCCAGCAGTTCGCGTCCGACCACCGGCTTTCCACCGATCTTGCCCGTCGTCGGGCGCGGCACCAGGATCTGGTGGACCGCCGGCTTGATCACCGTGCGCGGGTACAGCCGCTTCAGGCGCAGTTCCTGCGACTCGCGCAGCTCCACCGGGGCGAAGCGGATGTTCGCGCCCTGGAGGACGATCTCGCCGACGCCGCACGCGCGGGCCAGCATGCGCAGGCCGGCCACCAGGAGGAGGTTCTCGACCGGCTCCGGCAACTTGCCGTAGCGGTCGGTGAGTTCCTCGCGGACCGCCCTGATGTCCTCCTCCGAGTTCGCGGAGGCGATCGAGCGGTACGCCTGGAGGCGGAGCCGCTCGCCCGGTGCGTAGTCGTGCGGCATGTGGGCGTCGACCGGAAGCTCGATCTTGACCTCCAGCGGGGCCTCCTCCTCCACCCCGCCCTCCATCTGCGCCCGGTAGTCCGCGACCGCCTCGCCGACCATCCGCACGTACAGGTCGAAGCCGACGCCCGCGATGTGGCCGGACTGCTCGCCGCCGAGCAGGTTGCCCGCGCCGCGGATCTCCAGGTCCTTCATCGCCACGTACATGCCGGCACCCATCTCGGTGTGCTGGGCGATCGTCGCGAGCCGCTCGTGCGCGGTCTCCGTCAGCGGCTTCTCCGGCGGGTACAGGAAGTACGCGTAACCCCGCTCCCGGCCTCGGCCGACACGGCCGCGCAGCTGATGGAGCTGCGAGAGGCCGAAGTTGTCGCCGCGCTCCACGATCAGGGTGTTGGCGTTGGAGATGTCGATGCCGGACTCGACGATCGTCGTGGAGACGAGCACGTCGAACTTCTTCTCCCAGAAGTCGACGACGACCTGCTCCAGGGCGGTCTCGCTCATCTGGCCGTGCGCCGTCGCGATCCGCGCCTCCGGCACGATCTCGCGCAGCCGCGCCGCCGCCCGGTCGATGGAGTCGACCCGGTTGTGGATGTAGAAGACCTGGCCCTCGCGCAGCAGTTCACGCCGGATCGCGGCGCCGATCTGCTTCTCCTCGTACGGGCCGACGAAGGTGAGGACCGGGTGCCGCTCCTCCGGCGGGGTGGTGATCGTCGACATCTCGCGGATGCCCGTCACCGCCATTTCGAGCGTACGGGGGATGGGCGTGGCCGACATGGTGAGCACGTCGACGTTGGCGCGGAGCTTCTTCAGCTGCTCCTTGTGCTCGACGCCGAACCGCTGCTCCTCGTCGACGATGACCAGGCCCAGGTCCTTGAACTTGGTCTCGGAGGCGAAGAGGCGGTGGGTGCCGATGACGACGTCGACCGAGCCCTCCCGCATGCCCTCCAGGGTCGCCTTCGCCTCGGTGTCCGTCTGGAAGCGGGACAACGCCCGTACCTTCACCGGGAACTGGGAGTAGCGCTCGCTGAACGTGCCGAAGTGCTGCTGCACGAGCAGTGTCGTCGGGACGAGGACCGCGACCTGCTTGCCGTCCTGGACCGCCTTGAAGGCGGCCCGTACCGCGATCTCCGTCTTGCCGTAGCCGACGTCGCCGCAGATCAGACGGTCCATGGGGACGGTCTTCTCCATGTCCTCCTTCACCTCGGCGATGGTGGACAGCTGGTCGGGCGTCTCCGCGTACGGGAAGGCGTCCTCCAGCTCGCGCTGCCACGGGGTGTCGGAGCCGAAGGCGTGCCCGGGGGCGGCCATGCGCGCGGAGTACAGCTTGATCAGGTCGGCCGCGATCTCCTTGACGGCCTTCTTCGCGCGCGCCTTCGTCTTCGTCCAGTCCGCGCCGCCGAGCCGGTGCAGGGTCGGTGCCTCGCCGCCGACGTACTTGGTGACCTGCTCCAGCTGGTCGGTCGGGATGTACAGCCGGTCGCCGGGCTGGCCCCGCTTGGCGGGGGCGTACTCGACGAGGAGGTACTCGCGGGTCGCGCCCTGCACGGTCCGCTGGACCATCTCCACGTACCGGCCGACACCGTGCTGCTCGTGCACGATGTAGTCGCCGACCTCCAGGGTCAGCGGGTCGATGGTCTTGCGGCGCTTGGCCGGCATCCGCTGGCCGTCCTTGCCGGCCGCCTTCTGGCCGGACAGGTCGGTCTCGGTGAGGACGGCGAGCTTGAGGGCCGCGTCGACGAAGCCGTAGTCGATGGAGCCGGTCGCCACGTGCACGACCGACGCGGAGATCTCCGCCAGGTCGGCGTCGAGGCGGGCGGCGATGCCCTCGCCGCCGAGGACCTCGACCGTACGGGTCGCGGGGCCGTGGGCCTCCGTGACGTAGACCGTGCGCCAGCCGTCGGCCAGCCAGCCCTTGGTGTCGGCGAGGGCGCGGGCGGTGTCGCCGCGGTACGACTCGGGGGCGTGCATGCCGAGGGTGAGGGTGTCCCCGCCGGAGCCGTCGGCCGTCGCGTCCGCCGCGAACGGCGACACCGACCACCAGGACATCCCCAGCTCGCGCGCCCGGTCCCGGACGTCCGCGATGCCCCACAGCGAGGCCGCGCCGACGTCGATCGGGGCCTCGCCGCCGCCCGCCGTGGCCGCCCACGAGGCCTGGAGGAACTCCTGGGAGGTCGCCACCAGGTCCGAGGCCCGGGTCCGCACCCGCTCCGGGTCGCAGACCACGGCCATGGACCCCTCGGGGAGGACGTCGAGCAGCAGTTCCATGTCGTCGACGAGGACCGGCGCGAGGGACTCCATGCCCTCGACCGCGATCCCCTCCGCGATCTTGTTCAGGAGTTCGCCCAGCTCCGGGTGGGCCTCGGCGAGCGCCGCCGCCCGCTCCCGTACGTCCGCGGTGAGCAGCAGCTCACGGCAGGGCGGCGCCCAGAGTCCGTGCTCGGCCACTTCGAGGGACCGCTGGTCGGCGACCTTGAAGTAACGGATCTCCTCGACGTCGTCGCCCCAGAACTCGATCCGGAGGGGGTGCTCCTCGGTCGGCGGGAAGACGTCCAGGATGCCGCCGCGCACGGCGAACTCGCCGCGCTTCTCGACCAGCTCCACGCGCGAGTACGCGGCGGCCGCGAGGCCCTCCACGATCTCGTTCAGGTCCGCCGTCTGCCCCGAGCGCAGCGCCACCGGCTCCAGGTCCCCGAGGCCCTTGACCTGCGGCTGGAGCACGGAACGGATCGGTGCGACGACGACGCTGACGGGGCCGGCCGCCGGGTCGTCGTCCCGGGGGTGCGCGAGCCGACGCAGTACGGCGAGACGGCGGCCGACGGTGTCGGAGCGGGGCGAGAGCCGCTCGTGCGGCAGGGTCTCCCAGGAGGGGTACTCGACGACCCTGTCCGGGTCGAGCAGCGACCGCAGCGCGGCGGCGAGGTCCTCGGCCTCCCGTCCGGTCGCGGTCACCGCGAGCACCGGCCGCCCCGAGTCCCGGGCGAGCGCGGCGACGGCGAAGGGCCGCGCGGCCGCCGGGCCGACCAGGTCCACGTGCGGGCGGTTCCCGTCGGCGGCGGCCTTCACGGCCTCGGCGAGGGCGGTGTCCTTGACGACTACATCGAGCAGGCCGTGCAGGCTCATGAAGCTTTCCATCCCGGTGGGTGACGGGGGCGGGCAACGCGAACAGCCCGACACGTCTCACGGGCCGGGGTGGTACCGGACGCGTACGGCCCGGCAAGTGACCAGCCTACGACGTGCCACTGTCAGTCGCCCGAAGGAAGGGCGCCGGCGGTCCGAACGCCGGAACGGCAGAACGTCCGGACAGCCGTACGGCCCCGGTGCGTGTGCACCGGGGCCGTACTCCCCCGTTCCCCCGTTCCCTCCCGCGACCGCTACTCGCTCGCGATCGCGTTCAGGACGTTCATCCGGCCCGCCCGGAAGGCCGGGACCAGGGCCGCGAAGAGGCCCACGAAGGCCGATCCGACGAAGACGGTCAGGATCGTCGACCAGGGGATCTCCAGGACCCCGAGGCCTTCCAGGGCCAGGAGCTTCTGGGCGGCGGTGCCCCAGCCCATGCCCAGGCCGAGGCCGAGCAGCGCGCCGAACAGGGCGATCACCACCGACTCCAGGCGGATCATGCGGCGCAGCTGGCGGCGGGAGAGGCCGATGGCCCGCATGAGGCCGATCTCCCGGGTCCGCTCGACGACCGACAGGGCCAGGGTGTTCACGACGCCCAGGACCGCGACGACGATCGCCAGGGCGAGGAGCCCGTACACGATGTTGAGCAGCTGCCCGACCTGGTTCTGCAGCTCCTCCTTGTAGTCGGCCTGGTTGCTCACCTTGTACTGCGGGTAGGGCGCGAGCGCGTCCTTGAGGGCCTGGTAGGCCTGGGTCTCCTGGCCGTCCTTGGCGCTGGCGAGGACCAGCAGGCTCTGCGGCATCCGCTCGGCGGGGACGTACTCGGCGAGGGTGGTGACGTTGGTGTACATCGCCCCCTTGTCGACCTGGCCGGTGTCGGCGGTGATCGCCGCGACCTTCAGCTTCGCCTTCTCGCCGCCCTTGAAGGCGACGGTCAGGACGTCGCCGACCTTCACGCCGTGCTCGGTGGCGTAGTCGCTGCCGACCGACATGGCGCCCTTGCCGTAGGCGTCGGCGAGGGTGCCGGCGGTGGTCTCCCGGCGCAGGTCCTTCATGTACGACGGGTCGGTGGCGGCCAGGTCGGCGGTCGTGGTCTTGCCGCGGGGGTCGGTGACGGTGGCGTCGACCCACTTGTACTCGCTGACGTGGTCCAGGCCCGGGGTCTTCTCCATGGCGGCCTGGGCCTGCGGCACGATCGGCTGCCCGGTGCCGGACTGCACGATGAAGTCGGCGCCGACGGACCGGTCCAGCTCGTCGGTGGCCGAGGCGACCATCGAGGAGCCGACGACCGACAGGGCGGCGACGAGCGCGAGGCCGATCATCAGGGCCGCGGCCGTGGCGCCGGTGCGGCGCGGGTTGCGGAGCGCGTTCCGCTCGGCCATCCGGCCGACCGGGCCGAAGATCCGCAGGACGACGACGCCCAGGGCGCGGACGACTCCGCCCGCGAGGAGCGGGCCGATGACGACGAAGCCGAGGAGGGAGAGGACGACGCCGAGACCGAGCCAGAGGGAACCGGGACCGGCCTCCGCGGCACGGGAAGCCGCCACGAGCGCGGCCGCTCCGGCGCCGGTGAGGGCGAGACCGATCCCGCCGCGCACCCAGCCGGCCTTGCCGTCGGCGGGGGTGCCCGCGTCACGGAGGGCGGCCATCGGGGAGACCTTCCCGGCGCGACGGGCCGGGATGTAGGCGGCGAGGACGGTGACGACGATGCCGAGGGCGAGACCGACGGCCGGGGTCGTCCACTTGACGGTGAGGTCGTCGGTGGAGAGCTCCATGCCGATCGAGGACATGAGCTTCATCAGTCCGACGGCGAGCCCGACGCCCGCGCCGACACCGGCGACCGAGCCGAAGAAGCCGAGGAGCAGCGCCTCGACGAGGACGGAACGGTTCACCTGCTTGCGGCTGGAGCCGATGGCCCGCATGAGGCCGATCTCGCGGGTGCGCTGGGCGACCAGCATCGAGAAGGTGTTGACGATGAGGAAGATGCCGACGAGGAAGGCGATTCCGGCGAAGCCGAGCATCGCGTACTTCATGACGTCGAGGAAGCCGGCGACGTCCTCGCGGCCCGCGTCGGCGGCCTCGGCGGCGGTCTGCAGCTTGTAGCCGCCGCCGATCGAGGCGGCGATGTTCCTCTTGAGGGCGTCGTCGCTGACACCGGGCTTCGCGTCGGCCGTGATCTGGGTGAACAGGCCTTCCTTGCCGAGGAGTTCGCGCTGCGCGGTGGCGGTGTCGAAGTAGACGACGGTGGCGCCCGGGTTGGTGACCTTGAACTCGACGATGCCGGAGATCTTCGCGGTGAAGTCACCGGTGACGGAGACCGTCCGCAGCTCGTCGCCGAGCTTCAGACCGTGCTTCTCGGCGGTGGCGCCGTCGACGATCACCTCGGTGGGGCCGCGCGGCTCGTGGCCGGAGGCGATGTCCACCGAACGCAGCTCGTTGGGGCTCCAGTTGACGGCGATGGTCGGAGCACCGCTGGTGGGCCCGACGTTCTTGTTCTTCGCGTCGACGACGGTGACGCTGGTCGAGATGACCGAGCCCTGCGCGGCCTGGACACCCTCGGTCTTCCGGACCCGCTCGACGAGCGAGGCGGGGAAGGACTCGGGGCGGCCGGACTGCGGGGCCCCGTCCTCGACCGCCGCACCCTTGGGGCTGACGGTCACGTCGGAGGCGGTCGACGCGAAGAGCTTGTCGAACGTCGTGTTCATGGTGTCGGTGAACACGAGGGTGCCGCTGACGAAGGCGACGGAGAGCAGGACGGCGATGGCGGAGAGCGCCATCCGCCCCTTGTGCGCGAAGAAGTTGCGCAGCGAGGTCTTCATGACACTCATGACGTCCGCCCGCGCGCGTCGAAGTCCTTCATGCGGTCGAGGACGGCGTCGGCGGTCGGCCGGAGCATCTCGTCCACGATCCGCCCGTCGGCGAGGTAGAGGACCCGGTCCGCGTAGGAGGCGGCGACCGGGTCGTGGGTGACCATGACGATCGTCTGACCCAGTTCGTCGACCGAGGTGCGGAGGAAGCCGAGGACTTCGGCACCCGCCCGCGAGTCCAGGTTTCCGGTCGGCTCGTCCCCGAAGATGATCTCGGGCCGGGCGGCGAGCGCGCGGGCCACGGCCACACGCTGCTGCTGACCGCCGGAGAGCTCGTTGGGCCGGTGCTTGAGCCGCTCGGAGAGGCCGACGGTGTCGACGACCCGGCGCAGCCACTCGGCGTCGGGCTTGCGGCCGGCGATGTCCATCGGCAGCGTGATGTTCTCGATGGCGCTCAGGGTCGGCAGCAGGTTGAACGCCTGGAAGATGAAGCCGATCCGGTCCCGGCGCAGCTGCGTGAGCTTCTTGTCCTTGAGCCGGGTGATCTCGGTCTCGTCGAGGAAGATCTCGCCGCTGGTGACGGTGTCGAGCCCGGCGAGGCAGTGCATCAGGGTCGATTTACCGGAACCCGAGGGTCCCATGATCGCGGTGAACTGTCCGCGGGCGATGTCGACGTCGACGGAGTCCAGCGCGACGACCCGGGTCTCCCCGGAGCCGTACGCCTTGACGACCTGACGCGCCCGCGCGGCGACGGCCGTACGCCCTCCAGTACCCCCGTGCCTGGGGATGGTCACAGCCGTGGTCACGGTTTTCTCCTCGGAGCGGTGAGTGGAGCAGTGGGTGGTTTGTAAGTTCAAGTTAAGAACCGCGAAGGCCGGTTCTCCTCCTCCGCCGGGACGAAGCGCCCCTGGCCCGTATGGGGGAGATGCCCCTAGGGGTTCCTCCACCCGTGGTCCTGGTGGGACCCTGACCCCGAACATTTAGGTGTACGAAGAAAGGAACGCCGCGGTGACGGAGCCGTACGTGAAGGGGGTCGCGCAAGCGGTTCCGACCACCCCAGCCGCCCGCCGCGGTCCCGTAGTGGCCGCCCTGATGCTCGGCATGGGGCTCGCCGCCATCGACGGCACGATCGTGTCCACCGCCGTCCCCCAGATCGTCGGCGACCTCGGCGGACTCGCCGTCTTCTCCTGGCTGTTCTCCGGCTATCTGCTCGCCGTGACCGTCACCCTGCCCGTGTACGGGAAGCTCAGCGACACCTTCGGCCGCAAGCCGGTCCTGATCGCCGGGGTGGTCTTCTTCCTCATCGGCTCCCTGCTGTGCGCGGCCGCCTGGAACATGGCCTCCCTCATCGCCTTCCGCGTCGTCCAGGGCCTCGGCGGCGGCGCGCTCCAGGGCACGATCCAGACGATCGCCGCCGACCTGTACCCGCTGAAGGAACGCCCCAAGATCCAGGCGAAGCTCTCCTCCGTCTGGGCCGCCTCCTCGGTCGCGGGCCCGGCGGCCGGCGGCCTCCTCGCGGGGTACGCGGACTGGCGCTGGATCTTCCTGATCAACCTGCCGGTGGGCCTGGTGGCGCTGTGGCTGATCGTCAGGCACCTGAAGGAACCGAAGCGCACCGCGCCACGCGAACGCGTCCGGATCGACTGGGCCGGCGCGCTCGCGATCTTCGCCACGGGAACGCTGCTCCTGACCGCGCTCGTCCAGGGCGGCGTGGCCTGGCCCTGGCTGTCGGCCCCGTCCCTCGGCCTCTTCGCCGGAGCGGCCGTCCTGGGCGCGGTGACGGTGGTCGTCGAGCGGCGCGCGGCGGACCCGATCATCCCCGGCTGGGTCTGGCGCCGCCGCACGATATCCGCCGTCAACCTCGCCCTGGGCGCGCTGGGCCTGCTCATGGTCGCGCCGACGGTCTTCCTGCCGACGTACGCCCAGTCGGTCCTGGGCCTCGGGCCGATAGCGGCCGGCTTCGTGCTGTCGGTGATGACCCTGAGCTGGCCGATCAGCGCGGCGTTCTCGAACCGGGTCTACGGCCGGATCGGCTTCCGCCTCACCGCCGTCATCGGCATCTCGCTCGCGCTGGTCCTGCTGCTGGCGTTCCCGTTCCTGCCGTTCCCCGGGGAGCCCTGGCAGCCCGCACTGATCATGCTGCTCCTGGGCGCGGCCCTCGGTCTCTTCCAACTGCCGCTGATCGTGGGCGTCCAGTCGACGGTCCCGTACGAGGAGAGGGGCACGACCACGGCCTCGGTCCTCTTCTGCCGACAGGTCGGCCAGAGCGTGGGCGCGGCGCTGTTCGGCGCCGTGGCGAACGGCGTCCTCGCCGCCCGCCTCGGCGGCGGCGACCTGGACTCCCTGTCCCGCGCCCTGGACGCCCCCGACTCCCTGACGGCCGAGGCCATGGACCAACTGCGCCGGGCGGTCGACGCGGCGGTGGACTACGTCTTCGTGGGCGCGGCGGCCGCGGCCGCCCTCGCGCTCCTGGTCCTGCTGACGCTGGCACCGCGCCGCTTCCCGGTCCTGCGGGAAGTCGCGGGCGGCGACCGGAACGAGGAGACGCACGACCAGGGGGCGTCCTGATCGGAGGTCGCCCCGATCAGAGGTCGCCCCGGACCAGGGCGTGCAGATGCTCGTCGTGCCATCCGTCGGCGTGCAACAGCGCGCTGCGCATGGTGCCTTCGAAGGAGTGCCGCGCCTTCTCCGCCACGACAGGAGGCCGTGTCGGCCACCGAGTGACAGAGCCGTAGCTCCCACCCACCGGGCAGGTCGAGTACGGGCTGCTCCATCGCGGCCGGACGGCCGGTGGTGATGTCTGAGCCTGCATCCTTCCCCGTAACGCGAGTGCCCTGCCGGCCCGTTTCGGACAAGCAGGGCACTCCCGCGTACAACCGCCGCATGTACCTACTCCGCCGAGGCGAGCCCGACGAAGCCGGCCCAGGCGTCGCGCGAGACCCGGAGGGCCGGGCGGGCCACGTCCTTGGAGTCCCGGACGTGGACGGCACCCGCGCCGGTCGCGACCTCGATGCACTGGCCGCCCTCGGCGCCGCTGTAGCTGCTCTTGAACCAGGCGAGGGGCTCAGCGTTGTTCATAGCTCTCCCAACAACTTCTCGATGAACGCCAGCGACTCTCGCGGGGTGAGAGCCTGCGAGCGGATGATCCCATAGCGGGCGGCGGCGAGGACCGCTGGTTTGGGGTCGGTCTCCAGGACACTGGCGCCCTGCGCCTCGGCATAGACGAACCTCTTGCCGTCCTCGCGAGTGATGACGGTGAACGGACCGTCCACGCCGGTGTTCTCCTCACAGGCCAGCGGCATGACCTGGAGTTCGACGTTCCTCCGCTGACCGACGAGAAGCAGTTGTTCCAGCTGCCCGCGCCACACCTGACTCCCGCCGAACTTCCGTCGCAGCACCGACTCGCACATGACGAAACTCAGGAACGGCGCGGGGTACCGGTCGAAGATCTCCTGTCGGGCCAATCGGGCCGTCACGCGCTGCTCGATGGTCTCCACGTCGAGCGGCGGTCGCCGGTTGTTCAGCAGCGCCCGCGTGTACCCCTCGGTCTGGAGCAGACCGTTGACCACCAGAGTGTCGTACGCCAGCAGCTCTATCGCCTGCTTCTCCAGCTGAGCCATCCCCTGGAAGAACGCCGGATACTGAGCCTTCTCCAGCTGGTCCTTCCAGACCGTCAGCAGCCCGCCCGCGTCGAGGATCTCGTCCGACCGGTCGATCGCGCGCGGCGGCGGGATCCTCCTGCCCTGCTCGAACGAGGCGATGGTCGACGCCGAGTAGCCCAGCCGCTTGCCGAACTCCTCCCGTTCCATCCCCGCCCGCGTCCGCAGCGTCTTCAGGCTCTGCCCGAACGCCGCCACCACACCCTGCCCGGACTTGTCCGCCGACCGGCCCGCGTCCACCCCGGGCCCCGACTCCGGCTCCGGCTCCGCGCCCGCCCGCTCTTCCGCCACCGCGCCCCGCCTCTCGTACCGGCACCGACACGGCACGTACAAGCTCATCGCGTCGGTGCGTCACCCCTGGTCACGCTACGCCACCAAGAGGAGCTTGGTGGGCATGACGAGCAACAACCTCAGCCCCACCGTCACCACCCAACTCTCCACGGCCTCTCCTTACTTGGGGAGCCGGGTCTTCGCCCTGCGGTTCACGTCCACCGCCCGGGGCGCCCGGCTCGCGCGGCGCCTCGTCGCCGTTCGGCTGGACGAGTGGGGTGTCCCGTACGGGACAGAGGCGCACGAGACCACCGTGCTCGTCGCCGCCGAGCTGGCGACGAACGCCGTGCGGCACGGGCACGTGCCGGGGCGGGATTTCCGGCTCTCCCTGCGCGTCGCCGGCGGGGTCGCCCGGGTCGAGGTGAGTGACACGCGGGCGGAGCGCGTACCTCCCCGGCCCGGAGAATCCCCCGGCCCCCGTCCGGAACTTGCGGACGGGGGCCGGGGGTTGCTGCTCGTCGACGCGCTCGCCGAGCGGTGGGGCTGGTGCCCGAGGAGCGGGGCGCCGGGGAAGACGGTGTGGGCGGAGTGCGCCCTCACCCCGGACGATCGGGCGCGGGACTAGAACGCGATGTCGTTGTCGTGGACCCAGCCCGCGACGTCGGTCTTCACCCCGCCCTTGAGCGGCGCGTTCCAGCTCCCCGTACCGGCGTAGAACGTCATGTCGGAGGCGACGGCCATGAGGTCGGCGTACCCGTCGGCGTTGGCGTCGCCGACGCCGACGAGGCTCCTGAAGCCGCCCCAGCCACCGCCGACCCGGGTGCGGGCGGCGAAGGTGCCGTCGCCCTTGCCGAGGTACTGCCAGAGGACACCATCCTTGTCCCGGGCCAGCAGGTCACCGGCCGGGGCTCCGGCGAAGTTCCCCACGGCGACCAGCTCGTTGTAGACACCCCAGCCGCCGCCCATCGCCTTGCGGGCGGAGAAGGGGGCGGTGGCGTTCCCGGTGCCCGGGTAGAGCCACAGGACACCGGACTTGTCCGTGGCCAGGAGGTCCGGACGGCCGTCGCCGGTGACGTCGCTGCCGGCCGCGATCCGGTCGTACGTCTGCCAGCCGCCGCCGATCCGGGTCTTGCCGGAGAGCGGCTTGTGCCGGTCGCCGGTGCCCTGGTACAGCCACAGGACGCCCGTCGTGTCCCGGGCGAGGACGTCGGGCCAGGACGATCCCGCGATGTTCCCCGCCGTCTCCAGCCGGTCGAAGGTCTGCCAGCCGCCACCGACGTCTTCCCAGCCGAGGCTCTTGACCGATCCGCCCACCGTGACGGGCTCGCTCCGGAAGGACCGCAGGAGACCGCCGGGGTTCCGGCCGAAGAGGTCGGCGGTGCCGTCGCCGTCGAAGTCGTGCGGCGCCACCGGCCGGTTCACGGCGAGGCGGCCGGTGGTGACCAGCTCGGGACCGATCCCCTCGTCGGGCGTGGCGACGATCTTCCACTCGTACTCACCCGCGCGGGCCGGGCTCAGCCGCCCGTCCGGGCGTTCCAGGTCCTTGCCGTCCCAGTGCCAGGTGAACGTGCGCGGTGTCCCGTCGACGAGGTCGGCGGGAGCGGGGGCGGGCCACGTCTTGACGAGCGACTGCCCACTGCGGATGTGCTTCAGGGTGAGCGTGACGGTCGCGTCCCCCCGCGACAGGTCCCAGCCGAAGTCGACCCCGCGCGCGAGCTGGTCGCCGGAGAGCGTCTGCGGAACGCTGGAGCCGTTGAGGGTGATGACGGTCGACTGCCCCGTGGACGCGACCAGTTCGATCTCCGGCCGGCCGCCGTCCGCGCGCGGCGAGATCCGGTAGAGGCCCTCGCCCTGCTCGGGGTTGCCGCCGCGCACCAGCAGCGAGCCGTCGGGGCCGGCGACGGCGGAGGAGAAGGCGGTGAGCAGGACGGCCTTCTCGTCGGTCTCGGCCGACCGGACGGTGAAGGGCCGCTTCGTCGGGTGCGGCCGGCCGTCGTCGGACCAGTCGATGTGGGCCTTCTGCCCGTACGCCAGCCAGCCGCCGACGAGGTACAGCGGGTCGTCCTCGTCGGGCGTCGGAATCCACTTGGGCTCGGTCGTGGCACCGCGGCGGGCGACGACGATCCCCTTGCCCGAGAGCCTCGACTCGCGCCAGGCGACGTGCGTCGCGGAGACGGCGCCCTGCCCGGCGTACTCGTTCTCGACCTGCAGGTACGTGGGCCTGTTGTCCGAGGCGAGGTCGACGAGGACCTTGGCGGACATCGGCCTGTCGCCGATCCAGCAGTCGTAGAGCATGGAACCGGTGTCGGACCAGCCCTCCTCGCCGGGGTAGCACTCGTGGCCGGGCCCCCCGACGAGCCAGCGGACCTTCGCCGTGCCGCCCTCGATCGTGGCGGCGTACTCGCGCCAGATACCGGCTTCCTCCCGCGTGAGGAGGAGGGTCCTGCCCGCCATGCCGGAGAGGTGGTAGCCGCCGAGGGCGTCGAGATCGACCTCCACCGGGGCCGCGGCGGCCGTGGCGGGCGTCGACATGTCGTGGACCGTCAGCCGTCGGCTGGTGTAGTCGAGGGACTGGTCGCCGGTGACGACGAGGTCCGTGCCGCCGCCGACGGCGTAGGCGCCGGGCAGGACGGTCGAGGAGCCGTCCGCGTACCAGGTCCAGCGGTACTCGGGCGCGCTGCCGCGGGTCTTCGACAGGAAGCCGCTCGGGCCCGCGCCGACGACGTCCGCGTCACGCGGGAACGGCACGGTGGTCTGCTGGTCCTGCTGCGTGGCTCCCGGCACGGGTGCGGCCGTGGCCGGGAGTGCGGTGAGCGTGCCGCCCGTGGCGGCGAGGACGATGGTGACGGCGGCGGCCGCGAGACGGCGGCCGCGCGTGCGTGTGACGTGCATGTTCGTGTTCCCTCCCCTGGGAAGTTGGGAGGGTAGCGGACGGTCGTTCTCCCGCCGTCACCGGCCTCCGTCAGGCGCCGCCGGGCCGCTTCCGGGGCGAGACGCAGAACGGGTGCCCCGCCGGGTCCAGGACCACCCGCCACAGATCGGGACGGGGCTGCTGGTCCGGCACCGTGGCGCCCCACTCCACGAGCCGGTCCACCGCCTCGTCCAGGTCGTCGACGTCGAAGTCCAGGTGCAGCTGCTGCGGCACGCCCTGGCCGGGCCAGGTCGGCGGGCGGTAGTCGTCGACCCGCTGGAAACCGATCAGCGGCCCGTCCCCACCGCCGCCGAGCCCCGCGAAGTCCCCGTCCGAGCGCCCGTGGAGCGGGAGTCCGGTGGCCCGGCGGTAGAAGTCGGCGAGGGCCAGGGGGTCGGCGCAGTCGAGGTTGACCGCCGTCAGCTTCATCAGCATGACGGGAAGCCTAGGGCTCCGGCGGGAACGAAGAAACTGACATTGATACGGGCTCCGGGCGCGGTGACGGGCTCGGCGAGGCAGGTCGCGAGCCGGCCGGGGCCGTACACGGCGTGCCGGGCGGGGAGTTCGGAGCCGTCGAAGTGGGGCACGGGGACGGAGGCGCAGCCCCGGTAGAGCGGGCCGGCCACCGGGTCGGCGAGGACGTCCTGTTCGAGACGGACGAGCGCGGGATTGTCCGGACGCAGCTCCACTGCCTGCTTGAGGTTGGGCATGATGGCCGGCGCCCAGAGGGCCTCCCAGTCGATCAGGACCTCGGTACGGGCTTCGGGATCCAGGAGCAGCCAGCGCATCATGTTGGCCGGGCCCTGCCCGCGCGGGAAGAAGCTGCGGAACTCCTCGTTGTGGGCGATGACGTCGAACTCGGCGTCGCTGACGTACGCCAGCGCCCCACCGATCTGCTCGACGACCCGCTGCCACACCCCGGCCACGGACGTCCCCGCGGTGCTGTGCAGCGGGCGGGGCGGGGCCTCCTTGCGGGTCAGCTGCCACAGGAACGTCCACTCCGGCTCGCTCAAGCCGAGAATCTTCGCGATCGCAGCGAGGAAATTGCGGTGCGGATTGGGGAGTTGGCCGTTCTCGAAGCGGTTGTACGTCCCCGGGGTACGCATGAGCAGCTCGTCCATCTGCTCCTGGCACAGACCGGGGGCCCGTCGCCCCGGGCCCGGCAGCCTCTTGGGGAAACCCACGGTCACAGGGTCGATCACGGCCCGGCGCTCCTGAAGGACCTTCTTCAGGGCGCTCCGGTCACTGGCGGGAAGTCGCATGTGAAGTACCCATCGATCGGGCTGCGGCGCGCGCAGCCGGCGGAAAGTACCCGGACGCTCGTGCTTATTATCTGCAACTTCCCGCCCTGGAAAGGGAGATCACCGAAAGAAAGACTCTTGTCACGCAAGAACGCACCGCTCGACCGACCAGGAGGAACCAATGAAGCTGAAGCGCAAGCTCGCGACGATCGCCCTCACCGGAGGGCTGGCCCTGACAGGGATGGCGGCGACGGCGCCGTCCGCCTCGGCGGCGGAGAAATGCGACTCGAACCAGGTGTGCCTCTACCGGGCGACCGGCTTCGTCCGCATGGGCCTGGAGACCACCGACAAGAACGGTTGCTTCGACCTGTACTCGCTCGGGTTCAGCCAGGGCGTCAAGTCGTACATCAACAACCTGCCGGTGAAGGTCGACATCTACCACTGGAACGGCAACACCCACGTGTACGACGGGACGATCCGGCCCGGCGGTTCCAGCTCCAACACCGGCATCAGGGTCTTCGGCACCAACGGCATGGCCTGCACGGGCAGCGCCGGCTAGGGCGGGCCCAGGTCACGCCCGCCCCGTACCCCTGGGTCGTGTCCGGGAAGCAGCACCGTCCGCCCGCCGGGCCGGACGGGACCTTCCGGACACGATCTAGGAGGGGTCGGCGTCCGACTCCGGCGCCGGCCCCTCCCGCTCGTCCCGCCGCTCCGGCGCGGGATCCGCGCCCACCCGCCCCGTCAGCGCCGCCAGCGAGTTGCGGATGTGCTCCATGTGGCCGTGGATCTCGTCCCGGGCCTCCTCGTGCTCCCGCAGCACCCGCTCCGTCTCCCGCTCGGCCCGCTCCGCCTTCATCCGGGCCTCCGCGAGCAACTCCCCCGCCCTCGCCTCGGCGTCCTCCTGACCGTGCCGGGCCTGCTCCTCGGTCTCCGCAAGGGACCGCTGCGCCTCGGCGAGCCGGGCCTCCGCCCGGGTCAGCAGCTCCTCGTGGCGGGCGTCCAGGGCTGCCGCCTCGCCCTCCGCCGTACGCTCCGCCTCGTCCCGTGCCGCCGACTGCTTCGCGCCCTGCTTCTCCAGCAGCTCCGCCGCGCGCCGCTCGGTCTCCTCGAAAACCTGCCGCGCCCCGGTCGACCGCTCCTCCGCCTCGCGGCCCGCCTCCGTCGTCAGCTCCTCGGCCCGCCCCCGCGCCGCCTCCAGGGTCGCGCGGGCCGCCGCCTCGGCAGCCGCCCGGACGCCCTCCGCATACGCCCGCGCGGACTCCGCCGCCTCCCGGGCCGCCGCCTCGGCGGCCTCCGCGAGGGACTGCGCCTCGGCCTCGGCCGCCCGTACGAGCGTCTCGTCCTCCTGCTCGGCGAGCTCCAGGATCTTCCGCGCCCGGTCGCCGAGCACCTCGTAGCGGTGCGGCACGAGCGCCTCGACGGCCTCGCGCAGCCTCGCCGCCTCGGCCTCCATCTCCTTCGCGAGGACGGTGAGCCGCGCGGCCCGCTCCCAGGCTCCGTCACGGTCCTCGGAGAGCGCGGCGAGATGGCGGTCGACCTGCTCGGGCCGGTACCCGCGCCCCCGTCCGACAGCGAAACTCATCCCTGGCGCCCCTTCCCTGTGCCCGACCCGAACATCCAGGATGCTGCATCAGAACGGACAAAAGGCGCCCAACGTGCATACACGTCGAGCGCCTTTCATCACATTCTGTCCAGCACAGTCTGTCCAGCGGCGTCAGCGGGAAACCCCGGCCACTCCCCCTACAGCAGGCCGTCCCACATCTGCTCCAGGAGCACCGACCACCAGTTCTCCGGCGACGACAGCGCCGCCGGATCCAGCATCGCCAACTGCGCCTGGAAATCGACCGTCCAGCGACCGGCCTGCTCGGGGTTGAGCCCGAACCGCAGCCGCCACATCCGCCCGAGCAGCGCCATCGCCCGCGTGAACTCCGGCAGCCCGGTGTTCACGAACTGCGGCGGCACCGACTGCCCGCCCGGGCCGGCCTCCACCGGCACCGCCACGATGTGCGCGGTCCCGTACTGGACACAGATCGCCCGGCCGAAGTCCGAACCGAGCACCAGGTACGAACTCGCGTCCGGCGCCGACTGAACCTGCCGCTGCGCCGCCAGCTCGGCCAGCGTCGGCACCACCGGCATCGCGGGCTGCGCCCAGAAGAACGGCCCGAAGTCGGCCGGCAGACCCGCCCACACCAGCGTCCGCGCCACCAGCTCCGGCACACCCTGCCGGGACACCGCGCGCTGGTCGAAACGGAGGACCCCCGGACCGAACGCCCCGGCCAGCTCCTGCGCGATCGCCTCCGGCGGAACCGGCGGCGCCGGCTGCACCTGCGGCAGCGGCGCCCGCACCGGGGCGGGCCGTGCGGGACCGTCCGCGACCTGATGCAACTCGCCCTGATGGGTGATGAGCTGCTGCATGCCCTGCTGACGGCCCGCGTGATCGCGACCGTACGGGGCGATGCTGGTGATCCGCGCCTGCGGCCAGGTCTCCCGGATCATCCGCGCGCAGTAACCACCCGGCAGCTCACAGGACTCCAGCTCCGTGTGCAGTTCGAGCACCTGCTGCGGCGGCACGTTCATCGCGCGCAGCTCGTGCAGGATCTGCCACTCCGGATGCGGGGTGCCCGGCGCCGAACGCCGGATGATCTGCGTCTCGGAACCGTCGGGCGCGCGATAACGCAACACCGCCTGGTAGCCGGGACCGACCGTCGGCTGCCCCGCGGGCTGCGGATACCCGTACGCGGGAGGTACGGGACCGGGGACGGGCGCGGGAGCGGGAGCGGGCGGTCCCGCGTACGCCTGACCCCCTTGCATCGGCCGCACCGGACCCGGCGGGGCCGGAGGCTGCGGCGCCGCCGGACCGGCCGGACCCGGGTGGGCCAGCATCGTCGCGGCATGCTCGATACCGCCCGCGGGCGTGCCGGGCACACCCGGCGGCGGCGGGGGCGGCGGAGGCGCGCCCGGACCGCCCTGGTTCGGATGCGCCAGCATCGTCGCCGCGTGGTGCACGGGCTGCGGCGGCGTCGGCGAACCGGGCGGCGTCGGAGCGGGCGGCGGACCGGGAGGACCCGGCGGCGCGGGCGCGGGCGGCCGGAGCCCCTCGGGCCCGAGCTGCGACACCAGCTGCGTGGGGATGTACGCCCCCGCACCCGACGAGCCACCCGGAACACCCGGGGCGCCCGGCGGCGGAGGCGGCGCCGCAGGACCGCGGCCGCTCTTCGGCGGCAGCGCGGCCTTGCTGGTCGCGGCGTCGGCGATGTCCCCGCCTCCCGGCGCCGAGGGCGCGGGCGGCGGAGGAGGCAGCGGCGCTCCAGGGCCGGCCGGAGGAGCGGGCGGAGCCGTCTGAACACCCGCCGGCGGCGGCGCGGCCGGGTCGAGCCGGGGCGCCACGGCGGTCGGCGGCAGCGCGCTGCCGCCCTTCATCAGGGCGGTCGGCGCGTCGGCGCCCACCTGCGGCGGCGGGGTGTCCTCGTCGTCCGTCCCCGACAGCGCGGGCGCGAACACGGTCGCGGGCAACGGCACCGCCCCGTCCGCACCACCGGAACTCGCATTGGCGTCGGCCCACGGACTGGGCGCGGGCGCGGGAGTCGGCGCGGACGTCGCCACGGGAGCCGGGGCAGGCGCCGGGGCCGGCGTCGGGGCGGGCGGGGTCGGAGTCGCAACCGGAGCAACCGGAGCAACCGGAGCCGGAGCCACGGACACCGGAGCCGGAGCCGGAGCCACGGACACCGCCGCCGGCGTCTCCGCCGGAACCCCGTCCATCGCGGTCGGCTCGTACGCGACGCCACCCCCCGCTTCTCCCCCGCCCAGGGAAGAGGACGAGGAAGACGAAGCGACCGAGACCGAAGGCCCGGTCTCGCCCGCCGCCACCGGCTCCGACACGTCGTCCACCGACGCCGACGAACTCGCACTCTCCTGCGACGCGTTCGGCTGCTTCGGCAGCCCGATCCGATCCGCCGCGTCCTGCAGCCACTCCGGCGGACTCAACAGGAACGACGTCTGGTTCAGATCGATCCGGGCCGCCGGAACGGCCGCCTGCGCCGGAACGTCCTCCGCGGCCCCGTACTCCTCCTCGTACCGGCGGATCACCTCGCCCACCGGCAGCCCCGGCCACAGCGTCGCCTCACCGCTGTCGCGGGCGATCACCAGCCGCTGACGGCCGCCGTCCGAGGTCGGACCGCCCTCGCGGTCCTCGGCCCACACCACGAAACCCAGTTCGAACTCCCGTACCCGCACCTCACGGTGCTGGTACGACGGCAGCTCGCCGTTGATCCATTCCTCGGCGCGCTCCTGCGCCTGCGCGAACGTCACCACAGCCCACTCACTCCCCCACCGGGACCACGGGCACCGCACGCGCGAAGCCACCGTCCACCATCAGGTTCGCCACCGTCTCGAGCTCCGGCGGATTGCCCGCCAGCCGCTGCAAGAACACGTCGAAGTCCGCACCACAGGGCAGCAGCAGACGCTCCACCCGCTCACCCACCGACCAGCCGGCCGCCACCTCGCCGGAGTCCCGGGCGTCGTCGTACGCGCAGAACCACACCGAACCGACCCCCTCACCCCGCACCTTCAGCGCGATCAGACCGCCCTGGACGAACGCGACGCCCAGATAGTCCTTGGTCAGATGGTCACGCAGGCACTTGTTGACGTAGACGAGGTCATTGACGCCCGCCTCCTCCCGCACCGTGAAGAACGGCTGGTCGACCAGGAGCCCCAGCTCCGCGTCGAGCGCCGCACCCACCGGAGCGCAACCGCCCGCCGCCTTCAGGAACGAGCGGTACGCCCCCGGAAGCCGGTAGCCGAGATCCTCCTCGACACCCTGGAGCTGCTGCTCCGACACCGACACCAGACCCTTCGGCAGCCCGAAGTGCGCCGGCCGGGTCTCCTGCAACGGGCGCGTACCCCGCTTCGTGTGGTCGACGGCAGCCGTCGCCACCCCACCGTGATGGCGCAGCAAGGCCTTCACCTCGACCGGGACCAACTCCATCCGGCGACTGCGCGCCACATGGTGCCAGGTCCAGCCGTGCGGAGTCGCCACCGCCGGAATCGTGTCCCACAGCTCATGACCGGTCGCCGCCATCGCCGCGTTCGCCGACACGTAGTCCGTGAGCCTCAGCTCGTCGACACCGAAACCCTCCGGCGGATCGGCGATCTCCGCCGCCGCACGCGCGTACGGCGAGAAGTCCGGATGACCGAACTCGTCCACCCGTACCCCTCTCGGGTGACGGGAAGCACGGACCGGGTCCGGGAAGTGCACGACCTGCCCGGCATAGGCCGCGTTCGGTGGCGCGGTGTCCTGCCCGAGCCGACCTGTCGTCATGGCGGTTGCCCCCTGCACTGGCGTCGCTGACTGCTACTACCCGCAGCCGCTGGCTGCATCCTGACTGATGCCGCACAGCCTATGCGCTGCCACAAGAGCCCGAACCGGCCCGATCCGACGGTGACCAACTGTCACGACGCCATGACAGGTGCACCATGATTCCGACACACCGAAGCCACGTTTCGGCGCCCCAGCTTCCCCATATGGCTCCCTATTTGGCAGGCTGTCCACGCAACTCGGGGGATTGCAGGAGGGGAAGAACCGCACCATGCAAACAGCACCTACGCCCACACAGGGTGACCCACGCCTCAACTGGAGCAGCAGCGCCGAAGCCACGCGCGCGCCCTTACTGCGACAGCGCCGCGACGGCATCCTTCCCACCGTCGGGGCCGCCCTCTCCGTACGCGGCGAGACGACCCTCACGTGCACCGCCGGCCGCGGCGACCGGCCGCCCGCCCTGCACGCCCTCGTCCAGGACTTCCTGGACACCCTCACCAGCGGCCAGCGCGAACGCTTCACCGGCCGATGTCCCGAGGCGATCCTGCTCTCCCGGCACCTCACCGCCACCGAGAACGCCCGCTCCAAGCGCGCCCAGCGCAAACCGCTCACCCACGGCGAGGCCCGCCGCTCCCTCAAGCACGCCAAGCTCACCGCGCGGCGCATCCGCGAGGACGGCGACCCGCTGCACGGCAGCTACGCCGCACCCTGCCGCTCCTGCACGGCGATGCTCGCCCACTTCGGTGTCCGCACCGTCGACCCCACCACTGTCGAGAACGGCTGACCGCTCACCCATGCCCGACCACCTCAGCACCACCCGGTTCCCGGTCAACGTCGACGCCGCCCTCCGCGAGGCCGGCTGGCAGCCCGGCCGCTGGGACATCAAGCTCGCCGAAGAATGGGCCGACACCCTGCGCGCCCACATCTCCCCCGCCGGACACCGGCACAGCGTGTTCCCCGCGGCCGTCGAGGCCTGGGCCGAATTCGGCGGCCTGCGGATCACCGCACCCGGCCACGGACGCCAGATAGCTCCGGCGGCCGTACGCTTCGACCCGCTCGCCGGACTCCACCTCTCCCGCACCCTCGCGGACCTCGGCCGCGCCCTGGACACGGAGCTCGCACCACTCGGCGAGGAGGGCGACCACCAGGCGATCCTCGCCATGGACATGGAGGGACGGGTCTACAGCCTCGACCACGCGGGCGACTGGTACCTCGGCAAGGACATCGACGCGGCGCTCTCCACCCTGATCACCGGGGCACAGCCGCCCCGGCTGACGGCGGGGTGACCATCACTCCCCGGTGACCGTGGGCAGCACCGCCGACACCTTGAACCCACCGGCGTCGGTCGCCCCGGAGACGAACACCCCGCCGAGCCGCAGCACCCGCTCCCGCATGCCCACGAGCCCGTTCCCGCCGCTCGGCAGCCGTACGTCGGCGACGCCCGCGTCCGTGGGGCAGGGGCCGTTCTCCACCTGCATCGCGACCTCGGCGTCCCGGTGCGCGAGCCGCACCACGACCTCGGCACCCGCCGCATGCTTGTGAACGTTGGTCAGCGCCTCCTGCACGACCCGGTACGCCGTCCGCTCCACCTCCGGCGGATACGCGCGCGCCTCACCGATCACCACGAACTCCACGGCCGCCCCGGCCAGCCGCGACTGCTCGCACAGGGCCTCCAGAGCGTCCAGACAAGGCCCGTCCTCGGCAGCCGCCTCGGCGGCAGCGGCGGCGGCCCGCCCCACCGCGGCCAGCGGCACCGGGGCAGGACCCACGGGAGCGGACCCCTCCCGCAGCACACCCACCATCTCCCGCAACTCGGTCAGCGCCTGCCGCCCCATGTCCCCCACCAGCGCGGCGTTGCGCACGGCCTTCTGCGGATCCTTCAACGCCACCGCCTGCAGCGCCGCCGCGTGCACCACCATCAACGACACCCGGTGCGCCACCACGTCGTGCATCTCCCGGGCGATCCGCGTCCGCTCCTCCTGCCGCGCCCACTGCGCCCGCTGCTCCGCCCGGTCGGCGAGCAGCGACAGCTCCTGCTCCAGACTGTCCGCCCGCTCCCGCAGGCTCTCCATGAGCCGGCGGCGCGCCCCTATGTAGAGGCCGAAGAGCATCGGCGGCGCGTTGAGCCCGAGGGTCATGAAGAGCGCGACGACCGTCACGTACCAGCCGCTCGGGTCGATGTCCGGCTGCCCGACATCGGCCTGGGCGACGTCCTGCCGCATCCGCACCACGGTCACGACGAACACGGCGACCGTCGACATGCCGGTGAGCAGCGCGGTGATCCGCCGGGGCACCTCGGAGGCGGCGAGCGAGTACAGCCCGACGATCCCCATGAGGAAGCCCATCTCGGCGGGCGTCACGGCGATGGAGACGAGCACGACCCAGATGGGCCACCGGCGCCGCACGAGCAGCACCGACCCGACCATGAGTCCGAACAGCACCCCCAGCGGAACGGGCAACGAGGCCTGCTCGGCGAACCGCACCCCTTCGAGCCCGCACTCGACGGCGGACACGAGGGCAAGCCCCACGTCGAGGACGGCACTCCGCCGTCTCCCCCACCACCACCAATTCCCGACGCCCACGGCGTCCCGGTCTGCCCCCGTTGTGGTCATACCCACCACCCTACGGGCGAGCCCCACCCGCGAACGCGCGCCGTCAACACTCTGCACACCAGTCCCTCGAACTGTTGAATCGACAGCACTTTCGACCTGGACGTCCGCATTCCGGACGAGGGTGTTCGTATGACAGCGGAAACCAGCCGGTACGCCGACTTCGACAACCTCCGGGAACAGGCCGTCGCCCTCCGCCGCGAGGGCCTCAGCCTCCGCCAGATCCGCGACCGCCTACAGGTCCACAACAACGACCTCCTCCACCGCCTGGTGAAGGGCGAGCCCCCACCGGAGTGGACGAAGCGCCCGAACGCCAAGGACGACCTCCGTGACAGGGCCCGCGCTCTACGCCTCGAAGGCATGACCTACGACCAGATCCAGGTGGAGCTGGGCTGCTCGAAGAGCTCGATCTCGCTGTGGGTGAGAGACCTGCCGAAGCCGGAGCCTCGCTACACGGACGAGGAACGGCGGGCCCGAATGAACGCCGGCCTGGCCCGCCTCCGCGCCACGCGGGACGAGCAGCGGGAGGAGACGAAGCGGCTGGCGCGGGAATCCATCGGCGCCCTGTCGGACCGGGAGCTGTTCGTCGCCGGAGTCGCGCTCTACTGGGCCGAGGGCGCCAAGGACAAGACGTACAGCCGCCGCGAGTCCCTTCAGTTCATCAATAGCGACCCGACCGTCATCGCCCTCTACCTGCGATGGCTGGACCTCCTCGGCGTGACCCGGGATCGTCTGCGCTTGCGCGTCAGCATCCACGAGAGCGCCGACGTCGCGGGAGCCGAACGGTTCTGGGCCGACGTGACCGGCATCGAAAGCTCGACGTTCCGGAAGGCCACCCTGAAGCGCCACAACCCCCGAACCGTTCGAAAGAATACGACGGAGGCCTACCGAGGGTGCCTCGTCATCTACGTCACGGGAAGCGCGGAGCTATACCGTCGCATGGAAGGTGCCTGGTACGGCATAGTGGATGCCGCCGGGGCACAGGACTGATGGCATGTCCGTTTTGGCCCTATAAGTAATCCCCTGTGGTGTAATTGGCAGCACTGAGGCTTTTGGTGCCTTATGTCCGGGTTCGAGTCCTGGCGGGGGAGCTTCTTCACTCGGGTCCTGACCGTCACGGTCAGGACCCGCACTCATGTCCGCCCCCTTGCCCCCCGGTATCCTTCGTGCGTCCACCACCCAAAGCCGAAGGGCATTCCCGTGAGCGCCAATCGCCCGGCAGCCGTCGTCGTCCTCGCAGCGGGTGAGGGCACCCGCATGAAGTCGAAGACCCCCAAGGTCCTCCACGAGATCGCCGGGCGGTCGCTCGTCGGGCATGTCGTCTCCGCCGCCCGGGAGTTGGAGCCCGAGCACCTCGTCGTGGTCGTCGGGCACGCCCGCGAGCTGGTGCGGGGGCACCTGGAGGAGCACTACGCCGGGACCCGCACCGCCGTCCAGGAGGAGCAGAACGGCACCGGACACGCGGTGCGGATGGCCCTGGAGGAGCTCGGGCAGGCGCCCGACGGGACCGTGATCGTCGTCTGCGGCGACACCCCGCTGCTCTCCGGCGAGACGCTGCGCGCCCTCGCCGACACGCACGCCGCCGACGGCAACGCCGTCACCGTGCTGAGCGCCGAGGTCCCGGACTCCACCGGGTACGGGCGGATCGTGCGGGACCAGGTGACCGGCGCCGTGACCAAGATCGTCGAGCACAAGGACGCCTCCGACGCCCAGCTCGCCATCCGTGAGATCAACTCCGGCGTCTTCGCGTTCGACGGGCAGCTGCTCGCCGACGCCCTCGGCAAGGTGCGGACGGACAACAGCCAGGGCGAGGAGTACCTCACCGACGTGCTGGCGATCCTCCGCGAGGCCGGGCACCGGGTCGGCGCCTCCGTCGCCGGTGACCACCGCGAGATCCTCGGGATCAACAACCGCGTGCAGCTCGCCGAGGCCCGCGCCCTGCTGAACCAGCGGCTGATCGAGCAGGCCATGCTCGCCGGTGTGACCGTGATCGACCCCGCGTCCGTGTTCGTGGACGTCACGGTGACCTTCGAGGCCGACGCCGTCGTCCTGCCCGGTACGCAGCTGACCGGTGCCACGCACATCGGCGAGGACGCCGTGGTCGGGCCGAACACGCGCCTGAAGGACACCCGCGTCGGCAACGGCGCCCGGGTGGACAACACCGTCGCCGACTCCGCCGTCATCGGCGAGCGCGCCTCCGTGGGGCCGTTCGCGTACCTCCGTCCGGGCACGAACCTGGGCGCGAAGTCCAAGGCGGGCACGTACGTCGAGATGAAGAACGCGACGGTCGGCGAGGGCACCAAGGTCCCCCATCTGTCGTACGTCGGTGACGCCACGATCGGCGAGTACACGAACATCGGCGCGGCGAGCGTCTTCGTGAACTACGACGGCGAGGCGAAGCACCACACCACGATCGGGTCGCACTGCCGGACCGGGTCGGACAACATGTTTGTGGCTCCCATCACGATCGGGGACGGTGCGTACACCGCCGCCGGGTCCGTGATCACGAAGGACGTGCCGGCGGGTTCGCTCGCCGTCGCCCGGGGCCAGCAGCGGAATATCGAGGGTTGGGTCGCCCGGAAGCGTCCCGGCAGTGCCGCCGCACAGGCCGCTCAGGCCGCGGCCGAGGACTCCGCCGGCGCAAGCTGACCGGAAACGGGTACGTCGAACTCGGCGTACCGTGATACGTGCACACAAATTCGGCTGGCTCGCACACGCGCACGACAGCTCGTGGAATGCGGCCAGACAACACGTCTGAGGAGACAGTGCTGTGACCGGGATCAAGACGACCGGCGAGAAGAAGCTGATGCTCTTCTCCGGCCGCGCCCACCCCGAGCTGGCCGAGGAGGTCGCGCACCAGCTGGGCGTCGGCCTCGTTCCGACCAAGGCGTTCGACTTCGCCAACGGTGAGATCTACGTCCGCTTCCAGGAGTCGGCCCGTGGCGCGGACTGCTTCCTGATCCAGAGCCACACGGCTCCGATCAACAAGTGGATCATGGAACAGCTGATCATGATCGATGCTCTCAAGCGGGCCTCGGCCCGGAGCATCACCGTGATCATCCCGTCGTACGGCTACGCCCGTCAGGACAAGAAGCACCGCGGCCGCGAGCCGATCTCGGCGCGTCTGGTGGCGGACATGCTGAAGACGGCCGGTGCGGACCGCATCCTGACGGTGGACCTGCACACGGACCAGATCCAGGGCTTCTTCGACGGCCCGGTGGACCACCTGTCGGCGCTGCCGGTGCTGGCGGACTACGTGGGTGCGAAGGTCGACCGCGCCAAGCTGACGATCGTCTCCCCGGACGCGGGCCGCGTGCGGGTCGCCGACCGCTGGTGCGACCGTCTGGACGCGCCGCTGGCGATCGTGCACAAGCGCCGTGACAAGGACGTCGCCAACCAGGTCACCGTCCACGAGGTCGTCGGTGACGTGAAGGGCCGCGTCTGCGTCCTGGTCGACGACATGGTCGACACCGGTGGCACGATCTGCGCCGCCGCGGACGCCCTGTTCGCGCACGGTGCGGAGGACGTCATCGTGACGGCCACGCACGGCATCCTCTCCGGTCCGGCCGCGGACCGGCTCAAGAACTCCAAGGTCAGCGAGTTCGTGTTCACGGACACGCTGCCGGTGCCGGGCGCCCTGGAGCTCGACAAGATCACGGTGCTGTCGATCGCGCCGACGATCGCGCGTGCGGTGCGCGAGGTGTTCGAGGACGGTTCGGTGACGAGCCTCTTCGAGGAGCACTGAGCCGTAGCCGCTCGATGGACATGAGGGCCGCTTCCCCGTTCGGGGGAGCGGCCCTCGGTCGTGTTTCGGTGATCGAATTGGGTGGTAGGGCGGTGGGCCGGTAGACTGCCGTAGTTGCTCGGCGAGGGAGGCCGTACCCGTACGGATGTACAGGGTCACGGCGGTCCGTTATCGACGCGCTCTTCGTAGCAGGCCATCGCCAGTCGTGGCCGGGTGACCACATTTTCGTCGTCACCTTTCTACGAGGAGTGCACCATGTCCGAGGTCAAGCTCGCCGCTGTCGTCCGTACCGAGTTCGGCAAGGGCGCCGCCCGTGCGATCCGCCGCAACAACCAGGTTCCCGCGGTCGTCTACGGCCACGGCTCCGAGCCGGCGCACGTGACCCTCCCGGCCCACGACCTGGCCCTCGCCCTGCGTACGCCGAACGTCCTGCTCTCCCTGGACGTGGACGGCAAGAACGAGCTGGCGATCCCGAAGGCCGTCCAGCGTGACGCCATCAAGGGCTTCCTCGTCCACGTCGACCTGCTCCTCGTCAAGCGCGGCGAGAAGGTCACCGTCGAGATCCCCGTCCAGGCCGAGGGCGAGCTCGCCGCCGGTGGCAACCTGCTGGAGCACGTGCTCAGCACCCTCTCCATCGAGGCCGAGGCCACCCACATCCCCGAGGCCGTCACGGTCTCCGTGGAGGGCCTGGAGGCCGGTGCCTCCATCCTCGCCAAGGACATCACCCTCCCCAAGGGCTCGGCCCTGGTGACCGACGCCGACGCCGTGGTCCTGCAGGTCCTGGCCGCGCAGGCCGAGGAGCCGGCCGCCGAGGCCGAGGCCACCGAGGGCGAAGAGGCCTGAGCCGTAGGCTCTGCTTGACGTGACGGGGTGATGGGCCGCACGGCCCGTCACCCCGTTTTTTCGCATGTGGACGCATTTCGTATGTGGACGTATCTGGACGAGGAGACCCGACGCACATGACCGACGACGCGAACGCGCCCTGGCTGATCGTCGGCCTCGGCAACCCCGGGCCCGAGTACGCGGCCAACCGGCACAACATCGGGTTCATGGTGGTGGACCTGCTGGCCGAGCGGATGCGCGGCTCGTTCAAGCGGGCGGGGAAGGCGCAGGCGCAGGTCGTCGAGGGCCGGATGGGGCCGCCGGGGCCGGCGAGCCGCAGGGTGATCCTCGCGAAGCCGATGTCGTACATGAACCTGTCGGGCGGTCCGGTGACGGCGCTGCGCGACTTCTACAAGGTGCCGACGGCGCACATCGTGGCGATCCATGACGAGCTGGACATCGACTACTCGGTGCTGCGGCTGAAGATCGGCGGCGGCGACAACGGGCACAACGGTCTGAAGTCGATGACGAAGGCGATGGGTGCGGAGTACCACCGGGTGCGGTGCGGGATCGGGCGTCCGCCGGGCCGGATGCAGGTGGCGGACTTCGTCCTGAAGGACTTCTCCTCGGCGGAGCGCAAGGACCTGGACTGGTTCGTGGACCGGGCGGCTGATTCGGTGGAGTGCCTGGTGGCGGAGGGTCTGGAGCGGGCCCAGTCGGCGTACAACTCCTGAGGCCGGCGGGGCTCTCGCGGTACGACTGTACGATCCCGGGTCATGACGCACGTCCGTAACGCCGCCATGGCCCTGGTCGCCCTCCTTCTCGTGGTCGCGGGCGCCTGGACCTCCTGGAACTCGGCCCAGCACGTCCTGCTCGCCAAGGGGCGGGAGCACGGGACGCTGACCGTCACCGGCTGCACCGAGGAGACGTGCAGCGGTCGCTACACCCCGGAGGACCCCTCCTCGACCCGCCGGACGCTGACGATCGCGCGTTCGGTCGCGGCGGAGCGGGGCGCGACGATCCCGGTGGTGGTGAAGCCGGGTACGGACGAGGGCGTACGGACGGGCTGGGGCGGTGGGCTGCACGCGTGGCTGCCGCTGGGCGGGGCGCTGCTGCTGGCCGCGCCGCTGATCGGTGGCGGGCTGCGGCTGCGGAGGACGGCGTGGTCGGCGGCGGGTGTGGGCGGGGTTCTTCTTGTGGCGGCGTTCTTCGCGCTCTGAGGGTGTGGGCACCTGGGGTTGTGGCCGGATGTCACCAGTTCCTGGCGCGATCGTTATAGAGCTCTGACTTAAGGCTGACTTAAAGCGACGGATAGGCTGCCCCCTGCCACCCCCCACGGCATCCCTCATCCCATAGATGGACGACTGCACATGCGACGTTCTCTCATACCTGCCGCCACGCTTGTCGCGACCATGGCAGGTTCTCTCGCGCTGGCGCCGGTGGCCTTCGCGTCGGAGGCCCCCAAGCCCGCGCCGCTCCCCCTCCACCAGGTCGAAGACCTTCCGCTGACCGCCAAGGAGTTCGGCGAGAAGGGCGAGTGCCCGCCCGTGCCGGCCGGCAAGGACGGCTGGCACTTCGTGCTTCCGGGCAGCGGCAAGGGCGACTCCGCCGTCTTCACCAAGCTGACGGTGGAGTTCCAGCCGGGTGGTGTCCAGACCATCACCACGTTCGGTCCGCCGAGCGACAAGCACGCCTACGCGACCTCCGAGCCGGGCGCCAAGCTGGTCGCCGCCTCGGCCGAGGTCTCCGCCCCGGTCAAGCAGGGCTGGTTCAACCTGTCCCACACCTGCCCGGCCACCCCGGTCTCCGAGACCACCCCTCCCGTCACGGAGACGCCCGGTACCGAGACCCCGGGCACCGAGACCCCGGGCACGGAGACCCCCGGTACCGAGACCCCCGGCACGGAGACCCCCGGCACCGAGAGCCCCTCGCCGTCGGAGACCACTCCGGGTTCCTCCGAGAGCCCCGGTTCCTCCGAGACCCCCGGTGGCACCGAGTCGCCCTCCGCGACCGCCCCCGCGGGTGAGACCGGCGGCACCGGTGGCACGGGCAGCACGGGCGGCGGCCTCGCCGAGACCGGCTCCAGCGCCCCCGTCGGCGTCCTCGCCGCCGTGGCCGTGGCCCTCGCGGGTGCCGGCGCGTTCCTGGTGACCCGCCGCCGCAAGGCCCAGCAGCACTGACGTACCCCGCACATGACGGTGCCCCCGTGGAAGGAATCCACGGGGGCACCGTCATGTGTCCGGGCAGGCGTCAGCCGGTGTTGCGCAGGCCCGCCGCGACGCCGTTCACGGTGAGGAGCAGGGCCCGTGCGAGCAGCGGGTCCGGGTCCTCGCCGCGCTCGGCGGCACCGCGCTGGCGGGCGAGGAGGGCGACCTGGAGGTAGGAGATCGGGTCCAGGTAGGCGTCGCGGATGGCGAAGGTCTGCTGGAGGACCGGGTTGGAGTCCAGGAGCTTCTCGCCGCCGGTGACCTTGAGGACCTCGGCGACGGTCAGCGCGTGCTCGGCCTCGATGGCGTCGAAGACGTGCTTGAGGTCGTCGGGGACCAGGGTGTCGACGTAGTGGCGGGCGATCCGCAGGTCGGTCTTCGCGAGCGTCATCTCGACGTTGGCGAGGAAGTTGCGGAAGAAGTGCCAGCGCTCGTACATCTCGCCGAGGACCGGGTCGAGGCCGGCCTCGCGCAGCGCCTTGAGGCCGGAGCCGACGCCGTACCAGCCGGGGACGATCTGGCGGGACTGGGTCCAGCCGAACACCCAGGGGATGGCGCGGAGTCCGTCGAGGGAGACGCCTGAGCCGGGGCGGCGGGAGGGCCGTGAGCCCAGGTGCAGGTCGGCGAGCTGGTCGACGGGGGTGGAGGCGAGGAAGTACGCCGGCAGGCCGGGGTCCTCGACCAGCTTGCGGTACGCGGTGTGGGCGGCGTCCGAGACGGTGTCCATGGCCGCGTCCCAGCGGGCGAGGGCCTCGTCGGACTGGCGCGGCGCGGTGTGCAGGGCGGAGGCCTGCAGGGTGGCGGCGACGGTCAGTTCGAGGTTCTCCCGGGCGAGGGACGGGATCAGGTACTTGTCGGAGATGACCTCGCCCTGCTCGGTCACCTTGATCTCGCCCTCCAGGGTGCCCCAGGGCTGGGCGAGGATCGCGTCGTGCGAGGGGCCGCCGCCGCGGCCGACGGTGCCGCCTCGGCCGTGGAAGAGCCGGAGGCGTACGCCGTAGCGGTGGGCGACGTCGCGGAGGCGACGCTGGGCGCGGTGGATCTCCCACTGGCTCGTGGTGATGCCGCCGAACTTGGAGGAGTCCGAGTAGCCGAGCATGACCTCCTGGACGTCGCCGCGGAGCGAGACGAGGCGCCGGTAGGAGGGGTCGGCGAGCATGCCGTCGAGGATGACGTCGGCGGCCTTGAGCTCGTCGGTGGTCTCCAGGAGCGGCACGATGCCGATCTTGGCCCAGCCGCCGTGGAGGTCGACGAGGCCGGCCTCGCGGGCGAGGACGGCGGCGGCGAAGACGTCGTCGGCGCCCTGGCACATCGAGATGATGTACGACTCGATGACCTCCGGGCCGAAGCGCTCGAAGGCCTCCTTGATGGTGTGGAAGACGCCGAGGGTCTTCTCGCCCGCGGCGTCCAGCGGGGCCGGGGTCGGGGCGAGCGGGCGGCGCGAGCGCAGCTCCTTGGCGAGCAGCTTCTGCCGGTAGTCGCGGGGCATGTCGGCGTACCGCCAGGACTCCTCGCCGAGGCGGTCGAAGAGCTGCCCGAGGGCGTGGTGGTGGGCGTCGGCGTGCTCGCGGACGTCCATGGTGGCGAGCTGCAGGCCGAAGGCCGACAGGGTGCGGATGGTGCGGTCCATCCTGCCGTCGGCGAAGAGCGCGCCGCGGTGCTCGCGCAGCGAGGTCTGGATCAGGGTGAGGTCGTGGACGAGCTCGGCGGTGCCGAGGTAGTCGCGGCCGTCCTGGTGGGGGGTGCCGGAGGCGAGGCGCTCGCGGGTGTTGACGAGCTTCTGCCGGATGCAGGTGGCCTTGAGCCGGTACGGCTCCTCGGCGTTGAGGCGCTTGTAGCGGGGGCTGATCTCCGGGAGGAGCTCCAGGTCGCGCTGGAGGGAGTCCAGGAGTTCCTGGGTGGCTCCGGCGTAGCGGATGGAGTTGGAGAGGAGTCCGCGCAGGTAGTCGACGAGTTCGAGGGCGTCGGTGATGCCGTGCTCGTGCTGGAGGATCAGGATGTCCCGGGTCACCTGGGGGGTGACGTTGGGGTTGCCGTCGCGGTCGCCGCCGATCCAGGTGCCGAAGGTGAGCGGGCGGGTGCCGGCGGGCAGTTCGACGCCGACGCGCTCCAGCTCGGCGGCGAGGTCCTCCAGGACGTCGCCGACGGCGCCGGCGTGCAGCTCGTCGAGGTAGTAGATGGCGTTGCGGGCCTCGTCGGCGGGCTCGGGGCGGACGACCCGGAGTTCGTCGGTCTGCCAGATGAGGTCGATGTTCTCGGCGAGCCGCAGGTCGTGGCGGCGCCGGTCGGCCTCGATGACCGGGGTCTCCAGGAGGGCGGCGATCCGGCGCAGCTTGTTGAGGACCGAGCGGCGGGCGGCTTCGGTGGGGTGCGCGGTGAAGACGGGCCGTACGTTGAGGTTCTTGACCGTCTCGCGGACGTGCTCGGGGTCGCCGTCCTTGAGCATGTCGGCCGTGCGGGCGAGGAGGCCGCCCTCGGCGGCGCGCTTCTCGCGCATCTCGCGGCCACGGTGAACCTGCTCGGTGACATTCGCGAGGTGGAAGTACGTGGAGAAGGCGCGCACCAGCTTCGCGGCCGTCTCCAGTTCGACGCCGCGGAGCAGCTCGGCGGCGTCCTCGCCGTTCTCGCGGGTGAGGCTGCGGACCCGCTCGACGAGGTCGAGGAGCTCGTGGCCCTCCTGGCGGACGAGGGTCTCGCCGAGGAGATCGCCCAGTCGGCGGATGTCGGCGCGCAGCTCGGCGCTGGCGGTGGGGGTCTGGTCGGCACTGCTCACAGGTGCGGCTCCTTGCAGTGTTTGAGCACGTCTGGAGGGGTTCTGGAGGCTTGCGGACCGCGCTGTCCGACGCCCCCAGGATAGGTGTCCACATTGTGGTCGGCGGGCAGGGCCCTCTTGCGCCCCCTTGCCGCGCGCCCCGGCGCTGCCATACTTACGACGCCGTAGGTTACGGAAGCGTAGCCTCGCGCTCTTTTCATACCGTTCCGCTCCCTTTTCATCCTCATCCCTTCATCCCCAGGGGACACCCATGACCACAAGTACCGAGATGCCCGAGACCGAACAGGACGTGCTGCCCTCCGGCACGCTCGGCGGGGACAAGAAGCGGTCGATCGAGCAGATCACGCTGCTGCTGTTCATCACGGTGCCGTTCGTCGCCCTGATCGCCGCGGTTCCGCTGGCCTGGAGTTGGGGCGGCGTGTCCTGGCTCGATCTGGGGCTGCTCGTGGCGATGTACTACATCGGCTGTCACGGCATCACGATCGGCTACCACCGTTACTTCACCCATGGTTCGTTCAAGGCCAAGCGGCCGCTGCGGATCGCGCTGGCGATCATGGGTTCGCTGGCGGTGGAGGGCCCGCTGGTGCGCTGGGTGGCGGACCACCGCAAGCACCACAAGTTCTCGGACGCGGAGGGCGACCCGCACTCGCCGTGGCGTTTCGGTGAGACGGTGCCGGCCCTGATGAAGGGGCTGTGGTGGGCGCACATCGGCTGGATGTTCGACGAGGAGCGGACGCCGCAGGCCAAGTACGCGCCCGACCTGATCAAGGACCCGGCGATCCGGCGGATCTCCCGTGACTTCATCTTCTGGACGATGCTGTCGCTCGCGATCCCGCCGCTGGTGGGCGGTCTGGTGACGATGTCCTGGTGGGGCGCGTTCACCGCCTTCTTCTGGGGTTCGCTGGTGCGTGTCGCGCTGCTGCACCACGTGACCTGGTCGATCAACTCGATCTGTCACGCGGTGGGCAAGCGGCCGTTCAAGTCGCGGGACCGTTCGGGCAACGTGTGGTGGCTGGCGGTGCTGTCCTGCGGCGAGTCCTGGCACAACCTGCACCACGCGGACCCGACGTCGGCGCGGCACGGGGTGCTGCGCGGTCAGGTCGACTCCAGCGCGCGGCTGATCCGCTGGTTCGAGCTGGCGGGCTGGGCGAGCGACGTGCGCTGGCCGGCGAAGGAGCGCATCGAAGCCCGCCGCCAGAGCGCGCCCGCAGACGCGGCATGATGGAAGACGTGGCGATCGACGGCAGGACCAGTGGCACCGGCAGCGGCGAGCAGAAGCCCCGGCGGGGCCGCCGGGTGCGGATGACGGGCGCGGAGCGCCGGGAGCAGCTGCTGGACATCGGCCGGACGCTGTTCGCCGAGAAGGGTTTCGAGGGCACGTCGGTGGAGGAGATCGCGGCGAAGGCCGGGGTTTCCAAGCCGGTGGTGTACGAGCACTTCGGCGGCAAGGAGGGGCTGTACGCGGTCGTGGTCGACCGGGAGATGCGCCAGCTCCTCGACGGGGTGACGGGCGCGCTGACGGCGGGGCATCCGCGGGAGCTCCTGGAGCAGGCGGCGTTCGCGCTGCTCGACTACATCGAGAACTACACGGACGGGTTCCGGATTCTCGTACGGGACTCCCCGGTGGCGCAGTCGACGGGGACGTTCGCGTCGCTGATCAGTGACATCGCCACGCAGGTGGAGGACATCCTGGGCCTGGAGTTCAAGGCCCGCGGCTTCGACCCGAAGCTGGCGCCGCTGTACGCGCAGGCCCTTGTGGGCAGTGTGGCGCTGACGGGTCAGTGGTGGCTGGACGTCCGCAAGCCGAAGAAGGCGGAGGTCGCGGCGCATCTGGTGAACCTGGCGTGGCACGGTCTGGACGGTCTGGAGCCGAAGCCGCGGTTGATAGGGCACCGGAAGAACTGACGGCCGCGGAGGGTCCGATCCCGGCAGCGTGGGCGGGTCCCCGGTTGCCGGGATATCTCGTTGATCGGCTGTCACCCCCCGGGGTTATGCTCCGCTCACACCCGGGGGGGGTGTTCGCCCTTCGTGCGCGCGTTCTTCCGCGCGTTCTTCCGTGCGGAGGCGTCGCGGACCCCCCTTCCGGTCCATCGAAGTCTGATCCCTGGGGGGGATCTCTTGCTTTTCACGCACTCCACGCACGCCCGCCGTGTCGCCGCCTGCACCGCGCTCGCCCTCTCGGCCGGCATGCTCCTCGCGGGTCCGGCGTCCGCCGACTCGCCGGCGCCGGTTCCCTCGGTCGAGAGGCCCGCGTCCTCCTTCACGCCGCCGAAGCTGGCGCTCCCGAAGAAGGACGGCGCCCGTGCGGGCGTCGCCGCGGCCGCGGCCGTCTCCGCGCCGCTGTCCGACCTGGACGGCGACGGCGTCGACGACCAGATCGTCCGTGCCGCCGACGGGGATCTCTTCGCCCTCCTGTCCGACGCGACCGTCGACCTGTTCGACCTCCACCGCGTCGACGACATCGCGAAGGACATCGTCCCGATCGGCAACCAGGTCGGCAACGCGGCCAAGCCCGAGGTGCTCGTCCTCTCGGAGAACGGCACGCTCACCCTGCACACGGACGCCGGTCCCACGGGTACCTCCACCAAGTCGGTGGTGGGCGGTGGCTGGCAGGTCTACAACAAGCTCTCGTCGCCCGGCGACGTGAACGGCGACGGCCGCGCCGACGTGATCGCCCGCACCCAGGACGGCGCCCTCTACCTGTACCTGGGCACCGGCAGCCCGTCCCAGCCGCTCGGCACCCGGATCTCGGTCGGCGGCGGCTGGGGCGTCTACGACCAGCTCGTGGGCCTCGGTGACGGCACCGGCGACGGCAAGGGCGACCTGTACGCCCGCGACACCAACGGCACGCTGTGGTTCTACGCCGGCACGGGCGACAAGAACAAGCCGTTCGGCACCCGCAAGTCCATCGGCGGCGGCTGGGGCACCTACAACCAGATCATGCCCGGCGGTGGCGGCGCCCTCCTGGCCCGGGACAACTCGGGCGCGCTCTACCTGTACGGCGCCAACGGCAACGGCACGCTGGCCGGACGCGAGCAGGTCGGCGCCGCGGGCGACTTCGCGGGCATCACGCAGTTCGCCGGCGCCGGGAACAACCCGTACACGGGCAAGGAGGGCACCCTGGCGTTCACCCCCGGTGGCGCCAGCTACTGGTACCGCAACAGCACCACCGGCACGGTGGAGCCGCGCGTGGAGGTCAGTGGCAACGGCGGCTGGGACGGCCTGGTCCCCACCCACCTGTCCTCGATGAACTCGGACGGAATCTCCGACATCGCCCTCCAGTTCGCGGACGACCGCAGCGACCTGTACATCGAGGGCGAGCACATCGGCAGCGGCTGGGGCGTCTACAACACCCTCCTCGCCCCGGGCGACCTGAGCGGCGACGGCAAGGCCGACCTGCTGGCCCGCGACCGCTCCGGCGTCCTGTACCTGTACAAGGGCAACGGCAAGGGCACGGCGTTCGCGTCGCGCATCAAGGTCGGCACCGGCTGGGGCGCGTACAACAAGATCGTCGGCGCCGGTGACTTCACGGGTGACGGCCGTACGGACATCGCGGCCCGCACCTCGGGCGGCGACCTGTACGTGTACCCGGGCACGGGTGTCGCGACGTCCGCGTTCAAGACGCGGGTGAAGGTCGGCAGCGGCTGGAACACCTACTCCAAGGTGATCGCCCCGGGCGACCTGAACGCCGACGGCAAGGCCGACCTGCTGGGTGTCACCGCGGGCGGCGACCTGTACCGCTACCTGAACACGGCTCCGAACAAGTTCTCCGTGCGGACCAGGCTCGGCGGCGGCTACCAGGTCTACAGCAGCATCCAGTAACACCGCCCCACGCGCGCGCGGGAACGCCCCGCACCGGAGTTCCGGTGCGGGGCGTTCCCCGTCCGCCGGGAGTCGTGTCACTCCCGGGCGATATGCTCCCCGGACACCCGGGTGGGTGTTTCGCCCTCCGTACGCGCTCCTGCCGCACGAGGTGCCGCGAACCCCGTTCCCGGTCCGACGACATTCTGATCCCTGGGGGGGATCTCTTGCGTTCTGTGCACTCCACGCGTGCCCGCCTCGCGGCCTGCACCGCTCTCGTCCTGTCTGCGGGCATGCTGCTCGCAGCCCCGGCCTCGGCCGGGGAGCCCGCGCCGCTCCCCGCGGTCGAGCGTCCGTCGGCCGACTTCACCCCGCCGACGCTGACGCGTCCGTCGGCCGGCGCGGCCCGGGCGGGTTCCGGCCCGGCCCGGGCGGGTGCCGCCGCGGCCGAGGGGTCCAGGGTCGCCGATCCGCTGTCGGACTTCGACGGCGACGGGGTGAGCGACCTGATCTACCGCGCCTGGACCGGCGACGTCTACACCGCGACGACCACGGGCGATGGCGGTCTCTTCAACGGCACCGCCGACCAGCCCCCGAAGGACGTCGTTCCGATCGGCAACCAGGACGCGACCGGCGGCGGTCCCGAGGTCCTGATGCTCTCGGAGCAGGGCGCGCTCACGATGTACGCGGACGCGACGTCCACCGCCGCGACGTACGCGTGGCGGGGCTACGGCTGGCAGATCTACAACAAGCTCGTCTCGCCCGGCGACGTGAACGACGACAACCGGGCGGACCTGCTCGCCCGCGACAACAGCGGCAACCTGTACCTGTACTACGCCACCGGCAACCGCACCGCGCCGTTCTCGGCGCGGGTGAAGCTCGGCCCCGGCTGGAACGCCTACGACCAGATCGTGGGCTTCGGCGACAACAACGGCGACGGCTGGGCCGATCTGTACGCCCGCGACACCGCCGGCACCCTGTGGTTCTACGCCGGCCGCGGCGACAAGAGCGGGCCGTTCGCCGGCCGGGTGAAGGTCGGCTCCGGCTGGGGCGCCTACAACCAGATCATTCCCGTCGGCGACGACAACGGCGACGGCGCGGGCGAGATGCTCGCCCGCGACACCAAGGGCACCTTCTGGTACTACAGCGGCAAGGGCGACGGCACCCTCGCGCCCCGCATGCAGTCCGGCGACGCGGGCTACTGGCACTTCGTCCCGCAGTTCGGCGGGGCGAGCAACAGCCCGGTCGCCGCCACCAAGGAAGGCGTCCTGGCGCGGGACGCGTCCGGCACGATGTACTTCTACGGCGCCCGGACCAACGGTCTGCTCACCACCCGCAGCCAGTTCGGCCCGGCGAACGGCTGGCAGGGCGCGGACTTCACGCACCTGTCCTCGCTGGACCCGGACGGCGAGTCCGACATCGCGCAGCTCTTCGACAACGGCCTCTACATCGACGGCACCTACGTCGGCTCGGGCTGGGGCGTCTACAACGCCCTGGCCGGCCCCGGTGACCTGACGGGCGACGGCAAGGGCGACCTGCTGGCCCGCGACCGCTCCGGCAACCTGTACCTGTACAAGGGCAACGGCCAGAGCACGGGCTTCGCGTCGCGCATCAAGGTCGGCGGCGGCTGGGGCGCCTTCAACAAGATCCTCGGCGCGGGCGACTACACCGGCGACGGCCGCGCGGACGTCGTGGCCCGCACCTCGGGCGGCGACCTGTACGTGTACCCGGGCACGGGTATCGCGGCCACGCCGTTCGGTGCGCGGCTGAGCGTCGGCGGCGGCTGGAACACGTACACCAAGCTGGTCACGCCGGGCGACCTGAACGCCGACGGCAAGGCCGACCTGCTGGGTGTCACCTCGTCGGGCGACCTCTACGACTACCTGAACACGGCCCCGGGCAAGTTCGGCACGCGGACCAAGACCGGCTCCGGCTTCCAGATCTACAACGCCATGTCGTAGCACCGTCCCGTACCCGCGGACGCCCCGCACCGGAGTTCCGGTGCGGGGCGTCCGCGCGTCCTGCCCCACCGGTCAGGACGGCTTGCGCGCGACGGCGAAGATCCGGCGGAACGGGAACACGGTGCCGTGCGGACCTTGGGGGTAGGCCTCGCGCAGGAGGTCGCGGTACTGGCCGAGGAAGGCGTCGATCGCTTCCTGGTCGTCGCCCAGGGTGGTGAGGACGGGCCGCAGGGCCGTGCCCTTGACCCAGTCGAGCACGGGGTCCTCGCCCTGGAGCAGCTGGCAGTACGTGGTCTCCCAGACATCCGTCTCGCAACCCAGGTCGGTGAGGCGGGTGAGGTAGTCGGAGGCGTCGAGGATGTGGACGAAGCGGCGGCCCTGGTCGCCGAGGCGGTGGCGCCACTCGGGGGTGTCGCAGAGTTCGCCGAGCAGGGCGTGGCTGGGCGAGGTGAAGTTGCCGGGGACCTGGAAGGCGAGGGTGCCCCCGGGGCGGAGTCCGTCGATCCAGCCGGCGAAGGACTCGGGGTGGTTGGGCACCCATTGGAGGGCCGCGTTGGAGACGATCAGGTCGTAGGGCTCGGCGGGGGTCCAGTGGGCGGCGTCGGCGGGCCGGAAGTCGATCCAGCCGCCGCCCCGGGTGGTGCCGGACCAGTCCTTCTCGGCCTGTTCCAGCATGTCGGGCGAGAGGTCGAAGCCGGTGATGTGGGCGTCGGCCCAGCGGTCGGCGAGGAGGACCGTCACGTTGCCGGGTCCGCAGCCGAGATCGGCGATGCGGGCGGGCCGGTCCTGGGCGGGCAGGTGCGGTATTCGGGTGAGCAGGTCGAGGAAGGGCCGGGTGCGGTGCCCGGAGTGCCGGAGGTACTGCTGCGGATCCCATGTCGGTGCGGTTGGTGCGGTTGGTGCGGCGGATTCCACGGAATGCATGTTCGAAGCCCCCTTGCTGGAACGAGTTGCCGAAGCGGAACGGAGTTCCGGCCGGGTCCCTTCCCCATAGTCCAGGGAAATATATCTTGAATCCAAGATACTCGATATCAAGAAACTTGACCCCAAGAGACTTTATGTCAACAGACCCTCTACACTGATCGACATGGAGGACGAGGTCGACCGACTGGTCGCAGCATGGCGCCGCGAGCGCCCCGACCTCGACGTGGAACCGCTCGAGGTGCTCAGCCGCGTCTCACGGCTCGCCCGGCACCTCGACCGCGCCCGTCGGCTCGCCTTCTCGGAGCACCAGCTGGAGCCCTGGGAGTTCGACGTCCTCACCTCCCTGCGCCGCGCCGGAGCGCCCTACCAGCTCTCCCCCGGTCAGCTCCTGACCCAGACCCTGGTCACCTCCGGCACCATGACCAACCGCATCGACCGGCTCACCAAGAAGGGCCTCGTCGAGCGGCTCCCCGACCCCAGCGACCGGCGCGGCGTCCTGGTCCGGCTCACCCCCGAGGGCCGCGACCGCGCCGACGAGGCGCTCGCCGGACTGCTCGCCCAGGAGCGTGCCATCCTGGCCCAGCTCTCCCGGGCCCAGCGCGGCGAACTGGCCGGGCTGCTACGCCAGCTGACCGCCCCGTTCGACAACGTCCCCGGATAGCCCGGCCCCCGGGAGCCCGGCCCCGGAGAGTCCGGACAGCGGCGCCTCGCCCAGCTGGGCCGGCCCCACCCCTGCCCGCCTGGCCAGGGCCACCGCCGCCAGGGTCGAGTGCACGCCCAGCTTCCCCAGCACGTTCTGCATGTGCGTACGGACGGTGTGCGGGGACAGGAAGAGGCGCTCGGCGACCGCCTTGCGGCCCAGGCCCGCGACCATGCAGCGCAGCACCTCCCGCTCGCGCGGGGTCAGCGACTCCACCAGCCGCTCGCTGTCCGTCCGGTGCTTGCGCGCCGCGGTCAGCTCCCGCAGGACACCCGTGAGCAGCGCCGGCGGCAGATGCGTCTCGTCCCGCAGCACCCCCCGGACCACCGCGAGGAGCCGCTGGAGCGAGCAGTCCTTCGCCACCCAGCCGGACGCCCCGGCCTGCAGCGCGAGGGCGGCCCGCTGCGGGTCGTCCTTCTCCGCGAGGACGACGGTGCGGACCGCGGGCTGGACCGCGCGCACCCCGGCGACCAGGGAGATCCCGTCGACGGCGCCCTCCGCGTCGTCCGGCACCGCGCGGGCCACGGCCCCCGGGGGCCCGGCGCCGAGCTCGGCGTCGACGAGCAGCACATCGAACCTGCGGCCCTCCGAGGCGCCGCGCTCCAGGCAGCGCAGGGCGGCCGGGCCGCTTCCCGCGGCGGCGACGTCGACATCGGGCTCGGCCGCGAGTGCGGCGGCCAGCGATTCGGCGAAGACGCGGTGGTCGTCCACCACGAGGACACGGATACGTGCCACGGGCACCCCCAAGTGTCGAGGAACGGAACCGACGCGGGCACGGCGCCGGAGGCGGGTCCGTCATACGCGCGGCCGCCGCCGTGCGTTGACTGTTACCCCGCTACCGGCGCCGTACCCGACCGGGTCTCGCCCCCTGAACAGCACCGGCCCCCACCGGCGCTGCCCCTCAGAGTAGGGGCGGGGCGTCGCGGTGGGGGCCGATTCACGGAACTGTCCGAAGTCGTACGGGAGTACGGGGGGTGTCGGAGGCTCCGCACGGAGGGTGTCGGCGGGGGTGTCAGAGTCGGCGGGCGCCTGCCGAGGGGATGGCCGGGAAGATGCCGGGGGCCGCGTATCCGGCCCCGGCGAAGGCCTTCTCGACGGCGGCGGCGACCGCGTCCGCCCGGTCGGTGTCGACCAGGACCAGGGCCGAACCGCCGAAGCCGCCGCCGGTCATCCGGGCGCCGAGCGCCCCGGCGGCGTTCGCCGCCTCGACGACTAGGTCCAGCTCGGGGCAGGAGACCCGCAGATCGTCCCGGAGGGAGGCGTGCCCCTCGGTGAGGACGGGACCGACGGCCCGGGTGTCCCCGGCGTCCAGCAACGCGATCGTCCGCTCCACGCGGGCGTTGTCGGTGACGACGTGCCGCACGTAACGCAGAATCGTCTCGTCGCCCAGGAGTGCGAGGGATTCGGATAGATGCGCGGCGCTCACGTCGCGCAGGGCCCGGGCGCCGAGCGCCCGCGCACCTGCTTCGCACCCGGCGCGCCGCTCGGCGTACGCGCCGTCCCCGAGCGCGTGCTTCACCCGGGTGTCGACGACGAGCAGCCGCAGCCCCTCCCGGGCCAGGTCGAAGGGGACCTGACGGTACGAGAGGTCCCGGGTGTCCAGATGGAGGGCGTGGCCCTCCTCGGCGCAGGCGGAGGCCATCTGGTCCATCACACCGCAGGGGACGCCGACGAAGGCGTTCTCGGCGCGCTGGGCGAGCTCGGCGAGTTCGGGCCGGGAGAGCCCGAGGCCGAACAGGTCGTTCAGGGCGAGCGCGGTGACGACCTCCAGGGCCGCCGAGGAGGACAGCCCGGCGCCGGTCGGCACGGTCGAGGTGAGGTGGACGTCCGCGCCCGCCACCGGGTGCCCGGCCTCCCGCAGCGCCCAGACGACACCGGCCGGGTAGGCCGCCCAGCCGCCGCCGGAGAGCGGTTCGAGGGAGTCGACCGCCAGCTGGACGATGCCGCCGTCGATGTCGGCGGAGTGCAGGCGCAGCACCCCGTCGTCACGGCGGGAGACGGCGGCGACGGTGGTGTGCGGCAGGGCGAGCGGCAGCACGAAGCCGTCGTTGAAGTCGGTGTACTCCCCGATGAGGTTGACCCGCCCGGGGGCGGCCCAGACACCGTCGGGGGCGGCGCCGTACAGCGCCTCGAAGTCGGCGGCGACGCTCATGCGCGTCCCCCCTCGTGCTGCTGCCGGGCGAAGGCCCAGGCGGCGGCGACGACGTCGGCGAGGTCCGGGCGGGACGGCGTCCAGCCGAGCCGTTCGCGGGCGGCCCCGGCGGAGGCGACGAGGACGGCGGGGTCGCCGGCCCGGCGGGGGGCGGTGATCTCCGGGATCGGGTGCCCGGTGACCTTCCGTACGGTCTCGACGACCTCACGGACGGAGAAGCCGTTGCCGTTGCCCAGGTTGCAGATCAGGTGCTCGCCGGCCGGCACGGTGTCCGCGGTCATGGCGTCGAGCGCGAGGAGGTGGGCCTCGGCGAGGTCGGCGACGTGGATGTAGTCGCGGACGCAGGTGCCGTCGGGGGTCGGGTAGTCCTCGCCGTACACGGAGATCGCCTCGCGCCGGCCGAGGGCGACCTGGAGGACGAGCGGGATCAGGTGCGACTCGGGCTCGTGCCGCTCGCCGAGGGAGCCGTACGCCCCCGCCACGTTGAAGTAGCGCAGCGAGACGGCGGCCAGGCCGTGGGCGGTGCACTCCCCGCCGATCATGTGGTCGACGGCGAGCTTGCTCGCCCCGTACGGGCTGGTGGGGGCGGTCGGCGCGGTCTCGGTGATCGGCACCGTCTCCGGCTCGCCGTAGGTGGCGGCGGTGGAGGAGAAGACCAGCTTGCGGACCCCGGCGGAGCGCAGGGCGGCGAGCAGGGCCATGGTGCCGCCGACGTTGTTCTCCCAGTACTTCCCGGGATCGGCGACGGACTCGCCGACCTGGGAGAAGGCGGCGAAGTGCAGGACGCCGTCGTAGGAGTCGTCGAGCCACTTCGCGGCGTCCTGGACGCGGCCCTCGATGAACTCGGCACCTGCCGGGACGGCTTCGGCGAAGCCGGTGGAGAGGTCGTCGAGGACGGTGACCCGGTGGCCCCGCTCCAGGAGGTGGGCGGCGACGACGCTGCCCACGTATCCGGCCCCTCCGGTCACCAGGTACTTCTTCACGGCCTCGGTCACTTGCTTGCCACCTCTCGGAGTCGCCGGGCCGCCGTCTCCGGCGGTACGTCGTTGCTGAACGCGCTCATGCCGGACTCCGTGCCCGCGAGGTACTTGAGCCTGCCGGCCGTCCGACGGACGGTGAAGAGTTCCAGGTGGAGCCCGAACTCCTCGCGGTCCTCGCCGGTGAACGGCGCCTGGTGCCAGGCGGAGATGTACGGCGTGGGCGGCTCCCCCGGTCCGAAGATCCGGTCGAAGCGCCTCAAGAGTTCCAGATAGATCTGTGGGAACTCTGTGCGGGCCGCCTCGTCGAGCGCGCGCAGGTCGGGCACCCGGCGGGTCGGGTAGAGGTGGACCTCGTACGGCCAGTGGGCGGCGTACGGCACGAAGGCGATCCAGTGCTCGGTCTCCAGGACGATCCGCTCGGCGTCGGCGCGTTCCCGGGCGAGGACGTCGTCGAAGAGGTTGCCGCCGGTGCGGGCCCGGTGCTCGGCCGCGCGGCGCCGCATGAGGGCGGTCCGGGGCGTGGCGGACGGGTAGGCGTAGATCTGCCCGTGCGGGTGGGCGAGGGTGACGCCGATCTCCGCGCCGCGGTTCTCGAAGCAGTACACCTGCTCGACGCCGGGCCGCTCGGCGAGTTCGGTGGTCCGGTCGATCCAGGCGTCGAGCACCAGCGCGGCGCGCTCGGGGCTGAGGTCGGCGAAGGAGGCCTCGTGGTCGGCGGTGAAGCAGACGACCTCGCAGCGGCCGGACTCCCCGGCGAGGGTGGGGAAGCGGTTCTCGAAGACGGCGACCTCGTAGTCGGGGGCCGGGATCTCGCTCTGCCGTCCGTCGGCGGACGGGCAGAGGGGGCACTCCCCCACGGGCGGGTGGTACGTCCGGCCCTGGCGGTGCGAGGCGACGGCGACGGAGTCCCCGAGGAGCTCGTCGTACCGGAGCTCGGTGGCCGAGGCGACGGGGTCGAGCGGCCGGGTGTCGACGGCGGTGCGGACGGCGTCGTCACGCGTGTCGTAGTAGATCAGCTCGCGCCCGTCGGCGAGCGTGGTGACGGTCTTCTTCACGGGGTGCCCTCCGGCGGGATCAAACATAACCACGCACAAGGAATCACATTCAAACATCACCGTCAACGCCGAAGCCCGGCCCCACCTCCAGGAGGGGCCGGACGGGGAGATTTCTCAGGTCGGAGGGGAAGCGATCAGGAGGATCGCCGCGGCCCCGGCAGCGCGCGGTCGAGCAGCCCCGTGCGGGCCGCGAGGGCCGCCGCCTCAAGGCGCGACCCCACCCCCAGCTTCATCAGGACCCGCTGCACATGCGTCCGGGCGGTGCTCGGCGCGATCCTCATGCCCTCCGCGATCAGCCGGGTGTCCTCCCCCTCCGCGACCCGGACGAGGACCTCCACCTCCCGCTGGGTCAGCAGCCGCAGCAGCCGCTGACCCTCGTCGTCCGGCTGCACCGAGGGGTGGAGCAGCTCCGCGAAGGCCGACTGGAGCAGCTGCGGGGCCACCGCCGACTCCCCCGCCCTGGCCTTCACCAGGGCGCGCTCGACGCCCTCGATGCGCTCGTCGTGCCGGACGTATCCCGAGGCCCCGGCCGCGAAGGCCGCCGCGATACCGCGCGGCGAGGGCACCGGCCCGAGGACGACCACCGCCACCTGCGGCCGCTCCCGCTTGATCCGGACGACCACGTCGAAGGCCCCCGGCTCGGCCGGGGCCGCCGTGCCCAGGAGGCAGACCTCCGGCGCCCGGCTCACCACCAGCTCCGCCGCCCCGGCCACCGGCGCGGCCGCCGCGAGCACCCGGTGCCCGCGCAGCTTCAGTGCCGAGGCGAGCGCCTCCGCGAGCAGGCGGTGGTCGTCCACCACCACGAGCCGTACGCCCATCCCGGTCATCCCCCATCCTCCGGGCCGCCGTCCGCCGGCCACCCGCTCGACCCCGAATTCCTCACCCACCGGCACCCTGCGCAAACGGCCCGGCGCGTCGGGGTGAACCGACGCGCCGGGCCGCGCGAACCTCACGAACATCCGTGCGATGTCAACGAGTTCAGCGATTGCTGAACGACACCGCCAGATACTCCTTGTCGGTCGGCGAAGCCGACGCCCGCGGCTTGGAGAGCATCATGTCGGACATGAACAGCCGCCCGTCGCCGTACAGGATCTCCGAGTAGTCCGGGGAGAAGGCCTTCTCCAGGCTCCGGATGGTGGAGTTCGACGGGTTCTCCAGGAGGAGCGTCTCCTTCATCGTGCCGCCGTCGACCGAGACGATCTGCCCGCCCTTGTCGTAGGGCGGTTCCTTGTACGCGATGATGTTGCCGCCGTCCATGCGGAGCGGGACCAGGGTGTACTTGTCGCCCGCGTCCGCCTTCTCCGGCGCCGTCTTCCCCGTCGCCAGGTCGAAGGCGATCAGCTCGTTCGTCTCGTCGCCGAACTCGCCGGTGGAGCCCTCGTGATCCTCGGTCGGCACGTACAGCCGGCCGTTGCCGACGAGCGCCTGCGTGCAGGACTCGACCTTGGTCGACCGGCAGCGGGCCCCGTACTGTTCGGCGTCCGCCGTGATCTTCACCTTCAGCTTCCCGGTCTTCTCGTCGAGGGAGAAGAAGTCCGAGATGCCACTGCCGTCGCCGGCGCTCTCGCCGACGTCGGCCGCGACGACCAGCGGCTTGGTGGAGACGATCGACGCGTACTTCACACCGGTCGGCATCTTGAACTGCGAGACCGGGGCGCCCGTCATCGGGTCGAGGTTCTGGATCATCACGTACTGGGCCTCGTACGGGCCGCACTTGCGGACCGCGACGAGACCCGCGCCGCCGCCGTACCCCAGGTCGAAGCAGTTCTGGTCGTTGGCCTGCGGCTTCCAGCGCGGATTGCCGTTGGCGATGTCGAAGGCTGCGCCGCCGTCACCGCCGCCGGCCGCGACCGTCTTCCCGCTGACCGTGACCTCGCCGAACCGGACCTTCTCGTCCCCGCCGGTGCCGCCGGTGACCGAGGTGGACCACAGCAGCTTGCCCGTGTTCAGGTCGACCAGGCCGACCTCGGTGCACTGCTGGTAGTAGCGCGGCGCGACCCGCTTCTTGGCCTCGAAGAGGATCGCCAGCTTGTTGTCCTCGGTCAGATGACGCGAGCTGCCGCAGACCTGACCGGTCAGGGGCAGCGTCCACAGGACGGTGCCCTTGTCACGGTCGTGGGCGACGACCGAGTTGACGCCCGTCTTCACGTACGCCGTGTCGGTGAGCCAGGAACCCGAGACATCGGTGATGTCCGGGACCACCGGCGGCTCCAGCTGGAAGGCCTTCTTCGCCTTGGTGTTCGCCGGCGCCTTCTCCTTGCCGCCGCCACCGATGCCCTTGGTGTCACCGGAACCACCGTCGCCGGTGGCGCCCTGCGAGGTGCCGGCCGTGCCCTTGGCCTCGTCGTCCTTGCCCCCGCCGTCACCGGAGTTGGCGTACCAGATGCCGACACCGACGATCAGGACGACGGCGACGACCGCCGCGATGACGATCTGGAGCTGTGCCGACAGCTTCCTGCCGCCGCCCGCCACGGCCGGGACCGCGGCCGTGGCGGGCTGCTGGTACCCGCCGTAGGGCTGCTGCGGCTGGGGCGGATAGCCGTACGGGGGCTGGGCCGGCTGCTGGTATCCGGCGGCCCCGTAGGGCTGCTGCGGCTGCGTGGGCGGCTGCGCCGGGTATCCGTAGCCCTGGTCCGGCTGCTGCTGCGGCTGACCGTACGGCTGCTGCGGATAGCCGTAACCCTGGTCCGGTGCCTGCTGCGGGTACCCGTACCCCTGGTCCGGCTGCTGCGGCTGCTGCGGCTGCGGGTAGCCGTAGCCGGGCTCCGGCTGCTGCGCCGGGGGCGGCGTCGGCGCGCCGAAGCCGCCCTGCGGGTCCGGGGGCTGGTTCGGTGGAGGAGGGGGTGGCTGCGTCATCGGTCCGTGTACCTCACTTGCTGAAGGCCATCATCGTCTTGACCAGCTTTTCTTCCTTGTCGTTCGACGCGGAGACGCGCCCGGCCGCCACGACGAAGGTGCCGGCGCCGTACGCGTAGCCCGGGCTGTAGAAGTTGTTCTCGACCTGGGCCGTCGACGCCGGGTGCTGGAGCACGATCTTCGGCGCACCGCCGGTCGGGGCGATCGTCGCGACGGCGCCGCCCTTGTCGTACGACGGGTCCACGTACACCAGGACCTGGCCGCCCTCCATGCGGAGCGGGAGCATGGACTGCTCATCGGGCGCCTTGGAGCGCCACTTGGCCTTGCCGTTCTTCAGGTCGAAGGCGACGACCTCGTTGGGCGTGCCGTACGAGGTCTCGGTGGCCATGTAGAAGGTGTTCGCGTCGGCGGCGACACCCGTGCAGCCCTGGAGGTTCTTGCCGAAGATGACGAACCCGCCGCCGCAGGAGGGGGCGAACTTGTCCTTGCCGCCCTGGATCTGCGAGCGGAGCGAACCGTTGGCGTTGAGCGCGAAGATGGTCCACTTCTTCTGCTCGCGCTGGGTGGCGGAGACGACCAGCGGGTCGATCGAGTAGACCCGGTCCACCTCCCAGTCGGCCTCCAGCTTGAAGGTCCACTTGGCCTTGCCGGTGTTCGGGTCGACCTGGCTGACGCCCTGGATCTTCTTGGTGGTGCTGCCCGACGGGCAGTCCACGGCGGCGATCAGCTTGCTGCCGCCGGCGTACGCGAAGGGCTTGCAGCCGGTCGTCGCGCCGGTGAAGAGCTGCTTGCCGTCGGTCAGCGAGAAGCCGTAGGAGCTGCTGGTGCCGGAGACGGTCACCGTGTTGCCGCTGATGGACAGCGTGTTGTCCGAGAAGGCGAAGAGGCCCTTGGGCTTCGGTACGGCCTTCTTCCAGCCGGCCTTGCCGGTCTTCAGGTCGATCTGCTGGAGCGAGGTGCACTTGGCGCCGTCCTTGGCGCTCTCGGCGTAGGCGAAGACCATGACGCCGCTCGGCGAGGGGTCCGCGGGCGCGGCGCACAGCTCGAACGGCACGTCGACGTGCCACTTCGGGGAGCCGTCGCTCAGGTTGTAGCCGGAGACGCCCTTGTACATGGCCTTGACGACGGTGTCGCCGACGATCCACGGGCCGTAGACGTCGGCGCCGTTGCGGGGCAGGTCGACGTCGTTCTGGAGGAGCCAGTTGACCTTGGCCTCGCCGTCCTGGCGGCCGGCGTTGAGGTCGTCGTCGCCGCCCTTGTCCCCGTCACCCGTTCCGTCACCCTTGTCCACCGACTCGGTGGGCTTGGGAGCGGCGGAGGAGGAGGCGGTGGTGGTCGGACCGGCGATCGGCTTCTCGTCGTCACCACCGCCGACGACGGCCCAGGTGGTGACGGCGGCCACCAGGACGGCCCCGGCGGCCACGGCGGCGACGAGACCGGTACGGCCCTTGAGGCCGCCGCCCGAGGGCGGCGGGGTGGGGGCGCCCTGGTACATCGGCTGGGTGGGGTACCCGCCGTAGGGGTTCTGCTGCTGGCCGTACGGGCCCGGCTGCTGCTGGCCGTAGCCGGGCTGCTGGCCCTGCTGCGGGTAGCCGTACGGCTGCTGCGGAGGCTGCTGCCCGTACGGGCCGGGGGCGCCGGGCTGGCCCTGCTGGCCGTAACCGGGCTGGCCGGGCTGGCCCTGCTGCGGGTACCCGTAACCGGGCTGCGGCTGCTGCCCGTACGGTCCGGGCGCGGCCGGCGGCGCGGTCGGCGGCGGGCCTGCGGGCGGCGGCGGGGTCTGCGGTGCCTGCGGCGGGACGGGCGGCACGGGCGGCGTGCCCTGGTGGGGGCCCTGGTTCGGATCCTGGGGAGCTCCGAAGCCCCCCGGCGGCTGGTTGCTGGGCGGCTGGGTCATCAGCAGTTCCCCCTTGACGTGAGCGGGTTTTCTTTCTACCACTCACGCACTGGCGCAAAAGCGACTGGTCCGCCCCTTGTACCCAAGGGAGGACCGGCCTGTGATGCCCTCGTTATGCGTCCTCGGCCAGTTCGAGCCAGCGCATCTCCAATTCCTCGCGCTCACCCACGAGTTCCCGGAGCTCCGCGTCGAGCTTCGCGACCTTCTCGAAATCGGTGGCGTTGTCGGCGATCTGGGCGTGCAGTTTGGCCTCCTTCTGGGAGACCTTGTCGAGCTGTCGCTCGACCTTCTGCAGCTCCTTCTTGGCGGCGCGGGAGTCCGCGGCGGAGACGCCGGGCTTGGTCTGCGCGGGCGCGGCGGCGGGCGTCGGGACGGACGCCTCGATCATCTTGCGGCGGCGCTCCAGGTACTCGTCGATGCCGCGCGGCAGCATCCGGAGGGTCTGGTCGCCGAGCAGCGCGAGCGTCCGGTCGGTGGTGCGCTCGATGAAGAACCGGTCGTGGGAGATGACGACCATGGAGCCCGGCCAGCCGTCGAGGAGGTCCTCCAGCTGGGTCAGGGTCTCGATGTCGAGGTCGTTGGTGGGCTCGTCGAGGAAGAGGACGTTCGGCTCGTCCATCAGCAGACGGAGCAGCTGGAGACGGCGGCGCTCACCGCCGGAGAGGTCGCCGACCGGCGTCCACTGCTTCTCCTTGGAGAAGCCGAACTGCTCGCAGAGCTGTCCGGCCGTCATCTCGCGGCCCTTGCCGAGGTCGACCCGGTCGCGGATCTGCTGGACGGCCTCCAGGACCCGCAGGGTGGCGGGGAGTTCGGTGACGTCCTGGGAGAGGTAGGCGAGCCGGACGGTCTTGCCGACGGTGATGCTGCCGGCCGCGGGCTGCGTCTCGCCCTGGGTGACGGCCGCATCCGCGAGGGCGCGCAGGAGTGAGGTCTTGCCCGCGCCGTTGACGCCGACGAGGCCGATGCGGTCGCCGGGGCCGAGCTGCCAGGTGAGGTGCTGGAGAAGGGTCTTGGGACCGGCGGTGACGGTCACGTCCTCCAGGTCGAAGACGGTCTTGCCGAGCCGGGCGTTGGCGAACTTCATCAGCTCGGAGGTGTCGCGCGGCGGCGGCACGTCGGCGATCAGCTCGTTGGCGGCCTCGATGCGGTAGCGGGGCTTGGAGGTACGGGCGGGGGCGCCGCGCCGCAGCCAGGCCAGCTCCTTGCGCATCAGGTTCTGCCGCTTGGTCTCCTCGGTGGCGGCGATGCGCTCACGCTCGGCGCGGGCGAAGACGTAGTCGGAGTAGCCGCCCTCGTACTCGTGGACGTCACCGCGCTGCACGTCCCACATGCGGGTGCAGACCTGGTCGAGGAACCAGCGGTCGTGGGTGACGCAGACGAGCGCGGAGCGGCGCTCCTGGAGGTGCTTGGCGAGCCAGGAGATGCCCTCGACGTCGAGGTGGTTGGTGGGCTCGTCGAGGACGATCAGGTCCTGGTCGTCGATGAGGAGCTTGGCGAGCGCGATCCGGCGGCGCTCGCCACCGGAGAGCGGGCCGATGACGGTGTCGAGGCCGTTCTCGAAGCCGGGCAGGCCGAGCCCGCCGAAGAGCCCGGTGAGCACGTCGCGGATCTTGGCGCTGCCGGCCCACTCGTGGTCGGCCATGACGCCGATGACCTCGTGCCGGATGGTGGCCTTCGGGTCCAGCGAGTCGTGCTGGGTGAGCACGCCGAGGCGGAGCCCGCCGCTGTGGGTGACGCGGCCGGTGTCGGCCTCCTCCAGCTTGGCGAGCATCCGGATGAGGGTCGTCTTGCCGTCGCCGTTGCGGCCCACGACGCCGATCCGGTCCCCCTCGGAGACGCCGAGCGAGACGCCGTCGAGCAGTGCACGGGTGCCGTACACCTTGCTGACAGCCTCGACATTGACCAGATTGACGGCCACTTTGACTCCTGTACGGGGGATCGATCGATCTCCCAGAGTACGTTGCCGCCACGAGTACACTCCCGGTGTACCTGCGGTGTACCGTGGCTGTATGGCCGACTCCACCATCAAGGTCCCGGACACCACCCGCGATCACCTCGCCACGCTGGCCCGCGAGCGGGGCACGACGATAGGAGCACTCGTCACCGAGCTGGCAGCCTCCCAGCTCACCGCGGTACAGGCACAGGAGAAGGTCGCCGAGAGTCGGCGGATCATGCGCGAGCGCATGCACTCCACGCTCACCGACGAAGAGTTCGACGCGACTCCGAACGCACTGGACAAGGTCTACGAAGTCGCCGCCGCAAATGCCCGCCGGGCGCTCGGAGACACCGCGGCGTGATCATCCTCGACACCTCCGCGGTGCTGGCCCTCGCACGCGGGCACCGCAAGATCCAGCGTGTCGCCGACAACGCGGCGGCCTCGCCGTTCCGCCATCTCCAGGTGCCCGCCCTGTGTCTGCTCCAGGCCGAGACCGACGACGAAGGCGCGGGTGACGCGGCCCTGGCGCTCCCCGGCATTGATGTCGCCCCTCTCGACACGGTCGCGTCCGTGACCGTCGCCCGGATGGTTCGTGGCGGTTTCGGCGGGCCCGACGTCTGCCACGCGCTCTACACCGCACTGCCCTCGCCCCACCGCCCGACCATGGATCTGATCCTGACGGACCGCGAGGACCTCTACCCCCCGGGCACCGTGACCGTGAACATCGACGACGAGCGCCTCGACGACTGACCCTGCCCATCAGCCGGTCCGCCGGCCCCGCCCCGCCCGCTCCACCAGGAGCCAGCCCACGAGGGCGAGGCCGACGGCCGCCGGGGCCGTGACCGGGACGGCGATCAGGGTGGCCGAGTGACCGTCGAGGAGTCCCGCGAAGCCCGTCAGGGAGAGGCCCAGGACTCCGAGGAGCGCGAGCGTGATGCCGACCGCCGCCACCGGGCCGCCCTCACCGGTCGCCGGGACCGCCGGGACCGGGGCCTCGAAGCGGCGGAACGCGGCCACGAGCAGCGCCGTGAGAAGGCCCGCCGCGAGGAAGCGGAGGGGGACCTGCGCCCACCAGGCGCCCGTCGCCGGGGCGGGCAGCTCCACACCGAGGCCGAGCATCGCCCCGTACACCCCGAGCATCGCCGTCAGGTGCCAGAGGAACGCCGTCATCGCGATTCCGTTGGCAGCGACCACCGCGCGCCACACCCCGGCGCGGGCGACGAGCCGCGCCCCCGGGCCCCTGAGCAGCTCGACCGCGCCGACCAGCCACAGTCCGTGGCAGAGCAGGGCGAGCGTCGGCGGGGCCATGTTGGAGACCTTCTCGCCGGGCATCCCCACCATCGACAGCGGATACGGCCCCAGGGCGACGAGCGCGGTCGCGCCGAGCAGGCCGCCGCCCGCGAGCAGGGCCGGGCGGCGGATCATGCCGTCGGCGCGCAGGAAGCCGAGCTGGTGGACCGCGAGCCACACGAAGGCGAAGTTGAGGAACTCGACGAACGGGACGTCCACGGCGAACCGCAGCACGTCCACCGCGACCGCGCCGCCCGCGAGCGCCGCGAACGCGCCCCACCCCCACCGCTCGTGCAGCCTCAGCAGCGGCGGTGTGAACGCGACCATCGCCAGATAGATCCCGATGAACCAGAGCGGCTGCGTGACGAGTCGCAGCGCGACCCCGGTGAGGCCCCCGTCCGCCCCCGACAGCTGCAGTACGAGCGCGGCGGCGCCCCAGACGCCCACGAACACCATCGTCGGCCGCAGCAGCCGCTGGAGCCGGGCCCGCAGGAAGGCCGCGTACTGCGGGCGGGAGCGGTGGGCGAGGGCGTGCGAGAAGCCCCCGACGAAGAAGAACACCGGCATCACCTGGAACACCCAGGTCACCACCTGGAGTTCGGGCACGACGGCGAGCAGGTTGCCGACCTGCCCGTCGCCGGTGACGGCCGCCATCAGCCAGTGTCCGAGCACCACGACGCCGAGCGAGGCGACCCGAAGCAGATCGACGTACCGGTCCCGGCTCGCCGGCGTGGCGGCGGCGAGCTCACGCGCGCTGATTCCCATGTCCGTACGGTCCCGCGGGGGCCCGGCCGGACGACAGGGTGCGGGTACTCAACTGCCGGGTGAGTACGGCCCTGTGGTCCGCCGGGCGCCGCGGCGGCGCGTCCGTTGGACGTTCAGGCTCCGGAGCCCGGGTCCGACGGAGGACGCCGGTCGCGCCACTCCAGGGCACAGTGCCAACCGGCCCCATGCCGTCGGCCACGCGGGCGACCCCTCGGCCACGGCTGCCGGACCCCACGACCGGCGACCCGTCATGTTCTCCTCGGGCCACCGCCCCCAAGCCGCCTCGAAGGAGAGCCCCCCATGCCGAGACACCCACGCCTCGCCGCCGTCGCCACCGCCACCGCCGCCCTCGCCGTACTCGCGGCGGGCCCCGCGTCGGCCGGCGATCCGACGGTGACCGACCCCCGCGTCGTCGCCCACTTCGACTTCGCCGCCGGGCAGACAGCGGAGAACATCGCCCTCGAACCCGACGGCTCCGCCGACATCACCTTCGCCTTCGCCCGTCAGGTCGCCCGCGTCACCGAGGAGGGCGGGACGACGATCCTCGCCACCCTGCCCGAGGTGCCGGACGCGCAGACGCCCGTCGGCGGGGCCGTGGTCCTGGGCATCGCCCGCGCCCACGACGGCACCCTGTACGTCACCTACGTCACCGGCACGAAGGAGACCGGCGTCTGGCGCATCGCGCCCGGCGGTGGCGAGCCGGAGCAGATCGGGTTCTTCCCGGCGGACGCCTTCCCCAACGGGCTCGCCCTCGACGAGAAGTGCGGCACCCTCTACACCGCCGACTCGGGGCTCGGCACGGTGTGGTCCCTCCCCGTGACCGGCGGCACGCCCACGGCCTGGGCCACCGGGGCCGCGCTCGAACCCACCGAGCAGATCGCGTTCGGCGCCAACGGCCTCAAGGTCCACGACGATGCCGTCTGGGTGTCCAACACCGCCCGCGCGACCCTGCTGCGCATCCCGATCGGGTCCGGTCCCGACCACGCGGCCGGCCCGATCGAGACCCGGTCGACCGGCCTCACGTCCATCGACGACTTCGCCTTCACCGGACACGGCGACACGGTCCTCGCCGCGCTGAACCAGGTCGACGAGCTGGAGCTCGTACGGCCCGACGGCACCCACAAGACCGTCCTCACCGGCGCGGACGGCCTCGACAACCCCACCTCCGTGGCGGTGCGCGCCAAGACCGTCTACGTGAACAGCGCGGCCTTCTTCAACACGCAGGACCCGGACCCGAACCTGCTCCTGGCCCGGATCTCCAAGAACAAGCTCTAGATCTCCAGGAACAAGCTCTAGAGGACCGCGGCGCCCGGCGCCGGCGACGTCGCCACGCGCGCCGTGCGGCAGGTTCCCGAGGCGATCAGGGCGGCGGCGACCGTCTCGGCGGCCTCCGCGTCCTTCACCAGGAACGCCGTCGTCGGGCCCGAGCCGGAGACCAGGGCCGCGAGCGCGCCCGCCTCCGTGCCCGCCGTCAGGGTCTCGGCGAGCGACGGGCGCAGGGAGAGCGCCGCCGCCTGGAGGTCGTTGGCCAGGGCGCCCGCGAGCGCGGTCGTGTCGCCGGTGCGCAGGGCGTCCAGGAGGACCGGGGAGGCGGCCGGCTCGGGGACCTCGACGTCCGAGGTGAGCCGGTCGAACTCGCCGTACACCGCCGGGGTCGAGAGCCCGCCGTCGGCGACGGCGAACACCCAGTGGAAGCCGCCGCCGACCGGCAGCTCCGTCAGCTTCTCGCCGCGCCCGGTGCCGAGCGCCGCCCCGCCGACCAGGCTGAACGGCACGTCGCTGCCGAGCTCCGCGCAGATCTCCAGGAGTTCCTCGCGGGAGGAGTCCAGACCCCACAGCGCGTCGCAGGCGAGCAGGGCGCCCGCGCCGTCCGCGCTGCCGCCGGCCATGCCGCCGGCGACCGGGATGTCCTTGGCGATGTGCAGGTGCACGTCCGGGGAGATGCCGTGCCGGGCGGCGAGCAGCTCGGCGGCCCGCGCGGCCAGGTTGGTGCGGTCGAGCGGCACCTTGTCGGCGTCGGGGCCCTCACAGGTGACGGTCAGCCCGTCGGCCGGGGTCGCGGTGACCTCGTCGTGGAGGGAGACCGCGAGGAAGACGTTGGCCAGGTCGTGGAAGCCGTCGGGGCGGGCCGCGCCCACCGCCAGCTGGACGTTGACCTTGGCGGGGACGCGGACGGTGACGCTTCCCGTGGCGGTCATGCCTTGGCCTCCGCGATCCGGGCGAACTCCTCCACCGTCAGCGCCTCGCCGCGCGCCTGCGGCGAGATCCCGGCCTTCACCAGGGCCTCCTCCGCCGCCGCGGGCGAGCCCGCCCAGGTGGCGAGGGCCGCGCGCAGGGTCTTGCGGCGCTGCGCGAAGGCCGCGTCGACGACCGCGAAGACCTCCTGCCGGGTGGCGGTGGTCGCGAGCGGCTCGCTGCGGCGGACCAGGGAGACGAGCCCGGAGTCGACGTTCGGCGCGGGCCAGAACACGTTGCGGCCGATGGACCCGGCGCGCTTGACCTCCGCGTACCAGTTGGCCTTCACCGACGGCACGCCGTACACCTTGTTGCCCGGCTTGGCGGCCAGCCGGTCGGCGACCTCGGCCTGGACCATGACGAGGGTCCGCTCGATGCTCGGGAACCGCTCCAGCATGTGGAGCAGGACCGGTACGGCGACGTTGTACGGCAGGTTGGCGACGAGCGCGGTCGGCGCCGGGCCCGGCAGCTCCTGGACGTGCATGGCGTCGGAGTGCACGAGCGCGAAGCGGTCGGCGCGCGCGGGCATGCGGGCGGCGATCGTGGCGGGCAGCGCCGCGGCGAGCACGTCGTCGATCTCGACGGCCGTCACCCGGTCCGCGGCCTCCAGGAGGGCCAGGGTGAGGGAGCCGAGTCCGGGCCCCACCTCCACGACGACGTCGTCGGGCCGCACCTCGGCCGTGCGGACGATCCGCCGGACGGTGTTGGCGTCGATGACGAAGTTCTGGCCCTTCTGCTTCGTGGGGCGCACGCCGAGGGCGGCGGCCAGTTCACGGATGTCGGCGGGGCCGAGGAGGGCGTCGGGGCTTTCGGGGCCGGTGGTGGTGCTCACCGGTACAGCCTACGGGGCACCGGTGGGGCCGACCTACGGCTCACCGGCACAGCCGGGCCCCGCCCGGTGTGCTCACCGGTACAGCCGCCGCCCGCAATGGGGCCAGGGACTCGCCCCCCGCTGCACGTACAGCTTCTTCGCCCGGAACGTCTGCTCGGCGGCGGGCGCGTTCTGCGCGGTGCCGCTGCCGCCGAGGGAGCGCCAGGTGCCGGGGTCGAACTGGTAGAGCCCGCCGTACGTCCCCGAGGGGTCGACGGCGTTGGGGCGGCCGCCCGACTCGCAGGCGGCGAGCGCGCCCCAGTCGAGGCCGTCGGCGCCGGCGACGGAGGTGGGCATCGGTTTCGTGCCGACCCGGACCCGGCGGCTGACGGGTTCGCGGACGATCTCCTCGCCGATCCGGCGGGGCCTCTGCTTGACGCCGTTGACCGTGCGCAGGCTGTACGTGACACGGCGGACGCCGGCCGCGCCCTGCCGTTCGACGACCTCGGTGCCGGTGAACAGCTCCGGGTCGCGGGTCCGCTCGACGGCGTACGGGATCGCCTCCTCCCGCACCTGCCGGGAGCCGGTGATGCGCAGCACGTTCACCGTCTGGCCGTCGCGCGGGAAGGAGCCGGGGGCGACGGAGGTGGCGTCCTGCGCGGAGAGGGTGATCCCGGCCTCGGCGAGGGCCTCCCGGACGGTGGCGGCGTTCGTGCGGACGGACCGCTCGCGCCCGTCGGCGAGGAAGGTCACCGTCCGCTCGGTCCGTACGTCGAGGGCGAGGCCCTGACGGGAGATGGGGGCGCCGCGGGAGACCGACAGGTACGCGCCCTCCGCGCGGACCCCGAGCTGGCGCAGCGCGCCCTCGACGGTCCGGGCGGTCGTCCACACCTGGCGGCGCTGCCCGTCGAGGGTGAGGGCGACGGGCCGCCCGTACCGGACGACGATCTCGTCGCCGCTGGCCAGGGCCTCCGCGGGGGCGGGGGCGACGATGTCGTGGTCACCGACGGCCACGCCCTCGTCGGCGAGCAGTTCGTCGACCTCGTCGGCGAAGGTGTGGAGGGTGCGCGGGACACCGTCGACGGAGAGCCGGACGGCCTTGTCGTCGGCGACGAAGGCGCTGGTGCCGCCGGCGAGGAAGGCGACGACGAGGGCCTGCGGGACGAGCCTGCGCAGCCCCTCCCCGGCGGGCCCGGACGCCTTGCGGCGGCGGGCGGCGCGCCGGGACCCGGCCCGGGTGCCCTGCTCGGGGACGAGGCCGGGCGCGGCGCCCGGGGCGGGGGCGACGAGGGGCGCCACCTGGGTGGGCTGTTCGTGGACGGGGACGGCCGCGCCCCGCCGTCCGGCGCGGTGACTGCCCTGGGAAGTGCTCACGAGGCCGGGACACTAGCCCCGGCGACGGTCACCCTGCCGATCGACGCGACTACTACACGTAATCGTTATGGATCACGGGACCGCCCGTGCCGACCGGTTCACCGTCTTCGGTGTCCTCGGTGTCCTCGGTGTCCTCGGTGTCCTCAGTAGTCGAAGGCGCGGGCCGTGTTCACGGCGATCGCCTCGGCCAGCTCGTTCTCCCCGATGCCGCGGACCTCCGCCATCGCCCGGAGGGTGACCGGGATCAGGTACGGGGCGTTGGGGCGGCCCCGGTAGGGCGCCGGGGTGAGGAAGGGGGCGTCGGTCTCGACGAGGACGAGGTCGAGCGGGGCGACGGCGAGCGCGTCGCGCAGGTGCTGGGCGTTCTTGAAGGTGACGTTGCCGGCGAAGGACATGTAGTAGCCCTTGGCGGCGCAGATCTCGGCCATGGCGGCGTCGCCGGAGTAGCAGTGGAAGACGGTCCGCTCGGGGGCGCCCTCCTCGTCCAGGACGCGCAGCACGTCGGCGTGGGCCTCGCGGTCGTGGATGACGAGCGCCTTGCCGTGCCGCTTGGCGATCTCGATGTGGGCGCGGAAGGAACGCTCCTGCGCGGCGATGCCCTCGGGGCCCGTACGGAAGAAGTCCAGGCCGGTCTCGCCCACGCCGCGGACGTACGGGAGGGCGGCGAGCCGGTCGATCTCGGCGAGCGCGTCGTCGAGGGCCGCGTCTCCGCCGCCCTCGCGGGCGCCCTGCCGGGACCAGCCGTCGGGATCTCCCAGGACGATCCGCGGGGCTTCGTTGGGGTGCAGGGCGACGGCGGCGTGCACGTGCTCGTGGGCGGCGGCGGTCTCCGCGGCCCACTGGGAGCCCTTCACGTCACAGCCGACCTGCACGACCGTGGTCACTCCGACGGCGGCGGCCTTGACCAGCGCCTCCTCGACGGTCCCGGACTGGAGGTCCAGGTGGGTGTGCGAGTCCGCGACCTCCACGAGGAGGGGTTCGGGCAGCGGCGGCGGGGCGTCCTTGGCACTCATGCCCCCGATCGTACGAGGGTCACGAGTGCGGGCGCGCGGGGTGTCGCGGGGCCGTGGATCCCCGTGGGCGGCGCTACTGGCGGCGCCTGAAGGGGTGCAGGAGGTCGGACAGGTGCCAGTGGTGCGGCACCGGGGGCTGCTCGGAGGCGTCCTCGGTCAGCTCCTGACCGATGGGACCGGCCATCGAGACGGGCTTGGTGGCCCGCGCCCCCTGCTGGTGCTTCTCCGTCGCGGCGATCAGGTCGAGCACCGACGACACCTGCCCCGCGCGCATGATGCGGACGACGTGGCCGCCGCAGTTCATGCAGGTGGGACTGGACAGCGGGGACGGGACCCGCTCCCCGTCGGCCTTGTAGACGATGAATTCGTGGCCGGCGGCGTCGACGTGGTGCTCGATGTCGTACGCCTGCTCCCAGCCGTATCCACAGCGCATGCAGGCGAAGGCGTACGCCTCATGAGCGACGGAAATGCCGGTGCCGGTGATCTCGGTCATGCCAGCTCCTCTCCACTGATCCAGTGGACGCCTTTTCGGGCCGGAGCGCATCAGCGCGGGTCGAACCATGGAAGGCTTTTGGCTCTTCCCTTGCCAAGGGCCCTGCGAAGAGTCCCGGCGCCGGGTTCGGCTTTGCCTTTCAGATTAGTCCTTTACCGTTTCCGGGGCCCGGTCCAGCCGCATTCTTTGCCGCCACGACGGCATCGAACACCTCCCGTTTGGGAAGCCCCGCGTCGGCGGCGACGGCGGCGATCGCCTCCTTGCGCCGCTCCCCCGCCTCCTCGCGCACCCGCACCCTGCGCACCAGCTCCTCGGCGTCGAGTTCGGCGGGTCCGGTCTCCGGGGCGCCCTCGACGACGACGGTGATCTCGCCGCGTACGCCCTCGGCCGCCCAGGCCGCGAGCTCGGCCAGCGGGCCGCGCTTGACCTCCTCGTACGTCTTGGTCAGCTCGCGGCAGACGGCGGCCCGGCGCTCGGCGCCGAAGACCTCGGCCATCGCGGCGAGGGTGTCGTCGAGCCGGTGCGGGGCCTCGAAGTAGACGAGGGTGCGGCGCTCGTCGGCGACCTCGCGCAGCCGGCCGAGGCGCTCGCCCGCCTTCCTGGGCAGGAAGCCCTCGAAGCAGAAGCGGTCCACGGGCAGGCCGGAGAGGGCGAGCGCGGTGAGGACGGCGGACGGGCCGGGGACGGCCGTCACCTTGATGTCCTGCTCGACGGCGGCGGCGACGAGCCGGTAGCCGGGGTCCGAGACGGACGGCATGCCCGCGTCGGTCACGAGCAGCACCCGGGCGCCGCCGACCAGGGCCTCGACCAGCTCCGGCGTACGGGCGGATTCGTTGCCCTCGAAGTAGGAGACGACCTTGCCCGTCGTGTGGATGCCCAGGGCGCGGGTCAGTCCGCGCAGCCTCCGGGTGTCCTCGGCGGCCACGATGTCCGCGTTCTCCAGTTCGGTGGCGAGTCGGGGCGGAGCGTCCGCGATGTCACCGATGGGGGTCCCTGCGAGTACCAGCGTTCCTGTCACACGGCCCATCCTCCCAGCCCGGAGAGGCGACGCGCACAGGCGCGTTCCCTACGATGGCGCGGTGACCAGTACCGCACCCGAGGCCCTGGAAGGCCAGCACCCCATGGCAGAGCCCGTGGCAGAGCCCTCTTCGTGGCAGAAGCGGCTGCGGCGTTTCGGCTATGTGCCGCCCGCCGGAAGCGCCGCGCCCATCGGGCTGCGCGAGCGGCTCGTCCCCTCGTACACCCGCCCGTCCGAGCGTGTGATGTCCCTCCTCGGCATCGGCCCCGACCGGTCCGAGCGGCTGTGGCGGCTGATGGCCTGGGGCGGTCCGCTCCTGGTCACGGCGGTCGCGGGGCTGCTGAGGTTCTGGAACCTCGGCAAGCCGAACGCGGTGATATTCGACGAGACGTACTACGCCAAGGACTCCTGGGCCCTGATCAACCAGGGGTACGAGGGGGCGTGGCCGAAGGACATCGACAAGACGGTCCTCAGCGACCCCGGCTCGGTGCTCGTGCCGACCGACCCCGGCTATGTCGTGCATCCCCCGATGGGCAAGTGGGTCATCGGTCTCGGCGAGAAGCTGATCGGCTTCGAGCCGCTCGGCTGGCGCTTCATGGTGGCGCTGCTCGGCACGCTGTCGGTCCTGATGCTGTGCCGGATCGGCCGGCGCCTGTTCCGTTCCACCTTCCTGGGCTGTCTGGCGGGTCTGCTGCTCGCCGTCGACGGACTGCACTTCGTGATGAGCCGCACGGCGCTCCTCGACCAGGTGCTGATGCTCTTCGTGCTCGCGGCCTTCTGCTGTCTGGTCCTCGACCGCGACCGGACCCGGAAGCGGCTCGCGGGCGCGCTCCCGGAGGACGAGGAGGGCGTGCTCCGCCCCGACGCGGAGATCGCGGAGTCGCTGCGGCTCGGGTGGCGGCCGTGGCGGATCGCGGCCGGTGTGATGCTGGGCCTGGCGGCGGCGACCAAGTGGAACGGCCTGTACGTCATGGTGGGCTTCGGCCTGATGACGGTGCTGTGGGACGTCGGCGGTCGCCGTACGGCCGGCGCGGTCCGCCCGTACCTCGCGGTGATCAAGAAGGATCTGGTCCCGGCGTTCGTGTCGGTGGTCCCGGTGGCGATCGTCACCTATCTGGTGACCTGGACCGGCTGGATCGTCAGCGACAAGGGCTACTTCCGGAACTGGGCCGCCGACCAGGACAAGCTGGACGGCAGCGGGACCTGGGGCTGGCTGCCGCAGTGGCTGCGCAGCCTCTGGCACTACGAGTCCGAGGTGTACAGCTTCCACGTGGGCCTGACCTCGCCCCACACGTACGAGTCGAACCCCTGGTCCTGGATCGTCCTCGGCCGCCCGGTCTCCTACTTCTACGAGTCGCCCGCGCCCGGCACCGCCGGCTGCCCGGCGAGCGCGAAGGAGAAGTGCGCGGCGGAGGTCCTGGCCCTCGGCACCCCGCTCCTCTGGTGGGCCGCCTGCTTCGCGATCCTGTACATCCTCTGGCGCTGGGCCTTCCGCCGCGACTGGCGTGCGGGCGCGATCGCCTGCGGCATCGCGGCCGGCTGGGTCCCCTGGTTCCTCTACCAGGAACGCACCATCTTCCTTTTCTACGCGGTGGTCTTCGTTCCGTTCCTGTGTCTGGCGGTGGCGATGATGCTGGGCGCGATCATCGGCCCAGCGGGCTCCTCGGAAAGGCGCCGCACATTCGGCGCGGTGGCGGCGGGCTGCATCGTCCTCCTCATCGTCTGGAATTTCATCTATTTCTGGCCCATCTACACGGGGACTCCGATTCCGCTGGACCAATGGCGCAACCGGATGTGGCTCGACACCTGGGTGTAGCGGGGGAATTGCGGCGAGAGGGCGCGGCCGGTGGCCGCGCCCTCTCGGTCGTTGTCGGTGGCACGGGCCGTGAGCGGCGGAAGGGCGGTCGGCACCGGCCGAGCGGGGCGCGCCCCTCGGGCCGCGGCCGCGCGCCGCGTCCCGGCGGGCGGGCACGCGGGCGGCCACGCGGGGCGCTCCCTTCCCCGGTTCCGCTGGATTCGTACAACCATCCGCACGCTCACGAGTCGTACAAGGCGAGAGCGCCGTAGGTGTGTTCGTTTCGTTTCCAGGGGGACCCGCATGAATCACCGCATATCTCTGCGTGCCCGCGTGCTTCCGGTCGTGGCTGCCGCCGGGATGCTCGTGCCCGTCGTCGCGGGCGCGTCACCGGCTTCCGCCGCTGCCGCGCCGCAGGTCAGCTGTACGTCCGGCACGGCCGGGCTCGCCGCCAAGCTGCAGAGGGACATCACCGCCGCCCTCGCCACGCGCGCCGGTACCGTTGCCGTCGGCCTGCGCGACCGCACCACGAACACCACCTGCACCCTGCGCGCGACGACCGCCTACGACTCGGCCAGCGTCGTGAAGGTGACCGTCCTCGCCACGCTCCTCTGGGACGCCAAGAAGACCAACCGGTACCTGACCTCGCGCGAGACCGGCCTGGCCACCGCCATGATCACCAAGTCCGACAACGCGGCCACCACCACCCTGTGGAACCAGCTCGGCATCACGAAGGTGAAGGGCTTCCTGACGGCCGCCGGCATGACGCGGACGGTGCCGGGGTCCGGCGGCTACTGGGGGCTCACCCGGATCAACGTCACCGACGAGCAGCGGCTGCTCTCGCTGATCACCGCCAGGAACACCGTCCTGAGCGACAACTCCCGCGCCTACATCCAGAAGCTCATGGGCCAGGTCGTCACCTCGCAGAAATGGGGGACCCCCGCCGGCGCGCCCTCCTCCGTGGCCGTGCACGTCAAGAACGGCTGGCTGCAGCGCGCCACGCGCGGCTGGCGTGTGCACAGCATCGGCACCTTCCAGGGCCTCGGCCACGACTACACCATCACCGTGCTCACCGACGGCAACAGCACGATGAACTACGGCGTGACCACGATCCAGGCCGTCTCCAAGGTGATCCACCGGGATCTGATCCCGACGGCGCCCGCCGCGACTCGGTACGCCCCGACCATCAGGCCCCAGGAGGCATACGTAGCGGTCCCCCAGCTCTGACGCCCGCCTCTCCGTGTGACAGAGAAGCCGGAAGTGGCTCGACACGCGCATGGGGCGCTGCTTGACTCGTGGGTCCACCTGGGGAGGGGAACGCAGTCATGCGCAGTGGGGCCAAGGTCGCGATAGCCGGAAGCGTGTTCGTCGTCGTGGCGGGCGGGGTCGGCTACGGGGGCTACAACCTCTGGAACGGCGTCATGGGTGGGGACGCGTCCCCGGACCCCCGGTCCGCATCCGCCTCCTCGCCCAGAACCGGGCCCGTCACGGGCGAGGAGATCACGACCACCGCGCGGGACTTCCTGGCCGCCTGGGCCGCCGGGGAGTCGGACAAGGCGGCGCAGCTGACGAACGACCCGGTCACCGCCGGGACCGCGGTCCTCTCGTACCGGGAGGGCGCGAAGGTCGCCAAGGCGGTGATCACGCCGGGGGCGGCGGTCGGGGCGACGGTGCCGTTCACCGTGAAGGCGACGATCTCGTACGAGGGCGTGACCAAGGACCTGTCGTACGCGTCCGAACTGACCGTGGTCCGGGGGCAGACCACCGGCCGGCCGCTGGTGAAGTGGCAGCCGGCCGTCCTCCACCCCAAGCTCACGGCGGGCGCCACCTTGCGCACGGGCCCGGCGAAGACCGCCACCATCAAGGCGGTCGACCACAACGGCGTCGAGCTGACGGCGGAGAAGTACCCCTCGCTGCGACCGGTCCTCGCCACCCTGCGCGAGCGGTACGGCTCCAAGGTCGGCGGCTCCACCGGTGTCGAGACCTGGATCGACTCGGGCAGCGAGGCCGTCCCCGACACCACGCTCCTGGTCCTGTCGAAGGGCAGGCCGGGCACCCTGAAGACCACCATCGACGCGGGCGTCCAGGCCGCGGCCGAGAAGGCGGTCAAGTCCTACGACCGGACCTCGGTGACGGCGATCGAACCGTCGACGGGTGCGATACGGGCGGTCGCGAACAACCCGGTGACCGAGTTCAACACCGCCTTGAGCGGCGGGCAGGCCCCCGGCTCGACGATGAAGATCGTGACGGCGACGATGATGATGCAGCACGGCCTGGCCAAGCCTGACAGCCGCGTCGAGTGCCCGCCCACGGTCACCTGGTACGGCTATCTCTTCCAGAACCTCAAGAAGTTCAAGATCGACAACGGCACCCTCACCGATGCCTTCAGTCAGTCCTGCAACACCACCTTCATCAAGGCGATCGGCCCCCTCGACAAGAAGGACCTCGCGGACACCGCCCTCGGCGAGACCGCCCGACGCTCCTTCGGCATCGGCGAGGAGTGGAACATCGGCGTCCCGGCGTCGAACGGCTCCGTGCCCGAGTCGACGGGCACCGAGTCCGCCGCCTCGTACATCGGCCAGGGCAAGATCACGATGAGCGCCCTGAACGTCGCCTCGCTCTCCGCGACCGCCAAGAACGGCCGATTCCTCCAGCCGTACCTGGTGGCCAAGGAGCTCGACGACCGGGAGTTCGCCACGGCCGAGCCGCTCTCCGAAGAGGTCGCCTCGGGGCTGCGCACGCTGATGAAGGCGGCGACGACCGGGAACGGCACCGCGGCCGAGGCGATGGCGGGGGTGCCGTCCCCGAAGGGCGCGAAGACCGGCTCGGCCGAGGTCGGCGACCAGGCCACGTCCAACAGCTGGTTCACCGGCTACTCGGGCGATCTCGCGGCGGCGGCGATCGTCGAGGGAGGCGGCCACGGCGGCGACGCGGCGGGGCCGGTGGTGGCGCGGGTGCTGAAGGCGGGCTAGACGGACGGGGTTCCGTGCCCAAGGGGCGGAAGTCGGTCGCATGCCCCCTACACGGACCGCTAGCGTGCGGGCCATGACCGCTGACGACATCACGTCCCTCGCCCACCCCCTGTTCGCCGCCGCACTCCACGAACTGGGCCTCGACGTCGAGATCCGCCGCTTCCCGGACGAGACCCGCACGGCTCAGCAGGCCGCCGAGGCCATCGGCTGCGAGGTGTCGGAGATCGTGAAGTCGCTGATCTTCGCGGCCGACGGGGTGCCGGTCCTCGTGCTGATGGACGGCGCCTCACGGGTGGACGTCGAGCGGGTACGGGAGGAGCTGGGCGCCGAGAAGGTGACCCGGGCGGACGCGAGGGTGGTCCGGGAGACCACGGGGTACGCGATCGGAGGCGTCCCTCCGTTCGGGCACCGCACCGAGACGCGGGTCCTCGCGGACCGGGGCCTGCTCGACCACGCGCTGGTGTGGGCGGCGGCGGGCAATCCGCACACGGTCTTCGCCCTCGACCCGAAGACGCTGGTCTCCCACGCCGGCGGCACCGTGGTGGACGTCCGCGAGCCCTCGGCGTGACCCCGCTCGTCACCCTCGCCGTCCTGATCGCCGCCGTCACCCACGCGAGCTGGAACGCGCTGGCGCACCACATCAAGGACCAACTGCTCTCGTTCACGCTGATATCCGGCGGCGGCGCCCTCATCGGCATGGCCGCGGCCTTCTTCGTACCGCTGCCGGCGGCGGGAGCGTGGCCGTACCTGGTGGTGTCGGCGCTGCTGCACGTGGGCTACATGGTGCTGCTCATGCGCTCGTTCACGCTGGGCGACTTCGGGCAGATGTACCCGATCGCGCGCGGTACGGCCCCGCTGGCCGTGACGGCCCTGGCGGCGGTCTTCGTCGACGAGATACCGGACGGCTGGCAGCTGCTCGGCGTCGCGGTGGCGTGCGCGGGCCTGACGGGCCTCGCGGTGTGGGGCATCCGGGGCAAGGGGGCCCAGCCGCAGTGGCCCGCGCTGCTGGCGGCGGGAGCGACGGGCCTGTCGATCGCCCTCTACACGGTGGTGGACGGCGTCGGCGTCCGCGCCTCGGGCACCCCGCTCGGCTACATCGCGTGGCTGATGCTCCTGGAGGGCCTGGCGATCCCGGCGTACGCCCTGTGGACCCGCCGCGCGGCCCTCCTCCCCCAACTCCGCCCGTACGCGGGCCGGGGCCTCCTGGGCGCGGCCCTGTCGGTGGCCGCGTACAGCCTGGTCCTCTGGGCCCAGACGAAGGCCCCACTGGCCCCGATCGCGGCCCTCCGGGAGTCCTCGATCATCGTGGGCGCGGCCATCGGGGCGGTCTTCTTCAAGGAACGCTTCGGCGGCCCGAGGGTCGCGGCGGCGGGCCTGATGGTGGCGGGCATCGGGCTGATGCTGCACGCGGGTTGAGACGGGAAGGGTCACGTACGCACGGTGGGGCGTCGTCGGCACGGGCCGACGGCGCCCCACTTCCGGCCGAGGGTGTCGGCCCGCCGCGTACGGCCGGCTCCGGGATGATGGGGACTTCCGTGTCCGAGACGAGGAGGGCCCCGTGTCCCGAACGCCGCAGCAGATCTTCGAGAGGTACGTCTACGCCGGCGCCATCACGAGGAACGCCGACGCCCTCGCCGAGACCTTCACCGAGGACGGCGTCTTCGAGGCGCCGCTCATGTCCGCCGGTGCCGACTTCCCCAGAAGGATGGTGGGTCGCGAGGAGATCCGCAGCGTGATGGCGGCGTACTACGCGCGGCAGGCGAGTGACAACCGCGCGCCCGACCGCGAGAAGTCGGGATACGTGCTGCACACCACCTCCGATCCCGATGTGTTCATCGCCGAGGTCGACACGGTCTTCGACGGCGACCGGGAGGACGTGTCCGTCTCGCTGGTGCAGATCTTCCGGATCCGCGACGGGAGGATCGCCCGACTGCGTGACTACTTCGCGCCGGATCTGGTGAGCTGAGGGCAGCGGAGCACCGCGCCCCGCCCGCTCTCCGGGGCGCCGGGCGCCCGGACGCCCGGTGAACGCTCCATTCCTCTGGACCGCCCCTCGCGCCGCTGCCACCATGCCCCCCATGCGATTAGGCCCCTTGCGGATCGCCGCCCTGGCCCTGCTCCTCCCGCTGGTCGGCTGCGGCTCGAACACAGATGACGGCAGCGGCCGGAGGGAGACGCCCCCGAGCCCCTCGGCGAAGCGGCCGGCCACGGTGAAGGAAGTGCCGCGTCCCGGCGATCAGAGGGTCACCATGACCTGGAAGGGGCAGGAGCGCGTCTACACGGTCCACGCGCCACCCGGCTACACGCCGGGCAAGCCGCTCCCCCTGGTCGTCGTCATGCACCCCTACCCGGCCGACGGCGCGTACGCCGCCCGGCTGACGGGCTTCGACGCCAAGGCCGACGCGGAAGGTTTCCTCGTCGCCTATCCGAACGGGGTGAACCAGGGCTACAACGCCCTCGTCTGCTGTGGCAGCGAGGACGACGTCGGCTTCATCGGGGCGATGACGAAGCGTCTGGTCGGCACGTGGAAGGCCGACCCTCGGCGCGTCTACGCCACGGGCATCTCCAACGGCGCGGACATGTCCTTCAGACTCGCCGTCGAGCTCCCGGGCACGCTGGCCGCGATCGCCCCGGTCAGCGGCGGCTACATCGGCACGGCCGCGCAGAATCCCGCGTACGTGCCGAAGACCCCGGTGTCCGTGGCCACCTTCGTCGGCGGTCGCGACGCGTACTACGAGCAGTTCGAGCAGGGGATCAAGTCCTGGTCAGCACGCCTGGGTTGCAGATCGGGCAGACCTCAGGCGGTCAAGGGCGCCAACACGCGCACGCGGGCGACGTGCCGCGACACGTCGGAGGTCCTGACGTACCGCCTCCCGGACATGGGCCACAACTGGCCGGGCAGCAAGGACCCGAGGATGGGCGAGGAAGCGACCGGGGTCACCGCGACCGATCTCATCTGGGAGTTCTTCGCCGCACACGCCAGGAAGTCGTCCTGAAGGATCGCGCGTGGACCGTCGGAGAGGCGTCGCGTCGGCGGGTCACCTCCCGGCACCCTCCGTCCGGAGCCAGTCGTCGACGGCCGCGAGGTCGGCGGACGTGAGGCCCGTCGTCGAGTTCACGCGGTGGAGGAGTGCCGGGCCCTTGTGGTGGGCCGACACCCACGTGCGGTCGAGGTCGCCGATCTCGTCGTCCACCCAGACGAAGGGGCGGCCGGCCGCCAGCTCGACCAGTGCGCGGGTCTTCCAGTGCAGGACGCCCGGATCGTCCTCCTCCGGGGCGGCCGGCAGCGGGACCACGGGCAGCTCCGGGATGCCGAGCAGTGGTGCCATCACCTTGTTGGCGTCGTGCATCCACGCGGTGGCCCACATCGGTTCGCAGGGAAGGGCGGACAGCCGTGGGCCGTGTTCGCGTGCGACCTTGGCCAGTTGGGGGTTGGTCGGGCGTTGCCACCGGTCCCACTCTTCGAGTGTCGACGGCAACTGCGCGCCGCCGTAGGGAAGAAGCGTTCCGTCGACGTCCAGGAAGAGCAGCGGGCGCTGTGCCGGGTCGGTCATGGCGCCACCGTAGCGGCGCCCCTGGTGACCACGCCGGACGGGGCCTCAGTCCCCCAGCACCTCCGCGAAGTGCGTGTTCACCGCCAGCAGGCCGCCGTCCACGCGGAGCACCGTGCCGGTGATCCAGGACGCGTCCGGCGAGGCCAGGAAGGCGACCGCCGCCGCCACGTCCTCCGGGGTGCCCACCCGGGACAGGGGGTAGACCCGGTCGGCCAGGGACCTCAGTTCGCGGTCCTTGCCCGACCAGGCCGTCGTCGCGATCGTCCCCGGGTTGATCTGGTTCACCCGGACCCCGCGCGGCGCCGCGTCGCCCGCGAGCGTGCGCGTCAGGGACGCCAGGCCCGCCTTCGCCGCGCTGTAGGCGTGGTTGCCGAAGTCCGTCTCGGCGTTGACCGAGCCGATGTTCACGATCGCCCCGCGCCCGCCGGCCGCCGCCAGGTGCGGCAGCGCCGCCCGGGAGCAGCGGACCGCGCCCATGAAGGTGACGTCCTGCTGGACGGTGAACACGGCGTCCGGCTCGTCCTCGAAGCGGTCCCGGTCGGCCTCGACCGGGCCGAGCGCGTTGTTGACGAGGACGTCCAGCCGTCCGAAGGTCCGCACGGCGTACGCCGTCGCCTCGTCCACCGAGGACTGGTCGCTCACGTCGCAGTACCGGTACTCCGCGCCGGGGATCTCCGCCGCCGTCTTCCGCGCCGCCTCCTCGTCCACGTCCGTGACCAGGACCTTCGCCCCCTCCGCCGTCAGCCGTCGTGCCGTCGCCGCGCCGATGCCGCGCGCCGCGCCCGTGATCAGTACCGCGTATCCGCCGAAGCGTTCCCTGAGGTCCATGGGACCGATCTCAGCATCGGGGTCCCGTCCCGCGCCAGCCGTGCGTAACATCCCGTTCATCAATTACCCCCGGCCAAAAGCGAAGAGAAACCCTCCGGTGAACAATTCGGCCAGGGCCGAAAGGCTTTGACACACCCCTGGCGCGAATACCACGATCTAGTTCGCCGACGACCACGCTTTCATCAGGGGGAGAACCATGTCTTCGTATCAGTCCGGCGTCGAGGAAATAGCCGAGTCCCTTTCCTCCCGGAGCTTCGATCTGATCTCCGGCGAGAAGGTGAAGAAGCTTCTCCTTCAGCGGTCCGAGACCGCCCTCGACGATCTGGAGCCGTTCCGCGACAGCTGGACGCGGATGCCGCTCGACAGCTACATGGCGGACGGCGGCCGTTACCGCCGTCGCCGGCACGCCACGCTGAGCGCGCCGCGGGCGAGCGTCGACTACCGCGTCGAGGAGCACCAGCCGCACTACCAGGGCCTCGACTACAACAACCTCAACGGCGGCGTGGCCCGGCACTACGAGCCGTTCGAGGAGCAGATCCTGCGCGGCCGCACGATGGACAGCCTGCTCACCCTCGGATGTGACATATTCGGCCGCCTCGCCCCGTACTCGGGCTGGCACATCGAGGCCCACCAGTTCCGCATCGAGGTAGACGGCGAGGAGGTCGGCCTGCCCACGCCGGAGGGCGTGCACCGCGACGGTGTCACCTTCGTCCTGATGGCGATGGTCGGCCGTTCGAACGCCACCGGCGGCGAGAGCACCGTCTTCAACCTGGACAAGCAGCCGGTCGAGAAGTTCTCCCTGACCGACCCGCTCGACCTGGCCCTCGTCAACGACGAGCGGGTCTACCACGGCGTCTCGCCGATCGAGCAGATCGATCCCGCCTCCGCGGCCTCGCGCGACGTGCTGGTCATCACCTACCGTCACAAGCCCTGATGTCAGGTGCGGGTGCGGGGGTGGCGGCGGTGTCTGCGAAGGCCCGCCTCCCCCGCGCCCGTTCACCCCTTGAGTGAGTACGTGAGCGAGAAGGCGGGAAGTCGGGTACATGGGTCAGCTCATCGCCGTGGCGGTCATCACCATTCTGGCTGTCATCAGCCCCGGCGCGGATTTCGCGATGACCGTCCGCAACAGTTATCTGTACGGACGGACCGCCGGAGTTCTCGCGGCCGTCGGAATTGCGCTGGGCGTTCTCGTCCACGTCACCTACACGATGCTGGGCGTGGGACTTCTGGTCTCCCGGACCCCGATGCTCTTCACGGCGATGAAACTGATCGGCGCCGCCTATCTCGTGTACATCGGATACAAGACGTTCGTCACCAAGGCGCAGGTCGACATCGACCTTTCGGAGGGCGCCGGCCTTTCGAAGGCCGGCGCGCTGCGCACCGGATTTCTGACGAACGCGCTCAACCCGAAGACGATGCTTTTCGTGCTGAGCACGTACACACAGGTGGTCAGCGCCGACACCCCCGTCTTCCAGCAGGTGGGCTACGGACTCTTCATGTCGTTCGCCCACCTGGTCTGGTTCGCCCTCGCCGCGCTCCTCTTCTCCAACCAGAGCCTGCGGTCCCGGCTGTTGAAGCGGCAGACCGTGCTCAACAAGGTCATCGGGACCGTGCTCGTCGGTCTGGGGATGGTGCTCGCGCTGACGCCCTCCATGGCCTGATCCCGGTCGGGGAGAGGTCAGTCTGTGGAGACGCGCTCCACGCGGGGCTCGGCGATCGCCTTGTAGTCCTCCGCCGACAGGGCGATCGAGCGGTCGAGCCTCGCCGCGTTGAAGTAGAACTCCGGGTGCGCCAACAGGTCGGGGTCGACGAGGAGTTCGAGCCGCTCGTCGAAGGCGAACGGCAGGATCGTGCCGCTCGGCGAACCGGCGAGCTCCTCCGCGATCTCCGGGGAGGCGAAGGAGACGTAGGTGCCGCCGTACAGGGCCTTCACCGCGTTCAGGTCGATCCGCCGGTCACCGGGGACGACGACCAGCGCGAAGCGCTTCTCCTTCTTGCCGATCTTCACCATCGCGATGATGCACTTGGCCGCCTCGGCGAGCGTGTGACCCCGCAGCGCGCTGACCGCCTCGGTGGCGCCCTCGGGGGCGTGCTCGATCACCCGGTAGGCGGCCCCGCGCTCGTCGAGCAGGGCGAGCAGCTTCTCGTACGTCTCATGTCCGGCGTCGGTCATGTGGTTCCTCCTCGTTACGGCACTTTTCACGTGGTTTCGTAGGACGGCGCGTCGACCCTATTCCTGTTGTCCAGGTGCCTGAGCAACGCGACGCCGGAGCCGTCCAGTTCGTACAGCACCCGCACGCCGGCCCGGCGCCGGCGCACCACGCCCGCGGCCACCAGCAGCGTGAGGTGTTCGGAGACGGTGCTCGGGGCGAGTCCGAGCGTCGTCGCCAGGTCGGAGGTCGTGGTCGGCGCGGCGAGAGCGCGGACGACGGCGGCCCGGCTGCGGCCGAGCAGGATCTCCAGCCGGTCGCCGCGCGCGGGTTCGTCCGCCCGGCCTTCGGCCCGTCGGCCGGACCGCGGCTCACCGGCGAGTACGGCGGCTCCCTCGGCCTGGTACGACACGGCCGTCACCCCGTTCGGAGCGGAGCTGAGGAGGGTCGCCCCGCGGCCGAACACCAGGGGTACGAGGACGAGCCGGGAGGCGTCGGCCGCCGCCGCGAGCCCGCCGGGCGTCCCGGCGTACGGCCTCGGGACGTCACCGCGCCGGGAGAGGCCCCCGCGCAGGGTGCCGAGGAGGCGGTCCGGGCCCTGGGTGGCGAGCACCCGGGCGCGGAGCAGGATGTCGTCCTCCGTGACGGCCCGCAGGGACGCCTCGTACGGGACGAGGGCGGCCCGTACGTAGCGCGGGAGGAAGGCGCACAGGTCGGCGATCCGCGCCGCCGGATCCGCGTGCAGCGGGCGCACTTCGACGGGGACGCCCTGCGGGAACCACCGGTCGAGCTCCTCGCGCACGCGGGCCGGGGGCACGGCGCGGAGGAGGGCGATCTCGTCCGCCAGGCCGGCCTGTCCGGCCGAGGAGGGGACGGGGAGGAGGAACGACGGCAGGCTTCCGCCGCCGACCCGACAGAGGTGAACGAGCCATCCCGGGACGGTCACGTCGGCCCGCATCAGCGAACGGCGTGCGGCCCGGCCCCAGTCGGTGTACGGCCAGGGTGCGAGTCCCCGGTGCGAGGACAGCAGTCCGATGCTGCCGAACGTCTCCCAGAGCCGGCTGTCGGCGATCCGAACGGCTCGGGCATGGGCCCCGCGTTCGGATGTCGTCAACGGAATCTCGGTCACATGCGCCCCCGTGCGCCTGGTCCACCGAACGGTGGAGCGGGCACACGGTAGCGCTCGGATGATCACCGATCCGCGCGCCGGGCGCGCAGAATGTCAGGTCCGGGATGGCTCGATCCGGTCAGTGGGCGGCGTCCATGACCGACCTGACGGCCCTCACCAGCGACTGCGCCCGCGGGTCCGCCGTGACCGTCTTGCGCATGCCGTTCGTCACGTACCCGAAGGCGATCCCGGAGTCGGGGTCGGCGAAGCCGAGCGAGCCGCCGCGGCCCGGGTGGCCGAAGGACGACGGGCCGTACAGCGGGGAGGCCGGGCCGTGCAGCATGTGGCCGAGGCCGAAGCGGGTGCCGACGAGCAGCACCTTGTCCGCGCCCGCCGACTCCTCGGTCCGCGCCAGCGTGAGGGTGTCGGGGGTGAAGAGGCGCTCGGCGCCGTCCACGGGGCCGAGGGTCGCCGCGTAGAAGCGGGCGAGGGCGCGGGCGGTCGCCACCCCGGCCGAGCCGGGGAGTTCGGCGGCCCGGTAGGCCGGGTCGTTCTCGTCGGGCTTGGGGTCGATGACCCCGAAGGCGCGCCGGGTCAGGGAGTCCGGGTCCTGGTACGCCTCGGTGACGGAGCGCTTGGGGCGGAGCTTGAGGGCGCCGCTGCCGGGCGGTTCGATCTCCTCGACGGGGCCGAGCCGGCCGACCCGGTGGGCCTCCGTCTCCGGGAGTCCGATCCACAGGTCGAGGCCGAGGGGGCCGGTGATCTCCTCGGCGGCCCAGCGGCCGATGGTGCGGCCGGTGACCCGGTGGACCAGTCCGGAGAGCAGCCAGCTGAAGGTGTGGGCGTGGTAGCCGTGCGCGGTGCCGGGCTCCCAGACGGGGGCCTGCGCGGCTATCGCGCGGGTCGCGGTCTCCAGGTCGACGGCCTCGGCGAGGGTGAGCGGCCGGTCCAGGACGGGGACGCCCGCCCGGTGGCCGAGGAGCTGCCGTACGGTCACGCGGTCCTTGCCCGCCGCCTTGAACTCGGGCCAGTACGCGGCGACCGGGGCGTCCAGGTCGAGCAGGCCGCGCTGGTGGAGGAGCAGGGGTACGGCGGCGGCGACGCCCTTGGTGGCCGAGCGGACGACCTGGGCGGTGTCCTCGGCCCACGGCGCCTCGCCCTCGACGTCCTTGGTGCCCGCCCACAGGTCGACGACCGGAGCGCCGTCGTGGTGGACGGCGACGGCCGCGCCGCGCTCACCGCGCTGCTCGAAGTTGCGCAGGAACGCGTCCCTGACCGGCTCCCAGCCCGCCGCCACCGTGCCCTGGACGTCCACGTCCCACTCCTCCATCGCCGATCCGACCCCCCATGGTGCAACGCGGAGGGAGGGGGACCGATTCCGGGGGCGCCTCAGGCCACCGACTGCGGCACGAAGCCGAACGGCAGCTCCAGGCGGTGCGCGGCCATCAGCTCCTCGTCGGCGAGGATCTCGCCGGTCCGTCCGTCGGCGGCGATGACGCCCTCGCTGAGGATCACCGCCCGCGGGCAGAGCTCCAGGGCGTAGGGCAGGTCGTGGGTGACCATGAGGACGGTGACGTCGAGCGAGCGGAGGATGTCGGCGAGCTCGCGGCGCGAGGCCGGGTCCAGGTTGGAGGACGGCTCGTCGAGGACGAGGATCTCCGGCTCCATGGCGAGGACGGTCGCGACGGCGACCCGGCGGCGCTGCCCGAAGGACAGGTGGTGCGGCGGCCGGTCCGCGTACTCCGCCATCCCGACCCGGTCGAGGGCCTTCCGTACGACGGCCTCCAGTTCGGCGCCCCGCAGGCCCGCCGCCGCCGGGCCGAAGGCGACGTCCTCGCGGACGGTCGGCATGAACAGCTGGTCGTCGGGGTCCTGGAAGACGATGCCGACCTTGCGCCTGATCTCGGCGAGGTGCTTCTTGCCGACCGGAAGCCCGGCGACGGTGACGCCGCCCGCGCCGCCGGTGAGGATGCCGTTGAGGTGGAGGACCAGGGTGGTCTTGCCGGCTCCGTTGGGGCCGAGGAGGGCGACGCGCTCGCCGCGCCCGACGGTCAGATCGACGCCGAAGAGGGCCTGGTGGCCGTCGGGGTACGCGTACGCGAGCCCGCGTACGTCGAGGGAGGGAGGAGGAGTCGTCATAGCGTCCATCCGAGGAGGCGGATCAGCAGTGCGGTGAGGGGGAGCGCGGCGGCGTACGTCCACTGGGCGCGGGTCGCGGTCACCTCGTCGATGACCGGCATCGTGCCCGTGTAGCCACGGCTGACCATGGCGAGATGTACCCGCTCCCCGCGCTCGTACGAGCGGATGAAGAGCGCGCCCGCCGACTTGGCGAGGACGCCCCAGTGGCGGACGCCCCGCGCCTCGAAGCCGCGCGAGCGGCGGGCGACGGACATCCTGCGCATCTCGTCGGTGATGACGTCCCCGTATCGGATCATGAACGAGGCGATCTGGACGAGCAACGGGGGCAGCTTCAGCCGCTGGAGGCCGAGGAGCAGCTCGCGCAGTTCGGTGGTGGAGGCGAGGAGCACGGAGGCGGCGACGCCGAGGGTGCCCTTGGCGAGGACGTTCCACGCGCCCCACAGTCCGGGGACGCTCAGCGACACCCCGAGGACGGTCGTCTGCTCGCCGGGGACCACGAAGGGCATGAGCAGCGCGAACGCGACGAACGGCACCTCGATGAGCAGCCGCTTCAGCAGGAAGCCGGCCGGGACGCGGGCCTTCGCCGCCACGACCGCGAGGAGCAGGGCGTAGAGGGCGAAGGCCCAGACGGCCTCGCGGGGCGTCGAGACGACGACCACGACGAAGCCCAGGACCGCGGCGAGCTTGGTGTGCGGGGGCAGCTCGTGGACGGGCGAGTGAGCGTGCCGATAGAGCTTGTGGGCGTGCCCCGATCCCATGTCAGACGGCTTCCGTACGGGGTTCCCCGTGCGTACGGCGGCGGCGGACGACCCAGAACGTTCCCGTGCCGACGGCGAGGGTCGCGCCCACGCCGATCGCGCCGGCGAGGCCGCCGGAGAGGCGGGCGGTCTCGATGCCCTTGACGCCGTAGTCGGCGAGCGGGGAGTCGGCGGCCGCGTGGTCCTCGACCTTGCTGTCGATGCCCTTGTCGGCGGCGACCTTCTCCAGGCCGTCGGGGCTGGCGGAGGCGTAGAAGGAGACGAAGCCGGCGAGGACGAGCGCGGTGACGACGCCGCCGATCCACAGTTTCCTCGGGGAGCGGGCGGGCGCGGCGGCCGGGGCCGCGTCGACCAGTTCGCCGCCGACGCGGAGCTTGAGCGGGGCGGTCAGGCCGCGGGCGCCGTAGACCAGGTCGGGGCGGACGGCGACGACCGCGCCGACGGTCAGCATGGTGATGACGGCCTCGCCGATGCCGATGAGGACGTGCACGCCGACCATGGCCGTGAGGACCTTGGAGACCGGGACGTCGGTGGTGCCGCCGAGGGCGTAGAGGACGGTGAAGGCGGCGGCCGCGGCCGGTACGGAGACGAGCGCGGCGACGAAGGAGGCCGCGGTCACCGAGGCGCGGGTGCGGGGCAGCAGCAGGACGAGGCCGCGGAAGACCGCGTAGGCGACGACGACCGTGACGACGCCCATGACGGTGATGTTCACGCCGAGGGCGGTGAGGCCGCCGTCGGCGAAGAGGATGCCCTGCATGAGCAGGACGACGGCTATGCACAGCACACCGGTCCATGGCCCCACGAGGATCGCCGCGAGCGCGCCGCCGAGCAGATGTCCGCTGGTCCCGGCGGCGACCGGGAAGTTCAGCATCTGGACGGCGAAGATGAAGGCCGCGACGAGCCCGGCGAGCGGAGCGGTCCGCTCTCCCCCGTAGCCTCCGGAACGGGAGGTGCCCCCGAGTTCGCGCCGTGCCCCGCGCAGGCTCACGGCGACGGCGCCGGCGGCGACGACACCGGCGGCGACCGATACGGGGGCGTTGATGAATCCGTCAGGTACATGCACGCCCTGAATGATGAGCGCTCCTGCAAAGCAGTTGCAAGAGCGCACAGGTCACAGAAAAGCGGCGCATGGTTCGTGCGCACGCCGGGAAGGAGTGGGACATTAGTCGATAAGAGGACAAACTGTGAGGAGCCCCCGATGGCCGCCGCAGACGATCGCGAACCCGACCACGAAGCCGACCGCTCAGTCGACCGCGACACCGACCTCGCAGTCGAGGACCACGCCAGGGGGCGGATCATCAGCGACGCCCCGCTCTCCCGCCCCGTCCCCGTCGACCTCCGCTACGACCCCGGCTTCTCCCCCGCGACCGTCCGCTTCGTCTTCCCCGGCGACGTCGAGTGGTCCTTCCCCCGCGTCCTCCTGGAGACCGGCCTGCGCGCCCCGACCCGCCGCGGCGACATCGGGGTCTGGCCCTGCGGCCGGGTGCAGACGGTCGTCGAACTCCACAAGGACGACGGCCTCGTCACGGTCGTCCAGTTCGACACCACGGCGCTGACCCGCTTCCTGAAACACACGTACGCCGCCGGCCCGTCGATGACGACGAGCTGACGGCGCACGGGGCGAGCGACCTCGGGATCAGACCTTCACGAGGTCCGGCTTCGGGCCGGAGGGCCCGCCGTCCGCCTCGTCCGCGGGCGCGGCCTTGGCGAGACCCTCGCCCTCCACGTCCACGTTCGGCAGGATCCGGTCCAGCCACTTCGGCAGCCACCAGGCCTTGTGGCCGAGCAGCGCGAGGACGGCCGGGACGATCGCCATCCGGACCACGAAGGCGTCGAAGAGGACCGCGACGGCCAGGCCGAAGCCGATCATCTTGATCATCTGGTCCGTCATGCCGATGAAGCCGGAGAAGACCGCGATCATGATCACCGCGGCGGCGGTGACCACCCGGGCGCTGTGCCGGAAGCCGGTCACGATCGCCTCGCCGGGCCGCTCCCCGTGGACGTACGCCTCACGCATCCGGGTGACGAGGAAGACCTCGTAGTCCATCGCGAGACCGAAGACGACACCCACCATGAAGATCGGCATCATCGACATGATCGGGCCGGTCTGCTCGACCCCGAAGAGGCTTCCGAGCCAGCCCCACTGGAAGACCGCGACGACCGCGCCGAGGGCCGCGACCACCGAGAGCAGGAAGCCGAGGGCCGCCTTCAGCGGGACGAGGATCGAGCGGAAGACCAGGGTCAGGAGCAGGAAGGCCAGGCCGACGACGAGGGCCAGGTACGGCACCAGGGCGTCGTTCATCTTCTGCGAGAAGTCGATGTTCATCGCGGTGGCGCCGGTGACGAGGACGTCGTCGCCGGTGGCGTTCCGGATGTCGTGGACGAGACTCTCGGTGGCCTCCGAGGACGGACGGTCCTTCGGGACCACCGTGATCATCGCGGCGTCGCCGGCCTTGTTCGGGGTCGCCGGGGTGACGGCGGCCCATCCTTCGAGGCCCTTGATCGTGGAGACCGTCTTGTCGGCGGTCGCCTTGTCGCCGTCGACGACGACGAGCAGCGGGCCGTTGAAGCCGGGGCCGAAGCCGTCCGACAGCGTGTCGTACGCCCGGCGCTCGGTGGTGGAGGTCGGCTTGACGCCGTCGTCCGGGAGGCCCATCTCCAGGGAGGCGGCGGGCAGCGCGATCGCGCCGAGGCCGAGGACGCCGATCAGCAGCACCATCACGGGGCGGCGGATGACGAAGCGGGCCCAGCGGGTGCCGCCGTTCGGCTTCGCGGCCTTCGGGTCGCCCGTCGGGGCGGCACCGCCGGCCTTCGCGGCCTTGCGCTGCTTGCGTCCGATGACCTTGTCGCCCGCGAAGCCCAGCAGCGCCGGGATCAGGGTGAGCGCGATCAGTACGGCGATCACGACCGTGCCGGCGGCGGCGAAGCCCATCTTCGTCAGCATCGGGATGTTGACGACGGCCAGGCCGACCAGGGCGATGACGACGGTGAGTCCGGCGAAGACGACGGCGGAGCCCGCCGTGCCGACGGCACGGCCCGCGGCATCCTCCTTGTCGCGGCCCTCGGCCAGCTCCGCGCGGTAGCGGGAGACGATGAAGAGGGCGTAGTCGATGCCGACCGCGAGGCCGATCATCATCGCGAGGGTGGAGGTGGTGGAGCCGAGGTCCAGGACGTTCGCGAGCGCGGCGATCGACGAGACGCCGATGCCGACGCCGATGATCGCCGTGAGCAGCGGGAGTCCGGCGGCGACGAGCGAGCCGAAGGTGAGGACCAGGACGATGCCGGCGATGACGACGCCGACGATCTCGCCCGAGCCGGTCTCCGGCATCGTCTGCAGGGCGTCACCGCCGACCTCGACGGTGAGTCCCTTGCCCTGCGCGTTGTGTCCGGCCTGGGTCAGCGCCTCACGCGTCTCGTCGGTCAGCTCCATCGCGTTGACCTTGTAGGCGACGGAGACGTAGGCGGTGGAGCCGTTCTGGGAGACGGCCTGCGCGGTGTACGGGTCGGTGACCGAGACGATCTGGTCCGAGCCGGACTTCAGCGCGGAGACGGTCTCCTCGACGACGGCCTTGTGCGCCGGGTCGGTCATCTTCTGGCCCTCGGGGGCCTTGAAGACGACGCGGGCGGTGGCCCCGTCGGCTCCGGCACCCGGGAAGCGCTCTTCGAGCAGGTCGAAGGCGCGCTGGGCCTCGGTGCCGGGGATCGAGAAGGAGCCGGAGGTCGGCGCGGGTGCGGTGGCGGCGCCGATCCCGGCGACCGCCAGGAGGGCCACCCAGAGGAGGGCGACGAGCCGTCGGCGCCGGAAGGCGGAACGGCCCAGCTTGTACAGGAACGTGGCCACGGGGGCGTACTCCCATTTCGTGGTGGGACAGGGCATGGGGAGCCGGCCCGACGGCGTGAGCGGTTCGACGTCAGGTGGTGCGGGTGATGCGAGTGGTGCGGATGGTGCAGGCCGTGCTGCGGGGAATGTCAGACGCCGAGTGAGGGGAGCACGACGGCGTTGACGTAGTCGGTGATGAAGGCATGGTCGATCGGCTGGTCCTCGACCAGCGGACGGGCGACGAACGCCCCGATGATCATGTGCGGGACGTACTTCAGTGCCGGATTGTCGGCGCTGACCTCACCCCGTTCCACCGCTCGTTCCAGAGTGTCGCGCATGCTGCTGATCTCGGGTTCGATGAGCAGTTCGCGCAGTGCCTGGAGCAGTTCGGGGTGGGTGTGGACAGCGTGGGCGAGGCCGCGCATCAGCGCGGTGTCCTTCTCCATCTGACAGTCGTCGGTCAGCGCCATCATCGCCTGGAAGTCGCCACGCAAGGTGCCCGTGTCGATCTCCGTGAGCCTGATGGGCTTGTTGTGCCGCAGAGCCTTGGCGACCAGCTCGGGCTTGCTCCCCCACTGGCGGTAGAGGGTGGCCTTGCTGGAGTGGGTGCGGGCGGCGACGGCGTCCATGGTGAGGGCGTCGTAGCCGACCTCGCGCAGGAGGTCGAGCACGGCTCCGTACAGCTCGGACTCACGCTCTGGGGTGAGCCTGCTGCGGGCCATAACCGGACTCCTGTCGAACGAAACGGTTTCGTACAGTAAGAAGATACCCCCGCCCTCAGCGAAACGAAACCGTTTCGTACGTGTCCTGGGCCACACCGAAGCCGGACCCGACCACGAAGACGCCCGCAAACACGTACGAGTTGCCGCACCCCCTCCGCGCGGAAAGCATGAGGAGGTGAGTGACGACGTCGCGTATCTCCGTTTTCCGCACCTCCACGACGACCTGCTGTGCTTCGCCGCCGAGGACGATCTGTGGATCGCCCCGCTCGTCCCCGGAGGCCGACGCCCCGGCCGGGCCTGGCGGCTCACCGTCGACCGGACGCGGGTCGGACACCCGCGCTTCTCGCCGGACGGCCGGCAGATCGCGTACACGAACTGGCGCAGCCTCGACCCAGAGATCCATCTCGTCCCCATCGAAGGCGGGTCCGCCCGGCGGCTCACCTACTGGGGCTCCACCGACACCCGCGTCTGCGGCTGGACACCCCCCGACAAGGACGGCCGCTCCGACATCCTCGCCGTCTCCTCGCACGGGCAGCCCTTCTCGTACTACTCCTGGGCCTACACCGTCCACACCGACGGCTCCCCCGGCAGCCGCCTGCCCTGGGGCCCGGTCTCCGACATCGCCGTCACCGAGGACGGCGGCGAGCACGAGGGCGAGCGCCGCACCCTCCTCCTCACCGGAAAGCCGCCGCACGAACCGGCCGCCTGGAAGCGCTACCTCGGCGGCGCCACCGGCCGCCTCTGGCTGCACGGGAAGCGGCTGCTGCCCGACATCGGCGGCCACCTCGACTCCCCGATGCCCGTCGACGGCCGGGTCGCGTTCCTCTCCGACCACGAGGGCGTCGGCAACCTCTACTCCTGCCTGCCGGACGGCACCGACCTGCTCCGGCACACCGACCACGACGAGTTCTACGCCCGGCACGCCTCCAGCGACGGACGCCGGGTCGTCTACCAGTGCGCCGGCGAGCTGTGGATCGTCGACGCGCTCACCCCCGACTCCCGCCCCCGGAAACTGGAGGTGCGGCTCGGCGGCCAGCGCGTCGGCCGCCGCTGCTACCAGGTGCCCGCCGCCCACCACGTCGACGCGGTATCCGTCGACGAGACCGGCCGGGCCAGCGCCGTCTCCGTACGCGGCAGCCTCTACTGGCTGACCCACCGCGACGGCCCGGCCCGCACGATCGTCGACACCCCGGGCGTCCGGGTCAGGCTGCCCGAGATGCTCGGCAGCGGCGGCCAGGTCGCCTACGTCACCGACGCCGAGGGCGAGGACGCCGTCGAGGTCGCCTATCTGCCGCGGGCCAGCGGCGACCGGCCGCCGCGCCGCCTCGCCTCGGGCGATCTCGGCCGGGTCGAGGAACTCGTCGCCGACCCGGACGGCGAGCGGCTCGCCATCGCCTCCCACGACGGCCGGCTGCTCCTGCTCGACGCCACGGAGGACTCCGGGGACACCTCCCGGACGGAGTCTGGGGGAGGCGAGGTCACCGAACTCATCCGGTCCGTCAACGGCCCCGTCCGCGACCTGGCCTTCTCCCCCGACGGCGACTGGCTCACCTGGTCCCACCCGGGCATCGGCCGCTCCCTGCGCTCCATCAAGATGGCCCGGATCTCCGGCCCCGGCGCCCGGACCGTCGTCGACGTCACCAACGGGCGCTTCGAGGACGAGAACCCCGTCTTCACCCGGGACGGCCGCTACCTCGCCTTCCTCTCCTGGCGCGGCTTCGACCCGGTGTACGACGTGCACACCGGCGACCTGTCCTTCCCGCTCGGCTGCCGCCCCTACCTCGTCCCGCTCTCCTCCGCGACGCCGTCCCCGTTCGCGCTGCTCCCCGACGGGCGGCCGGCGGCCGGCGGTCTCGACCCCGCCGACGACGACACGGAGGCGACCACCGACGGCACCGTCACCGTCGAGATCGAGGGGCTCCCCGACCGGGTCACCCCCTTCCCCGTCGCCGCCTCCAAGTACTCCGCCCTGCATCCGGTCAGCGGCGGCGGTCTGGTCTGGCTGCGCTGGCCCATCTCGGGCGCGCTCGGCGAGACCTTCGCCAACCCGACCGACACCTCGGGCAAGCCCACCCTGGAGCACTTCTCCATCACCAAGGCCCGCAAGAGCGAACTCGCCAAGGACCTCGACTGGTTCTCGGTCAGCGGCGACGGCACCCGGCTCGTCGTCGCCGACGACGGCGAGCTGCGGGCCGTGCCCGCCACCGAGTCGGGGGACGGCGACTCCACCGTCTACCTGGACCTGCGGCGCATCCTCCACGAGGTCGACCCGGGAGCCGAGTGGCGGCAGGCCTTCGACGAGGCCGGCCGGATCGTCCGCGCCTACTTCTGGGAGCCCGGCATGGGCGGGGTCGACTGGACGGCCGTCCTCGACCAGTACCGGCCGCTCGTCGAACGGGTCGCCTCCCCCGACGAGTTCGCCGACCTGCTCCGCGAGGTCGCCGGCGAACTGGGCACCTCCCACGCGTACGTCACCCCCGCCCGCCGCAACGAGGGCCCGCCGCACTACCAGCGGCCCATGGGACTCCTCGGCGCGAACCTGGTGCCCCGCGAGTCCGGCTGGACGGTGAAGCGCATCCTGCCCGGCGAGTCCTCCGACTCCAAGGCCCGCTCCCCGCTCGCCGGCACCGGCATCCGCGAGGGCGCCGTCCTCACCCATGTCGACGGCCGTCCGGTGGACCCGGTCACCGGCCCGTACCCGCTGCTCTCCGGCACCGGCGGCACCACCGTCGAGCTCACCTTCACACCCGCCGAGGGCGAGGGCCGGGCCCGCCGCGTCGCCGTCGTCCCGCTCGTCGACGAACGTCCGCTGCGGTACCAGGACTGGGTGGCCAAACGCCGGGCGGTGGTACGGGAGCTCAGCGGCGGCCGCTGCGGCTACCTCCACATCCCCGACATGGGCGGCTCGGGCTGGGCCCAGTTCAACCGCGACCTGCGCATGGAGGTCTCCCGGCCGGCCCTCATCGTCGACGTACGGGGCAACGCCGGCGGCAACATCAGCGAGCTCGTCATGGAGAAGCTCACCCGCAGCATCCTCGGCTGGGACCTCACCCGCAACGCTCAGCCCGTCTCGTACGCCTCCAACGCCCCACGGGGCCCTATCGTCGCCCTCGCCGACGAAGCGACCTCCTCCGACGGAGACATGATCACCGCCGCGTTCAAACTCCTCGGCCTGGGGCCCGTCGTCGGCCAGCGCACCTGGGGCGGAGTCGTCGGCATGACCGGCCGCCACCGGCTCGGCGACGGCACCCAGATCACGGTCCCGATGAACGCGGCCTGGTTCCCCGAGTACGGCTGGTCCCTGGAGAACCACGGCGTCGAACCGGACCTCGCGATCCTGCGCACCCCGCTCGACTGGGCGGAGGGCCGGCACGCCCAGCTCGACGACGCGGTCGAGGTGGCCCTCGAACTCCTCGCGGAAACCCCGGCGGCGAGCCCCCCGGGCTACGAGGGCCTCCCGGACCGCTCCCGCCCGAAGCTGCCGCCGCGCGCGACGGCCGAGGAGTAGCGCCCCAGAGGGTGTCCGGCCCTGGGGGCGGACCCGCCGGGAATCGCCGGACGCCCGCCAGGTCGTGTCCGGCGAGTCCCGCCCGGCCCGCGGGCAGACGGCGCTGCTTCCCGGACACGACCTAGGCGGCGCTCCGCCCCACGCCGTCGGCCAGATCCAGCTCGTACGACGTCCCCGCCTGCCCGTCGAGCGTCACGCTCCCGACCGCGCCGAAGCCGACCCGCCCGAGCACGACCCTCGACCCGTCGTTGTCGAGGGTCGTGACGGCGGTCAGCCGGCTCAGCCCGTACTCCTCGCGCGCCAGCCGGCACACCTCCCGGACCCCGGCCGTCGCCACGCCCCGCCCGGTCGCCCTCTCGGCCACCCGGTACCCCAGTTCGGCGGCCCCGTCGGCGACGTCGACGAGATTGAACCGCCCGAGGATCTCGCCGCCCTCCCCCACGAGGACGTGGAAGTGGATCGTCCCGGTCTCCTGCTCGTCGAGCAGCGCCCGGTGCCGCTCCTCGAAGTCGGTGAAGTACGCGTCCCCCCGGTCGGGCACGGACGCGGCGAAGTACTCCCGGTTCTCCCGCTCGAAGGCGAGCAGGGCGGGGGCGTGATCGGATCGCAGTCGCTCAAGTACGGCCATGGGCGCCACCGTACGAAGATCCTGCGCCCGGTGCGTACAACTTTTCGGCCCTCTGAAGGTCTGACCAGCTGCGGCGCGCTCTGCCCCGGCCCTCCGGGAGGAGAGGAACGTGCCGTACGCCACCTTCGCCCGAGGAACGACATGACCGTGGAACGACGCCCCTCGCCCGCCCCCTTCTCCCTGGTCAGGGAGGAGGACGGCCACGTCTGGGGTGACTTCGCCGAGGTGGAGGGCCTCTTCGGCGAGCCCCGGAGCGGGATGTACGAGCTGTTCGGCTGGGTCCCGGAGACGGCCGGAGCCCCGGCTCCTGCCCCGGCTCCTGCCCCGGCTCCTGCCCCGGCTCCGGCCCCGGCCCCTGAGTGGCTCGGCAGCACCGTCTGGCTGGTCCCCGAGGACGGGACGCCCGACGCCTGGCGCCTGACGGACGTCGAGGTCGTCGACCTCCGGGCGGCTACGGAAAGTCTCGTCCTCCTCGGGGAGGACGACCACGACGGTCCGCCCGAGGGCCACCGCGGCCCCGTACGGATCCACGACGGGACCCGATGGCTGGGCTCCTGCCGGGAGTTCGCCGCCGTCCTGCCCGCGGAGCCGGCCGCGCCTCCGCTCGTCCTGCGCGGCCTCGCGCCGAGCGAGGAGCTGCGGCGGGCGCTCGCGACCGGGACGCGGAAGGCTCTGGAACTGGAGACGGCCGTCCTGGAACTCCGGGACGCGCACGGCGCACCCCTCACCGAGCGGCGCCTGTGGGCAAGGGTCACCGCATGGCGCCTCTCCGCGCTCGGCCCCGAACTGCTCGACGTGGAGTGCGACGGCTCCTTCGTCGACCCCGTCCCCGAGTTCGCCCGCCCGGTCTGGGAACGGTGGCTCGCCGGGCCGCCGACCACGCCCGGCGCCTGGGCCGGGCTCGACACCCGGCGGCGCGGGGCCTGGCACGACCTCGTCCGGGAGCGGGCCTGCCGCCGCACGCACGAGGACCGGCCGGCGGGGACCGCGTACACGCTCGACGGGCGGCACGTCACCGACGAGCCGGGTCTCTGGCTCGCGCTCGGCGAGGCGGTGAACGGGCCCGGCGGCTACCTCGGCGGATGCTTCCAGGCACTCCACGACTGCCTGGGCGGCGGCTTCGGTTTCACCGCCCCGTCCACCCTGACCTGGCGGAACTCCGACGTCGCCCGCGCACACCTCTCCCGTGCCCTGTCCCCGGACGGCGATCCGTACGACCTCTTCGCGGTGATGCTCCGAGCCCTGGAGGAGGACGGGATGCGCGTCGTACCGGCGTGAAGGCGCCGTACACACGTGAAGGCGCACCCGGCGTCGCCGGGTGCGCCTCCTCGACACAGCACGCGAGGGAACGACGTGTCAGGCGTCGTAGTCCTGGTCGAGACGGTCCTGGGCCTCCTGTTGGGCCCTGCGCGTCTCGTCGTCGGAGCGCTCGCGGCCCTTGGACGCGCGTTCGGACGCCTCGTCCTTCGCCTTGCCCATGGCCTGCTTGGCCTTCTCGCCGAGCTGCTGCGACTTGTCCTTGAACTGGTCTGCCATGCCCATGAAAGTTCACTCCTAGAAGGGTGTGAGGGAGACAGGGACGGTGGGCCCCTTGGGCCTCGACCAGCCTTGCACGAGCGAACATTCGACGCATTTCGATCAGTTACGGACGGCTACCGCGCGGCGATCCCCCCGGCCGCCGCGCGGCAACAGCCCCGTCAGCGTCCGGCCCGGCCCGCCGTCCTCTCCTCCTCGTCGGCCGCGCCGCCCGCGCCCACGAGACCCTTGGAGACCGAACCGAGGCGGGGCTCGAAGCGCTTCATCTCGCGCTGCCCGACGGTCGCGATCATCCCGGGCAGGTAGCCGCGGACCGACTGCATCCCGCGCAGCCACCACTGCGCGTACACGTGCGGGGAGCGCCGCTCGATGCCCGCCACGATCCGGTCGACGGCCGGGCCGAGGGGGTACGTGCGGTTCGCCGGCCACGGCAGTCGCTGCCGCAGCTCCTTCATCACGTCGTCCTGGTCGGCGCCCCGCACCATGTCGGTGTCGGTCCAGGAGAGGTAGCCCACGCCGACCTTCACGCCCTTGTACGCGACCTCGGCGCGCAGGCTGTGCGCGAAGGCCTCGACGCCCGACTTGGAGGCGCAGTACGCCGTCATCATCGGGGCGGGGGTCAGGGCGGCGAGCGAGGCGATCTGGAGGAAGTACCCCCGCGACTCCATGAGGACCGGCAGGAACGCCCGGCCGGTGACCGCTCCGCCGATCAGATTGACCTCGATGACCCGCCGCCAGGCGTCCGGGTCCGACTCGACGAACGGACCGCCCGCCGCGACACCGGCGTTGGCGACGACGATGTCGACCTTCCCGAACCGTTCCTTCACCTCGGCCGCGACCTTGGCCATGGCCTCGTGGTCGGTGACGTCGGCGTGCCACCAGTCGGCCTCGGTGTGCAGCCGCCCCGCGACCTCCTTGAGCTGCTCCGGCTCCAGGCCGACGAGCGCGATCTTCGCGCCGCGCGCCGACAGCTTGCGGGCGAGGAGCTCCCCGACGCCGCGGGCACCTCCGGTGACGACCGCGACCTGTCCTTCCAGGCTCACCCGGCTCATGCCTTCTCCTTCACTTCCAGGTACGTGTCGGTCAGTTCGCGGATCCGCGCGGTGACGGCCTCGGGGGCCTCCACGGGTGTCATATGCCCCATACCCGCCAGTTCGAGCAGCCCCACGCACTGCGGGAGCGCCTCGGCCATGGCGCGGGAGTGGACGGGCGGGGTGAGCCGGTCGGCGGTGCCGACGACGACCGCGACCGGCAGGTCGAGCGCCCGCAGGCCCGCTTCGAGGTCGAGCTCGGAGAGCACCCTGGACCAGCCGACACGTGCCCCGCGCGGGCAGGCGTGCACGATCCGGGCGCAGGCGTCGACCCGCTGGGGGGCCGAACCGGGTCCCATCGTCGCGTACTTGAGGATCTTCCTGGAGACGGCGTTGACCGGCCCGAGCGGGGCCTTCGCGCCGAGGACGCCCCGGGTGAGCCGGGTCCGCCGGTCACTCGGCCGGCCCGGTACGACGGTGGCCTCGGCGGTCAGCCGCGAGGGCCCGGTGGAGCAGAGCAGCGCGGCCGCCGCGTGCTCCCGGAAGCCCGGCCGGTCGGCCGCCGCCATGAGGGTCATGCCGCCCATCGAGTGTCCGGCGAGGACGGCCTTCTCGCCGGGGGCGAGGGTGCTCGCGAGGACCGCTTCGAGGTCGTCGGCGAGCGCCCGGGTGGCGTATCCGGAGGGCCCGGCCGGGGCCGGGGACCTGCCGTGGCCGCGCTGGTCGTAGGCGATGACCCGGTGGTCGGCGGCGAGGGCCCGTATCTGCTCCGCCCAGAAGGCGATCGAGCAGGTCCAGCCGTGGGCGAGGACCACGGCGGGCGCGCCCTCGGGGCCGTACACCTCGACGTGGATCCGGGCGCCGTCGGCGGAGACGGCGGTGAGTTCGCGGGAGGTGGGGAGCGAGGTCAGGTGCCGGCTCACTGGGCGGCCTCCTTCTTTCGGGAGGTGGTGCGGGCCTTCGCGGGAACGGACTTCGCGGGCTTGGGCGCGCGGATGACCTCGTACTCGGAGAGGTCGACCTGGCGGGTCTCGCGCCGGAACTCGCCCGTCGTGCCCGGCCACAGCGTGGTGTTGCGGCCGTTGGCGTCGAGGTACCAGCTCTCGCAGCCGCCGGCCTTCCAGACGGTCCGCTCCATCCGGGCCTGCACCTTGCGGTTCCAGGCGCCGACGGCGGAGGGCCGGACGGCGAGGGCGGCACGCCCGCCCAGCACGTTCAGTTGGCGCAGGTAGTCGGCCATGTAGTTCAGCTGGGACTCGATCATCAGGATCATCGAGGAGTTCCCGAGGCCCGTGTTGGGGCCGATGACCGTCATGAAGTTGGGGAAGCCGGCGGCGGTGGCGCCGCGCAGCGCCTCCATGCCGCCCTTCCAGGTCTCGGCGAGCGTCTTGCCCTCGGCGCCGACGACCCGCTCGGCGATCGGCATGTCCGTGACGTGGAAGCCGGTGCCGAAGATGATCGCGTCGACCTCGGTCTCGGTGCCGTCGGCGGCGACCACGGTCGAGCCGCGGACCTCGCGCAGACCGGAGGCGACGACGTCGACGTTGGGCTGCGCGACCGCCGGGTAGTACGTGCTGGAGAGCAGGATGCGCTTGCAGCCGATGCGGTACGAGGGCGTCAGCTTGGCCCGCAGGACGGGGTCCTTGACGGCCTTGGCGATGTTGGCCTTGGCCAGCTTCTCGATGAGTCCGAGTTCGTTCGGGTGCTTGGTGAAGGCGCCGACCTGCAGTTCGCGGATGCCCCAGAGGAGACCGCGGCGCAGGGTGCCGGTGACGGGCACGGCCCGGTGCAGCCAGCGCTCGGGGCCGCTGATGGCGCGGTCCATCCGGCGCATGACCCACGGGGGCGTGCGCTGGAAGAGGGTCAGCTTCCCGACCTGCGGCTGGATCGCGGGCACGATCTGGATGGCGGAGGCGCCGGTGCCGATCATGGCGACGCGCTTGCCGGTGAGGTCGTAGTCGTGGTCCCAGCGGGCCGAGTGGAAGACCTTGCCGGGGAAGTCGGCGATACCGGGGATGTCGGGGATCTTGGGGTCGGAGAGCGGCCCGGTGGCGGAGACGACGACTTCGGCGCTGAAGGTGCCCTGACTGGTCTCGATCTCCCAGCGGAGCGCCTCGGCGTCCCACTCCATCCGCCGCACCTCGTGGTCGAGCCGGAGGTGGGGGCGGATCCCGAAGGTGTCCGTGACATGCTCCAGGTACGCGCGGATGTGGCGCTGTCCGGAGAAGGTCCGCGGCCAGTCGGGGTTGGGCGCGAAGGAGAAGGAGTAGAGGTGGGAGGGGACGTCGCAGGCGCAGCCGGGGTAGCTGTTGTCCCGCCACGTGCCGCCCACGGAGTCGGCCCGCTCCAGGACCACGAAGTCGGTGATTCCCTCGCGGCGCAGCCGGACGGCGGCGCCGAGGCCACCGAATCCCGATCCGATCACCGCCACACGTACCTGCTCGTGCTTCGCCATGCCGCCTCCCGCGCGCCCGGCCAATTCCGCCAGCAATCACTGGCACAGTCGGGACTGTAGAGCAGCTCCATACCGAGCGGTAGGGGTCGGGCGAGGGAAAGTTACCGGCGGTACAACATAGGCTGGCGTGCGTGGCAGAAGGATCAGGCGAAGGATCGGGACCCGGCACCGTGACACCCGAGGGCGCACGCGGGGGTCGGCGGTCGGGCGCGGGCGAGCCCGAAGGCGTACGCGAGGGCCGACGGTCCGCCACGGGCGAGCCCGAAGGCGTACGCGAGTACCGCATGGACGAGTTGGCGGCCGCCGCCGGAATCACCGTGCGCACCCTGCGCTTCTACCGCGAGCGCGGTCTGATCCCCCCGCCCCGCCGCGAGGGCCGGATCGCCTGGTACGACGAGCAGCACCTGGCCCGGCTGCGCACCATCGCCGCCCTCCTGGAGCGCGGCCACACCCTCAACGGCATCGCCGACCTCACCACCGCCTTCGAGAGCGGCCGCAACGTCCGCGAGGTCCTCGCCCTCGGCGCCCCCAGCGAGGAGGAGCCGGTCCGCCTCACACCGGAGGAGCTCGCCGACCACTTCGCGGGCGAGGTCACCCCGGAGAACCTCGCCGCCGCCCTCGACCTCGGCTACCTCGTCACCGACGGCGAGGAGATCATCCACATCAGCCGCCGTCTGCTCGACGTCTCCGCCGCCCTCGTCCGCGAGGGCGTCCCGCTCGCCGAGGTCCTCAAGGCCGGCGCCCGCGTCCGCGAGCACGCCGACGCCCTCGCCGAACTCTTCACCGACCTGCTGCGCACCCACGCGGCCGAGGACGACCTGTGGCGGCTGCGCCCGCTCGCGAAGAGCGTGGTGGAGGCCGAACTGTCGATGGCACTCGACCGCCGGCTGCACCGGGAAGGACCGGCGGAACCGGCCTCATGATCGCCTGACAGGTTCTTCGAAAGTTCTTCATCACTTCCCTCCTACGGTCGGGGTCCACCCCACCCACCGAGGAACGGGAGAACCGATGAGGACGAACCGGGTACTGCTGGCCGCGACGGCGTCGGTCCTCGCCTTCGCGCTGACCGGCTGCGGCGGCGACGAGGGCGGCGCGAACGTCCCGACCGCGAACGGTGGCGGTCCGTCCGCCCCGACACGGACCACGGGCGGCGGCGGTCCGACGGCCGGCAAGGACGTGATCGCGGCGTACGTCGAGGGCAAGCGCGCGTGGGTGACGTGCATACGCGAGAACGGGATCGAGCTCAACGACCCGGACGACAAGGGCCAGATCGACTTCGGTGGCGGCGACGCCGTACGGGGCATGAAGAAGAACCCGAAGTTCGTGGCGGCCACCAAGAAGTGCCGATCGGTCGACCCGCCCATGCCCGAGGGGTACGAAGAGGCGATCAACCCCCGGCCCAAGCTCACCCCGGAACAGATCGAGGCCGCACGCGACTACGCCGCCTGCATGCAGAAGAACGGCGCCCCCGACTACCCCGACCCCGGCCCCGACGGCCACGAGAAGAACGACGACTCGGGTACTCCCGCGTGGGACCAGAGCACGGCCGGGGCGAAGAACGCGATACGCGTCTGCGCGCCGATCAGCGGCAACGTGGTCCCGTCCGACGCTCCCCCCGCCCAGGGCTGACCGTGGCGGAGACGGTGACGCACGCCGACGACGCACCCGACGCGGACCTCACACCACCACCGCGACGCGGCCGGCGTACGGCGCTGATCGCGGCGGCCGTGGCCGTCGTCGCGGCGGTCGCCGTGAGCGGCGCGCTGGAGCTGGGCGGCGGCGGGAACGAGCGTCCGGGCGCACCGCCCCGGGCCGGCTCCGTCGTCCCGGTGACCCGGGCGACGCTGACCGAGCGCACCACGGTGGAGGGCCGGTGGGGATACGGCACCGAACTGCCGTTGCCGGTCAAGGCGACCGGAACCGTGACCTGGCTGCCCGAGCAGGGCGCGATCGTCGCGCGCGGCGAGGAACTGCTCAGGGTCGACGACCGTCCGGTGACCCTGATGTACGGAACCCTCCCGATGTACCGGCCCCTCGGGCTGACTCCCCCGGAGGACAGCGGGAACCCGGCCGATGACGGTTCGGGCGGCGAACAGGAGACGCCGGAGAAACCGGAGAGGAACAGGGACGGCACGTCTCCGAACCCTTCCGGGTCACCGGCGCCGCACGGCGCCGGAACGCGAAGGGACACCGGCTCCTCGCCGCTGCCTCGCGAGATGCGCGGCATGGACGTCATGCAGTTCGAGACCAACCTCGCCGCCCTGGGCTACACCGGTTTCACGGTGGACGAGAGGTTCACCACCAGCACCGCCCGTGCGGTCGAACGCTGGCAGAAGTCGCTCGGAATCGCCCCGACCGGCACGGTCGGCGTCGGGGACGTCATCTACTCGGCGGGAAGGGTACGGATCGGGCAGCCGGGCACCCGGCTCGGCTCGACGGTCGGGGAGAACACCCTCACGTACACCGGCACGGCCCGGAAGGTGACCGTCGACGCCTCCGCCCCGGACGCCTCCTGGGCCGTGCGCGGCGCGAAGGTCACGGTCGAGCTGCCCGACGGCACCCCCGTACCGGGAGAGGTGGCGTCGATCGGCAAGCAGGCGACCACCGCCGAGGGCGGCGGCGGAGGGGACGGCTCGGGGCGGCCCGCCACCGTCCCCGTGACCATCACCGTCGAGGACCAGAAATCCGTGGGACAGCTGGAGAGCGGCCCGGTCACGGTCGAGTACGTGGGCCGTGAGGTCAAGGACGTCCTGGCGGTCCCCGTGGCCGCGCTGGTGGCCCTCGCCGAGGGCGGGCACGGGCTGGAGACCGAGGCGGGCGAGTTCGTCGCCGTGAGGACGGGCCTCTTCGCCGACGGCGACGTGGAAGTGAGCGGCCCCGCGGTCCGCGAGGGCATGAGGGTGAGGATCCCCGAGTGAGCGGCGGCACAACGGCGGTCGTGGAGTTCGACGCGGTCTCCAGGACGTACCCCGGCGGCGTGGAGGCGGTCCGGGACGTGAGCCTGCGCATCGGACGCGGCGAACTGATCGCGATCGTCGGCCCGTCGGGCTCGGGCAAGTCGAGCATGCTCCACCTCATGGGCAGTCTCGACCGCCCCTCCGCCGGCCGGGTCCTGGTCGACGGCCACGACGTGGCGGCCCTGTCGGACCGGGAGGTCTCCGCCCTGCGGGCCACCCGGATCGGCTTCGTCTTCCAGCAGTTCCACCTCGCGGTGGGCGTCCCCGTGCTCGACTCGGTCGCGGACGGCCTGCTCTACGCGGGCGTGCCCCTACGCCGGCGACGGGCGAAGGCGGCGGCGGCGCTGGAGCGGGTCGGGCTCAGCCACCGCGTCCACCATCTGCCCCACCAGCTGTCCGGCGGCGAGCGCCAGCGCGTCGCCGTGGCCCGCGCGGTGGTCGGCGAACCGTCGGTGCTGCTGGCCGACGAGCCCACCGGAAACCTCGACTCGACATCGGGCGCGGCCGTCCTCGCCCTGCTGCGCGAGCTGAACGCCGCCGGCACGACCGTCGTCGTCATCACCCACGACCGGGAGATCGCCGCCGAGCTGCCGCGCCGCATCGAGATGCGCGACGGCCGGCTGGTCGCCGACACGGCACGCACCACGACGATCGGGGCGCCACGATGACGGACGGCACGACGAACTCCCCTCGGGCCGGACGGGGTTCGGACCCCGAGACGGTGCAGATCCGTGTGGTGACGACCGCGCACCCGGCCACGGCGACCGCGCCGCCTCGCCGGTCACGGCTCCGCGCCGCACGCCTCGGGCCCGCCGACGTCGTACGCCTCGGCGGGACGGGCCTGCGGACCCGCCCCCTGCGTGCCTTCCTCTCCGCTCTCGGCATCGCCATCGGCGTCGCCGCCATGATCGCGGTGGTCGGCATCTCCGGCTCCGGGCAGGCGGAGGTGGACCGGCGGCTCGACGCCCTCGGCACGAACCTGCTCCGGGTCGCCCCGGGCCAGACCGCCGACGGCGGCAAGGCCTCGCTCCCGCCGGAGTCCGTGGCGATGATCCGCCGCGTGCCCCCCGTGCGACAGGTCGCCGCCACCGGCGCCACCGGCGCCCACGTCTATCGCAACGAACACATCGCCGTCGGACGCACGAGCTCGCTCGCCGTCCTCGCGGCGGGCTCCGACCTGCTGCCGGCCGTCGGAGGCCACGTCCGCACGGGCCGCTGGCTGGACTCGACGACGGAGAAGTACCCGGCCGTCGTACTGGGAGCGACCGCCGCCCAGCGGCTCGACGTGTACACCCCGGGGACCCGGGTCTGGATCGGTGGACACTGGTTCTCCCTGATCGGCGTCCTCGACCCCGTGCCACTCGCACCGGAAGTCGACGGCGCCGCCCTGGTCGGCTGGCCGGTGGCCCGGTCCCAGCTGCGCTTCGACGGTCGTCCGTCGACGGTCTACGTCCGCGCCGAGGACAGCCGGATCGCCTCGGTGCGGGCCGTCCTGGCGGCCACGGCCTCCCCCGAGAAGCCGGGTGAGGTGGCGATCTCCCGTCCCTCCGACGCGCTCGCGGCCCGGGAGGCCACCGAGTCGACGCTCACCGGACTGCTCCTCGGGCTCGGCGGGGTCGCGCTCCTGGTCGGCGGGGTCGGCGTCGGCAACACCATGGTCATCTCGGTCCTCGAACGCCGCCCCGAGATCGGCCTGCGCCGGGCCCTCGGGGCGACGAAGGGCCAGATCCGGACCCAGTTCGTGACGGAGTCGCTGCTGCTCTCGCTGATCGGCGGCCTCGGCGGCACGGTCCTGGGGACGCTGATCACGGCGGCGTACGCGCTGAGCCGGGGGTGGCCGACGGTGGTCCCGGTCTGGGCGACGGCGGCGGGCGTGGCGTCCACGCTGGTGATCGGAATGATTGCGGGCCTCTATCCGGCGGTAAGGGCGAGCCGCCTGGCCCCGACGGTGGCCCTGGCGGGAACGTGATTCCGGAGGGAATTCACGCCCATCGAGGCAATGCGGGCCATGCCCCGACTCACCGAGGAAGTTCACTCCCCGGCAATTCAAGGGCCGTCGGTTCAGAGGCCGTCGATTCACGGGCCGTCGATTCACGGGCCGTCGATTCACGGGCCGGAAGCACCACCGTGAATACCGAGCCCACCCCCACCTCGGACGCCACCTCGACGGCCCCGTGGTGGTCCGCCACGATCTGCCGGGCGATCGACAGCCCGAGACCGCTGCCGCCGGTGGCCCTTCCACGGGCCGCGTCCGCCCGCCAGAACCGGTCGAAGAGGTGCGGCACATCGGCGGCCGGGATTCCGCTGCCGGTGTCCGCGACCGCGATCCGCACGCTCTCGCCCCGCTCGCTCAGCTCCAGCCGGACGCCGCCGCCGGGAGCCGTGTGCCGCACGGCGTTGCCGACGAGGTTGCCGAGGGCCTGGCGCAGCCGGTCCGGGTCCCCGTGCAGCCGTACGGTGCCGGGGCCCGCGCCGACCACGTCCAGGGTCACCCCGGCGGCCGCGGCACGCGCGCTGTGCGCGGTCCGGCAGGCCTCGACCAGCTCCCGGGCGTCCAGCGTCCTGCGGTGGTACGTGAGGGCGCCCGCCTCCGCGAGGGCCAGGTCCTGGAGGTCGTCCACGATCCGCTGCTGGAGCAGCACCTCCTCGTGGAGCGATTCGAGCAGCTCGGTGTCGGCGGCGAGGACGCCGTCGCGCAGCGCCTCCAGATAGCCGCGGAGGTTGGCGAGCGGGGTGCGCAGCTCGTGGGCGATGTCCCCGACGAGGCGGCGCTGCCGCTCCTCGCTGTCCTGCAGCGAGCCGGCCATCCGGTTGAACGACCGGCCGAGTTCGGCGATCTCGTCCCGGCCGGAGGCGGGCACCCGGCGCGCCAGATCGCCCTCGCCGAGTCCCCGGGAGGCGGCCGTGAGGGCGCGTACGGGACGGAGTACGGCCCGGCTGAGCAGCAGCGCGCAGGCGAGCGCGGCAGCGGCGACCCCGGCCGCGACGACGACGGTGGGGCCGACCGCGAGGGTCTGTCCGGCGTCGTCGACGGCGCCGAGGCGCACGGTGAGCGGCTGGGGGCCGACGGCGGCGGTCCGTTCGGTGAAGACGCGCTGGAGGCAGCTGTGCAGGGCGGCGGTCTGCCGGGAGCGGCAGACGGCGGTGGCGGCGTGGTTCTCCTGGGTGACGGCTGCCGAGGCGAACCCGGCCGGCGCGCAGGAGGCGGAGCCGCCGCCGCTCCCGGGGGTCTTCCCGCCGTCCCTGAAGATCGGCACCGCGTACTTGCCGCGCTCGACGGTGACCGTGTGCCCGGCGCGGGTGAGGCAGGCGGCGTACGTCACGCCCGCCGAGTAGTCGTGGATCATGGAGCCCGTCACCTTGCGCAGGGAGCCGGGGGCGAAGGTCTCGGGCAGGTCGAGGGTCGGCCGGGGGTCGACGAGCAGCGGGGGTGCGGTGCCGCCGGGGCGCGGGTCCCGGCCGGTGAGCGGGTCGGAGTCGGCGATCTGGCCCTGGCTGCCGGTGCTGATCCGGATGCGCTGCCCGGTCTCCTCGGCGAGGTCGCGGACGGTGCCGGCGACGCCCTCCCAGGTGCCGCGGGTCGCCCCGTAGGCGCGCAGTGTCTCGGTGATCCGGGTGATGGACTGCCGGTCGGCGGCGGCGGACTCGCGGAGCTGGCCGGTGACCTGGCGCAGGGTCAGCCAGGCGGTGGCGGAGGTGGCGGCGACGGCGACGAGCAGCACGATCCCGAACACCCGCAGCCGAAAGCTCACGACTCCGGCCCCGCGTCGGCCGGGAGCCCCTCCGCCGTCCCCTCCGAGGGTCTCTCCGGGTGGCTCTCCGAGAGGCGGTACCCGCGCCCGTACACGGTCTCCAGGTGGCGGGGTCGGGCCGGGTCGGGCTCCAGTTTCAGCCGCAGGTTGCGGACGTGGGCGTCGACGGTGCGTTCCAGGACGTCGCTGTCGAAGCCGAAGACGCGCTCGATGATCTGCGCGCGGCTGAAGACTCGGCCCGGTTCGCGGGCGAGGACTTCGAGGAGGGAGAACTCCTTGGAGGTGAGGGCGACCGGGCGGCCGGCGACCCGGACCTCGAAGCGGGCGGTGTCGAGTTCGACCTCGCCCACCCGCAGCAGCTCGTCCCGGGCGGCCGCGCCGCTCGCCCGGGACCGGCGCAGGAGGGCGCGGACCCGGGCGGTCAGCTCGCGGGGGCTGTACGGCTTGGTGAGGTAGTCGTCGGCGCCGAGGTCGAGGCCGAGGAGCATGTCCTCCTCGGTGCTGCGCGCGGTGAGCAGCAGGATCGGCACGTCGGATCCCTCGGAGCGCAGGATGCGGCACACGTCGAGGCCGTCGACGAAGGGCAGCATCACATCGAGGACGACGAGATCCGGGCGTACGGAACGGATCCGGTCCAATGCGGAGCGCCCGTCGGCGACCACCTGGACGGTATTTCCTTCCCGCTCCAGATAGATGCGTATGAGACGTGACTGCTTTTCGTCGTCCTCGGCGATCAGAATGCGCGCGCTCAACAATTCCCCCCACCCGGTCCCGTGGTACGGCAGCACGGTACCGCGCGGGAAAGGAGCGGCGGAAAGGAACTACATCTCGTAGACGGCGGTCACGGGTGCGTGGTCGCTCCACCGCTCGGCGTGGGTCGCGGCCCGCTCGACGTAGGCCTTGACGGCCTTGGCGGCGAGTCCGGGGGTGGCGATCTGGTAGTCGATGCGCCAGCCGCTGTCGTTGTCGAAGGCGCGCCCGCGGTAGGACCACCAGGAGTAGGGCCCTTCCTGCTCGGGATGAAGCGCCCGCACGACGTCGACGTACCCGCCGTCTCCCTCGTCGAGCACCTGCCCCAGCCACTCCCGCTCCTCGGGCAGGAAGCCGGCGTTCTTCTTGTTGGCCTTCCAGTTCTTGAGGTCGGCCTCGTGGTGGGCGATGTTCCAGTCGCCGCAGACGACGACCTCGCGCCCGTCGGCGGCGGACCGCTCCCGGAGCTCCTTCAGATACGGCAGGAACTCCCCCATGAACCGGTACTTCTCGTCCTGGCGCTCGGTGCCGACCTCGCCGGAGGGCAGGTAGAGGCTGGCGACGGTCACGCCGGGCAGGTCGGCCTCGACGTACCGGCCGCTGTCGTCGAACTCGCTCGACCCGAAGCCCACGCGCACCCGGTCGGGCTCGCGCCGCGTGTAGAGGGAGACCCCGGCGCGCCCCTTGGCGGCGGCGGGCGCGTGGACGGTGAACCAGCCCTCGGGCGCCCGCACCTCCTCGGGCAGCTGCGCCTCCTCGGCGCGCACCTCCTGGAGGCAGACGGCGTCGGCGGAGGTACCGCCGAGCCACTCGACGAACCCCTTCTTGGCGGCTGCACGAAGACCATTGACATTCACGGACGTCACAGTGAGCATCCCGGGAGAATACCGACACCCAGGCACCGCATACATGTACGATACTCCGCATGAACATCCAGCCCACGCCCTATGACCACCCCGACGCCGTCAAACTCAACGACGCGGTCCAGGCGGAGTACGCCGTCCGCTACGACGACGAGGGCGATGTCACACCGCTGGACGCCGGAATGTTCGTCCCTCCCCGCGGCCTCTACCTCCTCGCGTACGACCCTGAGGGCAACCCGGTCGCCACGGGCGGCTGGCGCACCCAGGACAAGAACGCCGAGGGCTACGAGAACGGCGACGCCGAACTCAAGCGCATGTACGTGATCCCCGACGCCCGCGGCCTCGGCCTGGCCCGCCGCATCCTGGGCGCCCTGGAATCCGACGCCCGCGAGGCCGGCCGCACCCGCATGGTCCTGGAAACGGGCACCGCCCAACCGGAGGCGATAGCCCTCTACACGTCGAGCGGCTACGAACCCTGCGCCAAGTTCGGCCACTACCGCGACTACCCCAACAGCCGCTGCTTCGCGAAGCCGCTGATCTGAGAAGGTCCGGGTCCCGGCAGACCGGGACCCCACCCGACCCCGGAAAAGCGGAAATCCCGCCCGATCTTGCGATCGGACGGGATTTCCGGTGTCTGTGGACCTGTGGGGATTTGAACCCCAGACCCCCTCGATGCGAACGAGGTGCGCTACCAGACTGCGCCACAGGCCCTTGCGACGTGTGAAACATTAGCATCCCGACCGGCTCAGGCAAAAATCCATTCCCTCGCAGGTCAGCCGGGGGCCGTCGCGGGCCCCCGGCGGGTCATTCGTTGGCCGCCCGGGGGCGGTCGTCGTCCGCGTACTGGTCGAAGAGCGGGGTGCGGCCGTGGTCGCGGTTGCGGCGGGGCTGGGCGGTGCGCTGGCGGGGGGCCGGGGACGGGGCGGGGGTCGGGTCGGCCGCCGTGGAGGAGCGGGCCGCGCTCCAGGTCTCCGGGTCCGTGATGTCGATGCCGCTCGTGGCGCGCGGGGCGACCGGGGCGGTGACGTACGTCGGGAGCGGGACCGGGACCGGGTCCCAGCTGTCGCCGCGGGCCGGGCCGCGGTCGCGCTGCTGGTCCACCCACTCCGCGTGGTCGGTCTGCTCGACCAGGGCGCGCCGGTCCGCCTCCTGCGGGGAGGGAGCCGAGGCGGAGTCGGGCTGCGGTTCGGGCGTCGGCGCGGGGCGCCGGCTCTCGCGCAGCCGGGCCGCCGCCGCTTCGGCGCGCCGCCGGTCCATCACGTAGACGAAGCGGCGGCGTTCCTGGACCCGCAGATGCACGATGTACGCGCTGAGGAGCAGTGCGGGCACGGCCGGCGCCCACAGGAAGGCGACCCCGCCGACGGCCGCGACGACCGCGCCGAGGGTGAAGCCGGCGAAGAGGAGCGTCGTGGTGCGGCGGCGCCGCGCGAGGACCTTGCCCCGGCGGGCGCGCTCGGCGGCGGCGCCCGTGGCCGCGCGGACCTGGGCGGGATGCGGCGCCTTCTCCCGTTCGGGTTCCGGGAGTTCCAGGCGCGCTTCCGTTCTGGCCGCGGGCGCGGAGAACGCCCGGACGTCGACCGAGCTCAAATGCTCGGTTTCCGCGTCCGGGTCCACGTCGGGCGTCGGACCCTCCGCCGTACGGTCCCGCTCCTTGAGCTCCTTGGCGTACCGGCGCTCCATGCCCGCCCGTCCGGAAAGCAGCCGGATGGCGGTGCTGAAGCGTTCCGTCGGACGGGCTTCGTTCAGCTCGTCCTGCCTGCGGAGCCACATCGGCACCAAGTAGGCGGCCCAGGCCCCGACGATGACTGCGTAGATGAGGCCGCTGCTGCTCACGCCTCACACGGTAGAGGGGTTCGCGGGACGGCATCGGCCAATTGGCCCGGTGTGTCGCACGATCTGGCTGATATCACTGAACTTTTTTGTGATTGTTCCGATCGATTGACTGCCAACTACCGATTGAATTCGAACACTTATTTTATTCTTGCCTGGTGCCAGCGGCGCAGCAGCCCCTCCGGCACCTCCTCCGCCGTCAGTGCGAAGACCAGATGGTCCCGCCACGCGCCGTCGATGTGGAGGTACCGGGGCCGCAGCCCCTCCTCACGGAATCCCAGTTTCTCCACGACCCGGCGAGAAGGCCCGTTCTCCGGGCGGATGCAGACCTCCATCCGGTGCAGCCCCACCGCGCGGAAGCAGTGGTCGACGGCGAGCGCGACCGCCGTCGGCATCACTCCGCGCCCGGCCACCTCGCTGTCCACCCAGTAGCCCACGTGCCCCGAGCACATCGAGCCCCAGGTGATCCCGGCGACCGTCAACTGGCCGACGAGCCGCCCCCGGTACTCGATCACGAACGGCAGCATCCGGCCCGCGTTCGCCTCCGACCGCAGATGACGGACCATCTGACGGTACGTCGGCCGATGCGCCACCGGCCCGCCCGGGGGCGGCGGCGGAACCGTCGCCTCCCAGGGCCGCAGCCACTCCCGGTTGCGCCGGTTCACCTCGCGCCAGGCCGCGTGGTCACGCATCTTTATCGGACGGAGCACCACCTCACCGTCCACGAGCACCACGGGCCAGGTCGGGATCACGACGGTCTCGGGTGGTCGCCGCCGCGGATCTGGTCGACGGCGTGCCGCAGGACCGGCTCCAGGACGGCCAGCCCGTCCCGTACCCCGCCGGGCGACCCCGGCAGGTTCACGATCAGCGTGCCGCCCGCGACGCCCGCGAGGCCCCGCGAGAGCGCCGCCGTCGGCACCTTCTCCCGGCCGTACGCCCGGATCGCCTCCGGGATGCCCGGGATCTCCCGCTCCAGGACCCGGCGGGTCACCTCGGGCGTCTCGTCGGTGGGCGAGATGCCCGTACCGCCGGTGGTCACGATCGCGTCGTACCCGGCGGCGACCCCGGCCCGCAGCACCGCCTCGACCGGCGCCCCGTCCGGAACGACCTGCGGGCCGTCCACGGCGAAGCCCATCCGGGTCAGGCCCTCGACGATCAGCGGACCGCCCTTGTCCTCGTACACCCCGGCCGCCGCCCGGTTTGAGGCGGTGACGACGAGTGCGGAGTAGGGGGCGACGAGCGCGCCGCCGATGTCGTCGCCGAGCGCCGCCGGGGGCGGCTCCTCGTGCTCGTGGACGCCCGACACCCGGCCCCCGCGCGTCACGACTCGCTCCGCGTCCAGTGACCCGACTTTCCGCCCGTCTTCTCCTCCACCCGCACGTCGGAGATGACCGCGCCCTTGTCGACCGCCTTCACCATGTCGACCACCGTCAGGGCCGCCACGGAGACCGCCGTCAGGGCCTCCATCTCGACGCCCGTGCGGTCCGTGGTCTTCACCGTCGCCAGGATCTCGACCGCGTCGTCGGTGACCGCCAGGTCCAGGGTCACGCCCGAGACCGCGAGCGGGTGGCAGAGCGGGATGAGGTCCGGGGTCTTCTTGGCGCCCATGATCCCGGCGATCCGGGCGGTGGCGAGCGCGTCGCCCTTCGGGACGCCCTCGCCGCGCAGCAGCTCGATCACGCGCGGCGAGACGAGCACCCGCCCGCTGGCGCGCGCCGTGCGGGACGTGACGTCCTTCGCCGATACGTCGACCATGCGGGCCGCGCCCGCCTCGTCGATGTGGGTGAGACCTTGCTGCGTGCTCATCGCCGTGACACTCCCGGTCGCTGTGTGGGACGACACCGTACCCCCACCCTCGCCCCCTCAGCCGAGGAGGACCACTTCCAGGACGGCGCCCGGCTCCACGCTCTCCGTCTCCTCCGGGACCACGAGCAGGCAGTCCGCGTGCGCGAGGGCCGCGATCAGATGGGAGCCCGCACCGCCCACCGGAGTGACGGTGCCCGCCTCCGGGTCGTACGTCCCCCGGAGGAACTGCCTCCGCCCGGCCGGCGAGGACAGCGCCTTGTCGGCGACCAGCTCGGCCCGCACCCGGGGCCGATGCAGATCCTCGACGCCCATCAGAGACCGGATCGCGGGCCGGACGAACAGCTCGAAGGAGACGTACGAGGAGACCGGGTTGCCCGGCAGGGCGAGCAGCGGGATCTGCTCGGCGCCGATCGCGCCGAAGCCCTGCGGCTTGCCCGGCTGCATGGCCAGCTTGCGGAAGTCGACCTGCCCGTCGGCGGTCAGCGCCTCCTTCACCACGTCGTACGCGCCGACGCTCACCCCGCCCGTGGTCACGATCAGATCGGCCCGGATGAGCTGGTCCTCGATGGTGGCGCGCAGCGACTCCGCGTCGTCGGCGACGGCCCCCACCCGGTACGCGAGGGCGCCCGCGTCCCGCGCGGCCGCGGCCAGCGCGAAGCTGTTCGAGTCGTGGATCTGGCCCTCGCCCAGCGGTTCGCCGGGCTGCACCAGCTCGCTGCCGGTGGACATGACGACCACCCGGGGGCGGGGCCGCACCCGGACGGTGCCGCGGCCGATCGCGGCGAGCAGCCCGATCTGCGGCGGTCCGAGGACGGTGCCCGCCGCCAGGGCCAGCTCCCCGGCCCGGACGTCGCTGCCCCGCTCGCGGACGTGCGCGCCGGCCTCGGCGGCGCGGTGCACCCGGACCTCGCCGGCCGCTCCCTCGGGGGCGGCGCTCGCGGCGGTCATGCCGGTGGCCGCGCCGCCGCCCGTACCGCCGTCGGTCCACTCGACGGGGACGACGGCCTCGGCGCCGGGCGGCAGCGGGGCGCCGGTCATGATCCGGGCGGCCTGGCCGGGGCCGACCTCGGGCAGGCCGCCGGCGCCCGCCGCGACATCGCCGATGACGGTGAGGACGGCGGGGAACTCCTCGGTGGCACCGGCGACATCGGCGATCCGGACCGCGTACCCGTCCATGGAGCTGTTGTCGAAGGGGGGCAGCGCGACCGGCACCGTCACGTCCTCGACGAGGACACAGCCCTGCGCGTCGAGGAGTTGCAGCTCGATGGGGTCGAGCGGGCCGACCGTCGCGAGGATGTCGGCCAGGTGCTCGTCCACCGTCCACAGCCCGCGCGCGGGACCCGCGCAGGGGTCGACCGCGCCCGCCTCGTCACCATGGCCGTGATCACCGTGATCACCGTGATCATGGTCGCCGTGCACGTGGTCCCCGTGTCCCTGGTCGCCGTGATCCTGGTGGCCGTGATCCTGGTCGTCGTGGGACGGCGACGGTGCCGCGCTGCTGCTCAAGGTGCTACATCTCCTCGCTGACGTATCTCCGGAGCCAGGCCCGGAAGTCCGGTCCCAGATCTTCACGTTCGCACGCGAGTCTGACAATGGCACGCAGATAGTCACCGCGGTCACCGGTGTCATAGCGGCGCCCCTTGAACACGACGCCGTGCACCGGGCCACCGATCTTCTCGTCCGAGGCGAGCTTCTGCAGGGCGTCGGTGAGCTGGATCTCCCCACCGCGGCCCGGCTCGGTCTCCCGCAGCGTCTCGAAGACGGCCGGATCCAGCACATAACGGCCGATGATCGCGTAGTTGCTGGGCGCCTCGTCCGCGTCCGGCTTCTCGACCAGGTCCGTCACCTTCACGACGTCCGAGTCGACGGTCGCCTCGACCGCCGCGCAGCCGTAGAGGTGGATCTGCGAGGGCTCGACCTCCATGAGGGCGATCACGCTGCCGCCCTCCCGCTCCTGGACCTCCACCATCCGCGCGAGCAACGGGTCGCGCGGATCGATCAGGTCGTCGCCGAGGAGCACCGCGAAGGGCTGGTCGCCGACGTGCGGGGCGGCGCAGAGCACGGCGTGGCCGAGGCCGCGCGGGGCTCCCTGGCGCACGTAGTGCATGGTGGCGAGGTCACTGGACTCCTGGACCTTGGAGAGGCGTTCCGCGTCGCCCTTCCGGCTCAGGGCCTCCTCCAGCTCGTAGTTCCGGTCGAAGTGGTCCTCCAGGGGACGCTTGTTCCGGCCGGTGATCATCAGGACGTCGGAGAGGCCGGCCGCGACGGCCTCCTCGACGACGTACTGGATGGCCGGCTTGTCGACGACCGGCAGCATCTCCTTCGGCGTCGCCTTGGTCGCCGGGAGGAAGCGGGTGCCGAGGCCGGCGGCCGGGATGACAGCCTTGCTGATCCGGCCCAGCCTGGGGAGCGAGTGATTCATGCCGAGCACTTTAGTCGTTCGGAATGAGAGAAAGATGTGGCTCCGATTAACTTCCTCCACATAAAGACAGTTACGAGAGTTTAGTGAATTCGCATGGGGCCGACATGACACCTGAGATGTCCGAAAAGACCGTGCTGCGCAGCCGACTTCTGGCCGCCCGCGCCGCGCTGAGCACCGATTCCCTGGCCCGCACGGCCGAATCCCTCGCCCGTCGGGGACTGGAACTGGCCGAACTCGCGGAGGCGTCCACGGTCGCCGCCTATGTGTCCGTGGGCCGCGAGCCGGGCACGCGCGCGTTGCTCGACGCGCTCCACGCGCGCGGGGTGCGGGTCCTGCTCCCCGTCCTGCTCCCCGACAACGACCTGGACTGGGCGGCGTACGAGGGTCCGGAGGGGCTCGCGAAGGCCGGCCGGGGCCTGCTCGAACCGGTCGGGCCCCGGCTCGGACCGGAGGCCGTGTGCGCCGCCGACGCCGTCCTGCTGCCGGGCCTCGCGGTCGACGGGCGCGGGATGCGGCTGGGGCGGGGCGGCGGCTCGTACGACCGGGTGCTCGCCCGGCTCACGCGCGCGGGGGCGGATCCCGCGCTCGTGGTGCTCCTGTACGCGGACGAGGTGGTCGCCCGGGTCCCGGAGGAACCGCACGACCACCCCGTGCACGCGGTGGTGACCCCGGAGGGGGTCACCCGTTTCCGGCCCTGATCAGGGCTTCAGCCTCAGCGTGTCCTTCGTCGCCGCGTCGACGGCCGCCTTGCCGTAGGCCCAGTCGTACAGGTCGCCCTTCGCCCACGCATCCGTCTGGTCGGTGTAGTGGGAGTTGAAGGCGTGGCCGGAGGCTCCGGTGAGGTTGATCCACCGGGACTTGTCCCAGTCGCCGACGTTGACGACCATGCGCATCGACGGCACCCAGATGACCTCGTAGCCGCCGGCCGCGTTCCAGCCGGTGGCGTCGACGGCCGCCTCGCCGCCGCCCAGGTTCCACGGGCCGCGGTTGAGGAGCTGCTGCACGACGCCGGGACCGGCGGTGCCGAGGGTCTGGTTCTTCAGGGTCAGCTGGTGCAGCCGACCCCAGCTCCAGGTGGAGACGTCCTTGCCGAGCTTGGCGGTCAGCTCCCAGCGCGCGTCCTTCATGGCGCGGGCGAGCAGCTGGTCACGGGTCTCGGTGGCCTGGTCGGTGCGGTTGCCGGGGGTGACCCACCACTCGCTCTTCTCCTGCTTGAGGAGCGGGCGGACCACCTCGTACCAGCGGTCGCCGCCGTCCGGCTGCGCCGAGTCGGGGTCGCGCTGGCCGCATTCCCGTACGAGCTTGTTCTGCTCGTCGACCGGGCCGGTGGCGTCGGCCGGGCGCACGTTGATGCATTCGCCCTCGACGCGGAGCTCCTTGGGCAGCTTGTCGCCGAAGGACAGCTTGAGGACGTTGCGCCAGACCGCGTTGAAGTAGGCGGCGGCGGCCGAGTCCGGCTCCTGGGTGTAGTCCCAGCCTTCGAGCAGTTTCTGCGCCTCGCGGACGTACGGGTCCGAGATGTCGATCTTCAGCAGCAGCGGGTTCAGCAGGGTCGCGATCTCGCTGCGGTTGTCCGTCTGCATGGTGCGCATGTCGTCCGGCGAGATCTTTCCGCCGTCCTTGATCTTCGACTCGATGAGGTCGTTGATCCGCTGGCTGCGCGAGCCGTATCCCCAGTCCTTGGTGAGCAGGTCGGGGTATGCCTTGGAGTCGATCACGGCCTGGTTGGCGGTGACGATGTAGCCGCGCTTCGGGTTGTACTCGTACGGCAGCCGGTCGAAGGGGATGTAGCCCTTCCACCGGTACGAGGAGTCCCAGCCGGGCGCCGGGAGGGTGCCGTCCCCCTTGCTGCGCTGCGGGATCTTGCCCGGGGACTGGTAGCCGATGTTGCCCTGGGTGTCGGCGTAGATCAGGTTCTGGGACGGGACCTCGAAGTTCTCGGCCGCGGCCCGGAAGGTGGTGAAGTCCTTGGCGCGGTCGAGGGCGAAGATCGCGTCCATCGACTTGCCGGGCTGGAGCGCCGTCCACTGGAGGGAGACGCCGTAGCCGGCGCCGCGGTCGGGGGCGGCGTTGCCGACGGGGGCCTTCTGGCCGACCTTCTCCAGCTCGGAGGAGCGGTCGGAGACGAGCGGGCCGCGGTCGGTGGCGCGGATGGTGATCGTCCGGTCCTCGCCGCCGGCGACCTTGATGATCTCGTCGCGGACCGTGAAGGGCTTGACCTTGCCGTCGACGAGGTAGCCGTCGGGGCCGATCTTCTCCAGGTAGAGGTCGGTGACGTCGGCGCCGAGGTTGGTGAGACCCCAGGCGATCTTGTCGTTGTGTCCGATGATCACACCGGGCATGCCGGAGAAGGTGTAGCCGGAGACGTCGTAGCGGCAGGTCGCCGAGACCGAGCGGCAGTGCAGGCCCATCTGGTACCAGAGGGACGGCAGCTGCGGCGCGAGGTGCGGGTCGTTGGCCAGCAGCGGCTTGCCGGAGGTCGTGTAGTCGCCGGAGACGACCCAGGAGTTCGAGCCGATGCCGTTGCCGTTGGGGCCGAGGAGGGCGGGGACGCCGTCCAGGACCTCGGAGAGCGCGCCGAGCTGGGACTCGATGCCCTGCGAGGAACCCGAGGAGCCGGAGGAACCGGAGGCCGGGGTCTCGCCGGTGGTCAGACCGTCACCGTCGCCGGGCTTCGTCTTCGGGTCGAACTTCCCGGTGGACTCGTCGACCGCACCCCGGTCGACGATCGGCTGGTGGAGCGCGTACGGGTACTCCGGGTACAGCGTCTTGATCTGGCTCGCGCTCAGCCGGCTCGTCATCAGCGAGCGGTCGATCTCGTCCTGCATGTTGCCGCGCAGGTCCCAGGCCATCGCCTTGAGCCAGGCCACCGAGTCGACCGGGGTCCAGGGCTCGATCGCGTAGTCGTTGGTGAAGGCCAGGGCCGCGTACTCGACGGAGATGTCGGCGGGGTCCCGGTCCTTCAGATAGGCGTTGACGCCCTCCGCGTACGCCTGGAGGTACTTCTTCGTCTCCGGCGTCAGGACCTTGTCGTACTCCTGCTGCGCGACCCGGCGCCAGCCGAGCGTGCGCAGGAAGGTGTCCGTCTCGACCTGGCTCTCGCCGAACATCTCGGAGAGCCGGCCCGCGGTCACGTGCCGCCGGACGTCCATCTCGTAGAAGCGGTCCTGCGCCTGGACGTAGCCCTGGGCGCGGAAGAGGTCCGTCTCGTTGTCCGCGTAGATCTGCGGGACGCCGTTGGCGTCGCGCTTGACCTCGACCTCACCGGAGAGGCTGTCGAGCCGGATCTCGCCCGTGGTCTGCGGGAACGAGGCCCGGACGGTGCTCACACCCCAGAACCCGCCGTATCCGACACCCGCGACCAGGGCGAGGACCAGGACGAGGAGGATCAGGCGGGCGCGCCGCCCTTTCTTCTTGGCGGGAGGCGCGGTCGTGTTGGAGGGCATCGCTGTCCTTCGAGGGGCAGGGTGGTCCTGGAGTACGGGAGCAACCTTAGGCGCAGCGTCCGGACGGCCCGGACGCGGTGTCAGGAAGACAACCGTGAGGAGAACCGTACTGGTGAGCGAGGTGCGCAAAGAGGGCGTCAAGAAAACGTTAAAGATTAGGTAAGGTAACGAAGTGTCGGCCGCTGGAGGAACGATCCAGCTGCCTGTGACGGCTGCCGGAAGAACGATCCGGCTGCACGTGAGGGGAAGGAACGGCCACTGACTGTCCACGAGCTCAACGAACTCCTGCTCATCAGCTCCCTCGTGCTGCTGATCGCGGTCGCGGCCGTCCGGATCTCGTCCCGGAGCGGGCTCCCCAGCCTGCTGCTCTACCTCGGCATCGGCGTCGCCATCGGCCAGGACGGCATCGGCAACGTCGCCTTCGACAACGCGGAACTGACGCAGGTCATCGGCTACGCCGCCCTCGTCGTGATCCTCGCCGAGGGTGGCCTCGGCACGAAGTGGAAGGAGATCAAGCCGGCGCTGCCCGCCGCGGTCGTCCTCTCCACCGTCGGCGTCGCGGTGAGCGTGGGCATCACCGCCGCCGCCGCCCACTACCTCGTCGGTCTCGACTGGCGACAGGCCCTGATCATCGGTGCCGTCGTCTCCTCCACCGATGCCGCCGCGGTCTTCTCCGTGCTGCGCAAGGTGCCCCTGCCCTCACGGGTCACCGGTGTCCTGGAGGCCGAGTCCGGCTTCAACGACGCCCCCGTCGTCATCCTCGTCGTCGCCTTCTCCACCGCCGGACCGGTCGACGACTGGTACGTCCTCGTCGCCACGATCGCCCTCGAACTGGCCATCGGCGTCGCCGTCGGTCTCGCCGTCGGCTTCCTCGGCGCCTACGGACTGCGACACGTCGCCCTGCCCGCCTCCGGCCTCTACCCGATCGCCGTCATGGCCATCGCCGTCGTCGCGTACGCCGCCGGTGCCATGGCCCACGGCTCCGGCTTCCTCGCCGTCTACCTGGCGTCGATGGTCCTCGGCAACGCCAAGCTGCCGCACGCGCCCGCGAACCGCGGCTTCGCCGAGGGACTCGGCTGGATCGCGCAGATCGGCATGTTCGTCCTGCTCGGCCTGCTCGTCACCCCGCACGAGCTGGTCCACGACTTCTGGCCCGCGGTCGTCATCGGCCTGGTCCTGACCGTGGTCGCACGGCCCATGGAAGTGCTGGTCAGCCTGCTGCCCTTCCGCATCCCCTGGCAGGAACAGGCCCTGATGTCCTGGGCCGGCCTGCGCGGAGCCGTCCCCATCATCCTCGCCACCATCCCGATGGTGTCCGACATCGACGGCAGCGAGCGGATCTTCAACATCGTCTTCGTGCTCGTCGTCGTCTACACCCTCGTCCAGGGGCCGACCCTGCCCTGGCTGGCGAAGGCCCTCAAGCTCGGCGACTCCGGAGAGGCCGCCGACCTCGGCGTCGAGTCGGCACCCCTGGAACGGCTGCGCGGCCACCTCCTCTCCGTCGCCATCCCGGAGCACTCCCGGATGCACGGCGTCGAGGTCGCCGAGCTGCGGCTCCCCGCCGGAGCGGCCGTCACCCTCGTCGTACGGGAGGAGACGAGCTTCGTACCGGGGCCCGCCACCGTCCTGCGGCGCGGCGACGAACTCCTCGTCGTCGCCACCGACCCGGTACGGGACGCCACCGAGCGGCGACTGCGCGCGGTCGGCCAGGGCGGCAAGCTCGCCGGCTGGCTGGGGACCGGGGGCGCCACGGCGGCCTCGACCCCGACGGACACGTCCCTGCGCTTCCATCGGCAGGGCGAGCATCACAAGCGAACATCCGGTTAATCCGAGGCATTAATTCAAGGGCAGGAGCGTTTTCCCAGGCAGGAAGACGATCCTCCCTGTAGCATGAAGGCACACCTGATCGAACCAACTCTGCCTGACGCAGAGCTGGCGCGACCGTATGGCGGCCGTGGCGCCCCTCCGCAGTGGGGCCGGCCCGGTATCTACCGCAGTAACGCGCATGAGGACAGCTCTCGGCGACACCCGCACCACAGTGCCGGGGGCGCGCTACCAGGCGGCAGAAAGGCCAGGACCGTGGCGTCCACGGTCATCTCGGACAAGCGGCCCGGCTACGGGCAGCTCCTGCGCACACCCGGTGCGTTGTCCTTCCTGCTTCCCGGCTTCGCCGCCCGGCAGCCCTTCGCGATGCTGACCATCGGCATCGTCCTGCTCGTCCAGCACACCACCGGCTCCTTCGGCAGCGCCGGCGCGGTCGCCGCCGTCACCGGCGTCTCGATGGCGCTGTTCGCTCCGCAGAGCGGCAAGCTCGCCGACCGCTTCGGTCAGCGCGCCGTGCTGATCCCCGGTGTCCTCGTCCACACCGCGTCCGTCTCCCTGCTCGTGGTGCTCGCCCTGAGCGGCGCCCCGCTGTGGGCGCTGTTCCTGGCCGCCGTGCCCGCCGGCGCCTCCGTGCCCCAGGTCGGCCCGATGGTCCGGGCCCGCTGGGCCGCCAAGCTCGACGGCACCCCGCTGATGCCGACGGCCGCGGCCTTCGAGTCCGTGACGGACGAGTTCACCTTCGTCGTCGGTCCCGTCCTCGCGACCGCCCTGTGCACCGGCGTCCACCCGGCCGCCGGCCTGATCGCCGAAGCCGCGCTCACGCTCTTCGGCGGACTCTTCTTCGCCGCCCAGCGCGCCACCCAGCCCGCGTTCGGCATCGCCGCGGCCGGCTCCGGCGAACCGCGCCGCTCGGCCCTCTCCATCCCCGGCGTCCGGGTCCTCGTCGTCGCCTTCCTCGGCATCGGCTCCGTCTTCGGCGGCATGCAGGTCTCCCTCACCGCCTTCACCGAGGAGATCGGCAACCCCGGCGCCAACGGTCTGCTGTACGGGATCTTCGCCGCCGGCAACATGCTCGCGGGCATCGCCATGGGCACCGTCGCCTGGAAGGTCGGCCCCCGCCGCCGACTGATCCTCGGCTACGCCGGCCTCACCGTCGCCGCGTCCCTGCTGTGGACCACGCACTCGGTGCTGCTCCTCGGCGCCCTGGGCCTGGTCGTGGGCCTGTGCATCGCCCCCGCCCTGATCACCGGCTACACCATCGTCGAGACCCTGATCCCGGCGTCCTCCCGCACCGAGGCCTTCACCTGGCTCACCGGCGCCGTCGCGCTCGGCCAGGCCGCGGCCGTCACGGTCGCCGGCCGCCTCGCCGACGCCCACGGCGCGAGCACCGGATTCCTGGTGCCGATGGTGGGCACGGCGCTCGCCCTGGCCACGCTCCTCGCCCTGCGTTCGCGCCTCAAGCCGCGCGAGACGAGCCGGGTCGCGGCGCGTGGTATCGGTCACCGCGTGCCGGTGGCGGTGGACTGAACCCGCGGAATACGTCAGTATGGATTGTCGTTAGCACTCGATGAGTGTGAGTGCCAGGAGGAAGACAAGTGCCGACCTACCAGTACCAGTGCACCGAGTGCGGCGAAGGCCTCGAGGCGGTGCAGAAGTTCACCGATGACGCGCTGACCGAGTGCCCCCAGTGCGAGGGCCGCCTGAAGAAGGTGTTCTCGGCCGTCGGCATCGTCTTCAAGGGATCCGGCTTCTACCGGAACGACAGCCGCGGCTCGTCGTCCAGCAGCTCGCCGGCCGCGTCGAAGTCCTCGACCCCGTCGTCTTCGTCGACGTCGTCCTCGACGTCGGACGCGAAGCCGGCCGCGTCGACCTCGTCCGCCTCCGCCTCCTCGACGTCCTCGTCGAGCACCGGAAGCTCGGCCGCCTGACGCCTGCCGCCCGACACGCAATGCCTGACGTCCGGCGCCTGTTTCAGGACAACGTCCGTACGTTCTTCACCGAGGGCCCCGTCGTTCACGACGGGGCCCTCGGTGTTTCCCCGCACCGCGCATAGGGTGATCGTCATGGCGACCCATGATGCGTACGCGGACATCGGCGTGATCGGCGGCTCCGGCTTCTACTCCTTCCTTGAGGACGTCACGGAGGTGTCCGTCGACACCCCGTACGGCAGCCCCAGCGACTCCCTCTTCCTCGGCGAGATCGCCGGCCGGCAGGTCGCCTTCCTCCCCCGGCACGGCCGCGGCCACAGCGTCCCGCCGCACCGCATCAACTACCGCGCCAACCTCTGGGCCCTGCGCTCCGTGGGCGTACGGCAGATCCTCGGACCCTGCGCGGTCGGCGGACTCCGCGAGGAGTACGGGCCGGGCACGCTCGTCGTCCCCGACCAGCTCGTCGACCGTACGAAGGCCAGGGCGCAGACGTACTTCGACGGGGAGCGACGGGCCGACGGAGCCGTCCCCCGCGTCGTCCACGTCACCTTCGCCGACCCCTACTGCCCGGACGGGCGGCGGGTCGCGGTCAAGGCCGCCCGGGGGCGCGGCTGGGAGCCGGTCGACGGCGGAACGATGGTCGTGGTCGAGGGGCCCCGCTTCTCCACCCGGGCCGAGTCCCGGTGGCACGCGGCGGCCGGCTGGTCGGTGGTCGGCATGACCGGCCACCCCGAGGCCGTCCTCGCCCGTGAGCTGGGCCTCTGCTACACCTCGCTGGCACTCGTCACCGACCTGGACGCCGGCGCCGAGACCGGCGAGGGCGTCTCCCACACCGAGGTGCTGCGGGTGTTCGGCGAGAACGTGGGACGGCTGCGCGAGGTGCTGTTCGACGCGGTGGGCGCGCTGCCGGCGACGGTGGACCGGGACTGCCTGTGCACGCACGCGCACGACGGATGGAACCTGGGGATCGAACTGCCGTGAACCCCCCGGGAGGGTGAGGGAGTTGTCCACAGACGGCGGGTGATCCCCAGGCCGGAGCGGGGAATCGGCGCGGCCCGGAGAGTGGGAGCCGATCCCACTCCCGACCAGGACGGCGGTACCCGCGATGACGCGTCTCTTCCCTTCCCCCGCGCCTTCCCTTTCCCCTGCTCCTCCCTCCGCCCTTCCCCCGTCCCCCGTCCCGGCGCCGTGCGTGGTGCCACCCTTCGAGCCCCTACGGGTACGGGGCACCCGGCACCGGCTGCGCAGGGCGCTGCGACGGGGACGGCTCGTACCGGCGGTGCTTCTGGCCCTGGTGGCGGCGGCCCTCGCCGTCGCGAGCGGCAGCCCGCCACCACCAGCGCCGTCGCCGGGTGCCCCGACCGCCACCGTCGCCGCTCGCGCGCGGCCGTCCGTCGCCGTCCGGCTGGTGTCCGCTCCGGTACGGATCGCCGACGCCGCGACCGTACGACTGCTGCGTCCCGGTGACCGGGTCGATGTGATCGCCGCGCCCAACTCGCCGCTCGGCGGGGAGGGTGAGGCCCGGGTGGTCGCCAGGGGCGCCCGAGTGGCCGAAGTTCCGCACCCGGGTGAGACTCGATCGGACGGAGGGGCGCTCGTCGTCCTGTCCGTGCCGCGGTCGACGGCGGCGGCGCTGGCGGGTGCCGGTGTCACGTCCCAACTGACGGTGACGCTGTGCTGATTCGCACTGACTCCCTGTCAAGTCACCGGTCCGTGTGTACGGATTGGACTGCTCTGCGCCGTTCGCGGCCTAATGGCACGGCACACAGCGACACAAGCGACGAAAGGCACCTTGGTGGCCGAGAAGAAGGAAAGTTTGCTGGGAGGCTTCAAGGCCTTCCTGATGCGCGGCAACGTGATCGACCTGGCCGTGGCCGTCGTCATCGGTGCCGCGTTCACCAACATCGTGAACTCGGTGGTCAAGGGCATCATCAACCCGGTCGTCGGCGCCTTCGGCACGAAGGACCTGGAGAGCTACTCGTCCTGCATCAAGGACTCGTGCGTGGTCGTCAACGGGGAGGTGCAGGGCATCCAGATCCAGTGGGGCCTGGTCCTCAGTGCGGTCCTGAGCTTCCTGATCACCGCGGGCGTCGTCTACTTCCTGATGGTCCTGCCGATGGCGAAGATCCTCGCGAAGCGTGCGGCGCACGAGAAGGCGAAGGAAGGCGTCGCGGAGACCATGGAGATCAGCGAGCTGGAGGTCCTCAAGGAGATCCGCGACCACCTCGTCGCCCAGCGCGGCCCCTCCACGGGAACGGGCACGGGTACCGGTGCGGGCGCGGGCGGCGGTTCGGGGACGCACCCCACCTCCTGACCGGCGCCTCATGCCGGTGTCAGAGGTGGTGCGGCGGCTTCTCGTCGAGGAAGCGCGCGAGGTCGGCGGCGCTGTCGCCGCCGGCCGGAGGCCGCTCGCCCCATCCACGGTCCGTGTCGTCCGCGGACTGCTGGTCCAGCGGATCGTCGAAGACGAGTGCCGGCTTCGGACTGTTCTCGGGGCTGGGATGGACGCCGGGCCGCTTCGCGTCTCGCGGTCCGTGGGCGGGGGCGGTACTCATACCTCAAGGGTACGCCCGCTCCCCCACCCCGAACCTCGCTGATCTGCGGTCTTCAGGACCTGTACGGCGTCTGCCGGCTCAACGGTCCTCCGGGTCGATCAGCCAGAGGCCGAGGACCACGAGGAACGACAGACAGAGGAAGCCCGCGCCCCACCAAGCGGTGCCGGTGTCGCCCGCCATCCACTCGTCCACCACGATCGTCAGCCCCCAGAGCTGGCCGATGACGACCGTGAGCGCCAGCGTGAGGCGGGCCGTCAGCTTCGAGGAGCGTTCCGGTTCCTGCTCCGTCCCGGCTCCCGGTCCCGGCCCGGTGTGGGTGACCCGGGGATCGCCGTACCCGCTGGTGGCGCGGATCTGCGGATACCTCTCGTGCACGCGCCGGTTGAGACGCGGCTGAGCGCTGCCGGGGGTGTACGCGGGGGGCCGGGGGGCCTCCGGAGCGGCCGGTGCCGCGGGGGCGACGGGGGGCTTCGCCGGCTCCGGGGCCTCCGGGTCGCGGGGGAAGGCGTCCTCGGTCATGTGCGTTCACTCCTCTCCGGCGCCGTGCCGCGCGCGGAGGCGCCGGGGCAGCCCAGACGGTCGGCGAGTTCGGGGCGGTCGTCGCCGAGCTGGCGGCAGAGGCCCTCGCGGGCGCTCTCGCCCGAGCGGGCGGTGCCGACGGCCCAGACACTGCCGTCGACCTCCTCCACGAGCACCACCTTCGGCAGTCCCCGGGGCGGCGGGCCCGCCGTGACCTCTCCCGTACGCGCGTCGAAGACGCCTTCGTGGCAGGGGCAGTACAGCTCGCCCTCGCTGCCCCGGTCCTTGCGCCAGAGCACGGCGCAGGCGAGGTGGGTGCAGACGGCGGAGTAGCCGGCGAGGGTGCCGTCCTCCAGGCGGACGGCGACGGCGCGGTCCTCGGAGCCGGGGTAGCGGAAGGCCAGGGACTCGCCGGGCAGGAGCACGTCCGCGATCTTCTTCGCCTCGGGCGGCCCGTCGCTGTCCCCGTGCCGGTGCAGGATGCCGGAGGCGACGGCGACACCGCCGACGGCGAGGCCGCCGGAGACGGTGGCGACGATCCTCAGGTAGTCGCGGCGGGTGGTGAGCGAGTCGGCGGCGATCCGGTCGTGGAGCGCTTCCCGGGCCGCGTCGGAGCGGGGGTCCGGCGCGGGCGGCTGGGGGTCGGTGACGCTCAACGGACATCCCTTCCATTGATCTCGACGACGGGAAGGCCGCCGGGGACCGGCCATTGGACCTTGTCGGCGGGGACGACCATCGCCACGCCCGTGGAGACGGTGGTGGACCCGAAGGTGAAGGAGTCGGCGACCTGGACGCCGGGGCGTTCGGCCTGGAGCTCTTCGAGGGTTCCGTAGAAGAGGGCGCCGGTGGGGCAGACGGTGGCGCACATCGGGGCGAGGCCGTAGGCGGTGCGGTCGTAGCAGAGGTTGCACTTCATCTGGAGCTTCGCCTGGAGGTCGATCTTGGGGACGCCGAAGGGGCAGGCGTTGACGCAGTTGGCGCAGCCGATGCAGCGGGTGGTGTCGGCCTGCTGCACGACGCCGTCGGGGGTGACGAGGATCGCGTCGGCGGGGCAGACCTCGGCGCAGGGGGCGACGGGGTCCTCGCAGTGCATGCAGACGGTGGGGAGGGAGGCGACGGAGTGGCCCTCGTCGGGGTAGTCGAGGTGGATCATCGACTTGCCCCGGTGGGAGTCGCATTCGCGGCAGGCGGAGACGCAGGCCTGGCAGCCGATGCAGCGGCCCGGGTCGATGAAGATCGTGCGGCCCATCATGTGCGGGTCAGCTCCTCTCCGCGGTGCCGCGGCCCTGGGGGGAGGTGGGGGGCAGCGGGTCGGTGCGGGAGACCTGGGTCTCCGGGTAGGCCTGGTGGCCGGGTGCGGTGGGTGGCGCGGGGACCTCGTCGACCTGCGGGGCGGCCTCGATGCGGGCGGCGCAGACCTTGTACTCCGGGATCTTGGAGCGCGGGTCGAGGGCGTCGATGGTCAGGGCGTTGGCCGCCGTGGGGACGGGCCAGTGGTACGGGATGAAGACGGTGTCGGGGCGGATGGCCTCGGTGACGAGGGCGGGGAAGACCTCGCTGCCGCGGCGGGTGACGACCCGGACGGGGTCGCCGTTGCGGAAGCCGTGGGAGGGGTGGACCTCGACCCAGGGGCGCGGCGTCTGTTCGACGAGGGCGCCCAGGCGGCGGGTCTGGTTGCCGGAGAGGAAGTGGGCCACGGTGCGGCCGGTGGTCAGCGAGAGGGGGAACTCCTCGCTGTACGGGTCCATGGGCGGGTGCCATTCGACGACCTGCAGGTGGATCTTGCCGTCGGGGTGGTACGTGCGGCCGTCCTCGAAGAGGCGGGGGGTGCCGGGGTGCTCGGTGCTGGGGCACGGCCAGGCGATGCCGCCGGTCTCCTCCAGGCGTTCGTAGGTGATGCCGTAGTAGTCGTTGACGGTTCCGGCGGAGGCGATGCGGAGTTCCTCGAAGACCGAGCGGGAGTCGGGGAACGCGAACTTGTCGCCGGCGCCGAGCCTCCGGGCGAGTTCGCAGATGACCCAGGTGTCGGTGCGGACGCCGGCCGGGGGTTCCTGGGCCTTGTTGTGCTTGACGACCCGGGCCTCGGCGTTGGCCATGACGCCCTCGTCCTCGGCCCACACGGTGACGGGGAAGACCACGTGCGCGTTGGCCGCGGTCTCGGAGAGGAAGAAGTCGAACTGGGCGTGGAATTCGAGGGTGTCGTAGCCGTCCTTGACGGTCGCGTAGTTGGGCAGCGAGACGAAGGGGTTGTTGCAGATGCCGACGAGGCCGCGGATCTCCTTGCGCTGCATCTGCCAGACCATCTCCATCATGGAGGTGCCGGCGGGCGGGAGTTCGGCCTCGTCGATGCCCCAGATCTCGCAGATCTGCCGACGGTGCTCGGGGTTGGTGATGGAGCGGCCGCCGGGGAGGAGGTCGGACTTCTGGCCGTGCTCACGGCCGCCCTGGCCGTTGCCCTGGCCGGTGATGGTGCCGTAGCCGGCGCCGGGCCTGCCGATGTGTCCGGCGGCGACGCACAGGTTGATGATGCTGAGGCAGTTCTCGACGCCCTGGGAGTGGTGCTCGACGCCGCGGGCGTGCCAGGCCATGGCCCGGTCCGCGCCCGCGAACATGCGGGCGACCTGGACGATCTGCTCCTCGGGGACGCCGCAGATCTGGGCCGACCGGGCCGGCGGGTACGCGGCGACGGTCTTCTTGACCTCCTCCCAGCCGGTGGTGTGGGCGGCGAGGTAGGCCTCGTCGGTGAGGCCCTCGGCGACGACGACGTGGAGGACGGCGTTGAAGAAGGCGGAGTCGGTGCCCGGCTTGAGGGCGACGTGGAGGTCGGCGGTGCGGGCGATCGCGGTCTCGCGCGGGTCGACGACGATGAGGGTGGCGCCCCGGTCGCGGGCTCCCCACAGGTACTGGGTCATGACGGGGAAGCATTCGCCGACGTTGGAGCCCGCGATGAGGAGGCAGTCGGTGAGGAGGATGTCGGAGAAGGGGTTGCCGGCCCGGTCGATGCCGAAGGCGAGTTTGTTGGCCCCGGCGGCGGAGACCATGCAGAGGCGTCCGTTGTAGTCGACGTGCCGGGACTTCAGGGCGACCCGGGCGAACTTGCCGACGAGATAGGTCTTCTCCGAGTAGAGGCTGGCGCCGCCGAGGAGACCGAACGCGTCGTTGCCGTACTCGCCCTGGATACGGCGGATCTCGGCGACGGTGTGGTCGAGGGCCTCGTCCCAGCCGACCTCGCGGAACTCCTCGTCGCGGTTGCGGCGCATGAGGGGCGCGGTGAGCCGGTCGGGGTGGTTGACCTGCTGGTAGGCGTTGATGCCCTTGGGGCAGAGCCGCATCCGGTTGATGTCGTGGTTGCGGGGTTCGACGCCGAAGACCTTGCCGCCGCGGTCGACGCGGAGGTACATGCCGCACTGGACGCCGCAGAAGCAGCAGTGGGTGGGGACGAGGGTCTCGCCGTTCTGGTCGGCGTGCCAGCGGTCGGCGGGGATGCCGCCGGCGTCGCGGAAGTTGCGGGTGCCGGGCGGGGCGAGGGAGGGGTCGAGCGGCAGCGCCCTGTTCGGGTCGGTCGCGGTCACTTGAACCCCTTCTTGACGTGGTCGAGGTAGGCGTTGCCGCGCAGGACGCGCTTGCAGCGGGGGCAGTACTCGGCCCACTCGTCGAAGCCGAGGTCGAGGTCGCGCATGGTGCCCTTGAGGTTCTCCACGTACGGGGCGGTGTCGATGGGCTCGTGGCAGCGGCGGCAGGCGAGCACCTCCTCGTCCTTGCGGCGGGCGGTGTACTTGAAGAGCTGCATGCCGACGGCGGCGGGCCGCTGGACGATGTGGAAGAACTTCCCGAAGGGGATGTAGATGAGGGTGAAGACGACCGACACCATGTGGAGGATCGCGAGGAACTCGTAGCCTCCGCCGTGCAGGAAGATCGACGAGAAGGTGAGCAGCAGCCCGGTCACGGAGATGACGATGAGGGCGAGCAGCGGCACCAGGTCGTAGGCGAAGCGCTGGCCGGTGATGGCGCCGCGGTCCCTCATACGGCGCCAGAGGAAGTAGCCCGCGCCGGGGATGACCAGGACGGCGGCGATGTCGAGGCCGTGGAACATCAGCCAGCCGACGACGTTGAGGGCGTCGAAGCCGATGATCTTGAAGCCCCAGATCCGCATCTCGTAGCCGGGGCCCGAGCCGGTGGAGGAGGTGAAGGTGAACCAGCCCCAGGTGAGGGGGAAGGTGATCGCCGCGGCCAGCAGACAGCCCCAGAAGATGAGCTGGTGGGCGGCCCAGCGGGCGTGCGAGCGGGCTCCGAGGAACTTCTGGAAGCCGAGGTAGGTGGCGATCATCTTCGGCAGCGCGGTGGGCGCCGTGCGGAAGTTCGCGACGGAGAAGAAGGATCCCCAGCCCTTGTGGAAGAGGCGGCGGGCGCCGGGGGCGGAGATCCAGACGGTGTAGCGGTAGGCGACGCCGAAGGCGAGGAAGACGGTGGCGACGGCGTAGGGCAGCAGGGCCGAGTCGAAGTCGCGGAGCAGACGGCTGCCGAAGACGATCGCGAGGATCAGCAGGACGGAGACGACGGTGCCCGCGAGGGTGGCGCGGCGGCGCACGGCGGCCGGGGTCTGCGGTGGGGGTCCGGCGGCCACCGGGCTTCCCGGGGCTGGGCTTCCCGGGCCATGGGTGCCGTGGGTGGGGTCGTCCGGCGGAGGTGTCGGCTCGGCTGTCTGAGGTGGCTCGGTCACGCGGCCACGGTAAGGCCATACGGGGCAGTTTGCCCGGTTTTGCGGGGCTGTGGGAGGAGGGCGTCGCTCAGACGGCGTTCAGACCGTGGGCGCGGAAGACCTCCCGGACCTCGGCGACCCGCTCGGGCGTCGGGGAGGGCGTGTCGTGCAGGGTGAACGGCATGGCGAGTGCTTGCCACTTCGCTTCGCCGAGCTTGTGGAAGGGCAGGATGTCCACGCGGGAGACGTACTTGGCCATGACCTCGTCGTGGTCGAGGACGTCCGCCGTGATGGCGCCCGTGTCGGGGCCGACCTGGGCGCCGGACTTCTCGTCCCGGCCGCCGTTGATCGCGTACAGGAGGGTCTTGGCGAGGTTCACGCGGGCGCCGAAGAACTGCATCTGCTTGCCGACGGGCATCGCGGAGACGCAGCAGGCGATGGCGGTGTCGTCGCCGAAGCGGGGGCGCATCAGCTCGTCCGACTCGTACTGGACGGAGGAGGTGTCGATGGAGACCTTCGCGCAGAACTCCTTGAAGCCCTGCGGGAGTCGGGGCGACCAGAAGACGGTCATGTTCGGCTCGGGGGCCGGGCCGAGGTTGTAGAGGGTCTGGAGGTAGCGGAAGGAGGTCCGGGTGACCAGCGGACGGCCGTCCTCGCCCATGCCGGCGAGGGACTCGGTGACCCAGGTCGGGTCGCCGGAGAAGCCCTGGTCGTACTCCGGGGTGCGCAGGAAGCGGACGATGCGGAGCTTGACGATGAAGTCGTCGACGATCTCCTGGGCCCGCTCCTCGGTGAGGAGACCGGCCTCGATGTCGCGCTGGAGGTAGACGTCGAGGAAGGTGGAGGTGCGGCCGAGGGACATCGCGGCGCCGTTCTGCTCCTTCACGGCGGCGAGGTAGGCGAAGTACAGCCACTGGACGGCCTCGCGGCCGGTGACGGCGGGGCCGGAGATGTCGTGGCCGTAGGAGGCGGCCATCGCCTTGAGTTCGCCGAGGGCGCGGATCTGTTCGGCGAGTTCCTCGCGGAGCCGGATGGTCTCCTCGATCGAACGGTCCCCGGCCGGGAGCGAGTCGAGCTCCTCCTTCTCCTCCTTCTTCACCTCGACGAGGCGGTCGACGCCGTAGAGGGCGACGCGGCGGTAGTCGCCGATGATGCGGCCGCGGCCGTAGGCGTCGGGGAGTCCGGTGACGACGCCGGCCTTGCGGGCGGCGCGGATCTCGGGGGTGTACGCGTCGAAGACACCGGCGTTGTGGGTCTTGCGGTACTCGGTGAAGACCTTCTCCAGCTCGGCCGAGACCGGGTAGCCGTAGGTCTCCAGGGCGCCGGCGACCATGCGCCAGCCGCCGTACGGCATGATCGCGCGCTTCAGCGGGGCGTCGGTCTGGAGGCCGACGATCAGGTCCTTGTCGCGGTCGATGTAACCGGGGGCGTGGGCGGTGATGGTGGACGGCACGTCGTACGAGACGTCGTAGACGCCCTTGGCGCGCTCCTCGGGGAACCTGTCCGTGATGGCCTTCCACACGGCGGTGGTCCGCTCGGTGGGTCCGGCGAGGAAGGAGTCGTCACCCTCGTACGGCGTGTAGTTCTGCTGGATGAAGTCGCGGACGTCGATGGCGTCGCGCCAGAGTCCGCCCTTGAAGCCCTTCCAGGCCCGCTCGTTCACCGTTGCTTCAGCAGGTGTCGCAGTCACTGCCCGCACCGCCTTCTTCGATTCGTTCGATCGCGTCGTTGCCTGCCTCCATTCCACTCCTTTCGATCGATCGTCCCGGTCGGCATTGGTCACCTCGGGGCGGCCTTAGGTCCCGTTCCGGGTACGCGAAAAGACCCCGCCTCGCGGGGTCTTTTTCCGGATGGCTCAGCTGGGCGCCTCGGCGTTCCTGCGGGCGTAGAACCACCAGGTCACGACCATGCAGCTGATGTAGAAGGCGACGAAGCCCCACATCGCGCTGGTCACGGCCACCGATCCGAACAGGGCCGGGATGAAGAAGAAGCCGTAGGCCGCGATGGCCGAGGTGAATCCGGTGACGGCGCCGGACTCCATCTCCGCCTGCTTCAGCGCCCTGGTGTATTCCGGGGTGCCTTCCGTGAGGCCCTTCAGGTGGGTGCCGCGGAAGATGACCGGGATCTGACGGAAGGTGGAGCCGTTGCCGATTCCGGAGAAGAAGAACGCGGCGAGGAAGCAGAAGAAGAAGCCGTAGAACGAGCCGCCGTCACCGCCCGAGGGCAGGAAGCCGATCACGCCGACGATCGAGACGGCCATGCCCACGAAGGACAGGAGGGTGACCCGGGCGCCGCCCCACTTGTCGGCGATCCAGCCGCCGCCCCAGCGGGCGAGCGCGCCCACGGCGGGGCCCATCCAGGCGTAGGTGGCGATCGAGTAGTCCGGGAAGGTGGTCTTGATCAGCATCGGCAGGGCTGCGGCGAAGCCGATGAAGGAGCCGAAGGTGCCGACGTACAGCCAGGTCATCAGCCAGTTGTGCTTGCGCTTGAAGATGATCTTCTGCTGCTTGAACGGGGTCGAGGCGACCTTCAGGTCGTTCTGGCCGAACCAGGCGACGGCCGCGAGGACCAGCAGGACCGGGACCCAGAGGAACGCGGCGTTCTGCAGGTAGACCGGGGTGCCGTCGGCCTTGTGCTGGGCCGAGCCGATGGCGATGGTCGACCAGGTGATGACGATCGGGGTCAGCAGTTGCACGACGGAGACGCCGAGGTTGCCGAGACCGCCGTTGATGCCGGTCGCGGAGCCCTTCTTCGCCTTGGGGAAGAAGAAGCCGATGTTGGCGAGCGAGGAGGCGAAGTTCGCGCCGCCGATGCCGCAGAGGGCGGCGATGGCGACCATCACGGCGTACGGGGTCGTCGGGTCCTGGATGGCGATGCCCAGCCAGATCAGCGGCACGATCAGCACGACCGTCGACAGCGCGGTGAAGCGGCGCTGGCCGACCATCGGGCCGAGGAAGGTGTAGAGGATCCGGGCGGTGCCGCCGGTCAGACCGGGGATGGCCGTCAGCCAGAACAGCTGGGAGGTCGAGAAGCCGAAGCCGACGTCCTTCAGATTGGTCGCGGTGACCGACCACACCTGCCAGACGACGAACGCCACGAGCAGCGCCGGCACGGCGATCCACAGGTTGCGGGTGGCGACCTTCTTGCCGATCGACTTCCAGAAGAGCTCGTTCTCCGGCTCCCAGTCGGTGATCGGCTTGCCGGGGCGGTACTGCTCCGTGTCGTACGAGGCGGCGGGCCGGCCCGTCCTTCTGCTGTCCTGGACTACGGAACTCATGGCGCTTCCCTGACTTCCCTGTTCGGGCTGACCTCGGGCTGTCCTTCGAGGACTTCCTTGCTCTTCCAGGCTGCGCCGCGGGGCAGAGGGGACGTGAGTGCCGATGGTCGTCGGGTGTGCGGGCCCAGGTCGGGCCGTCGGGCGGGCCTAGGTCCCCTCAGGGACGGGTCGTAGGCACCGGCAGGACCGGAAGGGTCACCGCGGGGTCGTCGAGGCAGGCGCCGGTCCGCCGGCATCGAAGGGGGCACGGGCCGCCTGACGTCCCCGGCACCGGCATCGGCCCCGGCCCCGTCCCCGGCGGTACCGGCCTCCGCGTGGCATGCGAGCGGGAGCACCGCCCGCTCTGCTGTGCTGGGGCCATGACACAACCGTTCCTCCCCCTCACCGCACGCTCCCGCGACGAGTCGCACCGGGCGGCCACGCCCCTGGAGCTCTTCTTCGACCTGTGCTTCGTCGTCGCCGTCGCCCAGGCGGGCGCGGAGCTGGTGCACGCGGTCGCCGAGGGCCACCCGGGCGAGGGGATCATCAACTACGCGATGATCTTCTTCGCGATCTGGTGGGCGTGGATGAACTTCACCTGGTTCGCCTCGGCCTACGACAACGACGACGTCCCGTACCGCGTCGTCACCCTCGTCCAGATCGCGGGCGTCCTCATCCTCGCGGCCGGGGTCACCCGGGCCTTCGAGGACCACGACTTCCTCGTCGTCTACATCGGCTACGTCGTCATGCGGCTCGCGCTCGCCTCCCAGTGGCTGCGGGCCGCGCACCACGCCACCGACCCGGCCGAGCGGACCATGTGCCGGCGGTACGCGGGCGGGGTCGTCGCCGTGCAGATCGGCTGGCTCGCGCTGCTCCTCGTGCCGGAGTCGGCCCGCCCGTGGGTCTTCCTCGTCATGGCGCTGGCCGAGATGGCCGTACCGCTGTTCGCGGAGAGGAACGCGCCCAGCACCTGGCACCCGCACCACATCGCCGAGCGGTACGGCCTGTTCACCATCATCGTGCTCGGTGAGACCGTCGCCGCCGCGACCGTGGCCGTGAAGACCGGCATCGCGGAGAACGACGCCCTCGGCGAGGTGCTGCCGATCGCCGCCGGCGGTCTGCTGCTCGTCTTCGCCGCCTGGTGGATCTACTTCGTCGTCCCCGCCCACGACCGGCTGACCTCCAGCCGCGAGGCCTTCCGGTGGGGCTACGGCCACTACGTGATCTTCGCGGCGGCGGCGGCCGTCGGCGCCGGCCTGGAGATCGCCGTGGAACAGGCCGTGGGCAAGGCCCACATCTCCACCCTCGCCGCCTCGGGGGCGGTGACGATCCCGTCGGCCGTCTTCCTGCTGTCCGTGTGGCTCCTCCACGCCCGCTACTTCAAGGTCGGCATCGCACAGCAACTCGTCCTGCCCGTCTCGTCGCTCGCGATCCTGCTGTGCTCCTTCGCGGGCCGCTGGGCGGTCCTGGCCGCCGGCCTCGTCGCGGCGGCCACGGTCGCCGTCGGTGTGACCCTGACGGCGCGGAACCCGGCGACGCGGCCGGGTCCGGGCACGGGTCCGGGTACCGCGACCGGCTGAACCGCCGTGCCGTGCGCGAGAATCCGGCCGTGCTCTTCCGCGTCCTCGGCCCGAAGCGCTGAGCCAAGCAGCGTGGTAGGCAGGGAACATGACACAGGCCGAGCAGACGCGCGACCGCGACCGCGACCGCGACGGAATCACCGATGTGAGGGGTCTGCGCGTAGGTCACGCGCGCGTGGACGGGGACGGGGCGCTGAGCGGGACCACCGTGGTGCTCGCTCCGGCCGGCGGGGTCGTCGCCGCCGTGGACGTACGGGGCGGCGGACCGGGTACGCGGGAGACCGACGCGCTCGACCCGCGCAACGTCGTCCAGCGGATCGACGCGGTCGTCCTGACCGGCGGCAGCGCGTACGGCCTGGAGTCCGCCGCCGGGGTGATGGCCTGGCTGGAGGAGCGGCACCGGGGCGTGCGCGTGGGTCCCGATCCTTCCCACGTGGTGCCCGTGGTGCCCGCCGCCTGCGTCTTCGACCTGGGCAGGGGCGGTGACTTCACGGCCCGGCCGGGCCCGGCGACGGGACGGGCCGCGGTGGAGGCTGCCGACGCGAGCGGGGACCACGCGCGCGTGGAGACGGGCGCGGTCGGCGCGGGCACGGGCGCCGTGGTCGGCGGCCTCCGGGGCGGGGTGGGCACGGCGAGCGCCGTTCTGGAGTCGGGGATCACGGTCGGCGCCCTGGTCGTGGTGAACGCGGTCGGCTCCGCCGTCGACCCCGCGACGGGTGCGCTGTACGGGAGTCTCTACGACGGCGGGCGGCCCGCCTTCCCCGACGCGGCGGTGCACGAGGCGGCGGTGCTGCGTCTCGCCGAGGCGCGGGCGGCGGCCGCCCCTCCCCCGCTGAACACCACGCTCGCCGTCGTCGCGACCGACGCCGCGCTGACCCGCGCACAGGCGCAGAAGGTCGCGGGCACGGCGCACGACGGCATCGCGCGCGCCTTGCGTCCGGTGCACCTGATGAACGACGGCGACACCGTCTTCGCGCTGGCCACCGGGGCACGCGAACTGCCGGAGCGGCCCGGCCCGCTCGCCCTGAACGAGATCCTGGCGGCGGGCGCGGACCTGGTGACCCGGGCCATCGTCCGGGCGGTGCTCGCGGCCCCGGGCGGCCTGCGCGGTCCGGGCGGGGACTTCCCCTCGTACAGTGAGCTCTACGGAACGCGTTCGGAGCCGTACTCCCGGTAAGCTCAAGGGAGTTGGGCGAACGGGGCTCCGACAGGGCGGGAACTTCCCCCGGGCGCCCTTCGTTTTCCGGAACCCCGGACACGATGTCAGACCCAGGGACTACGTTAAGCAAGCACCAAGTGACATGCGGCGACGGCCTGGAGACCCTCTTGAACGATCCGCAGGATCCTCACGATCCCTACGAGACGACCGAGACGCACGTTGAGCGGCTCCTCGGCCGGGCGCTCAACTCCTTCGACCTGCCCGACTCGACCGTCGAGCGCCTCGGCACGGCGCTCGCGCACTCCAGCGCGCTGCACTCCTCGCACCACAGCGCGTCGCTGCACCGCACCACCTACCGCCACACGTATCTGCTGAGCGACGGCTCCGCGCTCAGCCTCTGGGAGCTCACGCACAACGCCGGCCGGGACGGCGCCGAGCAGCACGAGCTCTACGCCGAGGAGTCGGAGGCCAGGCTCGCCGCCTCCCGCCTCCCCAGCGGACCGCTGCCGGGCTGGACCGTCGAGCGCTCCGACGGCCGCGCCCTCGACGAGGACGATGACGACGACGACATGGCGCTGCTGAGCGCCCTGCTGGCCCGCCCGATACCCGCCCAGCCCCGGATGTACGTGCCGGACAACTCCGCCGACCACGCGCGGCGCGTCCTGCGGCGCGCGGAGAACGCGGACCGGCCCGGCGAACGGACGGCCCGCCGGCTCCGGCTGGCCTTCGCCCACCACATCACCCAGGCCTTCGGCCGCCACTGCCCGGTGGACGGAGGCCGGGACGCCGGCTTCACCCTCTACGAGCACCAGTTCCTGCTGCTCGACGGCAGCGAGGTGAGCCTCTGGGAGGTCGAGCACACGGCGACACCGGACGGACGCCACATGTGCGAGGTGTACGAGGACGAGCGCGCGGCCCGCGGGGCGATGGAGTCCCGCTCCCGGGTCCGCTGACGCCCGTCGCCCCCCGCGCCCGTCGGCACCGCTCCGGGGCGGTGCTCAGACCAGCGCGGGGACGGCGGCGGCCTCGGCCAGCCGGGCGATGGCGAACGCCCGGTTGGCGCGGGTCTGTTCGCGGTACGTCTCCGGCAGGTCCGGCAGCGCGAGCAGCCGGTCGCAGGCGGCGAGCGAGGCGGCGTGGTCACCGACCCAGTACGCGGTGATCGAGTACTCGAAGAGCAGCCCCCACCGGTACACCCAGGGATGCATGAACAGCAGGTCACCGGGCTGCTCCCGGTCCTGGACGGTGGAGACCACGGCATGGGCGGTCCGGTAGCGGCCCAGCTTCCGCAGCCGGCCCGACAGCTCGTAACAGGCCTCCAGCCGCTCCGGCCGTGACTCCCAGGCCCGCGACAGCGCGTCCATCCCGGCCGGCCAGTCGCCGGAATCGGCACGGAGGACACCTGACTGGAGCAGGGAGTAGTAGACCTCCTCGCCCCAGCCGCCCATGGCCGCTCGCCGCTCGTAGAGGTCGGCCGCCTCCTCGGTGCGGCCGAGGTCGCGCATCGTCTGCGCCAGATAGAAGACGGTGCGCGGATTCGACGGGTCCCGCTCCAGCTCGGCGCCCAGGAGCCGGGCGTCACGCTCGAACTTGTCGTGGCGTGAGCCTCCGTCGGCGTAGTCCTCGATGACCAGGGCGTCGAGGTGCTCCTGGACGAGGTCCCCCTCGGCCGTCAGGTACTCGTGCGTGACGCCCTCGTAGCGCCACGGCAGATCGCCCCTGACCAGGCGTTTGATGCGGTACTCCAGGGCCCCCTCGTGGCGGATCATGTAACCGTCGGCGGTGAGCGCGGACAGCGGTCCCTCCTGGCGCAGGACATGGTCGGCGTCGAGGAGCAGGAGATAGTCGGCGCGGCCACGTGCGTGCGCGATGTTCAGGCTGCGGTTGTGGCCGAAGTTCACCCACGGCTCCTCGCGCAGCTCGCCGGGGATGCCGGCGAGGGCGGTCCGGATCAGCTCCTGGGTCCCGTCGGTGGACCCCGTGTCAGAGATGACCCAGGTGTCCACGAGGCCGCGGACGGAGGCGAGGCAGCGCTCGATGACTGCGGCCTCGTTCTTGACGATCATGCACAGGCAGATGGACGGCTTCACGGCAACACCACCTCCGGCGGTTCGGTCGGGGGGCGACGGTACGCAGAGCCCCCGGGGAACCGGCGGCGGCACGCCGAAAGACCGCCTCACGTTCGCCGTCACGCACGCAGCCATTCGACTGGTGGGACTACGCCATGGCGGCTCATCACGCCCCGAACCCATCAAGTCCCCGCAGCTGCGGCCCGATGATCCGATTGGAAGCTCATCACTGCTTCCGCCTTCGTCCCACCCCCACATCGTGGCGCCGGCGTACGAAGCCGGCGGAGGAAAGGAGCATGCATGCGTCCTGATCCCAGGACTCTGTCCAAGTCCAAGCTCGGCCCGCTGCCCCGTCGGCGTGTCTGGGTAGGCGGCGGTGCGTTGGCCTCGGTCGCACTCGTCCTCACGGGCCTCGCGCCCACGGCGTCGGCATTCGCCGTCCCGACGACCGCCTCCGACCCGGTCGGCGACTGCAAGCCCAGGTCCGCGCAGGAGCAGGCCGGCCCGCAGCAGCACGACGAGCAGGGCAGGCCGGCGACCGCCGCGCTCCAGGAATACCTGGACCAGGAGGTCGGACGTCTGGTCGACGAGCCCCGGGCCGTCGCCGCCCCGGACACGGAGGCCGGCGACTGCAAGAAGGGCCCGACCGGCCCCAAGGGCCCGAAGGGCAACACGGGCCCGACGGGACCGACAGGGCCTAAGGGCAACACGGGAGCGACTGGGGCGACGGGCGCCACTGGGGCGACGGGCGCGACCGGAGCTACGGGCGCGACTGGAGCTACGGGCGCCACTGGGGCGACCGGAGCCACGGGAGCCACCGGAGCCACGGGCGAGACCGGAGCCACCGGCGCCACGGGGGCCACGGGAGCCACGGGTGAGACCGGAGCCACCGGAGCCACGGGAGCGACGGGTGAGACCGGAGCCACCGGAGCCACCGGAGCCACCGGGGCGACGGGCGAGACCGGAGCCACCGGAGCCACCGGCGCCACCGGCGCCACCGGAGCGACTGGTGAGACCGGAGCCACCGGAGCCACGGGAGCCACCGGAGCGACGGGCGAGACCGGAGCCACCGGAGCCACCGGCGCCACGGGCGAGACCGGCGCGACCGGAGCCACAGGCGCGACAGGCGCGACTGGAGCCACCGGCGCCACCGGGCCCACCGGGCCGTGCTCGGACATCGACATCTACGCCCCGAACAGCACCGAGGACGCCCAGGCGGTGCTCACCAACGGCAAGGTGTTCGTGGGTCGCGCGCCGTCCCTCGGCGGGACGATCGTATGGACCGACCTCACCAACCCGACCACAGTCGGCACGGATCTCGGCAACCCCAACTACCCGGCGGGCGTGTGCGCTGTCGGCTACGAGTCCAACGGCGACGACGCGTACGTCAAGGTGCTCACCGTGGGCGGACAGGTATGGCAGACCCACGGTGACGTGAACGGAACCGACTTCATCTGGGACGAGGGCTGGCTCCAGCAGTCGACACCGACACCGGTGGCACTGCGCGCGAGCAAGTTCTCGCGCGCCCTGCCTCCCGGCGCCGTCCCGAACCTGAAGTGACCCTGACGGATCGGTGAAGAACCGAGGGGTGGTGCGTCCACCGATGCCGCACCGCCCCTCGCGACCGGCCCCGCGCCGGGACCGGGTCAGGCCACCACGGCCACCCCGGTCCCGGACGGGGTCTGTTCGCTGTCCGGCGCCGCCTCCGGGGCCGGCTTGCGGAGGCCGAGCGACGGGCCGGAGGTGTCGAGTGCGATCCGGTGGCCTCGGCGCCATGCGCGCGGGTGACAAGCCGGCGTCGTCCGCCCCTGCCCGGCACGTCGTCCGCCCCTGCCCGGCTACGCCGAAGGGCCCCGCCCCCGGGACGAATCCCGGGACCAGGGCCCTGCCGCAGCCGTACTCCGTGCGTGAGCGTCGAAGACGTACTCCGTGCGTGAGCGCCGAAGCCGTGCTCAGTGCGCGAGCGCCGCTTCCGTCCCGACGATGCTGTCGTCGGCACCGTCGTCGCCACCCTCCAGGTGCTGCTTCGGCTTCGCCGGAAGCGCGAACATCACCAGGAAGATCACGGCGAGCACGCCCGCCACCCAGCCCATCGCGTTCTGGAAGGCGTCGGCGAACGCCAGGCCCGCCTCCGTCTGAGACTTCGGGGCGGGCTTGCCGTCGATCACGCCGAAGAAGACCACCGACACCAGGCCGAGGCCCAGCGCGTTGCCCATCTGGCCCGTCGTGTTGATCAGGCCCGAGGCCGAACCGGCGTGCTCGCGCGGGACGTCCGAGAGCACCGCGTCCGTCAGCGGCGCCACGATCAGGCCCATGCCGAGACCCATGACCACCAGCGGCGGAATCATCTGCCAGGACGTGATGTCCGTGCCGTACCGGCCCGCCTCGAAGAGGTAGAGCAGCACGCCCGCGATCATCGTCAGCGCACCCGTCTGGAGCACCTTCCGGCCGAAGCGCGGCACCAGCTTCTGCACCGAGAGACCGGCGGCCGTGGAGACCGCGATCGAGAACGGCACACCGGTCACACCCGCCCGCAGCGGGCTCCATCCGAGGCCCATCTGCATGTACATCGTCCAGACCAGGAAGAAGATGCCCATCACGACACCGAAGGTCAGCTGCACCGCGATACCCGCCGCGAAGCTCTTCACCTTGAACAGCGACAGCTCGATGAGCGGCGAGCCGTCCTTCTTCGTCTTGTACTTCTCGTACGCGATGAGCCCGCCGAAGACGACCAGGCTGCCGGCCATCATCAGGTGGCCCCACAGCGGCCAGTCGAGCTCACGCCCGCGCGTCAGCGGGTAGATCAGCATCAGCAGCGCGGCCGTCACCAGGAGCACGCCCACGATGTCGAGGCGGAGCGCCTTCGGGGCCTTCGACTCGGTGATGAACTTGCGGCCCAGAAGCAGGCCCGCGATGCCGACCGGCAGGTTGATCAGGAAGATCGGGCGCCACTCCAGGCCGGCGATGTTCCACTGCGTGAGCAGCGCGCCGAGCAGCGGGCCGGAGACCGCGCCCAGACCGATGATCGCGCCGAACAGACCGAAGACCTTGCCGCGCTCGTGCGCCGGGAAGGTGACGTGGATGATCGACAGGACCTGCGGCACCATCATCGCCGCCGCCGCGCCCTGGAGGAGGCGGGAGCCGACCAGCATCTCCTGGTTGGCCGCGAAGCCGCAGAGGGCGGAGGCGAGGGTGAAGCCCGCCGTGCCGAGAAGGAAGAGCCGCTTGCGGCCGAAGATGTCACCGAGGCGTCCACCGGTGATCAGGCCGGCGGCGAACGCGAGCGCGTACCCGGCGGTGATCCACTGGATGGCCCCGAAGGAGGCGCCGAGGTCCCGCTTGATGCTGGGGATCGCGATGTTGACGATCGTGGCGTCGACCAGGTCCATGAAGGCGGCCGTCATGACGATGGCCAGGGCTATCCAGCGCCGCTTGTCGCTCGTATCCGTGGGAGCCGCGTCCGTGGTGGCGCCGGCGTCGTGTGCACTCATACGAAGAAGATAGAGGCCATCTAGGTCAAATAAAGGCCTAGATGACCCTCATCCTGGAACGCATGACGGACACCCCGGTACGACTCCTGAATCTGCTCTCGCTCCTGCAGACCCCTCGCGAGTGGCCCGGCAGCGAGCTCGCCGAACGGCTCTCGGTCTCCCCCCGCACCATCCGCCGGGACATCGACCGGCTCCGCGACCTCGGCTACCCCGTCGAGGCGACGCTCGGCGCGTTCGGCGGGTACCGGCTCGTCGCCGGTACGGCCATGCCACCGCTCCTCCTCGACGACGAGGAGGCCGTCGCCATCGCGGTCGGCCTGCGGGCGGGGGCGGGGCACGCGATCGAGGGGGTGGAGGAGGCGTCCGTACGGGCCCTGGCGAAGCTGGAGCAGGTCCTCCCGGCGCGGCTGCGCCACCGGGTCTCCACCCTCCAGAACGCGACGATCCCGCTGACCCGGGGCGACGGCGCGACGGTCACCCCGGCGACCCTGACCGCCCTGGCGGGCGCGGTGACCGGCCGGGAGAAGCTCCGCTTCGGCTACCGGGCGGGCGACGGGGCCGAGTCGAAGCGCCTGGTCGAGCCCTACCGGCTCGTCTCCACCGGGCGCCGGTGGTACCTCGTGGCGTACGACCTGGGGCGTGAGGACTGGCGCACCTTCCGGGTGGACCGGGTGAGCGATCCGCTCGCCACGGGGGCCCGCTTCACGCCCCGCGAGCTGCCGGCGGGCGACGCGGCGCAGCTCCTGGTCCGCTCCATGTCGCGGGCGCAGCCGGAAGTCGACCTGGACGTGTCCTTCGAGGCGCCCGCCGACTTCGTCACGGCGCGGCTGCCGTCGCACCTGGTCCCGACCGCGACGGGACCGAAGAGCTGCCGCCTGCGGACCCGCTCGACGGACTCCGTCGAATGGCTGGCCATCCGGCTCGCCCTGGTGGACGCCCCCTTCACGATCCGGAGCCCGGCGCCGCTGCTCACGTACGTGGAGGACCTGGCGACGAGGCTGGCGGCGGCGACACACGGCTGAGGGCGCAGCCGCACGGCGAGGGGGAGCGGGTACCGGGGGCTTGCCCCGGTACCCGCGCGCCTCGGCCGGCCGCTCTAGGCCACCGCGTCGAAGCCCGTGTCGTGGGCCATCTTCTTCAGTTCCACGAGCGCGTGCTTCTCGATCTGGCGGATCCGCTCGCGCGTGAGGCCGTGCTGCTTGCCGACCTCCGTCAGCGTCCGCTCGCGCCCGTCCTCGATGCCGTACCGCATGCGGATGATCGACGCCGTCCGGTGGTCGAGCTTGTCGATGAGGTCGTCGAGCTCCTCGCTGCGCAGCAGCGTGAGGACCGACTGCTCCGGCGAGATCGCCGACGTGTCCTCCAGGAGGTCGCCGAACTGCGTCTCGCCCTCGTCGTCCACCGACATGTTCAGCGAGACCGGGTCACGCGCCCAGTCGAGGACGTCGACGACGCGCTCGGGCTTCGTGTCCAGCTCGGCGGCGATCTCCGCCGGCTCCGGCTCGCGGCCGTGCTCCCGGTTGAACTCGCGCTGCACCCGGCGGATCCGGCCGAGCTCCTCCACCAGGTGGACGGGGAGCCGGATCGTGCGGGACTGGTCGGCGATCGACCGGGTGATGGCCTGGCGGATCCACCACGTGGCGTACGTGGAGAACTTGAAGCCCTTCGCGTAGTCGAACTTCTCGACCGCGCGCACCAGGCCCGCGTTCCCTTCCTGGATCAGGTCGAGCAGCGGCAGCCCGCTGCGCGGGTAGCGCCGGGCGACGGCCACCACGAGCCGCAGGTTGGACTTGATGAAGAGGTCCTTGGCACGCTCGCCCGCCTCGTAGAGGGCTTCGAGCTCCTCGCGGGACGCGCCGCCGGCCTCGGTCGACCCCGCCGCGGCAGCGGCTGATGTCACAGCTCCGTCGAGTATCTGCCGGGCGTACACCCCGGCCTCGATCGTCTGGGAGAGCTCGACCTCCTTGGCGGCGTCGAGCAGGGGCGTGCGCGCGATCTCGTCGAGGTACATGCCGACCAGGTCGCGGTCGGCGATCTCCCCGCCCACGGCGCGAACGCTGCTTGCCCGTGCGGCCCCGCTCTTGGCGGAGGTCTGACGACGGGCGACGGCACGGGTTGCCATGCGTGCTCCCTTGCTGAGTAGGTCGCGACACCTTTTCGGGTGCCCTGCATCCGACGGAAACAACGACTGGAATCAGGACAGAATTCCCACCCGGCACATGGATTTTCGCGATCATGCAGTATCCTGCGGCGCTGCCGCCCCTGCGGGCATGCCGCGGGCACCCATGGAGGTGCAGGTCAGACCGGGCACGGAGGGTGTTCCGGCGCCGCTCGCGGGTCCCACGACCACACTGTCGGTGAGACCGCGATCACAAGCGGCGTCACCCCTCAAGACGCTCGGACGGGCCATCGGGTTGCCCACCCGGAGGCCGAGCCTCCTCGGCCTCGCGGACTAGGTCCGAGCGGCCTCCCGGACTAGGTCCCGAGTCCGTTACGCGCCGCCCCTCCCTCGCCCTAGCGTCGGCTCCATGAGCGACGCACGCGGCACCGACGCATCCGGCACCCTCGCATCCGGCACCCTCGACGAAGCCCTCGAACGCCTCCACACCGCAGGACCCGAGCGCAACGGCTGGCTCACCAATCACGCCCCCATGGCCGTCGAGGCCCTGGTCCGCAACGGCCAGGCCTCGACCGTGCACCGCTGGCTCGACCGGTACGCCCACAAGCTGGAGGAGCTGCCGCCGCCGTCCCGGCCCGTCACGGCCGACGACTGGTGGGAGGCGCTCGGCGACCCGGCCCGGATCACCGACTGGACCCGCTTCTTCACCCGCGAGCTCGACGGGCGCCCCTGGCGGGAGGTCCTCGCCGAGTGGTGGCCCCGGCTGCTGCCGGGGATCGCGGCCTCGGCGACGCACCCCGTGATCCGCACCGGTCATGCCGTGCGCACCCTCCTGGCGTCCGGGGACGAGGGAGTGACCGCGCCCCGCCGCGCCGAGCTGGCGCACGCGCTCGGGTACTGGGCGGCCCGCAGTCTGCCGCTTCCCCCGCTGAGCCCGCTGGCCGCGGCGCCGACGGCGGCGGCCGCACTGGACGCCGTACCGCCGGTTCCGGTGCAGGACGGCGGGATCCGGGACCGGCTCGCGCAGCTGACGGCGTTCCCGGTCTGGGGTACGGCCCCGGACCCCGACACGGCGAGGGACCGGCTCGTCGAGCTGGTCACGGCAGCCACGCACCGGTACGCGACCCATGGCCACGGCGAGCCGATCATGCTGGTCCACGCGGCGACCGCGCCGAACGCGGTCCTGCGCGCCCTGCCCGCGCTCCCCCGCGGGCTGTGGGCGCCGAGCTTGGCGGCGGCGTGGTCGGCGTCGGCCGCGGTGACCGCCGCGTACACCCCGCCGGAGCCCGCCGCGTACACGCCGACCGCCCTCACCGCCGAGGAGGTCTTCGAGCGGGCGGCGGCACACGGCGACGACCACACGATCAAGTTCACCGACACGGCGCTCGACGTCGGCGGCCCGCTCGCCCTCGCCGCCGCCACGCGCTCGATCGAGCTGAACCCACCGGTGTTCTAGCCCCGGGCGGGCCGGGGCGGGCCGGGGCGGGGCAAGCCGGGCCGGGGCGGGCTACCCGAACTGCACCGACCGCTTGGCGAGCCCCATCCAGAAGCCGTCGATCACCGACCGCTCCGCATCGAGGTCGCCGGCCGCGTCCGCCGCGCCCATGGTGACGAAGAGCGGGGCGAAGTGTTCCGTGCGCGGATGGGCGAGGCGCCCGGCCGGCGACTTGTGCTCGAAGTCGAGGAGCGCGTCGACGTCCTGCGCGGCGAGGGCCTCGTGCCCCCAGGCGTCGAACTCGGCCGACCAGCCCGGCACACCACCGCCGGTGTGCCGGAGGGCGGCCAGGTTGTGGGTGAAGAAGCCGCTGCCCACGATCAGGACGCCCTCGTCGCGGAGCGGGGCGAGCCTGCGCCCGATGTCCATGAGGCGGCGCGGGTCGAGGGTGGGCATCGAGATCTGGAGTACGGGGATGTCGGCGCCCGGGAACATCTCGACGAGCGGCACGTACGCGCCGTGGTCGAGGCCCCGGTCGGGGATGTCCTGCACGGGATGGCCGGGTGCGCGGAGCAGCTTGCGGACGGCCTCGGCGAGCTGCGGGGCGCCGGGGGCCGCGTACTGGACGCGGTAGTAGTGCTCGGGGAAGCCCCAGAAGTCGTAGACGAGGGGGACGGTCTCGGTGGCGCCGAGGGCGAGCGGGGCCTCTTCCCAGTGGGCGGAGACCATGAGGATCGCCTTGGGGCGCGGGAGGTCCGCGGACCAGGCGGCGAGTTCGCCGGGCCAGACGGGGTCGTCGGCGAGCGGCGGGGCGCCGTGGGACAGGTAGAGGGCGGGCATCCGTTCGAGCGTGGCGTCCATGGCGACCACCTCCGGTTTCCGACGTAGACAGCGAACTGGCGCGTGGACCGGTTCCGTACCGGCTCAGGGGCCGGTTCCGTACTGATTCACGACTGGTTCTTGAAACTTCAAGCGTTCTGTCCTACACCGTAGACCTATGTAGTTCAACTTTCAAGAATGAGTCGTACGATTGGGCATCATGGGAGACATGACCGAACCCCGCTGGCTCACCGACGAGGAGCAGCACGTCTGGCGCGCGTACCTGCACGCCACCACGCTCCTCGAAGACCACCTCGACCGCCAGCTGCAGCGCGACGCCGGAATGCCGCACATCTACTACGGGCTGCTCGTCCAGCTCTCCCAGGCCCCCCGCCGCCGGCTCCGGATGACCGAGCTGGCCAGAAGCGCCAAGATCACCCGCTCCCGGCTCTCCCACGCGATCGCCCGCCTGGAGAAGAACGGCTGGGTACGGCGGGAGAACTGCCCCTCCGACAAACGCGGCCAGTTCGCCCAGCTGACGGAGGAAGGCGTGGAGGTCCTCCGTCAGAACGCCCCCGGCCATGTGGCGGCCGTGCGCCAGGCCCTCTTCGACCGACTCGCGCCCGAGCAGGTCGAACAGCTCGGCGCGATCATGCGCGTCATGGCCGAGGGCCTCGAACCCACGGACGCGGACGCGGACCTGCCCTGGCTCCGCTGAGCGGAACCAGGGCAGGTCCTGACGGGAACGGCGCGGGTCAGTGCGCGATGACCGGCACCTTCACCTCGTCGTCCGCGCCCTCGCCGGAGGCGGCGACGGCCCCGGTGTCCGGCTTCCCGGTGGTGATCAGGGTGAAGGCGATCACGGCCGAGGCGACCAGGATGCCGACGGCCCACCAGATGGCCGCGGTGTAGCCCTCGACCATGCCCTGGAGCTGGAGCATCTTCTGGGCGGCCGGGGTGGTCGCGCCCGCCGCGTTGTCCACCAGGTACGCGGTGGTCGCCGAGGCGGCGATCGTGTTCAGCAGGGCCGTACCGATGGCGCCGCCGACCTGCTGCGAGGTGTTGACCATCGCGGAGGCCACACCGGCGTCCCGCGGGTCCACGCCGTGCGTGGCGAGCGACATGGCCGGCATGAACGCCGTGCCCATGCCCAGACCCAGCAGCAGCTGCGCGGGCAGGATCAGACCGGCGTACGAGGTGCCGACCTCCAGCTGGGTGAGCAGCAGCATGCCGACACCGGCGGTCAGGAAGCCGGGGGCCATGAGCAGCCGCGGCGGGACGCGGGTCATGAGCCGCGTACCGATCTGCGTCGAGCCGATGATCATGCCCGCGATCATCGGGAGGAACGCGAAGCCCGTCATGACCGGCGAGTAGCCCTTCACGACCTGGAGGTAGTAGGTCAGGAAGAGGAACAGGCCGAACATCGCGATGACGGCGAGACCCAGCGACAGGTAGACACCACCGCGGTTGCGGTCGGTCAGGACGCGCAGCGGCAGCAGCGGGGACTTCACCTTCGCCTCGGTGAGCACGAAGGCGCCGAGCAGCACGACGGAGCCGACGAACAGGCCGATCGTGCCGGCGTCGCTCCAGCCCGCGGACTCGGCGCGGGTGAAGCCGTAGACGAGCGCGACCAGACCCAGGGTGGACAGGATCACGCCGGGGATGTCGAGGGTGGAGCGGTTGCGGCTGCCCGCGGGCTCACGGATGACGAGGTACGCGCCGACGGCGGCGACGATGGCGAACGGGATGTTGACGAAGAAGGTCCAGCGCCAGTTCAGGTACTCGGTGAGGAAACCGCCGAGGATCAGGCCCACGGCGCCGCCACCACCGGCGATCGCGCCGTAGATGCCGAAGGCCTTCGCGCGCTCCTTGGCGTCGGTGAAGGTCACGGCGAGCAGCGAGAGCGCGGCGGGCGCGAGGAGCGCTCCGAAGGCGCCCTGGAGCGCGCGGGCGCCGAGCATCATGGCCTCGCCGGTCGCGGCTCCGCCGAGGGCGGACGCGAGGGCGAAGCCGATCAGGCCGACGACGAAGGTGCGCTTACGGCCCCACAGGTCGGCGATGCGACCGCCGAAGAGGAGCAGACCGCCGAAGGCGAGGGCGTAGGCGGTGATGACCCACTGCCGGTTGCCGTCCGATATCCCGAGGTCCTGCTGGGCGGAGGGCAGCGCGATGTTCACGATCGTCGCGTCGAGCACGACCATCAGCTGGGCGAGGGCGATGAAGACGAGCGCTTTCCAGCGGCCCGGGTCGGGGTGGGTCAGGGTGTTGGCGGGGACTTTCGGCATGGGGGTAGCCACCTCTTGGCGCGTACTGGTGAAAAAAGGACGTAAAGGTGAGTCAGGCGGGCGGAGTGCCGGTTACGTGAGTCGGGATCCCCCGGAGAGGACGGCGCTCACGAGCAGGAGTCGCGTCGCAGGTCCTCCAGGGTCGCGGCCTTCCCGGGCAGCTCGGAGCGCGCGGGCGCCTCCAGGCCGTCGAGGAACAGCAGCAGGTGACGGCGGACGAACTGGTCGAAGGACGCGCAGCCCGAGCCGGGCAGCGGTCGGGTCAGCTGGGAGAGCGCCACCATCAGGTCCCCGACGCCCACGTCGGTGCGCAGTCGGCCGGCCCGCTGCGCCCGCTCCACGAGGCCCTGGACGGCCTCCTCCAGGCGGTCGCGCTCGGCGACCAGGTCGGGGTGGTCCTTGTCGAAGGCGCCGTCGAGCATCGGGCACAGGGCACCGACGCGCTCGTCGGCGGCGCCGAGGGTGAACCGGCGGAGCGCGGCGAACGTGTCGCTCTCCTCCTCGGCGGCCCGTTCGGCGACCTCGGTGACGCGGGCCATGAGCGAGAGGACGACCTCGTGGACGAGGTCGGTGCGCTCGGGGAAGTTCCGGTAGAGCGTGGCGTTCCCGACGCCGGCCCGGCGCGCGATCTCGTCGTAGGGCACCTGGGACCCGAACTCGACGAACATCTCGCGGGCCGCCGTCACGATCCGCTCGCGGTTGCGCAGGGCGTCCGCACGCGGGCGGGGTACGCGGCGGGCGGACGCGGAATCGGTGACGGTGCTGGTCACGCCACGACCTCCTCTGAGGGTCATCTCGGGGATATCCGGGGAGGGACTCCCCACTTCGCTGAACACAGTCATAAACGGGGACCGAGTCCCCGGTTATTTCCCCGGCGACATGTGACCTGGGTCACATCGCCCGCCCCTCCCGGGAGACCCGCGCTCCGGCCCCCGACCGGTCCACCGATCGGGCCACCCGGCGCGCGCCTCGGAACCACTCGCCACAGGCTGATCGCACAGCGCGGCCCCGCGCGTACCGGAAGGGGCCGCGGCGCCGACCTGCCCCCACCGGAGAGGCGACCGTATGCAGCACCCCCGCCGACGGATACGCAGACCCGTCGCCCTGGCCGCGACCACGGCGCTCTCCCTCACGCTGCTCGCCTCCGCGAGCACCACGCTCCCCGGGCCGGCCCCGGCCTCGGCCGGCCCCGTGGCCGCCGCGCCCGCCGGCGCCCAGCTGGGGCCCTGCCGGATCGCCACCACGATGGGCGTACAGATGTCGGAGGGGCTGCCCACGGCCCCCGGGTACGTGCGGTCCACGGGCCAGGTCAGGGCGCTGAACCTGATGGTCGACTTCCCCGACGCCCCCGGGGACGGCGCGGCGATGGGCCGCTTCCGCGAGTTCTTCCCGCAGACCGCCGACTGGTTCCGCACCAGCTCGTACGGGCGGCTGCACTACCAGGCCGAGGCCCCGATACCCGACTGGCTGCGGATGCCCAAGGCGTTCTCGGCGTACGGGATCGAGCGCGGCTCACCGTACGAACCCGGATACCGCACCCTCGTCGAGGACATCGTGAAGACGGCCGACCCGAAGGTGGACTTCAGCGCGTACGACCTGGTCAACGTCCTGGTCACGCCGAACGCCGGGCCCTCCGCCCTGGACACCGTCCTCTCCGTGACCTTCTCCGGAAACGACGACGCTCCGTACGCGGACGGCGTGCCCCTCGCCAACACGTCCTTCGTCTACAGCCGCCAGGACGACGGCTCCGGCAGCTTCGCCGAGACCGGCTACCGGGTCCTGCCGCACGAGAACGGCCATGTCTTCGGGCTGCCCGACCTGTACACCTCGGACGGCGGCGGGACCGTCGGACACTGGGACATCATGTCCGAGGACTGGGGCGCCAACAACGACCTGCTCGGCTGGCACAAGTGGAAGCTGGGCTGGCTCGACAACGACCAGGTCGGCTGCGCGTCCGGCCCCGGCACCGGCGACTACACCCTCACCCCGCTCGCGGTCGCGGGCGGCCCCAAGCTCGCGTTCGTCCCGCTCTCCGACACCTCCGGGTACGCGGTCGAGGTCCGCAGCAAGGACGGCAACGACGAGGCGGTCTGCGAACAGGGCGTCCTGGTCTACCGGGTGGAGTCCGACGTGGACACCGGCCACGGCCCGGTGACCGTCTCCGACAGCGAGCACGCGAGCGGCGGCTGCACCCGGCGCGCGAACGTCCACGCGGAGCTGTCGGACGCGCCGTACCGCCCTGGCGAGACGTTCACGGACCGCGCCAACGGCATAAGGATCAGCGTGCTGGAGGAGGACGAGAGCGGCACGTACCGGGTCCGGATCACCCGCCGCTGACAGGACCGGTCACCCGCCGCCGAACAGGCCGCCCCGCAGCTCCCGCTTGAGGATCTTCCCGGTCGGGTTCCGGGGCAGTTCCTCCTCGCGTACGAGGACATGGGCGGGCACCTTGAAGGCGGCGAGCCGCGCGCCCACGTGCGCGCGCAGCTCGTCGAGGGCGACGGCGGCGCCGGGCCGCAGCCGGACGACGGCCGCGACCTCCTCGCCCAGGAGCGGGTGCGGCACACCGAGGACGGCGGCGTCGACGACGTCCGGGTGCTGCTGCAGCACACCCTCGACCTCGACGCAGTACACGTTCTCGCCGCCCCGGACGACCATGTCGGTGAGCCGGTCGACGATGCTGACCCGCCCGTCCGCGTCCACGCGCGCGAGGTCCCCGGTCCGGAACCACCCGTCCTCGGAGAACGCGGCGCGGGTCGCCTCCTCGTCGCGCCAGTAGCCGCGGACCAGGGCCTGCCCGCGCAGCCACAGCTCGCCGACGCCCTCGGCGTCCGGCCGGTCGATCCGCACCTCGGTGGTGGGCGAGGGCCTGCCGACGCTCCCGGGGTGGGCGCGGTACTCGGCACCGACGTTGGACAGGACCCCGCCGCTGGTCTCGGTCAGCCCGTAGCCGTTGCGGGGTTCGAGCCGCTCCCCGTACCCGGCGGTGATGCCGTCGACGATGCCGGGCGGGGCGGCGGCGCCCCCGGTGCTCAGCAGGGCGAGGCTTTCGAGCCCGTCGCCGGTGGCGCGGGCGAGGTCGAGCAGTTGGAGGGCGGTGGTGGGGACGCCCGCGTAGTGGGTGACGCGGTGCTCCCGGATCAGTTCGAGGGCCCGGCCGGCGTCCCACTTCCGCATCGTCACCAGGGTCCCGCCGGCCGCCATCACCCCGTAGAAGGAGGTGAAGGCGGCCACGTGGAAGAAGGGGAAGGTCGTCAGCGACACGGGCACGGGCCCCGTCCCGGGCACGTCCCCGCGCGCGAGGGCCGCCGCCGCGGCGAAGTACCGCGGATTCATCGCGGCCCCGGCCTGGGCGAGATGGGTGGCGACGGCGCCCTTGGGCCGCCCGGTGGTGCCGGAGGTGTAGATGATCGTGGCGTCGTGCTCGGGCAGGACGTCGACGACGGGCGGCCCGAGGTACGGATCGGTGTCGGGGACGTACGCCTCGAAGCCCTCCCCCGTCTCCGTCTCCGTCTCCGTCTCCGTCTCCGTCTCCGGGTGGAAGACGATCCCGGGCACGCGGTTCCGGGCGGCCCACTCCCGCACCCGCCCGACCCGCTCCCCGTCCACGAGCAGCACGCCGGGAGCGCAGTCGTCCAGGGCGTACGTGAACTCGCCCTCGGTCCACCAGGCGTTGAGGGGTACGGCGACGAGCCCGGCGAGCTGGGCGGCCCAGAAGGCGACCTGCCACTCGGGATGGTTCCGCATGGCCACCACGGCCCGGTCCCCCGGCCGCAGCCCGTACTCCCCGACGAGTCGCCGGGCGAGCCCGCAGGCGGCGTCGAAGAACTCGCGGTACGTCGTCCGCCCGCCGTCCTCGGAGACGAGGAACACCTGATCCCCGTATCCCCAGACGACCTCGACGAACTCCCGCAGGGTCCGCGGCCCCGACGCGTACACCCCGTCGCTCACCTCGAAGGGAGCGCCGGGCGCGGTCAGCCGGGATTCCGGGCCGGGCGTTTCCATGACGAGGACCTCCTGCGCGCGTGCTCCCGGTGCGCGGCGACGCTATGTCGCGCCCACGGTCAGGTCAATCCCGCCCTGCCGGGAAAGCTGTCGAGAGATATCTATTGACAGATTTCTATCGAGAGAACACTCTCATTACATGGAGCAGCCGAACGAAGCCCCCCGCAAGGACCCCAGGACCTCCGAGCCCTCCGAGATCTCCGAGGCATCCGGAGGTGACGACCACGCCCCCCGCCGCCTGACCGACCCCGCCTCCATGCGGGCGCTCTCCCACCCGGTCCGCCTCGCCCTCATCGAAGTCCTCACCCTTCACGGGGCACTGACGGCCACTCAGGCGGGCGAGCTGATCGGCGAGACCCCCACCACCTGCTCCTTCCACCTCCGCCAGCTCGCCAAGTACGGCTTCGTCGAGGAGGCCGGCCCCATGCCGGGGCGCTCGCGCCCCTGGCGCATCACACGGCTCGGCTGGTCCACGGAGAACGACGCCCCCGCCGACGCCGCCGTCGCGGCCCGACACCTCGGCGAACTGACCCTGGAACGCCAGCTGGACCGGCACCGGGCGCACGAGCGCGACGCCCACCGCGCCCACACCGTCTGGTGGGCCACCCCCGACGAGGCGGCCGAACTCCAGGGCGAGATCGACGAGTTGGTGATGCGCTACCGGGACAGGCTCCAGGACCCGTCGAAGCGCCCCGAGGACGCGGAAGCGATCGAAGTGGTGATCCTCACCCACCCGTTCGCCTGACCACCACCGACACGCACCGGACGACAGACCGGACCACAGACCGTTCTCAGGGGGAGACATGACCATCCAGGCACTGACCGCGCCGGAGGCGACGCCCGACGCGACGAAGCCCTTGCGGAAGAACAGGGACTTCACGCTGCTGTGGAGCGGCCAGACCGTCTCCCAGCTCGGCACCTCGGTCTCCGTCCTGGCCTTCCCCCTGCTCGTCCTCTCCCTGAACGGCTCCGCCGTGCAGGCGGGCGCACTCGGCACCCTCCAGGCGGTCATCCGCGTCGCCTTCCAGCTGCCCGCCGGCGCGTTGGCCGACCGCTGGAACAGGAAGCGCGTCATGCAGGTCTGCGACGCGGGCCGCGCCGTCCTCTTCGCCGGCCTGGCCACGGCGATCCTGCTCGGCCGGGCACCGCTCGCGGTGATCTTCGCGGTCGCGGGCGCCGCCGCGGTCCTGGACGTGCTGTTCGGCGCGGCCGAGACGTCGATCGTCAGCCAGCTCGTACCGCGGTCGCAGCTCCCGGAGGCCTTCGCCAAGAACGAGGCCCGCGCCTACGGAGCCTCCCTGGCCGGTCCCCCGCTGGGCGGCTTCCTCTATGCGCTCGGCCGCTCGGTCCCGTTCCTCTTCGACGCCCTGAGCTATCTGCTCTCCCTCCTCGCGGTCTCGTTCATCCGCAGGCCCGCCCACCCCACGGAGGAGGAGACCGGGAAGACCTCGCTCCGGCACGACATGCTGGAAGGCCTCCGCCATGTCGTCGCGAGCCCCTTCCTCCGGGCGGTGATCCTGATGGCGGCGCCGGTCAACTTCGCCCTCACCGGCGCCCAGTTCTCGGCCGTCCTGATCCTCACCGACGCGGGCCACAGCCCCCGGGCGCTCGGCATCGCGCAGGGCTGCATCGCGGTCGGCGGTCTCCTCGGCGCCCTCTTCGCCGCCCGCGTCCAGCGGCTCCTGCCCTTCCACCGCCTGCTGGTCGTGGCCCTGGCCGTGCTGCCCGCACTGCTCACGGCGAGCACCGTCCTGAACGGCAGCCTGGCGATGGTGGCCCCGCTGGCCACGGGCCTGTTCCTGGCGCCCGCCGTCAACTCGATCCTCTTCGGCCGGATCGCCGCGACCACCCCGGCCCGCCTCCAGGGCCGCGTCATCAGCGTCGTCGCCCTCTCGGCCACCGCCGCCGCCTCGCTGGCCCCGATCGTCGTCGGCACGGTCGTGGAGCACAACGGCGGCACGGCGGCCATGACCACGGTCCTCGCGGCCGCCTGTCTCTCCCTCGTGGCGGCCCTCCTGAACCGCCGGACCCTCCGCGACAACCAGGACGTTCGCTGAGGGCGTGCGGCAGACTCGGACCATGACGTCACGGATACGCCGTCGATCCGCCCAGGCCGCCTCGCTGCTGTTCGCCCTCCTGCTCGCCGGCGTCAGCGGGTGCTCCCACGGCCCGAGTGAGAGCGAACTCAAGGGAATCGCCACCTCCGACGAGGTCCGGCAGAAGCGGGAGCGCACCGAGCGCGAACTACGGGCGCGGGCCGACGAGATCGGCAGGACGTCCCCGTGGGGCCCGGCCCTGCGCACCACCGTGGTGGACACGTGCGCCCGGGGCGGGGGCAAGAACCACCTCGACCAGAACGCGCCGAAGCAGCCGGCCATGTACTGCCAGATGCGGCTGCACCTGTACTTCGTCGTCGACCGTCCCGTGCCCGACGTCCTCGCGGACCTCCGGTCCATGAAGACGCCCGCGGTCTGGAGCGAGGACTCGATCAGGAGCGCGCTGCGGTACCACGAGACCAGGGTCTACGAGCAGCCGCACGCCTACCGGCCGTCGATCGCGAGCGTCACCGGCGGGATGCTGCTGTCCTGGGACCCGCCCGGCGACGAGGCGCGGTTGCAGGTCCCGGAGCCGTGCCCCGGGCGCAAGGCCGTGTTCGGCACCTGCGCGTCCGATCCCGCCGACGTCACCCTCTCCGCACTGCGGGAGCGGCCGGGCACGCTGTTCGAGTGGACGCTCACGACGGGCTATCACACCGTGCCGGCCGCATAGACAGCCGCGCGGGAAGAGGAAAAGGGCCGGCCGGTGTCGTACTCCCCGGCCGGCCCTCTCTCAGGTGCTACGTACGCTCCTGCATCCGTCTACCGACGGCCTACCATCCGTCGATCGTCGCCTCCATGGCGTCGGCGTACGCCCGTGCGCCGGCGATCTTCGGGTGGAAGGACTGCGCCGAAAGGCCGTAGGACTTCAGGAGCGGCCAGTCCTTGATCGTGTTGTCGCTCTCGACCAGGGTCTTGACCATGCCGTGGATCTTCTCCGGGTTCCCGCACACGCCCTTGCCCTCGAAGGCCCAGGTGGGGTCCGAGAACCGGATGTCGATCCCCTTGCTCCGGCCGATCACGCCGACGTCCCGCATCTCGCTGGTGAGGTGCGCGGCCACCGTGTTGAGCCAGTCGTTGGACTCCTTAGACAGGCCGAGCGGCCCGAGCCGCAGACAGCTCGCGTCGTTGGAGATCAGCTTCGGGTAACCCATGAGCAGGATCTTGGCGTTGGGCGCCTTCTTGTGGATCAGCTCGACGGCGGCGAGGATGTCCGTCTTCACGACCTGGGAGATCAGCTGCGGCAGCGCCGTGCTCATCGGAACTCCCTGGTACGGCCCGTCCCTGTTCGTCTCGATGGTGCCGTTCCCGTCCACGTCCCGGTCGATCTGCGGGTTGTGGTCGTCGAACGGCTTGTCCTGGCAACTGCCCGAGCCGAAGGCCAGGAGGCACTTCTGGACGACGAACGTGAACCGTGAGTCGTTGCCTCCGATGGACATCGTGACCATGGTGGTGTTCTGGTCCAGGTACCCCTTCTGGATCTGGGCCAGTTCGCCGTTCTCCGGGTCCCTCAGGACGTTGTACGTACGGGCACCCGAGCAGGCGATCAGGTGGTAGTCCATGGCCGGGTCCCAGCGGTCCGCCTGCTCACCGATCGACTCGAACGCCCCCGTCCTCGCCTTGGACTGGCGCGACCACGCCTTGTCCGAGCGGTGACAGGCGTTGCGGGTCGTCTCGTCCTGGGAGTCCCGGTAGTTGGTCTCCTTGTAGTAGTTCGCGTTGCCTTCGGAGGCGCCCTCTCCCGAGGAGAAGGAGTCGCCCATGGCCACGATCTGGTCCTTGGGCTTGCCCGGCAGCTTCTGGAACGCGACGGAGTCCCAGGCCACGTCCTCGCCGTTGCCGCCGTCCCCGGTGTGGGTCGAGAGGGAGACCGTCGGCCTGCCGGTGAAGTTGAAGACTCCCAGGCTCACCCAGCGGTTCTCACGGGTGCGCTGCGGGACCACGCGAACCTTCGACGTGGAGTCCGTTCCGCCCACGACGTACGCCGCCTGACGGGTGTGCGCGCCGTGGTCGGGCATGTGCACCAGGACCCGGGACCAGCCGATGTTCGACTCGTTCAGGGTCCACTTGCCGGTGATCAGCAGCCGGGCGCCGTCGTACGTGGAGCTGTCCCTGGTGTGGGAGAACCAGAAGTGGTTGTTGTCACCGGCCCCGATCTGGTGCAGGTCCATCTTGCCGGGATAGGTGCCCTGCCAGTCGGTGAACTGGAAGTCGAAGGTTCCCGCGGAGGTGGAGCCGCCGCACGTTCTCGCCGTACTGCCGGCCGGCGTGGCGCCGTAGGGGATGTCCTCGACGATCTGCGCCCCGAGGGGCAGGGAGCCCAGACCGCATTGGGGCGGATACGAGTTGACGTCCGGCTGTTCCGGATAGGTGTCGTTGAACCGGTGCACCGCGTTTCCGCACTGCGCCAAGAGGACGCAGTCCTTCCACTGCACCGAGGTGTTCCACCAACAGTGCAGCCAGTGCGGGTTGCTGTCCGAGTTCCCGTAGTCGAGGGTGCAGGCACCCTGGCCCGGGTCGTTGGAGTCGTTCTCGCCGATGCGGCCCGAGTAGCAGTCGTTGTTCTCCATGGTGCAGAACAGGTCGAGCGGCGGCTTGACGCGCGTACGGTCCGAGTTGCTGTTCCACCACGCCGCCACGTAACCGGCCTTGATGTCACCCGGCGTGAAGAGCGCGGCGATGGGGCGGGCGGCCCAGCCGATCACCTTCTCCTGGTACGGCCAGTGCTGCGGGTTCGCGGCGTGGGAGTAGTCGTCGCTGCCGTCCGCCTTCTCCAGGAACGGGGTGCGGTTGAACTTCCACAGCGGGTTGGCCGGGTTGTTGGTGAAGCCGACACCCCAGTGATCGTCGCCGCCGGAGGGGTCGCCGCCCTTCTCGTAGAAGCCCGCGTTGTAGGCCCAGAGGGCGAAGAACCAGTTCTCGATCCACTTCGGGTGTCCGTTGTTGACGGTCAGCCCGGCCTTCGCCGTCTGGTTCCACTTCTCGACGAGGATGTTCGCGCCGGCGGCGATGTTCGCCGTGTAGTCGAGCGCGATGGCCTCCTGCTGCGTCTTGCTGAGCTTGACGCCCTGGTCGGAGACCCGCATGCCGTCGGTGACCTGGGTGATGCCGTAACCGCAGTCGGCCTTGGCCCAGTTGATCGACCAGGGGTCGGCCTGCGAACCGTCCGCGGAGTACTTGACTCCGTAGTAGTTGCCGATCAGGGAGTTGGCGGTCACGCCCGGAACGGCGAAGCGGGTGGCCTGCCACATGTTGGATTCCTGCGCGGTGATGCCGAGCAGGACCTGCGACGGGATGTGCCAGTCGGCCACGCGGTCCGGGATGCCGTTGGTGTCCCCGTACATCAGGTCAAGCGGGAAGAGCGACTGCGGCTGGTAGGCCGGCATGCCCATGTTCTTCCAGTTCGCCGGCCGCGAGACCTGCTTGTTCAGCGTCCCGGCGACCGCCTGGTCCACCGCCCACTCCACCTGGCGGGGAGTCGGCTGGAAGGCCTGCTTGCGGATGTCGTTGCGGGGCACGGCGCAGGTCCGCTCGGACTCGACCGGGTCGGAGGGCGAACCGGCCGCAACCGACGCCGTGGCCGACGTCTTCGACGACGCCGCTGTCTTCGACGAGCCGGCCGTCTTGGACGACGGGTCCGTCTTCGACGCCTTCGGCGTGCTCGACGCGCTTCCGCCACCGGGCAGCGCCGGGGACATGGCGTTCCCCGAGGACCGCTGCTTCATGTTGCCCAGCGGCTTGCCGCCCGGCACCGCCTCCAGGACCTCGGTCTTCCCGGTGCCCATCAGACGCAGCTCGGTCCGGACCGGGCGGGCCTCGCCCTCGTCGGCGGCGATGAGGGGGGAGTTCCTCCCCGGCGCCCAGGCCGACCCGACGGCGGCTTCGCCGCGCGTGGAGATCCGGGCGTCCTTCGCCAGGTCACCCCGGTTCCTGACGCTTCCCGGCAGCGCGCCCAGCGACTTCGCCTTGCCGGTGACGTACACGGTGCCGTCGGCCGAGGACGCGAGGTCCCACTGGGTGAGGGCGCCGCTGACCAGCGTCGCCGGCGTGGCGCCGCCGCTCTTGATCTGCCCGGCGGTCACCCGGCGGGCGCGGCTGTCGCCCTCGGACGAGGTCTTCGCCGCCGCGGGACCGGGGGTCCGCTCGATGAACGTGACTCCCCCGTCCTTGTCGGCCCGGAGCTGGAAGGGAACGCCGTGCGTCCGCGCGATCGTCTTCCGCTTCCCGTCCTTGCCGACCCGGACCAGCCGGCCGCCCTCGGCCGCGACGATGCCCTGCGTGGTCGGTACGGCGGAGGTCACCTGCCCGTCGAGCAGGAGCGGCTTTCCGGTCTTGCCGGCGACCGCGTCGACCGTGATGAGCCGGGTGCCGGTCTTCTTGTCCCCGTCGTAGGACAGCTGACTGAAGACCGCGTCCTCGCCCTCACCGCAACCGGGCGAGAAGTACGCCAGGGACGCCTGGTGGGGAAGCTTCGTGACCTGCCCCGTCTCCAGGTCCACGACGGCGGTGAACGCCCCTCGCACCATCAGCTCGGGCTTGTTGGTGAACGTGCGGGGCGCGTAGGCCACCGCGGCCCGCTTGCCCGACTCGGTCACGCAGGCGTTCCCGATCCAGGCGTCCGCGTCGAACCCCGGCTCGGACAGGGTGGCAGCGGTCTTCCACTCGTAACCGTTCGCCGCGTCCGCGACCAGGAGGTGGAACCCCTCCGCGTCACCGGACGTGGTCCAGGCGACGTCCTTGGAAGCGGCGTATCCGCTTCCCTGTACCGACGCGCGGCGCTGGGCCGGAATCGCGCCCTCGGGCCCGTCACCGCCCTTCGCCGCCGAGTCCGCCGACCAGCCCTGCGCCGACTTGCCCGGCCGTACCGGATCCGCGGCCATGGCCTGCGCGGGAAGTGCCGCCACCAGCGCCACCGCGGTGGAGAGCACCACGGGTATGCGTGTCGTCCGCCGTCGTCTCATCGCTCGGCCCCCGGTGCGAAACCCGTTCTTCCACCGGGTCCGCCTGAACTGTGTGTCATCAACTGCCCTTTCGTGTCTTCGAATGCGCCGAAATCAGAGGCTCGGCGGCTTCAGCGGTAGACGTCGACGACCAGGCGGTTCGGCTGGGTCAGCTGGAACACCTGGTGGCTCGTCGACGGCCCGAGCGTGATGCCGAACTCGACGCGGCCCTCGAACTCGCCCAGGACCTGTACGCCCTTGACCGAGGGGAGGTTCAGCGCCTGCAGGGCCGGGCTGGTGAAGGCCAGGTTCCCGGCGTCGTCGTAGAGGTGGGCCCGCTCCATCGTGATGAACAGGTACGACGTGCCCTTGATCTCCAGGTACTCCGTCTTGCCGCTGTTCGGGACGTATGCGCCCGTCGTGTTCGTCGTCGTCGTGACCCGGGGGCTCGACGACAGGTCGAACACGAGCCGGTCGTAGCCGGTGTGCGTCGCGGCGCGCGTCCCCAGGACACAGGTGTCGGAGCACGTGGCGGACACGCTCGCGCTCCCCGCTTCGACCGCGGTCCCGGCTTCGACCGCGGTCGCGGCGGATGCCTGGGGCAGGGCGAGCACCGAGGCGACTGCCAGGGCGGCGAGGGGCGAGGCGATGCGGGCCCACGTACGGCGTGAATTGCGCATGAGGTCGGGTTCCTCCGGCTTTCCAAGATCGGCGCTGAATAGAGTCGCTCAACCCAAGAGGCATCCCCCCGCCCCTGCATAGCGAATTTCCTGACATTGACCAGAACCCATGACTTCGGCGACTCGAATCACCGCCCCGACACGACCCCTCGACATTCACCCTCACTGCACCGATATCGGCCCTCAAGCCTTCGAAATGGGCGAATTAATTTTCAGACACCCGCCTCCCGCCCCGGAGCTGGAGGCGAGGGGGACACTCCCCGCCCCATCGACCAAAGCCGCACGTGAAAGCGGTTACTGCCAGGTAGGAGAAGGTGACCCGGACGGGTAGGTGGAATCACTTCCGGCCGTTCCACATCGTTTTCCGCCTCACCACGCCCCCGTCGTGCCCACAGTGACGCCCGCAGTCGAATGGCCGGATTTCACTTCACCATTCACGGTAAATCCGGACAGGCCGAGGCCATATCAGATTTGGGTCGGACATAGGGCGGATACGCCTTGGATATGGGTCACACCTGAAAGGCGGCACAGGTGGCCGGTTTCCGCCCCTCGCAATGAGGGGGAACACCTGGAGCCGGGACCGGACGTGGACCTCCCGAACGACCGCCGGGGACGCCGGCGCATGCTCACCTCATGAGGCCCATCCCCCTGAGGCTCATCTCCTGGGGCTCATCTCCTGAGACCTGCCCTTCGAGACGCATCCCATGACACCCCGTGGCGCCACCCCGGCAACACTCTGGCGCATCATGGCGCCAGAGAACTTGCAATGGCGCCACGGTGGTGCCACTATTGCGTCATGGACCTCACCCCGTACGTTGACAACCTCCGCCATGAGCTCGGCGTGGCCGCCGAGGCGGGCGGCGACGAAGCGCGCGCCCTGGCCGAGCGGCTCACCGGCACGCTCGAGTCGGCCGCCCGACTGACGCTGCTCAACGCCCTGTCCGACGCGATGGACGAGGTCACCCGTGACCTCGCGCCCGGCTCGGTCGACCTGCGACTGCGCGGCCTGAACCCCGAGTTCGTGGTGACCGCACCGCCCACCGCCGACCTCTTCGACGAGCCCGGCACTCCGGCGCAGGCCCCGCCGCCCCCGGCGCCGGCCCCCGTGGAGGCCGAGGACGGCGCCACCTCGCGCATCAACTTCCGGCCGCCGGCCCAGCTCAAGACCCGGGTCGAGGAAGCCGCGAGCCGCGAGGGGCTCTCGGTCAACGCCTGGCTGGTCCGGGCCGTGGCCGCCGCCCTCGAACCCGGCACGGCGGGCCGTACCCGGCAGGGCACGACGGGCCTCGGCCCCGCCGTCGGACAGGGCTTCACCGGCTGGGTCCGCTAGCCGCACGTCACCCGAGCACACACTCACCGAGTCGAAGGACGGCACAGCCATGCCCACGTTCGAAACCCCCGAAGCCCTCACCGCCACCGTCGAGGTCGAGATCGGGCGCGTCCGGATCATCGCCGGCAAGCGCACCGACACCGTGGTCGAGGTGACACCGAGCGACCCCGGCGACAAGCTCGACGTCCAGGCCGCCGCGGACACCAAGGTCACCTGCGCCGCCGGGAAGCTGCTGGTCAAGGGCCCCAAGAAGCGTTCGCTCTTCGGCAAGGTCGGCGCGGTCGACGTGACCGTCGAGCTCCCCGCGGGCTCGGACCTGACGGGCAGCACGGGCCTCGGCGAGCTGATCGGCGAGGGCCTGTTCGGGAACTGCCGCCTCACGACCGCCGCCGGCGACATCCAGCTGGAAGAGGCCGCGGACGTACGGCTGAAGACCTCGCACGGCGACATCCTGGTGGCCCGTACGACGGGTGAGGCCGAGATCCACGGGTCGGGCCGCGTGCAGGTCGGCCGGATCAGCGGTGCGGCGACCGTCAGGAACCTCAACGGCGAGACCGTGATCGGCGAGATCGGCGGGGAGCTGCGGGTGAACTCCTCGAACGGACCCATCCGTGTCGGGCAGGCGGAGTCCTCGGTCACCGCCAGGACCGCCAGTGGCGCCATCCGCCTCGAACACGTCGTACGCGGCAGGATCACGCTGGACTCCTCCGCCGGGGGCCTCGAAATCGGCATCGCCGAGGGGACCGCGGCCTGGCTCGACGTACGGTCCACGGCCGGGCGCGTCCGCAACGAGCTGGGCACGACGGACGGCCCGGGCCAGTCCGAGGAGACGGTCGAGGTCCGCGGCCGCACGAGCGTCGGCGACATCGTCATCCGCCGCGCGTAACCGCGCGTACCGGCGAAAGCCGCGCAGCACACCGCACCGAACCGCACCGCACGACACCGCATCGCACTGCACCACATCGCATCGCATCGCATCGCATCGCATCGCATCGCATCGCATCGCATCGCATCGAGGGGGGACGGAGAGCACGATGGAACGCGGCTTACAGACCAGCACCCCCGGCGCCTTCGCCTCCTTCGTGCGCTTCGTGATCTTCGGCGGCGGAGTCGGCCTCGCCTCCAGCGCGGCCGTCGCCCTGCTCACCGCCCTCCTGCCGTTCGCCCTCTCCAACGCCCTGGTCACGGTGGTCTCGACGATCCTCGCGACCGAGCTGCACGCCCGCTTCACCTTCGCGTCGAAGCCCACGCCGGGGCCCACATCGGGGCCCACATCAGGGCTCGCGTCGAAGCCCGCGTCGAAGCCCGCGTCGGAGCGGCGCCCCGCCTGGCGCCGCCTCCTGCGCTGCGGCCTCCGCCACCACCTGCAGTCCGCCGGGACGGCCGCCGCCGCCTTCTCCGTGACCACCCTCGCGATGCTCGCCCTGCACACCTTCGCGAGCGCACCGGGTCTCGCCGTCGAGCAGACCGTCTACCTCTCGGCCTCGGGCCTCGCCGGCATCGGCCGCTTCCTGGTGCTGCGCCTGTACGTCTTCGCCACCACCCGCAGGCAGCAGCCCACCCCGGTCCCCCTCGACCTGCACCGGTCGCCGACCCGCCGCGAACTGCTCACCACCGCGTCCTGACGCGGGCCTGAGCGCACCCACCCCCGCACCGCCCCATGCGCCGCATGCGCCGCCGTGGCGCCATGCCGCCATGCCGCGCCGTGCCCACTCGACCATCACCGACCCGACGGGAGCCCCACCGTGGCTACGTTCCTTTCCAGACTGGGCCGCCTCGCCTTCCGCCGCCGGGGGGTGACCCTGCTGCTCTGGCTGCTGATCTTCGGCGGCATGGGCTTCGCCGCCTCGTCCGCACCGGCGCCGCCCGCCGACACCTTCTCGATGCCGGGCACCGAATCGCAGGAGGCCTTCGACCTGCTGACCGAGAAGTTCCCGGACGCGAGCGTCGACGGCGCCAGTGCCCGGGTCGTCGTCCGGGCCCCCGAAGGCGCGAAGATCACGACGCCCTCGACGCGGACCACGGTCGAACGCCTCGTCGCCGAGCTGGGGACCTCGTCCCCACAGGTGGTGGGCGTCGCAGACCCGTACGAGTCCCCCGCCGTCAGCATCAGCGAGGACGAGACGACCGCCTACATGGTGGTGACGTACAAGGTCCCCGCGATGGAGGTCGACGACAAGGCGCACGACGCCCTCGACGCGGCCACCGAGCAGGCCCGCGAGGCGGGTCTCACCGTCGAGGCCGGCGGTGACGCGGTCAAGATCGAGCAGGCCATGGGCGGCACCGGCGAGCAGATCGGCATCCTGATCTCCGCGATCGTCCTCGTCCTGACCTTCGGCTCGATGATCGCGGCCGGAATGCCGCTGATCACCGCGCTGATCGGCGTCGGCATCGGCATCTCGGGCATCACGGCGCTCGGCTCCACGCTGGGCCTGTCCGGCACCACCTCGACCCTCGCGATGATGATCGGCCTCGCGGTCGGCATCGACTACGCGCTGTTCATCGTGTCCCGTTTCCGCGCCGAGCGGGCCGAGGGACGTACCCCCGAGGAAGCCGCGGGACGGGCGGTCGGCACCGCGGGCTCGGCCGTCGTCTTCGCCGGTCTCACGGTCATCGTCGCCCTCGCCGGGCTCGCCGTGGTGAACATCCCGATGCTCACCAAGATGGGCCTCGCCGCGGCCGGCACCGTCGCCGTCTCCGTACTCGTGGCGATCACCCTGGTCCCCGCGCTCCTCGGCTTCGCACCGGTCAAGGTGATGGCCCGCAAGGGGCGCCTGCGGTACGCCGTGAAGCCGCTGTCGGACCGCAAGCAGCGCAGGGCCGCCAAGCACGAGGCGAAGCTCGCCGGGAAGACCGGGCCCAACCTGGGCTCGCGCTGGGCGAGTTACGTGCTGCGTCACCCCGTGGTCGTCCTGCTCGTCGGGGTGATCGGCCTCGGCACGATCGCCGTACCGGCCATGAACCTGGAGCTCGGCCTGCCGGGCGAGGGCCAGATGTCGACGCAGACCACCCAGCGCAAGGCGTACGACCTGCTGTCGGAGTCCTTCGGGCCCGGGTTCAACGGCCCCCTGATGGTCACCGTGCAGGCCGAGGACGCCAAGGCCGCCGGCGCCGAGATCGGCAAGGCCCTCGCGAAGACGGACGGCGTGGCCGCGGTCTCCCCGGCCACCGCCAACAAGACGGGCGACACCGCGATCCTCAACGTCGTCCCGGAGAGCGGCCCGACGGAGAAGAGGACCGAGGAACTGGTCCACGCCCTCCGCGACACCGCCGACGACCTGGAGAAGAGCACCGCGTCGCGGATCCTCGTGACCGGCCAGACGGCCATGTTCATCGACTTCTCCCAGACCCTCGACGACGCGCTCCTGCCCTACCTGGGCCTGGTCGTGGGCCTCGCCTTCCTGCTTCTGATGGTGGTCTTCCGCTCGGTCCTGGTCCCGCTCAAGGCCGCCCTCGGCTTCCTGCTCTCGGTGGCCGCGGCCCTCGGTGCCGTCGTCGCGGTCTTCCAGTGGGGCTGGCTCGCCGATGTCTTCGGCATCGACGCTCCCGGCCCGATCATGAGCACGATGCCGATCTTCATGATCGGCGTGGTCTTCGGCCTCGCGATGGACTACGAGGTCTTCCTGGTCAGCCGGATGCGCGAGTCGTACGCCCACGGGGCACGCCCGGCCCAGGCGGTCGTCGACGGCTTCCGCTACGGCGGCCGGGTGGTCGGCGCGGCCGCGGTCATCATGATGAGCGTCTTCTCCGGCTTCATCGTGGAGGACAACGACTTCGTCAAGATGATCGGCTTCGCCCTCGCGATCGCCGTCCTCTTCGACGCCTTCGTCGTCCGCATGGCGATCGTGCCCGCGCTCTTCGCCCTGCTCGGCAAGTCCGCCTGGTGGCTGCCGAAGTGGCTGGACCGGATCCTGCCGCGGGTGGACGTCGAGGGCGAGAAGCTCGGCCGGGTGGAGGAGACTCCGCGCTCGCACCAGGAGCGCACCCTGGTCGGCTGAGGCCCTCTCGCAGTCCCGTCGAAAGGCGCCCCCGTACCGGCACAGGCCGGCGCGGGGGCGCCTTTCCGCTGCCCGGGGCGGACCGGGAGGCCGGCCCGGCGGCGTACCGGAGGCCGGCCCGGTGGCGTACCGGAATCGCATCAGCGCAGGCCAGAGCAGCGCGGCGCCACATGGTGACACCCAAGGACATCCATGGCGCCACAATGACTCGACATGGCGCCATCCATGTGCCACGATGATGGCGCAAGCACGGCACCACTTGGCGCCACTTCAACGCCACGCCCGGTCGCCCTGCCGGCCCCGCCCCATCAGCCCCACCGCATCGGCCCCGCCCTCGGACTCCCCGCAAGAGAAAGGTCCGCCCACCATGAACACCGCGACCACAGCGGCCACCAGCACGCGCACCGCGGCGATCGCCGCGATCGGCCTTCGCAAGTCGTACGGCGACAAGGTGGTGCTCGACGGCATCGACCTGCGGATCCCCGAGGGCACGATCTTCGCCCTGCTCGGCCCCAACGGCGCCGGCAAGACCACCACCGTCGAGATCCTCTCCACGCTGATCACGGCCGACGGGGGCGAGGCGCAGGTCGGGGGTCACGACGTGGCGACCGACGCCGGCTCGGTACGGCGCCGGATCGGCGTCACCGGACAGTTCGCCGCCGTCGACGGGCTGCTCACCGCCGAGGAGAACCTGATCCTCATGGCCGACCTGCACCACCTGAGCCGCGACGAGGGCCGACGCCGCACCGCCGAGCTCCTGGAGCGGTTCGAGCTGACCGAGGCCGCCCGCAAGAACGTCGCCACCTTCTCCGGCGGCATGCGCCGCAAGCTCGACCTGGCGATGACGCTGGTCGGCAGGCCGCAGATCATCTTCCTCGACGAGCCGACCACCGGCCTCGACCCGCGCAGCCGCCGCGTCATGTGGGAGCTGATCCGGGACCTGGTCACGGATCAGGGCGTGACCATCTTCCTCACCACGCAGTACCTGGAGGAGGCCGACCACCTCGCCGACCGCATCGCGGTCCTCGACCACGGCAGGCTCGTCGCCGAGGGCACCGCGGAGGAGCTGAAGCGGCTGATCCCCGGCGGCCACGTCCGCGTCCGGTTCGCCGACGAGGCCCACCTCGCCACGGCGGCCGCGATCTTCGGCATCGCCACCGGCGACGAGGAGTCGCTGACCCTGCAGATCCCCAGCGACGGCTCGGTCACCAACCTCCGCGCCATCCTCGACGCCCTCGACGGCTCCGGAGCGCGGGCCGAGTCGCTCACCGTGCACACCCCCGACCTCGACGACGTCTTCCTCACCCTCACCGGCAGGCAGAACGCCCCCGCCGTCCCCGGCCGGTCCGCCACCGCCGCGTCCACGTCCGCCACCGCCCAGAAGGAGTCGAACCGATGAGCACCACGAGCCCCGTCACCCTCGCCCCGGCCAAGGCCGCCGAGCCCACCCGCTCGTACGCCTTCCGCGACTCCAGGACGATGCTGCGCCGCAACCTCAAGCGCCTGCAGCGCTACCCCTCCCTCACCATCACGATCGTCGTGATGCCGATCGTGATGCTGCTGCTGTTCGTGTACGTCTTCGGCGGGGCGCTCGGCACCGGCATCGGGGCCGGCGGCGACCGCGGCGACTACACCAACTACGTGGTGCCCGGCATCATCCTGATGGCCGTGACATCGGGGGCCATCACGACGGCCATCTCCGTCTGCACCGACATGACGGAAGGCATCGTCAACCGCTTCCGTACGATGTCGATCTCCCGCGGCTCCATCCTCACCGGTCACGTCCTCGCCAGCGTCATCCAGGTCGCGGTGATCCTCGTCCTCGTCACCGGCGTCTCCTTCGCGGTGGGCTTCCGGCCCGACGCCTCGGCCGTCGAGTGGCTGGCCGCCCTGGGTCTGCTCCTCTTCCTGTCCTTCGGCCTGAGCTGGCTGTCCGCCGCGATGGGCATCGGCGCCAAGACCGTCGAGGCCGCGAGCAACGCCCCGATGCCGCTGACCTTCCTGCCCTTCCTCGGCAGCGCGGTCGTCACCCCGGAATCCATGCCCACCGCCCTGCGCTGGTTCGCCGAGTACCAGCCCTTCACCCCGATCAACGAGACCCTGCGCGGCCTGCTGCTCGGCACCCCCATCGGCAACGACGGCTGGATCGCCCTGGCCTGGTGCGCGGCCTTCGCCGCACTCGGCTACCTGTGGTCCCGCTCGGCCTTCGAGCGCGAGGTCACGCGCTGACCACGGCGGGGCGAACACGACGTAGGGGCGACTCCCGGCCGGTGCCGGGAGTCGCCCCTTTCGTCGTGGGCGCCGGCGACTCGCCCGCATCACCCGGATCCCCCTCAAGGTGAGAAAAATGGGCCCGGGGCAACACGAACGACGATTCTTACGGATTGACCCGACACCTACTCCGCCCCCTTCGTGAACGTCCCGCCGAATTCGGCGGGAAATCCTTCACCCCGAATTCACAACCGGGCGGGGAGGGCCTGCCGCGGCGGCGTTCACCGGGGCTACTCAGACATGACGTACTCGTGAAAATCGCCGCACAGTGTGTCAGGTCCATGTCGTAACCTGCGCCCTTCCGTCATGAAGGGAATGAAGCATCATGCACGCCACGAGACGCGCCCTTTCGCGCCTGATCGCCCCCGCCGCGGCCGTCCTCGCGACGGTCACAGCCGCCCCCACCGCCTCGGCGGCGCCGCCCCGCGCGGCGGTCGAGGTCTGCGACGACATCTGCGTCGACGGCGTCCGCGCCGCCACCCACGCCGACCACGACCGCGTGGTGTTCGACCTGGGAGCGGGCCCGCTGCCGACCGTCGAGGCCCACCACTCCCCGTACAGCGAATTCATCACGCCGGGCGGTGAGCCGAAGTACCTGACCACCCCCGGGGACTCGTACCTGTTCCTCAGCCTCAAGAACGCCGGAGACGGGGACTTCGCGACCACGAACCCGCGGGTCGAGACGTTCAACCTGCCCACGGTCAAGGCGAGCCAGTTCCTCTTCGACACCGACGCCATCCTCGGGTTCTCACCCGCGATCGACTTCGGGATCACCCTCAACGGCCCGGTGAGCAGTTACCGCGTGTTCACGCTGACCCAGCCGAACCGTGTCGTCGTCGACATCTACCGGTAGCCCCAGCACTTTCTGCTGTCGAATCTCTCCGATTTCTCGAACCTCTTTCATCTCTCGCCTTTTTCAAGGAGATTGTCGTGCGTAAGAGAACATGGGGCAGGGTGGGAGCCGCGGTGGTGCTCCTCTGTCTGTCCCAGACACTGACGACGCCACAGGCGTCGGCAGACGCGAACGCCCCCGGCTGCTACGCGGAGACCTGTGCGGGCAAGGACCCGTACAGCGAGGGCTGTGACCAGAGCTCCGAGCGGATCGCGCAGCTCAACGAGGGCGACGAGGTCGAGGTGCAGCTGATCTACTCGTACAGCTGCAACTCGGTCTGGGCCACCGGCGCGATCGACCCGACCTCGCCCTCGCAGGCGTCGTACTACGTGGCGCTGTGGTCCACCCCGACGATCGGCGGCGCCCAGTGGCCCCGGGGGACCACCAAGTGGCTCACGCCCGAGCTGCCGACGGGCCACACCACGATGGGCGACTGGCAGGGCACCAACAAGGCCTGCTGGAACACCAACGGCACCCACTGGGATCCGGCGCCCCTCGACTACGAAGGAACCGGAGGCAGCATGCCCCGGTCGACCGGCGCCTGTACGGCCTGGCAGTGAGAGGGATCATGCTGAAGCACCTACGGACGCCACGACGGCGCCTCACCGCACAGGTGGCCGCGACCGCCGTGCTGGCGTCCTCGATCGCCCTGATCCCGTTCGCGGCCCCGACGACGCCCGCCGAGGCGGCGGACGCCACCACCAACGTCCTCTTCGGCGCGCCGGAGAAGGCCCTCGGCAAGGAGTACCGGAACTCCGGCGACCAGATCGTCAGCGGGACCGGTGACTCCGAGGGCTTCCACATCGTGGCGGCCTCGGAGCGGGAGGGCTACACCTTCCGCGAGGTGGCCTCGCTGCGGCGCAAGGACGTCGACGCGGGCCCCTGGACGGGCTACGTCTGCACCACCGGCTCCGGCAAGTACGCCGCCGCCGTGTACATGCCCTCCCTGTGGACGAACAAGCCGGGAGCCGTCTACCGCGGCGCGTTCGCCGCCGTCGTGCGGCTGAGCGACGGCAAGGTCACCGAGGTCGCCCAGGGCGTACACCTCTCCTACTACTCGCCGGGCTGCGGCGAGGACGACCGGGTCCTCTTCTCCACCAGCTCGGCCACGGACGCCGGCCCCGGGAAGACCACCGTCATCGAGGCCGACGCGGCCACGGGCAAGGCCACCGCCGACCGCACGGTCGACGGACAGCTCACCCACATGCTGCCCACGCCGCGCGGAGACTACGGCGTCCTGAACGGCGATCTGGTGAAGCTGACCGGCCGCGGGAAGACGACGCGCGCGCAGAAGCAGACCAAGCTGGACGGCCCGGTCTTCGCCCTGACCTCCTCGGCCGGCGGCGACCTCGACCTCGGCCACGTGAAGGGACGCAAGAGCGTCATCAGCCGCTGGCACGGCGGAAAGCTCTCCGCGCTCGGCTCCGGCGAGATCGGGAAGGTCAAGCTCTTCCCGCGCAAGGGCGGCTCCCTCGTGGTGGGCGACGTCGCCGAGATGGACACCTCGCGCGCGCCCGGCCTCAAGGCCCAGCCCTTCACGGGCCGGCCCGAAGCCGTCTCCCGCGAGGGACGGCTGATCGCGACCTCCGTCGTCTCTGACGAACTGAAGGGCGTCAGGGCGCCCCTCGGCACGCCCGAGTCGAAGGCCACGGAGGACGGTCTGGCCGCCGGCCTGATCCGCCTCCAGGCGACGGCCGTCGCCACGGGCACCAAGGCGGCTATCGCCTTCGACACCGACGCCCACCCCGTCGAGAAGCCCGCGTCCTCCGCGGGCAGCCCCGCGATGGGACCGGCGGCGCACACCGTCTCCGGACCGGTCGCGAGCGGGGCCGTGGCCCTCGGGGCCACGGCGGACCCGCGGGACGACGTGGAGCCGCTCAGCTGCGGCGAGGGCTCGCCGGAGGCGCTGTGCCTCTCCGCCGGTGTGGAGACGTACGAGCATCCCGTCGTCCGGGGCGATCCCGAGGACGAGAGCGACCCGTTCTACGAGATCCCCTGCCTGGTGAAGCGGAACGACCCGAAGCGGCAGGCGCAGCAGCCCAGCGCCAACCAGGTGGAATGGGCGGTCGACCAGGCCGTGCACGGCGCGCTCACCCTGCAGCGTCCGGCCAACTGGCACGACACCGGCCTGCCGGCGTACTCCCCGCAGGGGCTCTTCCCGAAGCCGGGCCTGACCGGCGGAGGTGACATCCCCGCGCAGGTCGTCCTCGGCATCCTCGCGCAGGAGTCCAACTTCAAGCAGGCGTCCTGGCACTCCGTGAACGGTACGGCGGGCAACGTGCTCCAGGCCGACTGGTTCGGCAACGGCGCGAGCATCCACTACTACCCGAACTGGCGGGATTCGGACTGCGGCTACGGCATCGCCCAGGTCACCACCGGCATGTCCGAGAGGCACGCGGAGACGTTCAACCCGACCGAGGCCGGTGCCATCGCCACCGACTACGCGACCAACATCGCGGCGGGCATGCAGATCCTGGCCGAGAAGTGGAACCAGCTCAAGGCTCTCGGCATGGAGACCAACGACGGCAGCCCGCAGTGGGTCGAGAACTGGTACATGGCGCTGTGGGGCTACAACAGCGGCGTCTACACCGACCCGACCAAGCCCCGTGGTCTCGGCTTCTTCAACAACCCCGCCAACGCCACCTACCCGCCGGACCGCCAGGGCTTCCTGCGGGCGACGTTCGACGACGCCGCGCACCCCGCCAAGTGGCCGTACCAGGAGAAGGTCCTCGGCTGGGCGGAGACCCCGCACAAGACGTGGAACTGGGAACCCTCGTACATGGTGGCCGACTTCCCCGGCGCCACGGCCCTGCTGAACCTGCCGACGAACTACGGCATGTTCTGCTCGCCCTCGATCAACAACTGCACGCCGGGCACGGCCAACCCCTGCCCGCCCATGAACGAAAGCTGCCGCTGGGCCGGAAGCGCCTCCTGGATCCCGGGCCAGAGCGAGAGCAACTCCTCGCGTGAGCAGCTGCGGTTCCCGGTCGGCTCCCCCGAGTCGGAACTCGTCGCCAAGTACCCGTCGGGCCCGTGCATGACGACGCCCGACGGCACGCCGGGCACGATCGTCATCGACGACCTCAACGGGCGTGAGAACGTCTACGGTTGCGGGGCCGTCCCGAACGCCGATCAGGGCAAGTTCTCGCTCCAATTCGGCGACAACCTCATCGTGGACCGCGGTAACAAGAACTTCCGCGCGAGCCCGTACATCGCGCAGATCGACGTCCACCAGCTGGGCGCGGGCTACAACGGCCACGTGTTCTTCACGCACAGCTATCCGACGGCCGACTTCTTCCACAAGGTCACCGGGCGCTGGAAGCTCAACCCGGCGCTCCTGCCGGGCCCGGACCAGCCCGGCAGGCGGTTCAACGTCTGGATCCACCTGCCGAACCACGGCGCCGAGGCCACCGTCCGGTACACCACCATCCCCGGCCCCAACAAGGGCGGCCTGGGCACGGACACCTGCAACATCAGCCAGGCGAACCGGACCCTGGGCAAGAACTCCTGGTTCAAGCTGGGTTCGTGGCAGTTCTGGAAGGGCGGTGGCGTCGAGATGGACAACGTCCACCCGTCCGGCGGCACCGGAGACGCCAACGTCGCCTTCGACGCGGTCGCGTTCGTCCCCGTGGGTGCTCCTGACAAGGGCAACTGCAACATGGGGAAGTGATGGGAACGGCACACGACTCGTGCCGCCGGTTCGTGGCGGCAGTCGCTCTCGCGGCTGCCGCCGGCCTGGCCGGCTGCACACAGCACGAAGGTACGACGGATCCGGGCGCCCGCCCCGCCGGAGCCCCGACGTCGACCACCCCGGGCAAGCCGGCCCCGTCGTCCTCGGCGGCGTCCCCGGCGTCGTCGGCGACGGGCGCGGGTACGGGACCGGGTACGGCGGTCACCGAGCCGCCCGCGGCCGCGGACTGGCCGGACCGGGCCGTGACGGCCGACCGGGCGCCCCGGCTGGGGAAGAGCGCGGTCATCGCTCCCGGCTACCGTGCGGACGACTTCCTGACCGGCCTCGCCGGGCGCTGGAAGGTCCCGCTCGGCAAGCCGCGCCTGATCGACGCACCGGGCGGCCGCAAGGTGTGGCACCTCTCCGGGGGCGTGCCCCGTGACGGGGAGCGGGAGCTGGCCCTGTCGGGCGTCCCGACGGAGCAGGGCGACCTCATCACGTTCAGCTGCATGGTGAAGGCCGACCGGGCGAAGGCCGGGGCGTTCCTTGAGGACTGCGTCGGCACGGGGATTCCGGGGTGGGACGAGAAGGGCGCCACCGCCTGGCTCGACAGGGCGAAGAAGCAGGTCGACGCCCTCTACACCAAGGAACGCCGCCAGGTCGTCAGCTCCCTGTACGTCTCCGGGAGCGCGCACGCGCTCCTGCTGAGGTCCGGCCCGACGCCCGAGTCGGTCGGTATGTACACGCTGTCGGTGGCAGGCGGAGGAATAGCCGAAAACTCCTGACCCACCGGACCGCGTGTCCCTCACTCACCCACGCACCCACCCACCACACCCCACCAGGAGTACTCATGCGCAAGACCGCACTCGGCGCCCTGACGGGCACCGCGGCCCTCGTCGCCACCCTTGTCGGCACCACATCGGCCGTGGCAGTGGCAGCGGCTCCGACCTGCGCCGACATCTGCGTCCTCGGCGTACGGACGGCCACCCACCCCACGTACGACCGCGTCGTGATCGACCTCGGCGAAGGCACCATCCCCGGGTGGACGACCAGCGAGCAGACCACCCCGCTCTACTGGGGCGAGGAGGGCTCGCAGACCCAGGTGCCGATCAAGGGCGACTCCTACCTGAAGCTCACCCTCATGCCGGCCGAGACGTTCGACGTGAACTACCAGTCCACGTACACGAGTCCGAGGTCGGAATCCTTCGCCTACCCGAGCCTCAAGGGCCAGGCCCTCGTCTACAGCTTCGAGGACAGCAACACCCTCGGCCTCGCCCTCGGCCCGCACACCTCTTACAGGGTCTTCAAGCTGACCGCCCCCAACCGGATCGTCATAGACATCAACCACTGATTTCATGCTGCCCTGAGGGCGCAAGCAGGACGAGCACACTGAATGCGGTGGCTCAGCGCCGAGAATTAACCGGAATTCACTCTTCGGTGAACGCGAAACGGCCGACAGGCGCCACGGAAGAAATTCCGTGGCGCCTGTCGGACTGGTGCGCTTCTAGCCGGGGCAAGCCGCGTTGCTCCAGAAGCAGTGGGAGGAGACCAGGTTGTCGGTCCACGACTCCAGGTCGTTGAGCGTGGCATTCGACCAGGCCGTCGTGTGGTCGCCGGTGTAGTTGCCGTTGGTGTAGAGCTCGGCGTTGGTGTCGGGGTCGAGGTTCTTGACCGACGTCACGCTGTCGTTGATGGAGATGCCGGTTCCGTAGTACGTGCCCGTATAAGAGGGTTTGCTGTAGAGCGTGTCGTATATGGGCCCGCTCGCATTGGCATCGCGGTAGAGGCATATTTCCCCGCCACCCGAAGAGTTGCAAACACCGTCGTAAGAGGCCGCCTGGGCCGGCGCCGCGAATGCCCCAATGCTGAGCACGGCTGCGGCAACGCCGAGAATGTGCAGATTGCGCATCGAAATCCCTTTGCTAGACCGTTCTGAATGTGTCGCGAAAGCGACCACGCGACGATAGGCGAAGATCAACCCGCCCCGTCAAGGATCATTGACCCATGCACCGTATAAATGGCTGGAATCATCAGCCGACGATGACTCAAAGCCGCCTCTCCAGAACTCCCCTGTTCTCGCGGTCGGCGAGCGAGGACCACGCGAGGCCAAGAACGGACGACAGCCGGGCACTCCGCCCCCGATGACGCAGGCCTACGACGCGGCCACACAACACGAAACGGATGAAGGCTCACCCCAGGGACACAAAGGTCGAGCAATCGCGCCAGGCTCAGGCAGCCCCCACCCCCAGATCTCGAAAGACCTGCTGGTCAGCGCGACTCTGCGCGCCCGCCCGGGAACGTTTGCCCCTGGCGGATGGTCATCCGCTACCCTGTTCTCTGGTCAGCCGTTGGCGCGGCCCCTGTCAGGCAGCGATGCCACCCAGCAGGGTCCACACGGCGTCTGACCAGCGGGCTTGGCTTCCTCGCCGAAGATCCACTCACCGGGTCTCCTCCAAGGTTCCCCCAAGCCCCCGCCACGCCTTCGTAGCTCAGGGGATAGAGCACCGCTCTCCTAAAGCGGGTGTCGCAGGTTCGAATCCTGCCGGGGGCACAAGCGCGAAGACCCCGGACCGATCACGGTCCGGGGTCTTCGGCGTCTGCGCGTGGTCGGCGTCCCTTGATGCGGCCCGACCGTCTGCGACTGGGCTCGGCGCCCCTTGGTGCGGCCCGAACCGCCCCTACCGGACGACGACGTTGTGCGCCGGGATGATCGTGGGCTGCAGGTCGGCATGGCCCAGGTCGGCGAGGACCGGGCCGAAGAGCTTCGCGTGGGTTTCCAGGGCCTCCGCGCTCTCCCAGACCTCGGTCACGCGGAAGCCTCCGTCGACCGGCCCCGCCGCGTGAGAGACGAGGCCCGTGTTCGGCAGGTCCGCGAACTGCGTGAAGCCCTTCCCGCCGGTCACGCGTTCGATGACCGTGTCGTAAAGGTCCTGTCCGGCGCCAGGGAGGTCGAAGGTGACGATGATGGCCATGGAGATGCCCCTATCTCGGTCCGCCGCGCGGCTGCGACAACGCCCGAGATCCTAGCGGTAAGTGATCGGACGGGTTCACACAGCGACCGTGCGCTCGGGGTGGCGGTCGTACGCGTGGCGGGGCGGGGTGGCGTACGCGCGGCTCTTCGGGGGCCGTTCCCGTGAGGCCTCCGGGGGTGGCTGCGTGCCGGGACCGGTCAGCGGAGTTCTTCCGGGCAGGCCGTGCCCCGGGAGAGTTTGTACGGGGCCGCCAGCCGGTAGACGCCCGGCTTCGGGGCCAGGAGTTCCGTCCACTCGTCGCCCTCCGCGTCCGCCTCCGCCTTGAAGAGGCAGCCCTCCTCGTTGGCGAAGACCTTGGGGAGCTCCGTGTCCGACTCCTCGCGGGCCAGTTTCGACGCTTCCGTCTCCTGCGGGGGTTCGATCTTGCCGCCGTTCTCGTCCACCAGGGCCAGCCACGGGGAGTACGGGACGCGGATGAGGACCCGGCCGGGGGTTCCGACGCGGATCACGACCTCGTTCTCCTCCGCGCTCTGCACTTCGGCCGGCGGGGTCGCGAGGGGGCTCGGGTTCTCGACCTCGTACAGGCGCCAGTTCTCGTCCGACCAGACCTGCTTCAGGTACGGCAGGCCCTCGCCGACCAGTTCGGCCTCCTGCTCGGCGCCCGAGTCGGGGGCACCCGTCGGCAGGACCACGTAGTGGACGGCCCAGCGGTCGAGCCACTCCTCGTAGTTCACGGCGTTCAGGGTGTCGTCGTAGAAGAGCGGGTTCCGCTCCATGTCCGCCTGCCGGTTCCAGCCCCGCGCCAGGTTGATGTACGGGCTCAGCGCCGAGGACTCGCGGTGGCTCGACGCCGGTACGACCTCCACCCGCGCCTTGCGCGCGTCCCGCACCTGGAGCTGGTTGATCAGCGGTGCCAGCTCGCGCGCCCAGGAGGCGTCCGGGGCCGTGCGGATGACGTCGTCGACGCCCTTGAAGCCGATCCAGAAGTTCAGGCCCGCGAAGGCGAGCAGCAGCGCGTACCAGCGGCGTGAGCGCGGCGCCGTGTACGGCAGGGCCGCGAGCAGCACGACACCCGCGAAGAGCATCGGGAGCCGCGAGATGTTCGAGCCGATCTGGGAGTCGATCAGCCAGGTCAGCAGGGTGCCGATCGTGTACACCGCCGCGGCGGTGCGGACCGTCCGCCAGTCCTTCGGGACGAGGAGGAAGGTCAGCACTCCGAACAGCAGCGGCAGCGCGGTCGACCCGAAGGCCATCGGCTGCGTGCCCGAGAAGGGGAACAGCCAGGAGGAGAGGGCGACGACCGCCACCGGGGCCAGGCCGAGCGCGTACGCGCCCGGGCGCCGGCGGTTCAGGAACAGCGCCGCCGCCGCCACTCCCAGGAACAGGCCCGCGACCGGGCTGCACGCCGTCGCCAGGCCCGCGAGCGGCGCGGCCACCGCCGCCTTCGCCCAGCGCTTGCGGCGCCAGCGGTGCGGCCAGCAGAACACGGCCGCCACCGCGCCGACCGCGAACATCATGCCGAGGCCGAAGGTCACCCGCCCCGACAGCGCGTTGCAGAGGAACGCGAAGACACCCGCGATCGAGCAGGCGAGGGGGTTGCGGACCGCACGCACCCGCACCAGGATCAGCGCGGTCAGTCCCGCCGACAGCGTCCCGGCGATCATCATCGTGCTGCGCACACCGAGCAGCGACATCAGATACGGCGACACGACGCTGTACGAGACCGGGTGCATCCCGCCGTACCAGGCCAGGTTGTACGCCGAGTCCGGGTGACGGCCGACGAACTCGGCCCACGCGTCCTGCGCCGCCAGATCGCCGCCGCTGTTCGCGAAGAAGAAGAACCACAGGATGTGGGTGACGGCCGCGAGCCCGGTCGCCGCCATGACCGTGTAGCGGCGCTTCCGCCGCCGGACCGGGGCCGGGGAAGTGGACGCCGGGGCCGGCCGCTGCGCCGGAAGCACTATTCGCGTGAGCGAATTACGAGACGTGTCGGCGTCGGAATCCGCATCCGCATCCGCATCCGTGCCGGGGTCGGCCTGGGCACCGGCGCCACCTTCGACAGCGGACTCTTCGGGGTCAGGGACGGAGTCCACGCGGTCGGACCGTGTCGGCTCGGCGCGTGTCGGCTCGGCGGTGGTCACTGCGGCCCTTTCCCGTGCTGCCCGTCTCACTTCTCTCGCGTGTGTCACGCGTCGTGCTCGTCCCCCCGAAAACGCTAACAGCTGGGCGCCCCGGAGAACCCGGGGAGCCCAGCCGAGCGGGTGGCCCGTCAGCCCACGCGGGTCAGCTTCTTGTCGAAGCCCGGCTCCACCAGGTCCGCCTGCAGGGCGACCGGGGAGCTGACCTTGCCGGCGCCGGTGCCGATCGACACCTGGCCGACGATGTCGCCCGCCTTGCCCGTGTGCGGGACGACCTTGCCGCCGTCCGACAGCTGCAGCTTCACCCGGAGGCCCGGCCAGCCGATCGCCTTGAGCTCCTTGGTGGCCACGACCGGCGTCCGGCCGCCGAGGCCGTCGTCGATGTAGCCGAGGACCTGGCCCTTGCGGACCACGGCCGCCGAGGTGACGTCCTTCTGCGCCTGCTGGATGATCTTGTAGCTGTTGTCGATGGCCAGCTTGAGCTTCTCGCCCAGCTGCTCGGCGTCCTTGGCCCCCATCACGATGCCGAGGATGCGCCGGTTCTTGCCGTCCACGACCGTGTTCGCCGACCAGAGCAGGTTGCCGCCGGCCGGGGTGGACGAGCCGGTCTTGATGCCGTTGACACCCGGCTTCAGCAGGATGGTGTTGTTGTTCTCGATCCGGCCGGGAAGGCCGTCCACCGTCACGTTCGGCATGTTCACGATCTCGCGGAACACGTCGTACTGCATGACCGCCTTCGCCAGCTTCAGCTGGTCCTGCGGCGTCGACACGGTGCTGTCGAGCAGACCCGACGGGTCGGTGTACGTGGACTGGCTCATGCCCAGGTCCTTCGCGGCGGCGTTCATCTTCTCGACGAACGCGGCCTCCGAACCGGCGTCCCAGCGGGCGAGCAGCCGGGCCACGTTGTTCGCGGAGGGGATCATGAGGAGCTCCAGGAGCTCCTTCTCCGTGTACGTCTGGCCCTGCTGGACCGCCGCCGTCGACTCGTGCTCCGCCTTGCCCTGCTCGGCGGCCTTCGCGTCGATCTCGATCTCGGGGCCCTTCTGGCTCCCCTTGAGCGGGTGGTCGCGGAGGATCACGTACGCCGTCATCGTCTTCGTGACGCTCGCGATCGGGGCCGGCTTCTGCGCCCCGTACGTGCCCATGGAACCGACGCCCTCGACCTCGACGGCGCCCTGCCCCTCGGTGGGCCACGGCAGCTTCAGCTCGCCGCCCTCGAAGGTGAAGGTCGGCGCGGCGGAGAGCGTCAACGCGGGTGCGGGCAGCGGACGGACCATCTGCACGATCGCAAACACGATCAGGAGCAGCAGGACCAGCGGGGTCCAGATCCGCAACCGGCGCATCGTCGTCCGCAGCGGGGTCGGCGGCGGGGGCGGGGTGTTCGTCAGCTCGGCAAGCAGGTCGAGCGGGGGCAGCGGCGGGAGCGGCTGCTGCCGCGTCCGCTCCGCCTCGACGAGCCCGGTCGCCGGCCTCGCGGCCGGCGTCGGCTTCGGCGTCGTCACGGGGACGGGGGCCGGGGTCGGGGCCGACGCGGCGGGCTTCGGCGCCTCGGGCGTCTTCGGGACCCGGGGGGCCTCCTGCGCCTTCTGTGCCTTCTGCTCGGCCGGGATGTCCGCCCGCAGCGGCAGGAAGGTGCTCGTGCGCTCGCTGTCGGAGTCCGCGGTCAGGGACGGCGGGAGCTTCAGCGCGGTGGTCGGCTGGTCCACGGCGGGCGCGGCCGGCAGCCGGACCGCCTTGAACATCGTCGTCGGCTGGTCGACCGGCTCGTCCTCGACGTCGTCGACGTCATCGACCTCATCGGCCGCATCGGCCGCATCGACGTCACCGGCCGAGTCGGCCGCGTCGGAGTGGGCAGGCGTCTCGGCCGCGGGCTGCTCGGCCTCCGTCGGCTTCCGCGCCGCGAACCAGGAGTCCGCGGAGGAAGCGGAGGAAGCGGAGGAATCAGAGGAATCGGAGGAAGGAGAAGCAGCGGAGGAATCCGTAGGGGCCTCCGCGGAGTCCGTCAAGGAGTCCTCGGCAGGTTCCTCATCCGCCTCGTCGTCCGCCTCGTCCTCGGGCTCGTCGTCCTCCGGCTCATCCGCGGGCTCGTCCTCGACGGACTCGTCCGGCTCCGAATCGCCCTCGTCGGGCTCGTCGAGCTCCTCGGACTCCTCGGACTCGTCCTCCGCCTCCGGCTCCTCCGCCGTCGCCACCCAGGCCGCCACCGCGGCCTTCAGACGGTCGCTCTCGGGCTCGGGAGCCGTCTCCGACCCCTGCTCCGACTCCGCGTCCGTCTCCGGCTCCGTAGCGGCCGACGGCGCGTCGTCCTCCGGGGTCCGGGGCGCGAGGGTCTTGAAGACGGCCGTCGGCTGGTCCACCTGAACCGACGACGCCGGGGACGACGCCTCCGAGGACGTGGACGAGGCCGAACGCGAAGACGAAGACGAAGACGAAGACGAAGAAACCGGAGCCGACGACGAGGCGTCTGACTCACGGAGTACGGAAAGCCGCGGATCCCGGCCGCCGCCGCCCGAGGCCGTCGTCTCCTGAGACGACCCCTGCTGCTCCGCCTTGTCGGGGGACTCGCCCGCCACCGTGCCTCCTCCATGCGTCGTGCGTACGTACGGACCATGTACCGGTCCGTGTACCAGTGTCCTGTGTGAACCCCTTGGCCCCCGTGCTAGACGAGAACGACATACCTACTGGTTCCCGGATGAACCACCCAGGCACTCTCGACAGATGAATGTGAGAGGGGTCACCCTGTCATTCATCCACGCGGGGAGGCATGGATGGGCAGGAGCCGCAGAACCATTCCGGAAGAGCTTCTACTGCTCGCTCTGGACCCGACCACGGGTACCACAGCGCAGCCGCAGTCGCTCGACCTCGGTCTGGCCGGAGCACAGCTAGTGGAGCTGGCGCTGGCAGGCCGGATAGCCCCTGACGGGGATCGTATCGCCGTGGTGATGCCACGGCCGACCGGAGATCCGACACTGGACTCCGCACTGGAGCTGCTGCGCAGGCGCGGCAGCCCGGTTCGGGCCGTCCACTGGATCGGCGGGCCCCGGCTGGGGCTCCGTCAGACGTATCTCTCGCATCTGGAGCGATGCGGCATGGTGCATGCCGTGGAGACCCAGATGTGCGGGGTGTTGCCGACGACTCGCTACCAGGCGACGGACACGGCGATCAGTCGGGAGATCCGTTCCCGGCTGGACAGTGCGATCCGCACCGGCGTACCGCCGGACCCGCGGACCGCGGCGCTTGCCGCGCTGGCCCACGCGGTCGGTCTCGGGAAGCACCTCTACCCCGGCAACGAAGGACGGTCGTCGCGGTCCCGGCTGCGCGATCTGATCCGGCACGACCCGATGGGCGGACTCGTGGCGCACGCCGTGATGGACGTCCAGAACGGCGCGGCGGCACAGCCGCGTCGGAGCGCCGCGGGTGTCCCGGCGCAGCCTCGCGGCAACATGGCCCGCGCGGCGGCGCACTGAGCACTCCGCACGTACCAAGGAACCAACCCGGGAGCCGCACAGGTGTGCGGGGCGGTCTGGACGGCCGCCCCGCACACGTACGGCGTTCCCCTCTTTCCCGGCGCACCGGGCTTCACCGGCGTTCCCGGCGGGCGCCATGACGGGGCACGGTCGTTCCCCGGCGCAGACGTTGTGGTCGTTTTCCAGCGCACACCTGGGCTTTGGTGGCAGTCTGCCAAGCGGTAGATACTCACAGCTACGCAGCAGACAGCCGGAGGTGCAGTTTCCGTGGCGTCCAACGTCAACCCCACCGTCAGGCGACGCCGATTGGGCCAGGAGCTGCGCAAGCTCCGGGAAGCGAAGAACATGACGGCCGAGCAGGTGGCCGAGCGTCTCCTCGTCTCCCAGTCCAAGATCAGCCGGCTGGAGAACGGCCGTCGCTCCATCAGTCAGCGCGATGTGCGCGATCTGTGCGGCGTGTACGAGGTCGAGGACGAGCGCATGGTCGACTCGCTCATGCAGATGGCCAAGGACTCGCGCCAGCAGGGCTGGTGGCACGCCTTCGGCGACATCCCGTACAGCGTCTACATCGGTCTGGAGACGGACGCGGAGAGTCTGCGGATGTACGAGCCGCAGATCATCCCGGGTCTGCTCCAGACGCACGCGTACGCGGAGGCCGTGATCTCCGGCGCGCTGCCGGAGTCGGCGCCCGCGGACATCGAGAAGCGGGTCACGGTCCGTACCCGCCGCCAGGAGCGGATCCGGGACGAGGAGCGTCCGCTGCGGCTGTGGGCGGTCATCGACGAGGGTGCGCTGCACCGGATCGTCGGCAGCAGGCAGCTGATGGTGGAGCAGCTGGAGCACCTCATCGAGCAGTCGCACCTGCCGCACGTGACCGTGCAGGTGATCCCGTTCGAGATGGGTGCGCATCCGGGGATCAGCGGCCAGTACTCGATCCTGGAGTTCCCGGACACGTCCGACTCCAGCGTCGTCTACATCGAGGGCGTGACGAGCGATCTGTACCTGGAGAAGGCGCAGGACGTCGGCAAGTACAGCGTCATGTACGAGCACCTCAGGGCACAGGCGCTGAACGTCGAGCAGACCCGCGACTTCATCTCGGAGATGGTGAAGAAGCACGCCAGGGGCTGAGCCGAACGGCCTCTCGCGCCGGCCCGAAAACAGCGGGGCGGGTACGGTACACCGCGTACTCGCTCCCACGGAAGCTCAGTTGGAATATGCCACTCGGACGTGTGAACGCTGGTCCCGCCGGGCGGGACCAGCAAGTAGCGTCGATCACGCCGGCAAGAACGTTGGCGCGACATCCACTGGCAGAACCGGAGCTGAGCAGCATGGCGATTATTCAGGGTGGCACCGACACCTGGACGAAGTCCTCGTACTCCGGAGGGAACGGGGCCTGCGTCGAAGTGAAGTCCCCCCTCGTGGCCGCGATCGCGGTGCGGGACTCCAAGGCCCCCGAGGGTCCCTCCCTTTCTTTCGGACCGGGATCGTGGAACGCCTTCGTCGGCGAGGTGAGCAACGGGGCTCTCTGAGCCCCGCTGCTCAAGCCGTCACCACCAGCAGTACGAAAGAGCCCTCTCGACCGGTCCGCCGTCCTGGCCGAGGGGGCTCGGCCTTTTCCCGGATTCGGCCGACCGGAAACGGCCTACCTGATTCGGCCGACCGGAAACGACCTACCGGATTCGGCCGACCGGTTACCTCAGTTGGTCCACGTACCGGTCCGTCCCCGGCACCGTCGGGATGAAGGGCGCCACCAGCTCCACCCGGCCGGGACCGCCGTCTCCCGCGCCGCCCAGCGTCTCCAGATCCGCGAAGTGATCCGTCCAGCACTCCCTGGGGTCCCGCTCCAGGAACCACAGCAGGGTCAGCCGGGTGTCGACGCCCTCGACCTGCTTCACGTACGTCATGCGGTCGCCGGGGAGCGGGGTCGGGCGGAAGAGCGTGACCATCGCCGCCGGTGAGCCGGCGAGGCGCCGGGGAAGATCCCGGGTCCGGAGTCGTTCGAGGAGTTCGGCGCGTTCCTCCGGGCCTTCGGAGTCGATCACCTGGAGGATCAGGCCCGCGTAGGGGTGGTCGAGGGCGTGGAAGTCGCGCGGGCCGGCCGCCCCGTCGCGGTAGACGGTCGCCTCGTGGTCCTGGAACGCGGTGAAGACGTGGGTCCGTTCCTGGTGGACGCGGGCGTCGCGGTTGAGGCGCTTGTTGATGCCGACGGTCCACTTCATGTGGTCGTCGTAGCGGCCCTCGGTGATCCAGTACGTGGAGAGGTAGCAGCCCGCGGTGACGGGCCGGGCGACGGCGGACTTCTCCGGGACGCGCAGGTCCTGGAGTTCGCGGGTGGCGACCCAGCGGCGGCCCGCGTACATCCAGGGCATGGCCATGGCGCCGGCGTAGTAGTGGTCGTCCTCGTACCAGCGGTTGTACGCGTACTCGTGGCCCGGGTGCGGCTCGACCATGGTGATCAGCGCATGGCCGGGCCGCACCCCGTACGGGCCGACGGACGCCAGCTCCGCGTACGTCTCGCTGCGGGTCTCCTCGCTCACTCTCGTACCTCTTCCCAAGTCGGTGACAGGGACCTACCCTGACGACCACTCTGACGGACCGTCAGATAGTTGGCCAGGCTTGAGAGGGGTCCGGATGCTGCTCCAGGGGAAGACGGTCGTGGTGTCGGGTGTCGGCGCCGGGCTCGGCCACCGCATCGCCGAGACGGTCGTACGGGACGGGGGCAACGCGGTCCTCGGGGCCCGCACCGAGGCCAACCTCGCCAAGTCCGCCGCCGCGATCGACCCGGAGGGGCGCCGTACCGCCTACCGGGCCACCGACATCACCGACGAGGAGCAGTGCGAGGCCCTCGCCGGCCTCGCGACCGAGCGCTTCGGCGGGATCGACGCGGTGGTCCACGTCGCCGCCTGGGACTCCTGCTTCGGCGGCCTCGAAGACGCCGACTTCGCGACCTGGCAGGGGGTGCTCGACGTCAATCTGCTCGGGACCCTCCGCATGACCCGCGCCTGCCTGCCGGCGCTCAAGGAGCGCGGGGGTTCGGTGGTCCTGATCGGTACGCAGTCGGCGGTGGCCGCGCCCACGCAGGTGCGGCAGGCGGCGTACGCGGCCTCGAAGGGGGCGCTGACCTCGGCGATGTACTCCCTCGCGCGCGAGCTCGGACCGCACCGCATCCGGGTCAACACCGTGCTGCCCGGCTGGATGTGGGGTCCGCCGGTGCAGGCCTTCGTCCAGTTCACCGCGCACACCGAGAAGGTCCCGGAGGCGGAGGTGCTCGCTCGGCTCACCGAGCGGATGGCGCTGCCGGAGCTGGCGACGGACGGGGACGTGGCGGAGGCGGCGGCCTTCCTCGCCTCGGACCGGGCGCGGGCGATCACGGGACAGTCGCTGCTGGTCAACGCGGGTGAGCTGATGCGATGAGGCCCAGCGGGGCCCCCTGAATCCACCCGAGACAAGTTCATAGACATGAACAAGGGTCAGTAAACAGAACGATTTTACTGTCCCTTGACCCTCCATTGCATTGTCCCTGCCTTGCAACTCGCCACACCATGAACGGCGTTCACAAGGCGGACCAGACCCCTGGAGGGGGCTCTCCATGAACAGTCTCGACTGGGCCGTGCTCATCGGCTACTTCGGCGTGATGGTCGCGATCGGCGTCTGGTCCCACAAGCGCGTGGACACCGTCTCCGACTTCTTCACCGCCGGCGGCCGGATGCCCTGGTGGCTCTCCGGCATCTCCCACCACATGTCGGGCTACAGCGCGGTGATGTTCACCGGATACGCGGGCATCGCCTTCACCTACGGCGTCACGTCCTACGTCACCTGGTCCTTCCCCATCGCGATCGGCATCGCCGTCGGCGCGCACCTCTTCGCGCCCCGGCTCAACCGGCTGCGCTCCCGCCTCAAGGTGGCCTCCCCGCTCGAATACCTCAAGGACCGCTACAACCTCCCCACCCAGCAGGCCCTCGCCTGGTCCGGCGTCCTGCTGAAGATCGTCGACGTCGGCGCCAAGTGGGCCGCCATCGCCACCCTGCTCTCCGTCTTCACCGGCATCTCCCTCAACCAGGGCATCCTCATCACCGGCGTCGTCACCGGCATCTACTGCACGGTCGGCGGGCTCTGGGCCGACGCCCTCACCGAACTCGGCCAGTTCGTCATCCAGCTCCTCGCCGGCGTCGCCATGCTCGTCGCCGTCCTCGGCAAGCTCGGCGGCTTCAGCGCCCTGTGGACCGTGTGGGACCGCCCCGAGCTCCAGGGCCACACCGCGCCGACGGCCGGCCCGTACACGCTGACCTTCCTCCTCGCGTACCTGTTCATCAAGACCTTCGAATACAGCGGCGGCATGTGGAACCAGGCCCAGCGCTACATGGCCACCCCCAACGCCCGCGAGGCCACCCGCTCCGGCCGGCTCTCCGCGGTGCTGTGGTTCGTCTGGCCGCTGGTCCTCTTCTTCCCCATGTGGGTCGCGCCGCTGCTCGTCGACCCCAAGAAGCCCGACGCCTCCGACTCGTACGCCCTGATGACCGAGCAGCTGCTGCCGCACGGCCTCCTCGGCCTCGTCGTCGTCGGCTTCTTCTCGCACACCATGGCCATGTGCTCCTCCGACGCCAACGCCATCGCGGCCGTCTTCACCCGGGACATCGCACCCGCCCTCAGCAAGGCCGCCCGCGGCTGGACGCAGAAGGCCGGTCTCGTCGCCGCGCGCTGGTCGACGATCGCGTTCCTCGCGCTGTCGATGGCGGTCGCCACCCAGGTCAACTCCCCCACCTTCAAGGACATCATCACCGTCGTCATCAAGTGGGTCGCCGGGCTCATGGGGCCGATCGCGATCCCCTTCATGCTCGGACTGCTCCGCGCCTTCCGGAAGTCGGGCCCGACCGCCGCGCTCGTCTCCTGGGCCGCCGGACTCTTCGTCTTCTGGCTCACCAACTACGGCCTCGACGGCGTCGAGCTCCAGATCCAGATCGTCTCGCCGCTCGCCACGTCCCTCGTCCTGTACGTCCTCATCGGCTTCGTCCGGCCCGAGGACACCCCGGAGCGGGACGCGCTGCTCGCGAAGATCGGCTCGGACGGCGACGGGGACGGGACCGGCGCCGCCCGGATCCCCGCCCAGACCGGGCCCGAGCGGGCCGCCGATCAGCCCCTCGGATAGCGCGCCAGCCAGCCCGGCGACGACTCCGCCGGGCCGTGCAGGGCCGCCCCCTGCGTCATCTCCATCGAGAAGTCGTCCGCGAGCTCCAGGACCGTCGCACGGCCCTCCAGTTCGGCCAGCCAGGCCGGCGGGAGGGCCGTCTCGCCGTGCAGGGCGCCGAGCAGCGCGCCCGTGAGCGCCCCCGTCACCGCCGAGGGCCCGTCGTGGTTCACCGCGAGCCGCAGACCGTGCCGCACGTCCTCGCCGACCAGGGCGCAGTACACGGCCGCCGCCAGCTGCCCCTCCGCCCGGTCCTCCCCCGCGCCGAGGGCGGCCACCCGCTCCGGGTCGGGAACCCCTTCCCGTACGGCTCCGAGGGCGTGGCCGAGTGCCTCGGTGACCGGCTCGTGGCCGGGGCGCACCGCCAGCTGCCCCAGGGCCCGGTCCACGGCCGCCTCGACGGAGCCGCCGCGCGCGAGGCCGTGGACGACGACCGCGAAGGCGCCCGCCGCCAGGCCGGCGGCCGGGGCGCCGTGGGTCTGTGCCGCGCACTCCACGGCGAGCTGGCAGACGAGCTGCGGCTCCCAGCCGACGAGCAGCCCGAAGGGGGCCGAGCGGACGAGGGCGCCCGAGTCGGCGGCGGTGGGGTTCTTGGGCTTGTCGAGGGTGCCGAGGATGTCGTCGCCGAGGCCGGTGAGGCAGGCGCGGGGCGGGTTGCGGCGGGCGTAGAGCCACTCCTCGTGGGCGAGCCAGCCGTTGTCCTTGCGGCGCTCGTCGGGGCCCCAGTCGCGCTGGGTGGCGGCCCAGCGCAGATGCGCCCGGTGGACGTCGGTGGGCGGGTGCCAGGCGCCGGTGTCGCGGCGGACCTGGGCGCGGATCAGTCCGTCGACGGTGAAGAGCCCCATCTGGGTCGCGGCGGTGACGGCGCCGCGGCGGCCGAACGCGGGCGCGGGCTCGCCGAGTCCGTCAGGTCCGTGGGCCTCGCGGACCTCGGCGAGGGTGAGTCCGTCGACGGCCGCGCCCAGGGCGTCGCCGAGGGCTCCGCCGAGCAGACAGCCCCGTACGCGGGCCCGGAAATCCTGCTGTTCGGCGCGGCCCCACACGGCCGCGGCTGTCGTGGCCACGACGTGCCCTCCCCCCGTAGACCGGTCTGCGCAGCACTGTAATCGACCGAGTACGTCCGTTCGGGGGCCGGAACGTTATGTGATCCGACGCCCTTCAGGCCGCTTTTGACCGCACTTCCGGCTGTCGGTCGGGCGGCCGTCCTCGCCCCGACCGCAGCGCTCTCCCCCGAGCGGCGGAGACGGACCCACCCCTCGACGGACGTCCGGGACCGGGAGGTCGGCGAGGCTCGTGGGGACGTACCGGACTCCTCGATCGGAGCATCACCGTGCTGAAGAACTCCCTGCGGGCCGCCGCCCTGCTCGCGCTGGTCGCCGCTGTCGCCACCCCCGTCGCCGTCGCGGCACCCGCCCCCGCCGAAGCCCCGGCGCCCCTGTCCGCGTCCGCGTACGGGTCCGCGCACGCGTCCGCTGAAGCATCCGCCTCGACCCTCCGGTCCTCCCTCAAGGGCGAGGGGCGGATGGAGTACCCCGAAACCGAGGAGGAGGTCCGGTTCAGCGTCGACGCCCGCGCCACCTACGCCGCGGGCTCCCTCCCCACCCGCTCGTGGGGCACCTTCCGCCTCTCCCACAGCTACCCGGCGAAGGACGGCGCGCCCGCCACGACCCACTGGGGCGAGTTCAAGGTCGACTGCCTGACCACCGGCGGTCCCACCGCGACCGTGACCGGCACGCTCGTCCGCACCAACCCCGGCAGCCCCTGGCAGGGGGTGCTGGACCCGCACTTCCGCATGGGCGTGAGCTTCCTCGTTCCCCCGAAGGGAGACGGACCGAGCCGCATCGGACTCTCCGGGGGAACGCTGGAGGGCGAGCCGCTGCTCACGAAGTGCATGGCCCCGGCCGCCGATGCCCGTGTGATCGAGGGCGGCTACACCCTCCGCGACCACCGCTAGAGGATGCCCGGCGGATCAGGGCCCGGCCACGACCCGCCGGACAGGGCCCAGGGGGTGTCTTGTCGATCAGGCCGGGCTCGCGGCGTGATCGACAAGACACCTAGTCGCCCAGCACGGGCAGCAGCTCCGGGAGGTGGCCGTCCGAGGCCCTCGCCGTGCGCTGCCGCTCCTCCGGGACCTCGCCGTAGAGCGTCGTCCGGGGCTTCGCCGGGCGGCCCGCCGCCTCCGCGATGGCCTCCAGGTCGCGGATCGAGCGGTACGAGCCGTAACTCGACCCGGCCATCCGGGAGATGGTCTCCTCCATCAGGGTGCCGCCCAGGTCGTTGGCGCCCGAGCGGAGCATCTCGGCGGCGCCCTCCGTGCCCAGCTTCACCCAGCTGGTCTGGATGTTGGGGATGTGCGGGTGGAGGAGGAGCCGGGCCATGGCGATGACCGCGCGGTTGTCACGGGCGGTCGGGCCGGGGCGGGCGATGCCCGCGAGGTAGACGGGCGCGTTGGTGTGGATGAAGGGGAGGGTCACGAACTCCGTGAAGCCACCGGTCTCCTGCTGGATCCGGGAGAGGGTGCGGAAGTGGCCGAGCCAGTGCCGGGGCTGGTCCACATGGCCGTACATCATCGTGGACGAGGACCGGATGCCCAGCTCGTGGGCGGTGGTGATCACCTCGATCCAGGTGGCCGTGGGCAGCTTGCCCTTGGTGAGGACCCAGCGGACCTCGTCGTCGAGGATCTCGGCGGCGGTGCCGGGGATCGAGTCGAGCCCGGCCTCCTTGGCGGCCGTGAGCCACTCGCGGATCGAGAGCCCGGTCCTGGTGGCGCCGTTGACGACCTCCATCGGCGAGAAGGCGTGCACGTGCATGCCGGGGACGCGCTTCTTCACCGCGCGCGCGATGTCGAAGTAGGCGGTGCCGGGCAGGTCGGGGTGGATGCCGCCCTGCATGCAGACCTCGACGGCGCCGACCTCCCAGGCCTGCTCGGCGCGGTCGGCGACCTGGTCGAGGGAGAGGGTGTACGCGTCGGCGTCGGTACGGCGCTGGGCGAAGGCGCAGAAACGGCAGCCGGTGTAGCAGACGTTGGTGAAGTTGATGTTCCGCGTGACGATGTACGTGACGTCGTCGCCGGACACGGACCTGCGGACGTCGTCCGCGATCCGGGTCAACGCGTCGAGCGCGGGCCCGTCGGCGTGCAGCAGGGCGAGCGCCTGGGCGTCGGTGAGCTTCGTCGGGTCGTCGGCGGCGACGGCGAGCGCCTCGCGGACGTCGGCGTCGACCCGCTCGGGGACCATCCCGGGGGCGGCCGCCTCGCGCAGTGCTTCCCAGTCGCCGTACACCTCGTCGAAGTCGTCGCGCCGGTCGTGGGTGCGGCCGGTGGTGTCGATGGTGGTGTGCAGATCGGTGCGGCCGGTGGCGGTGAACGCCTCGTCGGGCTCCTGCCAGGGCAGGCCGCGCACGGGCGCCTCGGGGTTCGCGAGCCCCGTCTCGGGGTCCGCGAGGGCGCGGACGTGCGGGAGGAGCCGGGGGTCGAGCCAGGGTTCGCCCCGGGTGACGAACTCGGGGTAGACGCAGAGGCGTTCGCGCAGCTCGAAGCCGGCGGCGCGGGACTTCTCGGCGAGCTCCTCGATCCGCGGCCAGGGCCGCTCCGGGTTCACATGGTCGATGGTGAGCGGGGAGACCCCGCCCCAGTCGTCGATGCCGGCCGCGATGAGCCGCTCGTACTCCGAGTCGACGAGGTTCGGCGGGGCCTGGAGGCAGGCGGAGGGGCCCATGATGTGCCGGGCGACGGCCACGGTGGCGACGAGGTCGTCGAGTTCGGCGTCCGGCATTCCGCGCATGGCCGTGTCCGGCTTGGCGCGGAAGTTCTGGATGATCAGCTCCTGGATCGAGTGGTACGCCCGGGAGACGCGGCGCAGCGCGAAGAGGGACTCGGCCCGCTCCTCAAGGGTCTCTCCGATCCCGAGGAGCAGCCCCGAGGTGAACGGCACGGACGACCGCCCGGCGTCCTCCAGGACCCGGAGGCGCACGGCCGGCTCCTTGTCGGGGGACCCGTGGTGGGGGCCGCCGGGCTCCGACCAGAGGCGGGTGGCGGTGGTCTCCAGCATCATTCCCATGGACGGGGCGACGGGCTTGAGCCGCTGGAAGTCGGTCCAGGAGAGCACGCCGGGATTGAGGTGGGGGAGAAGCCCGGTCTCCTCCAGGATCCGGATGGCCATGGCCCGTACGTACGCGATGGTGTCGTCGTACCCGTGGGCGTCGAGCCACTCCCGGGCCTCCGGCCAGCGGTCCTCGGGCTTGTCGCCCAGGGTGATCAGGGCCTCCTTGCAGCCCATCTCGGCCCCGCGCCGGGCGATGTCGAGGACCTCGTCCGGCGACATGAACATCCCGTGCCCGGCCCGGCGCAGCTTGCCGGGGACGGTGACGAAGGTGCAGTAGTGGCACTTGTCCCGGCAGAGCCGGGTGAGCGGTATGAACACGCTCTTCGAGTACGTGATGACCCCGGCCCGCCCGGCCGCGTCGAGCCCGGCGTCCCGCACGCGCCCGGCGGAGGCGACCAGATCCTCCAGGTCCTCCCCCCGCGCCCGCAACAGCACGGCCGCCTCACCGACATCGAGCGCGACTCCGTCTCTGGCCCGCTTGAGGGCGCGGCGCATGGCGTTCGCGGTGGGACGAGCTTCCTGGTCATCCGTCATGAAACGAGCATACGAGCGGGCGCGTGGGAGAAGGTTGGGGTCCCCACAGGAACCGGCCAGGCCCCGGCCGCGGTCGGTACCCGAAGCCGGGTCGGTTCCGCGCCCGGGTGGGTGCCAAGCCCGGGTCGGTTCCGCGCCCGGGTGGGTGCCGAACCCGGGTCGGTTCCGCGCCCGGGTCGGTTCCGCGCCCGGGTCGGTCGGCCGTTCCTCTGAGGTGCCGCGCGTACGCGCCGTTCCTCAGAGGTACTGCGCGTACGCGTCCAAGGTGCGCAGGACCTCCGTCTCGCCCGCCGGGGGCAGCTGGAGGACGACCTCCTCGCAGCCCAGTTCCGTGTAGTGCGCGAGTTTGCCCGGGGACGGGAGGACCGCGTACGGGACGAGCTCCAGGGTCTTCGGGTCGCGGCCCGCCTTCTCCCACTCCGCCTTCAGGAGCGGGAGCGACTCCGTCAGGCCCCGGCCGCCGATCGGCATCCAGCCGTCCGTCTGCGCGGCGATCTGGGCGAAGAGCTTCGGGCCCGCCGCGCCGCCCAGGAGGGTGCGGGGTGCGCCGCCCGCGGGTTTCGGCCAGGCCTCCGAGGCGCGGACCGAGTGGCCGAACTCGCCTTCGTACGCCGTGGGCTCCGGGGACCACAGCGCCCGCATCAGGTTCAGGCGGTCGCGGCCCAGGTCGCGGCGGGTCGGCCAGTCGACGCCGTGGTCGGCGGCTTCCTCCTTGTTCCAGCCGAAGCCGAGGCCGAGGGTGAAGCGGCCGCCGGAGAGGTGGTCGAGGGTGGCGATCTGCTTCGCGAGGGCGATCGGGTCGTGCTGGGCGATCAGTGTGATGCCGGTGCCGAGCACGAGGCGCTCGGTGACGGCGGCGGCCTGGCCGAGGGCCACGAACGGGTCGAGGGTGCGTCCGTACTCCCTCGGCAGCTCGCCGCCGGCCGGGTAGGCCGTGTCCCGGGCGACGGGGATGTGGGTGTGCTCGGGGAGGTAGAGCCCGCCGAAGCCGCGCTGTTCGAGCTCGCGCGCGAGCCGCACCGGGGTGATGGTCTCGTCGGTCAGGAAGATCGTGGTCGAGATCCGCATAGCGGCACGGTAGGGCGTACGGCCCGGATTTCCGAGGGGTGCGGTGGGGCGAGGTGGCAGGGGTGTCCGATCGACCGGTCGTCGGCCGGGGCGGGAGTCGACCGCAGCCCCCAGGGCATCTCCCGTTACCGCGGGGTTCACGCGCGGAGACCAGGGTGCCTCCATGAGCGAACCGAGCAGACGTGCACTCCTCGCGACAGGCATCACGACGGGCATCGCTTCGGCCCTGACCTTGGGTGGTGTGAGCTTCGCCCACGCCGAGGACGGCGAACGGACGGAGACCGTGACGGGCACCCTGCCGCCCGGCTCCCCCGACTACGTGTACCTCCCGGTCGAGCTGCCCCGCGGCGTGCGCGAACTCCATGTCGCGTACTCCTACGAGCGGCCCGCGGTCCCCGCCGGCACCCAGGGCAACGCCCTCGACATCGGCCTCTTCGACCAGCGCGGCACGGCACTCGGCGGCAACGGATTCCGCGGCTGGTCGGGCGGCGCGCGCAAGGAGTTCTTCGTTCGGGCGGACGAGGCGACGCCCGGTTACGTCGCCGGGCCGCTCAAGGCCGGGACCTGGTTCGTCGTCCTGGCCCCCTACACCGTGGCCCCGCGGGGACTCCCGTACACCGTCACCCTCACCCTCCGGTTCGGCGCCCCGGCGCCGACGCCCCGTCCCGTCTACCCGCCGGAGCGGGCCGCGGGCCGGGGCCGCGCCTGGTACCGCGGCGACTGCCACCTCCACACGGTGTACTCGGACGGGCGCCGCACCCCCGCCGAGGTCGCCGCCCTCGCGCGCGCCGCCGGGCTCGACTTCCTGACCGCCACCGAGCACAACACCCATGGCGGGCACGGCGCGTGGGCCGAGCACGCCGGGGACGACCTGCTGATCCTGCTCGGCGAGGAGGTCACCACCCGCAACGGGCACGTCCTCGCCGTCGGCACCGACCCGGGCACCTTCGTCGACTGGCGCTACCGGGCCCGCGACAACCGCTTCGGGCACTTCGCGCGCGAGATCCGCCGGGCCGGCGGCCTCGTCGTCCCCGCTCATCCGCACGCCACCTGCATCGGCTGCATGTGGAGGTTCGGCCTCGGCGACGCGGACGCCGTCGAGGTGTGGAACGGCCCCTTCACCCCCGATGACGAGGTGTCCCTGGCCGGTTGGGACGCAGCCCTCGCCCGGGGCCGCTGGACCCCGGCGATGGGCAACAGCGACGCCCACCGCGACCCGGACCGCGTCGGCACCCCGCAGACCGTGGTCCTCGCCGACGACCTGAGCCGGGCGGCGATCGTCGCGGGGCTGCGCGCGGGCCGCTCGTACGTCGCCGAGTCCTCCGCGGTCTCCCTGGACTTCTCGGTGACGGACGGCCGGGGGCGTACGGCGGGCATCGGCGAGCGGCTGCGGGTCGCCGGCGACGAGCCGGTGACGGTACGGCTGAAGGTGACGGGCGCCCCGGAGGGCGGCACGATCCGCTTCGTCACGGACCAGGGCGTGCTGCACACGTCTCCGGCGGCCGAGGGCTTCGCCGAGTGGTCGACGACGGCCGCGTACGCCACGTACGTACGCGCCGAGGTCCGCCACCCGGCGCTCCAGCCCCCGCTGCCCGGCGCCCTCGCGGCCTTCACGAACCCGGTGTTCCTGGACGCCCGCTGACGAGCGGGAGCCCTCAGCCTTCGAGCGCCGCCACCGCTCGCTGCTCGGCCGCCAGGTCTCCGTAGCCGCCGTGTTCCCAGACCCGTTCGCGGAACTGCTGGAGGGTGAGGGGGGCGCGGTCCTCGCCGGGGACGTCCTCGAAGTGGACCGTGCCGCAGCGGTGGCAGTACCAGCCGCGCGACCAGAGTTCCTCGGCGCGGTGGCGGCCGCGCGTCTGCCGTGTGAAGACGGTCTTGCGCCGGTACACCAGCGTGAACACCAGGACGGCCGCGAGCAGCGCGAAGGCCGAGATCCAGCCCAGGAACTCGTAGGCGGGCGGAGCCTCGGCGGCCACGTCCTGCGGGTACATGTGCCAGTCGCCCAGCTCGGGCGGCTCGTGAGCGGGCTCGTCCCGGAACCACTTCCCGGCCAGGACGCCGCCCAGGAAGGTGCCGATGGCCACAGCGGTGGCGAGGACCCCGAGACAGCCGATCGCGTACGACGGCGGCTCCGGCATCGGCGCCAGCGCCTTGGACAGCCCCGTGGTCGCCGTCCGCGTCACGTTCCGCATGTCGCCGTCCGAGTCCCGTTCCCGGGTCACGACGGAGTCCCGTCCCCCCAGGTACACGGCCGGCACGGCCTGCACCCGGTCGTCGCGCCCGCATCCCGGGCAGGTGTGCGTCCTGCTCATCGCCGTCTCCCCCAGTCGATCGTGATCTGAGTGACGGGATCATGCCATGCACGGTTCCCGTCCCGGCCGAAATCCCCGAGCGCTCTCCCGCCCCACCGCCTACCGTGGCCCGCGTGCTGAACCGACTTGAGTCGTACTACGACGCCGTCCCCCGATCCGCCGCCCGCGCCGAGGAGTTGGGGCCCCTGACCCTGTTCGTACGGGAGGGGGAGGGCTGGCCGTACTACGCGCGCCCCGCGCTCGGGTACGCCGGGGACGTGTCGGCCGCCGAGGTGGACCGGGTCCGGGCGCGGCAGCGGGAGTTGGGGGCGCCGGAGGCCTTCGAGTGGGTCGCCGAGACGACGCCGGGGCTGCGGGCGGCCGTGGAGGCGAGCGGGCTCACCGTGCACGAGCATCCGCTGATGGTCCTGGAGGGCGAAGGGCTCGCCGTACCGGAGCCCGAGGGCGTCACCGTACGGATGGTCGACGCCGGGGATCCCGTCCTGGCGAGCGCGGTCGCCGCCCCGTACGCGGCCTTCGGCGCCGAGCCCGCGCCGACGGCCTCCGACCAGGTCGCCGCCCGGCTCACGGCGGGCCTCACCCGCCTCGCCGCCGCTCTGGACGCTTCCGGCACCGCGCTCGCCGCCGGGCAGCACCAGCCCGTCGGGGCCGTCTCCGAGGTCGTCGGGGTCGGCACCCTCCCGGACGCCCGGCGCCGGGGCCTCGGGCTCGCGGTGACGGCGGCGCTGGTGGCCGACGCCCGGTCCCGTGGCGTGGAGCTGGTGTTCCTGTCGGCGACGGACGCGGACGTGGCCCGGCTCTACGGCCGGCTCGGCTTCCGCACGGTCGCCACCGCCCTCATCGCGGAGGCGTAGGGGCTCTCCGGCCAAGCCCTCCGGAGAGCCCGCCGGAAGGCTCTCCGAAAGTTCTCCGGAAAAAGTTCTCGGAAGGTGTCACACCCTCGGCGTCGGATCCGTCAGTTCATTGAAAGCGACGGAAGAACGACATCGCAGACATCGCGAGACATCGCGAGACACCGAGAAACACCGAGAGACGCTGAGGAGCGATCACCATGGCCCACGAGATCACCCCCCGGATGACCAACCCCGCCTACGTCCTCCCCGGCGCCGGTCCCGCCATCCAGAACCTGGTGAAGGCGACCCGTGAGGGCGGTGTCCCGGAGTCCACCCTGGAGCTGGTGCATCTGCGGGCCAGCCAGATCAACGGCTGCGGCTTCTGTGTCGACTACGGCGCGAAGAGCGCGAAGAAGAACGGCGTGAGCGACGAGAAGCTGTTCGCCGTCGCCGCCTGGCGCGAGGCCCCGTACTTCTCCGACGAGGAGCGCGCGGCCCTCGCCCTGGCCGAGGCGGCGACCCGGCTCGCCGACACGTCGGACGCCGTGCCGGACGACGTCTGGGACGCGGCCGCCGACCACTACGACGAGAAGCAGCTCGCGGCGATCGTCCTGATGGTGGCCGTCACGAACCTGTTCAACCGGATCAACGTCACCGTCCGCCAGCCGGCCGGAGTCGGCCTGTGAGGGGTGCGGCGACCGCCGGGACCTCGCGCACGAGGAGCACGTCCACCGGGTCCTCGGACACGTACGTGAAGCCCTCCCGCTCATAGAGTCGGCGGGCGGCGCTTCCCCGGAGCACGACCAGGCGGACCGGGACCGCGGCCTCGTCCGCCCGTGCGAGCAGCTCCCGCAGCACCGCCGTACCGAGACCCCGCCCCTGGACCCCGGGGTCCAGGTAGAAGTGCTCCAGGTAGAGCCCTTCACCGCCTTCGACCCCTTCGTACGGGCGCATCGTGACGCAGCCCGCGAAGCCGCCGTCCACCTCGACGACCGAGGTGTGCTCCGGCGAGAAGCCGTCGCGCAGCCGCTGACGCACCCGGTGTTCGTCGTAGCGGCCGAGGCGCACCAGGTCGTCCCGCATGACGACCGCCCTCAGTTCGGCGATGACCTCGACGTCGTCCGCCGTCCCGGGGCGCAGCGACCAGTTCGTTTCCCGATACATGCATGCATCCTAAGGAGCCCCGCCGTGCAGCTTCGCCCTGCCCGTATGGCCAACCCCGCCGCCCTCCTCCCCCAGGCCGGGCCCGCGATCCAGCAGCTCGTCAAGGCCGTCATGTCGGGCGGCGACGTGCCCGGCACCACCCTGGGTCTGGTCCACCTCCGGGCCAGTCAGATCAACGGCTGCGGGTACTGCGTGGTGGGCGGGGCCCTGATGTCGCAGAAGGAGGGCGAGACGGACGAGCGGCTGCACGCCGTGGCGGCCTGGCGGGAGGCCCCGTACTTCACGGAGGCGGAGCGGGCGGCGCTCGCCCTCGCCGAGTACGCGACCCGGCTCGCGGACCGTCCGGACGCCGTGCCGGACGCGGTGTGGGACGAGGCGGCCCGGCACTACGACGAGAAGCAGCTCGCGCAGATCGTGCTGTGGCTGGGGGTCACCAACCTCTTCAACCGGCTCAACGCGACGACCCGGCAGCCGGCGGGTGCGACCTGGTAGTCGTGACGGGGTCGCGAGGGGACCTGGTAGTCGCGACGGGTCCCGGCGCGACCTGGAGGTCGTAACCGGATCCATGCCGTCCGCGTTGGTGCGGGCATGAAGAAGATGCTCACCGCAGTCGCCCTGACCTGTTTCGCCGCGACCGGCGGCCTCGCCGCCGCCGGATCCGCCGCCGCCGACACCGGCGGCATGAACCTTCCCTCGGTGGTGCCGCTCAGCGGTGTCCTGACCCCGAAGGCCAAGCCGGCCGGCACCCCCGACCTGCCGCCCGCCAACGCGGCGGTGGAGCGGCTGCTCCCCGGACACCACTGAGCCGCACCCGAGGGACGCAGAACGAAGGTGGCGGGACCCCCCACGGGCCCGCCACCTTCGCGTCTCCGGGACTCAGGCGCGTACGACCGTCAGTCGGCCACCACCAGCGACGGCGTCTCCTTCGTCAGGACCTCGCCGCGGAAGAACGCGGGGCTCCGGCGCTGCATGACCAGCATGATCACCACGCCGATGAGCAGCAGTCCGACGCCGATCACGAAGACCGAGCCGACGCCGAAGACCGCGGAGCCGGAGCCGTACGCCGGGTCCCACATGTCGTACAGCGTCTTGCCGAAGACGGCCGTCAGCATCAGGCCGCCGAGCAGCGGCATGAGGCCCTTGTAGGCGAAGTCCCGGCCTGAGCGGAAGAGCTCGCCGCGGAAGTACCAGACGCAGGCGAAGGCCGTGAGCGCGTAGTAGAAGCAGATCATCAGGCCGAGCGCGTAGATGGTGTCGACCAGGACGTTCTCGCTGAGCAGGGTCATCACGGTGTAGAAGACGCCGGTGGCGACGCCGGCGACGACCGTGGCCTTGCCGGGGGTCTTGAAGACCGGGTGGACCTTGGTGAAGGACTTCGGCAGCGCCTCGTACGTGGACATCGCGAGCACCGTGCGGGCGACCGGGATGAACGTCGTCTGGAGGCTGGCGGCCGCCGAGGCGAGGACCGCGACGAAGAGCAGGATGCCGAGCGTCGGGCCCATGACCGGGCCGGCGAGGGCGGCGAAGACGTTGTCGGAGGTCTCGGGGTTGGCCAGGCCGAGGCCCTCCTCGCCGGAGCCGACGACCATCTGGGCGGCGATGCCGGTGGCCAGGTAGGAGCCGACCAGGACGACCATCGCGATGAGCGCGGCGCGGCCGGGGGTCTTGGCGCTGCCGGTGGTCTCCTCGTTGGTCGCCATGCAGGCGTCCCAGCCCCAGTACATGAAGATCGAGAGCGAGAGTCCGGCGGTGAAGGCGGCGAAGGACTGGACCGCGAAGGGGTTCATCCAGGACCAGGAGAAGTCGACCGAGGTCTCGAAGGAGCCGGCCTTCGACAGGGCCATGCCGACGAAGACGGCGAGGACGACGAGCTGGAGGCCGACGAGGGTGTACTGGACGCCCTTGGTGGCGGTCATGCCGCGGTAGCTGATCGCGGTGGCGGCGGCGATGAGCGCGAGGCAGGTGACGATGTGGACGGCTTTGTTGTCGTCCAGGGCGGCGATGGATTCGCTGCCGCTGATCTCACCCGCGAGGAGCCAGAAGTAGGAGGTCGCGACGCCCGCCAGGTTGGAGAGGACGATGATCGTCGCGATGACGAGGCCCCAGCCGCACATCCAGCCGATCTTGGGCCCGAAGGCCTTCACGGTCCAGGTGAACGAGGTGCCGCAGTCGGGCATGACCTTGTTGAGCTCCCGGTACGCGAAGGCGACGAGGAGCATCGGGAGGAAGCCCGCGAGGAAGACGGCGGGCATCTGCAGTCCGACCTCGCCGGCGGTGGAGCCGAGCGTCGAGGTCAGGCAGTAGACGGGGGCGACGGTCGAGATGCCGATGACGGCACTGCCGAGCAGGCCGACGGAGTTTCCGCCGAGGCCTTTGGTGCGTACGCCGTTGGCGTCGCCCGGGGCGTTGACGCCCCTTACCGTGTCTCCGGCCTGGGGCCGGGCTTCCACCTGAGTCATGAACAGGACGTTAAATGCTGCGGTTTCCATATCCGGAGGATCAAAATCCGCTCATCTGATCGATCATCGCCTTACATTGCGAGGGTCGAAGCGGACACCCGCCGATGATTGAAAGATCGATGACCACCACGGACCGACCAACTGGTAGGTCGGTCGATCCGTGTCCGTTATGCGGGAACCGCAGCGTGGACCGAAATGTCCGTTTTCAAATTTTCCCGAGGAACTTTCCCGCCGCTCCTCAGCCCGGCCACACCACCGCCTGCAGCTCGCTGTAGGCGTGCAGCGCGTACGAGCCCACGTCCCGTCCGACCCCGCTCCGCTTGAATCCGCCGAACGGCGCCTCCATGTTCCGGCCGATCGTGTTCACCCCCACCCCTCCGGCCCGCAGCCGGGCCGCGATCCGGAAGGCGCGGGCCACGTCGCCCGACCACACGTAGTCGAGGAGGCCGTAGTCGCTGTCGTTGGCGAGCGCGATCCCCTCCTCCTCGTCGTCGAAGGGGACGACCACGACGACCGGCCCGAAGATCTCCTCCCGCACCACCCGCATCTCGTTGGTGCAGTCGGCGAGCAGCGTCGGCGCCACGTAGAAGCCCTTCGGGAGGTCCGGGCGCTCGCCGCCCACCACGACCCGCGCCCCTTCCTTCCGCCCCAGCTCGACGTACGACTCCACCCGGTCGCGGTGGGCCGCCGAGATCACCGGGCCGACGATCGTCCCCTTCTCCGCCGGGTCCCCCACCTTCATGTAGGCGAGATAGGCGGTGAGCCTCTCGACCAGCTGCTCGTAGATCCCGCGCTGGGCGAGCACCCGGGTCGGCGCCGTACAGATCTGTCCGCTGTAGAAGGAGAACGTCGTCCCGATCCCCATCACCGCCGAGTCCAGGTCCGCGTCGTCGAAGACGAGCGCGGCCCCCTTCCCGCCCAGCTCCATCAGCTGCCGCTTGAGCGAGCGGCCGCAGACCTCGCCGATCGCCTGCCCGACCGCCGTGGAGCCGGTGAACGACACCATGTCGACGTCCGGGGAGTCCACGGCCGCCTGCCCGGACTCCACGGAGGAGCCGGTGACCACGTTGACGACACCCGGCGGGACGCCGGCCTCCTCCAGGGCGCGGGTCATCGCGTACACGGAGAGCGGGTCCTGCGGGGCCGGCTTCACCAGGACCGTGTTGCCCATCGCGAGCGCGGGGGCGATCTTGCCGGCCGGGTTGGCCCAGGGGTTGTTGTACGAGGTGATGCAGGTGACCACGCCGACCGGGCGCCGTACCGCCACCGCGCCGAAGACCCCGGCCCTCCCCATCGGGCCCGCCTCGTTGATCTGCGGGGGCAGCGGCTGCTCGACCGGCTCCATGGCCCCGCGCGCGTACCGCCGGAAACGGGCGGAGCCGACGGCGACCTGCATGCCGCGCGCGGTGCCGGTGGTGGCGCCCGTCTCGGCGCGGGCGAGGAGCGTGTTCGCCTCGGCGTCCCTGGCCATCAGGTCGGCGGCCCGGTCGAGGATCGCCGCCCGCTCCTCCGGCTTCGTACGGGACCAGGTGGCGAAGGCCTCGCGGGCGGCGGCGGCCGCCTCGTACACCTGGGCGCGGGAGGCCTCCGGCGCGAGACCGACGACCTCCTCCGTGGCGGGGTCGATCACCTCGTAGTGACCGCCGTCGGGCTCGACCCACGCGCCGCCGATGAAGAGCTTCTGGTTCACCTGGTCGCCACCGTCCTCGTGTCACGGCCGGAGCGCAGTACCTTCCCCGGGACCGCGCCGGTCACCTCGTCGTCCCGTACCGTCTCCACGCCGTTGACCCGCACCGACACGATGCCGACCGCGCGCGAGTCGAGCCGCGGGCTGTCCCCCGGCAGGTCGTGCACGAGGGTCGCCGGACCGGCGTCGATCCGCTCCGGATCGAAGAGGACCAGGTCGGCGTGGAAGCCCTCGGCGATCCGGCCGCGCTCGCGGAGCCCGAAGAGCCGGGCCGGGTCGTCGGTCAGCATCCGCACCGCCCGCTCCAGGGGGACGAGCTTCCGGCCGCGCAGACAGTCGCCGAGGAACCGCGTCGTGTAGGGCGCCCCGCACATCCGGTCCAGGTGGGCGCCCGCGTCGGAGCCGCCGAGCAGCACGTCCTCGTGGTCCCAGGTCTCGCGGCGCAGCGCCCAGGAGGCCGGGTCGTTGTCGCTGGGCATCGGCCACAGGACGGTCCGCAGCTCGTCGTTGGCGCAGATCTCGACGAGACACTGGAAGGCGTCCTGGCCGCGCTCGGCCGCGATGTCGTCGACGACGCGGCCGGTGAGGCCCTCGTTCTCGGGGCTGTACGTGTCCCCGATGACGTACCGCCCGAAGTGGGCGAGGCGCCGGAAGACCCCGGCCTCCTTGGAGTCGGCGCGCCGCAGCATCTCGGCCCGCACGTCCGGGTCGCGGAGCTTCGCGATCCGCTCGGGGAGGGGAAGTCCGAGGATCTCGCCCCACCCCGGGATGAGGTTGAGGGCGCAGAACGTCCCGAGCGACATGTTCATCGGGGTCAGGATCGGCATGGTGAGGGCGACGATCCGGCCGCCGGACTTCCGGGCCCGCTCGGAGGCGGTGAGCTGGCGCGGGACGCGTTCGGGGACGGCGGCGTCGATGGTGAGGACGTTCCAGTTGAGGGGTCGTCCGGCCGCCGCCGTCATCTCGACGAACAGCTCGATCTCGTCGTCGGAGAACTGGTCGAGACAGCCGGCCAGGATCGCTTCGAGCTGGGTGCCCTCGTGCTCGCCGACGGCGCGGGAGAGCGCGATGAGCTCCTCCGCGGTGGCGTGCCGGGAGGCGACGGGGGCGCCGTCACCGTCGGAGTGGGTGGACGACTGGGTGGTGGACAGCCCCCAGGCACCGGCCTCCATGGCCTCCTTGAGCAGGGCGACCATGTGCGCGAGCTGCTCGGGGGTGGGCTGCCCGCCGACGGCGTCGGCGCCCATCACGTACCGGCGCAGGGCGCAGTGGCCCACCATGAAACCGGCGTTGACGGCGATGCGGCCGTCGAGGGCGTCGAGGTACTCGGCGAAGGACGACCAGCTCCAGTCGACGCCCTCCTCCAGGGCCTTCAGGGCCATGCCCTCGACCTTGGACATCATGCGGCGGGTGTAGTCGGCGTCCTCGGGCCGGTCCGGGTGGAGCGGGGCGAGGGTGAAACCGCAGTTGCCGCCGGCGACGGTGGTGACGCCGTGGTTCATGGACGGGGTGGCGTACGGGTCCCAGAACAGCTGGGCGTCGTAGTGGGTGTGGGGGTCGACGAAGCCGGGCGTGAGGACGAGACCGGTGGCGTCCTCGGTCGTACGGGCGACCGCGCCGGGCCCGGCGAGGACGATCCGGCCGTCGCGGATGCCGATGTCGGCGACGTAGGCGGGGGCGCCGGTGCCGTCCACGACGGTGGCGCCCTTGATCAGGTGATCGAGCATGACGTTCCCTCCCTTGCTGGACGTGGACACGGGTGTGCCCCGGACCGGGGGCCGCCGCGGAACGGCCTCCGGCCGGGGCCGGTACGGGGCGGCGGTCCGGGAAGACACCACCCCGCGCTCGTCGTGCACCGCCCGTCGGCGTGGGTCCCTCAGGAGCCTGCGGACTGGCGGAAGCGGGTGGTGCGGTGGATCGGGTCCGTGTCGATCTCGGGGATCACGTGCTCACCGATCAGCTTGATCGAGTTCATCGTGTCCTCGTACGAGATCCCGATCGGGAGCCCGAAGGAGAGCTGGTCGGCCCCGGCCTGCTCCCACCGCTTGCACTGGGCGAGGACCTCCGAGGGGTCTCCGCAGATCATCAGCTCCTCCTGGATGAGGAGTTCGATGATCTCGGCCGAGTACTCGGGCAGGAGCTCCGGCCACTCCGGGATGCCCTCGGGCCGCGGGAAGGTGTCGTGGTAGCGGAACAGGAGGGACTGGAGGTAGTTCAGGCCGCCGCCCACCGCGATCTCGACCGCCTTGTCGTGGGTCTCGGCGCAGATCGCGGTCGAGGTGACCATGACGTTGTCGTTGACGAAGTCGCCGATCGCCTTGGCCTCCTTGATCGCGGTCTTGTAGGACTCGACGACCCACTCCATGTCGGAGACCTTCTGCACGCTGAAGCCGAGGACGCCGAGGCCCTTCTTGCCGGCCATGGCGTACGAGGAGGGGGACCCGGCCGCGTACCACATGGCGGGGTGGGACTTCCCGTACGGCTTGGGGAGGACCTTGCGGGGCGGCAGCGACCAGTGCTTGCCCTGGAAGCCGACGTACTCGTCCTGGAGCCACATCTTGGGGAACTCGGCGATGGTCTCCTCCCACAGCTCCTTCGTGTAGTTCATGTCGGTGATGCCCGGCATGAACCCGAGGATCTCGTGGGAGCCCGCGCCCCGGCCGGAGCCGAACTCGAAGCGTCCGCCGGAGAGGTGGTCGAGCATGGCGACCTTCTCGGCGACCTTCACCGGGTGGTTGACGGGGGCGAGGGGGTTGAAGATGCCGGAGCCGAGGTGGATCCGGTCGGTGGCGTGGGCGAGGTAGCCCAGGTAGACGTCGTTGGCGGAGAGGTGCGAGTACTCCTCCAGGAAGTGGTGCTCCGAGGCCCAGGCGTACTTGAAGCCGGACCTGTCCGCCTGGATGACGTACTCGGTCTCCTCCATGAGGGCCTTGTGCTCGGCTTCGGGATCGGTCTCGGCGCGCTTGCCGACGTATCCCTGTACGAAGATCCCGAATTCCAAGGGGGTTCACCGTCCTCGTGAGTTTCTGACGGAGTTTCTGACGTGCCGTCAGATTCGTGATGTGCCCGACTGTCGCACCGCGCGGCAGGTGCGTCAATACCTGACGAGTCGTCAGATAGGACTAGAAGAGACTGACCCCGGCCAGCCAGCCGCCGTCGATGACGAAGGGCTGCCCCGTGATGTACGCCGAGTCGTCCCCGGTCAGGAAGAGCGCGAGGGCCGCCACCTCGTCCGGGCGTCCGATCCGCCCGAGCGGCACGAGCTTCCGGTACAGCTCGGCCGTGGCCGCCGGGTCCACGCCCTCCGGGTTGCTCATGGGGGTGTCGATCGCCCCCGGGCAGACGGCGTTCACCCGGATCCCCTTCGCGGCCAGCTCCAGGGCGGCGACCCGGGTCAGCCCGAGGACGGCGTGCTTGGAGGCGGCGTAGGCGCCGACCCCGGCCATCCCCGTCAGCCCCGTGTACGAGGCGGTGTTGACGATCGTGCCGCCGCCGGCCGCCGCGATCTCGGGCGCGACGGTGCGTATGCCGAGGAAGCAGCCGGTCTGGTTGACGGAGACGATCGCCTGGAACTCCTCCAGGGGGGTGGAGAGCAGCTCGTTGAAGCGGAGGATGCCGGCGTTGTTGACCAGCCCGTCGATCTTCCCGAACCGCTCCTTGGCCAGCGCCACGGCCGCGGCCCAGTCGTCCTCGCTGGTCACGTCCAGATGGACGTAGACGGCCCGCTCCTCCCCCAGCTCCTTGGCCAGCGTCGCGCCGGCGTCGTCGAGGACGTCCGCGAGGACGACCCTGGCCCCTTCCCCGGCGAACAGCCGGGCCTCCTGCTCGCCCTGCCCGCGTGCCGCGCCGGTGACGAGGACGACCCGCCCGTCGAGCTTGCCCATGTCCGTACTCCCTAGAGGTGGGGGGCGACCTCCGTGCCGAAGGCCGCCATCTGGTCGGTGAGTTCGGTACGGCTCCGGGAGCGGAACCGGACCTGGATCTGATGCACGCCCATCTCCCCGTACGCGCGCAGGGAGGCGGCGATCTCCTCCGGGCGGCCGCTGAGGGTGCGCCGGCCGACGGGCCAGTCGGGAGTGCCGATGTACAGCGGCTCGGCGATCGCGCCGACGGTGATCGGCTCCGCGACCCCCGCCTCGGCGCGCAGCCGCAGCAGCTTCCGGATCTGTACGGCGAGCTGTTCGCGCGGGTCGCCCTGCGGGAGCCAGCCGTCGCCCTTGAGCGCGGCGCGGCGCACGGCGGCCGGGGAGGAGCCGCCGACCCAGAGCGGGACGCGCTCCTGTGCGGGCCGGGGCAGCTGGCCCAGCTCCTTGAAGGCGAACCGCTCCCCCGTGTGCTCGGGGTACTCCTCGGGCCCGAGCGCGGCCCGCAGCGCGTCCATGGTCTCGTCGAGCACGGCGCCCCGGCGCGCGAAGTCCACGCCGAGCGCCTCGAACTCCTCCGGTACGTGCCCGGCGCCGACCCCGAGGACGAGCCGGCCGCCGGAGAGGTGGTCGAGCGTCGCGTAGGCCTTGGCGGTGACGAGCGGGTGCCGCAGCCCGACGACGGCGACGTGCGAGAGCAGCCGGACGCGTTCGGTGGCGGCGGCGAGGAAGGAGAGGGTGGCGACCGGGTCGTACCAGACGGTGCTCATGGCCTCGGCGAGCCGTCGCGGGATGGCGACGTGGTCGCAGCTCGCGAGGTAGTCGAAGCCGTGCGCCTCGGCCGCGCGGGCGACGGCGAGGAGGTCGGCGGGGCCGGCGGCCGCCTCCCAGGGCTCGGCGTAGATCGCGCTCTGCGACTGGACCGGCAGCTGCATCCCGTAGACCACCATGAGGAACCCCCTTGAGCCCTGGCCCGGTGCGACCCGGATCTGACGAACCGTCAATTGAGCGGACGGTGGCCCATGCTCGTACCTGACAGTCCATCAGGCAAGGCTCTTGCGTCGTGGGTTGTCGGCCGTCCGGCTGTCCCGGCCGTCCCGGGACGGGCGGCGCACCGTCCCGGGACGGCGAACCGCCCTCTCCTCCGCCGCGGGGCGACGCGGCCCCCTAGGGTCGGCGAGGCACTCCGGCGCCGCACCGACATGTGGCGCCGACCGCACGGAACCCACGGGGACGACATGAAGACAGGCAAGACGACCACCGCGCTGCGCGCACTCGGGACGGCCGCGGCGGCCCTCGCGCTGGTGACCGGCGTCCAGGCGCCCTCCGCCAGTGCGCAGGACCTGGGCGGGAACGCCTACAAGAACCTCCACAGCGGGCGCTACCTGGAGGTCGGCGGCTGGTCGACCGCCAACGGCGCCCTCGTGAACCAGTGGGACTACCACGGGGGCTCGAACCAGGGCTGGGCCTCGACCGGCAGCTGGGTGAACGGCCGCTGGTGGGGGATCGAGAAGAACGCCAACAGCGGCAAGTGCCTGGAGGTCGCCGACTGGAGCACGACCAACGGCGCGACCGTCCGGCAGTGGGACTGCCACGGCGGTGCCAACCAGCAGTGGGACGAGCACTACATCAGCGACGACGTCTTCTACCTGATCAACCGGCACAGCGGGAAGTGCCTGGAGATCGGCGGCTGGTCCACCGTGAACGGGGCGCGGGCCCAGCAGTGGGACTGCACCGGGGGCACCAACCAGATGTGGACCGCCCAGTCACGGGGCTGACGGCGTCCGGCGGGCCGGGGGCGGGCAGGTCCTGACCGCCCCCGGGCCACCCGGGCCACCCCCGGCCCACCCGGGCCCCGGCAACCCCCGGCCCACGTCCCACCCGGGCCCCGGCCGCCCCCGGCGCCCGCCCGCGCACTACGTCACGGCCGCCACAGCCCTTCCGGCGTCAGGCCCAGCAGATCGATCGCGTTGCCGCGCACGATCCGCTCGACGACGTCCGCCGGCAGATGGCCCATCTGCGCCTCGCCCACCTCCCGCGACTTGGGCCACGTCGAGTCCGAGTGCGGGTAGTCCGTCTCGTAGAGGACGTTCCCCGCCCCGATCGCGTCGAGGTTGCGGAGCCCGAACGCGTCGTCGAAGAAGCAGCCGAAGACGTGTCCGGCGAACAGCTCGGACGGCGGACGCAGCACCTTCTCGGCGACCCCGCCCCAGCCCCGGTTCTCCTCCCAGACGACGTCGGCGCGCTCCAGGATGTACGGGATCCAGCCGATCTGTCCCTCCGCGTACATGATCTTCAGGTGGGGGAAGCGCTCGAACTTGCCGCTCATCAGCCAGTCGACCATCGAGAAGCAGCAGTTGGCGAAGGTGATGGTGGAGCCGACGGCCGGCGGGGCGTCGGCGGACGTCGACGGCATCCGGCTGGACGAGCCGATGTGCATCGCGATGACCGTGCCGGTCTCGTCGCACGCGCGGAAGAAGGGGTCCCAGTGGTCCGTGTGCACCGAGGGGAGCCCGAGGTGCGGGGGGATCTCGGAGAACGCGACGGCCCGCACCCCGCGCGCGGCGTTCCGGCGCACCTCGGCGGCGGCCAGCTCCGGGTCCCAGAGCGGGATGAGGGTGAGCGGGATGAGCCGCCCGTGGGCCTCGGGCCCGCACCACTCCTCCACCATCCAGTCGTTGTACGCCCGGACGCAGAGCAGCCCCAGCTCGCGGTCGCTCGCCTCGGTGAAGGTCTGCCCGCAGAAGCGCGGGAAGGTGGGGAAGCAGAGTGCGGACTGGACGTGGTTGACGTCCATGTCGGCGAGCCGCTCGGGCACGGAGTGGGAGCCGGGCCGCATCTGCTCGTAGGTGATGACTTCGAGCCGTATCTCGTCACGGTCGTAGCCGACGGCGGTGTCGAGCCGGGTGAGGGGCCGGTGCAGGTCCTCGTAGACCCACCAGTCGCCGATCGGGCCGTCGTCGCCCTTGGCCCCCATGACGGGGGCGAACTTTCCGCCGAGGAAGGTCATTTCCTTGAGCGGGGCGCGGACGATCCGGGGTCCGGTGTCGTGGTACCGGGACGGGAGCCGGTCCCGCCAGACGTGCGGGGGCTCCACGGTGTGGTCGTCCACCGAGATGATCTTCGGGAAGGTCTCCATGGCTTTCACGGTAGCGCCGATCTGACGACCCGTCAGCTATCGTGCGGCAGATCGACGGTGTGACAGCCGGACTACGGCCGCATCACGGCCCGGACTACGGCCGACCCGATGCTGACGGAGTCCCTCCGGACAAGGCAGACTGTCCAGGGCGAAACCAGCGGTGGCGGTACGGGCAGGGGGAGCGATGGACCGTGAGAACGGACCGCGAGTTCCGGTGCAACGGGCTCCGAGGACGCGCGCGGGCGCCGGCACGGGCCCGGGCACCGGCGAGGTCGACGACACGGGCACGACCGCGGGCACGGACCGCCCGAAGGGCGGCGAGGCGGCGGGTGCGGGTACGCATTCCAGCCATGCCGCCCCGAGCGGCACGCACGCCGCCGACCGGGGTGCGGACGCGGCTGCGACGGCCGCGGCGGACCCTGCCGCCGACACCCGGGCCGCCACCGGCCCCGCCGACGTCACCGACGTCACCGCCCCCGGACTCCTCCGCTTCGCCGTGCTCGGGCCCGTCCGCGCCTGGCGCGACGACGAACCCGTACCCACCGGGTCGCCCCAGCAGCGGGCCCTGCTCGCCGCCCTGCTCCTCCGCGGCGGGCGCACCGCCACCGCCTCCGAGCTGATCGACGCCCTCTGGGGCGAGGAGTCGCCCTCGCAGGCCCTCGCGGCCGTACGGACGTACGCCTCCCGGCTCCGCAAGGCACTCGGCCCCAAGGTCCTCGTCAGCGAGTCCGGCGGGTACGCCCTGCGCACCTCCGCCGCCGCCCTCGACGTCGCCACCGCCCAGGAACTCGGCGCCGAGGCCGAGAAGCTGCGCGCCGCCGGGGACCGGGCCGGTGCCCGCGACCGGCTCGCCGAGGCGCTCGACCTGTGGGACGGCGAGGTGCTGGCCTCCGTACCGGGGCCGTACGCCGAGACGCAGCGGACCCGCCTGGAGGAGTGGCGGCTCACGCTCCTGGAGACCCGCCTCGACATCGACCTGGAGGTCGGCGCGCACGCGGAGGCCGTGTCCGAGCTGACCGCGCTCACCGCCGCGCACCCGCTGCGCGAGCGGCTCCGCGAGCTGCTGATGCTCGCGCTGTACCGCAGCGGACGGCAGGCCGAGGCGCTCGCCGTGTACGCCGACACCCGCCGGCTGCTCGCCGACGAACTCGGCGTCGACCCCACCCCCGAACTCTCCCGGCTCCAGCAGCGCATCCTGCAGGCCGACGCCGAACTCGCCCGCCCGGTCGAGGAGGCCGCCCCGGCCGCCGCACCCGTCGCCCGCCCCGCCCAACTCCCCGCGACCGTCCCGGACTTCACGGGCCGCGCCGCCTTCGTACGGGAACTCGGCGACCGGCTCGCCACCGCCGAGGGCCACGTCATGGCCGTCTCGGCGCTCGCGGGCATCGGCGGGGTCGGCAAGACGACGCTGGCCGTTCACGTCGCGCACGAGGCGAGACGGCACTTCCCGGACGGGCAGCTGTACGTGGACCTCCAGGGCGCGGGCTCCCGCGCGGCGGCGACCGAGACCGTCCTGGGCTCCTTCCTCCGCGCGCTCGGCACCCCGGACTCGGCCATCCCCGACTCGCTCGACGACCGGGCGGCGCTGTACCGCTCCACTCTCGACGGACGCCGGGTCCTGGTCCTCCTGGACAACGCCCGTGACGCCGCCCAGATCCGCCCGCTGCTTCCCGGTACGGCGGGCTGCGCGGCCCTCGTCACCAGCCGGATCCGAATGGTGGACCTGGCCGGTGCGCACCTGGTGGACCTCGATGTGATGTCCCCGGAGGAGGCACTCCAGCTCTTCACCCGGATCGTCGGCGAGGAGCGGGTCCAGGCGGAACGGGAGGCGGCCCTCGACGTCGTCGCGGCCTGCGGTTTCCTGCCCCTGGCCATCCGCATCGCCGCGTCCCGGCTCGCGGCCCGCCGCACCTGGACGGTCTCGGTCCTGGCGGCGAAGCTGGCGGACTCGCGGCGGCGCCTGGACGAGCTCCAGGCGGGCGACCTCGCGGTGAAGGCGACGTTCGAACTCGGCTACGGGCAGCTGGAACCGGCGCAGGCGCGCGCGTTCCGTCTGCTCGGCCTCGCGGACGGCCCGGACATCTCCCTCGCGGCGGCCGCGGCCGTCCTGGACCTGTCGCTCTGGGACACGGAGGACCTCCTGGAGGCCCTCGTCGACACATCCCTCCTGGAGTCGGCGGCACCCGGCCGGTACCGGTACCACGACCTGGTCCGGCTCTACGCGCGTGCGTGCGCGGACCGCGACGAGCAGCCGCCGTCGGAGAAGGAGGCGGCGCTCTCCCGGCTCCTGGACTTCTACCTGTCGACGGCGGCGCGGGTCTACGCGATCGAACGCCCCGGCGACCGCCTCGTCGACCACCTGGAACCCACCACCCACGAGGGCCTCACCTTCACCGACCGCCACACGGCCCAGGACTGGCTCTACGCCGAGGCGAACTGCCTCCTGGCCTGCGTCCGCCAGTCCGCGGCGGCCCCGGGAACCCTCCGCCGAGCGGTGGACCTCCTGTGGGCGTCCCTGGACCTGGCGGAGTCGGGCGCGAACTCCCGCGAGTACGAGACGGTGGCCACGGTGCTGCGGGACGCGGCGAGCACGGCCGGCGATGTCCGCGCCGAGGGCCGCGCCGCCAACACGCTGGCGTACGTCCACCATTACCAGGGCCGCTTCGACCAGGCCGACCAGGAGGCCGACGAGGTCGTCCGCATGGCGCGCTCCGTCGACGACCCGCTGCCCATCTGCTGGGCCCTGAACGCCAGGGGCGCCATAGCGCACTACCAGGCGCGGTACGAGGACGCGGACAAGCACCTCAGCCTGGCCATCTCCGGGTTCCGCGACGCAGAGGACCGCGCCGGCGAGGCCGCCGCTCTCTGCAATCTGTCCCGCATCCATCTGGCCACGGGCCGCACGGCCGACGCCGTCCGCATGGCCCAGCAGGGAGCGGACATGTACGACGAGATGGGGCACGCCCTCAAGGGCGCCAACGGGCGCTACGCGCTCGGCCTCGCCCTCACCGAGAGCGGTCGACTGGAGGACGCCGGCGAACAACTCCGCGAGGCACTCGCCGTGTTCGTCGACAGCCGCCAGCGGCTGTGGGAGGGCATGACGCTGTTCCGCATCGCCGAGGTCGACATCGCGGCCCGTCGGTACGGGGCCGCGGCCGCGGGGGCGGAGAAGGCCCTCACCGTGCTCCGGGGCATCGGCGGCGACTGGCGACGCGGGAACGTCCTGACCGTCCTCGGGCGGGCGCTGCACGGCATAGGGCAGTCGGGGCGGGCCCAGGTCTGCTGGCGGGAAGCCCTGGACATCTACGAGGAGTTGTCGGTTCCGGAAGCATCCGAGGTCAGGGCCCTGCTGGCCCCCGTGGCCGCCGCCTGACCGCATACCCGTCCCGGCGGCGTTCAGCATTCGTTTATCGCCACCCGGCAGAGTTGTCCTCAACGATCCGCCGCGTCGGGGGGCAGACGGGTCGCCGGTGAGGTCGTCACCCCCACGCACTAGGGTGAGCGACCCTGAGGAGCCCGTTCGGCCGTCCACGGGGGAACAGCCGGACGGGCTCCACCCACCAGCACGCGAAGCCATCCACCACGAGGGGATCAGCATGGGCGACATCGACGCCACCAACCCGGTCGTCACGCCGGAGAACCTGCACATCACCGGCACGGAGACCGACAAGATCGGCACGAAGAACCTGCACATCACCTCCGAGCCGGCAGACGCGATCGCGGACAAGGTCCTCGGCGACGGACCCGCCGAGAACCTCCACATCACGTCCGAGCCGGCCAACTAGCCACTCCCGACGGGGAGCGGTCGCGGCGGCGACTTCGGGGGAGCCGCCGCGGCCCACCAGGGAGGTCCGGTCGACGGGGGGCACACGGAACCGGGGGCACCCGGGACGGAACCAGGGGGGATCCGTCCGGGCAGGTCCCGTGAGCAACGCGATCGGACCACCGCAAGTGAAGGGGCCGGGCAGCTGCCCGGCCCCTTCGGCGTGCGTCCGGGCCCTCGACCTCGACCGGACGGTCCCTCACATCGGGGCGTCGCACCGCGGGTCCCGTGGGGCCACCGCTCCCTCGGCCACGTACGACCTCCAGCGGGGCAGGGATGTGGCCGGTTCCTGTTTCGCGTAGCTCGTCCAGCCGACGCCGTCGACATCGGCTGGGTCCTGGTCGTAGCCGACGACATAGGTGCGGCCGGGAACGAGGACCGGGTTCAGAGGATCGCTGCTCGTGTACCCGCCCCGGGGATCCACGCCCACGCCCTGGGCGAGGGTGAGCGTCGTGGGGACCTCGCCCTTCAGCGGGTGCAGGACACGGAGGCGGACCCGTTGGATTCCGATGCCTCCGTCCGGCACGAAGCTGACGGGCTTCTCCACCTTCGCGTAGGCGAGGCGGCTCATCGCGGCGGGGACGTACTCCTCGTGGGCCAGGTCCGGTTCGCACGAGACGTCCCAGGGGCGGGTATCCCGCGCGGCCCAGGCGGTGAGACCGACGGTGAGCGCTGCCGAGAGGGCGAGCGCAAGGCCGATGGTCCGGTTCCGGGTCAAGGGCCGCCGCACGGGCTCCGGTTCGGGACCGGGGAGCGCGGCCCCCGCTTCGGATGCCGTCCGGCCGAGGGAGTGTCCCTCCGGGAAGCGGGCCACCAGGAGCGCCCCCCGTGCCGCGTCCTCGATGGTCAGGGTGCCCGCGTGGTCCGCGGCGATGTCGCGGGCGATGGGGAGGCCCAGGCCCGCGCCGCCCGATGTGCGGGTGCGGGAGGCGTCGAGGCGGGTGAAGCGGTCGAAGACGCGGGAGCGGTCGGCGGGCGGGATGCCGGGGCCGTCGTCCGCCACGGTCAGGGTGACGGTGGCGGGCGCCGTGACGGTGACGGTGACCGTCACCTCCGACTCCGCGTGACGGCAGGCGTTCGCCAGGAGGTTGCGGAGCAGGCGCTCCAGCCGGGTCGCGTTGCCGTCGACGAGCGCCGGGGCCGGGGCCTCGCAGGTCACCACGAGTCCGGTCGCGTCCGGCAGGTGCTGGTGTTCGCGGACCAGGTCCTCGGCGAGGGCCGCCAGGTCGACCGTCTCGCGGGGCGGCGCCGTGGCCCGGTGGCTCGCGAGGAGCAGCAGGTCGTCGGCGAGCGTCTGGAGCCGTACGACGTCGTCCGCCGCCTCGGCCATCGCCGTCGGCCAGTCGGCGACCCAGTCCGGGTGGCGCAGGGACGTCTCCAGCTGGGCGCGCAGGGCCGCGAGCGGGCTGCGGAGTTCGTGGGCGGCGTCGGCCACGAACTGCTGCTGCCGCGCCGAGGCCTGTTCGAGGCGGTCGAGGGTGTCGTTGGTGGTGATCGCGAGGCGGGCGATCACGTCGTCCGTCGGCGGGACGGGGACCCGCCGGTCGAGCGACTGGCCGGTGATGTCGGCGAGTTCGGCCCGGATCGCCTCGACGGGGCGGAGCGAGTGCGTCGCCGTGACGTGGACGAGTACGCCGGTGAGCAGCGCGACGAGGGGCGCACCCGTGGTCAGCATGATCCAGTACACGTCGTTGCCGGGTTCCTGGAACTCCGGCTGTGCCCGTCTCAGTACCTCGATGGCCACCGCGAACAGTCCGCCGGTCGTGGTCGCCGCCGCCAGGACCGTGCGGCTGCGGTACGGGAGCCGGCCCGCGCCGCTGCCGAGCGTCGTCCACACGACCGCCGCCGTCAGGAGGCCCGCGGAGGGTCCGATGAACATCAGGCCCCAGCGGAAGGCCTCCTCCGCGACGAGCCACGGCTTGACGGGGTTCTCCCGGGCGAGCCACGCGCAGTACGTCGCGAACAGGGCGCCCGAGGTCACGGCGGCGGCCCCGGTGGTGCGGAGCCGTACCGCCGTGCGCCGACCGGCCCCGGCCAGCCAGCAGGCCGCGGCGACGCACAGCATCCCGACCCACGGGCCGATGTCGGTGAGCAGTTCCACCTGCGGGCCGACGCGGTCGTCGCGGATGAGGACGGCGATGACCGGTGAGCGCGGGCCGGCCCTCCGGTCCGCGTACTCCAGTGCGCACACCGCCGCCGCGACGACGAGGGTGGCCACGAGTCCCGATGCCCAGACCGGCCGGTACCGTCTCCCGAGCTCAGCCACGTACACCCACCACCCGATACCCCGCACCCCGCACCGTCTCGATCGTCTCCGTCCCGAAGGGGGCGTCGATCTTCCTCCGTACCGCGCTGATGTAGACGTGCACGATGTTCGGGTCGCCGGTGAAGTCCGCCGACCACACCTCGTCGAGGACGTCGAGCGTCGGCACGACCTCGTCGAGCCTCAGCAGCAGGCAGTGCAGCACCGCGAACTCCTTCGGGGTCAGCGGGATCACGGTCGCTCCCCGGCCGCACGCCCTGCGGGCCGGGTCGAGCCACAGGTCGCCGCACTCCAGGACGGTACGGGTGCGGGCCCCGCCCCGGCGCAGCAGGGCGCGGAGCCGGGCCTCCAGGACGACGTACGAGAAGGGCTTGGCGAGGTAGTCGTCGGCGCCGGTGTCGAGGCCCTCGGCCTCGTCGTACTCGCCGTTCTTGGCGGTGAGCATCATCACCGGCACGTCGTTGTCCTCGGCGCGGAGCCGGGAGCAGACCTGGTAGCCGTTGAGGCCGGGCAGCATGATGTCGAGGAGGACGGCCGCGTAGCGGTGCTCCCGGGCCAGGTGCAGTCCGGTGACGCCGTCGTGGGCGACGTCGACCGTGTATCCGACGGCGGAGAGGCCGCGCCGCAGGGACGCGGCGATCCTCTCCTCGTCCTCGATCACCAGTACGCGCATGGCGTCGAGTATCGCCGGGCCGACGGCACCGGGGCTGAAGGAATCCTCAGGCTTCCTCAGGGCCCGCTCAGGGGTGATCACCGAGGGTCCCGTCATGGCTGTGATCACCACTCCCCCGACCGTCGTACGCCGCTCCACGGGCTTCCGTACCGCCCCCGCCGTCCTCTCCGCCGTCTTCTTCGTCCTGTACGCGGCCCTCGCCCTGCGCGAGCACGCCCGCTTCCGGACGACCGGCTACGACCTGGGGATCTTCGGGCAGGCGGTCCGCGCGTGGTCGGAGGGGCGGTTGCCGGCCTCGGAGATCCGGGCCGCGACGGCCCCGGCCGGGTTCGCGGGGGACGCGTATCCGCTGCTCGGCGACCACTTCCATCCGGTCCTGGCCCTCCTCGGACCGGTCTACCGCCTCGTCCCCCGCGTCGAGACGCTCCTGGTCGCGCAGGCCGCGCTGGTCGCCCTCGGGGTGTACGTGATCGCCCGCGCCGCCCGACGGCACCTGCCGGACCGCCGGTTCGCCCCGCTGGCGATCGGGACGGCGTGCGGGCTCGGCTGGGGGACGCAGGCGCTGCTCGGCTTCGACTTCCACGAGGTCGCCTTCGCCGTACCGCTGCTCGCCCTCGCCTGCCGCGCGTACCTCGACGGGCGGACCCGGGCCGCCGCCTGCTGGGCGGCCGCGCTGCTCCTGGTGAAGGAGGACCTGGGGGCGACGGCGGCCGTGTTCGGGCTGCTGCTCACGCGGCAGGACCGGCGCACGGGTCTCGTCCTCGCCGCCGGGTCCGTGCTCGGCATGTTCCTGATCGTGTACGGGGTGATCCCGGCGTTCGCGGCGGACGGGCGGTACGTGTACCTGAGCCAGGCCTCCGGGGCGTACGGGCTCCTCGACGGCTGGCCGGTGAAGTCGCTGACCGTGCTGGCGCTGCTCGCCGCGACCGGCGGGCTCGTGCTGCGCAGCCCGCTGGCCCTGCTGCTGTTGCCCACCCTGGCCTGGCGGTTCACCTCGGCCAATCCGGCGCACTGGGAGCCGGGGCTGCACTATTCGGCGGTGCTGGTGCCGATCGCCTTCGCGGCCCTGGTGGACGCGCTGAGGAGGGGCGCACGGCTGCGGATACGGCTGCCGCTCCCCCTCCCGGTGGCCGCACGGCTGCCGATGGCCGGCGTCCCCGTGGTCCTTCCGCTCGTCACCGCCCTCCTCATGCTTCCCTTCCAGCCCCTCGGCTCCCTCGCCACCCCCGGTTTCTGGCGCGACGGCCCCCGCGAGGCCGCCGCCCGGCAGGCCCTGGAGCTGGTGCCCGACGGGGCCCGGGTCGCGGCGAGCAACAGTCTCGCCCCGCATCTGACCGACCGGGCGACCGTGCACCTGGTCGCGGACGGGGTGCTCGACCGCCGTCCGGCGGTGGACTGGATCGTGGCGGACGTCCGGGACTCGTACCCCGCCGACGCGGTCGACCGTGTGGTGCGGCGGGCCGGGGAACGGGGGTGGCGGGTGGTGCGGGAGTCGGAGGGGATCGTGGTTCTGCTCAGAGGGTCCTGATCCGAGCGCCGGGCGGACAGAGCCGGCTCAGGTCGTCCTCGTCGGAGGAGTACATCGTCACCTGCCCCCTCTGCCGGCCCGCGATGACGGCGAGCGCCGCATCGATGGCGTACGTGTGACCGTGCGGACCGGCTGCCTCGGCAGACCGATCGCGGACTCCGCGACCTCCGGCACGTCAGCGGCCCCGCAGCTCCCCCTTCACCACCTTCCCGCTCGCGTTCCTCGGGAGTTCCGTCACGAACTCGACCTCCCTCGGCACCTTGTAGTTCGCCATCTCCCGTCGCGACCAGGCGATCAGGTCGTCCGCCGTGACCCTCGCCCCCGGCCTCCGTACCGCGAAGGCCTTTCCGACCTCGCCGAGCCTCGGGTCGGGGACGCCGATGACGGCGACGTCCGCGATGTCGGGGTGGAGGCCGAGGAGTTGCTCGATCTCGGCGGGGTAGGCGTTGAAGCCGCCCACGATGAACATGTCCTTGAGGCGGTCGGTGATGCGCAGGTTGCCCTTCTCGTCGAGGACGCCGATGTCCCCCGTGTGGAGCCAGCCGGCCTCGTCGATCGCCGCCGCCGTCTCCGCCTCGTCCTCGAAGTAACCGCTCATCACGTGGTGGCCGCGGACCAGGACCTCGCCCGTCGGCGAGACCCGGACCTCGGTGCCGGGGATCGCGCGGCCCGATGTGGTGGCCACCGTCTCGGCCGGGTCCTCGCGGCGGCACATGGTGACGATGCCGCTCGCCTCGGAGAGGCCGTACGCGGTGAGGACCGTGCCGACGCCCAGCTCCGTGCGGAGGCGCTCGACCAGGCGGAGGGGGACGACCGCCGCGCCCGTCACGACGAGGCGGAGCGAGGACAGGTCGTGGGCGGGGCGGGCGGGGTGGTCGAGGAGGGACTGGTGGAGGGTGGGCGGGCCGGGCAGCACGGTGACGCGTTCGGCGGCGATGTTGGCGAGGACGGTGTCGACGGTGAAGACGGACTGGGGGACGATCACCGCGCCCCGCATCAGACAGGCGAGGATGCCGGCCTTGTAGCCGAAGGTGTGGAAGAAGGGGTTGACCACGAGGTAGCGGTCGCCTTCGCGGAGGCCGGCGAGTGCGGACCAGACCGCGTAGCAGCGAAGGCTCTGGGCGTGGCTGATGACGGCGCCCTTGGGGCGGCCGGTGGTGCCGGAGGTGTAGATGATGTCGGAGGGGGCCGCGGGGTCGATGGCGGCGGCCCGCGCGCGGACCCGGTCGGCCGGGACCGCGTCGCCCTCCGCGAGGAACTCCTTCCAGGTGGTCCACTCCTCGGGCGCGGTGTCGCCGAGGACCACGACCTTCTCCAGGTCCGGCAGGTCGACCCCGGAGCGGCGCAGGGAGGCCACGTACGAGGTGCCGAGGAAGGTGCCGGTGACGAACAGCAGCCGGGCCCGGGAGCGCTGGAGGATGTGGGCGGCCTCGGTGCCCTTGAAGCGGGTGTTGAGGGGGACGAGGACGGCCCCGGCGGTGACCGCGCCGAGCGCGGAGACGATCCAGTCGAGCGTGTTGGGGGCCCAGATCGCGACCCGGTCCCCCGTTCGTATGCCGGTGGCGAGGCAGGCCGCCGCCGCCCGTTCGACGCGTTCGTCGAGTTCGGCGTACGTGACCCGGTTGCGGCCGTCGACGACCGCCTCCCGTGCGCCGTACCGCTCGGCCGCCGCCCGGACGAGACCGGGGATCGTGCCCCACTCCAGGTCGCCGCGCATCTCCACCTCCACCACTCCCCTTAGCTGACTATCCGTCAGATTAGTTGTAACCTGACGCGCTGTCAGTAGCGCTGCCACACGGGGAGGTTGTCTTGCTCAAGGACGCAACGGCCATCGTCGGGATAGGTCAGACCACCTTCGCCAAACAACTCCCCGAGACGGAGAAGACACTCGCCTGCCGGGCGATCCTCGCCGCCCTCGACGACGCCGGCATCGACCCCTCCGAGGTCGACGGCTTCGCCTCGTACACGATGGAGGAGACCGACGAGGTCGAGGTCGCCAAGGCCATCGGCGCCGGCGACGTCACCTTCTTCTCCAAGGTCGGCTACGGCGGCGGCGGTTCCTGCGCCACCGTCGGCCACCTCGCCGCCGCCGTCGCCACCGGACAGGCGAGCGTCGGCGTCGCCTGGCGGTCCCGGAAGCGGGGCAGCGGCCCCCGCCCCTGGAAGAACACCGCCGTCCAGCTGCCCACCCCCGGCCAGTGGACCCGCCCCTTCGGGCTGCTCCGCCCCGCCGACGAGATCGGCATGCTCGCCCGCCGCTACATGCACGAGTACGGCGCCACCCGCGACCACCTCTTCAACGTGGCCCTGGCCTGCCGCAACCGCGCCAACCAGAACCCGGCCGCGATCATGTACGAACGCCCGCTGACCCGCGAGATGTACATGACCTCCCGCTGGATCAGCGAACCCCTCTGCCTCTTCGACAACTGCCTGGAGACCGACGGCGCGCTGGCCTGCGTCATCGTCTCCGCCGAGCGGGCCCGCGACTGCCGGCAGAAGCCCGTGTACGTCCACTCCGCCGCCCAGGGCCTGCCCGCCCAGCACCACGGCATGGTCAACTACTGGAACGACGACCCGCTCTCCGGCCCCGCCTGGACCGCCGCCCGCCACCTCTGGAAGCAGGCCGACTTCGGCCCCCAGGACGTCGACGTCGCCCAGATCTACGACGCCTTCACCCCGCTCGTCCCGCTCTCCCTGGAGGGCTACGGCTTCTGCGGCCGCGGCGAGGGGGCCGCCTTCACCGAGGGCGGCGCCCTGGAGATCGGCGGCCGACTGCCCCTCAACACCGGCGGCGGCGGACTCAGCGAGGCGTACGTCCACGGCTTCAACCTCATCAACGAAGGCGTGAAGCAACTCCGCGGCACCTCCACCGCCCAGGTCCCCGACGCCGCCACCTGCCTGGTCACGGCGGGCGAGGGAGTCCCCACCTCCGCCATCCTCCTCAGGAGCTGATCCCGATGCTGACTCCCGTCACCGACGAGGACGGTGCCCCCTTCTGGGAGTACGCCGCCCGGGGCGAACTGCGCGTCCAGAGCTGCGCCGACTGCGGCGAGCTCCGCTTCCCGCCCCGCCCCTGCTGCCCGCACTGCCAGTCCTTCGCGAGCGAATGGCGCCTGATGTCCGGCCGCGGCCGCATCTGGTCGTACGTGCTCCCCCACCCGCCCCTCCTGCCCGAGTACGCCGCCCAGGCCCCGTACAACGCGGTGCTCGTCGAACTCGCCGACGCCCCCCGCGTCCGCCTCGTCGGCAACGTGGTCGCCGCCCCGGACGCCCCCCTGAACTCGGTCGACCCGAGCCGGCTCCGCATCGGCGCCCCGGTGAAGGTGGCGTTCGCCGAGATCGACGGCGTCACCGTCCCGCGCTGGCTCCTGGAGCGCGGATGAGCATCCGTGTCGAGCGGGACAAGGAGACCGGGGTCGCGGTCGTCACCCTCGACCGGGCCGAGAAGCACAACGCGATCACCCTGGAGATGGCCCGCGAGCTGAGCGCCGTCTGGCGGGGATTCCGGTACGAGGACGACGTCCGCGCGATCGTCGTCACCGGGGCCGGGGGGCGGGCCTTCTGCACCGGCATCGACCGGGCGGCCGTCGGGAACGTGCCGCAGCCCTCGTCCCCGTACACGATCGACGATCCGCTCCTCACGATCGGCCCCAAGGCCAACGACCTGTGGAAGCCGGTCGTCGCCGCCGTCGAGGGCATGGCCTGCGGCGGGGCGTTCTACCTGCTCGGCGAGTCCGAGTTCCTGGTCGCCGGCGAGGACGCCACCTTCTTCGACCCGCACACCACCTACGGCATGGTCAGCGCCTTCGAGACCGTTCACATGGCGCAGCGGATGCCGTACGGGGAAATCGCCCGGATGGCCCTGATGGGCAGCGCCGAACGGATCTCGGCCCGGCGGGCGCACGAGACGGGGCTCGTCTCCGAGTTGACCCCGCCCGGCGGTGCGCTGGCCGCCGCGCGCGAGGCGGCCGCCGTCATCGCGGGCCACCCGACGGAGGCGGTGCAGGGGACGGTCCGGGCGCTCTGGTCGGTGAAGGAGGCGGCCAGAGCCCAGGCGCTCGCGCACGCGCCGCATCTGGTCGCCCTGGGGAACCTGCCGCCGGAGCGTCAGACGGGCCTGTTCACGGGGCGGGGGAAGGGCTACCGGACGCGCTAGTCTCCTGCACGCGCACCTCGTCGATCCGGCAGTTCTTCACCCGGTCGACGAAGTGCGGGTTCTCCATCGCGACCTCGAAGGTCTTCGTCTCGTAGCCCGCGACGGCGACCGAGGCCTCGCCGAGGTCCACCTGCCGGCCCGTGGCGCCCTCGAACCGCAGGACGACCCGGAACGTCCCCGGGGACGCGTCGCGCGAGACGATCTTCAGGGTCGCCGTGGTGTCCGCCTTGCGGGCGGGCTTGCCCTTGCGCTTCTTCTGGGCGGACTTCACGCAGTCGACCACGACGACGTCGACCTTCGACGCCACCGAGGTGGGGCTGGGCGAGGCCGTGACCGTGGAGCCGCCCGAGCCGCTGTAGTCGTCGTTGCTCTTCTCGTCGCTGGAGCAGCCGCCGCCCGAGTCGTCGTCCGAATGGCCGCGGCTCTTGCCGCTCTTGCTCTTCCCGCTGCCGCCACCACTGCTGCTGCCGTGGCCGGTGTGGAAACCGGTCAGCGCCAGCACCACCACCGTGAGTGTCGCCGCGAGCTTCAGGCGTGTGCGTACCATCGCGCTCCCCGTCCTCCGTGTCGTGTCCGCGCCACTTTAGCGACGCCCCGGTGCCGCGTGGCGGGCCCCCCGCACCGGGCGTAGCGTCGGGAGCGAGAGCCGGACCCGAGGAGGCCGCATCGATGATTCGCAACATCGTCGGCTCGGTGCTGGCTCTCGCCGGAGCGACGGCCGCCGTCTGGAGCCCCTTCCGTGCCTGGTACGACGGCCGTCACGGTCGTGATTACGCGATCGACGAGCTGTTCACCGGCATCACCGACGACCGGGGCGAACTGCTCGGCTCGATCCTGGCGCCGTTCCTCGTCGCCGCCCTCCTGACCCTCCTCGGGGTGCTGCTGCGCTCCCGGCTGCTCGTCGCCCTCGCGGGGATCGTCGTCCTCGGCTTCACCGTTCTGTGGATGGTGCGGGTCGGGCAGGCCGAGGGCGGTCTCACGATCGGCGGCGACGGTGCGGGGCTCGGTGACGGGGTCGCGAACGCCTTCGGCGGCGGCATCCTGCTGCTGCTCGGCGCGCTCGTCATGTCGGGCAGGTCCCGTGCGCCGCACCGGGTGGACCAGCCGCCCCGGTTCACGCATCCCACGCTCGACGGGCCGCCGCCGGACGACCCGTCCACCCTGGAGGGGCCCCCGCCCCGTCCGCAGGCCTCGACGCCGTACGCCGCGACCCAGACGTTCGACGTACCGACCTGGGACCCGGACCGGGAACGGAAGAACCCGCCGCCGAACGGCTAGCGCCCTCCGGTCGACGGGTCCCCGTCCGTACGTCGTACGAGCTACCGCGCGGCGGCACCCCGGCCGGTGGCCGTGCCCTTGACCGCGTCGAGCGCGTACACACAGCGGTCCTTGCTGCAGGCGTACACGACCCCACCCCTGACCACCGGGGAGCCGGTGATCTCGCCGCCGGTCGCGAGCTTCCAGCGCAGCTGACCGCCGGTCGCGTCCAGGGTGTAGAGGACGTGGTCGGCCGAGCCGAAGTGCACCCTGCCGTCGGCGACGACCGGGGAGCCGACCAGCTCGCCGCCCGCCGCGAACCGCCACCGGGGCGTGCCGGTGACCGCGTCGAGCGTGTAGAGCGCGCTGCCGCTGCCGACGTGGATGTTGCCGTCGGCGACGAGCAGCGGTTCGGCCGACTGGCGCGGCTCGGTCGCGATGCGCCAGCGGTCCTGGCCGGTGGTGGCGTCGATCGCGTACACCGTGCCGAGGTGGTCGGCGAGGTACACCCCGCCGCCCGTGACCGCGGGGCCCTGGGCGAAGGCGGGCGGGGAGAGGAAGACGGCCGGTGCCTCGAAGTGCCAGCGGACGTGTCCGGCGGCGATGTCGATCGACAGGACCCGCGTCCCGGCGGAGACGTACACGCAGCCGTCCTCGGCCGGGGCGACCCGGACGGGCACGTTGGCGCAGGAGGCGGCGTCGCCGATCGGGTACGACCAGCGCTCCACGCCCGTGCGGGCGTCGAGGGCCTGGAGCCGGGCGTCCCGCCACACGTACACGGTGTCGCCGTGCACGGCGGGCCCCGCCTCCGGGGTCTCGAAGTCGCTCTGGGCGCCGGTGATCTCCCACAGCTTGGCGCCGTTGGAGGCCTCCCAGGCCTGCACCCCGCCGCCGCGCGTGCCGGTGACGACGGTGCCCCGGTCGACCCGGAGCGAGTAGACCCAGGCGTCCGTCCGCAGCCGCCAGCGCTCGCTGCCGTCGGTCGCGTCGAGGGCGTAGAGCGTGGGCCCGTCGGAGGCGTGGATACGGCCCGAGGCGACGGCCATGGACCAGGCCACGTCGCGGGTCTTGAACTGGCGCCGGCCGCTGCCCGTGTCCAGGGCGTGTACCTCGAAAGAGGTCACGTACAACAGGTCGCCGTCCACGACCGGCGTACCCCAGACGTCGTTCGACATCCGGAAGCGCCACGGGCGCCACGGGCCGGGCTCCGCCGGCGCGGCCTGGTCGGCGCCCTGTGCAGGGACGCCCACCGGGCGGGAGCCGGGCGGCGGGCCGGGCTCCCCGGCGTACGAGCCGTGGTCCGCGCCGTGCGGGCCGCCGCCGGGCGGACGGATCCAGCCGGTCGCCGGTCCGGCGTCGGCGCTCCGGCCGACGGCGAGCGCGGCGCGGGTGTCGGCGACCCGGGGGCCGGGGCCGATCGGCACGGTCGCGCCGCCGAGGCGTACGGGCCCGCCCGCGCTCTCGGCGGGCCCCGCGTGCCGGCCGCCGCCGACGGGCGCGGGCTCCGGGAAGCGCGGGTCGGCGCCCCGGTCGGCGGGCTGCCGGGGCGGGCGCGGCGGCATCGGCGGCGCGGTCGGCGCCGGGGCCGGGCGGCCGCCGCGGCGGGTCTCGATCATGTCGGTGGCGCTCCGCGGGAGCCAGGCCGAGGCCGTGCCGCTGTCGTCGCTGCCGGGGCCGAAGAGGTGCGGGGCCAGCTGGGCCTGGAGGTCGGCCGGGGTGGGCCGGCGGGTGACGTCCATCTGCATGCAGGAGTCGATGAGGGGCCGCAGCTCGTCGGGCAGGCCCTCCAGGTCGGGGCCCTCGCGGAGCAGCATGAAGACGGTCTCGACCGGGTTGGCGCCGTGGAACGGCGCGTGGCCGGTGGCGGCGAAGACCAGCATCGAGCCCAGCGAGAAGACATCGCTCGCGCCGGTGACGCTGCGCGAGTCGCGGGCCTGCTCGGGCGACATGTAGGCCGGGGTGCCGACGGCGACGTTGGTCATGGTCAGGCGCGTGTTGGAGACGCCCGACGCGATGCCGAAGTCGATCACCCGGGGGCCGTCCTCGACGACGAGGACGTTGGAGGGCTTGAGGTCACGGTGGACCAGGCCCGCTCCGTGGATGGACTGCAGGGCCTCGGCGACACCGGCTGCCAGCCAGCGCACGGCCTGGGCCGGGAGCGGTCCGCACTCGTTCACTATCTCTTCGAGCGAGGGTGCCGGGACGTACGCGGTCGCCAGCCAGGGCACGGCTGCCCGCGGGTCGGCGTCCACGACGGCGGCCGTGTAGAAGCCGGAGACCGCCCGCGCGGCCTCCACCTCTCGGGTGAAACGGACCCGGAACAGCTGGTCCTCGGCGAGCTCCGTGCGCACGGTCTTGATCGCCACGCGCCGGCCCGAGGCCGAGCGCGCGAGATAGACCAGGCCCATTCCGCCCGCGCCGAGCCGGCCCAGCACCTCGAAGGGCCCGATGCGTCTCGGGTCGTGCTGCGTCAGCTGTTCCACTTGCCTGCCACCTCCCCGTACGGGCCATGAGGGTACGGCCCCGTGGCCCTGATTCTTCCTGTCCGAGGGCCCGGTTGCGAACCCGGGGGCGGATCGGGGTGTCACAGGTCATATCGGAGCCATCCGGAGGGGAAGCCTCACGTCGTGCCGGACGGCTCCGAGAGGACCGCGAAGCGCGCGCCCTGGTTGTCGTGCAGGACGGCGATGCGGCCGTGGGGGGTGTCGAAGGCCGGGGTGGCGACCCGGCCGCCGAGCCGGACGGTGGTCTCGCAGGCCTCGTCGCAGTCGTGGACGGCGAAGTAGACGAGGACGTGGCCGGGCATCTCGGCGGGGAAGTCGTCGCTGATGACGGCGCGCCCTCCGAAGGCGCTGTCGTCGCCGGGCCGGGAGCCGGGGGGTGACCAGACGCGGTAGTCGAAGCCGGGGTCCCTGCCCTCCTCGTCGGGGGCGGCCTGGCGGCCGAGGTAGCCGAAGACGGTGGCGTAGAAGGTGTCCACGGCGTCGGGACGGCGGGTGTACACCTCCATCCAGCAGAAGGAGCCCGGTTCGTTGACGGTCTGGAAGCCGTTGTCGTCGCCCGACTGGCGGAGGCCGAAGACGGCGCCGCCGGGGTCGGCGGCGAGCGCGAGGACGCCGAAGGGGCCGACGGGGTAGGGCTCCATGACCATCTGGCCGCCGGCGTCCTTGATCCGGGCGGCGAGGGTGCCGGCGTTCTCGGTGGCGAGGTAGACGGTCCAGGTGGTGGGCATGCGGCCGTCGCGCTTGGGGAGGAGTCCGGCGACGCGTCGCCCGTCGAGGAGGGCTTCGTCGCGATCGGGGTCGAAGGTCCAGCCGAAGAGCTCGCCGTAGAAGCGCTTGCCCGCTTCGAGGTCGGGGAGCTGTGCGTCCACCCAGCAGGGGGTGCCCTCAGTGCGTGCCGCCATGTGTCCACGCTAGAACGGCGTGGACGGACCCGCATACCCCAAGATGGGAACAAATAGGCGATTTATCGGGTGGAATCCCTTGGGGCACTTGAGTTGTCCACCGAAGTTGTCCACAGGCTGTTCATAAGCCTATTCGGGTACGGGGATCCCGAGGTCGTCCGCCCCACGCACCAGGAGTGGCGCGATCCCGCCCCTCCCCGTCCGTGCCGCTCCCACGGAGACACGCGTGCCGACCTCGCAGAACACGGGTGGCCGGGGGGTGCACCCCATTTGCAGTCGGCCGAATCGCGCGCCGACACCCCCTCGGTAAGCTGACGGCATGACAGGACAAGTACGCACCGTCGACGGCCGCGTGGCCGGACGACGCGGCCAGGCGACGCGGCAGAAGCTGCTCGACTGCCTCGGTGAGATGCTCAGCTCCTCGCCCTACCGGGACGTCAAGGTCATCGATGTGGCCCGGAAGGCGGGTACTTCACCCGCGACGTTCTATCAGTACTTCCCGGACGTCGAGGGAGCGGTTCTCGAGATCGCGGAGGAAATGGCCAAGGAGGGCGCCGGGTTGACCGAGCTGGTCTCCGGCCGCTCCTGGGTCGGCAAGGCCGGTTGGCAGACCTCCGAGGAACTCGTCGAAGGTTTCCTGGACTTCTGGCGGAAGCACGACGCCATCCTCCGGGTCGTGGACCTCGGCGCCGCCGAGGGCGACAAGCGGTTCTACAAGATCCGCATGAAGATCCTGAACTCGGTCACCAACTCCCTCACGGACGCGGTGAAGGAGCTCCAGGCCAAGGGCAAGGTCGACAAGGAGGTCAGCCCCGCCGCCATGGCCGGCTCGCTCGTGGCGATGCTGGCCGCGGTCGCCGGCCACCAGAAGGGCTTCACGACCTGGGGCGTGAAGCAGGCCGAACTCAAGCCGAACCTCGCCCTGTTGGTGCATCTGGGCATCACCGGCAAGAAGCCGACCAGATAGCCCCACCCCCTCCTCCACCCGTCCTGTCGTCGACGCCGACGGCGGCCCGCCCCCACGGACCGCCGTCGGCGTCGCCGTGTCCGGGCGAGCTTCGCGACGGCACGTCACAGGCTGCGGGCGGTGATGTCGCCGTAGGAGGTGGTGGCGTGGATGTTCAGGCCTGCGGCGGGGCCGTCGGTGTTGGTGAGGGTGTTGTGGACGCGGCCGTAGGCGGTGCCGGCGTCGAGGGTGGCGGAGACGCCGCGGGCGGCGCCGACCGTGATCCCGCCGGACTCGGTGTGCAGGACGACGGAGCCGGTGACGGCTTCGGTGATGCGGAGGTCGCCCTTCTGGGTGCTGATCTCGGCGGCGCCGCCGAGGCGGCCGACGGTGATGTCGCCGGCGAGGAGGGTGAGGCGGGCGGTGGCGGTCTCGTCGAGGGTGACGGTGCCCTGTGCGCCTTCGAAGGTGACGTCGCCGAGGCGTCCGACGCCGCGGAGGTCGCCGGCGGCGGTCTTCGCCTCGATCCGGGAGCCGGCGGGCAGCTGGACGGTCACCTCGACCGCTCCGGAGTCGCCCAGGAGCCGGTTCCCGGCCGGGGCGGCGGTGATCCGCAGGACCCCGTCGGCGTACTCGACCGAGACCTGCTCGGCGGCCTTCTGGTCGGCGGACTTGGCGGCGTTCGCGGGCCGGATGTCGACGGTGGCGTCGTCACGGTCGGCGGCGATGAGCTGGATGCGCCCGGCGGGGATGTCGAGGACGGTGATGATCGCGGCGGTGGCGGCGAACTTCTGCAAGGTTCTTCTCCTTCATGGGGCGGGCCCACTCCCGGGCCCGCCGTTTCCGATGAGGGAAAAGCTACGTTGCATTCATTGATCCGACAACACATTCATTGCTCCTGATCGACGTCATTGCAGGTCAGAGCGAGGATTTCATTGCAGTGATCCTGGAGGCTAATGCAACAACCCCTCTCCTGAGAGTTGCAATGAAATGAGAGTGAACGCTCTTCGGTGCCGGTTCGGCACCCGATCAACGCCTAGTCGGCGCCTCGTCAGCGCCTCGTCAGCCGGAAGAGCCGGATCTCGCGGTCGATCCGCGCCTGGTACGTGGCGTACGGCGGCCAGAACTCCAGGGCCGCCCGCCAGGCCTCCGCCCGCTCCTCCCCGGTGAGCAACTCCGCCCGTACGGGCACGTCCTCCCCCTTCCAGTTCACCTCGACGTCCGGATGGGCGAGCAGGTTCGCCGTCCACGCCGGGTGCCCGGGGCGGCCGAAGTTGGAGCCGATGAGCAGCCAGCGCCCGTCCGTCTCCGGCATGCAGGCCAGCGGGGTGACCCGGGGCAGCCCGCTCTTCGCACCCCGGGCGGTGAGCACCACCCCGGGCAGCATCTGGGCGCTGAGCAGCACCTTTCCCCTGGTCAGCCGGTGCACGGCCTTGTCCATGGCGGGCACGACGTGCGGGCCGATCCGGGCGAACGTCCGGGTCGAGGACATCTTCTGCATCAGCTTGCGTCCGACGGGCATCTACGCCGCCACCTCTCCGAAGAGTCCGGTCCGTTCCGCCGCCCGTGCGCGCAGCCGCCGCACGGGCCCGAAGAGCAGTTCGTCGGAGGCGGCCCGTTTGAAGGAGAGGTGCGCCTCGTGCTCCCAGGTGAATCCGATGCCGCCGTGGAGCTGGATGGACTCCCCCGCGGTGGCGCGGAGCGCCTCCAGGGCGTGGGCGAGGGCGAGCGGCCCGCTGTCGGGTCCGGGTCCTGGCTCCCGCGCCGCGCAGTAGGTGAGGGAGCGGGCGGCCTCGACCTGGACGTAGAGGTCGGCGAGCCGGTGTTTGACCGCCTGGAACGAGCCGACGGGCCGGCCGAACTGCTCGCGCGCGGCGACGTGGGCGACGGTCCGTTCGAGGGCCTCGCGGGCGGCGCCGACGGCCTCGGCGGCCAGCATGACGGCGGCGGTGCGGCCGGTGACGGCGAGCGCGCCGAGGACATCGACCGGTTCCTCGCCGAGGAGTTCGGCCTCGGTGTCCCTGAACTGGACGGTCGCCTGGGTGCGGGTGAGGTCGAGGGTGGGCTGCCGGGTGCGGACGAGCCCCGGAACCGCGTCTCCCGCCTGTTCCGTCCGGACGAGGAAGAGCAGGGTGCGGCTGCGGGCGAAGCCGCCGGCGTGGGCGGCGACGAGCAGCAGGCCGGCGCTGTGTCCGTCGAGGACCTGGGCGGCCTCCCCGTACAGCCGCCAGCCTCCGTCGACGGCGCGTGCCTGCACGCCGCCCGCGCGGCCGCCGCCGGACCATTCCTCGCCGGTGTTGTCGCCGGTGAGGCCGAGGGCGAGGGCGAGCGAGCCGCCGGGGACGACGAGGGCGCAGGTGAGGCTTCCGTCGGCGAGCCGCGGGAGGAGCGCGGCGCGCTGCGCGGGGGTGCCGAGGGCGGCGAGGAGCGGGGCGGCGAGGACGCTGGTGGCGAGGAGCGGGCAGGGGGCGAGGGCGCGGCCGGTCTCCTCGCAGGCGAGGGCGAGTTCGGCGGGCCCGCAGCCGACTCCTCCGTACTCCTCGGGGAGGGCGAGCCCGGCGACGCCGAGGGTGCCGGACATCCGGGCCCAGAGCTCGGGGTCGTATCCCTGGGGGGTGGTGGTGGCGGCCCGGTTCTCCTGCGGCCCGGCCCGTTCGGCGAGCAGGTCGCGCAGGGTGCGGCGGATCTCCTGCTGCTCCTCGGTGAGCGGGGCGGTGAGCGAGGCGGTTCCGGCGGCGGCGAGCGCTGCGCTGTCGGCGGCGTCCATGGGGCTCCCTCCGTTTCTGACGGTGCGTCATGCTAGGCCCGTGCCGGGCCGGTTGCCAGAGCCGCGCCGGTCCCGATCGAATGAATCTGATGTACCGTCAGATTCATGCCGACCACCGCACCCACCACCGCACGCAGCCCCCGCCGCGTCGCCGTCGCCGGCGTCGCCCTCGCCGACTGCGGCCGGGTCGACGAGGCCACCCCGTACGCCCTGCACGCCCAGGCCGCCCGGCGCGCCCTCGCGGACAGCGGCCTGGACCGCTCGCTGATCGACGGCCTCGCCTCGGCGGGCCTCGGCACCCTGGCCCCGGTCGAGGTCGCCGAGTACCTGGGGCTCCGGCCCCGCTGGGTGGACTCGACCGCCGTCGGCGGCGCCACCTGGGAGGTCATGGCCGCGCACGCCGCCGACGCGATCGCCGCCGGCCACGCGAACGCCGTCCTCCTCGTGTACGGCTCCACCGCGCGCGCCGACATCCGCGCCCGGCGCCGCACCGCGAACCTCTCCTTCGGGTCGCGCGGCCCGCTCCAGTTCGAGGTGCCGTACGGGCACACCCTGATCGCCAAGTACGCGATGGCCGCCCGCCGTCACATGCACGAGTACGGGACGACCCTGGAGCAGCTCGCCGAAGTGGCCGTCCAGGCGCGGGCGAACGCGGCGCTCAACCCGGAGGCGATGTTCCGCGAGCCGATCACCGTCGACGACGTCCTGTCCGGCCCGATGATCGCGGACCCCTTCACCAAGCTGCACTGCTGCCTGCGCTCCGACGGCGGCTGCGCGGTGCTGCTGGTGGCCGAGGAGTACGTGCAGGACTGCCGTACGGCCCCGGTCTGGGTGCTCGGCACGGGCGAGCACGTCTCCCACACCACGATGTCGGAGTGGGAGGACTTCACGGTCTCCCCGGCGGCGGTCAGCGGCCGGCTCGCCTTCGAGCGGGCGGGCGTGACCCCGGCGGACGTCGACCTCGCGGAGGTCTACGACGCCTTCACCTACATGACCCTGGTGACCCTGGAGGACCTGGGCTTCTGCGCGAAGGGCGAGGGAGGGGCGTTCTTCCGGGAGAAGGACCGGCTGCCGGTGAACACGGACGGCGGCGGGCTCTCGGCCTGCCACCCGGGGATGCGCGGGCTCTTCCTGCTGGTGGAGGCGGTACGGCAGTTGCGCGGGGAGGCGCCGGGGCTCCAGGTGCGGCGGCCGGACGGGAGCCTGCCGGAGGTGGCGGTGGCGTCGGGTACGGGGGGCTGGTTCTGCTCGTCGGGGACGGTGGTCCTGGGCCGCTCGTGACCCACGGCCAGGAATCTATACAACCGTCATAGACAAGCGTGTAGGACATCCGTATAGTCATGTCTGCGGGCAGGGGAACGGCCCGCGGCCACCGACAAGGAGTCCTGCCATGAACAGCACCGCGAACACCGCCGCGCGCACCTCCGCGAAGACCGTCCTCATCTCGGGCGCCTCGGTCGCCGGCCCCGCCCTCGCCCTCTGGCTGCACCGCTACGGCTTCACCCCCACCGTCGTCGAGCGCGCCCCCGAACTCCGCACCGGCGGCTACAAGGTGGACATCCGCGGCACCGCGATCGAGGTCTGCCGCCGGATGGGGATCCTGGACGAGATCCGCGCCAACTCCACCGACATGCGCGGCGGTTCCTACGTCGACGACCGCGGCCGCACCATCGGCGAACTGTCCGCCGACATCTTCGGCGGACGCGTCGAGGAGGACGACGAGATCATGCGCGGCGAGCTCGCCCGCATCCTCTACGAGCGGACCCGCGACGACGTCGAGTACCTCTTCGACGACTCGATCGCCACCCTCGACGAGGACGCGGACGGCGTCACCGTCACCTTCGAGAGCGGCACCGTCCGCCGCTTCGACCTGGTCGTCGGCGCCGACGGGCTGCACTCCCACACCCGGCGCCTGGCCTTCGGCGAGGAGAGCCGCTTCAAGCGCCACCTCGGCGCGTACGTCTCCATCTTCACCGCCCCCAACCACCTGGGCCTCGACCGCTGGGAGACGTACCACGCCCTGCCCGGGAAGCTGGTCTGCGTCTACAGCTCGGCCGGCGAGACCGACGCGAAGAACCTCTTCATCTTCTCCTCGCCCGAGGAACTCCCCTACCACCACCGGGACGTCACCGCCCAGCGGCGCCACCTCACCGAGGCCTTCGCCGGCGACGGCTGGGAGATCCCCCGGCTCCTCGGCCACGCCGCCGACGCCGACGACCTCTACTTCGACTCCATCTCCCTCATCGAGATGGACCGCTGGTCGAAGGGGCGCGTCGTCCTCCTCGGCGACGCCGCCCACTGCTCCTCCCCGGCCTCCGGCCAGGGCACCGGACTCGCCCTCACCGGCGCGTACGTCCTGGCGGGCGAACTGGCCCGGGCCGCCGGCGACCACACCGTCGCCTTCGCACGCTACGAGGCCCACATGCGGCCCGGCGTGGAACGGAACCAGAAGATGGCGGAGAGCTTCGTCAAGGAGATGACCGTGGACTCGAAGTGGAAGATCGCGCTGCGGATGTTCATGGTACGGACGCTGCCGAAGACGCCGTGGAAGAACCTCATCGCGAAGAAGATCCGCGACGAGATCCAGGCGGCGGCGAACGCGGTCCCGCTCGTGGACTACCGGGCGCCGATCACGAGCGGGACCCCCGCCGCCTCCGCCCCGCGCTCTACCGTGGCCTCATGACCGACTTCCACCACGCCCTGCGCTCCCTGAAGGTCTGGGACACCGAGCTGCCCGCCTTCGACCCGGCGGGCGCTCCGCCCGAGCCGCTGCCGCTCTTCCACGACTGGTTCACGGCGGCGGTCGCGGCCGGCCAGACCGAGCCGCACACCCTCTCCCTGGCCACCGTGGACGAGGACGGCAGGCCCGACGTCCGCACGGTGATGCTGCACGACGCCGACGCGCGCGGCTGGCACTTCGCCTCGCACGCCACCAGCGCCAAGGGCCGCCAGCTCGCCGCCCGCCCCGAGGCCGCGCTCGGCTTCTACTGGCCGGTCCAGGGCCGCCAGGTCCGGATCCGGGGCCGCGTCACCGTCGGCACCCCGGAGGAGGCGTACGAGGACCTCCACGCCCGCAGCACGGGGGCCCTCGCCTCGGCACTGGTGGGGCGGCAGAGCGAGGTCCTGGACTCCCCGGAGGTCCTGGCGGAGGCGAGCGCGAAGGCCTGGCTCCGCGCCCAGGAGGAGCCGGACGCCCACGCCCCCACCTGGACGCTGTACATCGTCGAACCGGCCGAGGTCGAGTTCTTCCAGGGCGACGGGCAGCGCCGCCACCTCCGCCTCCGCTACCGCCGCACCGGCGACGGCTGGACCCGCGAACTCCTCTGGCCCTAGCGCCCGTTCGGGCCGGGGAGGTGCCTGGGACGCGCCTAGGCGGTGTCCTGGTCGGCCGCCCCGGAGCCGTACATCTCCTCGATCTCCCGCGCGAAGTCCCGGAGCACCGCCCGTCGTTTGAGCTTCAGGGACGGGGTCAGATGGCCGGAGCTCTCGGAGAACTCGGCGGTCAGGACCCGGAAGCCGCGGATCGACTCCGCCCGGGAGACGAGCCGGTTGGCATCGTCCACCGCACGCTGGAGGGCGGCGAGCAGCTCCTCGTCCCGGGTCAGCTCCCAGAGCGCGAGGTGGTCCTTGTGCCGCATCCGCCGCCAGTGCGTCAGGCCCTCGTGGTCCAGGGTGATCAGGGCGGTGACGTACGGGCGGTTGTCGCCGAGGACCACGCACTGGGCGACCAGCGGGTGGGCGCGCAGCCAGTCCTCCAGGGGGGCCGGAGCGATGTTCTTCCCGGTCGAGGTGATGACGATGTCCTTCTTGCGGCCGGTGATCTTCAGATAGCCGTCGGCGTCGAGGGAGCCGAGGTCGCCGGTGGGGAACCAGCCGTCGTCGGTGTACGGCACGGCCGCCCCGCGCTGGGCGTCCCAGTACCCGGCGAAGACATGACCGCCCTTGAGCCAGACCTCGCCGTCGTCGGCGATCCGGACGAACGTGCCGGGCAGCGGCCAGCCGACGGTGCCGGTGCGGGGCCGCCGTGGCGGGGTGACCGTCGACGCGGCGGTGGTCTCCGTCAGGCCGTACCCCTCGAAGACCTCGACGCCCGCGCCGGTGAAGAACTCGGCGAGCTGCGCGCCGAGCGGGGAGCCGCCGGAGATCACGTACTTCACCCGGCCGCCGAGCGCGGCCCGGATACGGCGGTAGACGAGCGGGTCGTACAGGGCCCGCGCGGCCCGCAGGGAGAGCGAGGGCGCGGCCTCCTGCCCGTACCGGCGGGCGACCCGGGCGGCCCGGTCGAAGGAGGCGGCCTTGCCGCCGCGTTCGGCGGTGGCACGGGCGGAGTTGAAGACCTTCTCCAGGACGTACGGGATGGCGAGCAGGAAGGTGGGCCGGAACCCGGCGAGGTCGCCGAGGAGTTCCTGGCCCTCGACCGAGGGGGCGTGCCCGACGCGGACCCGGGCCCGCATGCAGCCGATGGCCACCATCCGTCCGAAGACATGGGCGAGCGGCAGGAAGAGCAGGGTGGCGGCGGGCTCTTTGCTCTCGGAGACGAACACCGGGTGGAGGAGCCGGACGGCGTTGTCGACCTCGGCGAAGAAGTTGGCGTGGGTGAGGGCGCAGCCCTTGGGCCGGCCGGTGGTGCCGGAGGTGTAGATGAGGGTGGCGAGGGTCTCGGGGGTGAGCAGCCCGCGCCGGGCGGTGACGGCCTCGTCCGCGACCCGGGCGCCCGCCTTGCGGAGCTGGTCGACGGCGCCGGTTTCCAGGACCCAGAGGTGGGCGAGGCCGGGCAGCTGCATCCGTTCGGCGGAGACGAGGCGGGCCTGCGCCGGGTCCTCGACGACGCAGGCGGCGGCGCCGGAGTCCTGGAGGATCCAGCGGGTCTGGAACGCGGAGGACGTCGGGTAGACGGGGACGGTGACGAGCCCGGCGGCCCAGGCGGCGAAGTCGAGCAGGGTCCACTCGTAGGTGGTCCTGGCCATCAGGGCGAGCCGGTCGCCGGGCCGCAGGCCGTGGGCGATGAGGCCCTTGGCGACGGAGTGGACCTGGGCGGCGAAGGCGGAGGCGGTGACGTCGTTCCACTCGCCCTGCGGTCCCTTGCGGGAGAAGAGCACGGCCTCGGGATCCTGCCGGGCGTTGTCGTACGGCAGGTCGGCGAGGGAGCCGCGGCGGATCACGGGGACGAGGGCGGGCAGGGAGACCTCCCGCACCACCCCGTCGACCAGGGTCTTGTACGGCTCGACCGGTTCGCTCTCGGACAGTGCGGTGACGACGGACACGTGCGGCTCCTCGGTCTTCGCGATGAACTGAGGTCGTGCGTCGGTGAACTGCTGCCGCGCGACGGCGAACTGCCGCCGTACGCCGGTACGTTGCCTACCCTGCAACTGCCTTGACTAGCCGGTAACCTTACTGCGAAGTAAGAGTCAACGGGGAGACCAGCGCTCGCTTTTCATGAGGTTCCCGAGCCCGGACCACGCGAAGTTCATCAGCGTCGCGGCCGCCTCCTTCGCCGTCACCCCCGGAGTCTCGTTGGCCCAGCTCGCCAGCGACTCGGCGGAGCCGACGAGCGCCTGCGCGAGCGCCGCCACGTCCCGCTCGGTGATGTCCGCGCCGCCCCGCGCCTCCCGCGCCGCCTCCCCGATCAGATCCGCCACGAACGCCGTGATCTCGTCGCGCATCCGGGCCGCCTCCCCGGCGAACGGCTCCCCTTGCGTCCGCGCCTGCCGGCTGAGCACCGCCCAGGAGTCCGGATGCCCGGCGGCGTACGCGAAGAAGGCCATCAGACCGGCCCACAACCGCTCGTCGGGCGGCGCGCTCCGGTCGACGACGGCCTCCGCCACCACCCCGAGCAGCGCCTGCGCCTCCCGCCGGATCACGGCGGTGAAGAGCTCTTCCTTGGAGTTCAGATACAGATAGACGAGCGGCTTGGAGACCCCCGCGAGCTCGGCGATCTCGTCCATGGAGGCCGCCTGGTAACCGTGCCGCGCGAAGCACCGCACGGCCGCGTCCAGCATCTGCCGCTCCCGCACGGCCCGCGGCAGCCTCCGCGCCTTCGCACCGTCGCCCATGGCGACCCACCCCTGATTCCGAGATCCGCCGGATGCCCCCGCGAAGCCTATGCGCCGCGGGGGGAGCCGATCAGAGCTGGCTGGACGTGTAACAGGGGAACCAGTTGCTGGTCTGCGTTTCCGGCACGTCGCAGGTGGCCGTCCGCCAGGGGCTCTCACCGGCCGGTGCGTCGTTCCGGTAGCCGGTGATCTTCACACGCCCGTGGAACCACCAGCCGGAGAAGTAGGTCCACGTCTCCGGGCTGTCCGTCCAGGGAGTGCAGACGTTCTCGCCGTTCTGGTTGAACCCGCACACGTAGATCATGTCCGAGTACGTGGTGCCGACGGCCACTTGCTGCCCGAAGCTGCCGGCGGCGGCCGGCGAGGCACTGGCCGCCAGGCCGGTGCCCGCCATGGCGAACGCCGCGGCGATGGAGGCCACCTTCCTCCTCAGGCCGGTGGACGTGGCGCTGCTCTTGAACGCGAGCATGATTCCCCCTCGTTGTCCCCGCGCTCCGCGAACTCGGAGCGCACGCTGAGTCATTAAATATGATCATGCAGCCTGAGCAACCGACTTCCCGCTTCCCCGCCCGCACGACGAAGCGCCCCGGACCGTCGAGGGTCCGGGGCGCTTCGTCGAACTCGACGGGCGGGTCCTAGGCGGCGACGGCCACCGACTCGCGGTCGTCGACGGGCGAGGAGGACGCCCCGTTGTACTTGTCGATGTCGAGGATCTTCTCCTTGGCGGAGACGATCACCGGGACCAGCGCCTGGCCGGCGACGTTGGTGGCGGTCCGCATCATGTCGAGGATCGGGTCGATCGCCATGAGCAGGCCGACGCCCTCCAGGGGCAGGCCCAGGGTGGAGAGGGTCAGGGTCAGCATGACCGTCGCACCCGTCAGACCGGCGGTGGCCGCCGAGCCGATGACCGAGACGAAGGCGATGAGCAGGTAGTCGCCGATGCCGAGCTGCACGTCGAAGATCTGCGCGATGAAGATCGCGGCGAGCGCCGGGTAGATCGCGGCGCAGCCGTCCATCTTGGTGGTGGCGCCGAACGGGACGGAGAAGGAGGCGTACTCCTTCGGGACGCCGAGGCGCTCGGTGACCTTCTGGGTGACCGGCATGGTGCCGACCGAGGAGCGGGAGACGAAGGCCAGCTGGATGGCCGGCCAGGCGCCCTTGTAGAACTGGACCGGGTTGACCTTGGCGACCGTCGCGAGGAGCAGCGGGTAGACGCCGAACATGACCAGAGCGCAGCCGATGTAGACGTCGGCGGTGAAGGTCGCGTACTTGCCGATCAGGTCCCAGCCGTAGTCCGCGATGGCGAAGCCGATGAGGCCGACGGTGCCGATCGGGGCGAGGCGGATGACCCACCACAGGGCCTTCTGGAGCAGCTCCAGGATCGACTCGGAGAGGGTGAGGATCGGCTTCGCCTTGTCGCCCAGCTGGAGGGCGGCGATGCCCGCAACCGCAGCCATGAAGACGATCTGAAGGACGTTCAGCTCGGTGAACGGCGTGATGACGTCCGACGGGATGATGCCGGTCAGGAAGTCGATCCAGGAACCCTCGCGCTTCGGCAGCTTGCCGTCCTGCGGGGTGAGGCCGGTACCGGCGCCCGGGTTGGTGATCAGGCCGATGGCGAGGCCGATGGCCACCGCGATCAGCGAGGTGATCATGAACCAGAGCAGGGTGCGGGTGGCGAGCCGGGCGGCGTTGTTCACCTTCCGCAGGTTGGTGATCGAGACCAGGATCGCGAAGAAGACGAGCGGGGCGACGGCCAGCTTGAGCAGCTGGACGAAGATGTCGCCGACCTGGCCGAGGGTCTCCTTCAGCCAGGAGACGTCCTGGCTGCGGGCGATCCAGCCGAGCAGGGCACCGAGGACCAGACCGGCGATGATCTGGGCCCAGAAGGGAACCTTCGGTATGCGCGAGGAAGCCGGGGACTGCTTCTCGGGCGTGGTCGCGGACGCGGACACAGACACACTCCACAGGTGCGTATCGGGAAATACGGGACGGGGGTGCGGCACACACGCGCTTTCACGCGGGCCGCTGCATGATGCCGGGTCAGAGCTCGCGGCAACAGACCGCGGACATGCTGGGGGTCCCCCCTGCACGAGCGCAGCGAAGCGTTTGGGGGAGGCAGAGATCGACGTGCAGGCGCGCCACGAGCGGGGTGCTCACGGCATGAGAGGGGCGCACTGCTGTCGTCATGTCGAACACGTTAACACTTGAACTTTGAGAAGCTCAAAGCCCTTCTTTGAGGTGTACGGAGGCCTCTCCGCCTCCGAAACGCAGAACACCCCAGGCGGGAGCCTTGGAAGCTCCGGCTGGGGTGTCCGGGGTTGTACGGGTCTGTGACGAAGCTTACGCAGCCTTTACGAGGCCGCGACGGCTTCTCACAGCGCGTCCTCCTGGGACTGGTTCGCGGCGAGGCGGCCCTTGGCGCGGTCGACCCTCGCCACGACCTCGGCGCTCGCCTCGTCGCGCACCTTGCGCAGCAGGACGAAGCTCAGCGGGGCGGAGATGACGATGGAGAGGAGGAGGACCCAGAGCAGGTTCGAGTCGCCGAGTCCGCGCGGCAGCACACCGACGTAGACGAGGCCCCACAGGGCCAGGAAGCATCCGGCGAAGATGCCGAGACGCATCAGCGTGTAGCGGAGCATGTCAGCCCACTCTTCCGTTCCGACGTTCCGAAAAGTTCCCAAGATCCCATACGGGACAAGCGCGCCTCCAGTGAAGCACGGGGCGCCGGGCACCCCGGGCCCGGGCCCCTTGAGTGCCTCGAAAGTAATGGATACCCTACGCTCATGACCCTTACTTTCGAGGTGGATCCGGCGATCGACCCCGCCCTGCGCGACGGCGTGCTCTCCCTCTGGGCCGATGTCTCCAACGCCGGTGGCGCGGTCGGCTTCGTCCCGCCCGTCACCCCCGACGAGATCCGCCCCGCGCTGCTCAAGCACTTCGTCGCGATGAGCGAGGGCGGCACGCGCCTGCTCGTCGGCCGCGACGAGGACGGCGAGATCGCCGCCACGGCGTTCTTCACCTTCAACACCCACCCCCTGATGACGCACTGGGTGTGGGTCTACACGGTGATGGTCGACCCCCGGCACCAGGGCAAGGGGTACGGCCGTGACCTCATGGCGGCGGTCGAGCACACCGCCCGTACCGCCGAGGGCTTCGAGGCGATCGAGGCGATCCGGCTGGGCTGCCGGGGCGGCACCGGCGTCGACGGCTTCTACGCCAAGTCCGGCTACAAGGAGGTCGGCCGCGTCCCCGACGCGATCCGGGTCGCCCCCGGCGACGACCGCGACGACATCATCATGCTGCTGCCGCTGACCTGACCGGAACGGGCACAGGATGTCGGGTTCGCGACCGCCCGCCCTTCCTACGGTGAGGACAAGGAAAAGGGAAGGACGGACCACGTGCTGGAGCGGCTCAACGAGGCACTCGGCCACATCGAGGAGCACCTCGTCACCGAGCTCCACGGCGACCTCGACGCGGCCGAGCTGGCCCGGATCGCCGCGACCTCGGAGTACCACTTCCGGCGGCTCTTCTCGGCGCTGGCGGGGATGCCCCTGTCGGAGTACGTACGCCGCCGGCGGCTCACCGTCGCGGGCGCCGAGGTGCTCGCCGGGGAGCGGACGCTCCTGGAGATCGCGGTCCGGTACGGCTACGGCTCCGGGGAGGCCTTCGCCCGCGCGTTCCGCGCGGTGCACGGGGTCGGCCCCGGGGAGGCCCGCCGCACCGGAGCGGCGCTGCGCTCCCAGCCGCGGATGTCCTTCCGCCTCGTCGTCGAAGGGAACAGCAGCATGAAGTACCGCACCGTGGCCAAGGACGCCTTCCGGATCGTCGGCAGCAGGGCCCGGGTCCCGCTCGTGTACGAGGGCGAGAACCCGGCGATCGCCGCCCAGATCCGAGACCTCGGCCAGGAGACCCTGGACCGGCTCGCGGGCCTGTCGGCCGGGGCGCCCGCCGGGCTCGTCTCGGCCGTCGTCCACCTCACCTGCAGTCGCGAGGAGGGCGCCGAGCTCGACCACTGGTACGGCGTGACCGGCGCGCCGGACGCCGCCCCGGAGGGCTTCGAGACCCTCGACCTCCCGGCCGGGACCTGGGCGGTCTTCGAGAACGAGGGCCCCTACCCGCAGGCGCTCCAGTACCTGTGGCGGGACGTCTTCACCCAGTGGTTCCCGTCCAACCCGTACGAGAGCCGCCCCGGCCCGGAGATCCTCTCGGTCCGGCCCTCGGCGGACTGGACGACGGCAGCGGCGGAGCTGTGGATCCCGGTGGAGCACACGGCGGAATGAGAGAAGGGCCGGTGGGTGATCCCACCGGCCCTTCCTCCGCCCGTACTCAGAACCGCATCGCCTGCGGCGTCTCGCGCCGCTCCGCGTCCGGACCCGGGTACTCGCGGATGATCTCGTACCGCGTGTTCCGCTCGACCGGCCGGAAGCCGGCGTCACGGATCAGTTCGAGGAGATCCTCGCGGCCCAGCTTGTTCGGCGTGCCGTAGTTGTCGGCGTCGTGCGTGATCTTGTACTCGACGACCGAGCCGTCCATGTCGTCGGCGCCGTGCTGCAGGGCGAGCTGCGCGGTCTGGACGCCGTGCATGACCCAGAAGACCTTGACGTGCGGCACGTTGTCGAAGAGCAGCCGGGAGACCGCGAAGGTCTTCAGGGCCTCGGCGCCGGTCGCCATCGTGGTGCGCGCCTGGAGCTTGTTGCGGACCTTGCCGTCCTGCATGTCCACGAAGTCGTGCTGGTAGCGCAGCGGGATGAAGACCTGGAAGCCGCCGGTCTCGTCCTGGAGCTCACGCAGCCGCAGCACGTGGTCCACGCGGTGACGGGGCTCCTCGATGTGCCCGTACAGCATGGTCGAGGGGGTCTTGAGCCCCTTCTCGTGGGCGAGCCGGTGGATCCGGGACCAATCCTCCCAGTGGGTGCGGTGGTCCACGATGTGCTGCCGGACCTCCCAGTCGAAGATCTCGGCGCCGCCGCCGGTCAGCGACTCCAGACCGGCCTCGATCAGCTCGTCGAGGATGTCGGAGGCGGACATCCCGGAGATCGTCTCGAAGTGGTGGATCTCGGTGGCCGTGAAGGCCTTGAGGGAGACGTTCGGCAGGGCCTTCTTGAGCTCGGAGAGGGAGCGCGGGTAGTACCGCCAGGGCAGGTTGGGGTGCAGCCCGTTGACGATGTGCAGCTCGGTGAGGTTCTCGTTCTCCATCGCCTTCGCGAGGCGCACGGCCTCCTCGATGCGCATGGTGTACGCGTCCTTCTCGCCCGGCTTGCGCTGGAAGGAGCAGTAGGCGCAGGAGGCGGTGCAGACGTTGGTCATGTTCAGATGCCGGTTGACATTGAAATGGACCACGTCGCCGTTCTTGCGGGTCCGGACCTCGTGGGCCAGACCGCCGAGCCAGGCGAGGTCGTCGGACTCGTACAGGGCGATGCCGTCCTCACGGCTCAGCCGCTCACCGTCCCGGACCTTCTGCTCCAGCTCGCGCTTGAGCCCCACATCGTTGATGGATGCAGTCATCTCCGGGCGCCTCCCTTTTCTCCGAATTCAGACTTCGTCGTTCACCGTACTCTCAGCCGTTCGGTCAGCCTTCTTCGGGCAGCTCTCCGACCCGGTTCTCCCACTTGGTGGAGAGCACGATCGTCGTACGGGTGCGGGAGACGCCCTTGGTGCCGCTGAGGCGGCGGATCGTCTTCTCCAGGCCGTCGACGTCGCCGACGCGCACCTTGAGCATGAAGGAGTCGTCGCCGGCGATGAACCAGCAGTCCTCGATCTCGGCGAGGTCCTTGAGGCGGCGGGCCACGTCCTCGTGGTCGGCGGCGTCGGAGAGGGAGATGCCGATGAGGGCGGTGACGCCCAGGCCGAGCGAGGCGGCGTCGACGGTGGCCCGGTAGCCGGTGATGACTCCGGCCGCCTCAAGACGGTTGATGCGGTCGGTGACGGAGGGGCCGGAGAGCCCGACGAGCCGGCCGAGCTCGGCGTACGAGGCACGACCGTTCTCGCGCAGAGCCTGGATGAGCTGCCTGTCCACGGCGTCCATAGGTATGAAGCCTTCCATTGTCCAGCGATCCTGCGAGTTTAGGTATAGAATCTAAGGTACACAGGGGCGACACCCTGTGAATCTTTCAGCTGATCAAAGACGATCTTTCAGGAGTGGTGTTCACCGTGTACACGATCGAGATGGCCTACGCACGCATGCGCGAGCTGCAGGACCTGGCCAACCGCTCGCGTGCCCACCAGCCGACCGCCGCTTCGAAGCGTGCCGACAAGAAGCACGCCAAGAAGCGCTAATCCGACCGGAGGGTCGCTCCACCGAGCTCTCCCTCCCACCGGCGGTACAGCCGATGCGGCACCCCTGCCGCGTCGAGCACCCGCCCGGCGACGAAGTCCACCAGATCCTGGATGTGCGTCGCCCCCGCGTAGAACGCCGGAGAGGCGGGCAGCACCACGGCTCCCGCCTCGTCCAGCGCCACCATGTGCTTGAGCGTCTGACCGTTCAGCGGGGTCTCCCGCACGGCGACCACCAGCGGCCGCCGCTCCTTCAGCGTCACGCTCGCGACCCGCTGCAGCAGGTCCTTCGAGAGCCCCAGCGCCACTCCCGCCACTGCGGCGGTCGAGGCCGGCACCACCAGCATCCCCTTCGCCGGGTACGAACCCGAGGACGGGCCGGCGGCCAGATCGCCGGCCGCCCAGTACCGCACGTCGTCGAGAGCACCGGACACGTCGAACGTGTCGGGCTTCCCGTCGGCGCCCCGCGCCAGCCAGGCCGCCAGGTCCTCGCGCCAGTGCGCGTCCCGGAACGAGATCCCCGTCTCGTCGAGCAGCGTGAGTCGCGAGGCCCGCGACACGACGAGGTCGACGCTCTCCCCCGCGGCGAGGAGCCCCCTCAACACGGCGGCGGCGTACGGCGTACCCGACGCCCCGGAGACCCCCACGATCCAGGGGATGCGCTTGCCGTCGTTCATGCCGTCGAGCCTATCCGTCATCGGGCCGGGGCTACGGGGTGAGCCCGCGGACCAGCAGGTCGAGGAGGGCGCACACGAACAGGGTGATCCCGATGAAGCCGTTCGTCGTGAAGAACGCCCGGTTCAGACGGGACAGGTCGTGCGGCTTCACGATCGAGTGCTCGTAGCAGAACGCCGCCACCACGATCACCAGACCGACCCAGAAGAAGACCCCGGCGTCGGTGGCCAGCGCGTACCAGACGAGCAGTCCGGTGGTGACGACCGCCGAGGCGCGGGCGCCCCACAGCGCGGCCGGGATCCCGAAGCGCGCCGGGACCGACATGACGCCGTGCGCCCGGTCCGCCTGCACGTCCTGGCAGGCGAAGATCAGGTCGAAGCCGCCGATCCAGACACCCACCGCGAGACCGAGGATCACCGCGTCCCAGGACCACTCGCCGGTGACCGCGAGCCAGGCGCCGATCGGCCCTATGGCCTGGGCCAGCCCGAGGATGGCGTGCGGGAAGTTCGTGAACCGCTTGCCGTACGGATAGACGACCATCGGGATGACGGCGAGCGGCGCGAGCGCCAGACAGAGCGGGTTGAGCAGGGCGGCGGCGCCGAGGAAGACGACGACGGCGATCCCGGCCCCGGTCCACGCCGAGCGCACGGACACCGCGCCGGTCACCAGCTCGCGGCCGGCGGTGCGCGGATTACGCGCGTCGATCTCGCGGTCGATGATCCGGTTGCAGGCCATGGCGAAGGTCCGCAGACCCACCATGCAGACCGTGACGAGGAAGAGCGTCCACCAGTGGATGTTCTTGTCCGTCTCGTACATCGCGGTGAGCGCGGCGGTGTACGCGAAGGGCAGCGCGAAGACCGAGTGCTCGATCATCACGAGGCGCAGGAACGCCTTCGTACGTCCCGGCTGGGCGCCGGGTACGGCCGCGGTGGTCACAGCCCGTACTCCTTCCAGCGGCGGTCCACGAGGGCGGCCGTCGCCGGGTCCGACTCGACCATGTCCGGCCAGCCGCCGTCCCGGGTGTAGCCCTCCTCGGGCAGCTTCTTCGTGGCGTCGATGCCCGCCTTGCCGCCCCAGAACTGCTGGTAGGAGGCGTGGTCGAGATGGTCGACCGGCCCCTCCACGACCGTGAGGTCACGGGCGTAGTCGGTGTTGCCGAGGGCCCGCCAGGACACCTCGTGCAGGTCGTGGACGTCGCAGTCCTTGTCCACGACGATGATCAGCTTCGTCAGCGACATCATGTGCGCGCCCCAGATGGCGTGCATGACCTTCTGCGCGTGCTTCGGGTACTTCTTGTCGATCGAGACGATCGCGCAGTTGTGGAAGCCGCCCGACTCCGGCAGGTGGTAGTCGACGATGTCCGGCACGATGATCTTGAGGAGCGGCAGGAAGAAGCGCTCCGTCGCGCGGCCCAGCGGACCGTCCTCGGTCGGCGGCCGGCCGACGACGATCGACTGCAGCAGCGGACGCTTCCGCATGGTGATGCAGTCGATCTTCAGCGCGGGGAAGGGCTCCTGCGGCGTGTAGAAGCCGGTGTGGTCGCCGAAGGGACCCTCCGGCAGCATCTCGCCCGGCTCCAGCCAGCCCTCGACGACGACCTCGGCCTGCGCGGGGACCTGGAGCGGGACGGTCTTGCAGTCGACCATCTCGATCCGCTTGCCCTGCACGAAGCCGGCGAAGAGGTACTCGTCGATGTCACCGGGCAGCGGGGCGGTCGAGGCGTACGTGACGGCCGGCGGGCAGCCGAAGGCGATGGCGACCGGCAGTCGCTCGCCCTTCGCCGCCGCGACGGCGTAGTGGTTGCGGCTGTCCTTGTGGATCTGCCAGTGCATGCCGATGGTGCGCTTGTCGTGGCGCTGGAGGCGGTAGAGACCGAGGTTCCGGACCCCCGTCTCGGGGTGCTTGGTGTGCGTGAGCCCGAGATTGAAGAAGGAGCCGCCGTCCTTCGGCCAGGTGAAGAGCGCGGGAAGCAGGTCGAGATCGACGTCGTCCCCGGTGAGCACGACCTCCTGCACGGGCGCGGCGTCCGACTTCACCTTCTTCGGCGGCACGTGGACCATGGAGCCGAGCTTGCCGAACGCCTCGCGGACACCGACGAAACCGTGCGGAAGCTCGGGCTTGAGCAGCCCGCCGATCTTCTCGCTGATCTCGCCGTACGACTTCAGGCCGAGGGCCTTGAGCAGCCGGCGGTCGGTCCCGAAGACGTTCATCGCGAGCGGCATCGAGGAGCCCTTGACGTTCTCGAAGAGAAGCGCCGGGCCCCCCGCCTTGTTCACCCGGTCGACGATCTCCCCGACCTCCAGGTACGGGTCGACTTCGGCCTTGATGCGCTTGAGGTCGCCTTCGCGCTCTAGGGCCCTGAGCAGCGAGCGGAGATCGTCGTAAGCCATAGGGGTCAGTATCGGTCACCGGCTACCCTTGACCTGTCACCGGGGCCGCCGAAACGCGCCCCCGCCATTGCTTCCAGGGGGCTGTCCCACATGCTCAGGGCGCTGCTTTTCATCCTGCCTCTGGCGCTGATGATCTACGCCTTCATCGACTGCCTGAACACCCCGGAAGAAGAGGTCAAGCACCTTCCGAAGCCGGTCTGGGCCATCGTCGTCCTGCTGTTCTCCGTGGTCGGCGCGATCGGCTGGATCGTCGCCGGCAAGGACCGGCGGCCGCGGACCCGGGGCGGCGCGGGCGCCGGTGGCTGGGTGGCCCCCGACGACAACCCCGAGTTCCTGAAGTCCCTCAAGGACGAGAAGACGACCGGTGAGCCGGACGACGACGCCGCCCTCAAGGAGTGGGAGGCCGACCTCCGCCGCCGCGAGGAAGAGCTGAAGAAGCGCGAGCAGGGCGGCGACGAGCCCGAGAAGCCCTGACATGGAGCTCCGGCTCCTGGCCACCTTCGAGAAGGTCGCGACGGTCCTCTCCTTCACCCGGGCCGCCGCGGAGCTGGGCTACGCCCAGTCCAGCGTCACGGGCCAGATCCGCTCGCTCGAATCCTCGCTCGGGGTGGAACTCTTCGAGCGCCTCGGCAGCCGCATCCGGCTCACCGAGGCCGGGGAGCGACTCCTGCCGTACGCCCGCCGGATGGCGGAGCTCGCGGAGGAGGCCCGTACGGCGGTGGCGAGCGCGGCCGAACCGACCGGCACCATCGCGGTGGGCACGATGGAGTCCCTGACCTCCTACCGGCTGCCGCCGCTCCTGGAGTACTTCCACCACCGCTACCCCGGCGTGCGGCTCACCCTGCGCCCCACCCTCGGCGACGAGACCCGGCAGGCACTGCGCCAGGGCACGTACGACGTCGGCTTCCTGATGGAACCGGACACGGAGCACGAGGGCCTGGAGTCGGAGGTCCTGGCCCCCGAACCCCTAGTCCTGGTGGCGGGCCCCGACCACCCTCTGGTCGGCCGTACGGGCCTGACGGCCGCGGACCTGGCGGGGGCACGCCTCGTGGGCACCGAGCCGGGCTGCCCGTACCGCGACCTGTTCGAGGCGGAGCTACGGGAGTGGGCGCCGCCGTTCATGGAGTTCGGCACGATCGAGGCGACGAAACGCGGGGTGGCCGCCGGCCTGGGGGTGGCGCTCCTCCCCCAGGTCGCGGTGGCCGAGGAACTGGCATCGGGGACCTTGCTCCCCCTGGACTGGGAGGCCCCGTTCACCCTCTTCACGCAGCTCGCGTGGCGACGGGGGAAGCGGCTTCCGGCTCATGTCCGGCTGTTCGTGGAGCAGGCGCGGCGACTGGTGTCCGAGCAGCGAGGGTGACCTTGAGGCTGGCCAGCACGATCAGCGGCACGCCGAGCGCCTGGACGAGCCCGATGTGATGCCCGTACACGGCCCAGTCGACGCCCATCGCGACGGCCGGGTAGGTGAAGGCGAGCACGGCGATCTTGGCGGTGGGCAGCTTGGCGTAGGCGGAGTACATGAGCACGTACATCAGCCCGGTGTGGATGAGCCCGAGTCCGAGCAGCCAGAGCCACCCGGAGCCGAGCGAGGCGGTGGCGCCGAAGTCGACGAACGGCAGCAGCAGCGGAAGCCCGACGAGCACCTGCACGAGGGCGATGAGATGGGGCCGCACGCCGGTGATCCGCTTGGTGACGAAGGTCGCGAGGGCGTAGAGCACGGCGGCGGCGAGGGCGAACCCGAGCCCCTTGAGGGAGCCGGTGTCCCCCGGCCGCACCCCGGAGACGAGCACCAGCCCGACGAAGGCGAGCGCCAGCCACCCGAGCTTTCCGGCGGAGATCCGCTCCCTCATGAACACCGCCCCGAGCAGCACCAGGAAGAACGGCTGCGTGTGGTAGACGACGGTGGCGAGGGAGATCGAGGCGGCTTCGTAAGCCTCGAACAGGAAGACCCAGTTGAAGACGATGAACACCCCACCGAGCGCGGCGAGCCCCAGCTTCCTGCCGGTGAACCCGTGCCCGGTGAAGAACCCCCGCAGCAGGCTGTACGCCCCGAGCGCGAGCGCCCCGAAGAGGCACCGGAAGAACACCACCTCGAAGGGCGAGGCCCCGGACTCGACGACGAAGACGCCGAGCGTGCCGGAAAGCACCATGGCGAGGGTGAGTTCGACGGTTCCCCTGGTCTCGTTTCTCATGGGGACGACGCTACGAGCGCCCCGGATCCGGGTCCACGAGCCAGTGGGGAGACCTGCCGATGGCCCCGATCGGCGGAACCGATGACCCCTCCGGGCCGCTACCCGCGCGGTGGCCGCGGCAGGCAGCGGAACGGGAGACGTCAGTTGTCGGAGCCGACGGTGTTGTCGTGACCGGCGTTGAAGACGTCGTCGTGGGCGAACTGGAGCCAGTCGCCGAACACGATGGTGTGCGAGGCCTCCGGCTCGAAGTCGACGTAGACGTCGGCGCTCGCGACACCGGCGGCGCCGAGGACGAGGACACCGGTGGCGAGGGCGGTCAGCAGGGAACGCATGGAAGACCTCTCGGTAGAACGACGGAACACTCCGCGGAACAGCGGAGCGCCCCGCCAGCTAAGGCCACCCGTCGCCCGTCCTCCCCGCACCTGGCCGGTGCGGGGCCCAGCCTCAGTCGATCGGCGGCAGCGGACGCGGACCCTGCCCGTCCGGGACGTCAGGGCACGGCAGGCGGCGCCGCATGGCAAGGACACCCGCACACGAGATAACGGACTCCCTGTACGCCGCTGTCGCGGGGGACGTGGTCCCGGCAGTGGTCATGGCGGCCGACGATGCAGCGCGGTGAGCGGAACTCCGGCTCGGGCGCGACCCTGAGGGCGTCCGCCAGCAGGGACACGCTCACCGCGTCGGCGATCTCCGGCGTGACCCACCAGCCGTCGCCCGCACGGTCGCGGTGCAGACCGTCGTGCCCCACGGCCAGCACGCAGACCGAGCCGCCCCACACCGGCCGCACCACCTCCGCGACGGCGAACACGGACCGCCGCGCCCCGCAGCGGCTCATCGAGCGGTCCCGGCGTGGATGTTCCTCTGGTCGACGTCCACCCCGACCGTCGCCAGCCACAGCGCCCTTCGCCGCCGTCGTTGCGCGCCCCGCGCCGAGGGCGGCGCCAGGTAGGGCCGCTCCAGGGGCGACCGGGCGCCGTCGAGGGGCATCGCCTGCTCCCGGGCGTACGGGGACCGACGGGTCGGCACGCGGTGACGCGGCGCCGCCGGGTGGCGGTGGGTCACGGGGCGGGGGCGGTGCCTGCCGGTGGGCGGCAGGGTCAGCATGAGCAGCCAGAGGAGGAGCGGGATCCAGGCCCGGCCCAGTACGCGCGCGATAGGGTTCCGCACGTCATCAACTCCGTTGGTAGTTGGTGGCCATGCCCCGGGACCGTTCCAGCGGTCGCCGGGGTCTTGCGTTCGCGTCACCGTAGCGCGTGCTACACAGTGATGCATCACTGTGTAGCTAGACCCATCCGAACGTGTCTTTGTATGACTATCTAGCGTTGGCCTATGACCCTTGACCCGAAGTCGGGACGCCCGCTGTACATGCAGCTGGCCGACGTGATCGCAGCGAAGATCGCAACCGGGGAATTCGCCCCTGACCGGATGATCCCCACGCCTGCCCGGCTCGCCGATGAACACGGCATCGCCGTGCTGACCGCCCGCCGGGCCATGCGTGAACTCCGTGAGCGCGGCCTGATCGTCACCGTGCCCGGCAAGGGCTCCTACGTCACACCCACCGCCGGACAGACCGCCCCCTCGGCGGAGGAGTAGCCCCTCCGCGGCGCAGATCCGTGGAGTGTCACACGCGGAGCCGAGCGGGCGTGATGTCGACGCCCCGCCGGGGAAGAGTCCCCTCCATGGACAAGGAACAGGCACGGCAGTGGCTGGCCACCGCCCTCGCAGAAGCCCGCGCCGGGCTCGCCGAGGGCGGTATCCCGATCGGCGCCGCGCTCTACGGGGCCGACGGGACACTGCTCGGGCGCGGCCACAACCGGCGCGTGCAGGACGGGGACCCGTCGACGCACGCGGAGACCGCCGCCTTCCGGGCGGCCGGACGGCAGCGCTCGTACCGGGGCACGACCATGGTGACGACCCTCTCGCCCTGCTGGTACTGCTCAGGGCTGGTGCGGCAGTTCGGGATCTCGCGCCTGGTCGTCGGGGAGGCGGAGACCTTCCACGGCGGGCACGACTGGCTGGCCGAGCACGGGGTCGAGGTGCTCGTGCTCGAAGACCCCGAATGCGTCTCCCTGATGCGGGAGTTCATCGCTGCCCACCCCGCTCTCTGGAACGAGGACATCGGCCATGAGTGAGGCGTCCCTCCCCACCATCGACCTCGCCCGCGATCCCGCCCCGCAGTTGCCCGCCGTCGACCGCGCCCTGCGCGAGGCCGGGTTCCTGCTCGTCACCGGGCACGGAGTGGACCCCGGGATTCGGGCGGAGATCCGGGCCGTCGCCCGGCGCTTCTTCCATCTCCCGCCCGCCGTCAAGGAGCCGTACGCGGTGCGGGTCGGCGGCCGGGGCTGGCTCGGGCCCGGCGCCGAGGCCAACGGGTACGCGGAGGGCACGGCGACCCCGCCCGATCTGAAGGAGTCGCTGTCCTTCGCGGCGGACGAGCCGACCGGGGACCCGGCCGTGGACGCCGAGTGGTTCCTGCCGAACACCTGGCCGGCCGAGGTTCCCGAACTGAAGCCGCTGGTGGAGACGTATCTGGCGCAGATGAAGGCGCTCTCGGACCGGGTGCTGGACCTGCTCGGCGAGGCGCTCGGCGAGGAGCGGGACTTCTTCACCCGGCACACCGGGCACCCCACCTTCGGTTTCAACATCAACTGGTATCCGGGGCAGGAGCGGACGGGCGAGCCGGAGCCGGGCCAGTTCCGGATCGGCCCGCACACGGACTTCGGCACGGTCACCGTCCTGGACCGGGAGGCGGGCAAGGGCGGGCTGCAGGTCTTCACCGACGCCGACGGCTGGCGGGACGCCCCGTACGATCCGGCGGCCTTCACCGTCAACATCGGTGACCTGATGGCGGGTTGGACCGGTGGACGGTGGCGTTCGGGCCGGCACCGGGTGCTGCCGCCGCCGGCCGACGTCCCCACGGAGGAGCTGATGTCGCTCGTGTACTTCTACGAGTGCACGCCCGGGACGACGATCCACGGCATCGAGTCGCACGGCTATCTGCGGGCCCAGCTCGACGCGATCGCCACGGACTGACGGCGCCACGAACCGGCAACGCCTCCGCAACGACTCGAAAGCAGAGTCGAAAAGCCCACCGCTTTCCCAACACGCCGTCGATATCCTGGAGTTGGATGTGACGGGGGTAACGGGGGCAACGGGGGTGGCGGGTCGTGGACAGGGAGCTGTACGGCCGCGAGGCGGCCTTGCACGATGCCGGACTGGTCGCGCGCCTCAGCGGCCTCACCAGGCACGGCGCCTCGCGGGTGCCGTTCGAGCACGGGGACGATCCGCCGGTCACCGTCTTCACCGGCGGGCGCGGAACGGGCAAGACCGCCCTGCTCAAGGAGGTCCGCAACCGCTACAAGGGGTACACACCGCTCGCGCTCCTCGACTGCGCGCACATCGAGCCGCCCGCCGACCACGGCCCCGGCTGGACCCCGCTCACCGGGGCCCTCGCCGAGCTCGCCGTACAGCTGTCGCCGAAGGTGCTCGGCGCGCGGCCGGTGAAGTTCCCCCGGGTCTCGCTCGGGCTCGTCGCGGTCGCCTCGCTCGGCTGGTCGCAGGAGGACGACGAGCGGGCCCGGCGGGACCTCCAGCGGCTCGGACCGCTGCTCGCGACCGTCGACCCGACCAGGGGCGCCGCCACCCACTGGGTCGGCAAGGTCCTCGCCAAGCTGGCCGCCACCTTCGCCGAGGCCACCGTGCCGCTCGCCGGACTGCTGGCCGAGGCCACCGTGGAGACCGTCCTGGAGGAGGTCTTCGGCCGCCTCCAGCGCACCTCGGAGAGCTGGTACGGCGCCTATCGCAACGCGGGCGGACGCGGCAAGGCCGGGCTCCAGCAGCTCGCGATCGACTTCGAGCAGGGCGGCCGGCGCCGCGCAGAGGCCGAGGGCTTCCTCGTCGGCGCCCTGACCGAGGACCTGCTCCACCCGTACGTCGGGATCCGGCGCGGCGGCCGCATCGGCCGCCCGCTCGTCCTCCTCGACAACGCCCACGAACCCCTCGGCCGGCAGCTCGTCGAACCGATGCTGCGCGCCCGCGCCGAGGGCCGCCGCGACCGGGTCGTCGTCCTCGCCACCTCCCGGGTCCGCGAGCACGAGGGGCTGCGGCACGCCACCCGCACCCGGCTGCCGGAGACCTCGCACCGGGCGCCCAGCCCGCGCGACGCCCGGGTGGGCTCCGGCATCCTCGCCGTGGAGCTCACGCCCCTCTCCCCGTCGCAGACCCGCTCCGCCTTCGACCACCACGACCCCTCGGGCCGTACGCCCACCGAACTCGCCCGCGCCGTCCACCGGTTGACCGGCGGACGCCCCCTCGGCGTGGCGCTCCTCGGCCGCGCCGCCGGAGAGGCCCCGGACCACCTGCGGGCCGGGCTCACCCCGGGCGGACTGCTCGACCTGATGGTCGAACTGCGCGAGGACGCCCCACCGGTGCCCGTCGCCCCCACCCTCCTCGCCGAACTCCTCCCGGTGCGGCGGCCCGGCCCGTACACCGTGCTCGCCGCCGCCCACGACGAGGAGTCCGCCCGGATGCTCGCCCACGCCCGGCTCCAGGGCGAGTCCCTGGACGGGGACGTGGCGCTGCGCGTCCGCGACCAACTGCGCGCCGAGGACTGGGTCGAGAGCCCCCGGCACTTCGTCGGGGATCCGCTGCTCCGCGCCCTGCTCCTGCACCGCCTCCGCTTCGAGGACGGCGATCACCCCCGGTACGCGGCCTGGCGCGCCGTCCACGAGACCCTGCACCGGCACTACGGCCCCGAGCCGGGCCCGTACCGGCTCCATCACGACCTGGCCCTCGGCCGCACCGAAGAGGCCGTCACTCGGTTACGGGTCACCTTCCCGGAGCAGGACGTCCTCGGCTGGCTCGGGCGGCTGCGGTTCATCGGCGCCGCCCCGTACCCCCGCGAACGCGACCGGACCGGCCCCGACCCGCGCCGGGCGATCGCCCTCGGCCAGGGACCGACCGGAGACCTCCCGCCGGGACTGGACGCCGACACCATCGAACTCCACCTGTCCGTACGGCGGTTGCTGCACGCCGTATGGCTGCTCACCGATCCGCTCGCACTGCCCGACGACGAGGTGGCGGACCGCCTCGCGCACGAGTTGCGCCGGCTCTCCGGCCGTCATCTGACGGGCAGCGGTTCGCTCTGGGACGCGGCCACCCACTGGCCGCGCGACATCCGTGCCTGGCGGGAGCTGTCGCTGCCGCCGGGCCGCGAGGACGGAGTCTGAGGCATGCCCGACCGCCCGACCGACCCACGCATCGGCCGACCGCTCGACCGGCTGCGGCGCCGCGTCCGCACCCCCCGCCAGAAGCTCGTCGCGACCCTCGTCACCGCAGCCGTCGTCATCGGCCTGGGCGGCTACGGCATCGCCCGGCTCACCACCCCGGAGGACCGTTCCTGCGCCGCGGGCGTCGAGAGACCGGAGGGCAGCGGCGAGTGCGTCGGCGTCAACGGCGACGGCCACGCCTTCGGCATGCCCGACCTCGCCGAGGTCGCCCGGGCCATCGGCGCCGAGAACGCCACCCTCAAGGCCGACGAGTACGCCACCGTCGCCGTCCTCCTGCCGCTGACCTCCACCGACAGCGGCATGCGGGTCAAGGTGCTGCACGAGGTCCAGGGCGCGTACGCCCACCAGTACCGGGCCAACCACGAGTCCAACAGCGAGACCCCGAAGATCCGCCTCGTCCTCGCCAACACCGGCAAGGGCAACGCCCACTGGCGCGGCACCGTCGACCGGCTCATCGCCATGACCGGCGCCCCCGACCGGCTGCGGGCCGTCTCCGGCGTCGCCACCTCCTCCACCGAGATGCGCGAGTCGGTGACCGCCCTCACCGGCGCCGGGATCGCCGTCGTCGGCACCACCATCACCGCCGACGACATCGCCAACGGCCCGGGCCCCGGACACAACCGCTACCCCGGCCTCGCCCGCGTCTCCCCCACCAACAACGACGAGGCCAAGGCCCTGGCGAACTTCGGCCGCGTCGACGCCGCCAAGGCGCTCCTCGTCCAGGACACCCGCAGCGGCGACCACTACACCGACACCCTCAAGGCCGCCTTCGCCGCGTCGCTGAAGGGCGCGCCCCACGAGCCGCAGCTCTTCACCTCGCCCGCCGACCCCACCGACGAGGGCACCACCGCCAACACCTTCCGTCAGATCACCCATCTGATCTGCGACACCCGCGCCGAGACGGTCTTCTTCGCCGGCCGCCACACCCAGCTGCGCCAGTTCATCAACGCGCTCGGCGCCCGCGGCTGCGTCGAGCGCTCCTTCACGATCCTGACCGGCGACGAGGGCTCGTACCTGGGCGCGGACAAGAAGCTCGACCGGAACGCCCTGAAGGCGAAGCTGACCGTGCGGTACGCCGCGCTCGCCCACCCGGACGCCTGGAAGCCGGCGAAGGGGCGGCCGGTCCCGTCGACCGGCGGTTCGGTGGTGGCGTACTCGACCTTCGTGACGGACATCGCCCGCGCCTCGAAGGAACCGGTGCCGCTCGCCGACGGCCAGGCGATCGTGGCGTACGACGCGATGGCGCTCGCGGTCCACGCGATCCGCCAGGCCACCCCGCAGGGCTCCCAGTACCCGGAGCTCGCGGACGTGGTCACCCAGTGGCCGCAGGTCAAGGGCTCGCTCCGGGTCCAGGGCGCGAGCGGCTGGATCTGCCTGGACAACTACGGCAACCCGTACAACAAGGCGGTCCCGATCGTGGAACTCGCCCAGGACGGCACCCAGCGCTTCGTCCAGATCGCCTGGCCGGAGATCCACCCACCGACGACGTCCTGCCTGCCGCCGAAGAAGGGTTAGTCGGGCCTACGGCACCCACTTGGGCCAGGGCGCTTCGTCCCGCTCGTACAGCGCCCGCAGCTGCCGCCACCGCTCGGACGACCACGCGGCCCAGTCCGACGGGTCACCGTCGAGCGCGGCGGCCAGCAGCTCGAAGTGATCGTGCCACCCGGCAAGACGGTCCAGCCGGGCCTCCCGTCCCGCCCGCAACTCGTTCGTGAAACGCAGCACGGTCGACCCGCCGCCCCCGGGCGCCCCCGGTTCCAGATGGAACCGGATGCGTCCGTGCGTCGGATCGACCGTGTACTCGGCCACGTAGCCGGGATCCCAGGCGGTCACCTGCCCCGAGACCACCGTGTCGCCGTTCAGCCAGCGGAGGGTGACCCGGCCGCCGAGCCGGGGTTCCAGCGGGTCCGCCGCGCAGAGCCAGCCCTCCAGGCCCCCGGGGGTGGAGACGGCCTCCCAGACCGCCGCCGGCGGGTGGGACAGCTCGACGGCGAACCGCAGCAGGTGCGTGTCGCCGTCGTGGGCCTCGCACCTGCCCCGGGGTATCTCGCTCATACCTCAAGCGTGGCCCCGGGGCCCGCCACCCGCGAGCTCAGACGCCCGCGTACGAGTGCTTGCTGGTGACGAAGATGTTGACGCCGTAGTAGTTGAACAGGAAGCAGGCGAAGGCGATGAGCGCGATGTACGCGGCCTTCCGCCCCTTCCAGCCGGCCGTCGCGCGCGCGTGCAGGTACGCGGCGTAACCGACCCAGGTGATGAAGGACCAGACCTCCTTGGCGTCCCAGCCCCAGTAGCGGCCCCACGCGTCGCCGGCCCAGATCGCGCCCGCGATGATCGTGAAGGTCCACAGCGGGAAGACGGCCGCGTTGACCCGGTACGAGAACTTGTCGAGCGAGGCCGCCGAGGGCAGCCGCTCCATGACGGAGCGGGCGAAGGCGCCCGGGTTCCCGCCGGTCGCGAGCTTGTTCTCGTACGAGTCGCGGAAGAGGTACAGCAGGGTGGCGGTGGCGCCCAGGTAGAAGACCGCGCCGCAGAAGATCGCGGTGGAGACGTGGATCCACAGCCAGTACGAGTCGAGCGCGGGGACCAGCTGGTCGCTCGGGGTCTTCAGCCAGGTGGTGGCCATGCCCAGGTCGAGCAGGACCGTGGTGACCAGCGGGAGGCCGAGCCAGCGCACGTTCTTCTTGGCGACGAGGAAGCCGAGGTACGCGCCGACCGCCACCGTCGAGAAGGTGGTGGAGAACTCGTACATGTTGCCCCAGGGGGCCCGCTGCACGGAGAGCGCCCGGGTGACCACGCCCGTGGCCTCGACCAGGAAGGCGAGGACGGTGAGCGAGACGGCGATACGGCCGTACAGATCGCCCTTGACGGTGCCGCCGGCGGCGCCGGGACCGTCCGGTACGTCACGGGTGCCGGCCGCGGACCGGGTGACGACCTTCGGCTTCGCCAGGACGGCGGTGCCCCCGCCCGCCTGCTTGACCTGGACGGTCACGGCGGACGTGGCCGCCGAGGCCCGCGAGGTGAGCGCGGCGGCGGTACGGCCGACCTTGCTGCGGCTGCCCAGCACCCACTCGGCGATGTGGGCGAAGAAGGCCAGGGTGTAGACGGCCATCGAGGAGTAGATGAGCAGGTCGCTCATCCGCGCCAGGCTCTCGTTGGTCGTGGCGGCGAGGATCACTTGTCGGCCTCTCCAGAAGGGGCGGGGTCTTCTGCGGGTTCTTCCGCGGGTTCCGGTACGTCTTCCGGATCGGCTTGCTTCACAGCCCCGGACGGCACGTCGTCGCGTCCGTCCCGGGGTACGGCCTCGGGATCGGCGTCGGGCGCCGGGGGCGCGTCCGCCGTGAGCGCGACCGCGAGGTCGCCCAGCTCCTCCGGCAGCTTCGCGGACTCGCTGCGGCCCAGGCCCGCCATCTCGACGACGGTCACACCGTCCTCACCGCGCACGGCCCGGACCCAGACCCGGCGCCGCTGGATGAAGAGCGAACCGGTCAGACCGGCGATCGCGGCGATCGCGCCCGCGAGGGCGAGCCCGTTGCCCGGCTGCTGCGAGATCTGGAAGCTCGCCCACTCCTTGATGTCCTTCTCGAAGGTGATCGAGCCGGCTCCGTCGGGGAGCTTCATGGGCTCGCCGGGCAGCAGCCGCTTGGCGAGCTTGTTGCCGGACGCGTCCTCGAACTGCTTCATCTTGGACTTGTCGAGCTGGTACACGTTCTGCGGCAGCCCCGAGTTGACCCGCAGGTCGCCGTGGAAGCCGGTGAGCGCCATGACCGGGAAGTCGAGCGCCGGGAACTGCGAGAACATCGTGCCCGCACCGGCGCCCGCGAAGGTCGGCACGAAGAAGGCCTGGAAGCCCAGCTGCTCCTTCTTGCCGTTCTTGTCGCGGTAGCCGTCCAGCACCTTGATGGCGCCGGTGGACGTGATGTTGTTGTCGATGGGCAGCAGCGGTACGGCGCCGTGGAAGACGGTCTTGCCGCGGCCGTCCCTGACGGTGACGACGGGCGCGTAGCCGTGGGCGATCAGATAGACCTTGGAGTCGCCGACCTTCAGCGGCTCGTTGACCCGGATGACCGCCTTCTTGTCGGCGCCGCCCTGGGAGTAGGAGACCTTCGCCTCGAACGTGCGGGGGGTGCCGCGCTGGGGGCCGTTCTTCTCGTACGTGCCGTTGAAGGCGTCGAGCTTGAAGCTGAACGGTTCCAGCTCGTCGATGCCGAACTGGGAGCCGGACTTGAAGTCGTCGTACTGCGTGAGCGTGTTGGAGAAGCCGTCGCCCTCGACGATCAGCTTCCCGCCCTCGGACTTGAAGAGCTGGCCCCAGGCGAAGGCGACGAGCATGACGATGAGGGCGACGTGGAAGGCCAGGTTCCCGGCCTCGCGCAGATAGCCCTTCTCGGCGGCGATCGCGCCGTCGACCGTGTGGGCGCGGAAGCGGCGTCCCTTGAGCAGGGTGAGCGCGGCCTCGCGGACCTGCTCGGGCTCGGCCTCGGTGCGCCAGGTGGTGGAGGCGGGGAGCCGGTCGAGGCGCTTGGGCGCGCCCGGCGGGCGACTGCGGAGCTGGCCGACGAACTGCCAGCTGCGGGGCACGATGCAGCCGATGAGGGAGACGAACAGCAGTATGTAGATCGCGGAGAACCACACCGAGCTGTAGACGTCGAAGAACTGGAGCTTCTCGTAGAGCGGAGTGAGCGTCTCGTGGGCGTCCTTGAAGGCCTGCACCTTCAGCTCGTCCGCGCTGGTCTGCGGGATGAGGGAGCCGGGGACCGCGCCGAGGGAGAGCATGAAGAGCAGGATCAGCGCGACCCGCATGGAGGTCAGCTGCCGCCAGAACCAGCGGACCCAGCCGACGACCCCGAGCGTGGGGCCGCCGATGACGGGCTCGCTCCGGTCCTCGATGGGGGCGGTGGAGAGCTGGGCGCCGGCCGCCTCGTCGGCGCCCTGCTCGGTCTCCGTCGTACCGGAAGTGTCGGTCGTGCTCATGGAACTCAGATCCCCACCGTGAAACCGCTGGACCAGCCCTGCATCGTGGCGACCATGTCGTCCCACGTGCCCGTGAGCAGCAGGACACCGGTGGCGATCATCATGCCGCCGCCGATCCGCATCACCCACACGTAGTGCTTCTTGACCCACCCGAACGCGCCGAGCGCCTTGCGGAAGGCGATGGCGGCGAGCACGAACGGTACGCCGAGGCCGAGGCAGTACGCGAAGGCGAGTATCGCGCCGCGTCCCGCACTGGCCTGCTCCAGGGCGAGGGCGTTGACCGAGGCGAGCGTCGGGCCGATGCACGGGGCCCAGCCGATGCCGAAGAGCGCGCCGAGGATCGGCGCGCCGACCAGACCGGCGACGGGCTTCTTGTGGAAGCGGAACTCGCGCTGGGTGAACCAGGGCATCAGGCCGAGGAAGAACACGCCCATGAGGATCATCAGCACGCCGAGGATCATGTTGAGCGTGTCGCTGTACGCCTGGAGGTACGTCCCGAAGTAGCCGAAGAGGGCACCACCGGAGACGAACACGGCGCTGAAGCCGAGGACGAAGAGGAGGGCGCCGGCGGTCATCCGGCCGCGGCGGCGCTCGGCGAGGTCGGTGCCGGTGACCCCGGTCACGTACGACAGGTAGCCCGGGACCAGCGGGAGCACGCACGGCGAGAAGAAGGAGACCAGGCCGCCGAGGACCGCGATGGGCACGGCGAGCAGCAGGGCTCCGCTGGTGACCGTCTCGTTCACCGGCTCACTTCTCCTTGAGGAGGGGCTCGATCATCGACCGGAGCTTCTCCTCGTTGAGCGCCATGAGCGAACGGGCTGCGATCTTGCCCTCCTTGTCGAGGACGACGGTGGAGGGGATGCCCTGGAGGCTGAGGGTGCCCTTGGGGAAGCCGAAGAGGATCAGCTTGCCCTGCGGGTCGTAGAGACTCGGGTAGGGCACCCCGTAGTCCTCTTCGAAGGCGAGGGCGGGCTGCTTGTTGGGGTCGCGGGTGTTGAGGCCGACGAATTCGACGCCCTTGCCCTGGAGGTCCTTGGCGACCTTCGCGAAGTGCGGGGCCTCGGCGCGGCACGGGCTGCACCAGGAGCCCCACGCGTTGAGGACGACGACCTTGCCCTTGAGGTCGGCGACGTCGAGCTGCTTGCCGTCGAGGGTCTCGCCCGCCAGCTTTCCGGTGGAGGCGCGCTCGCCCTTGGCCGCGGTGGAGATACCACCCGTGTTGGTCACGAAGTTGGTGTTGCCACCGCCGCCGGACTTGCCGTTGCTGTCGCCGCTGCAGGCCGAGAGCGTGAGGGCGGCGGACAGCACTCCGACGGCGAGCAGAGTGCGTCGAGGGGCACGGCTAAGGCTCATGTGAAAAGTTTCGCATGGGCGTTTGGGGGATCTTGGGCACCCCCCTACGTGCCCGTAAAGCCCCTTGTCAAGATCGCCTAAGCGGACGGGGTGGACGAGGGGGTCGACGACGCGGGCTTGAGGAAGGTATTCCAGCCGCCGGCCGGCTTCTGTCCCACTTCCAGCGAGCGCAGCCGCTGGAGGATCTTCGGGTCCTGGACGTCGAGCCAGTCGACGAACTGCTTGAAGGAGACGAGCCGCACGTCCTTCTTTCCGGCCATTCCCTTGAGCGCGTCCTCGACGGCGTCCATGTAGATGCCGCCGTTCCACTGCTCGAAGTGGTTGCCGATGAAGAAAGGCGCGCGATTCGACTCGTACGCGCGCGTGAAGCCGCCGAGAAGGGCTTCGGTCGCCTGCTTGCGCCAGCCCGGGTAGCGGGAGGGCATGCCCTTCGTCGTGTTCTTCGACTGGTTGGCGAGCATGTTGTAGTCCATCGACAGGACCTCGAAGGAGTGCCCGGGGAAGGGCACGGCCTGCAGCGGGAGGTCCCAGATGCCCTGGCGCTTGGTGGGCCAGATCTGCCGGCCGCCGGGCGAGCTGGCGTCGTAGCGCCAGTTGAGCCGCTTGGCGGTGGGCAGCAGGTTGTCCTGGCCGAGGAGGCAGGGGGTACGGCCGCCGACGAGCTCCTTGGAGTAGTCGAAGGGCAGCGGGTCGAGGTCGGTCCAGCCGGAGTTCGTCTTCCACTCGGTGACGAACTTCATGGCCTGGTCGATCTCGCTCTGCCACTGGGCCGGGGTCCAGTTGCCGACGGAGCCGGAGCCGCCGCAGAAGTGCCCGTTGAAGTGGGTGCCGATCTCGTGGCCTTCGAGCCAGGCCTGCCGGACGTACTTCAGCGTGTCCTTGATGTGGTCGTCGGTGAGGTAGCCGATGTCCGAGGCGCCGACGCGGTTGTTCGGCGGGCGGTAGAGGTTCTTCTTCGACTCGGGGAGGACGTAGATCCCGGAGAGGAAGAAGGTCATCGCCGCGTCGTGGTTCTTGGCGAGTTCGAGGAAGCGCGGGAAGAGGCCGTTGCCGACCTCTCCGGCTCCGTCCCAGGAGAAGATCACGAACTGGGGCGGGGTCTGGCCGGGTTCGAGCGGGACGGGGGCGTCGGGCTGGTGCGGCTGCTTTCCGGTGTCGGCGGTGGAACCGTCACCGATGAGGCGGGCGTCGTCCTTGGTCGGGGTGGCCGTGCTCGGGTCCGCCGAGGTGTCGCCCCCCTTGCCCGGTCCGGAACGCCCGGGCTTGTCCTGGTTACCGGTGCTGCACGCGGCGATACCCATCGCCGCCGCGGCGCCAACGCCTGCCCCGAGCAGCCCCCTTCGACTGATCCCGCTGATCCCGCGCATGACATCCCCATTCGCGCTGACGTATGAACTGAACGTCATCCAAACCGACAATGAGTGAGATGCCGGGAGGAACACGTAGGTTCCGGGAATTCGCACATAAATTTCAGGGCGGTCGGTTGGCATGAACACCACCCGACCGCCCTGCACTGTGGACCGTGCGCTCCCGCGCTGTCCAGCGGGGCCGTAGTCCTTCACCGAAGGACTACACCTCGCCCCGGAAGAACCCGGAAGAACTACGCCCCGAAGGCCTTCGACTTCCCCTTCACCGGCTTCGCACCGGCGAGCAGATGCGCCGGGACGAGGTCCCGGGCCGGCTCGCTGTACCCGACCGAGACGATCTTGTCGCCCTTGTACGTGAACGAGGTCAGCGAGGCGAGCGTGCACTGCCGCCGCCGCGGGTCGTGCCACAGCCGGCGCTTCTCCACGAAACTGCGGACGATCCAGATCGGCAGCTGATGGCTGACCAGGACCGCCTCGTGCCCGCGGGCCGCGTCCTTCGCCGCGTCGAGCGCGCCCATCATGCGGACGACCTGCTCGACGTACGGCTCGCCCCAGGACGGCTGGAACGGGTTCGTCAGGTGCTTCCAGTTCGCCGGCTTGCGCAGCGCCCCGTCACCGACGCCGAAGGTCTTGCCCTCGAAGACGTTCGCCGCCTCGATGAGCCGCTCGTCGCTCGCCAGATCCAGACCGTGCGCCTTGGCGACCGGCGTCGCCGTCTCCTGCGCCCGCTCCAGCGGGGAGGCGACGACGTACGTGATGTCCCGGTCGGCCAGGTGCTCGGCGACCCGGTCCGCCATCTGCCGGCCCAGCTCGGAGAGGTGGTAGCCGGGGCGACGCCCGTAGAGGACACCGTCGGGGTTGTGCACCTCACCGTGCCGCATCAGATGGACGACGGTGACGTCCTGGTCGCTCTTCGGGGAGCTCGTCACGTCGCTCATGCCGTCGCCTCCGCGGCGGCACGCGCGGCGGCCGGCAGGGCGGCGGCGATCCGCTCGATCGCCCGCTCGTCGTGGGCGGCCGACACGAACCAGGACTCGAACGCGGACGGCGGCAGGTAGACGCCGTCGGCCAGCATCGAGTGGAAGAAGGCGTTGAAGCGGAAAGCCTCCTGCCGCTTCGCCTCGTCGTAGTTCCGCACCTCGTCCGCGGTGAAGAAGACCGAGAACATGTTGGACGCGGTCTGCAGCCGGTGCGCCACGCCCTCCTTGGCGAGCGCGCCCGTGACCAGGCCCTGGATCTCCGCCGAGACCGCGTCCACCGTGGCGTACGCCGCGTCGTCGAGCAGCCGCAGCTGCGCGAGCCCGGCGGCCGTCGCGATCGGGTTACCGGAGAGGGTGCCCGCCTGGTAGACCGGCCCGGCCGGGGCGAGGTGCCCCATGACGTCGGCGCGGCCACCGAACGCGGCGGCCGGGAAACCGCCGCCCATGACCTTGCCGAAGGTCAGCAGGTCGGCCTTGACGCCGTCGACGCCGTACCAGCCCGCCTTCGAGGTACGGAAACCGGTCATCACCTCGTCGGAGATGTACAGCGCGCCGTTCTCCCGGCACAGGTCCGCGAGGCCCTGGTTGAAGCCGGCGGCCGGCGGCACGACGCCCATGTTGCCGGGCGAGGCCTCGGTGATGACACAGGCGATCTCGCCCGGGTGCGCGGCGAACGCGGCCCGCACGGCCTCCAGGTCGTTGTAGGGGAGCACGATCGTGTCCCCGGCCTGGGCGCCCGTCACACCGGGCGTGTCGGGAAGCCCCAGGGTGGCGACACCCGAACCGGCCGCGGCGAGCAGCGCGTCCACGTGACCGTGGTAGCAGCCCGCGAACTTCACGACCTTCGCGCGCCCGGTGAACCCGCGGGCGAGCCGGATCGCGGACATCGTGGCCTCGGTGCCGGAGGAGACGAGCCGCACCTGCTCGACGGGCTCGACGCGCGCCACGATCTCCTCGGCGAGCGCGACCTCGCCCTCGCCCGGCGTGCCGAAGGAGGTGCCGCGGGCGACGGCCTGCTGCACCGCGGCGGTGACCTCGGGGTGCGCGTGGCCGAGGATCATCGGCCCCCACGAGCACACCAGGTCGACGTACTCACGACCGTCCGCGTCGGTGAGGTAGGGACCGGAACCGGACACCATGAACCGGGGCGTTCCGCCCACGGCCCGGAAGGCACGCACCGGTGAGTTCACGCCGCCGGGCGTCACGAGGGAAGCGCGGTCGAAAAGCGTCTGTGAGACTGGGGCTTCGTATGAATACGGCACTGTGATCCTGACCTGCGAGAACGACTTCGGGCACGACATCGGGAACGGAGGGACGGTGTGAACATCCTGGGTATTACGCCGGGGCGTTCGCCCTCCGCGTCTGCGAAACTGGGGCGTCATAGGGATGACTCACGGAATCCATGGTGTCAGAGGCCACGGCGTTCTTGCGGACAGGTGTTTCACCGTACGAACGCGGGGGAGGTCACTGACACGATGATCGGGTTGCGCGGCGGGGTCGTGTTGCCGAGAAAAAGCAGTCGGGTGGAGATATGCATCGCGGTGGCGGACCGGGCGAGGGGACGGACGATCTGGGTCCGGAGTCTGCCCGCCGGGGGAGGCACCGGCGCCGGCGGAGCGAGGACCCGAGCTCGGGAACCCAGGGCACTCCAGGCATTCCAGGCATCCCGGGGACATCGGGCCCTCCGGGAGAACCGGTCACCGGAAGCGGGAGTGGCCGGTTGGGGGTGACGTACAAGTACTTCGGCGCGCCCGACGGCGCCACGGCGGCCCGCGTCCCGATCTCGATGCGCCCCGAGGAGCTCGGCGGCGACGAGCTCGGCATGGGCGGCATGTTCACCAAGATCAAGCCGGAGACCATAGCGGCCATGGTCCTGACCGGCATCCAGGGCATGCCCCTCAACAAGGTGCCGCCGCTGGAGCTGGTCGTCCTCCACCCGGACTACGCGGTGGTGAAGCTGCCGATGACCGTCGTCGACCCGCTCCGTGCCATCGGCGAGGAATCGGTCGGCGCCGCGGCCTTCATCTGGTCCACGGTCCCCGACCGCGGCGGCCCGCGCGACGCCTTCGACGTCTACCAGCTGCTCCACGAGTGGCAGGACTTCTCGGTCCGCCTCCACGAGGCGGGCCACCAGCCCTACTGCCTGGTGTGGCCGTAGGGGCACGGTAGGCACCAGGCCGGCTTCCCGCGCCGAAGGGGCGCGGTAGGGCCGCGCCGTACGAACGCTGTAGGGCGTCAGGACCGCTTCTCGCCGTCCCGCGCCGCTTCCGCGGCCTTCGCCGCCTTCGCGCGCTCGGCGGCCAGCTCGCGGGCGGAGGCCAGCCGGTACGGCACGTCGATGACGACGACGTTCTTCATGAACAGCAGCCGGGTCTTGAGCCGCAGCGCGCTCTGGTTGTGCAGCGGCTGCTCCCACCAGTGCCCCACCACGTACTCGGGGATGACCACCGAGATCACCGCGTCCCCCGTCCGCTCGGGCGCCTCCCGGACGTGCCGCAGGATCGGCTGGACGATCGAGCGGTACGGGGAGCTGAGCACCCGCAGCGGTACGTCGATGCCGCGGGCCGCCCAGGTCGCGCGGAGCACCTCCGCCTCCGCCGGGTCCTCGGCGACGGTGACGGCCGTGAGCGAGGTGGGCCGCAGGGTCTTCGCGTACGACAGGGCCCGGAGGCTGGGCGCGTTGACCGAGGCCACCAGGACGAGGACGTGGTTCTCGGCGAGGGCGCGGGGCCGCTCGTGGGGTCCGACGGTGACCTCGGCGGCCACGGCGTCGTAGTGCCGCCGCACCCCCTTCATCCCGGCGAAGAGCACCGGCATCGCGATGACGACGAGCCAGGCGCCGTGGGTGAACTTGGTGATGAGGACGATGACGAGGACGACCGCCGTCAGACAGGCGCCGAAGGCGTTGATCGTGAGCCGGCGGTGGATGTTGTGACGGTCGGCGCGCCCGGCGGGTGTGGCGAGTTCTCGCCGCCAGTGCTTGACCATCCCGGCCTGGGAAAGGGTGAAGGAGACGAAGACGCCGAGGATGTAGAGCTGGATGAGGCGGGTCAGCTCCGCGTCGAAGGCGACGATCAGGACGATCGCGGCGAGCGCGAGGAGGACGATGCCGTTGGAGTAGACGAGCCGGTCGCCGCGGTGGAAGAGCTGTCGCGGCGCGTAGCGGTCACGGCCGAGCACGGAGGCGAGCATCGGGAAGCCGTTGAAGGCGGTGTTGGCCGCCAGGATCAGGACGCCCGCGGTGACGGCCTGGAGGACGTAGAAGAGGACGTGCCAGTCCCCGAAGGTGGCCCGTCCGATCTGGGCGAGCGCGGTGGACATCGGGGTGCCGGGCGCGAGTCCGAGTTCGGTGGGGTCCTCGGCGACATGGACCTCGTAGACCATCGCGAGCACGGTGATCCCGAAGAACATGGTCACGGACAGCCCGCCCATGATCGCGAGCGTCATCGCAGCGTTGCGGCTCTTGGGCTTGGCGAACGCCGGTACGCCGTTGCTCACGGCCTCGACACCGGTCAGCGCGGTGCAGCCGGAGGCGAAGGCACGCAGGGCGAGCAGCACGAGCGCGATCCCCGAGTAGGTGGAGACCGCCTCGACGGGCAGATCGGCGGACTCGGCGCGGATCGTCGAACCGGTCGCCATCCGTACCGCGGCCACCGCGAACATCAGGTAGATGACCGCGACGAAGGCGTACGTGGGGACGGCGAACCAGCGCCCCGACTCACGTACCCCGCGCAGGTTCATCCAGGCGAGCAGGGCCACGAAGAACACCGACATCGCCACGGCGTGCCCGTCGAGCGAGGGGACGGCCGAGGTGATGGCGGCGACCCCGGACACGACGGAGACGGCGACGGTCATCACGTAGTCGATGAGCAGCGCGGAGGCGGCGGTGAGCGCGGCGGTCTGCCCGAGGTTCTCGGCGGAGACGACATAGGCCCCGCCGCCGCCCGGATAGGCGTAACAGGTCTGCCGGTAGGAGGCGACGACGACCAGGAGCAGGATCACGATGCCGACCGCCGCGTACCAGGCCAGATGGAGGACGGCGAGGCCGCCCAGGGCCAGGATCAGCAGGATCTCCTCGGTGGCGTACGCGACCGAGGAGAGCGGGTCGGAGCAGAAGATCGGCAGGGCGACCCGCTTCGGCAACAGGGTCTCCCCGAGCCGGCCGCTGTCCAACGGACGACCTACGAGCAGGCGTTTCGCCGCACTTCCAGCTCTCATAAGTGCTGAAGTTAGGACGAATGGTATGTAATGCGCGGAAGCCGCGCCCTGTGGGGACCCCGTACGCCCGGTGGGAGCCCCGTACGAGGAAGGACCCTGACGCGTGAGCGGAGTACGAGGCGTGCGAGGAGTACGAATGGCCGGCGAGCCCATGCAGATCGGCGAGGTCGCCGCACGGACCGAACTGTCCCTGCGCACCATCCGGCAGTACGAGGACAGCGGCCTGGTGGTCCCGTCCGCGGCCTCGCCGGGCGGCTTCCCGCTCTACACGGACGCGGACGTGTCCCGGCTGATGGTGGTCCGCCGGATGAAGCCGCTCGGCTTCACCCTCGACGAGACGCGCGAACTCCTCACGGCCGTGGACCTGCTCGCCGCCGAGCGCGCGGGCACGGACACCGAGCTCGACCCGGACGAGCGGGCCGTGCTCGTGGCCCGCGTCCGCGGCTACGAGCAGGCCGCCGCGGAGCGGGTCGCCGAACTGCGGGCCCAGCTCTCCCGCGCGGAGGAGTTCGCCGACTCCCTCCGCCGCACCCGCCTCACCGCGACCCCGGCCTGACGGCGACCCCCGGCGGACGGCGACCCGGGGCGGACGGCGACCCCGGGCGGACGGCGACCCCGGGCGGGCGGACGGGCGGACGGCTCCTGCGTCGGGTCAGCCCGCGAGCGCCTCGGCCAGGGCGCGGAAGAAGCGCGCGTAGGCGGCCGGGCTGGGCGGGGTCTCCGGGTTCCAGGGCGTGAGCCGGGCTCCGGACAGGGCCCCGTCCGGCGCCGTGGCGTGGGCCCGGCTGTCGAAGAGGACCAGGTCGGGACGGAGATCGGCGGCGCGGTCCCAGTCCCCGGTGAGCCAGTTCGCCCCGGGCCCGGGACCCGGGTCGACGAGCCGGACGCCCAGCTCGGCGAGTCTCGCCAGCTCGGGCCAGGCGAGCGGCCGGGCCAGATGCACCTGGTCGGGCCCGGCCCCGGAGAGCGCGAGCACGGCGAACCCGGACCGGGCGGCCACCTCCCGGAGCGCGTCCTCGGCGGCCCGGAGCTCGGCCGGGGAACCCTCGGCGGGGGTTTCGACGGGCGGCGCGGCGGGCGACTCGGCCGGCGACGCTGCGGGCGTCTCGGCGGGCGGCGCGGCCCCCAGGCTCACCGCCAGCGCGCCGAAGCGGTCGAGGATCGCCGGCAGGGTGAGCTCGTTGCCGACCGAGAGTGCGACGAGCGGCACCCCCAGCCGTTCGGCGACGGCCTCGTCGAGCGCGTAGGGGCTCTTCCCGTCATAGGTCACGTCGACGATCACGTCCGGCCGGAGCTCGCGCAGCAGTCCCTCGTCCAGGACCCGGCCCGGCCCGAGGTACGTCACCGCGGCCGCCCGCAGCCCGCCCTCCTTCGCCGGATCGAGGACCTCGCCGTCGTGGCCCGAGCCGTACACGGCGACCGGCGTCACGCCCAGGTCACACAGGGCGGCTCCGGCCCGTACGTACGCGATCACCCGCCGCGGCACCCGGGCCGCCCCCAGCTCCGTACCCCTGTCGTCCGTGAATCCCCATGCCTGTGCCCCGGACATACGGCTGCTCCCTCCCCGGCCGGAATGTGCCTCTTCCGGTCACCTTGGAGCGGTTCCACGGCCCGCACAAGAGGGCCTGCCGGCCGCGCGCGCCACCGGGGCCCGCCCGGTCCGGGACCAAGGTCCCGGACCCCCTGCCGAAAGGCCCCCAGGTTGGTGTTAACTGAACACGTCGGGAGGAAGCAGTAGGAATCGTCGACGCCCTCGTGCCCGCGCGCCACCTGCCCGGGCGCGCCGCGTACGGGCGGCCCTCACGCCCTGGAGTGAGTCATGTCCTTGCCCGGCCAGTTCTCCGACCCCCGTGTGATCACGCTCTTCGGCCTGCTCGCCGTCTCGACGGTGGTGTGGCTGTCGCTCGGTCTGCGCGCCCGCGCCCGCGACCGCCGTGACCGGGCGCGCACCCCGCTGGAGCGGGTCTGGCATCCGCAGGAGTCGATAGAGCTGACGCCCGCGGAGGAACACGCCTTCGGCCAGGTCGTCTCGCGGCTCTCCCTGGGCGCGGCGGGCCGTCTGCGCTGAGCGGCGGCGGTCCCCCGAGCCTCGGCCGACCGCCTGCGCCGAGCCACACCCCTCCAGGGATCTGCGCGGCCGACCGCTCTCAGACCCCTCAGGCCTCTCAGACCGCTCGGGCCCCCAGGCCTCTCAGACCGCTCGGGCCCCTCAGACCGTCAGGACCCCCAGCCCCCTCAGCCCCCTCAGACCTCTCGGGTCTCCCAGGCGCGCGGGTCACGGCCCGTCGTCGCGAGCAGCCGCTCGAAGGCGGTGGCGTCGGCGGGCAGGTCGACGGCCTCCCCGAAGACGCTCATCTTCCGGGCCATGGGCGCCATCCGCTCCACCTCCTCGACGAGCCCCTCGACCACGGCCGGGTCGGGTGCGAAGCTCCGCCCGGTGGCACGGGCCAGGTCCCAGGCGTGCACGGTCAGGTCGAGCAGCACCATGGATCCGACGGTCCGCGCGGGCATCCCCATGCCCCCGGTGGTGCCCTCCTCGGCACCGGGCACCGACCAGGCCTCGACGAGCTTCCCGGCCTCGATCTCGAAGCGGTCCCGCCATGCGGCCTCGGCGAGCCAGTCCTTGGTGGAGTCGAGATCGGCGGCCTGCTTGGCGGCGAGCGCCTGGAAGTGCACGACGACGCCGAGGAGATGATTCAGCAGGGCGCGGACGTCGTACTCGGCGCAGGGCGTGGGCGCACCCAGCGAGGCGTCGTCGATGTCCCTGACCAGCGGCGTGGCACGGCTGGCGGCACTGCGGAGCAGATCACCGATGCGGGGCGGGTCCTGGTTCGTCATGGGGGCGACGCTAGGACAGCCTGCCCACCCCCGTCTTGAAGAAACACGCCAGGGCGAAAACGAGTCCGCCCTAGCATCGGAGCATGTCGGACTCCGCTCCCCGCCGGGACACCCGCGGCATCGTCGACCCCGCCGAACTGCTCACCCACGTCCGCTTCCGCCGCCACACCCCGGCGCCGGAGCTGCGGCCCTATCTGGAGCACTACTGGCTGATCGACTGGGAGCTGCCGGAGCCGTACGCGACCCATGTCGTCCCCCACCCGTCGGTGAACATCGTCTTCCAGCGGTACGGGGCGATCGGCGCCCCGTCGGCGGAGGCGAACGCCTCCGCCGAGGTCGCCGGGGTCGGGCTCGGCCTGTTCACCCAGAAGCTGACGGAGGCGGGCCGGGTCTGCGGGGTGCAGTTCCGGCCCGGCGGCTTCCGCCCCTTCGCGCCCGCGTGGCCGGTGTCGAACTGGACGGGCCGCCGGGTCCCCCTGGCCGAGGTCTTCCCGGACCGGGACGACGACGACCCGCTGTCCGCCGTCCTCTCCCCCGCCACCGACCACGCGCGCGTGGCGGCACTCGACGCCTTCCTCCTCGCCCACGGCCCCGCCCCCGACCCGGCCGCCCACCGGGCCATGGAACTCGTGGACCTGGTCCGGGGCGACCGCACGATCCGCAAGGTGGCCCAGCTGTCCTCTGCGACGGGCCTGTCGGCGCGCTCGCTCCAGCGCCTCTTCGCGACCCAGGTCGGCGTCGGCCCGAAATGGGTGATCCTGCGCTACCGCATCCACGAGGCCCTGGAGCGCGCCGAGGCCGCGGAGAGCACGGACACCCCGGACTGGGCGGCACTGGCGGCGGAGCTTGGCTACAGCGACCAGGCGCATCTCGTACGGGACTTCACGGCGACCGTCGGGGTGCCGCCGACGGCGTACGCCCGTGGACTGTCGGTGCCCTGACCTACCGTACGGCCATGGACACCGACACCACCTCGCCCGTACGGCTCGAACCCTGGTCCGAGGCCGACGCCGGCCTGCTGCGCGCCCTGAACGCACCGGAGCTGATGGAGCACCTGGGCGGCCCGGAGAGCGAGGAGCAGCTCGTCCGGCGCCACCGGCGGTACGTGGACCTGAGCGCCGACGACACGGGCGCGGGGCGGATGTTCCGGATCGTGCTGCTGCCGGAGGAGGCCGTGGTGGGCAGCATCGGCTTCTGGGTGCGGACCGGCGACGGCGAGCCGGTGTACGAGACCGGGTGGGCCGTGCTGCCGGGCTTCCAGGGCCGGGGCGTGGCGAGCGCCGCCACGCGCGCGGTGGCCGAGGAGGCCCGGGCGGCGGGCCTCCATCGCCATCTGCACGCGTTCCCGTCGACGGAGAACGCCGCTTCGAACGCGGTGTGCCGCAAGGCGGGTTTCGAGCTGCTCGGTGAGCGGGACTTCGAGTACCCGCCGGGGCACACGATGGTCTGCAACGACTGGCACCTCGACCTGGAGAAGCCGGGCCGGGAGGCGCCCTAGGGGCGCTTAGGAAGCGTCTTCCGGTGCGGTGAGCGGCCGGGTGAAGTGGAAGGCCACGATGTCGAAGCGCTCGCGCAGGTAGAAGCGGTGGGCTCCGGTGCGGTGGGTGCCGGAGTCCAGGTTGAGCTCGTGGCAGCCGGCGGCGCGGGCGTGCTCCTCCAGATGACCAATGAGCGCGTGGCCGACCCCGGTGGAGCGGGTGGCGGCGGCGGTCACGAGATCGTCGACGTAGAGCTTGCGCAGGGAGCTGGTGTTGATGACGATCCGCCAGCCGGCCGCGCCGACGCAGCGGCCCTCGTCCGAGTAGGCGGCGCTGAAGCGCAGCCCCTGGGGGTGTCCGGCCTCGTAGACCTCGCGGAAGAGTTCCGGGGTGAGGTGGGGGCGGAGCTCGGCGAGAACGGGCAGGAGGTCGTTCTCCAGCCGGGGGTCGCCGGGTTCGAGGTCGATGATCTTCATGCGGGGACGGTACCTCAGGGTTTTATCCGGGTTGACGCACAGGGCACGACCCTGGATATTTATCTGCGTGACGCAGATGATGCGCCACGAAGACATATGACTCACCCTGACTCGCCCTGACTCGCCCTTGGAAGGACACTCCTCATGACCGTTCTCGTCACCGGTAGCCGCGGCCGCGTCGCCTCCACCCTGCTCGGACTCCTCGACGCCGCCGGGATCAAGGCGAAAGCCGCCTCCAAGAACCCCACGGACCTCTCCCCACCCCCCGGCGTCGACACAGTGCGCTGCGATCTCACCGATCCGGCCACCTTCGACACCGCCCTGACCGGCGTCGACTCCGTCTTCCTCTACGCCGAGGCGACCCACGCCGAGGCCTTCGCCGACCGCGCCCGCGCCGCGGGCGTGGAGCACGTCGTCCTTCTCTCCTCCAGCTCCGTCCTCGCGCCGGACGCCGCCGAGAACCCGATCGCCGCCTCCCACCTCGCCGCCGAGCGCGCCCTCTCCGCAGCCGCGGACGCAGGAGCCTTCGAGGCCACCCACCTCCAGCCGGGCGCCTTCGCCACCAACACCCTGCAGTGGGCCCGCGCACTCCGGGACGGGCGTGGCCCCGCCCTGCCCCACCCGCACTCGTACGGCGATCCGATCCATGAGCGCGATGTCGCCGAGGCGGCCTTCGCGGTGCTCACCGAGCCCCGACTGCGCGGTTCCTCGTATCTGCTGACGGGCCCCGAGTCGCTGACCTTCGTCGAGCAGCTGGCGATACTCGCCGAGGTGACGGGACGACCCGCACCCCACACCGTCGTGACCCCCGAGGAGTGGAAGCGGTCGGTCGCCGGCTTCATGCCGGAGACGTTCGCCGAAGCCCTCCTCTCCTACTGGGCCACGAACGACGGCCGACCGACACCACTGACCACCACGGTCGAGGAACTGACCGGCCACCCGGCCCGCACCTTCGCCACCTGGATCGCCGACCACGAGGAAGCCTTCCGCCCCTGACGGGCCGACAACCCGGACCGACGGGCGACGGGCGACGGGTGACAAGTGAAAGGCGCCCCGACTCGCCCCACCAGGCTCCACCGGGCTCCACCGGCTCTCCGGCTCCTGCTCCTGCTCCTGCTCCTGCTCCTGCTCCTGCTCCTGCTCGGCTCTCCGGCTCCGGCCCGGCTCCGGCTCCACCGACGGCGAATTCCCTGGCCGCCCCTCCCACCCCGATGCGATCCTGTCCCCGTGAACGGACCGGAGATCCACATCAGCTTCGCCCCCGGCCTGGGGCTCTTCGTCTCGGCGGACCGCCGCTCGGGCCTGACACCCGTGACCACCGACGGGGCCTCCTCGCTCGGCCACGTCGTGGAGTCGCTCGGCGTGCCCCTCACCGAGGCCGGCCGGCTTCTGGTCGACGGGCGGCCCGTCGACGCCTCGCACGTCCCCGCGGCGGGCGAGACCGTCGAGGTGGAGGGCGTCACCCGCCCGCAGCCGGTACCGCCGGGCGCGCCCCTCCGGTTCCTGCTCGACGTGCACCTCGGCACGCTGGCCCGGCGGCTTCGGCTGCTCGGGGTGGACGCGGCATACGAGAGCGAGGACATCGGCGACCCCGCCCTGGCCACCCTCTCCGCGCGCGAACGGCGCGTCATGCTCTCGCGGGACCGCGGGCTGCTGCGCCGCCGTGAACTGTGGGCGGGGGCCTACATCTACAGCGACCGCCCGGACGACCAGCTCCGGGACGTCCTTGAGCGCTTCGCGCCGCCACTCGCGCCCTGGACGCGGTGCACGGCGTGCAACGGGGAACTGAGCGACGCCGACAAGGACGCGGTGCGCGAGCGCCTGGAGCGGGGCACGGAGAAGTCGTACGACGTGTTCGCCGAGTGTGTGGAGTGCGGCCGGGTCTACTGGCGCGGCGCCCACCACGCCCGCCTGGAGGCGATCGTCTCCGACGCGGTACGGGAGTTCGGCGGCGCGACGGCCGGCTGACGGTCAGTCCAGGTCGCCGCCGCGCAGCCGTTCGATCTGCGCGGCGCTGACCTCGGCGGTGCGCCGCATATGGGCGATGAGCAGGGCGACCTCGGCGTCGCTGTAGACGTCGAACATCGTGCCCCAGGTGCTGTTGAGCTTGCGCCACAGGGCGCCGAGTTCCGCGATCCGCTCGGGCACGAGAGCCACGAGAACCCGGCGCCGGTCCTCGGTGTCCCGTTCGCGCGTCACGTACCCGGACCGCTCCAGACGGTCGACGAGGCGGGTCGCGGAGCCGGTGGTGAGCCCGGTCAGCTCGGCGACCCGTCCGGTGGTCACCGGCGCCTCTTCCAGGCTGAGCAGGTTCAGACACTGCACATCGGTCGGGTGGAGCCCCAGATGATCGGCGACGGCCTGGTTGAACAAGGCGTATGCCGCCATGTAGCGGCGGGCCTCCCCCTGCAGCTCGGTCATCAGGGCCTCGCGCCGAGCGGAACTCTTCTGCGTCATGCAGAGATTGTACGAAGCAGGCACCGCCCCGCCCCGATCCGCACCCTTGGGCACCCTCAGGGCGCCTCGGCGGTCAGATAGCGCTGCACGGTCGGGCCGAGCCAGGCCACGATCTCCTCGGGGGACATCTCGACGACCGGCGGCAGCCTCAGCACATAGCGGGTGAGCGCCATGCCGAGGATCTGGGACGCGACGAGCCCCGCCCGCCGCGGGGCCTCGGCGGGGTCGGGGCAGACGCCCCGGGTCACGGGCCCGAGCTGCTCGGCGAAGATCGCCTGCATCCGTTCGGCCCCGGCCTCGTTGGTGACCCCCACCCGCAGGAGCCCGGTGAGGACGTCGTCCCGCTCCCAGCGCTCCAGGAAGTGGCTGACCAGGACGGCCCCGATGTGCCGCGCGGGCAGGCCGCCCAACTCGGGCAGGTCCAGCTCGATCGCCGAGGCGGCGGCGAACAGGCCCTCCTTGTTGCCGTAGTAGCGCATGACCATCGACGGGTCGATCCCGGCGTCCCGGGCGATGGCCCGGATGGTGGCGCGGTCGTATCCGTCGGAGGCGAAGCGCTCGCGGGCGGCCTCCAGGATGGCGGCTCTGGTGGCGTCGGAACGGCGGGCGGTCGTCATACCAACGACTGTAGGCCAACAAGCGTTGACATTCCATCCGAGCCGCCCCTACAGTTGCCAACAAGCGTTGACCAACAGATGTTGGCCAACGGTCGTGGGCACCCTGGAGGCAGCCATGAGCACCACGAAGACCACGGAAGCAGCGGAGACGACAGGGACGACGGACACACAGGTCCTCGTCATCGGCGCGGGCCCCACCGGCCTGCTCCTCGCAGGCGACCTCGCCGCCGCCGGCATCGCCGTCACCCTCGTCGAGCGCCGCCCTCCCGGCCTCGCCAACATGACCCGCGCCTTCGGCGTCCACGCCCGCACCCTGGAGCAGCTCGACGCCCGCGACCTCGCGGACGAGCTCCTCACCACGGGCACGACCCTCGGCAGCGCCCGGCTCTTCGGCCGGCTCGACCTCGACCTCACCCGGCTGCCCAGCCGCTTCAACCACCTGCTCGTCACCCCGCAGTACGAGGTGGAGCGCCTCCTGGAGCGTCGGGCGGTCACCGCGGGGGTCACCTTCCGGTACGGGACGGAGCTGCGCGGACTGCGCCAGGACGCCGACACGGTCACGGCGGAATTCACCGACGCCGACGGAGCCCCGCTCACCCTCACCGCCCGCCACCTCGTCGGCACGGACGGCGTCCGCAGCACGGTCCGCACCGCCCTGGGCCTGCCCTTCCCCGGCGGCTCCGTGATCCGCTCCCTCGTCCTCGCGGACGTCCGCCTCGCGGAGGAGCCCGCCGACTCGTTCAGCGTCAGCGGCTCCGGCGACACCTTCGCCTTCCTCGCTCCCTTCGGCGACGGCTGGTACCGGGTGATGGGCTGGAGCCGCACCCGTCAGGTCGCCGACACCGAGCCCGTCGACCTCGACGAGGTCCGCGAGATCACCCGCCGCGCCCTCGGCACCGACCTCGGCATGCACGACGCCCGCTGGATCTCCCGCTTCCACAGCGACGAGCGCCAGACCCCGGCCTACCGGGTGGGCCGGGTCTTCCTCGCCGGCGACGCCGCCCACGTCCACTCCCCCGCCGGCGGCCAGGGCATGAACACCGGCCTCCAGGACGCCGCCAACCTCTCCTGGAAGCTCACCGCCGTCCTGCGCGGCGACGCGCCCGCCCCCGAGGCCCTCCTCGACAGCTACCAGTCCGAGCGGCACCCCGTCGGCGCCACCGTGCTGCGCACCAGCGGCGCGCTGGTACGCCTCGCGATGGCCCACACCCCGCTGACCCGCACCGCCCGCTCCCTCGCCGCCCGCTTCCTGGGCGCGGTGCGACCCGCCTCCGCCCGCGCGATGAGCATGATCAGCGGAATCGGCATCGCGTACGCGCCCCCGACGGGCTCCAGGCGCCCCGCGGGCCGCCGCGCACCGGACCTGAGACTGCGCGAAGGCCGCCTGTACGAACTGCTGCGCGCGGGCGAGTTCGTGCTGATCGCCCCGGAGGGCAAGCCCCCGACCCTCCCCGAGACCGCCCCGGTCTCACCCGAGCACCTCGTACGAGCCACCTGGACGGACCCGACACGCAGGACCGCGGTGCTGGTCCGCCCCGACGGCTACGTCCACTGGACGAGCCGCTGAGCCACCCTCGGAGGGCTCAGAAGACGTACGGATCGCCGGTGGCGAGCACAAGCACGCGATGCCGGTCGTTCCGCGGATTCCGGTCGGCCACCCCGTCCCGCCAGGCCGTGGTGATGTCCACGGTCAACTCGTCCGGAAGGCCCGCGGTCCGCAGATCGAGCGCCAGCTCCCCGACGCCCCCCGTGGCCCGCAGCTCGCCCGTGCGGCAGGAGACCACCCGGTCGCTGCTCCACAGACAGGCCGGCGGCAGCTCCTGGCCACCCGCCATCGGCACGGAGAAGGCGAGCCGGACCGTCGCCTGGGAGAGATCGGTGGGCCCGAAGTTCTCGCTGACCAGCCAGACGCCGACCCGCCCGTCCCAGAGGGAGACATGACCGTGATGGGCCAGATCCGCCTCCGACCCGGCCACCGGCCCCACGGCACCGGCTCCCGCACCCGCGCCCATCACCGCCGTGACCGCGAGAGCGACCCCGAGCACAGCCTTCCGCAATCCACGCATAGGCCCAAAATAACCACAGATCATCCGACCTTCTGACAACTCATCCGTCAGCGTGTCTCATGGCACGCTTCCCGCATGCTCACCGCCCGCTCCATCGCCCTCTTCATCCTCGCGGCGCTCTTCGAGATCGGCGGCGCCTGGCTCGTCTGGCAAGGCGTCCGGGAGCACCGCGGCTGGATCTGGATCGGCGGCGGCGTCCTGGCCCTCGGCATCTACGGCTTCGTCGCCACCCTCCAGCCCGACGCCGAGTTCGGCCGCGTCCTCGCCGCCTACGGCGGAGTGTTCGTCGCCGGATCCATCGCCTGGGGAATGGCGGCCGACGGCTACCGGCCCGACCGCTGGGACGTCATCGGCGCCCTCGTCTGCCTCGCGGGCATGGCCGTGATCATGTACGCCCCGCGAGGCCGCTGACCGGTCCCGCCTATCCTGGCCGGGCGATCGACGTAATCGACCACCTGCGCGAGGAGCACCACGTCATGACTGCCCCCGGTACCCCCATCGCCGTCATCACCGGAGCGAGCAGCGGAATCGGCGCCGCCACGGCCAGGCAGCTGGCCGCCGCCGGCTACCGCGTGGTCCTCACCGCCCGGCGCAAGGACCGCATCGAGGAACTGGCCGCCGAGATCAACGAGGCCGGCCACCAGGCCACCGCCTACGCCCTCGACGTCACCGACCGCACGGCCGTCGACGAGTTCGCCACCGCCTTCGGCACCCTCGCCGTCCTGGTCAACAACGCGGGCGGCGCCCTCGGCGCCGACTCCGTCGCCACCGGCGACCCCGCCGACTGGCGCCAGATGTACGAGGTCAACGTCATCGGCACGCTGAACATGACCCAGGCCCTGCTCCCGGCCCTGACCGCGAGCGGCGACGGCACGGTCGTCGTCCTCTCCTCGACCGCCGGCCACTCCACCTACGAGGGCGGCGCCGGCTACGTGGCCGCCAAGAACGGCGCCCGCGTCATCGCCGAGACCCTCCGCCTGGAGATCGTCGGCACCCCGGTCCGCGTCATCGAGATCGCCCCCGGCATGGTCAAGACCGACGAGTTCGCCACCACCCGCTTCCGCGGCGACACCGACAAGGCCGCCAAGGTCTACGCGGGCGTGGCCGACCCCCTGACGGCGGACGACGTGGCCGACACCATCACCTGGGCCTGCACCCGCCCCCCGCACGTCAACATCGACCTCCTGGTCGTCCGCCCCCGAGCCCAGGCCTCCAACACCAAGGTCCACCGCGAGCTCTGAGCACACGGGTCCGCGCACACGGGTCCGAGCACACGAGAGGGGCCGGCGCACCGCACCGGCCCCTCTCCCCTGCTCGCACCCCCGTGAACGAGCGACTCAACCCTTCACACAGATGACCTGCTTCAGCTTGGCGACGACCTCCACCAGGTCCCGCTGCTGATCGATGACCTTCTCGATCGACTTGTACGCGCCCGGGATCTCGTCCACGACGCCGGAGTCCTTACGGCACTCCACACCCCGCGTCTGCTCCTCCAGGTCCTGCGTCGAGAAGCGCCGCTTCGCCGCGCTCCGGCTCATCTTCCGGCCGGCACCGTGCGAGGCCGAGTTGAACGACGCCGCGTTGCCCAGACCCTTCACGATGTACGAACCCGTCCCCATCGAGCCCGGGATGATCCCGAACTCCCCGGAGCCGGCCCGGATCGCACCCTTCCGCGTGACCAGCAGGTCCATCCCCTCGTACTGCTCCTCCGCCACATAGTTGTGATGGCAGGAGATGACCTGGTCGAAGGTCACCCGGGCCTTGCGGAACTCCCGGCGGACGACCTCCTGGAACAGCGCCATCATGATCGCGCGGTTGTACTTCGCGTACTCCTGCGCCCAGAACAAGTCGTGCCGGTAGGCCGCCATCTGCGGCGTGTCCGCGACGAACACCGCCAGGTCACGGTCGATGAGACCCTGATTGTGGGGCAGCTTTTGAGCTTCACCAATGTGAAACTCTGCAAGTTCCTTACCGATGTTCCGCGAGCCCGAGTGCAGCATGAGCCATACTGAATCGGATGTATCGACACAGAGCTCCACAAAATGGTTGCCCGATCCAAGCGTTCCCATTTGCAAAGCGGCGCGTTCGCGACGGAACTTGACCGCATCCGCCACCCCGTCGAACCGCGACCAGAAGTCGTCCCAGCCCGACGTCGAGAACTGGTAGAGCCGCCCCGGCTCCACCTCCGACCGGTGCAGGCCCCGGCCCACCGGGATCGCCTGCTCGATCTTCGACCGGAGCCTCGACAGATCGCCCGGCAGGTCGTTCGCCGTCAGCGAGGACTTGACCGCCGACATGCCGCAGCCGATGTCCACCCCCACCGCCGCCGGACAGACCGCGCCCTGCATCGCGATCACCGAGCCGACCGTCGCGCCCTTGCCGTAGTGCACGTCCGGCATCACGGCGAGGCCCTTGATCCACGGCAGCGTCGCCACGTTCTGCAGCTGCTGCATGGCACCGCCCTCCACCGTGGCGGGGTCGGCCCACATCCTGATGGGTACTTTCGCCCCAGGCACCTCTACGTACGACATACTTCCTCGATTCCCCCGAAAAGTCTGATAACGCAAAAACCGGCGCCAAAGCCCGTACAGGTGACAGCGGACCGGCATCAACAGCTGCGTGTGCGATAGACATTGTGTCCATCGGCCGGGTTCGCGCGGCAAACAGTTTTCGGGAAAGACCTCGGGAGAAGGGAGCCTGGGAGCGTGCAGCGAAAGAGGTACACCCCCGGCCGCACCGGGTCCACGGCTCGTACCGCCGTCGTCCTCACACTCGGCCTCGGCCTCGGAATCGGCCTCACCGGCTGCTCGGCAGGCACCCCGGCCGACGACATCACCGTCGACGCCAAGGCCGGCCCCGCCGCGCCCGTCGCGCCCCCGGGCCGCTACCGCACGCTCTTCGAGCCCTGCGGCGCCGTGCCCCAGGCCACGCTCAAGGACCTGCTCCCGGGCGCCGCCGCCCTGGCCGACCCCGAGCGCGACAAGGCGTACCGCGGCGTCGCCGCCGTGACGTACGACACCGACCGGCGCGTCGGCTGCACGTGGAAGGCCGACACCCCGGACCTCTCGCACCGGCTCGTGCTCGACATCGAGCGGGTGGTCTCGTACGACACCGCCGTCAGCGACGACGACCGGGCGCAGGAGGTCTACGTCCGCAAGCAGCTCGCGGCGGGCATCCCGCTGCCCCCGACCGCCCCGCCGACGACCGCCCCGCCGACCGCGACGCCGACACCCCCGGGCACCGCCCCGGCGACCGGGCAGGCCCCGGGCAAGACCCCGTCGGGCACCGCCCCGGCAGGCAGCGCGCCGACGGGCAAGCCCCCGGCGGACGCCACCACCGGCACCACTCCCCCGGCCGGCGGCGGCAGCGCCACCGCGCCCGCCACCGGAGCCACCCCCGCCGGCCCCACCTCGACCGGCCTCGAACCCCGCGTCCTCGACAGCCTCGGGGACATCGCGTACCTCGACGACGCGCTGAGCACGGTCGGCGCGAACGGCCACCAGCGCGCGATCAGCGTGGTGTTCCGCACATCCAACGTCATCGTGACCGTCTCCTACCAGGAACAGACCACCGGTTCGGCCGAGGCCCCCGACAGCGGGGAGCTGCAGGAAAAGGCCCGGAACCTGGCCCGGTTGCTCGCCGAGCGCCTGGAGGAGTAGCCGCCCGCATCCGCTCCGTGAGCGGACGGACACCACGTAACGTGTCGGCGTACCCGTGGCCCCACGCCGTGGCCGTACCCGTGGCCGCCGGACCCACCGGCCGGACCGTACGACAAGCGACTGAAGGAACCATGCAGCGAACAGCTCCGCGACTCACCCGCATACTCGCCTGCGCCGCCGTCCCGGTGATGCTCGTCGTCGCCGGCTGCTCCTCGGACTCCGGCGACGGCGGCTCCGGCGCGACGGGATCGAAGGACAAGGCCGGCGCGTCGACGTCCGTCACCCCTTCGCCCTCGCAGACGACGAAGACGGTCGAGCCGGCGAAGTTCGCGAAGCTGCCCGAGGCCTGCAAGGCGATCGTCGCGAAGACGACGTCCTCGCTCGTGCCCAAGGCGAAGACCAAGAAGGGCACGCCGGCCGCCTCCAGCGACCTCACCAGCCGTAGCGGCTGCTCGTGGAACGGTCTCGACGACAAGGGCGTGAAGGGCTCGCAGTACCGCTGGCTCGACGTGTCCTTCTACCGGTACGAGTCGGACGCCTCGCTCGGCAGCGGCCAGGAGCGCGCGCAGGAGAACTTCGCGAAGGAACTCGCCAAGATCGAGGAGACTCCGGGCGCGAAGAAGCTCCGCACGACGACGGCCGCGGGCGTCGGCGACGAGGCGAAGTCCGTCGCGTACCAGCTGCGCAAGACGAACGAGGACTTCGTCTACAACTCCGTCGTGGCGCGGACGGGCAACGTACTGGTGCTGCTCTCGTACAACGGCGCCGGGTACGCGGGCGCGTCCACCCCGTCGGAGAAGACGGTCATGAGCGGCGCGCTGAAGGCGGCCAAGGAAGCGGTGGCCGCGGTCGCCGCCGCCAACAAGTAGTCCCACCAGCGGTCCCGGCAATTGACCGGGGCAATTTAGTCCCACCAACTAGTCACAAACCAGCACAGAGTGGCACGTCTGCGCGGAGCCCGTCCCTCCCCCGAGGGCCGGGCTCCGTATGCATGTGCCAGTCTGTGCGCGCGAGATGTCGAATGACGGGGAGGGGATCGCGGGTGGCCGCGATGCAGCTGACACGCACACACCGGATACTCATCGGCCTCGTCATCGCCGGTGCGTTGATCATCGCGGGGATCGGTTTCGCGGGTTCGTACGCCGCCGTGCGCGAGCTCGCGATGAACAAGGGCTTCGGCACCTTCTCCTACTTCTTCCCGATCGGCATCGACGCAGGCATCTGTGTGCTGCTCGCCCTCGACCTGCTGCTGACGTGGCTGCGGATCCCGTTCCCGCTGCTGCGGCAGACCGCCTGGGTGCTGACCGCGGCGACGATCGCGTTCAACGGCGCGGCCGCCTGGCCCGACCCCCTGGGCGTCGGGATGCACGCGGTGATCCCGATCCTGTTCGTCGTGGCCGTCGAGGCCGCGCGGCACGCCGTGGGCCGGATCGCGGACATCACGGCGGACAAGCACATGGAGGGCGTCCGGCTGACCCGCTGGCTGCTCTCCCCCGTGCCGACGTTCCGGCTGTGGCGGCGCATGAAGCTGTGGGAGCTCCGCTCGTACGAGCAGGTCATCAAGCTGGAGCAGGAGCGACTGATCTACCAGGCGCGTCTCCAGGCCCGCTACGGCCGGAACTGGCGCCGCAAGGCGCCCGTGGAGGCGCTGATGCCGTTGCGGCTCGCGCGCTACGGGGTGCCGCTGGCGGAGACGGCCGCGGCGGGCCTCGCGGCGGCCGGCATCGAACCGGCCGTCCTGCCCCCGCAGCCCCAGGGCGCCGCGCAGCAGCTCCCTCAGCAGATGTCGCAGCAGCCCCAGCTGCAGTCGGCGGCGCAGGCACCCCTGCCGCAGCAGCTGCCGCAGCCGGGACAGCCGCAGCCCCAGCAGCAGCTGCCCCAGGGCCAGGGCCCGATGCAGAGCCGGCAGGTGCAGGGCCAAGGCCAGCTGCAGGCCCCCGGCGAGCCCCCGAATCACGACAGCCCGTGGTTCCAGTCGCCGCAGCTTCCGTCGGAGGCGCACGAGACGGCCTTCGCCCCCCAGTACGTCGAGGGTCTGGAGCCGACCGCGGTCGCCGTCCCGCTCGGCCCGGAGGACCTCCCGCTCCCCGGCCTCGGGCAGGAGCAGGGCGTCGAGAGCTTCGAGGAGTACCCGGAGTACGTCGACCCCGAGCCGGTCGACGACTTCGAGGAGACGGTCTACAAGCTCGCGTGGGGCTACTCCCACGAGAACAAGGCGTTCCCCGCCGAGGGCGAGCTCCAGCGGCTGGTGGCGGACCACTACGGCCTCCAGGAGTTCCCGGACACCGATCTGCTGCGCCGGCTGGCCCCCAGGATCGAGCAGCGCATCCAGCAGGAGATGGCCGACTTCGACACCCCCTGACACACCCGAAGCCATGGGAAAGGGCCGCCACCCGGCATCCGGGTGGCGGCCCTTTCACACACTCGACTCACCGACGCACGCTCACGCGCCGAGCAGCTTCCTCACCCGGTCCGCGCCCACGGCGAGCAGTAGCGTGGGCAGTCGCGGCCCGGTCTCCCGGCTGACCAGGAGCTTGTACAGCAGGGCGAAGAACGCGCGCTGCGCGAGCTTCAACTCGGGCGTCGGCTTGGCCTCGGGGTCGAGACCGGCCATGACCTTCGGGACGCCGTAGACGAGCGTGGTGAGCCCGTCGAGCGACCAGTGGCTGTCGAGGCCCTCCAGGAGCAGGCGGAGCGACTCGCGGCCCTCGTCGTCCAGGGAGCCGAGGAGCTCGGCGTCGGGCGCCTCGCGGACGATGGTGCGCTGGTCGGCCGGGACCTGGCTGGTGATCCAGTTCTCGGCGCGGTCGAGTCGCGGCCGGACCTCGTCGAGGGAGGTGACCGGGTTCTCGGGGTCGAGTTCGGTCAGGATCCGCAGGGTCTGCTCGTCGTGGCCGGCGGTGATGTCCATGACCGAGGCGAGCGTGCGGTACGGGAGCGGGCGCGGGGTCCGCGGCAGCTCACCGGCGGCCGTCCGGGCGGCGCGGGTGTGGGCGGCGGCGTCGGCGGGCAGCACGGAGCCGTCGGCGACCTTGGCCTCCAGCTTGTCCCACTCGTCGTAGAGCCGCTGGATCTCCTGGTCGAAGGCGATCTTGAAGGACTGGTTGGGCTTGCGGCGCGCGTACAGCCAGCGCAGCAGCGGCGCTTCCATGATCTTCAGGGCGTCGGCGGCGGTGGGGACGCCACCGCGCGACGAGGACATCTTGGCCATGCCGCTGATGCCGACGAAGGCGTACATCGGGCCGATCGGCTGGACGCCGTCGAAGATGTCGCGGACGATCTGGCCGCCGACGACGAACGACGAACCGGGCGAGGAGTGGTCGACGCCCGAGGGCTCGAAGATGACGCCCTCGAAGGCCCAGCGCATCGGCCAGTCGACCTTCCAGACCAGCTTGCCGCGGTTGAACTCGCTCAGCTTCACGGTCTCGCCGAAGCCGCAGTTGGTGCAGGTGTAGGCCAGCTCGGTGGTGTCGTCGTCGTACGAGGTGACCGTGGTCAGGTCCTTCTCGCACTGCCCGCAGTACGGCTTGTACGGGAAGTAGCCCGAGGAGCCGCCGGAGCCGTCGTCCTCGCTCGCCGCGCCGGAGCCCTCCTCGGCCTCCAGCTCGGCCTCGTCGACCGGCTTCTGCGACTGCTTCTTCGGCGCCTTCTTCGTCCGGTACTGGTCGAGGATGGCGTCGATGTCGCCGCGGTGCTTCATGGCGTGCAGGACCTGCTCGCGGTAGGTGCCCGCGGTGTACTGCTCGGTCTGGCTGATCGGGTCGTACTCGACGCCCAGCTCGGCCAGCGCCTCGACCATGGCGGCCTTGAAGTGCTCGGCCCAGTTCGGGTGGGGCGAGCCGGCGGGGGCCGGAACCGAGGTCAGCGGCTTGCCGATGTGCTCGGCCCAGGACGCGTCGATGCCGTCGATGCCGTTGGGCACCTTGCGGTAGCGGTCGTAGTCGTCCCAGGAGATCAGGTGCCTGACCTCGTGCCCGCGGCGGCGGATCTCGTCGGCGACCAGATGCGGGGTCATGACCTCGCGGAGGTTGCCGAGGTGGATCGGGCCGGACGGAGAGAGGCCGGAGGCGACGACGACCGGTTTGCCAGGCGCACGTCGCTCCGACTCGGCGATGACCTCGTCCGCGAAACGGGAGACCCAGTCGGTCTCTGTGCTGCTCTGAGCCACGGTCGGTACGTCCTTCTTCCTGGTGGGGTTCTGCCTGAGGGCCCTACGTGAGCCATTCTCCCAGACGGAAGAGCACTCTCCGAGGTTGTCCACAGGCGGGGAAATCACGTTGCGCGCCCATGGGACACTTGACAAGCGATTTAGACGCGCAGAACTCCCCGAACTCAACAGGAACGGAAGCTCATGGCCTCGGTCCCTTCCCTCGCTTCGACCGTGCAGCAGCGCCTCGCGGACGGCCTCTCGGCAGCCCTGCCGGACGCCGCGTCCGCCGACCCGCTGCTGCGACGAAGCGACCGGGCCGACTTCCAGGCCAACGGCATCCTGGCACTGGCCAAGCAGCTCAAGGGCAACCCGCGTGAGCTGGCGACCCGGGTCGTCGCCGCGATCCCGGAGAACGACGTCCTGGCGGAGATCGAGGTGTCGGGCCCCGGCTTCCTGAACATCACGGTCACGGACGCGGCGATCGTGCGGACCCTCGCGGCCCGCGCGGCCGACGCCCGGCTCGGCGTGCCGTTCAACGAGTCGGCGGGCACGACGGTCATCGACTACGCCCAGCCGAACGTGGCGAAGGAGATGCACGTCGGTCACCTGCGCTCCGCCGTGATCGGCGCCGCGATGGTCGAGATCCTGGAGTTCACCGGCGAGAGCGTCGTCCGCCGCCACCACATCGGCGACTGGGGCACCCAGTTCGGCATGCTCATCCAGTACCTGATCGAGCACCCGCACGAGCTGGACCACAAGGCCGAGGACGGCGCCGAGGTCTCCGGTGAGGAGGCCATGTCGAACCTGAACCGGCTCTACAAGGCCTCGCGCGCCCTCTTCGACTCCGACGAGGAGTTCAAGACCCGGGCCCGCGCCCGCGTGGTGGACCTGCAGGCCGGCGACGAGGAGACGCTCGCGCTCTGGCAGCGGTTCGTCGACGAGTCGAAGATCTACTTCTACTCGGTCTTCGACAAGCTCGACATGGACATCCGGGACGGCGACGTCGTCGGCGAGTCCGGCTACAACGACATGCTGGTGGAGACCTGCCGCATCCTGGAGGAGTCGGGCGTCGCCGTCCGCTCCGAGGGCGCGCTGTGCGTGTTCTTCGACGACGTGAAGGGCCCGGACGGCAATCCGACCCCGCTGATCGTCCAGAAGTCCGACGGCGGCTTCGGCTACGCGGCGACGGACCTGTCCGCGATCCGCGACCGGGTGCAGAACCTGAAGGCGACGTCCCTGCTGTACGTGGTCGACGCCCGTCAGTCGCTGCACTTCAAGATGGTCTTCGAGACGGCCCGCCGGGCCGGCTGGCTGAACGAGGACGTGAAGGCCGTCCAGCTGGCCTTCGGCACGGTCCTCGGCAAGGACGGCAAGCCGTTCAAGACCCGTGAGGGCGAGACGGTCCGGCTGGTGGACCTGCTGGACGAGGCGATCGACCGGGCCTCGGCCGTCGTCCGCGAGAAGGCCCTGGACCTCACGGAGGAGGAGATCTCCGAGCGCGGTACCCAGGTGGGCATCGGCGCGGTGAAGTACGCGGACCTGTCGACCTCGGCAGCCCGCGACTACAAGTTCGACCTGGACCAGATGGTCTCGCTGAACGGCGACACCTCGGTGTACCTGCAGTACGCGTACGCCCGTATCCAGTCGATCCTCCGCAAGGCGGGCGACGCCAAGCCGGCCGCCCACCCCGAGCTGGCCCTGGCTCCCTCCGAGCGCGCTCTCGGCCTGCACCTGGACGCCTTCGGCGAGCTGATCGCCGAGACGGCCGCGGAGTACGCCCCGCACAAGCTGGCCGCGTACCTCTACCAGCTGGCCTCGCACTACACGACGTTCTACTCGGAGTGCCCCGTCCTCAAGGCGGACACCCCGGAGCAGGTGGAGAACCGCCTCTTCCTGTGCGAGCTGACCGCCCGCACCCTGCACCAGGGCATGGCGCTCCTGGGCATCAGGACGCCCGAGCGCCTCTGACGCTCCGAGGCGAAGCCCCTGGTACGGATCACCGTGCCGGGGGCTTCGTCGTCAACGGATGGTGTGCGAGGTCCGGCCCGACACCTCGTCGATCTCCGTGTGGGCCTTCTGGAGCAGCTGGGAGGCGAGGTCCATCAGCGCGCGTGCGCCGGCGATCTCCTCGCCCACCCTCAGCTGGTCCGGGTCGGAAGGGTGACGGTTGGCGGTGCCGTGGGCCCGGAACTCGGTCCCGTCGGTGAGCCGGACCATGGCCGCGGCCCGCGTCCGGTCGCCTTCTTCCTTGAACTCCATCTCCACATGCCATCCGACAAGCGTGTGCATCATGAGGACCACCTCCAGCGAGGTACCTGTCGGCTACCTCTCCAGGGTGCGCCGCCCCGTGCCGCAACACCACTCGCTCCGGTTGTCAGTGGTGCCCCGTACGTTCTCCGCATGGCGATGATCCCGAACCAGCTGCCCAAGCTCGTCTCCGATCCGACCGGCCGTTCCCTCGGCCTCGACCTGCCGCCCGGCGCCCTCACCGGCCCGGCGGGCGCCCCGTACCTCTGGTCGGGACACGGCGCGGCGGGGCCCGCGGCCTGGAGCGCGCTGCGGCCCGCGGCCCGCACGGCGGGGCTGCTGCCCGTGCTGCTCGGCGGTGACTGGGGCCTGGACCGGTGGGAGCTGATGCCGGAGCGGATGAGCGACCCGGCCGACCACGACGCCGCCGAGGTCCTCGCCGAGTTCTGGGAGGCGAACGCGTCCGACGAGATACCCGGGAGCTCCGGCTGGCCGGGCCTGGCCCCGGAGCCGCCCCACGACTCGGACCCCGACAGGACGGCGGCCACCGTCGCCGAGATGCTGACGGAGCCGGGCTTCTGGCTGGAGGACGCCCGCCCGGCCCTGGTCCCGGCGCGGCGCAGCGCGGACATACCGGCGGTCATCGGCTGGACGGGACCGCTGAACCACGAGAACGACGTGGCGCGGCTGTGTGCGGTGCTGCGGTCCTGGGAGGACCGTTTCGGGGCCCGTGTCGTCGCGCTGACCTTCGACCAGCTGGTGGTCTCGGTGGCGGCCCCGCCCGGGACGGTGGAGGAGGCCGAGGCGGTGGCGGCGGAGCACTTCGCGTTCTGCCCGGACACCATCACCCAGGGCAGCCACGACGGACTGCGCAAGTACGCCCGGACGGGGCTGCTGGACAGCCCCGTCTGGACCTTCTGGTGGGACTAGCCCTGCCGCGGCCAGCCTCGCCGCGCCCCGGCTAGCCGCGCGCGGCGGACAGCTTCTGGGCGACCTCGGTGGCCCAGTAGGTGAGGATCAGCTGCGCGCCGGCCCGCCGGATGCCGGTCAGGGTCTCGAAGATCGCCCGGTCCCGGTCGATCCAGCCCTTCTCGGCGGCGGCCTCGACCATCGAGTACTCACCGCTGATCTGGTACGCGACGACGGGCACGTCCACGGACTCGGCGACCTTGGCGACCACGTCGAGGTACGGGCCCGCCGGCTTGACCATCACCATGTCGGCCCCCTCCTCCAGATCGAGGGCGAGCTCGCGCAGGGACTCCCGCAGGTTGGCGGGGTCCTGCTGGTAGGTCTTGCGGTCGCCCTGGAGGGAGGAGCCGACGGCCTCGCGGAAGGGGCCGTAGAAGGCGGAGGAGTACTTCGCGGTGTACGCGAGGATCGACACGTCCTCCTTGCCGATGGTGTCCAGGGCGTCGCGGACGACGCCGACCTGGCCGTCCATCATTCCGGAGGGGCCGACGACGTGGACGCCGGCGTCGGCCTGGACCTGGGCCATCTCGGCGTAGCGCTCCAGCGTGGCGTCGTTGTCGACGCGGCCGTCGGCGTCGAGGACGCCGCAGTGGCCGTGGTCGGTGAACTCGTCGAGACAGAGGTCGGACATGATCACGAGCTCGTCGCCGACCTCGGCGCGGACGTCCCGGATGGCGACCTGAAGGATCCCGTCGGGGTCGGTCCCGGCCGTTCCCGCCGCGTCCTTCTTCTCGTCCTCGGGCACGCCGAAGAGCATGATCCCGGAGACCCCGGCCTCCACCGCCTCGGCCGCGGCCTTCCGCAGGGTGTCGCGGGTGTGCTGGACGACCCCGGGCATGGCCTGGATCGGCACGGGCTCGGTGATCCCCTCGCGCACGAACGCGGGGAGGATCAGGTCGGCGGGATGCAGCCGCGTCTCGGCCACCATCCGCCGCATGGCAGGCGTCGTCCGCAGCCGCCGCGGCCGCGCCCCGGGAAAGGATCCGTACGAGTTCATGACCCCGAGGCTACGCCCGCCCGAAGAGTGCTTTTACCGACCACTTGTGGGCATGCGCTCCCGCCTCCGCTGCGGGACACGACACGCACTCCCGCACCACCAGGCCCTGCAAGCCGAAGGGGCGGGGCCCGAGTAAGGCCCCGCCCCGAAGAAGCACCCGACTACGTGGTCCGCCGTCGCCTGGCGCCAGGACGCCGCTCACTGGGCCGGGTCACAGGATCCCCCGCCTCAAGCGCAGCCTCCCGCCGCCGCAGCCCGAAGTCCGCCAGCGCCTCGGCCAGCTTGTGCACGGACGGCTCGGGCGACAGCACGTCCACCCGCAGCCCGTGCTCCTCGGCGGTCTTGGCCGTGGCGGGACCGATGCACGCGATCACGGTCACGTTGTGCGGCTTCCCGGCGATGCCGACCAGGTTCCGCACGGTCGAGGACGACGTGAAGAGAACGGCGTCGAACCCGCCCCCCTTGATCGCCTCCCGCGTGTCCGCCGGCGGCGGCGAAGCCCGTACGGTCCGGTAGGCGGTGACGTCGTCGACCTCCCACCCGAGCTCGATGAGCCCCGCGACCAGCGTCTCGGTCGCGATGTCGGCCCGCGGCAGGAAGACGCGGTCGATCGGGTCGAAGACCGGGTCGTACGGCGGCCAGTCCTCGAGCAGACCGGCCGCGGACTGCTCCCCGCTCGGCACCAGGTCCGGCTTCACACCGAAGTCGACGAGCGCGGCGGCCGTCTGCTCGCCCACCGCCGCGACCTTGATGCCGGCGAAGGCACGCGCGTCGAGCCCGTACTCCTCGAACTTCTCCCGCACCGCCTTGACCGCGTTGACCGAGGTGAAGGCGATCCACTCGTAGCGTCCGGTGACCAGGCCCTTGACGGCCCGCTCCATCTGCTGCGGCGTGCGCGGCGGCTCGACGGCGATGGTCGGCACCTCGTGCGGCACGGCGCCGTACGAACGAAGCTGGTCGGAGAGCGACGCGGCCTGCTCCTTGGTGCGCGGCACGAGCACCCGCCACCCGAAGAGCGGCTTCGACTCGAACCACGACAGCTGGTCCCGCTGCGCCGCGGCGCTGCGCTCGCCGACCACGGCTATGACCGGCCGGTGGCCCTCGGGCGAGGGGAGGACCTTGCCCTGCTTGAAGACCTGGGCGATGGTGCCGAGCGTGGCGTTCCAGGTCCGCTGCCGGGTGGTGGTGCCGCCGATGGTGACGGTGAGCGGGGTGTCCGGCTTACGGCCGGCCGCCACCAGTTCACCGGCGGCGGCGGCCACCGAGTCGAGCGAGGTGGACACGACGACGGTGCCGTCGGAGGCGCCGACCTCGGTCCAGCACCGCTCGTCGGCGGTGCGGGCGTCGACGAAGCGCACGTCGGTGCCCTGCGCGTCACGCAGCGGCACACCGGCGTACGCGGGTACGCCGACGGCCGTGGCCACGCCGGGCACGACCTCGAAGGGGATGCCCTCGGCGGCGCAGGCGAGCATCTCGGCTCCCGCGTTGCCGTCGAGGCCGGGGTCGCCGGTCACCGCACGGACGACCCGCCTGCCGCCCCTCGCGGCCTCCATGACAAGATTGGCCGCATCCCTCAACACGGGGACACCGGCGGTTGTTGACGCCTCGTCAACAACCGTCAGCTCCGGCGTGCTCACCCCCGCGCGCGCGTGGCACCGAACGACCTCGAGCACCTCCGGCTCGGCGATCAGGACATCCGCTCCGGCGAGGGCCTCGACGGCCCTGAGGGTCAGGAGTCCGGGGTCACCGGGTCCTGCGCCGAGGAATGTGACGTGCCCATGGCCTGCAAAAGCCGGGGACAGCGGGCTGGTGGTCGGGCTGGTGGGGTTCAAAGTGCTCGCTCCCCCATAAGACCGGCCGCACCCTTGGCGAGCATCTCGTCCGCGAGTTCGCGTCCGAGCGCCATGGCCTCGTCGTGCGAGGTGGGTACGGGTCCGGTGGTGGACAGCTGCACCAGCGTCGAGCCGTCGGTGGTGCCGACGACGCCGCGCAGGCGCATTTCGGTGACAACCTGCCCGTGACCGGGGTCGTCGGCCAGCAGGTCGGCCAGCGCACCCACAGGTGCGGAGCAGCCGGCCTCCAGGGCGGCGAGCAGGGATCGCTCGGCGGTCACGGCGGCCCGGGTGAGCGGGTCGTCGAGCTCGGCGAGCGTGGCGACGAGTGCGGCGTTGGACGCCAGGCACTCGATCGCCAGGGCCCCCTGGCCGGGGGCGGGCAGGACGGAGTCGACCGACAGGTGGTCGAGCGACAGGGAGCCGGTGAGCTCCGCCGTCCCGCCGATGCGGTTGAGGCCTGCCGCGGCGAGAACCACCGCGTCCAGTTCTCCGCTGCGTACGTAGCCGACCCGGGTGTCGATGTTGCCCCGGATCGGGACGCAGGTGATCTCCAGGCCGTGATTGCGCGCGTACGCGTGGAGCTGGGCCATGCGTCGCGGCGAACCGGTGCCGATCCGAGCGCCCTGGGGCAGCCGGTTCAGCGTCAGGCCGTCGCGGGCGATCAACACGTCGCGCGGGTCCTCGCGCTCCGGGATCGCGGCCAGCACCAGGTCGGGGTGCTGCGCGGTCGGCAGGTCCTTCAGGGAATGGACGGCGAAGTCCACCTCGTCGGCGAGCAGCGCGTCCCGCAGCGCGGCGACGAAGACGCCGGTGCCGCCGATCTGCGCGAGGTGCTCCCGGGAGGTGTCCCCGTACGTCGTGATCTCCACGAGCTCGACGGGCCGGCCGGTCAGCTGCCGGACGGCGTCGGCCACGTGCCCGGACTGGGCCATGGCGAGCTTGCTGCGCCTGGTCCCGAGCCTCAGTGCCCTGTCGGTCATACTCGCCCTCGGTTCTTGACGTCGGCGTCATTCAGGTCGGCCCGGCTGACAGAAGCCACCGTCTCCGGGTCGAGGTCGAAGAGTGTCCGCAGCGCGTCCGCGTACCCGGCGCCGCCGGGCTCGCTCGCCAGCTGCTTGACCCGCACGGTCGGCGCGTGCAGGAGCTTGTCGACCACGCGGCGCACGGTCTGGGTGATCTCGGCGCGCTGCTTGTCGTCGAGGCCGGGCAGCCGGCCCTCGAGCCGGGCGACCTCGCCGGCCACCACGTCGGCGGCCATGGTGCGCAGGGCGACGACGGTGGGGGTGATGTGGGCGGCGCGCTGGGCGGCGCCGAAGGCGGCGACCTCGTCGGAGACGATGCCGCGCACCTGGTCGACGTCGGCGGCCATGGGCGCGTCGGCGGAGGCCTCGGCGAGCGACTCGATGTCGACGAGCCGGACACCGGGGATGCGGTGGGCGGCGGCGTCGATGTCGCGGGGCATGGCGAGGTCGAGCAGGGCGAGCGGGGTGCGGCGGCCCTGTACGGCGGTCTCGATGTCGGCCCCGGTGAGGACGAGGCCGGTGGCGCCGGTGCAGGAGACGACGACGTCGGCACGTGTCAGTTCGTCGCCGACGGCAACCATATCGACCGCGTGGGCGGTCACACCCGTGCCACCGGGCTCGCTCAGGATCTGTGCGAGCCGCTCGGCGCGGGCGAGGGTGCGGTTGGCGATGACGATCTCGGAGACGCCGGAACGCGCGAGCGTGGCGGCGGCGAGCGAGGACATCGAGCCGGCCCCGATGACGAGTGCCTTCTTGCCCTTGGCCCAGGTGTCGACGTCGGTGCCGTCGGCCAGCTGCTCAAGACCGAAGGTGACGAGCGACTGCCCGGCCCGGTCGATCCCGGTCTCGCTGTGGGCGCGCTTGCCGACCCTCAGGGCCTGCTGGAACAGGTCGTTGAGGAGGCGGCCGGCGGTGTGCAGCTCCTGGCCGAGGGCGAGGGCGTCCTTGATCTGGCCGAGGATCTGGCCCTCGCCGACGACCATGGAGTCCAGCCCGCAGGCCACCGAGAAGAGGTGGTGGACGGCCCGGTCCTCGTAGTGCACGTAGAGATAAGGGGTGAGCTCGTCCAGGCCGACGCCGCTGTGCTGCGCGAGCAGCGTGGACAGCTCGGCGACACCGGCGTGGAACTTGTCCACGTCGGCGTAGAGCTCGATGCGGTTGCAGGTGGCCAGGACGGTGCCCTCGGCGGCCGGTTCGGCGGCGAGGGTGTCCTGGAGGAGCTTGGCCTGGGTGTCCGCCGCGAGTGCTGCCCGCTCCAGGATGGAGACAGGGGCGCTGCGGTGGCTGAGGCCGACGACGAGGAGGCTCATGCCGGCATCACGGCGGGGACGTCCCCGTCGGGTCCCTTGCGGTTGCCGCCCGTGGCGCCACGGGGGGCCGGCGGCGCGACGGCCGCGGCGGTCTCCGCCTCGGCGCCCGCGTCGGCCTCGGCGTTCGACTCCTCGCCGGCCTTGCGCTGCTCGTGGAAGGCGAGGATCTGCAGCTCGATGGAGAGGTCGACCTTGCGCACGTCCACGCCGTCGGGCACGGAGAGCACGGTCGGGGCGAAGTTCAGGATGGAGGTGACTCCGGCGGCCACGAGCCGGTCGCAGACCTGCTGGGCGACACCGGCCGGGGTCGCGATGACGCCGATGGAGACGCCGTCCTCCTCGATGATCTTCTCGAGGTCGTCGCTGTGCTGGACGGGGATCCCGGCGACCGGCTTGCCGGTCATCGCGGGGTCGGCGTCGATCAGCGCGGCGACGCGGAAGCCACGGGAGGCGAAGCCGCCGTAGCCGGCGAGCGCGGCACCGAGGTTACCGATACCGACGATGACGACCGGCCAGTCCTGGGTGAGCCCCAGCTCACGGGAGATCTGGTAGACGAGGTACTCGACGTCGTAGCCGACACCACGGGTGCCGTAGGAGCCGAGGTAGCTGAAGTCCTTGCGCAGCTTCGCGGAGTTGACCCCCGCCGCGGCCGCGAGCTCCTCGGAGGAGACCGTGGGTACGGAGCGCTCCGAGAGCGCGGTGAGTGCGCGCAGATACAGCGGAAGCCGGGCGACGGTGGCCTCGGGAATTCCTCGGCTACGGGTCGCCGGTCGGTGAGTTCGGCCAGTTGCCACGGTGCTCCTGCGGGATGAGCGGGGCTGCAGGCGGCCATATGTCCCAAGACCGCCCCGTCGAATGCAGGCTATGTCTTTGTGAACGCGTGCACAAAGATGGTGTCCGTTTTGTCCGGCCAAAGTGACCGGGGTCACGCGGCTGGTTCGCATCGTCGTGGAACCGCGCGGCGCGTCAGCGCGTTGAGAACCCGAAGGGGGCAAAACCGCACACTCTCCTCACGACGCCGCCCCCGAAGCCCAACAAAACGTCCACGATGGTAGCCGTCTTTCGGTCACGCACCCAGTTCGCGCCGGAGCCGCCCGGCGTCGACACGCCAGAAGGTGTGCTGCTCCCCGTCGACCAGGACGACGGGAATCTGCTCCCAGTACGCCCGGTGGAGCTCCTCGTCCTGGGTGATGTCCTTCTCCTCCCAGCGTGCCCCCGTCTCCGCGCACACGGCCTCGATCACCGCGCGGGCGTCGTCACAGAGATGACACCCCGACTTGCCGATCAGCGTCACCGTGCGCGACCCGGCGTCCGTCTTCTTCTTCGTCCGTCCGAACATGACGTCCATTCTGTCCCGCCGGCCGCGCGGACCCCCACCACGACCGGGCGCACATGACACCGCCCGATTAACAGGGGAGCCCCACAGTGTTCACACCCCGGCATCGTCACAAGTCGGGAAGTACCGAACAGACTGGCTATGCTCACGGCATGGCCGCTCTGGGATGGCTCACCCCCCGTAGGCGCTCCGCCACCGCGCGCAGCGTCCTCGCAGGCGAGGCCGCTGCCGAGGCAGCGCGCAAGTCCTCGCTCCAGCTGGAACGGGAGCGGGAGGAGGCGGCGGCCACCGGGACCGCGGAGGCCGAGACACCGCCCGAGCCCGAGTTCCCGGTCGTCGGCGACGTACGGGCGGCCGCGTTCTTCGATCTCGACAACACCGTGATGCAGGGCGCCGCGATCTTCCACTTCGGCCGTGGCCTGTACAAGCGGAAGTTCTTCCAGCGCCGCGAACTCGCCCGCTTCGCATGGGCGCAGGCCTGGTTCCGGATCGCCGGCGTCGAGGACCCCGAGCACATGCAGGACGCCCGCGACAGCGCCCTGTCCATCGTCAAGGGCCACCGGGTCTCCGAACTGATGTCGATCGGCGAGGAGATCTACGACGAGTACATGGCCGACCGCATCTGGCCCGGCACCCGCGACCTCGCCCAGGCCCACCTGGACGCGGGCCAGAAGGTCTGGCTGGTCACGGCCGCCCCGGTCGAGACGGCCACGATCATCGCCCGCAGGCTCGGCCTGACCGGCGCCCTCGGCACGGTCGCCGAGTCCGTCGACGGCGTCTACACGGGCAAGCTGGTCGGCGAGCCCCTGCACGGACCCGCGAAGGCGGAGGCCGTACGGGCTCTCGCCGCCGCGGAGGGCCTCGATCTGAACCGCTGTGCGGCCTACAGCGACTCGCACAACGACATCCCGATGCTCTCGCTGGTCGGGCACCCGTACGCGATCAACCCGGACACCAAGCTCCGCAAGCACGCGAAGGCCCGGGACTGGCGGCTGCGCGACTACCGGACCGGCCGCAAGGCCGCGAAGGTCGGCATCCCGGCCGCCGCGGGCCTGGGCGCCCTGGCCGGCGGTACGGCGGCCGCGGTCGCCCTGCACCGCCGCCGCCACTGAGGCCCGCCGCCACTCCGTTCCTCCCCGGCGCGCCGGGGACCTGCCGATACGTTTCGGCTGCGATCGTCTGCGACAACCCCGGACCAGGCGCCCTCACCCGTCCGTGGTCGAACACCACCGCACAGGTCGACTCCCAGGCATTCGGGGCTCCTTACCCCGCAGCGGCCCCGATCACTCACCGGTCCCGCACTTGAGCACAACGCATCGCCCGCGCGATCACACTCGGAAGCAATCCGATCAACAATCGGTCACTAACCGCACCTTGATCCGACTGCAAGCAGTAACAGAACCGACGGAACCGGTGATTTGAGCAACTGGGTGTAGCGCTGCCTGTACGAAGCGTTATTCTCCTCAGACGCACAAAGGACCCCTCACGTCGCTACGACGGGTGAACGGTCCCGCACTGCACGTGATGGAAGCTCTGCCTCTGGGAGTCCCGTGTACCCACACGTCGGGGTTGACACCTCGGGCCTGGCTACGCTGCGCGCAACGGTCCTCGACCACTTGCGCGGCTTCGTCCCCACCGCGTACGCCGGCCCCGTCCCCGCCTTCGCCTTCGCCGCACCGGCACCCGCCAGCCCTTGCTATGCCCTGGCCGACGGCAGCGCCGCCGTGGGCAGACGCGGTGCCCGCTCCGCAACCTCGACCACCCCGCGCCGCCCCACCGCCGACAGCGACAGCGCCCGCATGATGGACCTGGTCGAGCGCGCCCAGGCCGGCGAGGCCGAAGCCTTCGGCCGCCTGTACGACCAGTACAGCGACACCGTCTACCGCTACATCTACTACCGCGTCGGCGGGAAGGCGACGGCGGAAGACCTCACGAGCGAGACGTTCCTGCGCGCCCTGCGCCGGATCTCCACCTTCACCTGGCAGGGCCGCGACTTCGGCGCCTGGCTCGTCACCATCGCCAGGAACCTGGTCGCCGACCACTTCAAGTCCAGCCGCTTCCGCCTGGAAGTGACCACGGGCGAGATGCTCGACGCCAACGAGGTCGAGCGCAGCCCCGAGGACTCCGTCCTGGAGTCCCTCTCCAACGCCGCCCTCCTCGACGCGGTCCGCCGCCTCAATCCCCAGCAGCAGGAGTGCGTGACCCTGCGCTTCCTCCAGGGCCTCTCGGTCGCCGAGACCGCCCGCGTCATGGGGAAGAACGAGGGGGCGATCAAGACCCTCCAGTACCGGGCCGTCCGCACCCTGGCCCGCCTCCTCCCGGACGACGCCCGCTGACCGGTCCGCGCCCCCCACACACGCCCCCGCGGACCGGCCCGCGCCCCCACACACGCCGTTCCCCCCACATCCCCACGACCCCCGCCCAACTCACAGTCGGTGACGCCTCGATGACGCACTGGTCCGATCATCTTTCGCGCGTAACCCAAGTGCCGCGCCGCTCGTTGTGCGGGATGCAGGCTCCCTGTGGACACGCCATGTCCGCAGCCACTCACTCTTTCGTGTGGATGCGCTCAAGGTGTGCAACCTTCCGGACACCCCGGGGAGTCGACCGTCATGACGAGAGGAGGTGCCGCCAGTGATCGCGAACGTATCGGCGCACCGGCGGGCGAACGCCTTCGCCCAGGCCCTGGAGGACCGGGAGTCCGAGGGCGCGGCGGCCGAGCAGCCGGAGACTCCGGCAGAACCGGCCGAGCAGGGGCGGCTGTTGGCCTTGGCGAACGGCCTCGGCGAACTGCCGAAGCCACAGCTGGATCCCGAGGTCAAGGTGGTGCAGCGAGCCCAGCTCGTCGCCGCCATGGAAGCGATGCTCATGGAGGGGAGCGCGGCCGGGAGCCCCACGGTGCCCGAGCAGCGCACCGCCGGCGGCAAGGGAGCCCACCGGGCATCCCCACTGCGGAAACTGCGACCCCGCTCCCGCTGGACGAAGGGCCTCGCCGCAGGCGGCCTCACGGTCGGTGTGGCGGCGGGTGCCTTCGGCGGAGTGGCGGCTGCCAGCTCCGACGCGCTTCCCGGTGACTCGCTCTACGGGCTCAAGCGAGGCATGGAAGACATCAAGCTGGGAATGGCGGACGACGACGCGGACCGCGGCGGCATCTACCTGGACCAGGCATCCACCCGCCTCAGCGAGGCCCGCAGACTCATGGAACGCGGCCGCTCCGGCGACCTCGACCACGAGTCCCTCACCGAGATCCGCCGGGTCCTGGGCGGGATGAAGCACGACGCCACCGAGGGCCACCGCCTGCTCCGCCAGGCGTACGAGCGGGACGGCGGGATCGCCCCGATGGCCCGGCTCAACTCCTTCGCCCAGGCCCACCGGGACACCTGGAACGGCCTCCGCGACCGACTCCCCGTCCAGCTGGCGGACGTCGGCAGCGAGGTCACCCACGTCTTCGACGCCATGGACGAAGAGGTCGAGCCACTCCAGTCCGTGCTCCCCCGCACCCCCGAGAAGGGCGCGATCGGCACGGAGAGCCCCAGCGGCAGCCCCAGCGCTCCGCGCGACCCTCAGGGCACGGACACCCAGCGTCCGCCGTCCACCCACGAGGCCCCGCCCTCGGGGAGCCACTCCGCCCCGCCCCGCCCGTCCGGCCCGAGCACGGACACCAGCCCGAGCGCGGACGGCAGCACCGACTCACCGGAGGACGACGGTCTCCTCGGCGGCAGCGCCGGCGGCCTGCTCAAGCCCCCCACCCCGACCGGCACACCGACCGACCCCACGGACGGCCAGACGACACCCGAAATGCCGGACGTAACCATTCCGCCCATCCTGCCGGGCCTGCTTCCAGGCCTCGGCATCGACAGCGAGGACGCTCGCTGACAAGAAGAAGGGGCGCCCCCACGGACGGGGGGCGCCCCTTCTTCCTTGCCTCGAAGCCCACGGAACCCGGTTCGATCAGAAGAAGACCGACCGCCGCTGCACGAGCAGCTTGTAGAGCGTGTGCTGAATCTGCTCCCGCACCTGATCCGTCAGGTTGAACATCAGCATCGGGTCCTCCGCCGCCTCCGGCGCGTACGCGTCCGTCGGGATCGGCTCGCCGAACTGGATCGTCCACTTCGTCGGCAGCGGCAGCGCCCCGAGCGGCCCCAGCCAGGGGAAGGTCGGGGTGAGCGGGAAGTACGGGAAGCCGAGCACCCGCGCCAGCGTCTTGGCGTTCCCGATCATCGGGTATATCTCCTCGGCCCCGACGATCGAGCAGGGCACGATCGGCACCCCGGCCCGCAGCGCCGTCGACACGAAGCCGCCCCGACCGAACCGCTGGAGCTTGTACCGCTCCCCGAACGGCTTCCCGATCCCCTTGAAGCCCTCCGGCATCACGCCGACGATCTCACCGGCGCGCAGCAGCCGCTCCGCGTCCTCCGCGCAGGCCAGGGTGTGCCCCGCCTTGCGGGCCAGCTCGTTGACGATCGGCAGCACGAAGACCAGGTCGGCGGCGAGCAGCCGCAGATGCCGCCCGGCCGGATGGTGGTCGTGGACGGCGACCTGCATCATCAGCCCGTCCAGCGGCAGGGTCCCCGAGTGGTTGGCGACGATGAGCGCCCCGCCCTCGGCCGGGATGTTCTCGACGCCCTTCACCTCGACCCGGAAGTACTTCTCGTACAGCGGGCGGATCAGCGACATCAGGACCTGGTCGGTGAGCTCCTCGTCGTAGCCGAACTCGTCGACCTCGTAGTCACCGGTGATCCGGCGCCGCAGGAACGCGAGCCCGCCCGCGAGCCGCCGCTCCCAGCCGCCGGACCCGGCGCCGCCCTCGGCCCCCGCGTCCGCACCAGGGGCCTCCCCGGCCTCACCGAGGGACGGACCCTCCTGGCCCCCCTCCGGCTCCTGGGGGCCCTGCTGCGGCCCGGGCAGGGCCCGTACGGCCGCCGCCTCGCCGTCGGCACGCGTGGGCCGCCGCCGGGACCGGGACCGGTCGTCGTCGAACGGAATGACCTTGGCGTCCGCCATCGCTGTCCGGTCTCCTCAGGCGCCGTCGTGAACAGGGTGAACAGGGGGTACGGAGGGCACGGGGACGGCCGGCGCCGCAGTCGACGCCCCGAGCCGCCCCGCGATCCGGTCCACCGCCCCCGCGAGCATCTCAGGCGGCAGCAGCCCGGGCCCCCGGCCACGCGCGAAGTCCGCGAAGGCCTCCGCCGTGGTGTGGCGCGGCGAGAACCCCAGGACCTCGCGCGTCTGCACCGTCGACACGACCCGGCCGTGGGTGAGCAGCCGGATCTGCTCGGGCGCGAAGTCGGTGATCCCGATCGTGCGCAGTGCCGTCCCCACCCAGGTGACGGCCGGCAGCAGCACCGGCACGGTCGGCCGCCCGAGGCGCCGCGCGCACTGGGACAGCAGCAGCACCCCGTCGCCTGCCACGTTGAAGGTCCCGCTGTTCAGGGTGGCTCTGCGGGGCTCGTGCGCCGCGAGGCGCAGCACGTCGATGACGTCGTCCTCATGGACGAACTGCAGACGCGGGTCGTAGCCGAGGACGGTCGGCAGGACCGGCAGCGCCAGGTACTCGGCGAGCGGGGAGTCGATCCGGGGCCCGAGGATGTTCGCGAACCGCAGCACGCACACGGCCACGTCCGGGCGGCGCCGGGCGAAGCCCCGTACGTACCCCTCGACCTCGACTGCGTCCTTGGCGAAGCCCCCACTGGGCAGCGACTTCGCGGGCGTCGTCTCGGTGAAGACCGCCGGGTCGCGGGGTGCGGAGCCGTAGACGCTGGTACTGGACTTGATCACCAGCCGGCCGATCCGCGGCGACTTCTGGCAGGCGCCCAGCAGCTGCATGGTGCCGATGACGTTGGTCTCCTTGACCGACGTACGGCCGCCGCCGCCGATGGCGGTACCGGTGACGTCCAGATGGACCACCGTGTCGACGTCGTGCTCGGCGAGGACCTTCGCGATCTCCGGTCGGCGGATGTCCGCCCGTACGAACTCGGCGGCGCCGAGCTGGTGCGCCGGGTCGACCGCGTCCACCGCGATCACCCGCTCCACCTCCGGATCCCGCTGGATCCGCCGCACGAAGCGACCCCCGAGATGCCGGGCGGCACCGGTGACGAGCACGACCTTGCCCAAGATCAGCGCCTTCCGTCCGTCTTCCGTTGGTCGACACCGTAGCGCCTCAAGATTTCCGCGCAAATAAAACGTGGCCCTCCACCGCGAACGGTGAAGGGCCACGCCTGGCGCGAAAATGCTGCGGTGCAGCGGTCGCCTTACTTCTTGTTGCGACGCTGAACGCGCGTGCGCTTCAGCAGCTTGCGGTGCTTCTTCTTGGCCATCCGCTTACGCCGCTTCTTGATAACAGAGCCCACGACTACCCTCGCTCACTTCTCGGAACATCCCCGCCTCCCGGCGGGGATCGGTGCGGGGCGTCTGGGCCCACACGACCTACGTCGGCCTAGCCTACCGTCCCGAGCACCCCGCTTGTAATCCGAGGGACATACGGAGCTTTACCGGCGTTGTCGCCGCGCTCGCACTACGCGGTCCCCACCCCCACGAAGGACTCCCGCAGGTACTCGTGAACCGCCTGTTCCGGCACCCGGAAGGACCTGCCCACCCGAATCGCCGGCAGATGACCGCTGTGCACCAAGCGGTACACGGTCATCTTGGACACGCGCATCACCGAGGCGACTTCCGCCACGGTCAGAAACTTGACCTCGTTGAGAGGTCGTTCGCCAGCAGCCATGACCCACCTGTACCTTCCGCCGCGACGCCCACCGGCTTCCCCTCCGGTGACTCTTCGTCGCCGAGCGCTCACTCTCCAGACTAGGGGCGGGTGGTACGAGTGGGGAAGAGGAGCTGCCACCTGCCGTTTACCGTGACAGACACGCTCGATTGAGTACATAGCGCGTCAGCGGACGGTAGTAGTCGGAGCGCACGCCGTCATCAAGCGGAACGGCCACCGACACCTGTCCCTCCGCCTCACCGACGAACAGCGCCGGATCATCCGTATCGGCGAGACCGATGGCCTCGATACCCAGCTGACCTGCCCCGCAGACCCATCCGTGGTCCCCGACCACCAGCTCCGGCAGCGGCCCGCCACCCTCCGCCGCGCTCTCCAGAACCGCCCTAACCGGCAGCGGCGAGTGGGAGTGCGCCCCCGGCTCGCGCCCACCCCCCGACGGCCCCGGCTCTCGCACCAGTGCGACCCCCCGTACGTAGTCGATGAGGTACGTGCGTACGCCGAACCGGGTCGTTATGTCGACACATCGCCCCTGCGCCGGTGTGAGAACAAGACATCCCGCCGCCGACAAGGCGTCTGCGAGAGCGACGTAGAAACCGAGCAGACGGTGCGGATGACCCGTCCCGAGGAGCACCGGAACCCGCCTCGCGGCCGCCGCCCCCAACCGCGCCGCGAACGCGTCGAGCCCCCTCAACGTACGCTCGGGATCGATGACATCGGGCCCCGACCGGTGCGCCGGATCCCCCGACACCCCGCACTTGTCGGCCATCAGCCGCAACAGATCGGCCTCACCCCACCCCCATGTGGGATCCAGCCCCAGTAACACCCGCGGATCCCGCGCGGCGAAGAGCCGATAGCTCCGCAGGCTCTCCTCCCGCGACGTCGCCACCGTTCCCGCCAACCCCGCCGCCAACAGATGCGCCCGCAGCGCCCCGGTACTCAACACCCTCCCGATGCTGCCGGAACACCCCCTCCGCGGAGCCCAAACCCACCGGACACCCCACAGTCGGCGTAACGCCCACCGGAAAGGTCCAGGGGTACGCCCCGGAGTCAGGCGAGCAGCCCCCGCAGCGGGAAAGCCGCCTTCCGGGTCGCCAGCACCGCCTGGTCCAGCCGGTCCGCCGGGTCGTACCCCTCGGACCAGTCCCGGAAGCCCACCGGCCACCGCCCGTCCGTCATCCGCCCCGGACCCGGCTGCCGGGTCCGCGCGTACACCTCGTCCCGCCAGGACGAAGGGATCACCGACTCCGGGTCCACCGGAGCATGCGCCGCGATCCCCACCAGATGCGTCCACGACCGCGGTACGACGTCGACCACCGCGTACCCACCGCCGCCCAGGGCCAGCCAGCGCCCCTCCGCGTACTCGTGCGCCAGCTCGTGACAGGCCTCCTGCACCGCCCGCTGAGCGTCGAGCGACACCGCCAGATGGGCCAGCGGATCCTCGAAGTGCGTGTCCGCCCCGTGCTGGGTGACCAGCACCTGCGGCCGGAAGTCCGCGATCAGCTCCGGTACGACCGCGTGGAAGGCCCGCAGCCACCCCTCGTCCCCCGTCCCCGCCGGCAGCGCCACGTTCACGGCCCCGCCCTCACCGGGCCCGGCCGCACCGGTCTCCTCCGGCCACCCCGTCTGCGGGAACAGCGTCCGCGGATGCTCGTGCAGCGAGACGGTCAGCACCCTGGGGTCCTCCCAGAACGCCGCCTGCACCCCGTCCCCGTGATGCACGTCCACATCCACATAGGCGACCCGCTCGGCCCCCAGCTCAAGCAGCCGCGCGATCGCCAGGGACGCGTCGTTGTAGATACAGAACCCCGAGGCCGCCCCCGGCATCGCGTGATGCAACCCGCCCGCGAAGTTCACCGCGTGCGCGGCCTCCCCGCGCCACACCGCCTCCGCCGCGCCCACGGACTGCCCGGCGATCAGCGCCGACACCTCGTGCATCCCGGCGAACGCCGGATCGTCGACCGTGCCGAGCCCGTACGCCTGGTCGGCATGCCGCGGATCGACCGACGCGGCCCGCACCGCCGCCACATAGTCCTCGCGGTGGACGAGCCGCAGCGTCGAGTCCCCCGCCGGCTTCGCCGCCACCACGTCCACAGCCCGGTCGAGCCCGTACGCCCGCACCAGAGACATCGTCAGCGCGAGCCGTACCGGATCCATCGGATGCTCGGACCCGAAGTCGTACTGCGTGACAGCTTCATCCCACATCAACAGTGCGCGGCCGCTCATGCCCGCCACCGTATCGGGCCGCTCGCGAACCGAACGACGTGGCGTACACCACCGTCACCAGGACGAGCACCATCGGCACCAGCATCGCCCCCCGATAGCTCCACGCGTCCCCGAGGGCCCCCACCAACGGGGACCCGATCAGGAACCCGACGTAGTTGAAGACATTGAGCCGCGCCACCGCCGCGTCGCTCGCCCCGGGGAACAACCGCCCGGCCGCGGCAAAGGTCTGCGGCACGATCACACTCAGCCCGAACCCGAGCACCGTGAACCCGGCGATCCCCACCCAGGCTCCCGGCGACACCGCCACCACCGCGAACCCCAGCGCCGCCAGCACGGCCCCGGCCCGCACGACCGCCGCGGCCCCGAGCCGCCGCACCCCGAAGTCCCCCACGGCCCGCCCGAGCAACGTCGTCACCATGTACGCGTTGTACGGCACGGTCGCCAGCTCCTCCGAACTGCCCAGCACGTCCTGGAGGTACTTGGCACTCCAGTTGGAGACGGTGGAGTCCCCGATGTACGCGAAGGTCATCACCAGACAGAGCGGCAGCAGCAGCGTGAAGGCGACACCGCTCCCCTTGCTCTCCCCCACCTCCTCGACGGGCCCGTCGCCACCGGCCACGTACCACCGGCTGCCTACGAACGCGAGCGGCAGCAGCACCGCCACCACCGGCAGGTAGGACGCGAAGAGCGACAGATGCCAGTGCGCCCCCACCCAGGCCAACGAGGCCCCCGCGATCCCGCCGAGGCTGTACGAGGCATGGAAGCCGAGCATGATGCTCCGCCCGTACGCCCGCTGGAGGCTGACCCCCAGCATGTTCATGGAGGCGTCCAGCGCACCCACCGCGAGCCCGAAGAGCCCCAGGGCGAGGGCCGCGTGCCACAGCTGGTCCCCCACCCCCACGGCAAGCAGCGCCAGGAGCACGAACGGCTGGGCCCACCGCAGCACCACCGCGGGCCCCACCCGGGCGACGACCTTCTCGGTTACCACACTCGCCACACCGGCCAGGATCGGCACGGCGGCCAGGAAGGCCGGCAACAGCCCGTCCGAGATCCCGTATCGGTCCTGGATCGCCGGTATTCGGGTCACGAGCAGGGCGAAGGTGACCCCCTGCACAAAAAAACTGACCGCCAGGGATCCCCGCCCACGCCGCAACCGCGCATCCGTCATGGCGGCACAGCGTACGGCCGGAACCTACCCGGGGGTAGATGGATCACAGTCCCAATATCACCGGCAGCTCGTCCATGGTCCGGAAGAACCCGTTGGCCCCGGCGAGCTTCTCCTCGGGCGTCATCGCGGTGAACCCGTACACGTCCATCCCGGCCGCCACCGCCGCCTGGACCCCGAGCCGACTGTCCTCGACCACCACACACCGCTCGGGCGCCACACCCATCCGCGAGGCGGCGTGGAGGAACAGATCGGGCGACGGCTTCCCCCGGCCGACGTCCTCGGCGCTGAAGACGATCTCGTCCCGGAACCAGGCGTCGAGCCCGGTCTTCCGGTGCCCTACCCGGATCCGCTCATGACTCCCCGAGGAGGCGACACAGTACGGAACCCCGGCATCGGCGAGCTGCTTGAGCACGTCCCCGGCCCCGGGCACGGCCTCCAACTCGGCCTGGAAGGCCGCGAAAACCCGACCGTGAAACGTCTCGTCGAACTCCGCCGGCAACCTCTCCCCGCTCCGCTCCTCGACCAGCTCGTGAATGCGGTGCATGGCGGACCCCATGTAGTCACGCACCGATTCCTCGTACGTGGTGGGATGCCCGAGCTCCGTCAGATAGCCGGCCAGCAGGGTGTTGGAAATCGGCTCGCTGTCCACGAGCACACCGTCGTTGTCGAAGATCACCAAGTCGTAGCGCATGCGCCCAGCTTAGAACGCAAAAATGCCTCAACCCCCGGACAATGTCCGGGGGTTGAGGCTAAAAATTGTTCGGCGGCGTCCTACTCTCCCACAGGGTCCCCCCTGCAGTACCATCGGCGCTGAAAGGCTTAGCTTCCGGGTTCGGAATGTAACCGGGCGTTTCCCTAACGCTATGACCACCGAAACTCTATGAAGTTGACCAACCGGATATCGGCACGGTTCGTTACTTCAGAACTAACACAGTGGACGCGAGCAACTGAGGACAAGCCCTCGGCCTATTAGTACCGGTCAGCTCCACCCATTACTGGGCTTCCACATCCGGCCTATCAACCCAGTCGTCTACTGGGAGCCTTACCCTCTCAAGGAGGTGGGAATACTCATCTCGAAGCAGGCTTCCCGCTTAGATGCTTTCAGCGGTTATCCCTCCCGAACGTAGCCAACCAGCCATGCCCTTGGCAGGACAACTGGCACACCAGAGGTTCGTCCGTCCCGGTCCTCTCGTACTAGGGACAGCCCTTCTCAATATTCCTGCGCGCGCAGCGGATAGGGACCGAACTGTCTCACGACGTTCTAAACCCAGCTCGCGTACCGCTTTAATGGGCGAACAGCCCAACCCTTGGGACCGACTCCAGCCCCAGGATGCGACGAGCCGACATCGAGGTGCCAAACCATCCCGTCGATATGGACTCTTGGGGAAGATCAGCCTGTTATCCCCGGGGTACCTTTTATCCGTTGAGCGACGGCGCTTCCACAAGCCACCGCCGGATCACTAGTCCCGACTTTCGTCCCTGCTCGACCCGTCGGTCTCACAGTCAAGCTCCCTTGTGCACTTACACTCAACACCTGATTGCCAACCAGGCTGAGGGAACCTTTGGGCGCCTCCGTTACCCTTTGGGAGGCAACCGCCCCAGTTAAACTACCCATCAGACACTGTCCCTGATCCGGATCACGGACCGAGGTTAGACATCCAGCACGACCAGAGTGGTATTTCAACGGCGACTCCACCATGACTGGCGTCACGGCTTCAAAGTCTCCCACCTATCCTACACAAGCCGAACCGAACACCAATATCAAACTGTAGTAAAGGTCCCGGGGTCTTTCCGTCCTGCTGCGCGAAACGAGCATCTTTACTCGTAGTGCAATTTCACCGGGCCTATGGTTGAGACAGTCGAGAAGTCGTTACGCCATTCGTGCAGGTCGGAACTTACCCGACAAGGAATTTCGCTACCTTAGGATGGTTATAGTTACCACCGCCGTTTACTGGCGCTTAAGTTCTCAGCTTCGCCCTGTCGAAACAGAGCTAACCGGTCCCCTTAACGTTCCAGCACCGGGCAGGCGTCAGTCCGTATACATCGCCTTACGGCTTCGCACGGACCTGTGTTTTTAGTAAACAGTCGCTTCTCGCTGGTCTCTGCGGCCACCCCCAGCTCACGGAGTAAATCCGATCACCAGACGTGGCCCCCCTTCTCCCGAAGTTACGGGGGCATTTTGCCGAGTTCCTTAACCATAGTTCACCCGAACGCCTCGGTATTCTCTACCTGACCACCTGAGTCGGTTTAGGGTACGGGCCGCCATGAAACTCGCTAGAGGCTTTTCTCGACAGCATAGGATCATCCACTTCACCACAATCGGCTCGGCATCAGGTCTCAGGCTATGTGCTGTCCGGATTTACCTGGACAACGCCCTACACCCTTACCCCGGGACTACCACCGCCCGGGTTGGACTACCTTCCTGCGTCACCCCATCGCTTACCTACTACCACCTTGGGTCAGCGGCTCCACCACTTTCCTTTCCCCGAAGGGTCCGGAACGGCTTCACGGCCTTAGCATTAATGGGCTCGATATTGGGCGTTTCAAAGCGGGTACCGGAATATCAACCGGTTGTCCATCGACTACGCCTGTCGGCCTCGCCTTAGGTCCCGACTTACCCTGGGCAGATCAGCTTGACCCAGGAACCCTTAGTCAATCGGCGCACACGTTTCTCACGTGTGTATCGCTACTCATGCCTGCATTCTCACTCGTGAACCGTCCACAACTCGCTTCCGCGGCTGCTTCACCCGGCACACGACGCTCCCCTACCCATCACAGCGGGCGTTGGCCCTATTGCTGCAATGACACGACTTCGGCGGTACGCTTGAGCCCCGCTACATTGTCGGCGCGGAATCACTTGACCAGTGAGCTATTACGCACTCTTTCAAGGGTGGCTGCTTCTAAGCCAACCTCCTGGTTGTCTCTGCGACTCCACATCCTTTCCCACTTAGCGTACGCTTAGGGGCCTTAGTCGATGCTCTGGGCTGTTTCCCTCTCGACCATGGAGCTTATCCCCCACAGTCTCACTGCCGTGCTCTCACTTACCGGCATTCGGAGTTTGGCTAAGGTCAGTAACCCGGTAGGGCCCATCGCCTATCCAGTGCTCTACCTCCGGCAAGAAACACACGACGCTGCACCTAAATGCATTTCGGGGAGAACCAGCTATCACGGAGTTTGATTGGCCTTTCACCCCTAACCACAGGTCATCCCCCAGGTTTTCAACCCTGGTGGGTTCGGTCCTCCACGAAGTCTTACCTCCGCTTCAACCTGCCCATGGCTAGATCACTCCGCTTCGGGTCTTGAGCGCGCTACTGAATCGCCCTATTCGGACTCGCTTTCGCTACGGCTTCCCCACACGGGTTAACCTCGCAACGCACCGCAAACTCGCAGGCTCATTCTTCAAAAGGCACGCAGTCACGAGATACAGCAAGCTGTATCCGACGCTCCCACGGCTTGTAGGCACACGGTTTCAGGTACTATTTCACTCCGCTCCCGCGGTACTTTTCACCATTCCCTCACGGTACTATCCGCTATCGGTCACCAGGGAATATTTAGGCTTAGCGGGTGGTCCCGCCAGATTCACACGGGATTTCTCGGGCCCCGTGCTACTTGGGTGTCTCTCAAACGAGCCGTTAATGTTTCAGCTACGGGGGTCTTACCCTCTACGCCGGACCTTTCGCATGTCCTTCGCCTACATCAACGGTTTCTGACTCGTCTCACAGCCGGCAGACTGTGAAAGAGAGATCCCACAACCCCGCATGCGCAACCCCTGCCGGGTATCACACGCATACGGTTTGGCCTCATCCGGTTTCGCTCGCCACTACTCCCGGAATCACGGTTGTTTTCTCTTCCTGAGGGTACTGAGATGTTTCACTTCCCCTCGTTCCCTCCACATGCCCTATGTGTTCAGGCATGGGTGACAGCCCATGACGACTGCCGGGTTTCCCCATTCGGAAACCCCCGGATCAAAGCCTGGTTGACGGCTCCCCGGGGACTATCGTGGCCTCCCACGTCCTTCATCGGTTCCTGGTGCCAAGGCATCCACCGTGCGCCCTTAAAAACTTGGCCACAGATGCTCGCGTCCACTGTGTAGTTCTCAAGCAACGACCAGCCACCCATCACCCCACCCGACAAGCAGATGAGTTCACTGGGGCCGGCATCGCGAAGATACAAACCTTACGGCCGTACCCTCAGATACCCAACAACGTGCCAAGCACGACCCGTCGCATCATCATCACGTTCCACGCCGAAGCAGTACTTGTGAGGTGATCCTCGAGATCGTGCCAACTAATCAACGTTCCACCCATGAGCTGACCGTGCAGAACATTTGCCTGCAATCGGTACTGTGCTCCTTAGAAAGGAGGTGATCCAGCCGCACCTTCCGGTACGGCTACCTTGTTACGACTTCGTCCCAATCGCCAGTCCCACCTTCGACAGCTCCCTCCCACAAGGGGTTGGGCCACCGGCTTCGGGTGTTACCGACTTTCGTGACGTGACGGGCGGTGTGTACAAGGCCCGGGAACGTATTCACCGCAGCAATGCTGATCTGCGATTACTAGCAACTCCGACTTCATGGGGTCGAGTTGCAGACCCCAATCCGAACTGAGACCGGCTTTTTGAGATTCGCTCCGCCTCGCGGCATCGCAGCTCTTTGTACCGGCCATTGTAGCACGTGTGCAGCCCAAGACATAAGGGGCATGATGACTTGACGTCGTCCCCACCTTCCTCCGAGTTGACCCCGGCGGTCTCCTGTGAGTCCCCATCACCCCGAAGGGCATGCTGGCAACACAGGACAAGGGTTGCGCTCGTTGCGGGACTTAACCCAACATCTCACGACACGAGCTGACGACAGCCATGCACCACCTGTATACCGACCACAAGGGGGGCACTATCTCTAATGCTTTCCGGTATATGTCAAGCCTTGGTAAGGTTCTTCGCGTTGCGTCGAATTAAGCCACATGCTCCGCTGCTTGTGCGGGCCCCCGTCAATTCCTTTGAGTTTTAGCCTTGCGGCCGTACTCCCCAGGCGGGGAACTTAATGCGTTAGCTGCGGCACCGACGACGTGGAATGTCGCCAACACCTAGTTCCCAACGTTTACGGCGTGGACTACCAGGGTATCTAATCCTGTTCGCTCCCCACGCTTTCGCTCCTCAGCGTCAGTAATGGCCCAGAGATCCGCCTTCGCCACCGGTGTTCCTCCTGATATCTGCGCATTTCACCGCTACACCAGGAATTCCGATCTCCCCTACCACACTCTAGCCTGCCCGTATCGGATGCAGACCCGGGGTTAAGCCCCGGGCTTTCACACCCGACGTGACAAGCCGCCTACGAGCTCTTTACGCCCAATAATTCCGGACAACGCTTGCGCCCTACGTATTACCGCGGCTGCTGGCACGTAGTTAGCCGGCGCTTCTTCTGCAGGTACCGTCACTTTCGCTTCTTCCCTGCTGAAAGAGGTTTACAACCCGAAGGCCGTCATCCCTCACGCGGCGTCGCTGCATCAGGCTTTCGCCCATTGTGCAATATTCCCCACTGCTGCCTCCCGTAGGAGTCTGGGCCGTGTCTCAGTCCCAGTGTGGCCGGTCGCCCTCTCAGGCCGGCTACCCGTCGTCGCCTTGGTAGGCCATTACCCCACCAACAAGCTGATAGGCCGCGGGCTCATCCTTCACCGCCGGAGCTTTCAACCAGCTCCCATGCGGAAGCCGGTGTTATCCGGTATTAGACCCCGTTTCCAGGGCTTGTCCCAGAGTGAAGGGCAGATTGCCCACGTGTTACTCACCCGTTCGCCACTAATCCACCCCGAAGGGCTTCATCGTTCGACTTGCATGTGTTAAGCACGCCGCCAGCGTTCGTCCTGAGCCAGGATCAAACTCTCCGTGAATGTTTACCCGTAATCGGGTGACACTCGCGTTGAGCGGGACAGTCAGGCCGGAATAAGGCCGACTGTCCACAGCGTCCTCGCTGTGTATGTTGCCTACCCGCCACAAGGGCCGGCAGGACTTTCAAAGGAACCTCGCCATCCGAAGATGGACGGGGTATCAACTAATCTGGCGTTGATTTTTGGCACGCTGTTGAGTTCTCAAGGAACGGACGCTTCCTTTGTACTCACCCTCTCGGGCTTTCCTCCGGGCTTCCCTTCGTTCTTGCGTTTCCGACTCTATCAGATCTTTCCGATCCGATTTCCTCGGTGCTTTCCGGTCCCATTTGCTTTCGCTCCGGGCCCTTCCGGCGGTTCCGACTCTATCAGATGTTTTCGTTCTGATTTCCTCGGTGCTTTCGAGTCCCATCGCTTTCGCGGTGGTCCCTTCCTGCGTCTCCGACTCTATCAGATGTCTGGGGGTCGGATTGCCACTTCGGGCGGCGCCCACGGGGGCCGCCGGCCACGGCCGTCGAGGAGCCGCTCCGCCGGCCAGACAATGGTCCTGAACGCAGAAAAGCCCCGCACCATAAGGTGCGGGGCTTTCCCACAATGATTGTTCGGCGGCGTCCTACTCTCCCACAGGGTCCCCCCTGCAGTACCATCGGCGCTGAAAGGCTTAGCTTCCGGGTTCGGAATGTAACCGGGCGTTTCCCTAACGCTATGACCACCGAAACTCTATGAAGTTGACCAACCGGATATCGGCACGGTTCGTTACTTCAGAACTAACACAGTGGACGCGAGCAACTGAGGACAAGCCCTCGGCCTATTAGTACCGGTCAGCTCCACCCATTACTGGGCTTCCACATCCGGCCTATCAACCCAGTCGTCTACTGGGAGCCTTACCCTCTCAAGGAGGTGGGAATACTCATCTCGAAGCAGGCTTCCCGCTTAGATGCTTTCAGCGGTTATCCCTCCCGAACGTAGCCAACCAGCCATGCCCTTGGCAGGACAACTGGCACACCAGAGGTTCGTCCGTCCCGGTCCTCTCGTACTAGGGACAGCCCTTCTCAATATTCCTGCGCGCGCAGCGGATAGGGACCGAACTGTCTCACGACGTTCTAAACCCAGCTCGCGTACCGCTTTAATGGGCGAACAGCCCAACCCTTGGGACCGACTCCAGCCCCAGGATGCGACGAGCCGACATCGAGGTGCCAAACCATCCCGTCGATATGGACTCTTGGGGAAGATCAGCCTGTTATCCCCGGGGTACCTTTTATCCGTTGAGCGACGGCGCTTCCACAAGCCACCGCCGGATCACTAGTCCCGACTTTCGTCCCTGCTCGACCCGTCGGTCTCACAGTCAAGCTCCCTTGTGCACTTACACTCAACACCTGATTGCCAACCAGGCTGAGGGAACCTTTGGGCGCCTCCGTTACCCTTTGGGAGGCAACCGCCCCAGTTAAACTACCCATCAGACACTGTCCCTGATCCGGATCACGGACCGAGGTTAGACATCCAGCACGACCAGAGTGGTATTTCAACGGCGACTCCACCATGACTGGCGTCACGGCTTCAAAGTCTCCCACCTATCCTACACAAGCCGAACCGAACACCAATATCAAACTGTAGTAAAGGTCCCGGGGTCTTTCCGTCCTGCTGCGCGAAACGAGCATCTTTACTCGTAGTGCAATTTCACCGGGCCTATGGTTGAGACAGTCGAGAAGTCGTTACGCCATTCGTGCAGGTCGGAACTTACCCGACAAGGAATTTCGCTACCTTAGGATGGTTATAGTTACCACCGCCGTTTACTGGCGCTTAAGTTCTCAGCTTCGCCCTGTCGAAACAGAGCTAACCGGTCCCCTTAACGTTCCAGCACCGGGCAGGCGTCAGTCCGTATACATCGCCTTACGGCTTCGCACGGACCTGTGTTTTTAGTAAACAGTCGCTTCTCGCTGGTCTCTGCGGCCACCCCCAGCTCACGGAGTAAATCCGATCACCAGACGTGGCCCCCTTCTCCCGAAGTTACGGGGGCATTTTGCCGAGTTCCTTAACCATAGTTCACCCGAACGCCTCGGTATTCTCTACCTGACCACCTGAGTCGGTTTAGGGTACGGGCCGCCATGAAACTCGCTAGAGGCTTTTCTCGACAGCATAGGATCATCCACTTCACCACAATCGGCTCGGCATCAGGTCTCAGGCTATGTGCTGTCCGGATTTACCTGGACAACGCCCTACACCCTTACCCCGGGACTACCACCGCCCGGGTTGGACTACCTTCCTGCGTCACCCCATCGCTTACCTACTACCACCTTGGGTCAGCGGCTCCACCACTTTCCTTTCCCCGAAGGGTCCGGAACGGCTTCACGGCCTTAGCATTAATGGGCTCGATATTGGGCGTTTCAAAGCGGGTACCGGAATATCAACCGGTTGTCCATCGACTACGCCTGTCGGCCTCGCCTTAGGTCCCGACTTACCCTGGGCAGATCAGCTTGACCCAGGAACCCTTAGTCAATCGGCGCACACGTTTCTCACGTGTGTATCGCTACTCATGCCTGCATTCTCACTCGTGAACCGTCCACAACTCGCTTCCGCGGCTGCTTCACCCGGCACACGACGCTCCCCTACCCATCACAGCGGGCGTTGGCCCTATTGCTGCAATGACACGACTTCGGCGGTACGCTTGAGCCCCGCTACATTGTCGGCGCGGAATCACTTGACCAGTGAGCTATTACGCACTCTTTCAAGGGTGGCTGCTTCTAAGCCAACCTCCTGGTTGTCTCTGCGACTCCACATCCTTTCCCACTTAGCGTACGCTTAGGGGCCTTAGTCGATGCTCTGGGCTGTTTCCCTCTCGACCATGGAGCTTATCCCCCACAGTCTCACTGCCGTGCTCTCACTTACCGGCATTCGGAGTTTGGCTAAGGTCAGTAACCCGGTAGGGCCCATCGCCTATCCAGTGCTCTACCTCCGGCAAGAAACACACGACGCTGCACCTAAATGCATTTCGGGGAGAACCAGCTATCACGGAGTTTGATTGGCCTTTCACCCCTAACCACAGGTCATCCCCCAGGTTTTCAACCCTGGTGGGTTCGGTCCTCCACGAAGTCTTACCTCCGCTTCAACCTGCCCATGGCTAGATCACTCCGCTTCGGGTCTTGAGCGCGCTACTGAATCGCCCTATTCGGACTCGCTTTCGCTACGGCTTCCCCACACGGGTTAACCTCGCAACGCACCGCAAACTCGCAGGCTCATTCTTCAAAAGGCACGCAGTCACGAGATACAGCAAGCTGTATCCGACGCTCCCACGGCTTGTAGGCACACGGTTTCAGGTACTATTTCACTCCGCTCCCGCGGTACTTTTCACCATTCCCTCACGGTACTATCCGCTATCGGTCACCAGGGAATATTTAGGCTTAGCGGGTGGTCCCGCCAGATTCACACGGGATTTCTCGGGCCCCGTGCTACTTGGGTGTCTCTCAAACGAGCCGTTAATGTTTCAGCTACGGGGGTCTTACCCTCTACGCCGGACCTTTCGCATGTCCTTCGCCTACATCAACGGTTTCTGACTCGTCTCACAGCCGGCAGACTGTGAAAGAGAGATCCCACAACCCCGCATGCGCAACCCCTGCCGGGTATCACACGCATACGGTTTGGCCTCATCCGGTTTCGCTCGCCACTACTCCCGGAATCACGGTTGTTTTCTCTTCCTGAGGGTACTGAGATGTTTCACTTCCCCTCGTTCCCTCCACATGCCCTATGTGTTCAGGCATGGGTGACAGCCCATGACGACTGCCGGGTTTCCCCATTCGGAAACCCCCGGATCAAAGCCTGGTTGACGGCTCCCCGGGGACTATCGTGGCCTCCCACGTCCTTCATCGGTTCCTGGTGCCAAGGCATCCACCGTGCGCCCTTAAAAACTTGGCCACAGATGCTCGCGTCCACTGTGTAGTTCTCAAGCAACGACCAGCCACCCATCACCCCACCCGACAAGCAGATGAGTTCACTGGGGCCGGCATCGCGAAGATACAAACCTTACGGCCGTACCCTCAGATACCCAACAACGTGCCAAGCACAGTCCGTTCCTCGAAGCTCGTTTTCCACGCCGAAGCAGTACTAACGATTTCTCGGAGAGAGACTGTGCCAACTAATCAACGTTCCACCCATGAGCTGACCGTGCAGAACATTTGCCTGCAATCGGTACTGTGCTCCTTAGAAAGGAGGTGATCCAGCCGCACCTTCCGGTACGGCTACCTTGTTACGACTTCGTCCCAATCGCCAGTCCCACCTTCGACAGCTCCCTCCCACAAGGGGTTGGGCCACCGGCTTCGGGTGTTACCGACTTTCGTGACGTGACGGGCGGTGTGTACAAGGCCCGGGAACGTATTCACCGCAGCAATGCTGATCTGCGATTACTAGCAACTCCGACTTCATGGGGTCGAGTTGCAGACCCCAATCCGAACTGAGACCGGCTTTTTGAGATTCGCTCCGCCTCGCGGCATCGCAGCTCTTTGTACCGGCCATTGTAGCACGTGTGCAGCCCAAGACATAAGGGGCATGATGACTTGACGTCGTCCCCACCTTCCTCCGAGTTGACCCCGGCGGTCTCCTGTGAGTCCCCATCACCCCGAAGGGCATGCTGGCAACACAGGACAAGGGTTGCGCTCGTTGCGGGACTTAACCCAACATCTCACGACACGAGCTGACGACAGCCATGCACCACCTGTATACCGACCACAAGGGGGGCACTATCTCTAATGCTTTCCGGTATATGTCAAGCCTTGGTAAGGTTCTTCGCGTTGCGTCGAATTAAGCCACATGCTCCGCTGCTTGTGCGGGCCCCCGTCAATTCCTTTGAGTTTTAGCCTTGCGGCCGTACTCCCCAGGCGGGGAACTTAATGCGTTAGCTGCGGCACCGACGACGTGGAATGTCGCCAACACCTAGTTCCCAACGTTTACGGCGTGGACTACCAGGGTATCTAATCCTGTTCGCTCCCCACGCTTTCGCTCCTCAGCGTCAGTAATGGCCCAGAGATCCGCCTTCGCCACCGGTGTTCCTCCTGATATCTGCGCATTTCACCGCTACACCAGGAATTCCGATCTCCCCTACCACACTCTAGCCTGCCCGTATCGGATGCAGACCCGGGGTTAAGCCCCGGGCTTTCACACCCGACGTGACAAGCCGCCTACGAGCTCTTTACGCCCAATAATTCCGGACAACGCTTGCGCCCTACGTATTACCGCGGCTGCTGGCACGTAGTTAGCCGGCGCTTCTTCTGCAGGTACCGTCACTTTCGCTTCTTCCCTGCTGAAAGAGGTTTACAACCCGAAGGCCGTCATCCCTCACGCGGCGTCGCTGCATCAGGCTTTCGCCCATTGTGCAATATTCCCCACTGCTGCCTCCCGTAGGAGTCTGGGCCGTGTCTCAGTCCCAGTGTGGCCGGTCGCCCTCTCAGGCCGGCTACCCGTCGTCGCCTTGGTAGGCCATTACCCCACCAACAAGCTGATAGGCCGCGGGCTCATCCTTCACCGCCGGAGCTTTCAACCAGCTCCCATGCGGAAGCCGGTGTTATCCGGTATTAGACCCCGTTTCCAGGGCTTGTCCCAGAGTGAAGGGCAGATTGCCCACGTGTTACTCACCCGTTCGCCACTAATCCACCCCGAAGGGCTTCATCGTTCGACTTGCATGTGTTAAGCACGCCGCCAGCGTTCGTCCTGAGCCAGGATCAAACTCTCCGTGAATGTTTACCCGTAATCGGGTGACACTCGCGTTGAGCGGGACAGTCAGACCGGAATAAGGCCGACTGTCCACAGCGTCCTCGCTGTGTATGTTGCCTACCCGCCACAAGGGCCGGCAGGACTTTCAAAGGAACCTCGCCATCCGAAGATGGACGGGGTATCAACTAATCTGGCGTTGATTTTTGGCACGCTGTTGAGTTCTCAAGGAACGGACGCTTCCTTTGTACTCACCCTCTCGGGCTTTCCTCCGGGCTTCCCTTCGTTCTTGCGTTTCCGACTCTATCAGATCCTTTCGGCGTCTGATTCCCAGTCAGCGGGAGTTGTCTTTCCGGCTGTTGGGCCGTTCCGACGAGTGAGACTTTAGCGGATTCCCTGCCTCCGACGCTAATCGGGCGGCTGCGTCCAGACTTCGAACGCGGATTCCTCATTTCGCAAAAACGCACGGAAAGCAGAATGGCACGGCAAAGCACCATCAGCTTCTGTTGATCTTGCGGGATGGCTGTCCGGGGCCGACCGGGGTCGGTGCTCACGTCGGACAACTCGGAGAACCTTACGGATCCGTCAATCCCGTGTCAACCCCGGTCCTCGGGCGTACTCTCTGCGCATGACTACGCGTGCGCACACCACCCAGTGGTGGGCCGCCTGACGGCGGCCCACCACTCGCGCATGCAGCAAGCGGCCGCCGCCTCGGCGGCCGTTCGCGTATCCCCTCCGGGAGCCGGCCGTCGGGTCGGCGCCCAGGAGACAAGGGAGAGCGAACGCGATGACGAGGATCTTCAGCGGGGTCAAGCCGACCGGGCACCTGACGCTGGGCAATTACCTCGGGGCCGTACGACGGTGGGTCGAGGTCGATCAGCATCAGGCGGAGGCGCTGTTCAGCGTCGTGGACCTGCATGCGCTGACCGTGGAGCACGATCCGGCGCGGGTGCGGCGGCTCAGCCGGCAGGCGGCCACGCTGCTGCTGGCCGCGGGGCTGGATCCGAAGCTGTGCACCTTGTTCGTGCAGAGCCATGTGGACGAGCACGCTCGGCTGTCGTACCTGCTGGAGTGCACGGCCACGGACGGCGAGCTGCGGCGGATGATCCAGTACAAGGAGAAGAGCGTCCGGGCGCGGACGTCGGGGCAGGGCGTGCGGCTGTCGCTGCTGACGTATCCGGTGCTGATGGCGGCGGACATCCTGGCGTACGGGGCCGACGAGGTGCCGGTGGGTGAGGACCAGACGCAGCACGTGGAGCTCACCCGGGATCTGGCGGTGCGGTTCAACCAGCGGTACGGGCACACGTTCACAGTGCCGCGGGCGACGCGGCCGGAGGTGGCGGCTCGGGTCATGGACCTTCAGGACCCCACGTCGAAGATGGGGAAGTCGCACGCGAACGGGGCCGGGATCGTCTATCTGCTCGACGACGCGGAGACCGTGCGGCGGAAGGTCATGCGGGCCGTGACCGACAGCGGGCGGGACGTGGAGTACGACCGGGACGCCAAGCCGGGGGTCGCCAACCTGCTCGATCTGATGGCGGCCTCGACGGGTGGGAACCCCGAGGCGCTGGCCGGTGTATATGAAACGTACGGATCGTTGAAGAAGGACACGGCGGACGCGGTCGTCGAGCTGCTGAGGCCCCTGCGGGAGCGGCATGCCGAGCTCGCGGCGGATCCCGGCTATGTGGATCAGGTGCTACGGGACGGGGCCCAGCGGGCCCGGGAGACGGCGCGGCCCATGGTGGACCGGGCCTATCGGGCGATCGGGCTGTTGCCCGCCGGGTGACGGAACGCGTTGCGGTAGTCGCGTGGGCTGGTGGCGAGGTGCGAGGCGAAGTGCTGGCGCATCGTGACCTCGCTGCCGAAGCCCGCGCGGCGGGCCACCTCGGGGAGGGGGTGGTCGGTGAGTTCGAGGAGTTTCTGGGCGGCGGCGACGCGCTGGGTGATGAGCCAGTGCAGGGGGGTGGTTCCGGTGGTGGCGTGGAAGTGGCGGGCGAAGGAGCGGGGGGACATGCCGGCGCGGGCGGCCAGGGTCGCGACGGTGTGGGGCTCGTCCAGGTGGGCGAGGGCATGGGCGCGGACGTCGGCCAGGGCGTCGGCGTCGCGGTCGGCGCGGGGGGTGGGGTGCTCGATGAACTGGGCCTGGGTGCCGGTGCGGAAGGGGGCGGTGACCATCGCTCGGGCGATGGCGGCGGCTGCCTCGGCTCCGTGCGCGGTGCGGACGAGGTGGAGGCAGAGGTCGATACCGGCGGCGGTGCCGGCGGAGGTCCAGACTCCGGTGTCCTCGACGAAGAGGGCGTCGGGTTCGACCTGGATCGCGGGGTGGCGGGCGGCCAGGGTCCGGGCCAGGTGCCAGTGGGTGACGGCGCGGCGGCCGTCGAGGAGGCCTGCGCGGGCGAGCACGAAGGCGCCGGCGCAGAGGGAGGCGACCGGGGTGCCCGCGGTGTGGGCGCGGCGGAGTGCGTCGAGGACGGGGGCCGGGAGGTCGGCGTCGGGGTCTTCGATGCCGGGGACGAGGACCAGGTCGGTGGGGGTGAGGTCGTCGAGCCAGGTGAGTGGGCGGTCGGGGGTGAGGGTGAGACCGCCGCGCACGGGGATGGGGGTGTGCGGGTCGGTGGCAGTCCTGCGGAGTTCGAAGGGTGGGACGCCGCGGAGGGTGCGGTCGCTGCCCCAGACCTCGGTGATGACGGAGATGTCGAAGGCGCGGATGCCGGGGAAGGAGAGGAGCGCGATGCGCTGGGGGCGGTGCGCGGGGGGCGGCGGCACGGGTGACATGGGTGGCAGTAAACCATCGATCGCTGTCATTCGACCCTCTGGGAGAGGGTCGAGGCCGGCGGCAGGATCGTGGGCATGGAGATCGCAGAGAACGCAGCGCTGGTTGTCATCGACGTGCAGAAGGGCTTCGAGGAGGAGTTCTGGGGGAAGCGGAACAACCCGGCCGCCGAGGAGAACATCGCGGCTCTGATCGACCTGTGGCAGGAGACGGGGCGGCCGGTCGTCTTCGTGCGGCACGACTCGGTGGAGGGCTCGCGGTCGCCGCTGCGGACGGGGTACGAGGGGAACGACTTCAAGGACTTCGTCGAGGAGCGGCGCGGGAAGGGCAGCGGTCCTGAGCTGCTGGTGACGAAGAGCGTGAACTCGGCCTTCTACGGGGAGCCGTCGCTGGACGCGTGGCTGGCCGGGCAGGAGATCGCTCAGTTCGTGATCGTCGGGATCCAGACGAACATGTGCAACGAGACGACGGCCCGGATGGGCGGGAACCTCGGGTACGAGGTGGTGTTCCCGCTGGACGCGATGCACACCTTCGACCTGGAGGGGCCGTTCGGTTGGTCGCGGACCGCGGATGAGCTGGCACAGGCGACGGCCGTGTCCCTGCACGGGGGGCGCTTCGCGAAGGTCGTGACGACGGAGGAGGTCGTGAAGGGGGCGTCCGTCGGGGTCCGGTGACCCCGGCAGGAGGCGGAACGCAGGAGGCGGATCGCGGGAGGCGGGCCTTCGGGGCGCGGGGGCGCCAGGAGTTCCTGGCGCCGGGCGTCCGGGGGTCAGCTGTTGCCGGAGGCGAGTTCGCGGCTGCGGTCGCGGGCGGCTTCGAGGGCGGCGATGAGGGCGGCGCGGACGCCGTGGTTCTCCAGCTCGCGGATGGCGCTGATGGTGGTGCCGGCCGGGGAGGTGACGGCCTCGCGGAGCTTGACCGGGTGTTCGCCGCTGTCGCGGAGCATCACGGCGGCGCCGATGGCGGCCTGGACGATCAGGTCGTGGGCCTGGGCGCGGGGCAGGCCGAGGAGGATGCCGGCGTCGGTCATGGCCTCGACGAGGAAGTAGAAGTACGCCGGGCCGGAGCCGGAGAGGGCGGTGGCGGCGTCCTGCTGGGACTCGGGGACGCGGAGGGTCTTGCCGACGCCGCCGAAGATCTCTTCGGTGTGGGCGAGGTGCGCGGGGGTGGCGTGGCTGCCGGCCGAGATGACGGACATGCCTTCGTCGACCAGGACGGGGGTGTTGGGCATGACGCGGACGACGGGGGTGCCGGTGGTGAGGCGTTCCTCGATGAAGGAGGTGGGGATGCCGGCGGCGGCGCTGATGACCAGGCGGTCGGCGGCGACGTGCGGGGCGAGTTCGTCGAGGAGGCGGCCCATGTCCTGGGGCTTGACGGCCAGGATGAGGGTGTCGGCGCGCTTGGCGGCCTCGGCGTTGGTGACGGTCTCGACGCCGTAGCGGGTGCGGAGCTCCTCGGCGCGTTCGGCGCGGCGGGCGGTGACCAGGAGGTTTGCGGGGCGCCAGCCGGCGCGGATCATGCCGCTGAGGAGCGCTTCACCGATCTTGCCGGTGCCGAGGACTGCGACGGTCTGGGTCATGGCTCTGTTCACCTCGCCGGAGGGGGTATGTGTCGTCATCCTCGCACCGGCGGGGCGGGTGGTGTGCGGGTGTCCGAGGGGCGGTCACGCGGTGCGGCGGCGGAGGGTGGCCGCGCCGAGGCCGAGGACGAGGAGTGCGCAGCCTGCGACGACGAGGGCGTCGCGGACGAAGTCGCCGGTGACCTCGGGGTGTCGGAGGACCTGGTTCATGCCGTCGACGGCGTACGACATGGGCAGGACGTCGGAGATCGCTTCGAGGGCGGGGGCCATCCGGTCGCGCGGGGTGAAGAGTCCGCAGAGCAGCAGCTGGGGGAAGATCACGGCCGGCATGAACTGGACGGCCTGGAACTCGGAGGCGGCGAAGGCGGAGACGAAGAGGCCGAGGGCGGTGCCGAGGAGGGCGTCGAGGAGGGCGACCAGGAGCAGGAGCCAGGGGGAGCCGATGACGTCGAGGCCGAGGAACCAGACGGCGAGGCCGGTGGCCAGGACGGACTGGACGACGGCCAGGAGTCCGAAGGCGAGGGCGTAGCCGGCGATGAGGTCGGCCTTGCCGAGGGGCATGGCGAGGAGGCGTTCGAGGGTGCCGGAGGTGCGTTCGCGGAGGGTCGCGATGGAGGTCACCAGGAACATGGTGATGAGCGGGAAGATGCCGAGCAGCGAGGCACCGATGTTGTCGAAGGTGCCCGGGCTTCCGTCGAAGACGTACCGCAGCAGCAGGAGCATCACGCAGGGCACGAGGAGCATCAGGGCGATCGAGCGCGGGTCGTGGCGCAGCTGACGCAGGACGCGGGCGGCGGTGGCGAGGGTGCGGGCGGGGCTCATGAGCGGGGCTCCTCGTGGGCGGCTCGGGCGGCGGCTGCGTCGACGAGGCGGAGGAAGGCCTCTTCGACGGTGGCGGTGTCGTTGCGGCGGCGGAGGGCCTCGGGGGTGTCGTCGGCGAGGATCTCGCCCTCGCGCATGAGGAGGAGGCGGTGGCAGCGTTCGGCCTCGTCCATCACGTGGGAGGAGACGAGGAGTGTCGTGCCCCGGTCGGCGGCGATCTGGTGGAAGAGGTTCCACAGGTCGCGGCGGAGGACCGGGTCGAGGCCGACGGTGGGTTCGTCGAGGACGAGGAGTTCCGGGGTGCCGAGGAGGGCGACGGCGAGTGAGACCCGGCTGCGCTGGCCGCCGGAGAGCCGGCCCGCGAGGGAGTCGGCGTGCGAGGCGAGGTCGACGTCGTCGATGGCCCGGCCGACGGTGGCGCGGCGTTCCTGGCGGTGGGTGCGGCCGGGCAGCAGGACGGCGGCGAAGTAGTCGAGGTTCTGGCGGACGGTGAGGTCGTCGTAGACCGAGGGGGCCTGGGTGACGTAGCCGATGCGGGAGCGGAGGGTGGGGTCGCCGGCGGGGCGACCGAGGACCTGGAGGGTGCCGTCGACCTTGGCCTGGGTGCCGACGATCGCGCGCATCAGGGTGGTCTTGCCGCAGCCGGAGGGGCCGAGGAGGCCGGTGATGCGGCCGGCTTGGACCGTGAAGTCGAGGTCGCGCAGGACGGTGCGGTAGCCGCGGACGGTCGTGAGGCCGTGCGCGGCGATCGCGGTGTCGGACGCGTCGGCTGTGTCGGATCGGCCGGCTGTCTCGGATCGGCCGGCTGTCTCGGCCGTGGCCGTCTTGTCGGTGGCGGCCCTGTCCGTGGGCTTGGGCGTGGCCTGGTCGGCGGCCTCACCCGCCGGGTAATTCATCATGTGATGAATAGTCCTCCCGGCGGTATCGGCCGTCAAGCACCCGGCGGCGACGGGCGTTCAGTGGCGGTGGGCCGACCGGCGGATGAACCAGGTCGCACCGCGTACCACCAGCTCCTTGAACGCGGCCGCCGGGCGGCCCGTGAGGAGGCGGTCGCGGGGTGAGTCGTCCGGGCGGACGAACTGGATGAGCCCGTCGCGGCGGCCGAGGCTGACGCACTGGAAGTGGTAGGCGAACCCGAGGGGCTCGGGTTCCTCGCCGCGCAGTTCGCGGGCGATCGACCGGGCCGTGTGGATGCCCGTGGGCAGCGCGGTGGCGCAGGCCATCCGCAGCTCGCCGCCCGCCTCCGCGGTGGCGGCGGCGCCCGCGTCGCCGGGGACGTAGATCTCCGGGTGGGAGACCGAGCGCAGTGAGGAGTCGACGGCGACCCGGCCCGAGGGGGCGAGGGTGAGGCCGGCGGAGGCGGCGAGCTCGGCGTTCGGGAGAAGGGAGGCGGCCCAGACGACCACGTCCGCGTCGACCTCGTCCGGGGTCGCGATCCTGCGGCCCTCCTCGACGCGCACACCCCTGGCCTGGAGGACCCGGTGGACGTGCGCCGCGCCGCGCGGGGAGAGACCGGCGCCCACCGGGCCACCGGAGAGGAGTCGTACCGACGTGCCGAGCGGGCGGTAGGTCTCGGCGAGTTCGGTGGCCATCTCGATGCCGGTGAGACCGCCGCCGACGACGGCGACCGTGCCGGGGCGGTCCCTCAGGTGCTTGTGCAGCGCGTCGGCCGACTCCGCCGTGTAGGCACGGGGGTCGCCCGTCGTGGCGGGCAGGGCGGTGCGGCTGCCGAGGGCGTAGACCAGCCGGTCGTACGGAAGACGGCGCCCGTCGTCCGTGGTGACGAGGCGGGCCTCCGGGTCGAGGGCGGTGGCGCGGGCCGGGACGTGCTCGATGCCGGTGCGGTGGAGGAAGTGGGCGAGGGGGTGGGTCACGTCGGGGCGGCCGGCCGCGCGCTCGTGGAGCCGTACGCGCTCGGTGAAGTGGTCGGCCGGGTCGATCAGGGTGACCTGGGCGTGCGGGCCGAGGCGGAGGGCGGTCATGAGCCCCGCGTATCCCGCGCCGAGGACGAGGACGCGGTGGGTGGGGTGGCCGGGGCGCTGCTGCGGTGTCGTCGTCATGCAAGGGGGACGAGACAGCCCCCGCGAGATGTGACATCGCGGGGGCTTTTTTCGCTGCGGGCCGGCTGCGTGCCCCGGAACGTTGCTCTCCCGGGCCCGCTGCTCACTGAGGCCCGTTGCCCGCTCGGGCCCATCGCTCAGGCCCGTTGCCCGCTCAGGCCCCTTGCCCGCTCAGGCCCCTTGCCCGCTCAGACCCCTTGCTCGCTGAGGCCTGTTGCTCGTTCGGGTCGGCCGGTTACTTGCGCTTGGGCTTCTTGCGGGCGGCCGGGTTGCCCGTACGGGTGCCACGTCGCTTCTCGTACTGGGCGAGGGCCGTGTCGTGCTCGGCGCGGCGGAGGTTCTCGCCGGGCGCCTCGACGAAGCAGCGGGCGCAGTAGGCGAGGAGCGAGCCGATGAAGCCGATCGCCTTGAGGCTTCGCAGGGACTCCTCGCGAGCCGGGTCGGCCGGCCTGCGGACGAAGCCCTCCCAGGTCTTGCGGAAGGCGATGGCGCTGCAGACGGCGAACATGAGGACGACCAGCATGTTGACGATGCCGCCGACGTCCGCGATCTCCAGGCCCTCGTACGCGAAGCGCAGCACGAAGCAGGCCGCGACGGCGGCGGCGAGCGAGCCGGCGGCGAGGCCTACGCGGCGCAGCGTGTAGGCGCCGCTGTGGTCGACCCAGGTCGTGCCGAAGAAACGGATCTCCTCGGGCTGCGGCCCGGCAGGAGTGCCGCCGGTCGGGCCGCCGGTGGTGCTGGGGGTCTGCTCGTCGTCGCTCACGATGTCGATTATCCCCGGGGCGGCGGAGGAGGTCCTCAGGCGCAGCGCGGTGCGACGAAGCCGTCGCTGCCCGTACGGACGTACGCGTCGGAGATGTACTCGCCCGGCGCTATGTTGTCCCAGATCCTCGTGGTGCCGTACGGGCCGCTGATCCACTCGCCGTTCTTCTGGCAGGAGATCGCGACGGTGGCGCCGAGCGGCAGTGCCCGGACGATCGGGTACTGGGTGCTCGGGCCCGAGCGCACGTTGACCCGGTAGCCGGGCGCGACCGTGTAGCGCGTGGCGGCGTTCGCCGCCGCCGTCGTCGTTGTCTTGTTCTCGTCCGTACCCATGGTGTTCTCCCCCTTGGCGCAAAAGCGCTCCGCCGAGTTTCACTCTCCGCGACGCGCAGGCTAGCAAGCCCCACCGACATCGTGGGGGCCATGGACTAGGCTCCGTCGGGTCGCGCAGGTGCGCGCGAGGTCGACGGGCAACCACACGGGGGTGGGCGATGCCGCCGTTGCGAGGTACCGGTGCCGACCGGGAAGCAGAGGGACCCGAGTACGCGGGCGACTACCGTCTCCAGGCATGTCTGGGCGCCGGCGGCATGGGCGTCGTGCACCTCGCCGCCTCCGCCTCCGGGCTGCGGCTCGCGGTCAAGGTCGTGCACGCACGGTACGCGGAAGACCCCGAGTTCAGGGCACGTTTCCGCCAGGAGGTCGCGGCCGCCCGTCGGGTCAGCGGGGCCTTCACCGCGCCGGTCGTCGACGCCGACCCCGATGCCGTACGCCCCTGGATGGCCACCCTCTACGTCCCCGGGCCCACACTCGCCGACCAGGTGAGGCGGAACGGTCCGCTGGCCCCGGCCGAGCTCCGCCGGCTCACCGCCGGACTCGCCGAGGCGCTGCGCGACATCCACCGCGCCGGGGTCGTCCACCGCGACCTCAAGCCCAGCAACGTCCTGCTGACCGACACCGGCCCCAAGGTCATCGACTTCGGCATCTCCCGGCCCGTCGACAGCGATCTGCACACCGAGACCGGCAAGCTCATCGGCTCGCCGCCGTTCATGGCACCCGAGCAGTTCCAGCGGCCGCGCGAGGTCGGGCCCGCCGCGGACGTCTTCGCGCTCGGCTCGGTGCTGGTGCACGCGGCGACCGGGCACGGCCCGTTCGACTCCGACAGCCCGTACATCGTGGCGTACCAGGTCGTCCACGACGAGCCCGATCTGACGGGTGTGCCGGCGGAGCTGGCGCCGCTCGTCGCGCGCTGCCTCGCCAAGGAACCCGCGGAGCGGCCCACCCCGGCCCAGATCATGTCGGCGCTGCTGCCGCCCTCGTACGCGGCGGAGGCGTTCATACCGGCGCAGCGGCGACGGCCCGCCCTGCCCCACGGCGAGGAACGCGCGTACGGCGAGCCCGGCCCCGCGCCCGCGTGGGACGCGGACACGCCGGTACGGGCCACCCCGCCGGCCCCGCCCCGCCCGGCTCCGCGCCTCCGCCGGGTGCGCCTCAGGCCGCGTCCGACGCTCGCCGTCGCCGCCGCGCTCGCCCTCGCGGGGGCCGGTCTGTACGCGGCCATGAGCCCCCCGGCGCTCGGCGAGGTCGACCCACCGACCCGCCCGGACGAGGTGGCCACCGCCTTCGCCGGCTGGCACACCACGCTCCAGAAGCACGGCCCGACCGCGGCGCCCGCGTGCACGCACGGCGGGGGCGGGCTGTACTGCGCGGCCCGGGGCGTGGGGCTCGCCCGGCTCGACCCCGTCACCGGGGCGGTCCTCTGGTCGCGTACCGCGCCCGTCAAGGCCGAGTCCCCGGTGGCGCCCTTCCTCCTCGCCGACGGCCTGGTCGGGGCCGCCGCTCCGGCGGACCCGGTCCGGTCGTACGCGGCCGGCGACGGCGCTCCCGGCTGGACCGCCGGGGCGAAGCTCCCCGAGCTGTACGTGCCGGCCGGCTCCGCCGTCGTCCTGTCCGACGGGCAGGGCGGGCTCCGGGCGGTCGACAGCCGCAGTGGGAAGGAACTCTGGCGGCACGGCCTGCCCGGTTTCGGGGTGCCGCGCCCGGGGCCGTACGACGCCCCGTCCGGTCTCGTCGCCGTGTCCGAGACCTCGGTGGACGGGACGCACACGCGCGTGGGCGAGATCCGTCCCCGGACCGGCGAGGAGGTCTGGCAGCGGAACCTGAAGGGCGACCTCGACCCGCTGGGCCGCACCGGCGACGGCGCGCTGCTGTTCGCCTCCCGCTACCAGGCCTCGCTGATCGACTCGCTGGTGCTGCTGGACCCCGACAGCGGCTCCGAGCGCCGGCTGTCCCTGCCCCACCGGATCGAGATCCGGGGCGTCGCCGTGCGTGGCGAGGTCGTCCACATCCTCGACGCGAACGGGCACCTCACCGCCTTCGACACCGCGGCGCCCAAGGGGCGGGTGCTGTGGGAGCTGGAGACGGGCGCGGGGAACGTGTCAGCGCCGGTCGTCGGCCCCGGCGACCGGCTCTACTTCTCCGTCCAGGACGGACGGCTGCTCGCCGTGGACACCGTCCGCGGGGCCCTGATCGGCCAGACCCGGCCGCGGCTGCTCAACGGCCGCCTCGAGTACGCGCCCCTGGTGCCCGCGCCGCTGGTCGCCGGGGACCGGGTCTTCGGGACGGCCCCCGACGGATCGGTCTTCGCGGTGGACGCGCGCGACCCCGCGTCCTGGTGAACGACACCTGACGAGAACGGCTGGGAGCGGGCGTCACCGCCCGCTCCCAGCCGTCTCGGGTCGTACCGCGGGGCTCAGCCCAGCTTCGACACGTCGCGGACCGCGCCCTTGTCCGCGCTCGTCGCCATCGCCGCGTACGCGCGCAGGGCCGCCGACACCTTGCGCTGCCGGTTCTTCGGCTCGTACACGCCGTTCAGCGCCTCGCGGCGGGCGGCGAGGGTCTCCTCGTCGACGAGGAGCTCGATCGAGCGGTTCGGGATGTCGATGCGGATCCGGTCGCCGTCCTCGACGAGGGCGATCGTGCCGCCCGAGGCCGCCTCCGGCGACGCGTGGCCGATGGACAGGCCGGACGTACCGCCGGAGAAGCGTCCGTCGGTGACCAGCGCGCAGGTCTTGCCCAGGCCCCGGCCCTTGAGAAAGGAGGTCGGGTAGAGCATCTCCTGCATGCCGGGGCCGCCGCGCGGGCCCTCGTAGCGGATGACGACCACGTCGCCGTCCGTGACCTGCTTGTTCAGGATCTTCTCGACGGCCTCGTCCTGCGACTCGCAGACCACGGCCGGGCCCTCGAAGGTCCAGATCGACTCGTCGACGCCGGCGGTCTTCACGACGCAGCCGTCGGCGGCGAGGTTGCCGTGCAGAACGGCGAGGCCGCCGTCCTTCGAGTACGCGTGGGCCGCGTCGCGGATGCAGCCGCCTGCGGCGTCCACGTCGAGCGTCTCCCAGCGCTCGGACTGCGAGAAGGCGGTCGCCGAGCGGACGCAGCCGGGGGCCGCGTGCCACATCTCGACGGACTCGTCGGTCGGGGAGCCGCCGCGCACGTCCCAGGCGTCCAGCCACTCCTTGATGGAGCGGGAGTGGACGGAGTGGACGTCCTCGTTGAGGAGGCCGGCGCGGTAGAGCTCGCCGAGGATGGCCGGGATGCCGCCCGCCCGGTGCACGTCCTCCATGTAGTACGTACGGTCCTTGGCGACGTTCGGGGCGACCTTGGCCAGGCAGGGCACGCGGCGCGAGACCTCGTCCATGTCCGGCAGGCCGTAGTCGAGCTCGGCCTCCTGGGCGGCGGCGAGCAGGTGCAGGATCGTGTTGGTCGAGCCGCCCATGGCGATGTCGAGGGCCATGGCGTTCTCGAAGGCGGCGCGGGTCGCGATCGAGCGCGGCAGGACGGAGGCGTCGTCCTCGTCGTAGTAGCGCCGGGTGATCTCGACGACCGTGCGGGCGGCGTTCTCGTACAGCGCCTTGCGGCCGGTGTGGGTGGCGAGCAGCGAGCCGTTGCCCGGGAGGGAGAGGCCGATGGCCTCGGTCAGGCAGTTCATCGAGTTGGCGGTGAACATGCCGGAACAGGAGCCACAGGTCGGGCAGGCGTTCTCCTCGATGCGGGCGATGTCCTCGTCCGAGATCTTCGGGTTCACGGCGTCGGAGATCGCGTCGACCAGGTCGAGGGTGCGGACCGTGCCGTCGACGAGGGTCGCGCGGCCGGACTCCATCGGGCCGCCGGAGACGAAGACCGTCGGGATGTTGAGGCGCAGGGCGGCCATCAGCATGCCCGGGGTGATCTTGTCGCAGTTGGAGATGCAGATCAGGGCGTCGGCGCAGTGCGCCTCGACCATGTACTCGACGCTGTCCGCGATCAGGTCGCGGGAGGGCAGCGAGTAGAGCATGCCGCCGTGGCCCATGGCGATGCCGTCGTCGACGGCGATCGTGTTGAACTCGCGCGGGATGGCCCCGGCGGCCGTGATGGCCTCGGAGACGATCCGGCCGACGGGCTGCAGGTGGGTGTGGCCCGGGACGAACTCCGTGAAGGAGTTGGCGACCGCGATGATCGGCTTCCGGCCGATGTCCGCGCCGGGTACACCGGAGGCGCGCATAAGGGCGCGTGCGCCCGCCATGTTGCGGCCGTGGGTGACTGTGCGGGACCTCAGCTCGGGCATCGTCGCTCGCTCCTCGTGATGGGTGTGCTTGCAATCGAGCGTACGCCGGTGCTCCAAGATCTGGACAGGGTGTCCGCATGGCGGACCGGCTGTTCAGCTTTCGGGCAGCCCCGCCCGGCGGTCCTCAGGCCTCGGTCAGATAGCGCTGGAGGGTCGGGGCGACCATCTCCACGATCTTCTCCGGGTCCGCGGAGGCCATCGGTTCGACCTGGATCACGTACCGCAGGATCGCGATCCCGATCATGTGGGAGGCCGCCAGCTCCGCCCGGAACTTCGGGTCCGGTACGTCGAGTTCGTCCGCGATCCGCTCCAGGAGCCGCCGCAGCACGAAGGTCCGGAGCACCTTGGCCGCCGCCTCGTGGGTCAGCGCGGAACGGACGATGGCGAGGAGCGGGGCGCGGCTGACCGGGTTCTCCCAGACGCCGATGAAGAAACGGGCGAGCCGTTCCCCGATGGTCTCGCGCGGGCCGCCGACGATCGCCGGGACGACCGCCGCGGGTTCGAAGGAGACCTCGATCGCCGCCGCGAAGACCTCGTCCTTCGTACCGAAGTAGTGGTGGACCAGGGCCGCGTCGACGCCGGCCGCCTTGGCGATGCCGCGTACCGAGGTCTTGTCGTAGCCCCGCTCCGCGAACTGGGCGCGGGCCGCCTCCAGGATGCGCTCGCGCGCGCCCGGTCCGCTCTCCTCCTCGGTACGGGACGGGCGGCCGCGCCTGCGGGGGGCCGGTTCGGTCACGGTCGCGGCACCCTGGACGGACGGGAGGCCGCGGAGGCGAGGTGGAGCCGGGTGAACGCCAGGGCCTCCGCGAGATCGGCCTCGCGTTCGGCGGCTGACATCGCGCGGCGGGTGTTGACCTCGATGACGACATGGCCGTCGAAGCCGGTGAGCGCGAGGCGCTCCAGGAGCTCGGCGCAGGGCTGCGTGCCGCGCCCCGGGACCAGGTGCTCGTCCTTGGCGGAGCCCTTGCCGTCGGCGAGGTGGACATGGCCGAGCCGGTCGCCCATGCGGTCGATCATCGCGAGGGCGTCGGTGCGGGCGGTCGCCGTGTGCGAGAGGTCGACGGTGAAGTGCCGGTAGTCGTCCTTGGTGACGTCCCACTCCGGGGCGTACGCGAGCATCTCGCGGTCCTTGTACCGCCACGGGTACATGTTCTCGACGGCGAACCGCACGTCGGTCTCGTCCGCCATCCGCCAGATGCCGGTGACGAAGTCCTTGGCGTACTGGCGCTGCCAGCGGAACGGCGGGTGCACGACGACCGTCGACGCGCCGAGCCGCTCGGCCGCCGACCGGGCGCGCTGGAGCTTGACCCACGGGTCGGTGGACCAGACGCGCTGGGTGATGAGGAGGCAGGGGGCGTGCACGGCCAGGATCGGGACCTGGTGGTAGTCGGAGAGCCGGCGCAGTGCCTCGACGTCCTGGCTGACCGGGTCGGTCCACACCATGACCTCGACACCGTCGTAACCGAGGCGCGCGGCGATCTCGAAGGCCGTCGCCGTCGACTCCGGATAGACCGAGGCCGTCGACAGGGCGACCTTCGCATCCGGGATGCGCACCACTGGTTCTGCCACGGGGACAGGGTACGGGGCTGGCCGGGGGGTCGTGGCGTGGTTCAGGTCACGGGTGGTTCGGGTCACGCGGGGGCGGGTACGCGCGCGTGCCGCCCTGCCCGGCACGGTCCGCTGCCCGTGGAACGGGGGCGGGGCGCCCGCGTTCCACCCCTGCCCGGCATGGTCTGCTTCGCGCGGAGCGGGGGCGCGTTCTACGTGGGGCGGGGACGCTTTTCACGTGGGGCGGAGGCGCGTTTCACAGGGCGGCGGGGACGCATTCCACGGGTGCAGGGACGCGCGGCCCGCCGGGCCGCTCCACGCGCGCGCCCGGCGTCCCCGCGGGCGGACGGCGTCCCCGCGGGCGGACGGCTCCTACGCCTCCGGCAGGTGGTCCAGGCGCCGCAGGATGACGCCCTCGCGCAGGGCCCAGGGGCAGATCTCCAGCTCCTCCACCCCGAGCAGGTCCATCGCGCCCTCCGCGACCAGCGCGCCCGCGAGGAGCTGTCCGGCGCGACCCTCCGACACCCCCGGCAGGGCGGCCCGCTCGGACGTGGTCATCCCGGTGAGGCGCGGGACCCACTCCTCCAGGGACTTGCGGGTCAGGATCCGCTCGACGTAGAGGCCCTCCCCCGAGCCGGGCGCGCCGGCGATCCTCGCCAGCTGCTTGAAGGTCTTGGAGGTGGCCACGACATGGTCGGGGCGGCCGAAGCGGCTGAACTCGCCGACCGTCCGGGCGATCTGCGCGCGCACATGGCGGCGGAGCGCCTTCACGTCGGCGCCGTCGGCCGGGTCGCCCGGCAGCCAGCCGGCGGTCAGCCGACCCGCGCCGAGCGGCAGGGAGACCGCCGTGTCGGGGTCCTCGTCGATGCCGTACGCGACTTCGAGGGAGCCGCCCCCGATGTCGAGGAGGAGGAGCTTGCCCGCGGACCAGCCGAACCAGCGGCGGGCGGCGAGGAAGGTGAGCCGGGCCTCCTCCTCGCCGGTGAGGACCTGGAGGTCGACCCCGGTCTCGTCCTTCACGCGCGCGAGGACGGCGTCCGCGTTGCTGGCCTCGCGGACCGCGGAGGTCGCGAACGGCAGCACCTCCTCGCAGCCCTTGTCCTCGGCGGCGAGCAGCGCGTCCCGGACGGTCGCGATGAGCCGCTCGACGCCGTGCGGCGCGATGGCGCCCCGCTCGTCGAGGAGTTCGGCGAGCCTGAGCTCCGCCTTGTGGGAATGGGCGGGCAGCGGCCGGGCGCCGGGGTGGGCGTCCACCACCAGGAAGTGCACCGTGTTCGAACCGACGTCGAGGACTCCGAGTCTCATGGACGGAACGCTACTGCGCCCATCCGCATACGCTTGGACTTGTGCCAAAGACGAAGAAGGCGAAGCCGGGCAAAGTGAGCGCCAAGGACAACGTCAAAGACAGCGCGGTGAAGAACGGGAAGAAGCGGGCCAAGAACGTGGAGCCGGACGAGAAGGGCCTCGACTTCGCGCGCGCGTGGGTCGAGTTTCCCGACCCGGCCGACGAGGAGCAGGTCTTCCGCTGCGACCTGACCTGGCTCACCTCCCGCTGGACGTGCGTCTTCGGCAGTGGCTGCCAGGGCATCCAGGCGGGCCGGGCCGACGACGGTTGCTGCACGCTGGGCGCGCACTTCTCCGACGAGGACGACGAGAAGCGGGTCGCGTCGCACGTGGCGCGCCTCACCCCGGAGCTGTGGCAGTTCCACGACGTCGGTACGGACTCGGGCTGGACGCAGCTCGACGAGGACGGCGACCGGCAGACCCGCCGCTGGGAAGGCTCCTGCATCTTCCAGAACCGTCCCGGGTTCGCGGGCGGCGCGGGCTGCTCGCTGCACATCCTGGCCCTCAAGGAGGGCAAGGAGCCGCTGGAGACCAAGCCGGACGTCTGCTGGCAGCTGCCGGTGCGGCGCACGTACGACTGGATCGAGCGGCCCGACGACACCAAGGTCCTCCAGGTGTCGATCGGTGAGTACGACCGCCGGGGCTGGGGTCCGGGCGGCCACGACCTGCACTGGTGGTGCACGTCGGCCACGTCGGCGCACGGGGCCGGGGAGCCGGTCTACGTCACGTACCGGCCCGAGCTCACCGAGATGATGGGCAAGGAGGGGTACGAGGTCCTGGCCGGGCTGTGCGAGGCGCGGCTCTCCTCGCAGCTGCCGCTGGTGGCCCCGCACCCGGCCGACCCGAAGCGCTAGCCCCCCCCTTTTTCGGCTCGGCTCAGGAAGACGACGGCGGCGGTTCCTCCGTGGCCGGCGGAGGCGTGGTCGGCTCCGTCGGGCCCGGGTCCGTCGTCGTCGGGGGCGGTTCCTCCGTCGTCGGCGGAGGGGTCGTCGGCTCCGTGGTCGGCGGACTCGTCGGCGGCGTGGTCGGTTCCGTCGTGGTCGGGGGCGGTTCCTCCGTGGTCGGCGGAGGGGTCGTCGGCTCCGTGGTCGGCGGACTCGTCGGCGGCGTCGTGGGCTCGGTCGTCGTCGGGGGCGGCGTGATCGGGTCGACGACGGGCGGCGGGGACGTTTCTCCGCGTCCGTCGATCCTGACCACCGCGCCCGAGGGGTTCACCCCGATCCGGGCGCTCCAGGCACCCTGCGGCTCGCGGCCGTGGTCGACGCGGACCGTGACGGTGACCGTCTCTCCGGGGCGGAGCGTGCCGGAGGCGCGGGTCACGTACAGCCAGGGCGCGTCCGTCCACAGCGACCAGTCGACCGGGGACCCGCCGGAGGCGGTGAGCGTGAGCAGGGTCAGGTCGCCGTGGCCGCGCGCGGCCACCGTGATCCAGCCGGCGGCGGACTCGCCCGGCGCGGTGGGGTCCGTGGGGCCGGTGGGGCCACCGGGGCTGAGTACCTCGACGGAGACGTCGGGAGCGCGGCTGCCCCGGGTGAAGCGGGGCTCGGGGGTGGTACGCGCGTTGCCCGCGTTCTCGTACCGGTCGTACGGGCGTCCGTCGGGGCCGTCCGGTTCGTCGGCCTCGCGCGCGCTGATCCGGGACCCGTCGCGGGCGCTCGTGTCGGCGACCGGGGTGCCCCGGTAGGAGGTCCACAGGGCGAGGACGGGCGCGGCGACCACGGCCGCGACGACGGTGGTCGTCACCGCGCGGGCCCGCAACCGGTCGCGGCGGGCCACATGGTCCTTGGGGTCCATGGGGAAGCCGGTCGGCGAGAAGCGCGGGGCACCGGCACGCGCGCGGGGGACGTGCAGCATCGCCATGTACGCGGCGGCCCGGGGCGCCTCGACGAGCGGCAGGATGGCCTGCGGCAGGGATCCGGCGCCGGGCCAGGGGCCGGCGGCGCCGACGCGCTCGGCGGCCTTCCGACATCGGGGGCAGTCGTCGACGTGCCGGACGAGTTCGGCGCGCAGGGCGGCCGAGAAGAGCACCTGATGGTCGCCGGTGAACCGGGCGACGGTGGGGCAGCTGCCGGTCTCGACGACGGCGAGGGCCGCGCGGGTGCGCTCGACCTCGCAGCCCGCGGTGGCGAGGAGCTCGCGGGCGGCGAGCGGGTCGAGGGAGAGCACGGCGGCGACCTGACGGTGACTGAGGCCGTGCCGTACGGCCAGCTCCAGGGCCTCGCGCTGTTCGGGTGTGGTGCCGGCGGCCTCGGGCCAGGCGAGCCGGGCGAGTTCGGCACGGCGCCGCTCGGCGGTCTCCTCGGGGACCCGGGGCGGCTCGGGCGCGGTGACGGCGGGCCGCCCCGTGTGGGCGCCCTGGCGCCGTCCGCGCTGCTCGCCGAGGCTGCGCAGACAGGCCCAGCGGGCGAGGGCGTACAGCCAGGCCGTCCGGCCGTCCTCGTCGGAGGGACAGCGGCCGTGGTGGCGCTCGGCGACGGCGAGGACGTCGCCGAGGACGGCGGTGGCCGTGTCGTGATCGCAGAGCACGGAGAGGCAGTACGTGAAGAGCCCGTCGAGGGCGGCCTCGTAACGGGCGGGGGGCCTCCGGCCGAGCGCGCGCGGTCCCTGGTCCGGGGCGTCCGCGGCGCGGTGCGCCCGGTGTGCGCCGGTGGTGCGTGCGGGGGATTCCAGCCTGCTGCTCGTCACCGGTCGACCGTAGGCAGCGTGGGGGTCACTTTTCGTACCGGTTGCGTACTTCTCATTCTTACGGGTGAAGGTATCGCTCGAAAGGGGACAGGAACTCGGCATTCCGGGGGCGGCGGGCGACCCGGCGCCCGCTGTCAGTGGTGGCCGCTACGGTGGGCGACATGGCTGCCCGTACGAAATCGACCAAGGACCGGCCGTCCTACCGCTGCACCGAGTGCGGCTGGCAGACGGCCAAGTGGCTCGGCCGCTGCCCCGAGTGCCAGGCCTGGGGGACGGTCGAGGAGTACGGCGCGCCCGCCGTCCGCACGACCGCGGCGGGCCGGGTCTCCACCGCCGCCGTCCCCATCGGCCAGGTCGACGGCCGGCAGGCGACCGCCCGCTCCACCGGCGTCGACGAGCTGGACCGGGTCCTCGGCGGGGGTCTGGTGCCGGGCGCCGTCGTGCTGCTCGCGGGCGAACCGGGCGTCGGCAAGTCCACGCTCCTGCTCGACGTGGCGGCCAAGGCGGCCAGCGACGAGCACCGCACGCTCTACGTCACCGGCGAGGAGTCCGCGAGCCAGGTCCGACTGCGCGCCGACCGGATCAACGCGCTCAGCGACCATCTCTACCTGGCGGCCGAGACCGACCTGTCGGCCGTCCTCGGGCACCTCGACGCCGTGAAGCCCTCGCTGCTGATCATGGACTCGGTGCAGACCGTCGCCTCCCCCGAGATCGACGGCGCGCCCGGCGGCATGGCCCAGGTCCGCGAGGTCGCGGGCGCGCTCATCCGGGCCTCCAAGGAGCGCGGCATGTCCACGCTCCTCGTCGGCCATGTCACCAAGGACGGGGCCATCGCGGGCCCCCGGCTCCTGGAGCACCTGGTCGACGTCGTCCTGAGCTTCGAGGGCGACCGGCACGCGCGCCTGCGTCTGGTCCGGGGCGTGAAGAACCGGTACGGGGCGACGGACGAGGTCGGCTGCTTCGAGCTGCACGACGAGGGCATCACGGGTCTGGCCGACCCGTCCGGGCTCTTCCTGACCCGGCGTGACGTGGCCGTGCCGGGCACCTGTCTGACGGTCACCCTGGAGGGCCGCCGCCCGCTCGTCGCCGAGGTCCAGTCGCTGACGGTGGACTCCCAGATCCCCTCCCCCCGCCGGACCGTCTCCGGTCTGGAGACCTCCCGTGTCTCGATGATGCTGGCGGTCCTGGAGCAGCGGGGCCGGATCAGCGCGCTGGGCAAGCGGGACATCTACAGCGCGACCGTGGGCGGCGTGCGGCTCACCGAGCCCGCCGCCGACCTGGCGATCGCCCTCGCCCTCGCCTCCGCGGCGAGCGACACCCCGCTGCCGAAGAACCTCGTCGCGATCGGCGAGGTCGGCCTCGCGGGCGAGGTCCGGCGGGTGACCGGCGTCCAGCGACGGCTGGCCGAGGCCCACCGACTGGGCTTCACACACGCGCTGGTCCCCACGGACCCGGGCAAGGTGCCGGCGGGCATGAAGGTGACCGAGGTGGCGGACATGGGCGACGCCCTGCGGGTGCTGCCGCGCAGCCGCCGCGCGAAGGCGCCCGAGGGGGCGGAGAAGTAGCGGAGCCGTAGCGGAAGGGGCGGCCGACCGGCCCGGCGCGGGGACGCGCGCGGGTGGCGCTCGGCCCGCTGCCGGAAGGGACCGGCGAGGCTCGGGTCGCTGGGGGCAGGACCGGCGGGGTGACTCGGACCACTGCGGGCAGGACCTGGACGGTGGTCGACCGGCCCGGCGCGGGGACGCGTGCGGGTGCGGCTCGGCCCGCCTCGGAGAGGGCCGGCAAGGGGCTCGGGGCGCTGTGGGCAGGACCTGGCCGGTGGGTGTCGGGGCGGTCGGTGCGGAATGTTCACACCGTGCGGACGGTTCGCTCCGTACCCTTCGCAAAGACGCGGAGGGTTAGGTCCGTGTCGGGGCGGGGACCCCTTTCGGACCACCGTGATCGATCGGGGGCGGGGGGCGACGGGGTGGTGTCGCTAGACTTTGCCCTGGTCTCGCCCATCCGTACGAGCCGGAGGAGTGCAGTGGCAGCCAAGGACGGGGCATCAGCTCCTGGAAAGTCCGGCGCGGGCTCCGGCAACGAAGCGCTGATGCGCGCCGCCCTGAGCGCCGTCGCGCCGGGCACCGCGCTGCGTGACGGCCTGGAGCGGATCCTCCGCGGCAACACGGGCGGTCTCATCGTGCTGGGCCTGGACAAGACGGTCGACTCGATGTGCACCGGCGGTTTCGTGCTGGACGTCGAGTTCGCCGCCACGCGCCTGCGTGAGCTGTGCAAGCTCGACGGCGCGCTCGTCCTCGACAAGGACATCACCAAGATCCACCGCGCGGGCGTGCAGCTGGTCCCGGACGCCTCCATCCCCACCGAGGAGACCGGCACCCGGCACCGCACGGCGGACCGGGTCTCCAAGCAGTGCAACTTCCCGGTCGTCTCCGTCTCCCAGTCGATGCGTCTGATCGCGCTGTACGTGGACGGCGAGCGACGGGTCCTGGAGGAGTCGGGCACGATCCTGTCCCGCGCCAACCAGGCGCTCGCGACCCTGGAGCGGTACAAGCTCCGGCTCGACGAGGTGGCCGGCACGCTCTCCGCCCTGGAGATCGAGGACCTGGTCACGGTCCGGGACGTCACCGCCGTCGCCCAGCGTCTGGAGATGGTCCGCCGGATCGCCACCGAGATCGCCGAGTACGTGGTCGAGCTCGGTACGGACGGGCGGCTCCTCTCGCTCCAGCTCGACGAGCTGATCGCGGGCGTGGAGCCGGAGCGCGAGCTGGTGATCCGGGACTACGTGCCGGAGCCGACGGCCAAGCGCTCGCGGACGGTGGCGGAGGCGCTCACCGAGCTGGACGCGCTGACCCACACCGAGCTGCTCGAACTTCCGGTCGTGGCGCGTGCGCTGGGCTACAGCGGTTCGCCCGAGACCCTCGACTCGGCGGTCTCGCCGCGCGGCTACCGGCTCCTCGCCAAGGTGCCGAGACTGCCGGGCGCGATCATCGAGCGGCTCGTGGAGCACTTCGGCGGGCTGCAGAAGCTGCTCGCGGCCAGCGTGGACGACCTCCAGACCGTGGACGGCGTCGGCGAGGCCCGCGCCCGCAGCGTGCGCGAGGGTCTGTCCCGGCTGGCGGAGTCCTCGATCCTGGAACGGTACGTCTGATCCGGCAACGAGAGCTGGGCCGGGTCGGAGTCCTGGAATCGGGTTGAGGCCGGAGGCCGGGTGCGAGGTTGGTCCGCTCAGTCCTTGGCGAGGGTGAACGAGGCCGGGAGCACCTTGGTGCCCGGCATCGTCGCCTCCACGAGGTAGGTGCCGGGGCCGGCCGGGCCCTTCGGGGCGGTGGCGCACTGCGGGGCGCTCTGCCCGCGGTCCCACTCCACGGTGTGGGTGACGGTGGCGCCCGCGGGGACGCGCAGCAGGATCGGGTTTCCGGGACGCGGGCAGTCGGCGGAGGACCAGACCTCGTCGTCCTGCTTGTCGCTGATCGTCAGAACCGCGCTGCGGGGCCCGAAGTCGGCCTTGCAGGCGGCGTCCGAGGTGTTCTTGGCGACGAGGTGGAAGCGCGGCTTCTCGCCCGCCTCGTAGCTGACCTTGGCGCTGCGGAGCGTCAACTGCAGCGCTCCGGCGGGGCAGTTCGGGAGCGGGGAGTCGACCGGAACCTGCTGTCCCGCACCGGTGCCCGCTCCTCCGTCGCCGCCCGCGCCGTCCGTGTCGCCGTTCTTGCCGCCGCTGCCGTTTCCGGCGGTCGCGCCCGCGTCCGTACCGGCGGTCGTGCCGGCGTCGGCGCCCGATCCCGGGTCCGTACCGGAGCCGCCCGAACCGCTGTCGCCGCCCGTGGTGTCACCGGAGTCGTCCGACTCGTCGCGGCCGCCGGGCTGTTGACTGATCGCCGGTCCGCTGCCGGAGGGCCCGGGGGTGATCGATGGAGGGGTGGGAGAGGAGCCGTTGACCCCGTCGTTCGCCTTCTTCCCGCCTCCGTCACCGGAGGTGACGGCCCAGACGGCGAGGAGTGCGAGAAGCGCCACCAGGCACGCCGCCACCGCCCTCCGTCGCCAGTAGATGGTGGAGGGAAGCGGCCCGACCGGATTGCGCAAAGATCCCACGACCCGAACCTTACGAGAGATCCGGCCCAACTCCCGCCCCACCCGCCGCCCGAGGCATCAAGTTTTGCCGATGATCACATCCGTCCGTTCCGGGAACTTTTCCCGGGGTCTCGCCCCTGCACCCCCGCAACCCCGTCTGAAACCGGTGGGAACCGGACCGAATCGCAGAACCCCCACTTTCGTCAGGGGTCGTTGTGGCCGTTGGCCCGGGGCGGCGGACTCCGGATTCCGGTTAGCGTCGTCCACCATGAACACCCTCCTCGACCTCTCCGACCGGCTGTACCTCGATGTCGCCGATTTCGCCCACTCCACCCCCCACTGGTTCCAGTGGCTCGCCGAGGTCTGGACCGAGGCCGGACTGCTCTTGTTCGGCGCCCTGTTCCTGGCCGGCTGGTGGCGCTCCCGCGAGGGATCGAGCCGGGCGATGGCGCTCGCGCTGCTCGCTCCGCTCGCCACCGCCTTCGGTTACGTGGTGAGCGAGGCGCTGAAGTCGCTGATCGACGAGGAACGTCCGTGCCGCGCGGTCGTCGGGGCACCCGCCTCGCTCATCACCTGCCCGCCGCACGGCGACTGGTCCTTCCCCAGCAACCACTCGGCGATCGCGGGAGCCGCCGCGATCGCGCTCGCCCTGTCGTGGCGGGGGATCGTCTGGCTGACGGTGCCGATGGCTCTGCTCATGGCGTTCTCCCGGGTCTTCGTCGGCGTGCACTACCCGCACGATGTGACCGTCGGCCTGCTCCTCGGTGGTCTGGTCGCCCTCGTCGTGATGAAGGCGGCGGTCCGGCCGGTGGGCGCTCTCGTGGAGACGGCCCGGTCGAGCCGGAGCTCGGCCGTGGTGTGGTGCGCGGGGCGCGGGCCCCGGACACACGCCCCCTCGCACGCCGAGGCTCCCCGGCGCGCACGCCACGGCGCGTACTGACCGCATCCCTGGGCGATCCGCGCTCCGGCACGCGCGCCGCGGCACGTGAGGCCCCTCTTTCGGCCGTGCGGGCCACCCCCTTGTACGAGCGCCACAGCGCGCGCCGAGGAACCCCGGCGCGCGCACCCCGGCGCGTATCGATCCCACCCTGGCGCCGGTGCCACGGCGCGTGCTGATCTCGTCGTGGACGTGCCAGGATCGTGGGTGCCATGACTTCCATCGACGCTCCCCTCACGCCCGAGTCCCCTGAGGCCCCCGAAGCCGCCGCCCGGGCCTTCGAGGCCGCCGCCGCCTTCGAAGACCCCGCTCTCCCGACGCCCCCCGCCGAGCTGCACGGGCCCGTCCTCGCCTGGTTCGACCGGCACGCCCGCGACCTGCCCTGGCGCCGCCCCGAGGCCGGCGCCTGGGGTGTCATGGTCAGCGAGTTCATGCTCCAGCAGACCCCGGTGGTCCGGGTGCTCCCGGTGTACGAGCAGTGGCTCGCGCGCTGGCCCCGCCCGGCCGACCTGGCCGCCGACGCCCCCGGTGAGGCGGTCCGCGCCTGGGGCCGGCTCGGCTATCCGCGCCGGGCGCTGCGGCTGCACGCGGCGGCCGTCGCCATAAAGGAACGGCACGGCGGCGAGGTACCGAGCGATCACGGGCAGCTGCTCTCGCTGCCCGGCATCGGCGAGTACACGGCGGCGGCGGTGGCCTCCTTCGCGTACGGGCAGCGGCATGCCGTCCTGGACACCAATGTGCGCCGGGTCTTCGCCCGGGCGGCGACCGGCGTCCAGTACCCGCCGAACGCGACGACGGCCGCCGAGCGGCGGCTCGCCCGCGCGCTGCTTCCGGCGGACGAGACGACGGCCTCCCGCTGGGCCGCCGCCTCCATGGAGCTGGGCGCGCTCGTCTGTACGGCGAAGAACGAGGACTGCGGGCGCTGCCCGATCTCCGGGCAGTGCGCCTGGCGGCTCTCGGGGAAGCCGGCGCACGACGGTCCGCCGCGGCGCGGCCAGACGTACGCCGGGACCGACCGACAGGTCAGGGGCCGGCTCCTCGCGGTGCTGCGGGAGTCGAAGGACCCGGTGGCCCAGGCGGTCCTGGACACGGTCTGGGACGAGCCGGTGCAGCGGGCCAGGGCGCTGGACGGCCTGGTCGCGGACGGTCTGGTCGAGCCGCTGGACGACGGGTACTACCGGCTGCCCGTGGCCTGAGGTCCCTCCCGGCCGTCGGCGAAGCGCCACCGGCCGAGAGCCCTCGACCCGGAGCCCTCGACCGAGCACCGCCCCCCGGCCGAGAGCCCCCGACCTGGGGGCCGCGGACGCGGCACCCCTGACGAACCGTCTCCATCCCCGCTGTTACACAACCGATGGGTAGCCGTGCGTCCACCGACGGCTGCCCCGCACAACCCCGTGACAAGCGCTCCGTAGCGTCGTCCACGACACGAGGAACAAAGCTGGTCACGGGGTTCGGAGGCGGTTCGGATGAGGCATGGCGAGGTGCTCGATTTCGAGGAGTACGTACGCACGCGACAGGACGCGCTGCTGCGCAGTGCACGTCGTCTCGTGGCCGACCCCGTCGACGCCCAGGACCTCCTCCAGACGGCCCTCGCCCGTACGTTCGGCCGCTGGGACGGCATCGCCGACAAGTCCCTGGCCGACGCCTACCTCCGCCGGGTCATGATCAACACCCGGACCGAGTGGTGGCGCTCCCGCAAGCTCGAAGAGGTGCCCACCGAGCAGCTGCCCGACGCCTGTGTCGACGACCCGACCGAGCAGCACGCCGACCGGGCCCTCCTCATGGACATCCTGAAGGTGCTCGCGCCGAAGCAGCGCAGCGTCGTCGTCCTGCGCCACTGGGAACAGATGAGCACCGAGGAGACGGCGGCGGCGCTCGGCATGTCGACCGGTACGGTGAAGTCGACGCTCCACCGCGCGCTCGCCCGGCTCCGCCAGGAGCTGGAGAGCCGTGACCTCGACGCCCGGGCTCTGGGGCGGCCCGGGGAGCGGACGAGCGTACGAGGCGACGAACGGGGGCGGGAGCGGTGCGCGGCCTAGACGGCGAAGCCGACGGCAGAAGACACGACGGCATCGGCGGCATCGACGACGGTGCCGGCCCGGGCGGCGACAGCGGTGGCGGCCCCGGCGGCGACGACCGGTACGGAACCGGGCGGCGCCCCCGGCGCCGTACCGCCAAGGCGGCGAGCATCACGGCGACGGCCGGGCTCGTCGCCGTCGGGCTGTCCATGGCCGCCTGCTCCACCGGCGGCACCGGCTCCCGCGACGAGGGCGCGGCCGCCACTCGCGAGGTGGCCGCGGCGGCGCCCACCCCGTCCCCCTCGGCCGGCGACGAGCAGCAGTACGCCGCCGAGCGGGTGGATCCGATCGAGCTGCTCAAGGCCGACCCGAAGATCGACGAGCGGTTCAAGACCGATCTGAAGCCGTGCGTCGCGGACGCGTACCCGGTGGACGCCTCGTACGGGAACCTCACCGACGCGCCCGCGCCGGATGTCGTGGTGAACGTGATGACCTGCGGCGATGCCGTCGGGATCGGTACGTACGTCTACCGGAAGCAGAGCGACCGGTACGAGAACGTGTTCATGGCGGAGGACGCCGCGGTCTACGCCACGATCGACCGGGGCGAACTGGTCGTCACCAAGCAGGTGTACGCGAAGGGCGACCCGGTCGCGTATCCCTCGGGCGAGGACGTGATCACGTATCGCTGGTCGGGGAACAAGTTCACCCAGCACGACTGGGTGCACAACGACTACAGCCGGGCGGTCGGCGACGGCGAGGTCGAGGAGCCCGCGCCGAGCGAGCCCCCCGCCAACTGAGCCGTGACCCCGTACCGCTGAGCCGGCCGTACCGCGAACCCGGCCGTACTCCGAAGCCGGCCGTACTCCTCCGAACGCAGAAGAAGCGCCCCCGCCCGCGGACACGGCGCAGAGACCCGAAGGGCACCGCACGATGGCCGAAACCCATGTCCTGTTCGTCGAGGACGACGACGTCATCCGTGAGGCCACCCAGCTCGCCCTGGAGCGGGACGGCTTCCGGGTCACGGCCATGCCCGACGGGCTCTCCGGCCTGGAAGCCTTCCGGGCGCAGCGGCCGGACATCGCCCTGCTCGACGTGATGCTGCCGGGCATGGACGGGGTCAGCCTCTGCCGCCGGATCCGCGACGAGTCGACGGTGCCGGTGATCATGCTGTCGGCGCGCGCCGACTCGATCGACGTCGTCCTCGGCCTGGAGGCCGGGGCCGACGACTACGTCACCAAGCCCTTCGACGGCTCCGTGCTGATGGCCCGGATCCGCGCCGTGCTGCGCCGCTTCGGGCACGCGGGCGGCGGCGCCGGCGAGCAGGGGGACGAGGGTCCGGACGGCGGCGGGCTCCTCGTCTTCGGCGACCTGGAGGTCGACACCGAGGGCATGGAGGTCCGCAAGGGCGGGGCGCCGGTCGCGCTGACGCCGACCGAGATGCGGCTGCTCCTGGAGTTCTCGTCCGCGCCGGGCACCGTGCTGTCCCGGGACAAGCTCCTGGAGCGGGTCTGGGACTACGGCTGGGGCGGCGACACCCGGGTCGTCGACGTCCATGTGCAGCGGCTGCGCGCCAAGATCGGCCAGGACAGGATCGAGACGGTCCGCGGCTTCGGCTACAAGCTCAAGAGCTAGGGCGGCATGATCCACACGACACCCCCCGAGACGGGCACGTACCGGTGAAGCTGCTCCCCCTCCGTACCGGCGTCCGCTGGAAGATCGCCGTCGCCATCGCGGCGGTCGGCGCGCTGATCGCGGTCACCCTGAGCGTGGTCGTGCACAATGCCGCCCGCATCTCGATGCTCGACAACGCGCGCGAGGTGCAGATGGAGCGGCTGCTCTTCGCCCAGCGGATGTACGAGACGTCGAAGCCGAAGGAGCCGCGCTTCGGCACGAAGATCAACGACCCGTCGTTGCCCGCCCAGCTCGACCAGCTGATGCGGGACAAGCGGCGCGGCACGTACGTGCAGGAGCACCGGCACGGCGGGCCGCCCGACGTGTGGGCCGCGGTGCCGCTCGCCAACGGTGACGTGCTTTCGCTGCACATCCCCTTCGCCGACCGCAGCGCGACGATCATGAACGATCTGGACCGGGCCCTCGTCATCGGCTCGGTCTCGGTGGTCTTCGGCGGCTGCGCGCTGGGCGTGCTCATCGGCGGCCAGCTCTCCCGGCGGCTGCGGAAGGCCGCCGTCGCGGCCGGCCGGGTCGCCCAGGGGAACACGGACGTCCGGGTCAGGGAGGCCGTCGGCGGGGTCGTACGCGACGAGACCGACGACCTGGCGTGGGCGGTCGACGCCCTGACCGACGCGCTCAACGAGCGGATCGAGGCGGAACGGCGGGTCACCGCGGACATCGCGCACGAGCTGCGCACCCCGGTGACCGGGCTGCTCACGGCGGCCGAACTGCTGCCGCCGGGCCGTCCGACCGAGCTCGTACGGGACCGGGCCCAGGCCATGCGGACGCTGGTCGAGGACGTCCTGGAGGTGGCCCGGCTCGACAGCGCGTCGGAGCGGGCGGAACTGCAGGAGATCGCGCTCGGCGAGTTCGTGGAGCGGCGGATGCGGGCCCTCGACCCCGAGGTGGTCGTCCGGGTCGTCCACGACTCCTGGGTGAACACCGACCCGCGGCGCCTGGAGCGCGTCCTGGGCAACCTCCTCGCGAACGCCGCCAAGCACGGCAAGCCGCCGGTGGAGGTCACCGTCGAGGGCCGGGTCGTGCGCGTCCGCGACCACGGTCCCGGTTTCCCGGAGGCGCTGCTCAAGGAGGGGCCGAGCCGGTTCCGTACGGGTACGAGCGACCGCGCGGGTCAGGGCCACGGCCTGGGTCTGACGATCGCGGCGGGCCAGGCGCGGGTCCTCGGCGCCCGGCTGACCTTCCGGAACGTGGCCTCCGAGGCGGCGCCGAACGGGGTGGGCGGCGCGATCGCGGTGCTGTGGCTGCCCGATCACGCGCCGACGAACACGGGAAGCTTCCCGATCCTGCGGCCGGCGGACTGAAGACCGCCGTGGGAGTACGAGGGTGGGGCCGGTCCTTTTCCAGGACCGGCCCCACCCTCGTACGACCGCCTCACCAGATGGTCAGACCGTCTCGGCGACCTTCACCTCGTCGTCGCCCGCGGCGGCCTTCGGGGCCGTCGCGGGACCGGCGCCGCGGAGCGCCACCTCCTTGACGAAGAGGGCGAAGACGAAGGCCAGGACGGAGACCGCACCGGCGAGCAGGAAGGCACCGTGCGTACCCGAGGCCACGGCCTCCTGGTAGGCCTCGCGGAGCGCCGCCGGCAGCTTGGCCAGGCTCGCCGCGTCGAGCTGGGCGGTCCGCTCGGTGAGCCCGGATCCGCCCTGCGTCGCCATCTCGTCCTGGACGCGGCTCGTGAAGAGCGCGCCCATGATCGCGACGCCGAAGGAGGAGCCGAGCGTCCGGAACAGGGTGGTGGAGGACGAGGCGACGCCCATGTCCTTCATCTCGACGCTGTTCTGGGCGACCAGCATGGTGATCTGCATCATGAAGCCCATGCCGGCACCGAGGACGGCCATGTAGATCCCGGAGGTCAGCCGCGAGCTGCCGGTGTCCATCGTGGAGAGCAGGAAGAGGCCGACCGTCATGAGGACGCCGCCCGCGATCGGGAAGATCTTGTACTTGCCGGTGCTGGTGGTGAAGCGGCCGACGACCAGCGAGACGACCATCATCGCGAGCAGCATCGGCAGGAGCAGCAGCCCGGAGTTGGTCGCCGAGGCGCCCTGGACGGACTGCTGGAAGATCGGCAGGTAGAGGACCGCGCCGAACATCACGAAGCCGGTGATGAAGCCGATCAGGGACATCAGGGTGAAGTTGCGGCTGCGGAAGATGTGCAGCGGCATGATCGGGTCCTCGGCCTTGGTCTCCACCCACAGGAAGGCGGCGAGGGCGGCGGCTCCACCGACCGCGAGGCCGACGATGGTCGCCGAGCTCCAGGCGTACTCCGTGCCGCCCCAGGTGGTGACGAGGACGATCGCGGTGATGCCGACGGTCAGGAGTGCGGCACCGAGGAAGTCGATCCGGGTGCCGGTGGCGCGCTGCTTCTTCGGCAGGTGCAGGACGGTGCTGACCATGGCGAGGGCGACGGCGCCGAGGGGCAGGTTGATGTAGAAGGACCAGCGCCAGCCCCAGTGGTCGGTGATGGTGCCGCCGACGAGGGGGCCGCCGATCATGGCGAGGGCCATCACGCCGGCCATCATGCCCTGGTACTTGCCGCGCTCGCGGGGCGGGATGAGGTCGCCGATGATCGCCATCACGCCGACCATCAGGCCACCCGCGCCGAGGCCCTGGATGGTCCGGAAGCCGATGAGCTGGCCCATGTCCTGGGCCATGCCGCTGAGCGCCGAGCCGATCAGGAAGATCACGATCGAGGTGAGGAAGACGCCCTTGCGGCCGAACATGTCGCCGACCTTGCCCCAGAGCGGGGTGGAGGCGGCGGTGGCCAGGGTGTAGGCGGTGACGACCCAGGAGAGGTGCTCCAGGCCGCCGAGCTCGCCGACGATCGTCGGCATCGCCGTGCCGATGATCATGTTGTCCAGCATCGCGAGGAGCATCGCGATCATCAGGGCGAGCAGGACGACGCGGACGCTGCGTGGCTGCGTCTCCGATTCCCCCTGCGCCGGTTTCGCTGTCGCTTGTTGCGTCGTCATGTCAGTCCCTTACTTGCCGCCCGGCTAGTTACTACACTGGGGAAGGTAGACCCGTAACTTGCCGGTCGTCAAGTAAGTTCTTTGGAAAGTGGAGGGCAGTCATGGCCCGAGGCAACACCCGCCAGCGCATCCAGGACGTGGCGCTGGACCTCTTCGCGGAGCAGGGCTACGAGAAGACCTCCCTGCGTGAGATCGCGGAGCGCCTCGACGTCACCAAAGCGGCCCTCTACTACCACTTCAAGACCAAGGAAGACATCCTCGTCGGGATCTTCGAGGACCTGACCCGGCCCATGGACGAGCTGATCACCTGGGCCGAGGAACAGCCCCGCACCCTGGAGACCCGGCAGGAGGTGCTGCGCCGCTACCAGGTGGCGCTGCGCGCGGCGGCCCCGCTCTTCCGCTTCATGCAGGAGAACCAGGCGACGGTCCGCGAGCTCAGCGTCGGCCTCACCTTCAAGGAACGCATGATGGCGCTGACCGGGCTGATCCGGGAGCCGGACTTCGCCATGGTGGACCAGGTGCGCTGCGTCAGCGCGATCTTCACCCTGCACGCGGGCGCGTTCTTCATGCAGAACATCGAGGGCGACCCCGAGGAGAAGCACAGGGCCACCCTCGAGGTCGCCCTCGATCTGCTCAATCAGGCCCACGGGGCCCAGTGAAGTTCGGTCGTACGACTCAGACCACGGCTCAGCGTACGGCTCGGATCGCGGCTCAGATGGAGACGCCGTGGGACCGCAGGAAGGCGGCCGGGTTCACGGCGGAGCCGTAGTTCGGGGTCGTACGGATCTCGAAGTGCAGGTGGGGGCCGGAGGAGTTGCCGGTGTTGCCCGAGAGGGCGATCTGCTGGCCGACGAGGACCTTCTGGCCGATGTGCACCTTGATCTTCGACAGGTGGGCGTACTGCGAGTACGTGCCGTTGGCGTGCTTGATGACGATCGCGTTGCCGTACGCGGGGCCGTCGCCGCCGCCGTTCGGGCCGGCCTTCACGACGGTGCCGCTGCCCGCGGCCTTGACCGGGGTGCCGGTCGGAACGGCGAAGTCCTGGCCGGAGTGCTTGTGGGCCCACATGGCGCCGCCCTGGTTGTAGCTGGCGCTCAGCGTGTACGCGGAGACCGGCTTGACCCAGGACGCGGCCTTCTTGGCGGCGACCGGCTTCACGGCCGCGGCCTTCTTGACCGCGGCGGCCTGCTTGGCGGCCGTGACCTTCGCGGCCGTCGCCTTCGCGGCGGCGGCCTTCACCTGGGCGGCGACGTTCGCCTGGGCGTCGGCCTGGGCGGCGACGGCGGCGGACGCGGTGAGCGCGACCGGGGCGGTGACGGCCTTGCCCTCGGCGGCGAAGGCGGACCCAGCTCCGGTCACCATCGTCGCTCCCAGGCCGGCGGCGGCGAGAGCGACGACGGTGACACGGGCGGCGGGGTTCATGCGCTTCGACATACGGGGGAAACCTCCGGGGAAGTACGGGACCCGACGCGAACGGTGCTCTGCGTCGGGCTTGCTCATCCTTGGTAACCCGGACCCCCATCCAGCCCAAAACACCCCATCTACGACATCAGGTCGTAGCGATCTCCGGGGATGTTCAGCCCTTGACGGCCCCGGGAGTCGCCTTCGAAATCGGACATACCGGCACAAGAGAACCGGTTTATCCGCACGTCGCGGGCGGCCGGAACCGCGCAAAAGGCCGTCCGGCGTCCGGTTCGGGCCCCTCCGGGACCAAGGTCCCGCCGGTTCACTCCTGAACGTCCCGAATCGACACCAAAGGTCGCCACTATTCCGGTTAGTACCCCTCGAAACGCCTGTGCGCCTTGTCACCAGGCACCGGCCCCCAATGGGACCTGGGTCACGCAACCGAGCCACCCGCAGGACCGTCCCGCACTACGCTGACCGCTTCGGGGACCCACGGGGGGACACACATGGAACCGGCACTGATCGGCACGCGCCTCGCTTCGGCCGCCATCGGCCCGATCCTGAAGAAACTGCTGGTCAGCGACGGTCCGGGGGCCGGCCTCACGGGCCGGTCGGAGAAGGTCCGGCTCTCCTCCCTGGTCTCCTTCCGCGGCGAGAAGCGCACGCTGACCGAGAAGGACGTCCGGAAGCTCGCGGGGACGCTGGTCGACCGCTCCCGGGACGGGAACGGCGAGCGCCCCTTCCCCACCGACGAGACCGAGGCCGTCACCGACACCCTCGCCACCACCCTCCTCGCCCTCGGCGACCTGGACATGGACGACGTCCAGGCCGTCGGCCTCGGCCACCACGCCCTCGCCCGCCGCCTGCGCGCGGCGGCCCCCGCCCCGGACGGCCTGTCCACCGACTCGGTCCTCTACCTGGAGTCGATGACGGAGTGGGCCTGCCTCCACATCCTCGACTTCTTCACCCAGCGCTCCACGTTCGTGGCCCGCAGCCTGGTCGAGCAGACCCGCGGGCAGAGCGAGCTCATCGCGAAGACCGACGAGCTGATCCGCCGGACGCCGAGGGCCGACACGGAGGACGCCGCGTTCGAGCGGCGCTACCTGACCCACCTGGCGAAGAAGCACGGCCGCCTGACCATCTACGGAGTGGACCTCCGCGACACCCCGGAGAAGTGGCCGCTCGACGTGGCGTACCTGTCACTGGAGGCGACGGGCGTGGCACCGGCCGCGACGGGCGCGATCAGGGCGTGGCTCGCGGACGAGGTCGCGAGCACGGGGCCGAACGATCGCCCCCGCCCTGAGGCGGGCCTCGCCGACACGGCCGCGCTCGTGGAGCCCGACGCCATGGGGGTCGTGGATATCGGCCCGGCCGCTCTTACGGAGGTCGACCCGGCCGACCCCGGCTTCTCGGCCCTGCTGGCGGCGCTGCAGGCGATGTCGGTCGACCAACGCCGCGCTTTCCACCTCGCCACCGACCGCTTGCTCCGCATGTTCACGGGCGACCGCGCCGACCAGGTCCTCGCCCGCCACGACAAGGTGCTCCTGCGCGGTACGGCCGGCTCCGGCAAGACGACCCTCGTCCAGTGGCTGGCCGTCTCGGCCACCCGCGAGGACCTCGCGGACGACATGGCGTACCTCCGCGGCCGGATCCCCTTCGTCCTCCCCCTCCGCGCCCTCACCCGCCACGGCGAGCGGCTCCCCGCCCCCGAGCGCTTCCTCGCCGCCGTCGACTGCCCGCTCTCCGCGCCCGACGGCTGGGCCGACCGCGTGCTCGCCGCCGGGCGCGGCCTGGTCCTCGTCGACGGCATCGACGAGATCCCCGAGGCCGAGCGCGACCGCGCGCGCCGCTGGCTCCGCGACCTCCTCGACTCCTACGACGGCAACCGCTGGCTCGTGACCTCCCGCCCCACCGCCGTACAGGACGACTGGCTCGCGTCGGACGGCTTCACCGAACTCACGCTCGCCCCGATGTCCGCCTCCGAGGCCGCCACGTTCGTGCGCCGCTGGCACCGGGCCGCCGGACCCGAGGCCGCGCCGTACGAACAGCCCCTTCTCGATGCTCTGCGGACGACGCCTGACGTCGCCCAGCTCGCCACCAACCCCCTGATGTGCGGCCTGATCTGCGCCCTGCACCACGGGCGGCGCGGTTTCCTGCCGCGCGGCCGCAAGGCGCTGTACGACGCGGCGCTCGCGATGCTGCTCTCGCGCCGGGACCGCGAGCGGGACATGGGGACCCCGTACGGGATCGAGCTGGGCGACGCCCCCCAGATCCAGCTGATCCAACGCCTCGCGTACTGGCTGACGCTCAACGGCCGCACGACAATGGACCGTTCGCACGCCGAGTCGGTCGTACGGGAGGCCGTGCCCGCGATCACCGAGGCGGCGGGGTACGACGCCGGCGCGCTCTTCACGCATCTGCTCCACCGCAGCGGTCTGCTGCGCGAACCGACCGCGGACACGGTCGACTTCGTCCACCGCACCTTCCAGGACTACCTCGCGGCAAAGGCCCTCGTGGACCGGTGGGACATCGGCGTCCTCGTCCGGCACGCGGCGGACGACCAGTGGGAGGACGTCATCCGCATGGCCGTCGGGCACGCGCGCCCGCGCGAGTGCGCGGAGATCTTCGACGAGCTCCTGAAGGCGGCGGACGCGGCACCGGACCGCCGCACCCGGCTCCGTGTCCTGGTGGTGGCGGCCACGGCGCTCGACCATGCGACGGAGGTGGCGCCGGAGGTCAGGGAACGGATCCTGGCGCGGACCGCGGAGGTGATTCCACCGCGCGGGGCGGAGGAGGCGCGCGAGCTGGCGTCAGTGGGCCGAGCGGTCCTGGACCTGCTGCCGGGCCCGGAGGATCTGGACCACGAGGCGGCGCTGGATGTGGTGATCACGGCGACGCACATCACCCATGACGCCGCCCTGCCCTACCTCGCCCGGTTCACCGCACATCAGGACCTGCCGGTCCTCTCCCAGCTGATGTGGGGATGGTCCCGGTTCCCGACGACCCCCTACGCGGAGGAGATCATCGCCCGGCTCGACACGCCCCTCCTCGACTTCACGCTCGTCTCCGACGCACAGGCCGCCGAGATCGCACGTCTCGGACTGCGCCCCAAGAACATCGAACTCCGCCCCGGAGTCAGCGCCGACGGCATGGCTCTGCTGCGCCCGACGATCGCCCGGGCCCAGAGCCTGCAGCTCCAGGGGTCCCTCGCCTGGTGCCTGGACGCCCTGCCCGCCGAGAACGAGCTGGAGACCCTCACCCTGATCGGGTACCCCACAGGGGGGCTCTCCTTCCTCCGCCGCCTCACCCACCTCAATGCGCTCGAGTTCTACGGTGCCGTGCCGACCACCCAGGAGGACTGGGGCGTGCTGGCCGACCTGGGCAGGCTCTCGTTCCTCGCGCTGCACGCCGAGGCCGTGAAGGACTTCCCCGAACCACTGCGGCTGCCACGGACGGAAGCCCTCTACGTGAACTGCGACGGCACCACGGCACCCCTGGACGTCATCGCCCGGACCTTCCCCGCCCTGAGCCAACTACGGCTCCTGGGCGACGCCGATGAACGGATCCACGACCTCACCCCCCTCGCGGCCCTGCCGCGGCTCCGCTCCGTCGTGGACTACGGCGCCCGCTTCACCGGCGTCGAGAACCTCGCGCCCACGGTCGAGATCAAGACATGAGCCGACTTCCTTCACCCTCCCCCGCTACGTTCACCGTCATGACCGACATCGATCTCGCCGACGCCATCGAGTCCGTACGGGACCAGCTCGTCGACGCCGCCACCCGCGCCCACGGCAAGCCCGTCGCCTTCGAAGTGGGCGACATCGAGATGGAGTTCACGATCGAGCTCCGCAAGGAGGTGAAGGGCGGGACCAAGGCCAAGGCCTGGGTCGTCGAGGCCGGCGCCGACGCCTCCCGCACCCGGGGCGACACCCACCGCGTCTGCTTCACCCTGAAGCCCCGGAACGCCACGACGAACGGGCCCTGGCTCGTCGGCAACGACGACGCCGGCGACACCTCCGACTTCGGGAACACGCCCGACTCCCCTGGCAGGCCCGCGCGTTGACGGCCCCCCTACCGAGCCCCTCCGTACGGCTCCCCGTCGTCGTCCACTCCGAGCAGCACGGACAGCAGGGGAGCGGAGTCCTGCTCACCGACGACACCGTCCTCACCTGCGCCCATGTGCTGCGGAGCGCCTACTCGGCCCGGGTGTCCGTGCCCGGCCGTGGCGAGTCGGTTCTCTGTCAGGTGATCTGGTCGGACCAGCGACTCGACGCGGCGCTCCTCCAATCCCCGGAGAGCCTGCTCGCCATGCCCGGCGAGGTCGCACACCACGATACGTACCGGGCGAAGGTCAGCCTGCTCGCCACCGACCGGCCCCTGCCCGACTGCGAGATCCTCGGCTACCCCCGTGTGCAGCGGTACGGAAACGGGCGACTGGAGAGCGATCAGTACCGGGGCACGCTCCTCCCCCTCGCCGGCCTCGTCCGCCGCACGATGGTCGTCGAGCTCGACGTGCCCCCGGCCACCGAACCCGCGGACGGCAGCTCGCCCCTCGCCGGTCTTTCGGGTGGGCCCGTCGTCGCCGGCGACGGACTGCTCGGCATCGTCAGGGAGGTCCCGCGCGGCCGCGGCCACCGGCGGGTCGAGTGCGTCCCCCTGCACGCCATCGCCGCCGACGCCGACTTCCTCGCCGCCTTCACCCAGGCCACCGGGCGGGACTTCCCCTCGCTCACCGCCCTCACCCGGCACAGCTCGACCGACTCCCCCTACGAGCAGGAGTACGGGGAGGCCGTCGGCACCGCCTACCGCCGCACACGGGTCTTCGGCCTCGACGAACTCCGCAGACGCGCCGCCGAATGGGACCTGGACACCGCCTACCTCTCGCTGGAGGCCGCTGCGAAGGAGCACGACACCGCTCCTGTCCCCCAGCGCATCGACGAACTCCTCGCCTCTCGCCCGCGCGTCCTCCTCCGGGGCGACGCCGGCGCCGGCAAGACCACCCTGGTCTGGTGGCTCGCCGCCCACGCGGCCGCCGGTACCCTCGGCCCCCAACTCGCCGAACTGAACGGCCTCGTCCCCTTCGTCGTCCCGCTCCGGACCCTCCGGACCCGCGGCTCCGGATTCCCCTCACCCGCCGAGCTTCCCGCGACGGCGGGCCTGATGGTCGACTCCCCGCCCGACGGCTGGGCCGGCCGGGTCCTGTCCGGCGGACGGGCGCTGCTGCTCGTCGACGGCCTCGACGAGGTGTCCCAGGAGGACCGCGAGGCCGCACACACCTGGCTCTCGGGGCTCCTCGCGAGGTTCCCCCGGACCCGCTGCGTGGCGACCGTGCGGCCGCTCGCCGTGGAGCCGGAGTGGCTGGCGGCCGAGGGCTTCGAGGAGCTGACGCTCCTGCCCATGCGGGACCAGGACATCCAGGCGTTCGTCACCGCCTGGCACGACGCCGCCCGCCTCGACGGCGAGGACCCGGAGGTCCTGACGAGCCTCGAACAGGACCTGCGCCAGCAGTTCCGGAACAACCCGGCACTCTCCGACCTGGCCCGTACCCCGCTCCTCTGCGCGGTCATCTGCGCACTCCACCGCTTACGGGAGGGCTTCCTGCCCGAGACCCGCTGGGCGCTGTACGACTCCGCCCTGCAGATGCTGCTCGGCACCCGCGACGACCGGCGCCGGATCGACGCCCCCGACGGCATCCGGATGTCGGTGGAGGAGCACCGACAGCTCCTCCAGCGTCTGGCGGCCTGGCTGGTCCGGGGCGGCCAGACGGAGTTCACCCGGGAACAGGCACTGCACCGGCTGAACCGCGCACTGCCGGGGATGCCGCAGGTCGCCGCACAGGGAACGCCCGACCAGATCCTCACTCACCTGCTCAACCGCAGCGGCCTGCTCCAGGAGCGGACAGACGACGTCTTCCAGATCGCACACCGCACGTTCCAGGACTTCCTCGCGGCGAAGGAGTTCGTGGAGGACGACCTCGTGTCGGAGCTCCTGCGCCACGCGTGGGAGGAGCAATGGCACGACGTCCTCCTGCTCGCGGCCGGCCACTGCTCGCGCCGCGAGCTGCCCGTGCTCGTCGAGGGGCTGCTCACGGCGGCGGGCTCGACCGCGTCGGACTGGGATCTGAGGACCACGCTGTACGTGCTGGCGGCGCTGTGCGCCCAGCACGCGGCGTGGCTGTCCGAACCTGTTCGCGACCGCGTCCGGGACGGGGTGACGTCGGTAATGCCGCCACGGAGTCCGGAGCAGGTGTACGAGCTGGCCCGGCTCGGCCCGTACGTCCTGCCGCTGCTGCCCAGCCCCCACCCGGACGGCCGGTTCGACGAGCATGTGATCGAGGTGATCTGCGCGGTCGGGGGCGCGGAGGCCGTCCCGTATGCCCGCGGTTTCGTGGATTCTCAGGTCGCCCACGGCCTGGCCGTCAGCTGGCGGTCCTTTCCCCTCGCCCTCTATGCCCGCGAGGTCCTGGCCCGCCTCGACCTGGACAGGACTCTGCTGTTCGTCTCGACGCGGGCGGAGCTCGCGCACCTGGATCTGCTCGGACCCGTCGCGCGTGTGGCCTTCAGCGGCGACTTCACCGGCGAGGAACTCGCCCGAGCGGTGATCTCCCTGCGCCCCCGGCTGGTCGAGATCCTCAGCAACACCGTTCTGGACGGCCTTGAGTGGCTCCGGGACAGCGGTGCGACACCCGGGAGTCTGATGCTCCAGAACTGCCCGGGAGTGTCCAGTCTGGTCCCGCTCGCCGGGATGGACGGCTTGGAATCGGTCCACCTCCGAGACGTGCCCCTGAGGCCCGGCGGCGTACTAGCCCTCGCTGACGTACCTGGGCTGCAAACCGTCAGCCTGCCGGCCTCGCAGGTCGACTCGCACGAGTTGTCGGCCCTGTACGCGGCGCGACCCGACCTCGATCTCCGTACCACCTGAGAATGCATGCAAAGGGGCGGCCCCGGAACCGATCAGGTTCCGGGGCCGCCCCTTACCGCTCAGTCGCGTGGAACGCTTACGCGTCCTTCGACAGGTTCGGGCCCGTGCCGCCCGTCGCCTCGATCGGCGGGGCGTCCGGCAGGGCCGTCTTCTCCTCGCCGCGGAAGGTGAAGGTGCGCTCGTCGCCCTCGCCCTCCGTGTCCACGACCACGATGTGACCGGGGCGCAGCTCGCCGAAGAGGATCTTCTCCGACAGCGAGTCCTCGATCTCGCGCTGGATCGTCCGGCGCAGCGGCCGGGCGCCCATCACGGGGTCGTAGCCCTTCTTGGCGAGCAGCTCCTTCGCGGCCTGGGAGAGCTCGATGCCCATGTCCCGGTCCTTGAGGCGCTCGTCGACGCGGCCGATCATCAGGTCGACGATCTGGAGGATGTCGTCCTGGGTCAGCTGCGGGAAGACGATGATGTCGTCCACACGGTTGAGGAACTCCGGGCGGAAGTGCTGCTTCAGCTCGTCGCTGACCTTCGCCTTCATCCGCTCGTAGTTGGACTTCGTGTCGCCCTGGGCGGCGAAGCCCAGGTTGAAGCCCTTCGAGATGTCCCTGGTCCCGAGGTTGGTCGTCATGATGATGACCGTGTTCTTGAAGTCCACGACCCGGCCCTGGGAGTCGGTCAGGCGACCGTCCTCCAGGATCTGGAGAAGGGAATTGAAGATATCGGGGTGGGCCTTCTCGACCTCGTCGAAGAGCACGACGGAGAACGGCTTGCGGCGCACCTTCTCGGTGAGCTGGCCGCCCTCTTCGTAGCCGACGTATCCGGGCGGCGAACCGAAGAGACGGGAAACCGTGTGCTTCTCGCTGAACTCCGACATGTCGAGGGAGATCATCGCGTCCTCGTCGCCGAAGAGGAATTCGGCGAGCGCCTTCGAAAGCTCGGTCTTACCGACACCGGACGGACCGGCGAAGATGAACGAGCCACCGGGGCGCTTCGGGTCCTTCAGACCGGCACGCGTACGGCGGATGGCCCGCGAGAGGCCGATGACGGCGTCCTTCTGCCCGATGACGCGCTTGTGGAGCTCGTCCTCCATGCGGAGCAGGCGGCTGGACTCCTCCTCGGTCAGCTTGAAGACCGGGATGCCGGTGGCCGTCGCGAGGACCTCGGCGATCAGATCGCCGTCGACCTCGGCCACGACGTCCATGTCGCCGGCCTTCCACTCCTTCTCGCGCTTGGCCTTCGCGGCGAGGAGCTGCTTCTCCTTGTCACGGAGCGAGGCGGCCTTCTCGAAGTCCTGCGAGTCGATCGCGGACTCCTTGTCGCGGCGGACGCCGGCGATCTTCTCGTCGAACTCGCGGAGGTCCGGCGGCGCGGTCATCCGGCGGATGCGCATCCGGGAGCCGGCCTCGTCGATCAGGTCGATCGCCTTGTCCGGGAGGAAGCGGTCCGAGATGTACCGGTCGGCCAGGGTCGCGGCCTGGACGAGGGCCTCGTCGGTGATGGAGACCCGGTGGTGGGCCTCGTACCGGTCGCGCAGACCCTTGAGGATCTCGATGGTGTGCGGCAGCGACGGCTCGGCGACCTGGATGGGCTGGAAGCGGCGCTCGAGGGCCGCGTCCTTCTCCAGGTACTTCCGGTACTCGTCCAGCGTGGTCGCACCGATGGTCTGGAGCTCACCGCGGGCCAGCATCGGCTTGAGGATGCTGGCGGCGTCGATCGCGCCCTCGGCGGCACCCGCACCCACGAGGGTGTGGAGCTCGTCGATGAACAGGATGATGTCGCCGCGGGTGCGGATCTCCTTGAGGACCTTCTTCAGGCGCTCCTCGAAGTCACCGCGGTAGCGGGAGCCGGCGACCAGCGCGCCGAGGTCGAGGGTGTAGAGGTGCTTGTCCTTGAGGGTCTCGGGCACCTCGCCCTTGACGATGGCCTGCGCCAGGCCCTCGACGACGGCGGTCTTGCCGACGCCGGGCTCGCCGATGAGGACCGGGTTGTTCTTGGTGCGGCGGGACAGCACCTGCATGACCCGCTCGATCTCCTTCTCGCGCCCGATGACCGGGTCGAGCTTGGATTCGCGGGCCGCCTGGGTGAGGTTGCGGCCGAACTGGTCGAGGACCAGGGACGTCGAGGGGGTGCCCTCGGCAGGACCGCCGGCAGTGGCGGCTTCCTTGCCCTGGTAGCCGGAGAGCAGCTGGATGACCTGCTGCCGCACCCGGTTGAGGTCGGCGCCCAGCTTCACGAGGACCTGGGCGGCGACGCCCTCGCCCTCGCGGATCAGGCCGAGCAGGATGTGCTCGGTGCCGATGTAGTTGTGGCCGAGCTGGAGGGCCTCACGGAGCGAGAGCTCCAGGACCTTCTTGGCGCGAGGGGTGAAGGGGATGTGCCCGGACGGGGCCTGCTGCCCCTGCCCGATGATCTCCTCCACCTGCTGGCGGACCGCCTCGAGCGAAATCCCGAGGCTCTCCAGGGCCTTAGCGGCGACACCCTCACCCTCGTGGATAAGGCCCAGAAGGATGTGCTCGGTGCCGATGTAGTTGTGGTTGAGCATCCGGGCTTCTTCCTGAGCCAGGACGACAACCCGCCGCGCGCGGTCGGTGAACCTCTCGAACATCGTTAATCGCTCCTCAGAGCGGTCAGTCAGTTAGGGGTCGATCCCCTCCCTGTCCTTCCGCAGCTTAGTCCCGCAAGCGGGGACCGCTCATTCCAACTGCCGACATCCGTCCGGATCACCCCCTCTTCCGCGGGGAGACCTGCTGCCGAACAGCCGACAAATGCTCCAACCCGATGGTGCGAGACGATGTTCCCGCAGGCCAAGTAGTTACCCGCGTCATCTGTACGCCGATGGCGAACGTGAGACGCCGAAGCCCGCGAGTCGCCCCTCTCCACTAGGAATGTCTTACCCGTAAGCAGTGACACTCCATGCGGCGCACCCCGGTTCCCTCCGCTACCAGCGAACACCCTTGCGCTGCCGAATGCACGCGTACGCCCCATCACGGACACCTTGCGCGTTCGGAGCGGGACTGATTGTCACCGCGGCGGTCCGCCACGGGCGTAACCAACGCACCCTCTCGGGAGTTCCCCGGGCATGGCCTTCACCGTCCCGCTCCCCCGTACGCCGATCGACGGCGGTCTGGCGCGGTGGTACGAGCAGGAGCTCGGCTGGGCGGCGGTGGCCGGCCCGCCGGTGCAGCTGGTCACGGGGCTGCGCTTCGACGTCCTGGAGCTGCCCGCGGCGGCCGGCCGCGGTGTGCTGCGCAGGATGGGCCCGGCGACGGGTCCGGTCGCCCTGCTGGGGCGACGGATGCGGTTGCTCGTGGCCGCGGGGAGCGCGGAGGAGCTACCGGGCCTGCTCGACTGGCTCGAGTGGGGCGGGATCTCGCTGGATCTCGCCGTGCTGGGCACCGACGGCCGGATGACCGCACCCCTTCCCCCGGGGCGGGGCGGATCCGGCGCGCCGGGCGCCGCCGTGTGGCTGCGGGCCCCGGCACCGGGCCGCGAGGTCGAGTCCTCGCTGCCGGCGCTGCGGTCCGCGCCGTGGGGCGGTGCGGCCGCCCCTTGCTTGGTGCGTCTCGTGGCCGCCGCTGCCGCGGAGTGCCACCGGGTGCGGCTGCTGAGTGCCCGGGCCCTGGGGCCGGCGGCTCAGCAGCTGCCGCCTCAGCGGTTCGCGTCCTCGTAAGCGGCCTTGATGTCGGCGGGAACGCGACCACGGTCGTTCACGTTCATGCCGTTCTCCTTGGCCCACGCGCGAATCTTCGCGGTGTCCTGGCTGCCCGTCGCCACCGCGCGGCCCTTGCCGCGTCCACCGGTGGTACGGCCGCCGGTGCGGCGCCCGCTCGTGGTGTACGGCTCGAGCAGGCCACGGAGCTTTTCCGCGTTGGCGGTGGTGAGGTCGATCTCGTAGGTCTTGCCGTCCAGCGCGAACGTCACGGTCTCGTCCGCCTCGACGCCGTCGAGGTCGTCGACAAGAAGGACCTGAACCTTCTGTGCCACCGGATTTCCTTTCATCGAAAATGCAGTACGCGGAAAGGAAACCGCTTTTCCCGGAAAAACACAAACCCCTGGCAGAGGTTCAGAACCTCGGCAACGCGGGAAACGTGCGCGATTCGGACATAGGGTTCCGTGTTGGTTCCGTGTTGGTTCCCCACGGGTTCCCCGTACGGTTCCGCCCGGCGTTCCCGGGGGTTCCGGGTCACAGGTGCAGAAGCATCCGGCTGTTGCCCAAGGTGTTCGGCTTCACTCGTTCGAGACCGAGGAACTCGGCTACTCCCTCGTCATAGGAACGGAGGAGCTCGCTGTAGACATCTCCGTCGACCGGGGTCTCGCCGATCTCGACGAAGCCGTGCTTCGCGAAGAAGTCGACTTCGAAGGTCAGGCAGAATACCCGCCGCACCCCGAGCCATCGGGCGGTGTGCAACAACTTGTCGAGCACCTGATGTCCGACGCCGGCGCCCTTGAACTCGGGATCGACGGCGAGAGTGCGGACTTCCGCGAGGTCTTCCCACATGACGTGGAGAGCGCCGCAGCCGACGACGGTGGCGTCCTCGTCGCGTTCCGCCACCCAGAACTCCTGGATGGACTCGTAAAGGGTGACGGTCGCCTTGTCGAGCAGGATGCCGCGCTGAACGAACGGATCGACGAGACGGCGGACCGCGGCGACATCTCCGGTGCGGGCCCTGCGTACGGTGACGGCTTTGGCGGAGGCCGCGGAAGCGGCCGGGGAGGCAGACGGCGACATGGGGGGACGCTATCGCTCCTGGGGCCCGGTTCCCTCGGCGCCCTCCTCGGGCGGGGCGGGAAGCGGGTTGTCGCGCTGGACGATACGGATGGCGTCGTTCAGGGCCTCGCGCTGATCCTGCGACATCATGCCGAAGAAGGCGACGAGCGCGGCGGCGGGGTTGTCGCTCTGGGCCCATGACTCGTTCATCAGGGCCGCCGCGTATGCGGCGCGGGTGGAGACCGCCGTATATCGATAGGCGCGGCCTTCGACTTCTCTGCGGACCCAGCCCTTCTGGTGGAGATTGTCCATGACGGTCATGACGGTGGTGTAGGCGATGGACCGTTCCTGCTGAAGGTCCTCGAGAACTTCCCGGACGGTCACCGGACGGTTCCATTGCCAGACGCGCGTCATGACGGCGTCTTCGAGCTCTCCCAAAGGACGGGGCACAACGCCACTTTAGTGCTCAAACCGCCAATAACAGGCTATTGACGGAGGGAAACGCAACAAAAAGGACGTGCGACCTCGAAAGGTCGCACGTCCCGGGTACTGCGGCAGCCCGCGAGGGCTTCAGCCGGCGGAGGTGCCGTCCGCCTGGCGCGCGGCCTCGGCGCGGGCGATCGCGGCGTCCACGATCGCGTCCTCCTTGGCCTTGTTCGGGCCGCCCTGGCTCTTGATGATGATGGCGACGACACCGAAGAAGAAGATGGCCATCACGATGGGCGGCACGAGCGCGGATACGTAGTCCATGGCGACCAGACTAGCTATCCGGCGACGCGTTCCTCCGGCGGGGGCGGGGGTACGGGCCTCCGGCGCGGCGGGAAGACCTCGGAGGGCTTGGGCACCGGACGCTCGGCCGGGGCGGGCGGCGTCGGCTTGGGCTCGTCGGCCGCCGCACGGCCACCGGGGAGGGCGAGCAGCCGGGCCCTGGGGGCGGTGGTCGCGGGGGTGCCGGTGGCCTGGGAGACCCGGGCCAGGCGCGCGCGTACGGAGCGCTCGGCGAGGATCTGGCAGCGGGCGAGCAGCGCGGCGGCCGCGGGGTTGCGACGCAGGGTGCGCAGGGCGGCGAGGTCGTCGGCCGCGGGGTCGTACCCGGCGGCGAGGGCGTCCTGGAGGAGCCCCAGGTAGCCGCTGAGCGACCCGGGAAGCGCCTCGCGGTAGCGGGCCAGGTCGTCGAGGAGGAAGGCGCGCAGCCGGCCGGCCTCGCGCACTGCCTCGTCGACGGATTCGGCCAGGCGCAGCGCGTCCTGGACGTCCTCGTCCTGGAGGGGGGCGGGGTGGAGGGCGACGGCGAGGGCACGGCGGAGCACACGCAGCTCGTCCGCGCTGAACGCCATGCCGCCGCGGGATCCGTATGGCGTGGGCATGGGCCGACGATACGCGCTAATCGGACAATTTTCTCTTAGCGATCATTCCGGCGCGTCGATCGCCGGGCGGCCCGGGCGCGGTCGCCGGGGCCCTCACCTGCGGGCCCGGCCCCGCCCCTCACATGCGGGAGACGTTCCGCTCGTAGACCAGGCGCAGGCCGATCAGGGTCAGCCAGGGCTCGTGCTCGTCGATCTCCTTGGAGTCCGCGAGGACCATCGGCGCCAGGCCGCCCGTCGCGATCACCGTCACGTCCGACGGGTCGCCGTCCGCGCCGACGAGCTCCCGCTTCATGCGGGCGACGACGCCGTCGACCTGGCCCGCGTAGCCGTAGACGATGCCCGACTGCATCGCCTCGACGGTGTTCTTGCCGATGACGCTGCGCGGCCGGGCCAGCTCGATCTTGCGGAGCATGGCCCCCTTGACCCCGAGCGCCTCGACCGAGATCTCGATGCCCGGCGCGATCGCCCCGCCCGCGTACTCCCCGCGCGTGGTGATCGCGTCGTACGTCGTCGCCGTACCGAAGTCGACGACGATCGCCGGGCCGCCGTAGAGCTCGACGGCGGCGACCGCGTTGATCACGCGGTCCGCGCCGACCTCCTTGGGGTTGTCCGTGAGGACCGGGACGCCCGTCTTGACGCCCGGTTCCACCAGGACCGCCGGAACGTCCCCGTAGTACCGCCGCGTGACCTCACGCAGCTCGTGGAGCACCGAGGGGACCGTCGCGCAGATGGCGATCCCCTCGATGCCGTCGCTCAGCTCGACGCCGAGCAGCGGGTGCATGCCCATGAGGCCCTGGAGCAGGACCGCCATCTCGTCGGCGGTGCGGCTCGGATCGGTGGAGATCCGCCAGTGCTCGACGATCTCGTCACCGTCGAAGAGACCGAGGACCGTGTGCGTGTTGCCGACGTCGATGGTGAGCAGCATCAGGCCCGCACCTCGCGCAGGTCGAGGCCGATGTCGAGGATCGGGGAGGAGTGGGTGAGGCCGCCGACCGCCAGGTAGTCCACGCCGGTCGCCGCGTACGCCGCCGCGGTCTCCAGGGTCAGCCGGCCCGAGGACTCCAGGACGGCGCGGCCCGCGACGAGGGCGACGGCCTCCTCGGTCTCCGCCGGGGTGAAGTTGTCGAGCAGGATCAGGTCGGCGCCCGCCTCCAGGACCTCGCGGACCTGGTCCATCGTGTCGACCTCGACCTCGATGGGCAGCTCGGGGAACAGCTCGCGCACGGCCTTGAAGGCCTCGGCCACGCCGCCGGCCGCCACCACGTGGTTGTCCTTCACCAGGGCCGCGTCGGAGAGCGACATGCGGTGGTTGACGCCACCGCCGCAGCGGACCGCGTACTTCTCCAGGGCGCGCAGGCCCGGCGTGGTCTTGCGGGTGTCGCGGACCTTGGCCTTCGTGCCCTCCAGGACGTCCGCCCACGCGCGCGTGGCGGTGGCGATGCCGGAGAGGCGGCACAGGATGTTGAGCGCGCTGCGCTCGCCGGTGAGCAGGTCGCGGGTGCGGGCGGTGACGCTGAGGAGCACCTGTCCGGCCTCGACGCGCTCGCCGTCCTCGACGTGCCGCTCGACCTCGAACTCGTCGTCGCAGACGATCGAGAGCACGGCCTCGGCGACCCGCAGACCCGCCACGACGCCGGCCTCGCGGGCGGTGAAGTCCGCGGTGGCGACGGCGTCCTCCGGGACGGTCGCCACGGTCGTCACGTCGACGCCGCCGTCGAGGTCCTCGGCGATCGCGAGGTGGGCGATGTCCTCGACCTGTACGGGGTCGAGACCGGCGTCCGCGAGCAGCTCGGCGAGCGCGGGGTCGAGCCCGCACTCGAACTCCTCGCCGCCGCCGCAGCCACAGCCGTCGCCGCAGCCACCGGCCTCCTCGTCGGAGGAAACCGTGTTGATCTGGATGAGAGGGACGTCCACGGGCTGGGGACGGGCTTCCTCGGGCGTGGTCACTTACGGCTCCCTGGGGGCATCGGAGGTGGGGGGAAAGTCATGTGTGCCGGTCGTCCGGACGTCGAGGGTCCGCTCCGGGGTGAGGCGTACGACGAGGTGCCGGCGCCAGGCCGTGTCGTCGCGGTCCGGGTGGTCCAGGCGCCAGTGGCAGCCGCGGGTCTCCTCGCGGCGGCGGGCGGCGGCGACCAGCACCCGGGAGACGCACAGCAGGTTGGTGGTCTCCCAGGAGTCCACGCCCGGCTCGCCGGCCTTGGTGTCGTCGGTGCCGCCCGCGAGGGCGTCGCTGTGCAGCGCGTCGAGGGCCTCGGCGGCCTCCCGCAGGCTGGCCTCGGAGCGCAGCACCCCGGCTCCGGCCGTCATGATCCGCTGGATGCGGGTCCGGGCGCCCGCCACGGGCAGCGGCAGGGTCACCGGGGCCGCGTGCGCCACCGGGGCGCCCGGCACGCGCGGGGCGGCGGCCGTGATGTCCTCGGCGATCCGCTCGGCGAAGACCAGACCCTCCAGGAGGGAGTTCGAGGCGAGCCGGTTGGCGCCGTGGACGCCCGTGCAGGCGACCTCACCGCACGCGTACAGGCCCGGGACGGTGGTCCGGCCCCGCAGGTCGGTGCGGATGCCGCCGGAGGCGTAGTGGGCGGCGGGGGCGACCGGGATCGGCTCCGTCACCGGGTCGATGCCGTGGGAGCGGCAGGCCGCGAGGATCGTGGGGAAGCGCTCCTCCCACATCTCGGCGCCGAAGTGGCGGGCGTCGAGGTACATGTTCTCGGTGCCGTGCTCCTGCATCCGGCGCGTGATCGCCTTGGCGACGATGTCCCGGGGCGCCAGCTCGGCCAGCTCGTGCTGCCCGACCATGAACCGCACCCCGTCGGCGTCGACCAGGTGGGCGCCCTCGCCCCGTACCGCCTCGGAGACCAGCGGCTGCTGGCCTTCGGAGCCGGCGCCGAGGAAGAGCACCGTGGGGTGGAACTGGACGAACTCCAGGTCGGAGACCTCGGCCCCGGCCCGCAGGGCGAGCGCGACGCCGTCGCCGGTGGAGACCGCCGGGTTGGTGGTGGCGGAGAAGACCTGTCCCATGCCGCCGGTGGCGAGGACCACCGCGGGCGCGTGGACGGCGCCGACGCCGTCGTGCTGCCCCTCGCCCATGACGTGCAGGGTCACCCCCGCCGTCCGGCCCTCGGCGTCCGTCAGGAGGTCCAGGACGAGGGCGTGCTCGATGGTGCGCACGCCCCGGTCCCGTATCGCCTCGACCAGCGCGCGGGAGATCTCGGCGCCGGTCGCGTCCCCGCCCGCGTGCGCGATGCGGCGGCGGTGGTGGCCGCCCTCGCGGGTCAGTGCGATCTCGCCGTCGACGGTCTTGTCGAAGTCGGCGCCGGTCGCGATCAGACGGCGGACGGCGTCGGGGCCCTCGGTGACGAGGGCGTGGACGGCCCGCTCGTCGCACAGCCCGGCACCGGCGACGAGGGTGTCGTCGAGGTGCTGCTCGGGGGTGTCGCCCTCGCCGAGCGCGGCGGCGATGCCGCCCTGGGCCCAGCGGGTGGAGCCGTCGTCGAGCCGCGCCTTGGTCACCACGACCGCGCGGAGCCCGGCGGCGGTGCAGCGCAGGGCGGCGGTGAGACCGGCGACGCCGGAGCCGACCACGACGACGTCGGCGTCGATGGCCCAGCCGGGCGCGGGGGCGTGCAGCCGTATTCCGGTCACTGGGTGGCTCCGAACATGGTGGACATGGTGGCTCCGAGGAGGAGGGGGACGTTGTCGATCAGCCGCGTGGCGCCCACGCGGGCGGCGACGGCGAGGACCGCCTCCCCGTCGTGGTCGTCGGTGACCTCGGTGAAGTCGGCCGGGTCGACGAGGGCCAGGTAGTCGAGGACGAGCGGCGGCTCGGCCCTCGACGCACCGTCGAGGACCGCCCGGGCCGCGGCCCGCACGGCCTCGGCGCCGCAGCCCTCGGCGGCGGCCTGCGCGACCGCGTGGGCGTCGGCGGCGGCCCGTGCCTCGCCGAGCCGGGAGAGTGCCTCGGCGCGGTTCTCGCCCCGGTTCTGGGCGCCGGGCAGAGCCTCGGCACGCGCGCGCAGCGCCTCCTGGGCGGCGAGCCGGTCACGGGCGGCGAACAGCGCGCCGGACAGCGCGAGGGCCGTACGGCGCTCGTCGCGCGACAGGTAGCGGTTGCGGCTGGAGAGGGCGAGGCCGTCGGTCTCGCGGACGGTCGGCACCCCGACGATCTCGACCGGGAAGTTCAGGTCACGGGCCATCCGGCGGATCAGGGCCAGCTGCTGGGCGTCTTTCTGGCCGAAGAAGGCCAGGTCGGGCGCGGTGAGGTGGAGCAGCTTGGCGACGACGGTCAGCATGCCGTCGAAGTGACCGGGCCGGGAGGCGCCTTCGAGGCGCTCGCCCATGGGGCCCGCGGTGATCCGGACCTGCGGCTCCCCGCCCGGGTAGACCTCGTCGACGGAGGGCGCGAAGACGGCGCTCGCGCCGGCGGCGAAGGCCACCTCCAGGTCGGCGTCGAGGGTGCGCGGGTAGCGGTCGAGGTCCTCGCCCGCGCCGAACTGGAGCGGGTTGACGAAGACGGTGACGACGACGGTGCCGTCGGCTCCGACCCGCTCGCGGGCCGTACGGATCAGGGTGGCGTGGCCCTCGTGAAGGGCGCCCATGGTCATGACGACGGCCCGTCGGCCGCCGCTCCCGGCGTCCAGGGCGCGCAGCTCCCGCGCCGTCCGCACGGGCGCGAAGGGGGTGGCGGACGAGGTGTTCATCGGGGCTCCCCTTCGGCGAGTACGCCCAGCAGGTCCTCGGCCAGCTCGGGCTTGAGCAGGCCGTGCGCGAGCGCGCGGTCGGCGGTCGTGCGGGCCATCGCCAGATAGCCGGCGACGGTGCCGGGCGCGTGCTTGCGCAGCTCGGCGACATGGGCGGCGACCGTGCCGGCGTCACCGCGCGCGACGGGGCCGGTGAGGGCCGCGTCCCCGGACCGCAGCGCGTTGTCCAGGGCGGCGCCGAGCAGCGGGCCCAGCATCCGGTCCGGGGCGGCCACCCCGGCCTTGTGCAGCAGCTCCATCGACTGGGCCACCAGGGTGACCAGGTGGTTCGCGCCGAGGGCCAGGGCCGCGTGGTAGAGCGGGCGGGCGTCCTCCGCGATCCACTCGGGCTCGCCGCCCATCTCGATCACCAGGGCCTCGGCGGCGAGCCGCAACTCCTCGGGCGCGGTCACCCCGAAGGAGCAGCCGGCCAGCCGCTGGACGTCGACCGGGGTGCCGGTGAAGGTCATGGCGGGGTGCAGGGCGAGCGGCAGCGCACCCGCGCGCCGGACGGGGTCGAGGACCCGTGCCCCGTACCGCCCGGAGGTGTGCACGATCAGCTGTCCCGGCCGTACGGATCCGGTGTCGGCGAGGCCCTCGACCAGACCGGGCAGGGCGTCGTCGGGCACGGTCAGCAGGACCAGGTCGGCGAGGGCGAGGACGCGCGCGGGCTCGACGACCGGGACCTCGGGCAGGAGGGCGGCGGCACGGCGCCGGGAGGCGTCGGAGACCGCGGAGACGGCGACGGGGCGGTGCCCGGCGAGCCGGAGGGCGGCGGCGAGCGCGGGGCCCACGCGGCCTGCGCCGACGACACCGACGGCGAGCCGGGCGGGTCGGTCCTCGGCTCGGGGCTCTGGCGCTACTGGTGCGTTCACGGTGGGGACGGCCTTCCGTTCCAGTCCTCGGCGGGTACCGGACGATTTCTGGTCATGCTACGCCAGCGTTTCGCGCTGCTCCCGTGGCTGTCCACAGGGTGTGGGTGGTGGTGTGATGATCGGTCCATGAATCCTGTGGACCCTGTGGACGAGGAAGCGGCCCGGCTCTACCGGGCGAAGCTCTGGGGCGGCGCCGACCGCACGCTGTGGCGCACCCAGGTGGAAGGCACGGTCGGCGCGCGCCTGCGTGAACTCGCCGACTGGGCCGAGTCCTCCGGGCACGGCGAGGCATCGCTCGACACGTACGGGGACGGGCTCGTCGAGGAGCTCGAACGGCGCGTCGCCGAGGAGCTCGGCCTCCCCGCCGCGGTCTTCTTCCCCACCGGCACGATGGCGCAGCAGGTGGCGCTGCGCTGCTGGGCCGGGCGGACCGGCAGCCCCGTCGTCGCCCTCCACCCGCTCGGTCATCCCGAGGTCCACGAGGGCGGCGCGCTCACGGCCGTCTCCGGGCTCCGCACCGTCCACCCGACCGACGCGCCCCGGCTGCCGACGGCCGAGGAGGTACGGGACCACCCGGAGCCCTTCGGGACGCTGATGCTGGAGCTCCCGCTGCGGGACGCCGGCTTCGTGCTGCCGTCCTGGGAGGAGCTGACCGAGGTGGTGGAGGCGGCCAGGGAACGGGACGCCGTGGTCCACTTCGACGGGGCGCGGCTCTGGGAGTGCACGACGCATTTCGGCCGTCCGCTCGCGGAGATCGCCGGGCTCGCCGACAGCGTGTACCTCTCGTTCTACAAGTCCCTCGGCGGCCTGTCCGGAGCCGTACTGGCCGGCCCCGAGGACGTCATGGCGGAGGCCAGGGTGTGGCGGCACCGGTACGGCGGCCAGCTCTTCCAGCAGTACCCGGTGGCGATCTCCGCGCTCCGCGGCCTGGACGACGAGCTGCCCAGGCTGCCCTCGTACGTGGCGCACGCGCGCGTGGTGGCCGACGCGGTCCGGGAGGCGCTCACGGAGGCCGCGACGGAGGCGGGCGGCCCGGGGTGGTTCCGGGTACACCCGGAGGCCCCGCACACCCACCAGTTCCAGGTCTGGCTGCCGTACGTCCCCGAGGCCCTCACGGCGGCGTCCCTCGCCCAGACCGAGGCCACCGGCACGGTCCTCTTCCGCCGCTGGTTCAGCCCGGGCGCGGGCGGCCCGCCGGGGGTCTCCGTGACGGAGCTGACCGTGGCGGGACCGGGCCTGGAGTGGACGGCGGAGGACGTGAAGGCGGCGGTACGGGACTTCCTGTCCCGACTGGGCTGAGCATCCGGGGGACGCGCGGGGTTCGGTTCAGGGCGTGCGATGGCGCAGCAGGCGTCGCAGGGCGGTCCCGAGGCCGCCCCGCGCCGGGCGGCCCGCCATCACCCGTTCGAAGCGGCGTCGGTCGCGGACCGACCGCAGGACGGCGACGTCATGGGTGCCGGGCGCCGGCGGCGCCGGCTCACCGAGCCGGTCGGCGCGGTACGTGTCGAAGAGGTACTGGTGCAGCGCGTTCATGTCCTCACCGTGCGCCCGGCCCCCACCCCCTGGCGCGCCGTTTGACGGCTCCCGTCAAACGGCGGTCCCGGGCCCGCCGGCGCGTCGATTGACGGCCCTCGTCAAACGTCGCGACACCGCCCCCACCCGACCCCGCACCATGGACGGGTGAGCGTGACGATCGACATCACCGGACTGCCGCACGAGCGGATCGCCTTCTGCCCCTCGCCGCTGGCGGAGCTGGGCGCCGCCCTGCACGCCCTCTCCGAGCCGGCGCACCACGCCAGGCTGCACGCCTGGACCACCACGACCGCCGCCGCGCTCAAGCCCGAGCTCGCGGACCGGCTGCACGAGGCCGACTTCATGTGGCGGTCCACCCGCTCCGACATCCTGCTGCCCGCCCGGCCCCGTGCGACCCTCGCCGAGGAGCTGGACGACCTCGACCGCATGGACGACGAGAAGTACGTGGGCTCGGCCCTGGAGATCTCCTGCGCCAGCCGCTACTCGCACGGCGCCCCCTCGCCGCTCGTCGACGAGCGGATGCGGCGCCGCACGCTCGACCTGGCCGCCGCGCGCGGACCGCGCCAGGCCGCGTTCGTGGAGCGGATGCTCGCCGACCCGCCCGGTACGCGCGCGTGGATCCGGCGCCTCCTGGAGGACTGCGACGAGGCCTTCTTCGCCGACACCTGGCGCCGCGTCCGGGTCCAGCTCGCCGCCGACGCCCGCCACAAGACGGAACTGATGCGCCACAAGGGCCTGGCCGAGGCCGTCGCGGACGCGTCCTCCGCGATGGTCCTGGAGGAGGACGAGGCGGGTTCCCGGATCGTCGTCGACAAGCTGGTCCAGGGCCGCACCAGCGCCGAGGGCTCGGGCGTGACGTTCCTGCCGACCGCCTTCGGCTGGCCACACCTCTTCGCACTGCACGCCCCCGGCTGGCAGCCGGTGATCCAGTACCCCGTGCCCGCCCGCGACCTCGGCGGCGGCGCCCCCGTCGACACCGTGAAACTGCGTCTTGAGGCGGTCGCCCACCCGATGCGGATGCGGCTGAGCCGCAGCCTCGCCCGGGGCTCGTACTCCACGAGCGAGCTGGCCGACGCGTACGGCATCAGCGCCCCCGAGGTCTCCCGCCACCTCGCGGTCATGAAGAAGGCCGGTCTGATCACCACCCAGCGGCGCGGCCGGTACGTCCTGCACCAGCTGGACGTGGCCGTCGTCGCCCGCCTCGGCAGCGACTTCCTGGAGAGCGTGCTGCGGTGAGTGAGGACCCGGGCCGGCCGGCCCTGGGGGGTGTCTTGTCCGATCGGCAAGACACCCCCTAGTCGAAACGGATGTGCGAGAGGCCGACCCGGAGCCGTCGCAGCCGGTGGCGCAGCGGCCCGTCCGTGTCCGGCAGCGGCCGCAGTCCGGCCAGCTCCGCGACCCGGTCGGCGACCTGCGGGACCGTCAGCCGGTCCGTACGGAGGTGGTGGGCGAACTCCGCCGCCGCAAGCCGCTCCAGGCACTCGTCCAGCTTGGCCACGGCGAAGCTCTCCCGCTTCAGGCCGCGCCCGAGGCCCCGCTCCGCCAGCCGCCCCAGGACCGTCTCCCGCTCGGCGAGCAGCGCGACGTGGTGCACCCGGTCCGCGCCGTGGTCCGCGCGCAGCCGGCCGACGATCTCGGCGAAGTACCCCGGGTCGGTGAGCGTCATCGGCACGATCACGGGCCCGTCCCCGTACCGCCGCAGCGCCAGGTCCAGCACCTCGTGCACGCCCTGCCGCCAGGCCGCCAGGTCCTGGAAGTCCCCGCGCAGCGACGGCGGCAGCGTCCGGTGCAGCCCGAAGCCGATGTGCTCCGGGTCGCACACGGCGCTGCCGGGCAGCCGGCGCCGCAGCTCGTACGCGGTCTGGGTCTTGCCGCCCCCGAAGGGGCCGTTGATCCACAGCAGCATCGGAACGCCCCGGCTCAGCCCGCCGCGCCGCCGCCCGCCCGGACCAGGCCCGTCTCGTACGCGAGGACGACGACCTGCACCCGGTCGCGCAGGCCCAGCTTGGTCAGGATGCGGCCCACATGGGTCTTCACCGTCGCCTCGGAGAGGACGAGCCGGGCGGCGATCTCGCCGTTCGACAGGCCCTGCGCGACCAGCATCATCACCTCGCGCTCCCGGTCCGTGAGGCGCCCCAGCTCCTTGTGCTCGGGCTCCTTGCCCGAGGACGGCAGCATCGGCGAGAAACGGTCGAGGAGCCGCCGCGTCGTCGAGGGCGCCACCACCGCGTCACCGCTGTGCACCGACCGGATCGCGCCGAGCAGCTCCGCCGGGGGCACGTCCTTCAGCATGAAGCCGCTCGCGCCCGCCTTCAGCCCCGAGAACGCGTACTCGTCGAGGTCGAAGGTGGTCAGGATCAGCACCTTCGGGGCGTCCGGCTGCGAACAGATCCGCCGGGTCGTCTCCACCCCGTCCAGCTTGGGCATGCGCACGTCCATCAGCACGACGTCGACCGCCGTCGCGCGCAGCACCTCCAGCGCCTCGACCCCGTCGCCCGCCTCCGCCACGACTTCCATGTCCGGTTGGGCGGCGAGCACCATGCGGAAACCGGTGCGCAGCAGCACCTGGTCGTCGACGAGCATCACGCGGATGGACATCAGATTCCTTCGGGTCGTCAGTGAGCGGGCTGGTCGCCCGGGGGACGTCAGTGAGCGGGTTTGAGCGGGAGCAGGGCGCTGATCCGAAAGCCTCCGCCGGGACGCGGGCCCGCGTCCAGCGTGCCGCCGACCATGCCGACCCGCTCCCGCATGCCGATCAGACCGTGGCCCCGGCCGTCGGCGCCCCCGTCCTCGTACATCTCCTGCGGCGCGCCCCGGCCGTCGTCCTCGACGAGCAGCCCGAGTCCGTCGTCGAAGTACACCAGCCGGACGCTGGCGCCGACGTCAGGACCGCCGTGCTTGCGCGTGTTGGTGAGGGCCTCCTGCACGATCCGGTACGCGGTGAGCTCGACGCCGCTGGGCAGCGGGCGCGGGCTTCCCTCGATCGCGAAGTCCACGGTGAGACCGGCTCCCCGCACCTGCTCGACCAGATCCTCGATCTGCTTCACGTCGGGCTGCGGCACGTACTCCCCGGCCTCCTGGTGCTCTCCGGTGCGCAGGATGCCGAGCAGCCTGCGCATCTCGGCGAGCGCCTGGCGGCCGGTGGTGGAGATGGTGTCCAGGGCCTGCTTGGCGGTCTCCGGGGAGGAGTCCATGACGTACGCGGCGCCGTCGGCCTGCACGACCATCACCGACACGTTGTGCGCGACGACGTCGTGCAGCTCGCGGGCGATCCGGGCCCGCTCGGCGGCGACCGCGACCTTGGCCTGGGCCTCGCGCTCCTGCTCCAGGCGGGAGGCCCGCTCCTCCAGCTGCGCGAAGTAGGCGCGGCGGGTGCGGAGCGAGTCGCCGAGGACCCAGGCGAGGACGAACGGCACGGTCATGATGATCGTGAAGAAGACCCGGGCCGCGCTCGACTGCGGACCGTCCACCGGCCATCTCAGCTGCGAGAGCGTCGCGGCGGAGAGTCCGCCGACCAGTGCGAGCCGGGACGCCCAGCGGGGGCCGTCGTGCGCGGCGACGGTGTAGATGATCACGAGCATGGCGAAGTCGGCCATGAACGGCGTCAGACCGAAGGCGAGCTGCGCGAGGCCGAGGGCGACCGCGAGGACCAGCATCTTCTCCGGGGCGCGTCGCCGCAGGGCCACGACCAGGGAGAAGAGCACGGCGACGAGGCCGTACCCGAGGGGGTGGCCCTCCACCTGGCCCGCGCCCGCCGACACCACCCACAGCATGGAGAACCCCAGGAGGACGACCGCCCAGAAGGTGTCGACGCCCGTCGGGTGTCTGCGGATGAAGTCATAAAGGCGCTGCACGTCACCCAGAGTAGGGAAGGGAGATAGGTGCAGGGATCAACCGTGGGGTCGATCCTTGGCGCGGGACCCGTACTCCCCGAGGTGGAGACTGGGGCGCGTGACGGATGAGACGTGTCAGTGGCAGGGGTGGCGACAGGCCACGGAACGGGCGCTGTACGGCCCCGGGGGCTTCTATCTGCGACCCGAGGGGCCTGCGGGGCACTTCCGCACCTCGGTGCACGCCTCCCCGCTCTTCGCGGGGGCCGTCGCCCGGCTGCTGGTCGAGGTCGCGGAGGAGCTGGGAACGGCCGAGGTCGACCTCGTGGACGTGGGCGCGGGACGGGGCGAGCTGCTCACGGGGGTACTCGCGGCGACGGCCTCGCGGGGGGAGCACGGGCTCACGGTCCGGGCGTACGCCGTCGAGCGCGCGGCCCGGCCGTCCGGGCTCGATCCCCGGATCGAGTGGACCGACCGGCTCCCCCAGGGCGTCCGGGGGCTGATCTTCGCGAACGAGTGGCTCGACAACGTGCCGGTGGACGTGGCCGAGGCGGACGCGGCGGGCACGGCCCGGTACGTGGAGGTCCGCGCGGACGGTACGGAACGGCTCGGCGGCCCCGTCGCCGGCCCGGACGCGGAGTGGCTGGCCCGTTGGTGGCCGCTTCGGGACCCCGGCACGCGCGCGGAGATCGGCCGGCCGCGCGACGAGGCCTGGGCGTCGGCGGTGGCCTCGCTCACGGCGGGCCGCGCGGTGGCCGTGGACTACGCGCACGTACGGGCCGCCCGACCGCCCTTCGGCTCGCTGACCGGCTTCCGGGCGGGCCGCGAGGTCCCGCCGGTCCCGGACGGCGGCTGCGACCTGACCGCCCATGTGGCACTCGACGCGTGCGCGGCGGCGGTCGGAGGCGCGGACGGGGTGCCCGTGGCCGAGCTGGTCACGCAGCGGGAGGCGCTGGGGCGGCTCGGGGTCTCCGGCGGACGGCCGCCGCTCTCGCTCGCCTCGACCGATCCCGTCGCGTACGTCCGTGCCCTCTCCTCCGCGGGGGAGGCCGCCGAGCTGACCGCCCGCGGCGGTCTCGGCGACTTCGGCTGGCTGACCCAGCGGGTCACGGGCGGGGCTACGAGGCCTCCGGGGCAGGGGGGATACTGACCGCATGACGGAGACGACGGTCGGCATCGGCGGCGCGGCGGAGAGCACCGACATGGTGCTGAACATCGGGCCGCAGCATCCCTCGACCCACGGTGTGCTCCGGCTCCGGCTCGTGCTCGACGGCGAGGTCGTGCGCCAGGCCGAGCCGGTGATCGGCTACATGCACCGCGGTGCCGAGAAGCTCTTCGAGGCGCGGGACTACCGGCAGATCATCATGCTGGCCAACCGTCACGACTGGCTCTCCGCCTTCTCCAACGAGCTCGGCGTGGTCATGGCCGTCGAGCGGATGCTGGGCATGGAGGTCCCGGAGCGCGCGGTGTGGACCCGTACGCTCCTCGCCGAGCTGAACCGGGTCCTCAACCATTTGATGTTCCTCGGCTCGTACCCCCTCGAACTGGGCGGGATCACCCCGGTCTTCCACGCCTTCCGGGAGCGCGAGGAGCTCCAGGCCGTGATGGAGGAGGTCTCCGGCGGCCGGATGCACTACATGTTCAACCGGGTCGGCGGCCTCAAGGAGGACCTGCCCGCCGGGTGGCTGGGCCGGGCCCGCCAGGCCGTCGCGGACGTGCGCTCGCGGATGGACGTGTACGACCGGCTCGTCCTCGGCAACGAGATCTTCCGGGGACGTACGCGCGGGGTCGGTGTCCTGTCCGCGGCCGCGGTCCACGCGTACGGGGTGTCCGGGCCCATCGCCCGCGCCTCGGGCGTCGACTTCGACCTGCGCCGCGACGAGCCGTATCTGGCCTACGGGGAGCTGCAGGACACCCTGCGGGTCGCCGTGCGCGAGGAGGGCGACTGCCTGGCCCGGTTCGAGTGCCTGCTGGAGCAGACGCACAACTCCCTGGACCTCGCGGACGCGTGCCTGGACCGGATGGCGGAGCTGCCGCCTGGGCCGATCAACCAGCGGCTGCCGAAGGTGCTCAAGGCGCCGGAGGGGCACACGTACGCGTGGACCGAGAATCCGCTCGGCGTCAACGGCTACTACCTGGTGTCCAAGGGCGAGAAGACGCCGTACCGGCTGAAGCTGCGCTCGGCCTCGTTCAACAACATCCAGGCGCTGGTGGAACTGCTGCCGGGGACGCTGGTCGCGGACATGGTGGCGATCCTGGGGTCGCTGTTCTTCGTCGTCGGCGACATCGACAAGTAGCAGGGACCTGGCCGGGGCCGGGCCGGAGCCCGGCTGTGCCCCTGGCCGGGGCCTGGCCCGGGGGGCAGGCCTGGGGTCAGGCGTAGGGGTCGGACCCGGGTGCCTTGCCTGGGGGTCGGGCCCTGGTGTCAGGCCCCGGGGCGGTGCCCGCAGCTCATCACGACGTACTCCCGCTCCTCCTTGCCGGGGCGACGCCGGTCGACGACGGTCCAGCCCCAGCGCTCGTACCGGTCCGTCAGCTCCGGTACGTCGAGGGTCATGAGGAGGGCCCGGCCCTGTGCCCCGGTCACGAGCAGGGCGTCGTGGAGCGCGCGGCCGATGCCGCGCCCCTGCTGGCCGGGGGCGACGACGAGTTCGGCGAGTTCGAAGGCGGGCTCCCCGCCGGTCAGGACGGTGTCGGTCCAGCCGGCCGCGAACCCGAGCAGGGCACCGTCGGCGTCGAGCGCGACCGCCGCGTTGAACTCTTCCTTCCGCGCGGCCGAGTCGAGCAGCCGGTCCACGGTGCGTACGGCGCCGAGCGGCGGCTCGTGCCAGGGGGCACCGCAGAAGGCCTGGGCGCACAGGGCGAGCAGCTCGTCGCGGTACGGGGCGACCTCACCTGCCGGGAGGGAGGCGAGGCGGTACGTCACGAGTTCACCGCTCCGCGCAGTTCGGCCACATCCAGCTGCTCGGTCTCGTCGTGCGCGGTCAGGTCGATGACCTGGCCGATCGCCTGGGCGGGCGCCGCGACCCGGGGGGCGAGCGGGTTGCCCGGGGTGCCGGTGGGGCTGATCGGGGTGAGCACCGGGGTGCCGAGCACGGCCTGGGCCGCGAGGGCCTCTTCGAGGACCTCTTCGCCCACGACGTCGGCGAGGTCGGTGTTCTGCACGGCCTCGATGGCGGCCGCCGCCTTCTGCGTACCGAAGAAGTCGAAGCCGCCCTCGGGGCGCGGGACGGGCCTGCGAGCCGCGTACGGGACGATCGCGGTCGCGGTCGGCACCACCGGCACCATCGTGGAGGCGGGCGGGACCGGCGCGGCCGGCGGGAGCGCGAGGGCGGGGGCGGCCGGGCGGCTGTGCTCGTTTCCGGCGGCCGCCGCGTGCTTCCCCTGCGGTTCCTCCGTCTCGCGGGCCCGCTCGGCGAGGTCACGCGCGCGTGCGGCCTCGGTGGTGCGGCGGGCCTGCTGGGCCGCGGCGTTGCGCGGGAGGTCGCGCAACGCCTGGGCGGCGCGGCGGAAGACCTCGGGGGTGAGGGTGGAGCCTCCGGCAGGCAGTGCCTTGGCGGCGCCGGACGTACCGGACGCCGACTCCAGGGCCAGGACCCGGGCGCCTTCCAGGGCGCTGGCCCGCTCGGTCTCCGCCGTGGCGTACCGGCGGAGCAGGTCGGCGTGCTCGCCGCGCAGCCCGGCGAGCTCCACGCGCTTGGCGCGGAGCTTGGTGTCGAGCCGGGAGCGCAGCGCGCGCGCCTCCTCCAGGTCGGACTCCAGCTCGGCGACCCGCTCCTCGGCCTTCCACTGGTCGGCGGTGCGGGCCCGGTCGAGCTCGGCGACGCGCAGGCCGGCGCTCCGGTCCCAACTGCGCATGAGGACGGCACCGGTGACGGCGGCCGCCGCCGCGGCGGCCGCGAGCAGCCGTACGACGATCAGGTCCCCGGGAAGCCAGGCGGCCGCGGCACACACGACCGCGGCGCCGGCGACCGCGGAGGGCGGCAGCAGCTTGTGCAGAGGCGGGGAATGGCGGTGGCGTCCACGTGGCATGGCCTGAAATTTACCGTGCGTAGGCGCTGTGTGGGGCGTCGGCCCGGCAATCTCTTGGCCACTTCTCGCCATCAGAAGTGGATATCCACCGTTCCGGTTCCGTTTCGAGCCGACTCCCCTCAGCCGATGCCTACTTCTTGAGCAGCCCCTTCGTCTCCAGATACTCCTTGGCGACGTCCTCCGGCTTCGCCCGCTCGGCGTCCACCTTGCGGTTGAGTTCGGCGAGATCCGCTGTGGTCAGCACCTTGGTGATCTTGTCCAGGGCGGCGGCGATCTCGGGGGAACCGGCGTCCTTGGCGTTGACCACGGGCAGCACGTTGTCGGCGTTCTGCAGCTTCTTGTCGTCCTCCAGGAAGACAAGGCCGTAGCTGTCGAGGGTGGCGTCCGTGGTGGTCGTCAGGACCAGCTGGTCCACCCCGTCCTTCACCGCCTGCTTGGACTGCGGGGTGCCGACGCCCTTGGGGTCGATCCCGGTCACGTCGATCCCGTACGTCTTCTTCAGGCCGGGCGCGCAGAACGGCCGCACCGCGCATTCGTCACCGGCGGCGATCTTCACCTTCAGCTTCGAACCGCCGAGATCGGAAAGCGACGTCAGCTTGTTCTTCTCGGCGAATTCCTTCGTCACCGCGAACGCGTTCTGATCGACCGCCTCACCTACCGCGAGCACCTTCAGGCCGCGCGGTTCGGCGAGCTTCCGCAGCGCCTCGACCGTGGCCGTCGCGTCACCGGAGGCGACCGGCTTGTCCTCGGGCGCCTTCGGCCCGTTCACCTTCGCGTTGAGGAATTCCGCGATCGTCGCCGCGTATTCGGGAACGACGTCGATCTCGCCCTTCTCAAGGGACGGCTCGTACAGCTCGCGATTCTTCACGGTGGTGATGGACACGGAGTATCCGGCGTCCCGCAGCGTCTGGGCGTACAGCTCGGCGAGCACCTTGGCCTCCGTGAAGGCCGCCGCGCCGACCACCAGCGAACCCTTCTCCGCGCCGCCGGAGTTCCCGGTGTCCCCGGAGCTTCCCGAGTTCTTCTTGCCCTCCTCCAGGCTGTCGCCGCCGCACGCGGCGAGCGCGACGGTCAGCGCCGCCGTACCCAGCAACGCACCCGCGATACGCGAGACCCTGTTCACGAGATCACCCATCCCCAGTCGACGTTCAGTGAGAAGTTCACAACCCGCGCGTCCGCGCGAGGAGGCGGTCGGCGGCCACGAGGACGCCCTCCACCAGCAGGGCCAGCAGCGCCACGAGCACCGCGCCCGCGACGACCTGCGCCGTGTCGTACGTGGCGAAGCCGGCCGTGATGATCCGGCCCAGGCCGCCCTGGCCGACCATCGCCGCGACCGTCGCCGTGGCCACCACCTGCACCGCGGCCGAGCGCACCCCGGTCATCACCACCGGCCGGGCCAGCGGGAGTTCGACCTTCCGGAAGAGCTGGCCGCCCGTCATTCCCATGCCCCGCGCCGCCCGTACCGCGGCCCGGTCCACCTCCCGCATCCCCACGTACGCGTTGGTGAGGAGCGGCGGTATCGCGAACAGGACGAGCGCCACGACCGTCGGCACGTATCCGGCGTTCCGCAGGGGCGACACCATGAACAGGGCGAGGACCGCGAAGACGGGGATCGCCCGCCCCACGTTCGACACGTTCACCGCGAGCGTCCCGCCCTTGCCGAGGTGGCCGAGCCACAGCCCCAGCGGCAGCGCGAGCGCCCCTGCTATCAGCAGCGCCGCCCCGCTCACGTACACGTGCTCGGCGAGCCGCTGCCCGATGCCCTCCTCGCCCGTCCAGTGCGCGCCGGTGGTGAGCCAGCCCCAGGCTTCCGTCACGACGCCCATCTCACCCACCTCCCGGCGCGGTCCGTATCCGGGTCCACGGCGTCAGCAGCCGCTGGAGTCCCAGGAGCAACAGGTCGGCGGCGACGGCGAGCAGCACGCACAGCACGGAGGCGGCGAGCATCTGCGCCTTGAAGAAGGTGGGCAGCGCGTCCTCGATGAGATTGCCGAGGCCGCCGCGGCCGACGACCGAACCGACCGTCGTCAGCGCGATCGTGGAGACCGTCGCCATCCGTATCCCCGCCATCAGCACCGGGAGCGCCAGCGGCAGTTCGACCTGCCACAGGAGCCGCAGCGAGCCGTACCCCATGCCCCGGGCGGCCTCCCGGGTCTCGGCGGGCACGGCCGCGAGCCCCGCGAGCGTGTTCCGCACGAGGATCGTCAGGGCGTACAGCACGAGGCCGGTCACCACGAGCGCCGACGAGAGCCCGAAGACGGGCAGCAGCAGCGAGAACATGGCGAGCGACGGCACCGTGTAGAGCAGGGTGGTCAGTCCGAGGACGGGTCCCGCGAACCGGGGCCGGGCCCGGACGAGCAGCGCGAGCGGCACCGCGACGGCGAGCGCGATCAGCACGGACGCGACCGTGATTCCCACATGCTGGAGGGTGGCGTCCGTCAACTCCTGGGAGCGCGTGCGCAGATACTCACCGCAGATCCAGTCGTTCGTGACCAGACAGTTCGGTGCGCTCATCCGTCCCTCCCCCCGGGTCGCCGATCTTCCGAACGCATGTCTGACGACCCTAACCCCCGCCACCGACAATCCCCGAGACCCGCCACAATGCGGCAACACGCCCTTCACACACCCCCGGCATCCAGGGGCCAGAATGGGGAACCATGATCCGGTTCGAGCACGTGACCAAGCGGTACGCGGACGGCACCACCGCCGTCGACGACCTCTCCTTCGAGGTGGCGGAGGGCGAACTCGTCACCCTGGTCGGGCCGTCCGGCTGCGGCAAGACGACCACGATGATGATGGTGAACCGGCTCGTCGAACCGACCTCCGGCCGCGTCCTCGTCGACGGCGAGGACATCGCCGACGTCGACCCCGTCGCCCTGCGCCGCAAGATCGGCTACGTCATCCAGCAGGTCGGGCTCTTCCCCCACCGCACGGTCCTCGACAACACCGCGACCGTCCCCGCCCTCCTCGGCTGGAAGAAGGCCGCCGCACGCGCGCGTGCCGCCGAACTCCTCGACCTCGTCGGCCTCGACCCGGCCGTCTACGGCTCCCGCTACCCCGCGCAGCTCTCCGGCGGTCAGCGCCAGCGCGTCGGCGTGGCCCGCGCCCTCGCCGCGGACCCGCCGGTCCTCCTCATGGACGAACCGTTCGGCGCCGTCGACCCCGTGGTCCGCGAGCGCCTCCAGAACGAGTTCCTCGCCCTCCAGGCCACCGTCCGCAAAACCGTCCTCCTCGTCACCCACGACATCGAGGAGGCCGTCCGGATGGGCGACCGCATGGCCGTCTACGGACAGGGCCGCATCGAGCAGTTCGACACCCCGGCGACCGTCCTCGGCTCCCCCGCCACCCCGTACGTCGCTGACTTCGTCGGCAGCGACCGGGGCCTGAAGCGGCTGGCGGTCACGCCCGTCACCGAGGCCGACCTCGAACCCGTACCGGCGGGAAGTCCCGCGGCCCTGGAAAAGCCCGCGAGCCGGAACGGCGCCCCGGAACCCGTCCCGCTCGGGACCTCGCTCAAGGACGCCCTCGCCGTGCTCCTCCAGCACGACACGGGCCGGCTCACGGTCACCGGCGACGACGGCCGACCCCTCGGCGTCCTCACCCCTGAGGGCGTCCACCGCGCCCTGCGCCGGGCGTCGGCCCCGGCTTCCTGAGCGAGGCTCAGGTCGCGCTGAGCTTGCCGCTCATCCAGACCAGCCCCGGCGGGATCTCCCGGTTCCACGTGTTGAAGTTGTGGCCGCCGCTCTCCAGCGTGATCGACGAGACCTTCGCCGGGCTCTTCACCCTCTTGATGAAGTCGAGCGTGCCCCGGCGGTTGCCCTCGCCCTGCTTCGACGTCGTCACCAGGAACGACGAGTCGCCCTGCCGGCCGTGGTCCAGGCTCCACAGCAGGTCGCCCCGCTTGCGCAGCCGGTCGTCCCCGTGGAAGAGATCGCCCGTCGTCACGTCCTCCGCCGCCCGGTAGTACGCGGAGAACCCCGCCCCCGCGGCGAACCGGTCCGGGTGGTGCAGAGCGATCTTCAGCGCGCAGTACCCGCCCGTGGAGTTCCCCATGAACCCCCAGTTACGGGGTTTCGTGCCCACCCGGTACGTCTCCGAGACGGCCTTCGGCAGGTCCTCGGCGAAGAAGGTCTCCGTCTGCGGACCACCCGGAATGTCCACGCACTCGGTGTCCCGCGGCGGGGCCACCGTCGGCCGGAGCATCACCAGGATCATCGGCTGCATCCGCCCCTCCTTCGCCTGGAGGTACGCCGTCTTCGGGTACTTCAGCCCCTTGATCAGGTTCTCGGCCGTGCCCGGATAGCCCGTCAGCACCACCGCGGCCGGGAAGGTGCGCTTCGCGTACCGCTCCTGGAAGTACTCCGGCGGCAGGTACACATAGGCCGACGAGGCGATCTTGGACCGCTCCCCCGCCACCACGACCTTCTGTATCTGGCCGGCGACCGACGGACGGCCGCCGCCGGGCACGTCGAGCCCCTGCTTCCCCACCACCCGCAGGTCCTTCGAACCGCCCGCGTGGTCGACGACCACACCCATGTCCTGCTCCTGCCCGAACAGGTCGGCCCACGAACCGTAGAAGAGGAAGGACCGGTTCGCCGCCAGGCCGACGGCCGCGAACAGCGCCACCTGCGTCACGAGCAGCAGCCCGACCCGCCCCACCACGGCCCGCCAGCCACGACGCGCGAGCCGCGGCCAGAACCAGACCGTGGCGAAGAACAGCGCCACGGCCAGCACGACCGCCACCACGAGAACTTTGTTGCTGGTGAGACCCATGCGACGACCGAGCCTTCTTTCCGAGAATTTCCTGTGAACCGATGAACCCGACCCCGCACGACTCCGTCCTAGAAGGCGCACCAACCGGAACGGCCCGCCGAACGCGCCGCAGGGCCCGACCGGAGTCAAGGACCCTTCGCAGGACCACGGGAAGCACGGGAAGCCATGTCTGTCACAGTAGATGGGGACAAATCAGGATTGGTTCCGGTTCGGGTACGCCGGATTCTCCGCGGCCCCCGCCCGGAGAAGGTCCCCACGCTCGTCGGCACCGCCTGCACCCTGATCGGCCTCATCGACATCGCCGCCGGCGTCTTCCCCCGCTTCCGCGCCAGCCGGATGCACGCCATGGCGGAGGTCCTCCCGGGCACCCTCGGCCCCCTCTCCGCCGCCCTCTCCCTCAGCGCCGGCGTCCTCCTGCTGCTCCTCGCCCACGGCCTCAAGCGGCACAAGCGCCGCGCCTGGCGCGCCGCCGTCGTCCTCCTCCCCGTCGGCGCCGTCGCCCAGTTCGTCTGGCGCCACTCCGTCCTCGGCGCCCTCCTCTCCCTCGTACTCCTCACGCTCCTCCTGCGCCATCGAGGCGAGTTCGCCGCCCTGCCCGACCCCCGCAGCCGCTGGCGCGCACTCGCCAACTTCGTCGTCATGGGCGCCGGATCCATCGCCCTCGGCCTCGTCATCGTCAGCGCCCACCCGCGCCGCGTCATCGGCAGCCCCAGCCTCGCCGACCGCCTCGAACACGTCCTGTACGGACTCTTCGGAATCGAAGGCCCCGTCGGCTACAGCAACGGCGTGGACTGGACCGTCGGCTACTCCCTCGGCGCCCTCGGCATGCTCACCGCCCTCACCACCATCTACCTCGCCTTCCGCCCCGAGCACCCCGCCGCCCGCCTCACCGACGAGGACGAGGTCCGGCTCCGCGCCCTCCTCGACCAGCACGGCGGCCGCGACTCCCTCGGCCACTTCGCGCTCCGCAGCGACAAGGGCGTCGTCTTCTCCCCCAGCGGAAAGGCCGCCGTCTGCTACCGCGTCGTCTCCGGCGTCATGCTCGCCAGCGGCGACCCCATCGGCGACGTCGAGGCCTGGCCCGGCGCCATCGAACGCTTCATGGACGAGGCCAAGGCCCACTCCTGGACCCCCGCCGTCATGGGCTGCTCCGAGACCGGCGGCCAGGTCTGGACCCGCGAGACCGGCCTCGACGCCCTCGAACTCGGCGACGAGGCGGTCGTCGACGTCGCGGATTTCTCCCTCTCCGGACGGGCCATGCGCAACGTCCGCCAGATGGTCAAGCGCATCGAACGCAACGGTTACACCACCCAGGTCCGCCGCGTCCGTGACCTCGACGAAGCCGAACTCGAACAGGTCCGCCGCGCCGCCGCCGACTGGCGCGGCACCGACACCGAGCGCGGCTTCTCCATGGCCCTCGGCCGCATCGGCGCCCCCGGCGACGGCGACGCCGTCATAGCGACCGCCCACAAGACCGACGCGGACGACGCCCCGGACTCCGCCTACGGCGACCTCAAGGCGATCATCCACCTGGTCCCCTGGGGCCCCGACGGCATGTCCCTCGAACTCATGCGCCGCGACCGATCCGCCGACCCCGGCATGAACGAGCTCCTCATCGTCGCCGCCCTCCAGGCCTCCCCCGTCCTCGGCATCGCGCGCGTGTCCCTCAACTTCGCCATGTTCCGCTCGGCCCTCGCCCGCGGCGAGAAGATCGGCGCCGGACCCGTCCTGCGCGTCTGGCGCGGACTCCTCGTCTTCCTCTCCCGCTGGTTCCAGATCGAGTCGCTCTACAAGTTCAACGCCAAGTTCCAGCCCCGCTGGGAACCCCGCTTCGTCGTCTACCGCAAGAGCCGCGACCTCCCCCGCATCGGCTTCGCCGCCATGCAGGCCGAAGGCTTCGTGAACTTCGCCCTGCCCCGCCCCTTCACCCGCAGGCGCCCCGCCCCGGCTCGCCGCCCCTGCGCCCACATCGTCCCCGCGGCGACGGAGCGCGAGATCCGCGCGGCCTGATCACCCCCCTGGGCCCTACGCTGGACACATGAGTACGACGATCGACCGGGGTACGGCCCGGGGCCTGCCGGAGTGGGACCGCTGCGCGGTCATGGGCGTGGTCAACGTGACCCCCGATTCCTTCTCCGACGGCGGCCGCTGGTTCGACACCACGGCCGCCGTCAAACACGGCCTCGAACTCGCCGCCGAGGGCGCCGACCTCATCGACGTCGGCGGCGAGTCCACCCGGCCCGGCGCCAGCCGCGTCGACGAGGAGGAAGAACTCCGCCGCGTCGTCCCCGTCGTCCGCGGCCTCGCCGCCGAAGGCGTCACCGTCTCCGTCGACACCATGCGCGCCAGTGTCGCCGCCCGCGCCGTCGAAGCCGGCGCCCTCCTCGTCAACGACGTCAGCGGCGGGCTCGCCGACCCCGGCATGGTCCCCGCCGTCGCCGCCGCCGAAGTCCCCTTCGTCGTCATGCACTGGCGCGGATTCAGCCAGGACATGAACAGCCTCGCCGTCTACGACGACGTCGTCACCGAGGTCGTCGGCGAACTCCGCACCCGCCTGGAAGCCGTCGTCGACGGCGGCATCGACCCCGAGCGCATCGTCGTCGACCCGGGCCTCGGCTTCGCCAAGCTCGCCCCCCACGACCTCGCCCTCGTCGCCCACCTCCCCGAGCTCCGCGCCCTCGGCCGCCCCCTCCTGGTCGCCGCCTCCCGCAAACGCTTCCTCGGCCACGTCCTCGCCCACGAGGGCGCCGCCCCGCCGCCCGCCCGCGAACGCGACGCCGCCACCGCCGCCGTCTCCGCCCTCGCCGCCCACGCGGGCGCGTGGGCCGTCCGCGTCCACGAGGTCCGGGCCACCGCCGACGCCGTACGGGTCGCCCGCGCCGTCGAGGGAGCCGCGTGAGCCGCAGCACCGACGCGGCGGCCGTCGAAGCCGCCAACACCGCCTTCTACGAAGCGATGGAGACCGGCGACTTCGAGCGCGTCTCGGACCTCTGGCTCGACGACGGGGCCACCCCCATCACCTGCGTCCACCCCGGCTGGCCCGTCCTCACCGGCCGCGGCGAGGTGCTCCGCTCGTACGCGCTGATCATGGCGAACACCGAGTACATCCAGTTCTTCCTCACCGACCTCAAGATCTCCCTCGCCGGCCGCACCGCCGTCGTCACCTGCACCGAGAACATCCTCAGCGGCGGCCCCGCCGAGGACGGCGCCGAACTGGGACCCCTCGTCGGCCAGCTCGTCGTCGCCACCAATGTGTTCCGCCACACATCCGACGGCTGGAAGATCTGGTCCCACCACGCCTCTCCCGTCCTTACGGAGACCGAGGAGAACGAGGACGGCGACCCCGGTACGAACGAGGCCTGAACCCCCTCCCCTGACCCGCCCACGGCCCCGAGGGCAAGCGCTGTCGGTCCCCGCAGGTAGATTCGATGCTGGACACCCGGCCGTCCGCACCCGGCTGCGTGGCCACCGAACTACGACAGCAGGAGTGATTCGCGTGGATCGTGTCGCGCTGCGCGGCCTCAAGGCCCGGGGCCACCACGGCGTCTTCCCCAAGGAGCGCGAGGAGGGCCAGACCTTCATCGTGGACCTGGTCCTCGGCCTGGACACCCGCCCGGCGGCCGCCGACGACGACCTGACGAAGACCGTGCACTACGGGATCGTCGCCGAAGAGGTCGTCGACGTCGTCCAGGGCGAGCCCGTCGACCTCATCGAAACCCTCGCCGAGCGCATCGCCCAGCAATGCCTCAGCCACGCCGGGGTACAGGAGGTGGAAGTCGTCGTCCACAAGCCGGACGCACCCATCACCGTGCCCTTCGACGACGTGACCATCACGATCACCCGGAGCCGACGATGAAGCCGACACAGAGCGACCCCACCGTCCAGCCCGTACCGGCCTCCGTCGTCGAGACCGTCGACGCCGCCGACACGACGCTGTCCAACCCCCGCTGGGCCGTCGTGGCCCTCGGCGCCAACCTCGGCAACCGCCTGGAGACCCTCCAGGGGGCCGTCGACGCCCTCGCGGACACCCCCGGCCTCCGGGTCAAGGCCGTCTCCCCCGTGTACGAGACGGAGCCCTGGGGCGTCGAGCCCGGCACCCAGCCCTCGTACCTCAACGCCGTCGCGCTCCTGAAGACGACCCTGCCGCCCTCCTCCCTCCTGGAGCGGGCCCACGCAGTCGAGGAGGCCTTCCACCGCGTCCGCGAGGAGCGCTGGGGCGCCCGCACCATCGACGTCGACATCGTCGCCTACGCGGACGTGGTCTCCGAGGACCCCGTCCTCACCCTCCCGCACCCCCGAGCCCACCAGCGCGCCTTCGTCCTCGCCCCCTGGCACGACGTGGACCCCGAGGCCCGGATCCCCGGCCACGGCCCCGTCGCCGAGCTCCTCGCCACCCTCGGCAGCGAAGGCGTCGCACGCCGCGCCGACCTGGAACTCCGTCTGCCCGAGTAGTCGTTACGCTTCGTGGCAGACCGACCCGACCACGACCGACGACCACGCGAAGGACATCCGGTGAAACAACTGCGGCTCAAGGTGCTCGCCGGACTGTTCCTCGTGGCCGGAATCCTCTCCTGGGGCGCCGCACGGCTCTGGGACGCGGTCGGCACCCTCCCCAGCGTGCCGATCGCCGCGCCCATCGTCCTCGCTGTGATCGCGGTCGTGCTCACGGCGACCGCCCTCTCGATCCGCGCCCGCCTCAAGGCACAGCGCGAGCGCCGCCCCGGCGCCAAGGGCGTCGAACCGCTGATGGCGGCCCGCGCGGTGGTCTTCGGCCAGGCGAGCGCCCTGGTGGCCGCCCTCGTCGCCGGCATGTACGGCGGCACGGGCGTCTTCCTCCTCGGCTCCCTCGACGTCCCGGCCCGCCGCGACCAGGCCCTCTACGCCGCCTTCGCGGTCCTGGCCGGCCTGGCCGTCATCGCCGCCGCCCTCTTCCTGGAGCGCGTCTGCAAGCTCCCGGAGGACGACGACGAGGGCCCGGGCAAGGCCCGGGTCTAGCTCCCCGACCGGCGAGGACTCCCACGCTCAGCGGCAGAGCTCGTCGAGGTCCTCGGAGAAGCTCGCGAACTCGGCCTGCGCCTCGCTGACGATCTCCCGAGCGCCCCGGCGCGGCGTGGTCGCGTACCGCCCGGCCAGATCGGCCAGGTCCGCATCCGGGCGCGCCCCCCGCTCCACGTACAGAGCGGCCTCCATCGGCCCGAAGCCGTCGGCCAGCACCCACAGGAAGTCGGACAGGTTCCCGGCGACCACACCGCGCTCGCCCTCCGACCCCATGAACACCACTGGCTGCTCGACAAGCGGCCGCCCCGGCGCCGACGAAGTAGCCGAACTCGTACCCTGGCCGGATCGTCAGCCGCTCCCGGCACAGCTTCCGCGCGTGCGTCCAGGCGACCGTCTTCCCCGCCACGTCCGCCGCGTGCGTCCAGCCGTCCGGCGTGGCCAGCAGCAGATCCGGACTGGCTGAGAACGTCATATGGTCCGTGACCACGTCGACGGCGGCACGCGCCTTCACCGCCGCCACGTCCACGACCGTGGTCTGCACCGTCCGGTCCCCGTCCAGCGTCCACATGGTGCTGCCCGGAATCACGTTCTTCGCCTGGACACAGCCGTCCACCAGGTTCACCAGCATCTTGCTGGTCGGCCCGTACCCCATACCGATCCCCCTTGATCAGCGATCAACTCCACTGATCGGGGACGGTAGGGAGCAAGGCGGACAGCCCGCTACTAACGGGCCAATATCAGGGACATAGCCTCAGCGCGCGTAGTAGCGTCACGAAGTTGACCACGTACCGCCGAGGTGGTCGTCTTCGCGCCCGGCTTCCGGACCCCACGCAGAGCCATGCACATGTGCTCGGCCTCGATGACGACGATCGCGCCACGGGCATCGAGGATGCGCATCAGCGAGTCGGCGATCTGCGTCGTCAGGCGCTCCTGTACCTGCGGACGCCGGGCGAAGACGTCCACGAGGCGAGCCAGCTTGGACAGTCCGGTAATCTTGCCCGATTCAGCCGGAATATACCCAATGTGAGCTACGCCATGGAATGGGAGCAAATGATGCTCACATTGGGACGTCAGTTCGATATCTTTCACGAGGACCATTTCGTCGTGTCCCAGGTCGAACGTCGTCGTCAGGACGTCCTCAGGCTTCTGCCACAGCCCCGCGAACAGTTCCTTGTACGCCCGCGCCACCCGCGCCGGCGTCTCCCTGAGCCCCTCGCGGTCCGGGTCCTCGCCGACCGCGATGAGGAGCTCGCGTACGGCCGCCTCGGCGCGCTTCTCGTCGAAATCGCCGATCGTGCCCTCGCCGTCCAGCGTCACCGGGTCGGTCATCTCTGTGCCTCGTTCCGTCTGACTGATGTGCGCGGAAAAGCCGCGCCCCCACAGGCTAAAACCTGTGGGGGCGCGGCAGCCATTCCGGGGGTCGGGACGGTCAGTCCTCCGGGGTGTCCACCGGGGCGATGTCGATGCCCTTCGTGGTGTCGACCGTCGGGGCCGCCGAGCCGTTCGCCGTGTTCGTCAGGGCGAGCTCCTTGGGGGAGAGCACCGGCGGACGCGTGGACGGGGTACGGCGGGAGGAGCCGGTCCAGGCCGGGCGGGCCGGGCGCTTGACGATGGGGGTGAAGATCTCGGCGATCTCCTCCTTGCCCAGCGTCTCCTTCTCCAGGAGGGCGAGGACCAGGTTGTCGAGAACGTCGCGGTTCTCGACGAGGATCTCCCAGGCCTCGTTGTGCGCGGTCTCGATGAGCTTCTTGACCTCTTCGTCGACCAGCGCGGCGACCTCTTCCGAGTAGTCCCGCGGGTGCGACATCTCGCGCCCGAGGAACGGCTCGGTGTTGTCGCCGCCGAACTTGATCGCGCCCAGACGCTCGGTCATGCCGTACTGCGTGACCATCGCTCGCGCGGTGGCCGTGGCCTTCTCGATGTCGTTGGCCGCGCCCGTGGTCGGGTCGTGGAAGACGAGCTCCTCGGCCGCGCGCCCGCCCAGCATGTAGGCCAGCTGGTCGAGCATCTCGTTGCGGGTGGTGGAGTACTTGTCCTCGTCCGGCAGGACCATCGTGTAGCCCAGGGCACGGCCGCGGGACAGGATGGTGATCTTGTGGACGGGGTCGGAGTTCGGCAGGGCCGCCGCGACGAGGGCGTGGCCGCCCTCGTGGTACGCGGTGATCTTCTTCTCCTTGTCCGACATGATCCGGGTCCGCTTCTGCGGGCCCGCGACCACACGGTCGATCGCCTCGTCGAGCGCGTGGTTGTCGATCAGCTTCTGATCGCCGCGCGCGGTGAGGAGCGCCGCCTCGTTGAGGACGTTGGAGAGGTCCGCGCCGGTGAAGCCGGGGGTGCGTCGGGCGACGGCGCCGAGGTCGACGTCCGGAGCGACCGGCTTGCCCTTCTGGTGGACCTTGAGGATCTCCAGACGGCCCAGCATGTCCGGTCGGTCGACGGCGATCTGCCGGTCGAACCGTCCGGGGCGCAGGAGGGCCGGGTCGAGGATGTCGGGCCGGTTCGTGGCGGCGATCAGGATGACGCCGCCCTTCACGTCGAAGCCGTCCATCTCGACGAGGAGCTGGTTGAGCGTCTGCTCGCGCTCGTCGTGGCCGCCGCCGAGGCCGGCACCGCGGTGGCGTCCGACGGCGTCGATCTCGTCGACGAAGACGATGGCGGGCGCGTTGGCCTTGGCCTGCTCGAAGAGGTCACGGACCCGGGAGGCACCGACACCGACGAACATCTCGACGAAGTCGGAACCGGAGATCGAGTAGAACGGCACCCCGGCCTCACCGGCGACGGCGCGCGCGAGGAGCGTCTTGCCGGTTCCGGGCGGGCCGTAGAGCAGGACGCCCTTGGGGATCTTGGCGCCGACGGCCTGGAACTTCGCCGGCTCCTGGAGGAATTCCTTGATCTCGTGGAGTTCCTCGACGGCCTCGTCCGAGCCCGCGACGTCGGCGAAGGTGGTCTTCGGCGTGTCCTTGGTGATGAGCTTGGCCTTGGACTTGCCGAACTGCATGACGCGGGAGCCGCCGCCCTGCATCTGGTTCATCAGGAAGAGGAAGACGACCACGATGAGGACGAAGGGGAGGAGGGAGAGCAGGATCGAGACGAAGGGCGACTGCTTCGTCGGCGAGACGGTGTAGCCCTTCTCGATCTGCCCGGCCTCGAACTTCTCCTGCAGCTTGTCGGCGAGGTCGGCGCCCTGGGTGCCGATGTAGCTGGCCTGGACCTTGCTGCTGTTGTCGATCTTCTGGCCGTCGACGAGTTCGATCTTGACGATCTGCTCGTCACCGGTGGTGATCTTTGCCTGCTTGACCTGGTTCTTGTCGATCGCCTGGACGACCTTGCCGGTGTCCACCGTCTTGTAGCCCTCGGACGAGCCGACGACCTGCATCAGCACGACCACGGCGAGGACGGCCAGCACGATCCACATGACCGGCCCACGGAAGTATCGCTTCACGTCCATCCATACGGAGCGAGAACGCCCCGTCCCTCCTGCCCGTAGGAAAATGCTGCTGTGTGAGCTGCTGTATGAAAAAGCTGTTCTTCGGACGGTACCTCAGCATCGTCGCCCGCGACCGCCTTCCCGTGGTTCAACGGGGGGAAGGCGGTCGTGGTTCCCCGTACGACGGGACTGTCAGCGTGGGCTGTCAGCCGCCGTAGACGTGCGGGGCGAGCGTGCCGACGAACGGAAGGTTCCGGTACTTCTCGGCATAGTCGAGGCCGTAGCCCACGACGAACTCGTTGGGGATGTCGAAACCGATCCACTTGACGTCGATCGCGACCTTCGCGGCCTCGGGCTTGCGCAGCAGCGTGCACACCTCCAGGGAGGCGGGCTCGCGCGAGCCGAGGTTCGACAGCAGCCAGGACAGGGTCAGGCCGGAGTCGATGATGTCCTCGACGATCAGGACGTGCTTGCCCTTGATGTCGGTGTCGAGGTCCTTGAGGATCCTGACGACGCCCGAGGACTGGGTGCCGGCGCCGTAGGAGGACACGGCCATCCAGTCCATGGTGACGGGGGTGGAAAGGGCGCGAGCCAGATCCGCCATCACCATCACCGCGCCCTTGAGGACGCCGACGATGAGCAGGTCCTTGCCCGCGTATTCCGCGTCGATCTTCGCGGCCAGCTCTGCCAGCTTGGCGTCGATCTCTTCCTTGGTGATGAGCACCGACTGGAGGTCGGTGCCCATGTCCTTCTCGTTCACCCGGGTCACTTTCGTTGCAGCGTGCGTCAGCCTTGCCGGATGACCAGTCTGCCACCCTGGCGGCGGGCTTCGACGCGGCCGGGCAGGTTGATGGCCCCCTGGCCGCGCCAGCCGGTGATGAGCCGGTCGACTTCTTCGATGTGCCGGGCGAAGAGGGAGCCGGCGGGCGCGCCCTCGGCGATGACGGCGCGGCGCAGGACGCGGCGGCGTACGGCGGGGGGCAGCCCGAAGAGCTTGGCGCATTCGAGGGCGCCCGCCTCGTCGCGTACGCGGGTCTCGGCGTCTGCGGCCCAGGTGTCGAGGGCGTCGGCGTCGTCGCGGGACAGCTGGGCCGTTCGGGCGAGGGCTTCGACGACGCCCTTGCCGAGGGCCTTCTCCAGGGCGGGGAGGCCCTCGTGGCGGAGGCGTGAGCGGGTGTAGGCGGGGTCGCTGTTGTGGGGGTCGTCCCAGACGGCGAGTTCCTGTGCGACGCAGGCCTTGCGGACGGTCTGGCGGTCGAGCTGGAGGAAGGGGCGCCGGTAGCGGCCGGAGGCACCGGAGATCGCGGCCATGCCGGAGAGCGAGCGGATGCCGGAGCCGCGGGCGAGCCCGAGCAGGACGGTCTCCGCTTGGTCGTCGCGGGTGTGGCCGAGGAGGATCGCGGCGGCTCCGTGGCGCTCGGCGGCGGCGTCGAGCGCCGCGTACCGCGCGTCGCGTGCGGCGGCTTCGGGTCCTCCTTCGCGGCCGACGGTGACGGCGACGGCCTCGGCGGGGGTGAGGCCGAGGGCGGTCATGCGTCCGGCGACCTCGCCGGCGCGGGTGTCGGAGCCGTCCTGGAGTCCGTGGTCGACGGTGATGCCGCCGGCGCGCACGGGAAGCTTGCGGGCCTCGAAGGCGAGGGCGGAGGCGAGCGCCATCGAGTCGGCGCCTCCGGAGCAGGCGACGAGCACGAGGGGGGTGTGTGCGTCGCGTGCGGGGGCGGGGTCGGTCTGGTGCTCGGTGAGAACGTCGTGGAGTACGCGGCGGACCGCCAGGCGTATCGCCGCGACCGCAGGATGGGGACCCATGTCCGGTGCCCTTCGTGAATGGGGTGGGGTGCCTCGGTCGGAGTCTTAACGGTCGGAAAGGGGGGTTCGGTCACTCAGAGTGCGTCGATGGTGACAGAAACCCGGCCGTTACCCGAGCATTGCACGCCTCACCCCATGCCCAGGGTCCCTCGGATGGGTGATTGGTGGGGTGTTCCGACGTGTTGCTGTGCCGTGTGCCGCACCAGTCTCACGAGTCTGCCTTACGGTGCACCCTCGCGATCCACTCGGCGGGGGCGGCGATCTCGGTCTTGGTGGGGAGCGTGTTGGGGGAGGTCCACACGCGGTTGAAACCGTCCATGCCGACCTGGTCGACGACGGCGCGGACGAAGCGCTCGCCGTCGCGGTACTGGCGGAGTTTGGCGTCGAGGCCGAGGAGCTTGCGCAGGGCGAGGTCGAGGCGGGAGGCGCCGCGTGCGCGGCGCTGCTGGAACTTCTCGCGGATCTCGGCGACGGAGGGCACGACCTGGGGTCCGACGCCGTCCATGACGTAGTCGGCGTGGCCTTCGAGGAGGGACATGACGGCGGTGAGGCGGCCGAGGATCTCGCGCTGCTCGGGGGTCTGGACGAGTTCGACGAGGGAGGGGGCGGGCTCGCCCTCCTCGGCTTCGGGGCGGCCGCCGGCGAGGGTCTGGGCGGCTTCGCGGAGGCGTTCGACGACGGTGCCGGGGTCGACGTCGGTGGCGGAGAGGAACGACTGGATTTCGCCCTGGAGGTGGTCGCGCAGCCAGGGGACGGCGGTGAACTGGGTGCGGTGGGTCTCCTCGTGGAGGCAGACCCAGAGCCGGAAGTCGTGCGGGTCGACCTCGAGTTCGCGTTCGACGTGGACGATGTTGGGCGCGACGAGGAGGAGGCGTCCGCCGCCGTTGGCTCCGGCGGGGAGCTCGCGGGTGGCGGGGGCGAAGGTCTCGTACTGGCCGAGGATGCGGGAGGCCAGGAACGACAGCAGCATGCCGAGTTCGACGCCGGTGACCTTGCCGCCGACGGCGCCGAGGACGGCGCTGCCCGCGTTGCCCGACCGGCGGTCCTGCATCTTGCCGAGGAGGGGGGTGAGGAGCTCGCGGAAGCCTGCGACGTTGGCCTTGATCCAGCCGGCCCGATCGACGACGAGGACGGGCGTGTCGTGGGGCTCCATGCCTTCGGGGATCATCCGGGTGTAGGCGCGGACGTGTTCCTCCGAGGCCTTGGCGTGCCTGCGGAGTTCGGCGACGACCTCGCGGGCCTCGTCGCGGCTGACTTCGGGTCCGGGCCGCACGAGGCGGGTCGCGGTCGCGACCGCGAGGTTCCAGTCGACCATCCCGGATGTGCCTGCGCCACCGATGCTCGTCATGCGTCAACCGTACGGTCTCGAAGCCTGTTCGGTGCGGGTTCGGGACGGCTTCCGTTCGGGTCGGGGCGGGGGCGGCGCGGGGCGGGTGCCTGGTCAGTCCTGGCCGGCGAGGGCGGCGGAGAGGCGGTCGAGGGCGGGCTGTGCCTCGTACGGGGAGAAGGTGGCTCCGGCGAGGAACGCGAAGGCGAGGAGGCGTCCGTCGGCGGTGACGACGGTCCCGGCGAGGGTGTTGACGCCCGTCAGGGTGCCGGTCTTGGCGCGGACGAGTCCGGCGCCCGCGGTGGCGGGTGCGGTGTCGAAGCGGCCGGCGAGGGTGCCGGTGAAGCCGCCGACGGGCAGTCCGGTGAGGAGCGGGCGCAGGGCGGGGCGGGCGGGGTCGGCCGCTCGGGTGAGGAGTCCGGTGAGGAGGGCGGCGGAGACGCGGTCGCGGCGGTCGAGTCCACTGCCGTCGGCGAAGCGGGCGCCGGCGACGGGGAGGCCGAGCCGGGAGAGTTCGTCCCGTACGGCCTTGCTCGCGCCGTCGAAGCTCGCGGGCTGCTTCCGGGCGAGGGCGGTCTGCCGGGCGAGGGCTTCGGCGAGGTCGTTGTCGCTGTGGGTGAGGGTGTGCTCGACGAGGTCTGCGAGGGGTGCGGAGTACGTACGGGCGAGGGGGGCGGCCTTCGGGGTGCGGCCGGGGGCCGGGTCGCCGGTGACCTTGATCCCGGCCGCGGTGAGGTGGCCGGCGAAGGCGGTGGCGGTGTCGCCCGCCGGGTCGCCGGTGCGGGGCGCGGGGCCGCTCTCGCTGTCGTCGAGGCGTCCTTCGTCGGTCATGAGGGCGACGACGGGGGCGATGTTCTCATTGGGGCCGATGGGGTGGAGCGTGGGGCCCGGGTAGAGGTTCGCGTCGTACGTGAGGCGTACGGAGGTGTGGCCGCGGGCGGTGAGGGCGCGGGCGGTGTCGGCGGCGAGGGCCTTGAGGCGGGCCGGGTCGAGCGTGGGGTCGCCGCCGCCGGTGAGGGTGACGGTCCGGCCGTCGGGGGCCTCGGTGACGGTGGTCGCGATGCGGTGGTCGGGTCCGAGGGCGGAGAGTGCGGCCGCGGCGGTGGCGATCTTGACCGTGGAGGCGGGGGGCATGGGGGTGCCGGCGCCCTCGCCGTACAGCTGCCTGCCGGTGGTGGTGTCGACGACGGAGGCGGTGCGCAGGGGGCCGAGGCCGGGGTCGGCGAGGAGCGGTACGAGGCGGGCGGCGAGGTCCGCGGGGCGTCCGGCGGGGGCCGGGGCGTGGAGGGCGGTGAGGACGCCGGGGGCGCTCGGGGCGGGTGCCGGCCGGCGGGGCGGGGCGGGCGCGGGGGGCGGGGCGTGACGCGCGCCACCCGTCGTCGGGGCGGCGGCGCGGGCCCGCTCGGCCGTACGCTGACCCGAGTCCCACGGCCCGGCCGAGGTCACCGCCACGGCGGCCAGGGCCAGTCCGAGGGCAGCGGAGCCCGCCGTGAGCTGCCACATCCTCGGCTCGGGCATTGCTGACCAGCCCCTTTCGCGATCACACACGTGCGTGAGGGACACTTAATCACCGCGCGTCGTCGCGAGCATTCACTTGTGTTGATTCAGGAGGAGCCACCCGTGGAGTTCGACGTTCTCATCGAGATCCCCAAGGGATCGAGGAACAAGTACGAGGTCGACCACGAGACGGGTCGCATCCGCCTGGACCGTCGCCTGTTCACGTCGACGGCCTACCCGACCGACTACGGCTACGTCGAGAACACCCTCGGTGAGGACGGCGACCCGCTGGACGCGCTCGTCATCCTCGACGAGCCCACCTTCCCGGGCTGCCTGATCAAGTGCCGCGCCATCGGCATGTTCCGTATGACGGACGAGGCGGGCGGCGACGACAAGCTGCTGTGCGTCCCGGCCACGGACCCGCGCATGGAGCACCTGCGGGACATCCACCACGTGGCGGAGTTCGACCGCCTGGAGATCCAGCACTTCTTCGAGGTCTACAAGGACCTGGAGCCGGGCAAGTCGGTCGAGGGTGCGGACTGGGTCGGTCGCGCCGAGGCCGAGGAAGAGATCGAGAAGTCGTACGCGCGCGCCAAGGAGCAGGGCGGCCACTGAGCCGGTTCTGTTCTGAGCGTGTGAAGGCGGTGCACCCGTTGGGTGCACCGCCTTTCGCACGTCCGTCGCACACTCATACTGGAATTCACGGTTCCCAGGGAGTGAGGCGGACAGAGTGGTGGCGGAGCCGGACGGCTCGAAGGACGGTCCCGAGGGAGCTCCGGAGGACCGGAAGCCGGTGTCGGACGAGGCGCGGAGCGCTTTCGTGCCGCCGGCCGGGGTGGAGCAGCCCGCACCGTCCGAGGAGGAGCATCCGACCTCCGAGTTCGCCCTTCCGCCGGGACTGACGACGGAGCCGTCGGCCGAGCAGGAGGGTTCGGCGTTCGCGCCGCCGGCCACCTACTCGGCCAAGAACGCGCCACCCGCCTTCACCCCGGCGTACGGGGTGCCCCTGGTGCGGCTCCCGCAGAACGCGCCGTGGCAGGACCGGATGCGGACCATGCTGCGGCTGCCGGTGGGTGAGCGGCCGGTACCCGAGGCGCCGCGCAAGGAGGACGAGAGCGGTCCCTCGGTGCCGCGGGTGCTCGACCTGACGCTGCGCATCGGCGAGCTGCTGCTCGCGGGCGGGGAGGGCGCGGAGGACGTCGAGGCGGCGATGTTCGTGATCTGCCGCTCGTACGGTCTGGACCGGGTCGAGCCGACGGTGACGTTCACGCTGTTGTCCGTCACGTACCAGCCGTCGCTCGTCGACGATCCGATCACGGCGAACCGGACGGTACGGCGACGGGGCACGGACTACACGCGGCTCGCGGCGGTGTACACGCTGCTCGCCGACATCAACGCGCGGGCGCACGAGGTGACGCCCGAGGAGGCGTACGGGCGGCTCGCGGAGATACGGCGCAACCGGCACCCGTATCCCGGGTGGGTCCTGACGGCGGCGGCGGGCGTGCTCGCCGGTGCGGCCTCGGTGCTGCTCGGCGGCGGTCCGACGGTGTTCTTCGTGGCGGCGCTGGGCGCGGTGCTCGGCGACCGGCTGGCGTGGCTGTGCGCGGGGCGCGGGCTGCCGGAGTTCTACCAGTTCCTGGTGGCGGCGATGCCGCCGGCGGCGATGGGCGTGCTCCTGACGATGCTCCACGCGGATCTGCGGCCGTCGGCGGTGATCACCGGTGGCCTGTTCGCGCTGATCCCGGGGCGGGCGCTCGTGGCGGCCGTGCAGGACGGTCTGACCGGCTTCTACATCACGGCGTCGGCCCGGCTCCTGGAGGTCGCGTACTTCTTCGTCGCGATCGTGGTGGGCGTGCTGTCGGTGCTGTACATCGCGGTGCAGTTCGACGCGCAGCTGAACCCCGAGGGGGCGCTGACGGCGGTCGAACGGCCGGTGACGCAGATCCTGGCGTCGATGGTGCTGTGCGCGACCTTCGCGATCCTGTTGCAGCAGTCGCGGGCGACGGTGCTCTTCGCGACGCTGAACGGCGGAGTGGCCTGGGTGATCTACGCGTCGATAGCGGTGACCGCGGACGGGTCGACGGTCATGGCGACGGCGGTGGCGGCGGGTCTGGTGGGCCTTTTCGGCCAGCTGATCGCCCGCTACGAGCACACCTCGTCGCTGCCGTACGTGACGGCGGCGATCGGCCCGCTGCTGCCCGGTTCGGCGACGTACTTCGGGGTGCTCGCGATCGCGCAGAACAACCTGGACCAGGGCTTCGCCTCCCTTGCGAAGGCGGCGGCCCTGGCCCTGGCGATCGCGATCGGCGTGAACCTGGGAGGCGAGCTGGCCCGCCTCTTCATGCAGGCCCCCGGCGCCGCCGCGGCCCGTCGTGCGGCCAAGCGGACCAGGGGCTTCTAGCTGCTGCGGTGATCCCGGTGCCGGTGGGGCGTCAGCGCTTGGCGTGGCGGCCGCGGGGGCCCTGGGGGTTCGGGGTCCCGGGGGCGTCGTGGTCGCCGCCCTTGGACTGCGCCTTCTTCGACTGGGAGCGGGACCTCAGGACCTCGATCACGATCGGTACGACGGAGATCAGGACGATCCCGACGAGGATCAGCTCGATGTGCTGGTGCACGAAGTCGATCTTGCCGAGGAGGGCGCCGAGGATGGTCACACCCGCGCCCCACAGGACGCCGCCGATGATGTTGAACGTGATGAACAGGCGGTAGTTCATGCGGCTGACGCCGGCGATGATCGGCGTGAACGTCCGCACGATGGGGACGAAGCGGGCCAGGATCAGCGACTTCGGGCCGTGCTTCTCGAAGAACTCGTGGGCCTTCTCGACGTTCTCCTGCTTGAAGAGCTTGGAGTCGGGGCGCTTGAAGAGGGACGGGCCGACCTTCCGCCCGAAGAGGTATCCGACCTGGTCACCGAGGACCGCCGCGGCCACGATCAGCATGCACATCAGCCACAGCGGCATGTCCAGCTTGTTGGTGGTGATCAGCAGGCCGGTGGTGAAGAGCAGCGAGTCACCGGGGAGGAAGAACCCGATGAGGAGTCCGGACTCGGCGAAGACGATGACCAGGACACCGATCGGACCAAAGGTCTGAATCAGATGGTCCGGGTCCAGCCAGCTCGGTCCGAGGGCAAGCGTGTTCACGGGTTCCGGGCTCCTGCGGTCGGTGGGGGCATGGGGGACGGCTGGCCCCAAGCTATCAACGTGAACTGAACGCGACCGGTTCCACCCGGGGCCCACGGGATGCGGACAGGGCCCGCTCCCCCGAGGCTGGGGGTTCAGGAGGTGTATGCCGATGGGCATCGAGGAGTTCGGAGGCGGCCAGGGGCCGCACCCCGATGTGCTGGTCGTGACGACGAACGACGTGCCGGGTTTCGAGGTCCGGCAGGTGATCGGTGAGGTCTTCGGGCTCACCGTCCGCTCCCGCCATCTGGGCAGCCAGATCGGCGCGGGGCTCAAGTCGATGATCGGCGGGGAGCTGAAGGGCCTGACGAAGACGCTGGTGGAGACCCGCAACCAGGCGATGGAACGCCTGGTGGAGCAGGCTAAGGCGCGCGGCGCGAACGCCGTGCTGATGTTCCGCTTCGACGTGACGGAAGCGGCGGACGTGGGCACGGAGGTGTGCGCCTACGGCACGGCGGTGGTGATCGCACCGCGCGCGTGAGCCGGCCGGTGGGCCTTCGGGTCAGGGCGCCAGGCGTGCCGCGTTCGCCCGGACGGCGGCATGGAGGTGCTCGGGAAGGCCCGGGTGGATCGAGTCGTAGAAGGCGTGGAAGTTCTCGTCGGCGACGTACATCCCGGCGAGCTCCGCATGGGTCTTCGGGTGGCACTCGAAGAACCAGGTGGTGATGTGGCGGCGGTGGGCCTCGGCGAGGTCCATCGCCTCCTCCGACTCCGGGGTCAGGCCCTCTTCCATGAGGTCGGCGTAGGCGGCGCCCCAGACGTCCACCTCGTCCTTCATCCGCTGCCAGTCGTCCTTCGTGTAGCCGGCGGCCCTGGCCTGGGCCAGTTCGTGGGAGTGGGTGCCGCCCCAGCGGCGGGCGGACTCCTCCGCGTACCGCTCGGGGTCCTTGTCCCCGAAGACCTCGAACTTCTCCTCGGGGGTGAGGTTGATGCCCATCTTCTTCGCCTCCATGGCGTGCTCGACGGCCGCCGCCATCCTCTTCAGCTCGCCGATCCGCTCGGTCAGCAGCGCGTGCTGCCGCCGCAGGTGCGCCTGTGGGTCGGCGTGCGGGTCGTCGAGGAGGACGGCGACCTCTTCGAGGGGGAAGCCGAGCTCCCGGTAGAACAGGATCTGCTGGAGCCGGTCGAGGTCCGCGTCGTCGTAGCGGCGGTGGCCCGCCGTGCTGCGGCCGCTCGGGGAGAGCAGTCCGATCGCGTCGTAGTGGTGCAGGGTCCGCACCGTGACCCCGGCGAAGCCGGAGACCTGTCCCACGGAGTAGCCCATCGGCCGTCCGCCCTTTCTCTCGGTACGCGTGTCAGCCTCGGGCCTGACGTGACGTGAGGTGCAAGTCCGTTCGACTCGAATTTCGGGATGTTGTGCGGCATTTGCTCACTTATGGTGGGCCAGTGGCCACCGATGATGCTTCGCCCGGTCAGCCCGCTCCGTCATCCTCCGCCGACGAGGCCTCGCTGCGGGTGCTGCTTCCGCAGGTGCTGCCCTCGCTCTTGGTCGGGGTGGGGGCGAGCCTGCTGCTCCTGGGGATCAGCGCCCTCGCGGATGAGTTCGAGGGCGTCCTCTGGGACGACCTGCCCGACGCCCTCGGCATCGGCGGCTACTCCTCCCTCTGGATCATCAGCATGCTCACGGCGGCGGGCATCGCGGTGGGCCTCGTCGTCTGGAAGGTCCCCGGACACGCCGGCCCCGACCCGGCGTCCATGGGCCTCGGCGGGACGCCGCTCGCCCCGGGAGTCGTACCCGGCCTCCTCCTCGCGAGCGCCCTCGCGCTCGCCGGCGGAGTCAGCCTCGGCCCCGAGAACCCGATCATCGCGTCGAACATCGCCCTCGCCTACTGGCTCGGCCGCAAGGTCGCGCCCGCCGTTCCGGGCGCCGCCTGGGTCGCCCTCGCCTCGTCCGCCACCATCGGCGCCCTCTTCGGTACGCCGGTGGCCGCCGCCCTCGTCATCTCCGAAGCCCTCGCCGGCACGCCGGGGCGCGGCTCCCTCTGGCAGCGGCTCTTCGCCCCGCTCGTCGCCGCCGGCGCCGGGTCGGTGACCACCCAGCTGCTCGCCGACCCCACCTTCGACATGGACATCCCGCCGCTCACCGACCCCGGCTGGGGCGACCTCCTCGCCGCCCTGGTGATCGCCTCCGCGGCGGCCCTCTTCGGCCTCGCCTCCTGCTACCTCTTCCCCTACTTCCACGCCGCCTTCCGGCGGCTGCGCCACCCCATGCTGATGCTGCCCCTCGGCGGTCTCGTCCTCGGCCTCCTGGGCGCCCTCGGCGGACCCCTGACCCTCTTCAAGGGCCTGGATCAGGTCAAGGAACTCACCTCCTCGATCGGCAGCTGGTCCTCGGGCGAACTGGCCAGACTGGCCGTCGTCAAGCTCTTCGCCCTCCTCGTCGCCGCCTCCTGCGGCTTCCGGGGCGGCCGGATCTTCCCCGCGGTCTTCATCGGCGCCGCCTTCGGGCTGCTCGCCCAGGCCCTCGTCCCCGAGGTCCATCCGGCGATCGCCGTCTCCTCCGCCGTCCTCGGCGTCCTGCTCGCCACCACCCGACAGGGCTGGATCAGCCTCTTCACCGGCGCCGTCCTCGCCCCCTCCCCCGCGGTACTCGGCCTGCTCTGTCTCGCCTCCCTCCCCGCCTGGCTGATCGTCACCGGCCGCCCCCAGCTCGAACTCGACGAACAGGGCGACTCCCTGCGCTGACCCCGCCCCCTCGGAGACGACCACCCCGCCGGCTCTCCCCACCCGACAGAAGGAGTCCCCCATGCCGCCGCTCCACCAGGGGCCCACCGCCTCCCCCTCCGAGCCCGAACGCCGACTCGCGCTCAACCCCTTCTTCGGTGCCGCCGACCCGGTCGGCGGCATGACCGAGGCCCCGCCCCGCCACCGGATGCCCGACGGCCCGCTGCCCCCGGCCAACGCCTACCAGCTCGTCCACGACGAGCTGATGCTCGACGGCAACTCCCGGCTCAACCTCGCCACCTTCGTCACCACCTGGATGGAGCCCCAGGCCGGGGTCCTGATGGGCGAGTGCCGCGACAAGAACATGATCGACAAGGACGAGTACCCGCGCACCGCCGAACTGGAACGCCGCTGCGTCGCCATGCTCGCCGACCTGTGGAACGCCCCGGACCCGGCCACGGCCGTCGGCTGTTCCACCACCGGCTCCAGCGAGGCCTGCATGCTCGCCGGCATGGCCCTCAAGCGCCGCTGGACCATGCGGAACGCCGACCGCTACCCGGGCACCGCCCGCCCCAACCTGGTCATGGGCGCCAACGTCCAGGTCTGCTGGGACAAGTTCTGCAATTTCTGGGAGGTCGAGCCCCGGCTCGTCCCCATGGAGGGCGACCGCTTCCACCTCGACGCCGAGTCCGCCGCAGCGCTCTGCGACGAGAACACCATCGGCGTCGTCGCCGTCCTCGGCTCGACCTTCGACGGCTCCTACGAACCCGTCGCCGAGATCTGCGCCGCTCTGGACGCCCTCCAGGAACGCACCGGTCTCGACATCCCCGTCCACGTCGACGGCGCCTCCGGCGCCATGGTCGCCCCCTTCCTCGACGACGGCCTCGTGTGGGACTTCCGGCTGCCCCGCGTCTCCTCCATCAACACCTCCGGTCACAAGTACGGACTGGTCTACCCGGGCGTCGGCTGGGCCCTGTGGCGCTCGCCCGCCGAACTCCCCGAGGAGCTCGTCTTCCGCGTCAACTACCTGGGCGGCGACATGCCCACCTTTGCCCTCAACTTCTCCCGGCCGGGCGCCCAGGTCGTCGCGCAGTACTACACGTTCCTCAGGCTCGGCCGGGAGGGCTACCGGGCGGTGCAGCAGACCTCCCGGGACATCGCCCGCGGCCTCGCCGAACGGATCGAGGCCATGGGCGACTTCCGGCTCCTGACCCGCGGTGACCAACTGCCCGTCTTCGCCTTCACCACCGCCCCCGACGTCACCTCCTTCGACGTCTTCGACGTCTCCCGCCGGCTCCGCGAACGGGGCTGGCTCGTCCCCGCCTACACCTTCCCCGCGAACCGCGAGGACCTGTCCGTCCTGCGCGTGGTCTGCCGCAACGGCTTCTCCGCCGACCTGGCCGGGCTCCTCATCGAGGACCTGGGCCGACTGCTGCCCGAGCTGCGGCGCCAGTCCCATCCGCTCACCCACGACAAGAGTGCGGAGACCTCCTTCCACCACTAGGGACCGTCTCGGCCGTGTCCGCCGGTTCGCGCCCGGCCGGGTCGGGTCGGGTCGAGGTCGTACATGCCCCGGAGCGACCGCCGCGAGCCTTCCGGTCAGTCACCGACCGGGTCCTCGCAGGCCAGCTGGAACTCCGACCAGCGCACCCCGTCCAGGGTCAGCGCGTACTGGCAGCGCGACGCCTCACGCAGCAGGCCCAGCGGGGTGCGCCGGGTGTGATGCGTCCCGTCGCCGAGCCGGACGAACGTACGGCCGCCGTCCCCGCTCTCGTACCCCGAAAGCTCCGTGCCGATCTCCACCCGGCCACCGGGGCCCGGGACCGGCAGGCCGAGCAGGCTGCGAGGCTGCTCGCTCGGCCCCGTCGTCCACATCCGCTGCCAGGTCCTGCCCCCGTCCACGGAACGGTGCAGTGCCCGCATCGGGTTCTTGACGGGCTCACCGTCCGCCAACTCCCCCATCTCCGCCGCGTACACCGCGTCCCTGCCCACCGCCACCGCCGTGTGCCATCCGGGCCTTGTGGTGGGACTCGGCAGCCGGCTGACCGTCCAACCACGCCCCCCGTCCCGGGAGACGGCGACCGCCGCCCGCCCCGACAGCGGGTCCGTGCCCGAGACCCACCAGGAGCCGTCGGGCTCCGGCTGCTCCTGGGGGCGTGGATGTGCCCCCAGCAAGGGCATCCGGGCCAGCGCCCGGCGTCGCCCGTCCTGCGGCGACACCACCACGAGACGGTGCCGCTCGCAGTCGTCC